>NZ_JANKZG010000002.1 GCF_027568475.1 Acinetobacter sp. HY1485 | reverse complement strand
AGTACAGGTACGCAGATTGCAAATACACCAAGTATTACACAAGCAGGTATTAGTGCAGGAAACCAAAAAGTAACCAATGTGGCTGATGGTACAGTGGCTGCAGGTTCTAAAGATGCCGTTAATGGTGGACAGCTTGCCAATGTTCAAAGCCAAGTCACAGCGAATACAAACAATATTAGTAACTTGCAAAACAATATTAGTGATGTGACATCAGGTAAAACAGGCATTGTGAAACAGGCGGATGCCAATAGCCCAATTACCATTGGACAAGACACAGGGGGTACAACTGTAAATGTTGCAGGAACATCAGGTAATCGTACGGTAACAGGTGTGGCAAATGGTTCAGTTGCCCAAGGGTCTACAGATGCAATCAATGGTGGACAGCTTTCTAATGTATCAAACAGTGTTGCAAGCGTTATTGGTGGTGATGCAACGGTTGATGCAGATGGCAAAGTAACTGCAACTAACATTGGCGGTACAGGTGCAACCACTGTTGATCAAGCGATCAAAAATGTGAACCAAAGTGCAGCTAAAGCAAAATCAACTGTTACTCAAGGCGACAATATTGTTGTCACCACCTCTAATAATGCTGATGGCAGCACCAACTATCAAGTGGCAACGTCTAAAGACATTACTGCAAATACGGTTAAAGTTGGACAAGTTGAAATTGATAGCAATGGCGTAAATGCAGGAAACCAAAAAGTAACCAATGTGGCTGATGGTAGTATCACAAGCTCAAGCAAAGATGCAGTCAATGGTGCTCAGGTTTACCAAGCAAATACCAATGTATCTAACTACTTAGGTGGTGGTTCTACGGTAGATGCATCAACAGGACAAGTATCAGCACCAACCTACAATGTAGCAGGTGGGGCATATAACAATGTAGGTGATGCATTGGGGGCTGTAGATAAACGTGTAGATACACTAGAAAATGCGTTTGCTCAAACTAATCGAGGTTTAAATGAATTACGCCGCGATACAAGCGCAGGTATTGCAGGTGCAATGGCAGTTGGTAACTTACCACAACCAAGCGAACCAGGTTTAAGTATGGTGAGTGCAGGTTTAGGTGGATATAAAGGCGAAGGCGCCATTGCCGTGGGTGCAAGTGCCATTACGGACAACAACAAATACATTTGGAAGCTTGGTGCATCAGCCGACTCTAGAAGTAATGTTGGTGGCGCAGTATCTGTTGGTTACCAATGGAAATAATTTAAACTAGAAAACCTGAATTACCGCTCATTTTAATGGGCGGTAATTTTTTTTATACCTTATAAAAAAATGTGCTTTAATGCTGAAAGTCAAAAAAGATTGATACGCATATGGAACCAATAATACGATCGCTATTGGATACAGATTTATATAAATTTACGATGTTGCAAGTGGTATTGCACAAATTTCCGCAAACCCATAGCGTTTACCAATTTCGCTGTCGTAATTTAGAAGATACTGTCTATCCACTGACTGAAATTTTAAGCGACTTAAACGAACAATTAGATCATCTATGTAGCTTACGATTTAAGCCTGAAGAACTTGCCTATCTACGTAACTTACGCTTTATCAAAAGTGACTTTGTCGATTACTTAGAGTTATTTCAACTCAAACGTCGCTTTATACAAGCAGGAATTGACGAGCAAGGACGCTTAGATATTCATATTGAAGGACCAATGGTTCAAGCATTGATGTTTGAAATTTTTGTCCTCTCTATTGTGAATGAACTTTATTTTAAGCGTTTGCATACAGATGCCGTTATGGCAGAAGGCGAGCGTCGCTTACAAGAAAAATTAGCACTTCTTAAACAACTCGAACAAAAACGCCAACCGAAAGATGCTCCATTTTTAGTATCTGATTTTGGTACACGTCGGCGCTATAGTTTGAGCTGGCACAAGCATGTGGTAGAAACATTTCATCAAGCTGTACCATGTATGTTTAGAGGTACAAGTAATGTTTTACTTGCTAAAGAATTGGGTATTACACCTATTGGTACAATGGCGCATGAATTTTTGCAAGCCTTTCAAGCGCTTGATGTAAGACTACGTGATTTTCAAAAAGCAGCATTAGAAGCGTGGGTACAAGAGTATCGTGGCGATTTAGGTATTGCACTCACTGATGTTGTAGGAATGGATGCGTTCTTGCGTGACTTCGATTTATACTTTGCCAAACTATTTGATGGCTTACGTCATGACAGTGGCGACCCGTACGAATGGGGCGATAAAGCCTATGCGCATTATCAAAAACTAAAAATTGACAGTAAAACCAAAATGCTCACCTTTAGTGATGGTTTAACTTTGCCAAAAGCATGGGATTTATACCAATACTTCAAAGACCGCTTTAAAGTGAGTTTTGGCATTGGCACAAATTTAACCAATGATATGGGCGTAACACCGCTTAATATTGTACTTAAATTGGTGGAGTGTAATGGGCAGTCAGTTGCTAAAATTTCAGATAGTCCGGGTAAAACCATGACCGATAACAATACCTTTTTAGCATATTTGCGTCAGGTGTTTGATATTGAAGAAACAGATTGCGAAATAATCCAACTCTCTAAACTACATAAATAAATGTCATGCTACCTTTATTAGTAGACGCTGATGTACTCGTTGATTATTTAGATGATCCACGCGTTAAAATTGTAGATTTAACGCGTAGAACAGTCTATCAACAAGTACATTTGCCTAAAGCAATACATGCCCAACCCAAACAGCTTGTCCAACCTATTGACCTTGCTTCGGGTTTTTTGCCCTCACTTACTCAAATGCAGGCTTTAATTGAGCATTTGCACCTTGCCCCAACAGATCATGTAGTGGCCTATGATGATGAAGGAGGCGCATGGGCAAGCCGACTGTTATGGAACTTGCATTGTATTGGTTTTTTAAATACAAGTTTATTAAATGGTGGCATCCAAGCATGGCTTAGTGGTAAATACCCAATCAGCCATCAGGTACATCAACCCATCATACCTCAGCAATATTTTCAGCCCTCTTTTGCTACATCAGCCCAATATAAAGTTGACTACCAAACCCTAAAAGAACATGTGCAAGAACAGTCTATTCAAATTTGGGATTGTCGTAGTTTGGAAGAATATACAGGGCAAAAACGTACTGCAAGATTGGCAGGACACATTCCAAATGCCCGACATTACGAAGCAAACACTGCAATTTGTACAAAAAATCATTTAAGATTGCATCCCTTAGATCAGATTAAACAGCAATTACAGCAAGTGGGTTTTGATTTAACAAAACCTGTGGTGGTATATTGCCAATCACATCATCGTTCTGCGCTTGCTTATATGATTGGGCGTTTACTCAATTGGCAGGTGATGGCATATGATGGTGCGTGGAGTGAGTGGGGCAATTGCCTACACAGTCCAACAGTTATGGGAGAGAAGCCACTTTGAGCCTCAAATCGTTACAAAAACAGTTGTTTTTAAAAGCGCAAGATTTAGTACCACAACACCAACTAAGCCGTGTGGTGGGTAAAGTTGCAGCAAGTGAAAATAAGATTGTTAAAAATGTGGTTATTCAAGCCTTTAAAGCAAAATATGGCATTGATATGTCAATTGCTGAACAAAAAAATGCGCTTAAATATAAATCATTTAACGAATTTTTTACCCGTTCGCTAAAAACAACGGCACGTCAAATTGATACAGCGCAAGAAGCTGTGGTGTGTCCTGCTGATGGTGCTATTTCGCAAATTGGTGCGATTGTAGAGGGTGATGTTTTTCAGGCAAAAGGGCAAAGCTTTTCTGTAGAACAGTTGATTGGCGACCCTAAACTTGCAATGCCTTTTAAAAATGGGCAATTTGCGACAGTTTATTTGTCACCTAAAGACTACCACCGTGTGCATATGCCGTTTGATGGTAAATTAACAGAAACCTTGTATGTGCCAGGTGAACTTTTCTCGGTAAACCAAGTGACTGCTGAAAATGTATCGGGTTTATTTGCGCGTAACGAGCGTATGGTGTGTCTGTTTGATACATCTATTGGACGTATGGCAGTGGTATTGGTCGGTGCAATGATTGTTGCAGGTATTGAAACTGTTGCCACAGGAAAGGTTAAACCAACGGGTCGTTTAGAGCTTCAACATCATGATTTAGCGTTAAACAAAGGCGATGAACTTGGTCGTTTTTATTTAGGTTCAACGGCAATTGTATTGTTTGAACAAGATGTGATGGCTTGGGAAGAACAATTTAAAGCACAATCTGCAGTGGTGATGGGTGAGCGTTTGGGTCATCTTACCAAATAATAAGGACGTGGCATTTGCCACGTTTTTTTAGGTTAATAAATGAATGTATTAATTGAGTAGTTAAAAAGAATAAAAGATGAAGTTGATTTGCGACAACGTTATAAAGCGCCTTTTTCAGCACATCATTCATTCTTTACATCATGCCAAAAAAAAGAGCTATCAACTCCCATTAGTGATTATGAAAAAAATAAAAAACTAAAATCTATTTTACTTGATCTATATTCAAAATCACCTGTGCATTCAGATGTGGATTTTTGGATAGTCAAAGAATGGGGTGGTATTCGAAGTTTTAAAGAAACATCTAATAATATTGAAAAAATAGCAAAATTTAAACAACAGTCAAAAAATAGAAAGTTAACGATTGATACTTTTGATGTTATTTCATCTTTATCTAAAATAGCGTCATGTTTAAAACCAGATGATTTCTTTATTTATGATTCTAGAGCTATTTTTGCACTTAACTGGTGAATTTTAAAATACGAATTCAATACCCTTTACTTTCCAATCCCTACAAGTAGAAATAAAATTTTAAGTAACTTTGACTTAAACACAATTCTAAATTTATATCACTTAAATAGTTCAACACCTTTGTATGAGTCAAAGCAGGATGCTTATTTTAAATACTATAACTTTATTAAAAAGTATGCACAGCCTATTTTGGGTGAGGATGCAGAACCTTATGAATTGGAAATGCTATTGTTTGTTATTGCAGATCGTGAAATATTTAAAGATATGAAAGAAAGTATAAAACTAGGATTTCGATTTGTGCCCACTTAAGAGGTGGGCAAAAATACTAATCTTTAACAAATTGAGCACACTGATTATAGTCTTGTTTTGCCTTTTGTTGCTGTTCTGCACTGAGTTGCAAATAATGTCGAACAATCTTTTGAGTATATCCTTCATAAAATTTCGGTTTATGTACGACATAAGCAGGAACACTATTTTCTTGATAAAAATGAACCGCTTCAATTAAGCCTGTTTCAGTCATTTGAGTTTCGGGTTGCCGAATGACATCACACAATAAAGCAGTGTGGCGGTCTTTTTCTTCTTGGCTAGGTAGTGTCAGTTTGATGAAAACAAATGCACCTAAACACATCACCAATCCAATGACTATTTTTATCGTTTTAGACATAATTCCATATGAGTTCGTTTTTACAGGTCATATCATAACAGCATTAAAGCGATTCACTTTGGTACAGACGCTCTTTTGGAAAAATTGCTTTAAAGCAAGAGCCTTGATTAGCTTTAGAATCAATTTCTAAGTAAGCCCCGTGTTGCATTAAGACATGTTTTACAATCGCAAGCCCCAAACCTGTCCCCCCTGTTTGACGGCTACGTGCGGTATCAACACGGTAAAAACGCTCGGTTAAGCGAGGTAAATGTTTAGGGTCAATGCCAATGCCGTTATCTTGTACGGTAAAGTAGCCATGCGTTTGGTCTTCGTGCCAACCAATAGTAATAATGCCACCACCTTGAGGTGTGTATTTAATAGCATTGGTAATGAGGTTCCCAAAAGCACTCGCAAGCTCCATATCTGAACCAATTAAATCGCTATGGCTATCAAGTTCTAAATGAAGCATATGCCCATATTCTGTGTTGTAGGCTTGTGCATCATCAAATAATTGATTCATCAAACTTGGCATATCAACAATTTGGTTTTTAGCAATTTTTTTATCATTTTCTAGGCGAGATAATAAGAGTAAATCGTTTACTAATGCATTCATTCGCCGTGTTTGTGACTGCATTTGGTCAAAAGCACGGTTCCAACGTGGATTAAAATCATCTTGATCACGGAATGTTTCTAAATAACCACTTAATACAGTAAGGGGAGTACGTAGTTCATGCGAGATATTATCTACAAAGTCTTTCCGCATTTGCTCTAAGTTATGAACGCGTGTGATATCGTAGGCAAGCAGTAAACGACTTTCTACGCCAAAACCTGTTAGTTTTACTTGAATATATTGATCTTCATCTAAGGTGGATTGTAGCTTTAAGCCATCGGGATGTTCATCCATATGATGGAAGTATTCAATAAAACTAGGCTGTCTTAAAATACCCAATAAGCTACGCCCACGGTCAACTTCTTTAATGCCAAGTAAACGTTCGGCAGCGGGGTTCCACCACTCAATTTGATGGAACTCATCGGTTAGCACCACAGCTTCGCTTAAGGCAACCAAAGAGGCTTGCGCCCGATCAATTAACCCTACCATCTCTGCTTGCACAATACGTTCTTGGCGTTGCGCACGATAAATATTAAATAACAGCGCGCCCCAAATTCCATTGATGTTAGGGGGAACATCGTACGGATGATGAGAAATCCAATAGTTAATGAGGTACAGTGAACGCAGTTGAACGCCTAAAAAGCACACACATGCAATACTAAGGCAAATCCAAAAGTAGCCAAGCCCAAAGCCCACTAAACTTGCAACTAACACAAAAAAGAACAAGACTTTTAAATCTTGCTTTGCATATTGCCACAGACTGCTATAACGGTATTTTTTATGTTCGTGACTAATTTCAGGCGTGGGGTAGGGTTCGTACATAATTTAAAATCTTAAGCAGGCGCATCTGCACGGGTAGAAAAACGATAACCTGTGCCACGGACAGTTTGAACAAAACGGTCTACGCCAAAAGGTTCTAAGACTTTGCGTAAACGACGGATATGAACGTCAATTGTACGGTCTTCGATATAGACATTACCACCCCATACTTGGTCAAGTAGTTGGGCACGCGTGTACGCACGTTCGGCATGGGTCATAAAAAATGCCAATAAACGGTATTCGGTTGGTCCCATTTCTAAAATGTTGTCGCCAAAACTTACGCGTTGGCTTACAGGGTCTAATACTAAACCGTTGGCATCTATTTGTTTTTCGCCACTGAGTGCATTTGAGCGTCTAAGTACGGCTTTAATGCGTGATGTAAGCTCGCGGGTAGAGAATGGCTTGGTCATATAGTCGTCTGCACCTGCATCTAGCCCTTGTACTTTGTGGTCTTCTTCGCCACGGGCAGTGAGCATAATCACAGGAATTTCGGCTAATGTTTCATCACGTTTTAAACGACGGCAGAGGTCTACACCACTCATTCCATTGGGGAGCATCCAATCTAATAAAACCAAAGCAGGACGTTGATCCACAATCATTTGATGGGCTTGTTTTGCATCTTCTGCTTGTAAACATTGGAAGCCTGCCATATCTAGCGCAGTATGAATCATTTCACGAATGGGTAATTCGTCATCTACAATTAAAATGTAGTCTTCTTTCACAGTGTCACATCCTATTTAACCACGGCTTGGCTGCCCATATTACAAAGTTTAATTATGACAGTAGTATTGCATTGGGGGCAGATTCAGCAATTTTTATGAATTTTTCATGAAAGTATAATGACAGTTTTATGATTAAACGAGTCGTTTGATTTCTTTTTTCTTCCAAACCAGTAAATAGTAACTTGCTTGAAAGATACATAAGCAGACAAAAGATAAAGCATACGCCATCCAAATGCCATTAAGCCCCCACATGTGACTAAACCAATAGGCACACGGTGTTTCAATACACAAAATTGTGGCAATGTTAATAATCATGGGTAGGTTTACTGTACCTGTGGCACGCATTGTAGAGGCAAAAATAGCACTTGCCCCAAAAAATAAAACTGCCCAAAGTACAGTAAATAATAGTGATTGCCCAAGCGTGACAACAGACGGATCTGTAATAAACAGTTGCATCAGTGGTTTAGAAAACAAATAGGCAATTGTGACTAATGTACCTGTAATCATGAGGTTCATAAGTAGGGCAGTACGTGTAATTTTGGAGAGTAAATTGGTTTTATTGGCACCCACGGCTTGCCCCACAAAAATGGATGTGGCAATGGCAATGGAGAGGGCAGGAAATTGAATAAAGTTCATTACCTGATTAACAGCACCGTACGCTGCGGTAGCATGTGCACCAAATGTATTAATTAAGCCGACAATCACCAAGCCTGCAAGTGAGGTTGTGACCATTTGTACGCCTGTTGGAATACCCAATTTTAGAATTTTTTTGATCAATTTTTTATCATATTTGACATGACGTAATAGCGTTTGGTTGGGGCGTAAAGTATGTTTTTTATAATTTAGATAAAAACTTAAAAAAATAAGTACCGCAATATTACCCACAATCGCGGCAATTGCAGGTGATAAAATCCCCATGTGCGGCAAGCCCATATAACCTGTAATGAGGGCAGGGGTGATACATAGCCCAATCATGGTGGTCATACTTAACGCAACCAGTGGAGTTACGCTATCGCCCACACCACGTAATAAAGAGGTATACATGATGTATAAAAATAACAATGGGCTTCCTGCCAACATGGTACGGATATAAGGCAATGCTAGATGCATCACGGTGGTATCTGTTTGTAACGCCGTTAAAATGTGTGAGGCAAAAGTAATCCCAAACCCTGCAATACAAAACCCTAAAATAAGCGTTAAAAAAATGGTTGTACCCACAACTTGCTGTACTTTTTCTGTATTTTGAGCGCCCCATGCTTGGCTTACTAAAATAGAAGCACCTGACGACACACCAATAATAAACGCCATTAAACAAAACAAGATTGGAAAAAATACAGCGACGGCTGCAACTGAATTGACACCAAGCATTTGCCCTACAAAGATCGTATTTAAAGTACCTGAAACGCTTTGCAAAATATTGGTGGCAATAAGTGGCAGTAAAAAAAAGAAAAAAGATTTCCAAAGGTGTTGCTCTGTCACTAATGGACGTTGTTTCATTGTATCTTCTTATGTTGTGTTTTATTCAAGCATAAAAGAAAAAGGTGTAAAACAATACTGTTGCTTTGTTGTGATGTTTAAATAAAAAACTCAATCTTCAAATATTAGATGAATAACATTTAACTTTTTAAAATATATTAGAATATTATAGTGAATCATAAAGAGAATACACAATGTTAAACCCTGTTTGGTATAGTTGTATGCAAACCCAAGAATCTCATAACAAAACTTACCGCTTTGGCTTTTCTATTCCTAGCTTATATGATTACAACCGATGGTTTGAGCTAGAGTATAAACAACCACGTACTCCAAAAGAACAAACTGAATGGGAGCAACTAATGAATATAGCTATTGATATTAAAAATACATATTTAGCTTATAAAAAATTACCCATTCAACAGCCCCCTACTACGATGTATGCCTATCATGTACCTGCCAATATTCACCAAAATTTTAAAGGTTTTTTTAAAATATCTGATGGTTATAAACTGTTTACAAAAGAATGTTATGAGCTGTTACAACAATTTAAGTTAGCAGAAGGTACACAGTTTTTCCCTTTACGCTTGTATGACCAAGAAAGTAACCAACCGCTAAATAACGAAACCTACTACCTCATGAACCTAACCGAAAGTTCATGGCGTTCTTACCTAATGCCAGAAAGCTGTGAAGGCGAATTATGTAATTTAGAATATTTAAATGGAGGAGTACAACACTATTTTTTATGCCCAGGAGATGAATTTGATCATGCAATTGCAGTATCTAGCGAGGCACTAAGTTGCGACCTAGACTTATGGCATGACCCAGCACTTAAAGGTTCTATGTTTATGTCTGATCGCTTAAAACAAGCCTTGGCTCAAGCTAATTTTTTAGAAGCATGGTATGTACTGCCTACCCAAATTATTTACAAAAATTAATAAGCACATCTTTCTTTTTAAGGCCTGTATTTATTGAAAATTTTTAAATTAATGACTTACGATATTTTTAATTTTGGTTTCTTTGATATTGCATAGAAAACCGTTAAAAATTTGATTCAAAGCAAGATTCACCGTTAGATTACAATGTATGTTAAATATACAAAAAATGCTCAAATAACAAACAATGAAATAAAGTAATTTTTATAAAATAAAAAAACAATACTAATTAAGCAAAGGAAATAAAAATGAGAATGTCGACAGTAGATTGGATTGCATATGTACTCACCATCGTAGGTGGATTAAATTGGGGGTTAGTAGGTGCTTTTAACTTCAATTTAGTTTCAGCAATTTTTGGTGATATGAGTGCATTATCTCGCATCATTTATGTATTAGTGGGTTTATCGGCAATTTATTTAATTTATACAGGCACAAAGCTCACCAAACGTTAATAGAAAAAAGATCTCCTTATTGGAGATCTTTTTTTGCATCTTTTCTAAGTTCTGTAACAGGGACACCCCCTATTCCCCAATTATCAGTATCTACTTCATCAATCGTTACAATGGTGGTTTGAGGGTTTTTGCCTAATACATCTACCAATAACTGTGTTGCGCCTGCAATCAGTTGTTCCTTTTGTTCTTTAGTGACCCCTTCACGGGTAATCTTAATATTAACGTATGGCATATTATTTACCTCTTAGGCGATATCTACATCTTTTTGAGTCAGCATTAATTTTTTTAACTTACGCTCTTTACGACGTTTTTTCACAAAGGTATATGAGTTAAACATTGCAATAGATAACAACATGATTGAAATAAATGCAAATACAAACGTTAAACCTGTTTGTTGCCCAATTAAGCCCACCAATGCAGAGCCACTTAATGCACCCGAATATGCTAAAATTGATACATAAGATAAAGCTTGAGATTTAGGAACAAAGTCTTGACGACCCACACGTGAGAATAAAATGGGAACAATGTTTGATAGACCTAAGCCCACCAAAGCATAGCCAAATAAAACAAAATACCAAACTGCAGTAGGTGCAAGAACGACAATTGCCATACCTAAACTTGCACAAATAGAACTACCCCAAATTAACTTTTTCTCGCCAATTTTCTTTAAAACAATGTGGGCAAAAAAGCGAGATAGTGTCATGGTTACGGCAAAGCAACTGTACGCTAAACTCGCATTAGACAATGACGTATGATAGTTGCTTGTCAGGTAAACGCCACTCCAATCTAAAACAGTACTTTCTGTTAAAAATGCAATAAAGCACATCATACCAAGCGCTAAAATAATAGGATGAGGAATTGAAAACTTTTTAACAGGTTCTTGCAGTTGTTCTACTTTTGGTTTGTTGGTTGTATTGACACTCGATTTATTCATTGCACCTAATGTTGAAAATACAGCAATCACAGACATGAGGAGTCCAGCTAAAAATGTTGTATTTAAAGGTGATAGTCCTAAATGAAATAAAGAGGTCATTGCAAGTGCAGCGACAAGTCCGCCTAAACTGCACATGCCATGAAAGTTAGACATTATAGGGCGATCATATTTTTCTTCTATAATAACGCCTTGGAAATTAACAGCAATGCCTGTTGCACCAGATGCAATCCCAAAAAATATAAGAAAAATTGCAATGATTGGAATGCTAGTTAAACTGGTGACGATGGGTAAGGTAAGGATAAAAATTAAAGATGAAACTGCAATAATAAAACGGCAACCTAAATATTTAATAATACGTCCTGTGATCAGCATAGCAGCAACTGAACCTAATCCCATTCCTAAAATAAGTAATCCCAAATCATTATGATTTAGTCCTAACTTTAATTTTAAGAATGGAATCAATGATGCCCATGTTGCCATGGAGAAGCCTAAATTAAAAAAAGCGAGGCGAGTTGTGTTCTTTTGAACGGATAATTTTTCGAAAAAATTCTCTGATTCCATGATCATATACTTAGATTTATTTGTTATCACATTAATATAAATAATTAGAAAAGTAAAAAATGGTTATATTTCCTTGCAAAATACCTATGAAAAAATACGTAAACATCGTATTAATTACATAAGGTATTAATTTTTTTGAAAAATTATAATTTTATTAAATAAAAAATATTAAAAGTGAATGAAATAAGATAAGAGTAAATGTATTAATTCAACCGAATTTTATTAAAATGATTAAGTAACAAATAGGTAAGGTTAAGCATGGTTAAAATATCATTTTACTAGAAATTATCTTGAACAAAAGCATATTGATGATGAGAAGTAAATTTATCTATTATTTAAAGAGATTCGGATACTTAAATGATATTTTTAATGTATTACTTATCTAATCTTATAACTTTTTAAAGGATTATTTATAGCCATTCAAGCAGTTTAATAATATAAGCAAAAAGAAGTGTAAGTGCATCAATAAGCAGACCTGCAACTGTGCCATATACTGTAACCTGAATAAGTTTAATTTGAGTTTTAGAGCTTATTGATTTTAAATTATATGTAGCGAGTGCTAATAGGATAAAAATCCAATAATCTAAGTTTAGATTAAGTTGTCTAGATAAAAGCGTATCGTATAAATTTAAAATAGAAACAAAGACTAAATATGCTGTGAAAAATACACTTCCTATGATAATGACCCATCTATCAGCAGGATTTTTAAGAGAAAATATATTGTATTTTTCTTTTTGTTTTATGAACATAAAAATTAATTTGGTTAAAATACAAACATTAACTTTAATGGAGGTTCATAATTTTAACAAGGTAAAATTATCTAAAAGCTAACGTTGAAATATTGTCCTATTTCAATAGTTTTAAAAGAAGTTTTTGATTTCATATCTTTGATAAAATTTAAAGAAGAACTAGGCGAAATTATTAAAATGAATACCATTGTTTTTTGAATGGCATGAATTATCTTTTTAAGCATATTCTGGATAAATCTATTTTTTAAAAGGCTGATGCACCTGTCATATAAATTTATGGGTACTTTCTTAAAAAAGATAAAGACTTTTTTTAAAGATGGTTTTATGCAGAGCTTATTCTATTTAATAAATTTTATGCAAAACCATCTTTGATTAGAAGTAGAGTAAAGCATTCTAAAGAATATATTCTATACCTGCACGGATAACCCCTAAAACCAAACCAATAAATGCACCAACCACCACACCATTGACACGAATCATGTGTAAATCACCACCCACTTCGTTTTCAATTTTGGCGATCATTTCGCTAGAATCCCATTCTTGAATTCGTCCACTGACAAAGCGGATAATTTTATTGCTATATTGTCCACTAAAATGAATAGCAAGTGTGCTCATACGTTGGTTTAATAGCTGTCGTACTTCTTGGTTTTCAATTAAATTTTGTCCCAACAGTTCAATGGCTGCTCGAAGATTATGAGCAACGCCCGAATTGGGTTTTTGTAAATCTTCTTTAAGGGCATTAAATAAAATTACCACTGCACCGCTAATAAAATTAAGTAGTTGTGGACTATTAATCAGTGCATTTTTACTTGCGTTGAGGCGTATGCTTGCATCGCTATCATCTTGTTGTAAAGCAAGCATTAAGTCATTGCCATAGGTTTCGATA
The DNA here is from genome assembly GCF_027568475.1 of Acinetobacter sp. HY1485. GTDB lineage: Bacteria > Pseudomonadota > Gammaproteobacteria > Pseudomonadales > Moraxellaceae > Acinetobacter. The sequence goes on along the minus strand of NZ_JANKZG010000002.1, from coordinate 355,800 downwards.
TGTTGTCGCCAAGGATGTTCAGGGTTTTTAAGCATCTCTTCAAGCTGTTCAACAAAGGTATCAATGGTGCGTTGTTGCATATCAATACCAAGCCAACTTGCACCTTTAGACAGTTTTAAAATACCAAATTCTTGAAACAGTTTGGTTGTGATGCGTCGGGTTTCATCGGGATGAGTTAGTACCCATTCATGAGCTAAATCTAACGCGTGTTGTAATACATCTTGGTGAAAATCATTTTCTAAAACTGCGCGTAACATTTCGCTTGCAAGGCGGTTAATTTTGGTATTTTGTACCCATTGCACGCTGTTATTTTGAATAAAAGTAGCAATTTGTTGTTGTTCTACAAAATCAAAAACTTGTGGCAACGTTTGTTGCATCATCTGTGTGACTTGCGTACTGTTATTTGGGTTGGCAAGCCATTGCCCTGCATGCTGTGCAAGGTCTGTACGTTGTAAACTTTGTTCTACAATTTTAGGGGATAAAAAATTCTCTTGTACAAATCGTCCCATCGATTCGGCAATACGGGCTTTATTACGCGGAATAATCTCGGTATGGTCACGTAAAAAATGCGGAATAGGTAAACGCCCAAAAGGATTTCTAAATAACACTGTAATGGCGTACCAATCGGCTAAACCACCTACAACGCCTGCCTCTGCACCTAACATTAAAATATGTAAAAAGGTGGTGTATTGTGGCAAAAATTTGGCACTTATCATCAATAATAGCCAAGCACACACGGCAATAATTAGTGCAATGGTGGCAAAGCGTTTACTACGTTGTAAGCTGGGTGAAATTGTTTGAGCGTTTAAACTCATAAATTAAATCCTAAACCAATATTAGCGTGGAGGTGGCACTATAATAGCCCCATTTTCATTAATACCATATTTTGCACCTAGGTTTTGTAAAATGAGTTTGGCATCAAACGCATTTGGATTTTGGGCTGTTTTATAACAGTTGATGGTATAAGACACTTCGCTTGGTTCTGTAGTAATCACTTGTGGCACATCGTTCCATGGGTTTAAAAATGGGCGAGGAAACAAAACAGGATTATTGTTATAGACAATACTTTGCCGAGGTGGTGCATTACGATTACTTGGGTCGTTCATGACTTCAAAGTAGCGAAAACCTTGTTGGATTGTGGTGCGAGCAGATTGTACTAAGGCAATTTCTTGAGCTGTACCATAGCTAATATTTTGTCTTGCATCAAAACGAATCCGAAATGTTTGGGCATTGAGCGGATAGGTTGAAAAATTCCCTAACTGATTAAATGTAAGCGGTGCATTTAATGTGGCACAACCACCAAGCATTAGACTGCCTGCTAAAAGTAAAGTAAGTGTTTTCATCGTTTAAAAGTGACTATGGGGTTGAGTTAAAAACTGAAGTTCTTCTTTGGTAGAAGTACGACCAAGGGCTGTATTGCGATGGGGATAACGTCCAAAGCGGTCAATAATTGCTTTGTGTTGATACTCAAATTCTAAATTTGTGGGATTACCTAAATCTGTAAAAAGCTCTACCGCGTATTCGTGAATTTTTTGTGATTCACTGTGCATAAAAGGCATATATAAAAACGCACGTTGTTGTTGGGGCAGTTCTTGATCGAGTCCTAAAGTAATGGCTTCTTGTGCAAGGGTTAACGCCATTGTGTCTTGAGCAAACGCATTGGGTGTATTTCTAAATAAATTACGTGAGAATTGATCTAAAATAATAATTTCGGCAAGTCGCCCTTGGATGGTTTTGCGCCATGACCAAAGTTCAGCTTGTCGAGCCTCTTGGTGTAGATCCGAAAATTGTTCGTGAATGATTTGGTCAAAGGCATCATCTTGTTTAAACCATAATGGTTGATGCTGGGAATTAAACCAAAATGCTAAAACTGAGTTCATCTTTATTTACTCAATCATAGAAAATAAATAAATCTAACCATATTTTAGCATCTTAATGTGCTGTGATTTTGTACAGAATTAACAGCTAAATATGCATTAAAACAAATTTAGTTTTTGCTAACGATATATTGCTGTGTACATACATTATTTGGGCTATCGTCTTGAAGTATTGGGGCGACTTACTTGCTTTAGTATGGTGGCTTTACATGCAATCAATGATTTACAAATTATTAAATAACGAATTTTTTAGATACATAAATTTTCGATGCAATCTAACCGTAATGTTATTTGCTTAAGTTATGCAAATGCTTGTATGTTTTATTTTAGCTCTTTAAGTTTTTGGTTCATATAAATAGTGGAGCGTATACACATACTGAATATTTAGCTTCTTTTATGAGCGGCAGTATATCTACAAAAAACAAGAGATACATGAATGCAATCTTGCGTTCTATAAATAGGGTTTAATTTTAAATTTGATCTTGGCATCATAGAAAAAGGTATGTCTTTTAACTTAAATTGTAGCCATAAAAATAAGTGAGCCATCATATGAGTCAACCCAAAGCACCTCTAACAACAATATTACCTGCTTGGGTAAAGCCAACCATGTTGCAAGGCATGTTACGTGGCATAGAACGAGAAACTTTAAGAATGCAAAGTGATGGTTATTTATCTCAAGAAAACCATCCAAATGCTTTGGGTTCTGCGCTTACGCATTCACATATTACAACTGATTATTCTGAAGCATTAATGGAGTTTATTACGCCACCGCAAAATAATATTCCTGATGTTTTAGATTATCTAAAAGATTTACATACGGTTGCACATGAAAATTTGCCAAAAGGTGAGCGTTTATGGGCAATGTCGATGCCGTGTATGTTAAACGAAGAAGAGGAGCAAATCCCACTTGCGCAATATGGCACATCAAATTTAGGGCGTTTTAAAACTTTGTATCGTCATGGTTTGGGGGTGCGTTACGGACGCCGTATGCAAACTATTGCAGGGCTACATTATAATATTTCATTTCCCGATGTCCTTTTCAAACAACTTCAACAGCACGAAACCAACGAACAATTAAAACAGCTCAATTTACAAGATTATCGCAGTGCACGTTATTTTGGACTTATCCGTAACTTTATCCGTTTAACACCCATGGTCATGTTTCTGTTAGGTGCAAGTCCAACAGTATGTCGTAGCTTTTTATTGGGGCGTGAGCATAATTTAGAGCCACTCATTGGTGGCACATTGTATAAACCACATGCCACTGCATTGCGTATGGGTCGCATTGGCTATCAAAATTCGGCACAAAAAAAATTGGGTATTCAATATAACAATTTAAATGATTATTTAACCGAATTACAAAAAGCAGTGAAAACGCCATTTGATGCATTTGCCAAATTAGGTTTAGAAAATGATCAAGGTGAACCGACTCAAGTAAACGATCATATTCTACAAATTGAAAATGAATATTATAGTTTAGTGCGTCCAAAGCAAGTACCACAAGAAAATGAAACACCATCACAAGCTTTGGCAAAGCGTGGCGTACAATATGTCGAGCTACGCGCCGTTGATATTAATCCGTATAGCCCTATAGGCGTAGATGAAGAAAGTGCAGGCTTTTTAGAAGTTTTGGCATTGTATTGTTTACTACTAGATAGTCCAAGTATTAGTGATGATGAGCAGAACCAAATTGAAGCGAATCAAATCAAAATGATTGAAACGGGACGAGATTTAAATACGCTGTTAGCAACCGACTTAGGTGATGTCAGCGTTGAAAAATGGTTAGAGCTACATTTGAACAATATGCACCCGATTGCGACTATTTTAGATGAGAGTTACGATTGTACATTATATAGCCAAGCGTTACAGACCATGCAAAAACGTGGTAAAAATGTTGATGAAACTTTATCTGCGCGTGTAGTCGGTGATATGGTGGCGCATGGGGGAACATGGCGTTTTGGCAGTGCGTTGGCAGAACAACACACTGATGCATATTCAAAGCATACATTGAGTTCACAAAAGCGTGCTTATTTTGATGGGTTAGTGGTGACATCTCATCAAGAGCAACAAGCACTTGAACGCAATTCAAAACAGACATTCCAAGAATATTTAAGCGCTTTTCGCTAAGTTTAGAGAGTCATGTCGCTGTGAATTTAAGTTATCGTTTAGTCAGTGGGTTGGTATTACTTGCCAGCATTGTGGGTATGGCATTTGCGCTATATCTAGAACATTTTAAAGGGTTACAACCGTGTCCATTATGCATATTTCAACGTGTTGGACTCATGGTAATGGGTTTATTTGCCTTTCTAGGTTTTGTGCATAATCCAAAAAATACAATAGTTAAACGCATTTATGCAGGACTTGCGAGTTTGGGAATTTTATGGTCGGCAGGTGTGGCTGCTCGCCATGTTTGGATTCAACATTTACCACCGAGTGAAGTACCAAGCTGTGGTCCCGGTTTAAATTATTTGGTCGATGTATTGCCATTAAAAGAAGTATTATCGCAAGTACTGACAGGCTCTGGTGAGTGTGCCAAAATTGATTGGACATTCTTAGGGCAGTCTATGCCAGTATGGTCATTGGTATTTTTTAGCTTTTTGCTGCTTGTATGTTTGTGGCAAGTATTTCGCAAATACTAAGTTTAAAAAAGCCGATTATCATTAATCGGCTTTTTTATAGTTTGAAATTTCAATTAAGTTTTGATCTGGATCACGAATATAAATTGAAATAATATCTCCACATGCGCCTGTACGCTCAATAGGACCTTGAATAATATCAATATGATGTTTTTTTAAATGCTGAATTACTTCTGAAATTGGCGTTGATGCAATCAGACATAAGTCGGCAGAACCTTGTGTTGGATGATGTGCCTTAGGTTCAAATTCATGCCCCACTTGATGTAGATTAAACTTTTGCTGTCCAAATTTAAGGGCTTTACGATTTTCACCAAAAGAAATAACTTCAAAATTTAATCCATCCTGATAAAACTGGCAGGTCTTTTCAATATCACTTACTGTTAAAACTAAATGATCAAGGTGACTAATTTGCATCATATTTAAGCTCGTAGAAGGTAATAAAACTATAGTGATTAATAAGGCAACAAAATACGATAGGGATTACGTAAATGAATCTTGTTTATTTACATGGTTTTAAAAGTCATGCTAATTCAGTAAAAGGTACATTATTAAAACAATATTGCCAAAAGCATGCGCCCCATATCTATGTACATTTACCCGACTTAAATTTAGCACCCAATGAAGCAATAGAGCAGTTACATCAGTATATCCAACCGCTTAAAAATTTAGCTTTTGTGGGTAGTAGTTTGGGCGGTTTTTATGCCACGTATTTAGCACGTTATTATCATGCACCTGCTGTATTGATTAATCCGACTATTGAACCATGGTTATTGTTTTTATCGCTTTTTGGGCAAGCACAATTGCCGTATAATGTGACATCAACATGGCAATTACAACAAGAACATTTACAACAACTGCAAAAACTTGCACAAACATTTGATGGACAATGGGAACAGTTTTTAGTGCTGTTACAGTGCCAAGATGAAGTTTTGGACTATACACAAGCACAGCGTTATTATCGTCAGGCAAAGCAACCTGCCATGATCATCACCGAACAAAAAGGCGATCATGTTATGCAAAATTTTGCCGAAAAAATTCCGATGCTACTTACTTTTTTGTCGCATCAAATCGTATTAAAGGAAACTATTTAACGTGTCACAATATACGGCTCAGTCGCTTGAAGTTTTATCTGGTTTAGATCCTGTTCGTCGTCGTCCGGGAATGTATACCGATACAACACGTCCAAACCATTTAGCCCAAGAGGTTATTGATAATGCTGTTGATGAGGCATTAGCAGGACACGCCAATAAAATTTGTGTCACAGTCTATGCAGATGGTTCGTTATCGGTACAAGATAACGGACGCGGGATGCCTGTGGATATTCACCCTGAATATGGGCAAAGCGGTATCGAAATTATTTTGACGAAACTGCATGCAGGCGGAAAATTTAGTACTGATAATTATCAATTCTCAGGCGGTTTGCATGGTGTGGGGATTTCGGTTGTGAATGCCTTGTCTTCTCGTGTAGAAGTAGAGGTACAGCGTCAGGGCAATCTGTACCAAATGGCGTTTGAACATGGTGTACCAACTGCACCGCTACAAGTATTAGAAGGCAAAGCACCTAAACGAGCAACAGGCACATTGGTTCGTTTTTATCCCGAAGCCAAATATTTTGACCATCCTAAATTTGCTTTAAAAGCACTTAAACATAATTTAAAAGCTAAGGCTGTACTTGCAGCAGGCTTACAAATTACCTTTATTGATGAAGCAAGCAAAGAAAAAATTGTATGGCAGTTTGAAAATGGTTTAGTCGACTATTTGATGGATGAACTACAAGACCGTGAAATTGTGCCAAGTCCTGCGTTTGTATCGACAGGAGAAGCAGAACGTGCAAGTTGTGAATTTGCAGTATGTTGGAATGTAGAAGGTGGCGAGCAAATTCAAGAAAGCTACGTTAACCTTATCCCAACCGCACAAGGGGGTACACACGTCAATGGTTTACGTTCGGGCATTACCGAAGCACTGCGTGAGTTTTGTGAATTGCGTAATTTATTACCTCGAAATCTTAAACTTTCGGCAGAAGACGTTTGGGATGGGGTAAATTATATTTTATCGCTTAAGTTTCAAGAGCCACAATTTTCGGGACAAACTAAAGAGCGTTTGTCTAGCCGTGAAGCCTCAGGTGTTGTGCTGAATATCGCTAAAGATGCCTTTACGTTATGGCTGAACCAAAATGCAGACATTGCCATGCTTTTGGCAGAAATGGCAATTTCAAAGGCAGGTCGCCGTTTAAAAGCCGCTAAAAAAGTACAACGTAAAAAAATTGTGTCGGGTCCTGCACTACCGGGTAAATTGGCAGATTGCGTGGGCTTAACGCGTGAAGACAGTGAACTGTTTATTGTTGAGGGTGACTCGGCAGGGGGGAGTGCTAAACAAGCACGAGATAAAAATTTCCAAGCCATTATGCCGATTCGTGGCAAAATCCTAAATACGTGGGAAGTATCTTCAGATGAGGTACTTGCATCGCAAGAAGTGCATGATATTGCGATTGCTATCGGGGTAGACCCAGGTAGTGATGATTTATCAGAACTACGCTATGGCAAAATTTGTATTTTAGCCGATGCCGACTCAGACGGTTTGCATATTGCAACATTGCTGTGTGCCTTGTTTGTGAAGCATTTTCCAAACTTGGTAGAAGAAGGGCATTTGTTTGTTGCTATGCCACCGCTATTTAGAATAGATGCAGGTAAAGAAGTCTTTTATGCTTTAGATGAACCTGAATTAGAAGCAACGCTTGCCAAACTTAAAACCAAAAATCCGCAGATTACGCGTTTTAAAGGGTTAGGAGAAATGAATGCATCACAACTGCGTGAAACAACCATGGATCCAAATACACGCCGTTTAGTGCAATTAGATTTAGATGATAGTCACTTTACCGCAGGGTTATTAGATAAGTTACTTGCCAAAAAACGCTCTGCTGACCGTAAACAATGGTTGGAACAAAAAGGAAATTTGGCAGATATTGCGGTATAAAAAAAAGCCCATCATCAGATGGGCTTTTTACTTAAAGCAAAAATGATCTAAATGATGCTTTATTTAGAACTAAACTATTTTAACTCGGTATGATTTTTACGGAAAAAATCCCATTCTTCTACTTGTGAGCCATCACCTAGTGTACACATACCCACTTCGCCTGCATCTGTTTTTTTGATGTCTAATTTGCCACCTTGTTCTAAGCAATATTGGCTTGCAGGGTTGGGCATACCAATATTTTTAGGTGTCGGGTTATGGCTACATGCACTTAATGTGATACCTGAAATGATCACCGCAAGCAGTGTAAAATTTTTCATAAACAATAATCTCTTGAAAACTGATCAAATCATAAAGAAATAAAGCATGCTAGGGCGTAGCAAAATGTAAGATTTTGGTTGTCATTTCCTCATCAAAAATTTTTAAAACTAAAAAATTAACAATTTGATTACATAGAGAAATATAAAACTGCAATTTAAATTTAATTAAAAAGTAATCAAAATTAAATAATTCTATGTCACAATATAACAAAAAATATTAAATTAAGTTCATGATTTTATTTAAATTATATTAAGATATTCCTAATATTTTTTCTGCTTATTTAATAATCGTTACTGTCGTATTTTTGAGCAAGTGTGTCTTACTAAATTTTGCTTGCATATTTTGCTGAATCAGCCATATTAAAGGTATAGATAAAGTTTAAATGACGTCAAAATTGCAAGCCGTTATTTAACAAATCTGCTTTGATCTAGACTATGCAAAAGGTTTAAACCAAAGCAAAAACACTTGTTTTGCACATAAAAGCGAGGATAAACAATGAACATTGAAATTCGCACAGATAAAAATATTCAAAATAGTGAACGTTTAATTAATTATGTACGTGCAGAACTTACAAGCAAATTCCAACGTTATGGCGAAAAAATTACCCACTTTTCGGTTCATCTAAGTGATGAAAATGCCGCAAAAGGTGGCGACGATGACTTGCGTTGTTTAATTGAAGCGCGTCCGGCAGGGTTTAAACCTGTTACTGCTGCACATAAAGCAGGTAATGTAGATGCCGCAATTCATGGGGCGATTGACCGACTTAAACATGGTTTAGAACATTTGTTTGAGAAAAAAGAAAATGTACGTGCACCAAAACCTGCACTTGCTGTAGAAGATGACATTTAAAATACCGTAAAAAGAAAAGCACCTTCGGGTGCTTTTTTATCGCCTCCGTTTTGGTTTCTTGCTACACTTAAATTTTAGTTTTTTCAGAACTGTTCTGATCCTTAAATTGAGAGTTGCCTATGCTGACTAATTCACAACAATCGTTCATTCAAGCGCTTGAAGCGTTAGATGTATCTACTGTAAAACAACAACTTAAAGAGGGCGTAGATCCAAACTTTATGGACCCAGAAAAAGGGTTACCCGTTACGATTGTATGTGATGGACTGTTTCAATGGTGGGAAGAGCTGTGTGAAGCATATGAAGCAGGTAAACCATTTTCAGAACAAGAAAAAGTACAAAAATTACAGCCCCATTTAGACATATTAGATGCACTCATTGATGCCAAAGCGAATTTACATTTGTGGGATGCAGAAGAGTTTTATGGTCCTTTATGGGATGCGGCAAGTGCTGCATGTGTGCCTGCCGTTGAGCGTTTATTGCAACATCAAGTCGACCCAAATACCAAAGATGATGAAGACCTCACCATTTTGTCATCTATTAGTCACTTATTTTTTGAATGTGATTATGACGAAATTGATTGGTCGGTGGCATTGCCAGAAGAAAAACAAACTCTTGAATTATTACGCGCACATAACGCTAAAATGACCAAAGAATTAGCCTAATATAAAAAGGACAATACCGTGAAATTTGCACAATTAATGTTATTTGCTTCTACAGCAACAGTGGGTGTGGTGAGTAGCGCAAGTGATTTTTCGTTTGACCGTCCAGGTACGGGTTTTGGAACAAGCATTACGCCTGTGGGCAGTTTGGCTTGGGAGCAAGGTCTACCAACGGCAACTTATACCGAAGCGCATCGTGATAATGACCAAACGCAACAAGTAACCTTACAAGGGGATATGTTATTGCGTACAGGAATTGCCTCTAACACAGAATTACAGTTAGGTTGGGCAGGTCCAATGTGGAATAAAACCACAAAAAATGGGCAAAAACATGATGAATCAGGCTTGGGTGATGTGAGCGTTGGTATTAAGCGTGCGATTGACTTGCATGATGATCGTATGTCGATGGCACTTTTGGCTCAAGCTGTTATTGCAACAGGCAATGATGGTTATAGCGCACATGATGATATTTATTCGCTTGCGTCTTCTGTGCAGTATAAACAAAACGATTTGCTCACCACAGGCATTACCATGCGCTATGAGATTCAAAACAGCAATTGGGCAGTCACGGCAATTCCTACATTAAGTTACAAAATTATTGATAAGTGGTCAGGCTATTCAGAGTTTGTCTATCGTAAGCAAGAAAGTGAGCGTTATCAAAGCAGTTTAAACACAGGTTTAATTTATGCTGTGAATAATAATGTTCAACTTGATGCTAGTATTGGTGCAGGTTTAAGCGGTGATGTGCCTGACTATAAAGGTGGATTTGGCGTATCATTCCTGTTTTAAACGAAAGGTATTTCGGATAACAAATGGGACTGTTTAATACGACAAGAATTTTGACAGTATTGTGTTTGTGGACGCAATGCTGTTTTACCTTTTTAGGCATGGCACATGCCGAGGCGCCACTGTTGCCTGTGGCACAGGCGTTTGAGTTTAGTGCTGAATCGCTAGACCAAAAACAAGCACAGTTGCAATGGAAAATTGCACCCAATTATTATTTATACCAACATAAATTTTCAGTTAAAGAAAATGGACATGAGGTTCATCTAAATTTTCCTCAAGCTATTTCTCAGCATGATGAAAACTTTGGGACCACGCAAGTTTACTTTAACCAAGTTCAATTCAATTTAAAAACACAACCCAATAAAATCTATGATGTAGCATGGCAAGGCTGCGCTAAAGATCGACTTTGTTATCCACCTCAGCACATCCAAGTTAAAACAGATTTAGATGGTTTGGTTGCCTTACAAGAACAAGCTAAAACTACCACCAGTTTACTTGAGCTATCTAATCAACCTATTGAGCAACCACAAGCACCTGTGGCACAAGATCAACAGTTTGCTAATCAACTGCAATCACATTCGTTTGTTTATAGTGTCTTACTCTTTTTAGGGTTAGGGATGTTGCTTGCTTTTACGCCGTGTTCATTGCCTATGCTTCCTATTTTAAGTTCATTGATTATTCGTGAACATAAAGGAGTAAAAGCATGGAGTATTGCTTTGGTGTTTGTGCTGAGTATGGCAGTGGTGTATGCCATTTTAGGTATGGTGGCATCTTATGCAGGATTAGGATTTCAACGTTGGTTACAGCAACCTACAACCCTTATTGCATTTAGTACATTGTTTGTGGTGTTTGCACTTAACTTATTTGGTCTATTCGAGATTAAGCTTCCACAAACATGGACACATCGTTTAGATAAAATGCAGTCTACTCAAAAAGGTGGTTCTTTATTGGGTGCAGGCATGATGGGTGTAATTTCTGCCTTGTTGGTGGGTCCTTGTATGACCGCGCCATTGGCAGGTGCTTTATTATTTATTGCTCAACAAAGCCAAGCTCAGTGGCAAGGTGCTGTATTTTTATTTAGCTTAGGTTTTGGAATGGGGATTCCTTTACTTGTTATTAGTATTTTAGGCGCACGCTTTTTACCTAAAGCAGGACTTTGGATGACACATATCAAAGTCATTTTTGCATTTATTATGCTTGGGCTTGCAGTTTACTTTATTCGTCCCTTACTAAGTTTTAATGCGTTTTTATGGCTAAGCGAAGCGCTAGCGGTATGTACTGCCATCTACTTACTATATGGCATTATTAAATACCCAAAAGGGTTAAAGTTTTTACATGCTGTGCTACTTATTGCACTTGCTTCAGTGGGTATTTATCAGTATCAGTACAATCAAAATAATGTTTCTGTTACTACTGTTCAGTGGCATGTAGCACATACTGCATCGGAGTTTAATGCTTTATTGCAAAGTGCACCGCAAGGGCAAGCAATTGTGGTTGATGTATATGCGGATTGGTGTACAGCTTGCCAACCTATAGAGCACAAAATTTTAAAACAGGCTGATATTCAACAAGCATTACAGCCATTTTATTTAATTAAAATTGATCTAAGCCAGTATGATGCGTCACATGATGGATTATTAAAACAGTGGGATATTTTGGGACCACCAACGTATTTATTTTTAGACAAAACACATCAAGAACAACGTGGCTTACGTTTAACAGGAGAATTTGAGGCACAGACCCTTCAACAGCGTTTAGCTCGACTCGGCTCTTAAAATTTGGACTTGATTACGCCCTGAGTTTTTAGCCACATAGAGTGCTTTATCTGCCAAATTAAGTACTTGTTGTGGCTTTAAGTCGGCTGTAGAACTTGCAACACCAAAACTTGCACTTAAATGAATTGAAATGCCCTCTGCAGTTTGAATATTTAAATTTTGAATAGCAGAACGACAACGTTCGGCAATGGCAAGTGCATTCTCTTCTGTCTGATTTTTTAAAATCATCAAAAACTCTTCACCGCCTAAACGCCCTGCAATATCATTTAAGCGTACAGTTCGTTGTAAAAGTTGCGCTACTTCAATTAAGACTTGATCCCCCATGTTGTGCCCATAACGGTCATTTACTTGCTTAAAGAAATCTAAATCGACAATAACTAAGCAATATGGATGTGTGGCATTTTGAAGCTGTGCAAATGTATGATCAATCACACGACGATTTGCAATATTGGTGAGTGGGTCTCGCTGACTAGTCTGTTGAATTAAACGCTCTCGGTTACGCCACTGTTTAAGTAAAAGCTCTGTAAATAGCAGTGTAAAAATAAGCACAGGTGCAATCATTATCATCATGCTATCCAACCAAAAACTATTTGAATAGCGCGTTGAAGAAATAGCAAAGAGTAGGTCGTATGGGAGTTGATGATGTAGGGTGAGATAGCAACAACTGATATAAAAAATAGTGCAAGGCATTAAAAATAAATACACGTAAAAACGTGGAAAAATAATTAAGATAATATTGGTTAAACAAATATAAGTTGCAATATTGGAGGGGCTTAATGCACCCACTAGCAAAGATTCAATACAAATGCTGATATTGAGTAAAATACCTGTAAAAATAGGTACAATATACTTGTTATAATTATTTTTAGGTAAAAAAATACAGTACAGTAGTCCTAAAATAAATAAGCAAAGGACACAAACATTAACGCCAATTTGTTCATATAAAACATCTAGATGAATCCATTGCCAATAGTCTTCACGAAAATAGAGATAAACTTTCCAAATAAGCCATTCTAGGTTTAATCCAAAACCAATAAGCATCATTAACGCAGACTTCTTAATTATTCCCCAATTTACAATAGGTTCAAACATGAAGACATGACGTAATTTCTTACTGAGTTTAAAAAACCAAAAGAAAGCTCTTATATTATTCATTTATCTATGCAGTTTTTGGGGATAGTTTGAGAGTCTGAGTCTTCTATATTGAAATACTTTAATAAAATATTCAATAGACGCCTTTAGTTATACATTGTTAATACATATTTATTAATAAGTTAGTCTCTAAGATAGGAAAACCTATCTTAGAAAATTTTTATTCTTCTTCTGTTTTAAATTGCGCTGTAAAAGAGGCAAGGTCTTGTAGGGCTTGTTTGCCTTCATCAAACCAAGCATTAAACAGCATAAAGTTATGCCACATTCCTGTGTAAAGTTTATAGGTTAATTTTACATCATCATCATTGGCTTTTTGTTTAAAGCGTGTTGCATCATCCAATAATAAGGATTTACTGCCGACTTGCACAAATGTCGGTGGAAGCTGTGAAAAGTCTTCTGCAAATAAGGGTGAAATACGAGGATCAGCTACATCTTGTGCAGGTTGTGGTGCGTAAAGATCACTCGCTTTTTGTAAAAATTCGGGTGAAAGGAGCGCATCTAATTTTTGGTTATAACGTACCGAGTCACTCGTGAGTGTTAAGTCTAAAAATGGTGAGAGTAATATAAGTCCACAAGGTTGTTCTGCATCTTGTCGAATTAACCGTAACATGAGTGTGAGCGCTAAATTTGCCCCTGCATCATCACCTGCCAAAATAATATTATGTGGCGCTGTACCTGAGTCAACTAAAGCACAGTAACTTTCGTAAATAGCTTCACTTGTCTCTGGAAAAGTTGCTTCGGGTGCAAGTGGGTAATCGACATGAATAACAGGTAGTTGTGTACGTTGTGCAATAGCTTCGACAATGGCACGATGCGTGTTTAAAGAACCTAAAAAGAACCCACCTCCATGAAAATATAAGATCGTTTTATTGGCATGGTCTTTTGGCGATATTTTTTCTGCTTGTAACTCGCCAAGTGTAAGCTGTTCAATCTCTAAATCTGTACTATGATGGGGTAAAAGATAAGAGGCATTGTTTGCCAAAGTACGCATAATTTTAGGAGAGATCGACTGACGGGCAACTGCACGTACAGAGGTTTTTAGAAGCGTTTCTGCAAAAAGTTGTTTCCACATATCGTTCATTTTGTCTGCCTTTTATTGGTCTTTAAGGGACATATATATTCATTTTTTACAAGCTTACACCAATTATTGTGAGTACTGCATTGCAAAATTGTTGTGAATTTAAAATACTAGATGTAAGGCAAAATAGAGTAATAACAGTGAAAAAATTAATCTTGGGTTTAAGTGTGTTGTTATCAGCATGGTCTGTGCAGGCGTCAGATGTACTTAATGGTATGGTATGGAAAACGATTGATGATGAAACGAAACAAGCTAAATCATTGGTGATATTTAAAGAACAACCAAATGGTACATTGTCGGCATCTATTCAAAAAACCTTTAACGCACAAGAAGAGACATCATGTAGTTTATGCCAAGGCACTTTTCATAATAAGCCCCTTAAGGGTGCAGTGATTGTACAAGGCTTAAAACATGTAGGTGGAACAGTTTATGAGGATGGACACATCACAGACCCAAAGAATGGCAAAACTTATAATTTAAAAGGTGAGTTAACCAATAATGGGCGCGTACTTAAATTACGTGGCTATATGGGAGTATCTGTATTTGGGCGTAATCAAACATGGATACGTGTAAATTAAAAAAAGCCTGAGTAATCAGGCTTTTTATTTATACAAGATTTTTATATTGCGCCTCATCAAAGCCAACAACAAAACCGTGTGCTGTGGCTAAAATAGGACGCTTAATTAAACTCGTATGTGCAATTAAAGTTTCAATGAGTGCGTTTTCACTTGATAGGGCGTATTGTTGTTCTGCTTCAGATAGTTTACGCCAAGTTGTGCCTCGTTTATTTAAGACAACATCAGCACCTACTGCATCTAGCCATGTTTTAAGTGTGTCTGCATCAATCCCTTGTTTTTTATAATCGTGAAATTCATAAGTAAGCTGAAGCTCATCGAGCAAAGTAAACGCTTTTTTAACAGAACTACAGTTTTTGATGCCATAAATTTTAAGCATAATGGTTCTCTATGAAGAAAACCTAAGCGTAACCAAAAAACCAAAATGAGAAAACCCGCATATTATCATCCTGATAATGCGGGTCTCAAAACAACGTCCAATGTCACTCATCCATGAAAAATAAATTAATCACTTAATCTATTTTCTGTTCTTCCTACGGCTTCCAGTCCTTGTTTGTCATCCTGACAATCCCTCTGCCGTGTGCTTATATTGCGCTTATTTGGGGGTAATAAAAATCATCAAACACGACAAAGCCTGTAAGCCATTACCACTTATTGAGAGAACACCTGTTCACGTAAAAAACTGAATAAAATTAATCTTTTAAGTAGACTAATCTGTTTCTATTACAGTTGTATTTAAATTGACCAAAAAAGTTGGTTTTTTATAAAAAATTAAGTATAAATTCATCTAAATATGAAGAAAACTAATAATTATAGATATGGATAGGTAAAAAAAGACTTACAGAGTTGTCATATTTTTGTCTTTATTTTTTTCTTATTATAGCGTTCTTTTAAAGAATACATCTTATGTGATGCAACAAAAAATTTTAACAAGAATGAAAGAACTTGGTGGTCAGGTTGATCAAATTGATCCTCATGAGGATTTAATTGATCAGTTACAGACTATAAAATTTAATGTGGTCTTATATCAAAAACCGCATTTGAGTTCTTGGCTTGATATAGACGATCAAGAACCTTTGATTGGTTTAAATGCATTTATGGCTAAACAAGAACCGCGTTTAAAAGACGATTGTTATGGTGTTTATGAGGATTTAATTGACCACTATTATGAGCCACAATCGAAAAGTCTAGGGCAGTTGTATTGGAATGTGCAGACATTTACACCATTTAAACCAAATACAGCAGATTATGAGCAATGGCAAAGCTATTTTTTAGAGCATCAAATTAACTTAACTGGTGCCTTGCCAAGTATGAGACATACAACACCTGAATTTATTCAAATTTTAAAAGGTACAGGGTATCCCGATCATTATTATGTTTGTACGCATGATTTAGATCGTAATAATCCGATGGTGTATAGCACAGACAGCGAGAATTTTTTTAAAGAATTACACATAGAGGGATATTTGTCAGATTTTTTAAATTGCTGTCTGAGTCCACGTGAATTAATTGAGATGTTGAAAGCGCGCGAACAGCACAACACGTTTTTAGAATTTACACATGTATAAAAAAAGCGATCTAAAAGATCGCTTTTAATTTAAAGACGGTAATCAATAATGACAGGGGCATGGTCGCTGTACCATTCATCGCGATAAACCCAAGCATTGACCGTACGTGCTTTCCAATCGGGTGAGCAAGCTTGATAGTCAATACGCCATCCCACATTATTAGCACGCGCCTTACCACGGTTAGACCACCATGAATAGAGCTCTGCTTCTGGGCGTACCACACGGAAAGTATCTACATAACCCAGCTCATCATAAATATGATCTAGCCATTCACGCTCATGCGGTAAACAGCCTGAAGACTTTTTATTGCCTGCCCAATTTTTAATATCAATTCGTTTGTGTACAGTATTGTAGTCCCCACACACAATGATGGATTTATCTTCATCACGCCATTGTTTTAAAATGGGTTTATATTTTTCTAAAAATAAATCTTTGCGTACTTGCGCTTCTTCACCCGAAGAGCCCGATGGTAAATAGAGCGAGCAAATATGGACAGGTTTATCTAACCCCAAGTCGAACTCTGCGGAAATAAAGCGCCCTTGTGTATCTGCTAACTCAAAGCCTAAACCATCGGTGATAGAGACAAACGGGATTCTGCTATAAATGGCAGTGCCTGAATAGCCTGCTTTTTGGGCTTCAAATAAATGGGTGTACCAACCTTCGGGTTTAAAATCATCTGTCCACTGTGTGGCACTAATACGGCTTTCTTGGATACAGACCACATCGGCTTCAGATTTTTCTAACCATTGTAAAAAACCTTTTTTAACCGATGCACGTAAGCCATTCACGTTAATTGAAACAACCCGAAGAATTTTTTCATCACTTGCGTAGTGATCCTTTGGTATCATGCGTAAACCTGACCTCAAATATAAAAATGGAGCACCACATGGCAATGCAAACTCAATTTGATCCACAAGCATTTATTGAACTCGCTTTATCACGTGGTGTGCTGAAGTTTGGAGAGTTTACTTTAAAATCGGGACGTGTGAGTCCCTATTTTTTTAATGCAGGTTTGCTAAATGATGGCGAGGCATTGGCATTATTGGCACAAGGCTATGCAGATAAAATTGTAAGCTGTGACCATGTTGATGTGATTTTTGGACCTGCTTATAAAGGCATTCCATTTGTAGCCGCAACCGCAGTGAGTCTTGCACAAACACATGGTAAGAGTGTGCCATGGGGCTTTAACCGTAAAGAAGCCAAAGATCATGGCGAAGGTGGTGTCTTAGTGGGTGCAGATGTAAAAGGCAAAAAAGTATGGATTATTGATGATGTGATTACCGCAGGTACTGCCATTCGTGAAGTGGTCACCATTTTAAAACAAGCAGGGGCAAGCATTGCAGGCGTATTGGTGGCATTAGATCGCCAAGAACGTGGTCAAGGCAATTTATCTGCTATTCAAGAAGTACAACAAGAGCTTGAAATTCCTGTACATGCACTAATTACGATGCAAGATTTAATGACCTTTTTAGATCAAAAAGGTGACACAGTGGCACTGAAAAATATGCAACAGTATCGCGAAAAATACGGTATTTAAACATTTAAAAGCCGACATGATGTCGGCTTTTTTTAAGCATAAAATTTACAAACCCATTGATTTATTTTTTCTCGATAACGATAGGCAAAAATAAGCCAAATAAACCAAACAGGTGCAATCATTAACCCAATGCGTGTATCTTCTTTAAACCATAAAATAATTAAAATAAAGGCAAAAAAGGCAAGGCAAGCATAAGACATGAAACGCCCTAATGGCATTTTATAAACAGAAGCCTGATGCAGTTCGGGGCGTTTTTTACGATAGACCAAATAAGATAATAAAATAATAGTCCAAATAAAAAGGAGCAAGATAGCAGCAAGCGTAGACAGTAGTGTAAAAAGGGTCATGACACTTGGAACTAAAAATAATAACAAGGCACCTATCACCATACATGCACCTGATAAAACAAGCCCGCGCATTGGAATATTACTATTTGAAAGTTTTTTAAGTGGACGTGGTGCAGACTTTTTATGCGCAAGACCAAAGACCATACGGCTAGTGGAGAAAACGCCACTATTTGCAGAAGACAATGCAGAAGTGAGTACCACAAAATTAATAATAGCAGCCGCAGCGGGTAAGCCCGCTAAAGTAAATAGCTGAACAAACGGGCTTTGCGTGGCTGAAATTTGATACCAAGAACTCACCATAATAATGCAGGCAATAGAAAGTACGTAAAAAAACAAGATACGAAGTGGAATAGAGTTAATAGCTTTAGGTAAGGTTTTTTCGGGATTTTTGGCTTCTTTTGCTGTTACGCCAACCAGCTCAATCCCAATAAAAGAAAAAATCGCAATTTGAAAACCTGCTAAAAAACCAGATGCGCCGTGTGGAAAAAAGACATCGCCATTAAATAGATGATGTACTGAGGCATGAACCCCTGAGGGAGAAACATAACCTGTGATGACCATCCAACAGCCTGTAGCAATTAATGCTAAAATGGCAATAATTTTAATAATAGCAAACCAAAACTCAAGTTCGCCAAATAGCTTAACTGACAGCATATTTAAGAACACTAAGCCAAATAAGCAGCTAAAAGCAGGTATCCAAATGGGTAAATGAGGAAACCAAAATTGTATGTAACCCCCAACAATCACCACATCGCCAATGCAGGCAATGACCCAACTAAGCCAATACGACCAACCAATAAAAAAGCCTGTCCAATGTCCTAAATATTCACTCGCAAAATCTGCAAAAGAATTATATTCGCTGTTAGAAAGTAACAGTTCACCCAAAGCCCGCATTAAAAAAAATAAGAAAAAACCGATAATCATATAGGTCAATAAAATCGAACTACCTGAAAGTGCAATGGTTTTGCCTGATCCCATAAATAGACCTGTGCCAATGGCACCACCAATGGCAATCAGTTGAATATGACGACTATCTAGTTGTGCTTGCAAGCCTTGAGAATTTTTGGATTCTTGATTTTGTTGAGATTTTACATCCATAAATTCGCTATGTTTTGCGTTAAAGCGACGCATTATAGAGAAACTTTACGTTTTTCTAAAAAAATTTCTGCAATCATACAGCGTGCACCGCCACCACCAAGTGTTTCAATAGTATTAAGTGGAGCAATGGCAAGTTGTGCATAAGCTTGCAATTGTTGTTGTTGCTGAGGTGTAAAGGCATGCCATGCGCGTGTAGACATTGCATAAACAGGTTGTTTTTGATTGTTTTGAAGCTCAAGTACGTTACAAGTAAATTCTTTGAGCTGTGCATAGCTCACGTCAAGAATCGTTTTATTGGTACGTCTGAAATGATCTATAAGAAATTGTTTTTCTTGTACGCTGTCTAAACAAACAATAGTAAATTTTTTTCCAATGCTCATCATCACATTGGTGTGGTAAATCGGATTATTGTGTTCATCAAGTGCATTAAACCAAATAATTTGGTAACCCGATGCTTGTTCAAAAGCCCGCCCCACGTCTACATGACTTCGGCTTGCATGGCAAGCATACGCAATTTTATGCTCATGATCAAAAATAAGGGAACCTGTACCTTCAAAAAATTTTTGATGTTCTTCATAGTGTTCTAACGCAATATGTTCTTTAACAAAAAAACTGCCGTGAAATGAAATCTAAAATATCTTGCCGTCTTTCTTGTCGGCGGTTGGGTGCTTGCATTGGACAGGTGACCATTTGACCTGTGGGTAGCATCATCAGCCAATTATTAGGAAACAATGCATCGGGTGTTATTGGTGTCTTTTGATCTTCTATCACAGTCACCTGAACACCTGTTTTTTTTAAAATATTGACATAATAATCAAATTCTTGTTGGGCTTTTTCTTGGCTATTTTGAATAGATAAATATGTATTTTGAAAATGGTTACTGCTTACCGTTTGCGGATTTACCATAAAATTGGTGGGGCGAATCATCAAAATATGTTGAGCTGTTTGCATGGTCATATCTAAGTTTTAAGGTGATGACTTAGTATGAAAAATCTTCTTGTTTTGAATAAGTTGAATTTTTGCACAATTATCGCTATTTTTGAGCAATTTGCTTGTATTGATTAAACAAAATGACAAAAACAGATCAACAAATTTTGGCGCTATTACAAGATAATGCGCGTCTATCTATTACCGAAATTGCACAGGCGTTACATATTTCGCGTACAACTGTCCAAAAGCGTTTGGCAGTGTTAGAAAATGAGGGCACGATTACAGGTTATACTTTAAAACTTAAACCTAATTTTGATGCAAACACCATTCGTGCTTGGATGAGCATTGCAGTGGAAGGCAGCAAAATGAAAGCGGTTATTTTGGCATTATGCCGTGAGTTGGCAGTGGCACAATTACATAGTACCAATGGCAAGTGGGACTTAGCCGTTGAGCTTAAGGCAGAAAGCCTTGAAGCATTTGATCAGGCTTTAGGGCGCATTCGTTTAATTAACGGTATTTCATCAACAGAAACAAGTTTATTACTTTCTACCTATAAACATTAAAATGCGCTAAGGTTTGTTGATAAAATGTTCTTTGAATTATCTTTAATATAGTCGCGCTCTTTTTAATAAAACATATAGTCAAACTGCCTGACTTTTCAATCAGTTAAATTCAGTCATTTCTTTTGATTTGTTTAATTGAATATAACCTTATCCCATGTCAAATAACTTGTATTCTGTTTAAAATAATATTTGTTTTGAAGTGTCTCATTTTAGATTAAAAGAGTTCCTTCAATCGTATAAAGAATTAGATTGATACTAAGCATTCGATTTAAGGACAGCTAAAATATCGGTTTCTTCGGTATAGTCTTCATCTACTTCTTTGCAAATCACTTGTCCTACAATGGTATTTGTACCGTTAAATGACATTGTGGGGGAGCCATAGAGTTCCCAACCTAAATTAAGTGCTTTAGTCACACGGATACAAAATTGCGTATCATCCACGCCTGTTAAATAGCGATAAAGTTTCATAAATACTTCTTCAGTTTTTCTGTCATCAGTATAAAGATAAATTCATAACCACTGCAAAAAACTTCGTTATACTGATTTTAAATCAAAATATGAGAGTAGTTGTATGCGTGTATTGGTTGTGATGGATCCGATTGAACATGTAAATCTGAAAAAAGACTCTACAATGGCAATGCTATGGGCAGCAAGTCGTCGTGGGCATACTTTAGGATATGTGCAACAACATGATTTATATATTGATCAAGGGCAGGCGTATGGTCTAATTGCGCCTTTGCAAGTTTTTGAAAATACCCAACAATACTATACACTTGGCGATCAAAAAAAAGAAAAAATTGCAGATTACGATGTGGTGTTGATGCGTAAAGACCCACCGTTTGATATGAATTTTGTTTATACCACCTATATTTTAGAACAAGCAGAGCGTGAAGGAGCGTTAATTGTAAATAAACCGCAATCGCTTAGAGATTGTAACGAAAAACTATTTGCAACACAGTTTCCGCATTTGCAAGTTCCAACTTTGGTCACATCGCAACAATCACTCATTCGTGAATTTATTCAAACTCATCAAGATGTGATTGTAAAACCATTAGATGGTATGGGCGGTAGTGGCATTTTCCGTTTGTCGCATACAGGACATAATATTGGTGCCACGCTTGAAACCCTTACCGATATGGGGCAACGTCCAATTATGGCACAGCGTTATATTCCCGAAATTACGCAAGGCGATAAACGCATTTTAATGATTAATGGCGAACCTGTACCATACTGCTTGGCGCGTATCCCACAAAATGGTGAGGTGCGGGGTAACTTAGCAGCAGGCGGTTTAGGTGAGGCACGTCCACTTACAGAAAAAGATAAAGAAATTGCTGCACAAGTGGGACCATTTTTAAAAGAAAAAGGGCTTATTTTTGTTGGTTTAGATGTGATTGGTGAATATGTCACTGAAATTAACGTGACCAGCCCAACGTGTATCCGTGAAATTGATACACAATTTGGAACATCTATTGCCGATCAACTGTTTGAGGTGATTGAGCAAAAAGTACAATAAACTGTATTCAAGCATGCACTTTTGCTAAAGTGTATGCTTTGCTAATGATGTAGATGGGCACATGCAACTTTTTAAAAAAATAAAAAATATGGCTCAACGTGAGCAAACACAGCAAATTCTTGCTGAGCTAAAAACGCTTGCAAAAAATAACCCCAAAAAATTTATATTAGACAGTTTTGCATTATTGGGTGAGGGAAAATCGTTTGAAGATAATCAGATTATTGGTAACGCTAAGCTCAATGAATTAGGGCTACATCGTTTACGAGTGCAATGGGCATCTTATATGGCAGAGCGTCGCCGTGCTTATTTATCTCATTTTGTAGATCAAGCCGATGCACAGCAGTTTTTGCACCAAGGTTTTATTCTTAAAGAAAATTACTTACCTGAACATGAATTTAAAGCATTACAAAAAGAACTTTTAGAGCAACCTTTAAACGCGCGTGAGATGTTGCAAGGCGATACCGTTACACGCCGTATGGCACTAGATGATGTGGCATTGAAACAACGTCCTGTCACACAAAAGCTACTAAATGATCAAGGTTGGAAAAGTTTATTGAACTATGTGGCAAGTTTTGACTTACAGCCTATGTATTATGTACAAAGCATTATCTCGCATGTACGCAAAGCCAAACCTGACCCACAAACGCATTTGCATAGTGATACCTTCCACTCAAGCGTCAAGGCATGGTTATTTTTGACCGATGTAAAAGAAGATGAAGGACCTTTTGTTTATGCACCGGGTTCGCACCGTGTGACCGAAAAGCGCTTACAGTGGGAATACGAAAAATCGTGCGAAATCTCAAAAGCCAATGATATTTTAACGCGTCGAGGTTCTTTTAGAGTGACATCACAAGAGCTTGAAACATTAGGCTACAATAAACCTAAAGCCTTTGCAGTAAAGAAAAATACGCTTGTGATTGCAGATACCTATGGCTTCCATGCACGTGGTCAGAGTGTTAGACCATCAACACGGATAGAGCTTTGGGCATATGCACGGCGGAACCCTTTTTTACCGTGGGTGGGTATGGATATTTTCAAGCTTCCTATTTTAAATCAAAAGCTTGTACCTATTTATTGGCAAGGTCTAGATATTTTAGAGAAACGTTATCAACGCCATAATCCATGGAAAAACGTTGGACAACGCTATGCCAATGAATCTGCGGTAATTCGTAGCAAATAAAGGTGGGTTAATATTTTAAATTTTAAGTATTTTCTATAAAAAAACGTTTTATTGACATAATTCATTAATATTTGTTTAAAAGACGTGAAAATCATTCACGCGTGCAATACTTTATGATTAAAATAAGACGTGAAACATATTGTTTTTAGAGCTAAAGAATTAATACTGTGAGCAATTCTGAATTAAAAAAATCTAAACATGTCATGATGATGGCAGCGGGGACAGGGGGACACGTTTTCCCTGCTTTAGCAGTTGCAAAATTATTACAACAACAAGGTCATCAGGTCTCTTGGTTAGCCACACCTGATGGAATGGAAAATCGTCTGTTAAAAGATCACAACATTCCGATTTATCAAATAGATATTAAAGGTGTGCGTGGGAATGGACTCATGCGCAAAATTTCTGCACCATTTAAAATCCTAAAAGCAACCATGAGTGCCATGCGATTTATGAAACAGCATCAGATCGATGTGGTGGCAGGTTTTGGTGGTTATGTAGCAGGTCCGGGTGGTTTGGCAGCGCGTGCATTAGGTATTCCTGTACTGATTCATGAGCAAAATGCGGTTGCAGGTTTTACCAATAAGCAACTTTCACGCGTGGCATCGACTATTTGCCAAGCATTTCCAAATACGTTTGCTTTAAATTCAAAAGTCGTGACAACAGGTAATCCTGTACGTCAAGAAATTACCGAAACACTCAGTCCTGCATGGCGTTATGAACAGCGAGAAAAAGCCAATCAGCCCTTAAATGTGCTTATTGTGGGAGGCTCTTTAGGCGCACAAGCCTTAAATGAAACCGTACCACAGGCATTGTTGAGCTTAGATTTACCCTTAAATATTACTCATCAGTGTGGGCAACAGCAGTTAGCTCAAACCCAAGCACGCTACGAAAATGCACCGCATGCGAGTGTTGTTCCATTTATTCAAGATATGGCAAAAGCCTATAGCGATGCAGATTTAATTATTTGTCGTGCAGGGGCATTGACTGTCACAGAAGTTGCAACGGCAGGTGTTGCGGCTATTTTTGTACCGCTACCAAGTGCAGTGGATGACCATCAAACGGCAAATGCGCGCTTTTTGTCTGAACATGGTGCAGCAAAATTGTGTCCTCAGGCAACAATGACTGTAAATTCGTTACACGAGCTTCTGGTGCCGTTAATGAATCGCCAAACATTGTCTAAAATGGCAGTAAAAGCACGGCAACATGCCCAACCTAATGCAACCCATCAAGTGGTTGAACTTATTCAAGCGTTATAATTTTAGAGTATTGTATGTCACCAACTCCAACGGCAGAACAAGCCAAAAAGCTTATTAAAGTACCCGAAATGCGTCGTATTAAACATATTCACTTTGTGGGTATTGGTGGCGCAGGTATGTGTGGTATTGCAGAAGTCCTTAAAAATCAGGGTTACTGTGTATCGGGTTCAGACATCAAAGCGTCTAAAGTGACAGCTAAACTTGAACAAGAAGGTATCCAAGTTTTTATTGGGCATCATGCAGATAACGTTAAAGATGCCAATGTGATTGTGGTCTCCACTGCCATTGATCGTGAAAATCCTGAAATTAAGGCAGCGTTAGAACACCGTATTCCGTTGGTACGCCGTGCAGAAATGCTAGGTGAACTGATGCGCTATCGCCATGGCATTGCGGTGGCAGGGACACATGGCAAAACCACTACCACAAGTTTGTTAACTACCATGTTGGCAGAAGAAAATTTAGATCCAACCTATGTGATTGGTGGTTTGCTTAACCGTACAGGGGTAAATGCGGCGCTTGGTGCTAGTCGTTACATTGTGGCAGAAGCGGATGAATCAGACGCATCATTTTTATACCTACAACCGATGGCAGCGATTATTACCAATATTGATGCTGACCATATGGATACGTATGGTGGAAGCTTTGACAAACTAAAAGATACGTTTGTAGAGTTTATCCATAAGTTGCCGTTTTATGGTTTAGCAGTAGTGTGTGGGGATGACGATAATATCCGTGAAATTATGCCACGCTTTGGTCGTCCAACGTTAACCTATGGTTTTAATGAAGATAACGATATTCGTGGTGTAGATGTAGAGCAAGATGGGATGCAATCGCATTTTACTGTACTGCGTAAAGATCGTGAACCATTACGCGTGACCATTAATCAACCCGGTTTACATAATGTTTTAAATGCAATGGCAGCCATTGGTATTGCAACCGATGAGGGTGTGTCTGATGCTGCGATTTGTCGTGCATTGGAAGGTTTTAATGGGGTGGGACGTCGTTTCCAAATTCATGGTGAATATCCACTACAAGATGGTACGGTAAAGTTAGTTGATGATTATGGACATCATCCTAAAGAAGTCGATGCCACGATTAAAGCTGCGCGCCAAAGCCATCCAGATCGCCGTTTAGTGATGTTATTCCAGCCACATCGCTACTCACGTACGCGTGATTGTTTTGATGATTTTGTTGATGTGTTGTCACAAGTTGATCAGTTGATCTTGTTAGACGTGTATCCTGCGGGTGAAAAGCCAATTGTTGGGGCAGATAGCCGTGCGCTTGCACGTAGTATTCGCTTACGTGGACAAGTTGAACCATTATTGCTTGACCCTGAAAACCTTGCATCAATTATGCAAAATGTATTGCAACCGCATGACTTATTGCTCACTCAAGGCGCAGGTAATGTAGGTGGTATTTCGGTTGAGCTTGCACAAAATGGCTTATTTATAGTTTAAGGATAACAGCGTGTTAGAAGTTTCAAAATTTGGCAAAGTTGCTGTTTTATTGGGTGGTCGTTCGGCAGAACGTAAAGTATCTTTAGATAGCGGGCAATCAGTTTTAGATGCCTTAATTCGTTCGGGTATTGATGCAGAAGCATTTGATCCACAAACGCGTCCTGTAACAGAACTTGTAAATTATGACCGTGCATTTATTGTACTACATGGTCGTGGTGGCGAAGATGGACAAATCCAAGGTGTTTTAGAATGGCTTAACATTCCGTACACAGGTACGGGGGTGCAAGGTTCTGCTATTGGGATGGACAAAGTCAAAACTAAGCAAATTTGGCAAGGCAGTGATTTACCAACAGCGCCGTACCGAATTATTAGCAAAGACACTAATTTAGATGATGTGATTGATGCGTTAGGTTTGCCTGTTATTATTAAACCTGTGCATGAAGGCTCAAGCATTGGTATGAGTAAGGTTGAAAAACGTGAAGACTTTGCAGATGCCATTGAAAAAGCAACCGCACATGATGCAATTGTGATGGCAGAAAAATGGATTACAGGACGTGAATACACTATTGTTGTATTAAATGGTCAGGCTTTACCTGTAATTCGTTTGGAACCACCCAAAGATGTAGCATTTTACGATTACGATGCTAAATATGAACGCAACGATACACATTATGGTATTCCATCTGGCTTAAGCGAAGCAGAAGAACAGCAATTACAAGCACTAACTTTGCGTGCGTTTCATGCGGTAGGTGCAAGCGGTTGGGGACGTATTGATGCTATGCAAGATGCGCAAGGCAATTTTTGGCTGCTAGAAGTCAATACAGTACCAGGAATGACCAGTCATTCACTAGTACCTAAAGCTGCTAAAGCGGTCGGATATGATTTTGATGCATTGTGTGTGGCAATTTTAGAACAAACTTTAACAACGGCTCACTAAGTCATGGCGCAACTTCCTGCTTCAATGCGTCGCAAAAAACGTGCGGCTGCGGTTACCTCTATTCACGACAAGCCACCCTCTTCTAAAGAGAAAATGGTAAATGTTGGGGGATGGCTGTTATTGGTCATTGCCACGCTCATTGCAGTATTCGGCTTATATGGACTGTATAAGGTGATTACAGATGCGCGTACTGCACAGCTTGATGTGGTGGGTGTTGCGTCTAAAAGTGAACAACAACAAGTGATTGGCTATGTTAAGCCAACTATTCAAAAGAATTATTTTACGTCAGATTTAGAACAAATTCGTGATCGTGCTTTAGGGATTTCTTGGGTCGATCATGTGGTGATTTCCCGTGCTTGGCCAAATGCTATTCGTATTCGGGTTATTCCACGCCATGCAATTGCACGTTGGGGTACAGGGCGTTTATTAAGTGATAATGGTGATGTATTTACAGAAGCCACACCACAGGCACATAATAACTTGCCATTACTACATGGGCCAACGACGCAATCACAATTGATGATGCGTCGTTATAACGAAATTAATCAGTTATTCCAACCACTGAATATTCATTTAAAAGAATTATATTTAACTGAAAGAATGACATGGTTTATGCAATTTGACTCAGGGTTACGTGTTATTGTGGATCAAGACCAAACCATGAGCAAATTACAGCGTTTAAGCCAACTTGCAGCACGAGACTTTAAGCCTGTATGGGAACAAATGACCACGATTGACTTACGTTATCGTAATGGCTTAGCCATTCAGTGGAAGGGTAGTCCACCTGTAATACATGGCCAATTTGTTGTAATGAATAACGATGTAAGCATTGCAGAAAAAACTAAGACAACGCCATAATATATGGTACAAAAGATAACAGGCGAATTAAGCCAAAACTAACATAAATGAATGGTACTAGGTGATGAGTGAAGCGGTTCCCTCAGTTGTAGCAATAGATATTGGGACGCACAAAGTTTCGGTCTTAATTGGCAAGGTGCATGCACCTGATCAGATTCAAGTAGTCGGGATGGCAACTGCCCGTAACCGTGGGATGAGCAAAGGTAAAATTGTCAGTTTAGACAAAGTGATCTCTGCGGTAAAAAATGCGGTATCTGAAGCAGAAAATATGGCGGAATGCCGTATCCATTCAGCTTGGGTATCTATTCCAAGTGCAGACTTAAAAAGTTTTTATGCTTCAGGGCGTACAGCGGTTGCCAACTCTAATCATACAATCACCACCACAGAAGTGGTGCAAGCATTAGAAGCAGCCAAAGCGCAACATATTTCTGCTGATTCTTACTTTGCAAGTGCTGTACCGCTTGGCTTTGAACTCAATGACTCACCTGAATGGGTGATTAACCCTGTTGATATGTCAGCTTATAATATGGTTGGACATTATCAACTCATGACATTGCCCATCAATACTATGCAAAACCTTGACCGTGCGATGAAAGGTGCCAATATTGGCGTTGAGCGTATGGTGGTTTCTTGTTTGGCAACAGCAGAAGCAAGTTTGTTGCAAGATGAAAAAGATTATGGCGTTTGTTTAATTGATATTGGTGCAAGTACAACAAATGTTGCCGCCTACATCGAAGGACGTTTAGCCTTTGCAAAAACCTATACGCTTGGTGGTGAAAATGTAACGCGTGATATTGCAGCAGTCTTACAAACGACCACTGAAGAAGCAGAAAGAATTAAAGTTTTGCACGGTTGTATCGACTTAGCAACTGTTAAGCCAGACCACATGATTCAGGTTCAAGGTATTGAAGGACCGCAAACAATTAGCCGTATTGAACTGAGCGAAATTATTATTGCGCGTTATGAAGAAATTTTAAACAATATTCGTTATGATTTAGAGCAAACAGGCGCTATTCATGGGTTGTATCATGGTGTTGTTTTGGCCGGTGATTCAAGTCAAATTGATGGTATGGTGAGCTTTGCACGTAAAACGCTTGGTGTTTCTGCACATTTAAGTAACCCACCTGTGCAAGTGACTGCAAGCGATGAATTATTACCTATGTTACGCCGCTCACAATATGCAACAGCGGCGGGGCTTTTGCGCTATAGTCAAAGCGAAACATCAGATACAATAGAGCATGATCAAGATGATGGCGATGATACATTTGTGGGTCGTTTAAAAAATGGTTGGAATACCTTTCATGGTAGTTTAAGAAAGTGGTTTTAACGGCATATAATCGTGTTGAGAAGTTGTAAGATATCAGGTCGATACTTGACAAAGATCATCAAATCACAGCATGCTAAAAACAATTGTATTTATTATTATTGAAGTGAAAGGCAGTATACGGGCTCAACTGACTGCCAATAAACATTAGGAAAACTAAAGGTCATGGCCTCATTTGAATTTTTAGACGACGAACAATCTGATAGCAACGGTCAAGCCCGCTTCACTGTATTTGGTGTAGGTGGTGGCGGTGGTAATGCCGTACAGCATATGGTGCAATCTGATATTAAAGGTGTAAAGTTTGTTTGTGCCAATACAGACAAGCAAGCGCTAGACCGTATGAATGCACCGTTTAAAATCCAACTAGGTGAGCAAAGCACACGCGGTTTGGGTGCAGGTGCAAATCCAGAAGTAGGTCAAATTGCAGCAGAAGAAAGTCGCGAGCAAATCCGCCAGCATTTAGAAGGTGCTGATATGGTATTTGTAACTGCAGGCATGGGCGGTGGTACAGGTACGGGCGCGGCACCTGTTGTGGCTGAAGTTGCCAAAGAAATGGGTCTTTTGACCGTCGGTGTGGTGACAACACCTTTTAACTTTGAAGGTCGTCGCCGTCAGAAATCTGCTGAAAAAGGCATTGAAGCACTTGAGCAGTTTGTCGATTCTTTAATTATTATTCCAAATGAACGTCTACTGAATGTGTATGGCGATATCTCAATGCAAGACGCTTATCGTAAAGCAGATGATGTATTATTAAGTGCGGTACGTAGTATTTTTGATCTTGTGGTACGTCCAGGTCATATTAACCTCGACTTTGCCGATTTAAAAACTGCAATGAGTACGCGTGGTTATGCCATGATGGGCGAGGGTAAAAGCTCAGGTCCAGACCGTGCAGAAGATGCGGCGCGTTTAGCAATCCGTAGCCCATTGTTAGATAACGTAAATATCATGAATGCCAAAGGTGTTTTAATTAACATCACAGGTGGCAATGATGTGACGTTACGCGAAACTCAAATTATTACCGATGTTGTGAATCAGATTGTTGATTTAGATGAAGGTGAAGTATTCTTTGGTACGGTATTTGACCCTGAAGCGCGTGATGAAATCCGTGTAACGGTAATTGCAACAGGTTTAACGCGTAATTCAAATGCGCAAGATGCACGTAAAGCAGCTACACAAAAACAAGTTGCTACACAAAGTGTACCTTTGCAACAACAACCGCAAACAGACGATGATATTCCTGCAATTCAACGTCAACAACAGCATGTACAAGCAG
The DNA here is from genome assembly GCF_027568475.1 of Acinetobacter sp. HY1485. Lineage (GTDB taxonomy): Bacteria > Pseudomonadota > Gammaproteobacteria > Pseudomonadales > Moraxellaceae > Acinetobacter. Next base: position 325,281 of record NZ_JANKZG010000002.1, on the reverse strand, counting down.
AACCAGTTGCACAATCGAGCAATCCTGCACCACAGTCTAATGGACGTCCAAGCCCAATGAGTATTCAAGATTACCTTAAAAAACAACAAGGTAAGTAATATCGATTTACTCAATTAGATTGATTGAAAAAAAGGTAGATGTGTAGTCTACCTTTTTTATTTTTTATCAATGGCGAAATGTGCTAACGTATAGCGATTTTATTGGTAGAAGATGAGTACAGATGTTTAAACAACGTACCCTCAAGCGTATCGTTAGAGCCAGTGGTATTGGCTTGCATAGCGGACAAAAAGTCATGCTTAATTTTGTCCCGCATACGGTTGATTCGGGGATTGTTTTTCGTCGTATTGATGTGAATCCGCCGATTGAAATTCCTGCCGATGCAATGCTCATTCAAGAAGCATTTATGTGTTCTAACTTGGTACGTGAAGACATCAAAGTAGGTACCATTGAGCATGTGATGAGTGCAATTGCGGCGCTAGGAATTGATAACTTAATTGTTGAGGTATCTGCCTCTGAACTTCCAATTATGGATGGTAGTGCAGGGCCATTTATTTATTTACTCATGCAAGGTGGCTTGATTGAACAAGATGCACCGAAAAAATTTATTAAAATTCTAAAACCAATAGAAGCCCAAATTGCAGATAAAACGGCAGCATTTACCCCACATGAAGGGTTTCAGCTTAACTTTACGATTGACTTTGATCACCCTGCATTTGCCAAAGAATACCAATCTGCCACCATTGATTTTTCTACTGAAATTTTTGTGTATGAAGTCAGTGATGCACGCACATTTGGTTTTATGAAAGACTTAGATTTTTTAAAAGCAAATAATTTAGCTTTAGGTGCGAGCTTAGAAAATGCCATTGGTGTAGATGACAATGGTGTGGTCAATGAAGAAGGACTGCGTTATAACGATGAATTTGTACGGCATAAAATTTTAGATGCAGTGGGTGATTTATACCTGTTAGGACATCAAATTATTGCCAAGTTTGATGCATATAAATCTGGCCATGCATTGAATAACCAACTCTTACGCCAAGTTAAAGATGATCCATCCAGCTATGAAATTGTAACATTTGATGACGCGAATGAATGTCCAATTTCGTATGTAGGAATTGCTTAAAGCCTTATTGTTATAGGCTTATTTTGCAATGTTATACTATAATGAAAACTGCGACTAAGACGAAAAAGTAAATAAGACACATTTTTATTAGGCTTGGTTACTTTTTTGGTCTTGCTAAATTGATTAAAGCTTGGCTAAGCTTAGGGTCCTTCACAAACTGTGCGGCACTTTGTAACATCTCTTGTGTTTCTGTAGATAATGGTTGAGGATTTTTTTGAGGTTGTATGGTTTTTGTTTTTGAACGCAACCGTACATGAATCTTTTGTAAGTCTTTGAAGTCATCTAAGTGTAAGAGTTGTGCAACATAATGTTGTTGAAGGTAACCAAGTTGACTAATCATGGCTTGATTTTCACCTGTAAGCGTGAGAATACCATGTTGGTAGCATGCTACTTGCCAGCGCTCTGGTTGAGGTAGAAGCGGTTGAACGATTTTTGTAAGTTTTTGCCAGTAGCTCACTTGAGCAGTTAAAAGCTGAACTTGACCTGTTTTGGGGTGTTTTTTTTCAGTTTTAAACACATGAAGTGGTTGTGTCATTAGATATCTCTGGCTATAGCACAAGGTGTTTAGGTTAGAGGTTTATCTAAATGAAGGCAAGAAATGTACATGACGTTTGACCATATTTAAAATAGCATTTAGGGGTTTTTATGCGACGTATATTACTGGCGTTATCAATGTTGGTCTCGACGCCAATGGTTTTTGCAGATTTAATTGAAAATAATTCATCAGAGCAGTTAGGGAAGTTATCCCATACCATTTCAGCAGGGTCTTATAGTGCTGATACACCACGCGAGAAATCAACACATTTAAACGTTACTGTACGTCAACAAAACAATAAAACAGTGAAAGCAGCGTCTTCTACTGCAACAGAATTCACAAATGCCTCAATTACTCAAAAATATGGACAGTCTGCTACAGGTGGTGTGATGTCTTGGTTGAAGAAAAATCCACTTCCTGATGCAGTGCGTTTAAGTTCAGGTTTTGGTCAACGTGTGATGGGTGGTAAGCGTGAAGGACACCCAGGCGTTGACTTAGCAGCACCATCAGGTACACCTATTTTTGCCTCGGGTACAGGTGTTGTGACACGTTCAGGTTGGGTAAATGGTTATGGTCAATTTGTAGAAATTAATCATGGTAATGGCTATTTAACACGTTATGGTCATGCATCACGCTTATTTGTCAAAGTGGGTGATAAAGTCAGTGCAGGTGAAGAAATTGCGAAAGTAGGTTGTACAGGTCGTTGTACAGGTCCTCATTTGCATTACGAAATAGTAGCCGATGGTAAGCGTGCAAATCCAAGCACTTATTTAGCAATGTTGCCATAATAAACAAATTAAATTCGATGTATAATAACCGTGGCTAAAACCTCTCAAGCCCTTATACATCAAGTGCTAGAAAGAAATCGCCACTATTGGCGATTTTTTATTAAGCGAAAGTTTTCATTGTCAATCGGTATTTATTTACGAAATGTCGATATGACGTTGTATTTAAAAGTAACCATAACTTTTACCGCAAAAACATGGTAAAAATAAGGGTAACTTATAATGATTAAGGAAAGGTGAACTATGGCGTATTATGGTGATTCCGACGCGCAAGAAACCCAAGAATGGCAAGATGCCTTTGATTCTGTTTTAAAGCATATGGGCACGGAGCGTGCTGCATTTTTATTAGAAAAATTATACCAGCAAGCTATTGCAAAACATGTTCCCGTTCAGCGTCTTAATACGCCATATCTCAACACCATTTCTGTTGATGAGCAACCTGCAATGCCAGGTGAGCCAGATATGGAGCGTCGTATTCGCGCTTTAATCCGTTGGAACGCACTAGCAATGGTGCTTCGTGCAAATAAAACAGGTGATGATCTAGGCGGTCACTTAGCAAGCTTTGCATCTTCTGCAACGCTTTATGATGTTGGTTTTAACCATTTCTTCCGTGCAAGCAGTGATCACTTCGGTGGTGACATGATTTATTATCAAGGACACTGTGCCCCTGGTATCTATGCACGTTCGTTCTTAGAAGGACGTTTAACTGAAGAGCAGTTGAGCAATTTCCGCCGTGAAGTAAATGGTAACGGCTTACCAAGCTATCCGCATCCTTATTTAATGCCTGACTATTGGCAGTTCCCAACGGTATCGATGGGTCTTGGTCCAATTATGTCAATTTATCAAGCACATATTCAAAAGTACTTGATGAACCGTGAGCTGATTAAAGAAGAAGACCGTAAGATTTGGGCATATCTTGGCGATGGTGAAATGGATGAGCCTGAAAGTTTAGGTGCTATTTCTCTTGCAGGTCGTGAAAAATTAGACAACCTTATTTGGGTGGTAAACTGTAATTTACAGCGTTTAGACGGTCCTGTTCGTGGTAATGACAAAATTATTCAAGAACTTGAGTCTGTGTTCCGTGGTGCAGGTTGGCGTGTTATCAAAGTGGTTTGGGGACGTCAATGGGATAGCCTACTTGCTAAAGACACCACAGGCGCATTAAAAGCACGTATGGCAGAAGTAGTTGATGGCGATTATCAACGCTACCAAGTAAAAGGCGGTGCTTATATTCGTGAGCATTTCTTTGGTAAATATCCAGAAACGGCTGCACTTGTAAAAGATCTAAGTGATGATGATTTAGAAGCACTTAACCGCGGTGGACATGATCCATTTAAGGTATATGCAGCGTATCAAGCAGCAACACAAAGCAATGGACAACCAACGGTTATTTTAGCAAAAACAGTAAAAGGCTACGGCTTATCTGATGAGCTAGAAGCAGTCAACAAAACGCATCAAATCAAAAAAATGCGTATTGAGTCGTTACAGTACGTGCGTGACCGCTTTAACTTACCATTCTCTGATGAACAGCTTCAGGACTTACCATTTTATCGTCCAAGCGAAAACTCACCTGAGATGAAGTATTTAAAAGCACGTCGTGAGTCTTTAGGTGGTTATCTACCTGCTCGCCGTAAAGAAAGCTTTGCGTTACCAATTCCTGAATTGTCTGTTTTTGACCATGTGCTTAAAGGAAGCGGTGGTAAAGAACAATCAACCACCATGGTATCTGTACGTTTAATTTCTGCACTTTTAAAAGAAAAAGCGTTAAAAGACCACGTTGTGCCAATTGTGCCTGATGAAGCACGTACCTTTGGTTTAGAGGGTATGTTCCGTCAGTTGGGTATTTATGCTGCACACGGGCAAAAATATATCCCTGAAGACAATGAACAGCTCATGAACTATCGTGAAGCAAAAAATGGTCATATGCTTCAAGAAGGGATTAACGAAGCAGGTGCAATGAGTGCATGGGCGGCATTGGCAACGAGTTATTCAACCAATAACTTACCAATGATTCCGTTATACATGTACTACTCTATGTTTGGTTTCCAACGTATTGGCGATATCGCATGGGCAGCGGGTGACGCACAGGCACAAGGTTTCTTGTTTGGTGCAACAGCAGGTCGTACAACCCTTAACGGTGAAGGCTTACAACACCAAGATGGTCACTCACACATCTTAGCAAGCACCATTCCAAACTGTGTGTCTTATGACCCATGTTTTGGTTATGAACTTGCTGTGATTATGCATGATGGCTTAAAACGCATGTATCAAGATCAAGAGCGTGTGTTCTACTACTTAACCTTGATGAACGAAAACTACGAGCATCCTGCAATGCCAGAAGGCGTAGAAGAAGGCATTAAGCGTGGTATGTACTTGCTCGAAAAAGATGACAAAGCCACTGTTCAGTTGTTAGGTTCTGGCGTGATCTTGCGTGAAGTGATGAAAGCTGCACAGATTTTACGTGATGAGTATCAAATTCACTCAAACGTGTGGAGTGTCACAAGCTTTAACGAACTCGCACGTGATGGTATGGCGTGTGATGAGTACAACCGTTTACACCCACTTGCAGAAGATACTAAAGAATCTTGGGTATCTGAGCAGTTACGTGGTACAGACGGTATTGTGGTGTCTGCAACGGATCATATGCGTACATACAGCGAACAAATTCGTGCGTATTTACCAGATAACCGTCCATATGTAACGTTAGGTACAGATGGTTTTGGTCGTTCAGATACGCGTGCAAACTTACGTAGCTACTTTGGTGTAGATGCTGCTCACATTGTGGTGGCAACACTTAAAAAATTAGCAGATGAAGGCGAAGTTGATAACCGTTTGGTTAAAGATGCCATTTCATCATTTGAATTAGAAACTGATCGTCCAGTAGCTTGGGCACCTCAAGCACACCCTGAAGTACAAGCGGTAGCTCAATATCGTGAAGATCAATCAGGTGAGGAGAAGTAAGCATGCAAATCAAGACACCTGACATTGGCGTAGATCAAGCAGCTGTTGCAGAGATTTTAGTTAAAGTAGGTGACACCATTGCTGAAAATGACGGCATTGTTGTTCTTGAATCAGATAAAGCATCTGTGGAAGTGCCTACCACTTCTGCAGGTGTTGTTAAAAGTATTCTGGTAAAAGAAGGCGATGACGTACAAGAAGGTGTTGCTTTAATTGAACTTGAATCTGAAGCCCCTGTTCAAGCTGAACCGCAACCTGTTGCACAAGAAGAAGCACCAAAAACCGAAACAGCACCTGAGCCAAAAGCACAACCACAGCAAGCAATAAGTAGCCAAGTGGTTGATGTACAAGTGCCTGACATTGGCGTAGAAAAAGCCTCTGTTGGTGAAATTTTGGTAAAAGTAGGCGAAGAGATTGAGCTAGAACAAAGTATTGTTGTAGTTGAATCCGATAAAGCAACGGTTGAAGTGCCAAGCAGTGTTGCAGGTATTGTGGAAAGTATCGAGATTAAAGAAGGCGATATGATTCAAGAAGGTGTTGTTTTAATTAAAGTTAAAACAGCAACAACTGCACAAGCTGAACCTGTACCAACTGCACAAAAAGCTGAGCCAAAACAAGAAGCAGCAACACCAAAAGCAGAACAACCACAAGCAAGTGTAGCACCAGCGGGTGATACGGATATTGCTGTACCTGATTTAGGTGTGGACAAAGCAGCAGTTGCTGAAATTTTGGTGAAAGTAGGCGATGTTGTTGAAAAAGACCAAAGTTTAATTGTGGTTGAATCTGACAAAGCAACCGTTGAAGTACCAAGTACAGTTGCGGGTGTGATTAAAGCCATTCATGTTGAAAATGGTCAAGATGTAACGGAAGGTGTAAAACTTGCAACGATTGCAGTTGAAGGGCAAGCACAGCCTGAACCTGTTGCATCTACACCAGCACCTAAGCCTGAAGCAGCACCCAAACCTGCACCACAGACAGAAAAACCAGTTCAGCCGCCTGCTGCACCACAATCAACAGGTGCAGATAAGTTAACGCAAGAGCAAAATGCAGAAAATGCAAAAGTATATGCAGGCCCTGCTGTACGCAAACTTGCTCGTGAGCTTGGTGTTATTTTGGCAAACGTAAAATCTTCTGGCCCGCATGAACGTGTGATGAAAGAAGATGTATTTGCTTACGTTAAACAACGCCTAACAGCACCAGAGGCTACACCAAAAGCAGCAGCTGCACCTGTGGCATCAGGTTTACCGCCATTACCAGACTTTACGGCATTTGGTGGTGTAGAAGAAAAACCGCTTACTCGTTTACAGCAAGTGTCTGTACCGCAGTTATGTTTAAATAACTTCATCCCACAAGTAACGCAATTTGATCAGGCAGATATTACTGAGCTTGAAGCATGGCGTAACGAATTAAAAGGCGACTTTAAAAAGCAAGGTTTGAGTTTAACCATTTTGGCATTTATTGCTAAAGCATTAGCTCACTTGTTAAAAGAAGAGCCTTACTTTGCATCACATATGTCAGATGATCAAAAATCTGTATTGTTACGTAAAGAAATTCATATGGGAATTGCAGTTGCAACGCCAGACGGTTTAACAGTACCTGTATTACGTAATCCTGACCAAAAATCAATTAAACAAATTGCAATTGAGTTGGGTGAGCTAAGTAAAAAAGCGCGTGAGAAAAAGTTATCACCAAAAGATTTACAAGGTGCAAACTTTACCATTACAAGCCTTGGCAGTATTGGTGGTACGGCATTTACGCCACTTGTTAACTTCCCACAAGTTGCAATTTTGGGTATTTCACCTGCAACTATGCAACCTGTTTGGAATGGTGAAGGATTTGATGCACGCTTAATGTTACCGTTGTCGTTATCTTATGATCACCGTGTAATTAATGGGGCAGATGCAGCTCGCTTTACCAATAAGCTGACTAAATTACTTAAAGATATTCGTAATTTGCTGATCTAACTTAAAAATTAAAAAAACCTCGCTTAGGCGGGGTTTTTTTATGGTGAAAAATATATATAATAGCCGCTCACTTCATTGGGGAGTAGCCGCTATTTACATTATGTAAATAGATGATGATCAACATACTTGTTCCACAGAACATGGTCATCATAGCAATTCTTTGTTGGCAAGACCTTTGATTTATCACTCTGCAGATATTGGCTAGCAGGGAGGATAAGTCTTGGGTATTTCTGCTAGCCGGAGAATTTGTAAATGTATGCATTCCTCATTTCTATTGCTGTTGTGTCCCTTGCCGAAATGGGCGATAAAACGCAACTTTTAGCACTTCTTCTTGCAGCTCGTTTTAGAAAACCTGTTCCAATTTTATGCGCTATTGTATTAGCGACCACTATTAACCACGGTTTATCGGCAGTACTTGGGCAATGGCTCACCACTTTACTTAGTCCAACTACCATGATGTGGATTTTAGCCGTTGGCTTTATTGGTATGGCAATTTGGATGCTTATTCCTGATAAGTTAGGTGATGAAACAGATAGTATCAACCGTTGGCAGCGTTTTGGTGTTTTTGGAGCAACCTTTATTCTATTTTTCTTAGCGGAAATTGGCGATAAAACACAAATTGCAACCGTCGCACTTTCTGCTCGCTTTGATAGCGTTTGGATTGTAATGTTAGGTACAACCATTGGGATGATGATTGCCAATGCTCCTGCTGTTTTTATTGGTGATAAGTTAGCTGATAAATTACCGATTGCGCTTATTCACAAAATTGGTGCTTGTATTTTTCTAGTGGTGGGTTTGAGTACTCTAGCTCAACACTACTGGTTTTAAGTAAAACTAAAAAAATAGCCCAATTTGGGCTATTTTTATGCAAAATATAAAAAAACTATTAAAAATTAAATCAATAAATTGTACTATGTTGGAAACACATACATTTTGTATGGAAAATTATTATACTGAATTTTTCAGGGGCTTTGGGGATGGCGTTAGAACGCACAACATCACAAGTACTATTTGATAATGGTACACATAAATGCATTAGCTTTACCAGTTTGGTTAAAGGCGAAGGTGTACAGGCAAATCAGTTCTTAATTTTAGACAACCAGCGAGCGGCAATTTTAGACCCAGGTGGTGATTTAACTTATATGCCACTGACAATGGAACTCAATAAATATACCAAGCTAAGTAACGTAGATTACGTCATGGCATCGCACCAAGATCCAGATATTATTACCTCAATGCCACGTTGGTTAATTTATACCGATGCGACTGTTGTCGCATCTAAGTTATGGGCGCGCTTTTTACCCCATTTAAATTCTGCATTTACCAGTGACCGTATGAAAGGAAATTGGGAGCAACGTTTACTTGAGCTTGCCGATGGTGGACAACGTGTGCGCTTAGGTGAGTCTGAAATTTGGGCACTCCCTGCACACTTTATGCATTCAGTGGGTAACTTTCAATTTTACGACCCTATTGCCAAAATTTTATTTTCAGGTGATATGGGTGCATCAATGGTGGATGATGCAAGTCAACCACTTACAGATTTTCAAAGCCATATTCCAAAAATGAAAGGTTTCCATCAACGCTACATGTGTAGCAATAAAGTCATTCGTTTATGGGTGAATATGGTGCGCCAACTTGATTTAGATATGATTGTGCCTCAACACGGTACGCCATTTATGGGTAAGCAACAAATCAATGAATTTTTAGATTGGATAGAAACGCTTGAGTGCGGTATTGATTTATTTAATCAAAATTCATTTCGTTTACCTTAATGAAAAAAAAGAGCCATTTGGCTCTTTTTTTTACTTTGATGAAGATGAACGTTTATTTGTTGTGACAATGAATTAAAAAAATGAGCAGAATAAATGAAATTACAGTCAAAATTTGTTTATAATAGCGCACGGAATTAAAGAGAGATTGTTATGCTGACCATCGTTCAAGAAGCGCTTACCTTCGATGATGTCTTATTAGTCCCAGCCTATTCTACTGTTCTCCCAAAAGATGTTTCTCTTCAATCACGCTTAACGCGTGGTATTCAATTGAATGTGCCTTTAGTATCGGCTGCGATGGATACTGTGACAGAGTCACGCATGGCAATTGCAATGGCGCAAAACGGTGGTATTGGTATTCTTCATAAAAACATGGATATCGCTGCACAAGCTGCAGAAGTTCGCCGTGTGAAAAAATTTGAAGCGGGTATGGTAAAAGACCCAATTACAGTATCACCAGAAACCACTATTCGTGAGTTAATTGCAATTAAACAAGCAAATAACATCAGTGGTTTACCTGTTGTAAAAAATGGACAGGTTGTGGGTATTGTAACAGGGCGTGATACACGTTTTGAAACGAATCTAGAACAGCCAGTAAGCAATATCATGACACCGCAAGAGCGTTTAGTGACAGTGCGCGAAGGCGAATCTAAAGAAAATATTCAGGCACTATTACAAAAACACCGCATTGAAAAAGTACTTGTGGTTGATGGCAATAATGCACTTAAAGGCTTAATTACGGTAACAGATTTCCGTAAAGCTGAAGCATTTCCAAGTAGCTCTAAAGATGAATTAGGTCGCTTACTTGTAGGTGCTGCTGTTGGTACTGGTGCAGAAACACCGTCACGCGTAGAAGCATTAGTAGATGCCGGTGCTGACGTGATTGTGGTTGATACAGCACATGGTCACTCTGCAGGTGTAATTGAACGTGTACGCTGGGTGAAAAAGAACTACCCACAAGTTCAAGTGATTGGCGGTAACATTGCAACAGGTGATGCGGCAATGGCATTGCGTGATGCAGGTGCAGATGCGGTTAAAGTGGGTATTGGTCCTGGTTCAATTTGTACAACACGTATTGTTGCAGGGATTGGTGTTCCACAAATTTCGGCAATTGACAGTGTTGCAAATGCATTAAAAGAAGAAATTCCTTTAATTGCAGATGGTGGTATCCGTTTCTCTGGCGATATGTCTAAAGCCATTGGCGCAGGTGCAAGCACCATTATGATTGGTTCTTTACTTGCAGGTACTGAAGAAGCACCGGGTGAAGTAGAATTATTCCAAGGTCGTTACTACAAAGCATACCGCGGTATGGGTTCTTTAGGTGCGATGGCAGGTTCTTCAGGTTCTGCTGACCGTTACTTCCAAGATGCTAAAGCAGGTGCTGAAAAATTAGTACCAGAAGGTATTGAAGGTCGTGTACCGTACAAAGGTCCTATGGGCGCAATTGTGCATCAAATGATGGGTGGTTTACGTTCATCTATGGGTTACACAGGTTCTGCGACTGTAGAAGATTTACGCCAAAATGCAAAATTTGTAAAAATTACCTCTGCAGGCATGAAAGAGTCACATGTACATGATGTGACCATTACGAAAGAAGCGCCAAACTATCGTTTAGGTTAATTTCGTAAAATTGCAGTACAAAAAACCGTCACTTTGTGACGGTTTTTTCATTTTGGTGTAAAGTATTTCACTTGATGAACAAGAAAAAGATTTAGTCGTCCTAGATCGAATAGGTAGTGAGAAACGCATGAGTTATTTTGGCACAGATGGTATTCGTGGAAAATTTGGACAACTTCCAATCACGCCAGAATTTGCATTAAAACTCGGTTTTGCCGCAGGGAAAGTGCTTAAACAACAAAATCCGAACCGTAAACCTGTGGTCGTTATGGGTAAAGATACTCGTCTTTCTGGATATATCTTAGAGTCTGCTTTACAGTCGGGTTTAAATGCAGCAGGTGTTTATGTTCACTTGTTAGGACCACTGCCAACCCCTGCTATTGCACATTTAACACGTGCATTACATGCCGATGCAGGAATTGTAATTTCGGCTTCTCATAACCCATATTTTGACAATGGAATCAAATTCTTTTCGGGTGAAGGTAAAAAACTACCCGATGATGTACAAGATGCTATTAACCAAGCATTAGAAGATGAGATTGTGATTGAAGATACAGCACAGCTTGGAAAAAGTGTGCGTGTTAAAGATGCCAATGGACGCTACATTGAGTTTTGTAAATCGACGTTTCCATACCGCTATAACTTACGCAATTTAAGAATTGTGGTGGATTGTGCTCACGGTGCAGCGTACAACGTAGGACCTGCCGTATTTAGAGAGTTAGGGGCACAAGTTACGGCAATTTATAATGAACCTAATGGCGTGAACATCAACGAAAACTGTGGTTCTACACATCCAGAAAGTTTACAAAAAGCGGTAATAGAACATCAAGCAGATATTGGTATTGCATTTGATGGTGATGCCGACCGTGTCATTTTGGTAGATAAACACGGAAACCTGATTGATGGCGATCATATTCTTTATATTTTAGCCACTCAAGCCAAAAAGAAACCTGCAGGAATTGTAGGTACAGTCATGAGTAATATGGCACTTGAATTTGCTTTACAAAAACATGAAGTACCCTTTGTACGTGCCAAAGTAGGCGACCGTTATGTGCTACAAGACTTACAAGAAAATGCGTGGGCAATTGGTGGCGAACCATCCGGGCATATTTTAACACTAGATAAAAGCACCACAGGCGATGCAATTATTGCAGCATTGCAAGTATTAACCGTAATGGTATATCAAAACAAAGCACTACATGAGCTTGTAGAGGGCTTTGAGCTATTTCCACAAGTGTTGGTTAATGTGCGTTTAGAGCAAATGATGGACCCATTTGCCATTCCTGCCTTAGTTGAAAAATTTGACCAAGCAGAGCAACAGTTGCAAGGGCGTGGTCGTTTACTTATTCGTAAATCAGGCACAGAACCTATGATTCGTGTGATGGTAGAAGGGGATCAACTTGCGGAAGTTAAGCAACTTGCAAACGATTTAGCTGATGCAATTAAACAACATGCGTAAATAAAAAGGAAAATTAAACCATGAGCGATGTGATTAAAGATTTAAGTGAATTACGTTTAAGTTATGAACAAGGTGAACTGATTGAGTCACAAGTAAGCGAAAACCCGCATGAGCAGTTTTTGAATTGGTTTAATTTTGCTTTACAGGCACAACTGCACGAGCCGTATGCTATGTCTTTGGCAACGGCAGATGCACAAGGTCGTCCGCATGTACGTACCGTATTATTACGTGGTGCAACCGAGGTAGGCTATGACTTCTATACTAATTATGACAGTCAAAAAGGCTTAGATTTAGCACAAAATCCATATGCAGAAATTTTGTTTTATTGGGCAAGTTTAGAACGTCAGGTGCGTATCTCAGGCGTGGTTAAAAAAATATCTGAACAAGAGTCGACAGATTATTACCATAAACGCCCACGAGATAGCCAAATTGCAGCACATGTGAGTACGCCTCAAAGTGGTCAAATTGAAGACCGTGAAGCATTACAACAACGTTATCAACACCTGCATGATGAAGTAGTAGATAAACCTGAACTTGAAAAACCTATTTTTTGGGGTGGATATCGTATCGAGCCAATAAGTTACGAATTTTGGCAAGGGCGTCCCAACCGTTTACATGACCGTTTACAATATACCCAACATGATGGAGCATGGGTGCTTGCCCGTTTAATGCCATAATGAAAATACAACAACGTCCGCTTTTAACAAACCCTGACTTGTTTCAGGGTTTGCCGTCTTTTATGCAAACCATTTTAGCAGGGCGAGGTGTGCAACACGCCACACATCTAGAACTAAAATTACAGCATCTGCTCAAGCCTACCTTTAAAGGTTTGGATAGTGCCGTTGCGCTTATAGATGAGGCAATTGATACACAGCAACATATTGTAATTGTAGGCGATTATGATACCGATGGTGCAACGAGTACGGCACTGATGGTGCTTGCACTTCGCCAAATGGGGGCAAAAGTAGATTATGTTGTACCTGACCGTTTTAAATATGGTTATGGGCTTACGCCTAAAATTGCAGATTTGGTACAGCAAAAATATCAACCACAGTTACTCATTACAGTGGATAACGGTATTTCAAGCCATACAGGTGTAGAACAAGCCAAATTGCATGGCATGAAAGTCATTGTTACCGACCATCACCTGACGACAAAATCTGCACCTGAAGCGGATGCGGTGGTGAATCCTAATCAGTTGGGTTGTCCATTTGAGAGTAAAGCACTTGCAGGTGTAGGCGTGGCTTTTTATATCTTGGCACATCTTGCTACACAACGTAAAAAGCAAGGCAAAACCACTTGTAATATGGGGCAGTATTTAGATTTAGTGGCATTAGGTACATATGCCGATGTTGCTGCGTTAGATTATAACAACCGAATTTTAATTGATGCAGGACTCAAACGTATTCAACAGCATCAATGTCGAGCAGGAATTTTGGCATTGTTTGATGTTGCAGGAAAATCAGTACAACATGCCACAGCGCAAGATTTTGGTTTTGTACTTGGACCACGCCTGAATGCCGCAGGGCGTATGGAAACCATGGATGTGGGTATTGAATGTTTACTTGCATCTACTTTTGAAGAAGCATATCCACTCGCACAGCAATTACAGCGTTTAAATTTAGAACGCCGTACTGTTGAGGGTGAAATTAAAGATGAAGCCTTACAGATTTTACAAAACATTCATTTAGATACACCAAAATCTGCCATTGTATTATTTGAAGAACATTGGCACCAAGGGGTGATTGGTATTGTGGCAGGGCGTTTAAAAGAACAGTTTCATCGCCCAAGTATTGTATTTGCACCTGATGCAGATGGTATTCATATTAAAGGTTCTGCACGCTCTATTGAGGGTATCCATGTACGCGATATGATCGAAAAAGTGGCAGAAGAATATCCACATCTTATTCGGTTTTTTGGTGGTCATGCAGCAGCAGCAGGATTAACCATCAAAAAAGTGGACTTTGAAGCTTTCAAAACTGCTTTTGAACAGTGTATTGCCCAAGTAGATGCAAGCATCTTAGAGGAAGTGTTATGGACAGATGGTATGTTACCCGCTGAAGCATTGAACTTAACCACTGTTGAAAAAATTGATGCTTTGGGACCATGGGGACAAAAATTTCCGTATCCTGTGTTTGAGGGTGTTTTTGACGTTTTAAATTTTAGATGGTTGAAAGAAAAACATTTAAAACTGAGTTTAAAATGCCAAAGTGGGCAGATCATTGATGCGATTGGTTTTAATGCAAAGGATCGATTTTCATTTGATGAAACATCCAAAAGAATACGCCTTGTATATCAATTAGATAAAAATTCTTTTAATGGCGTGACTCGTCTGCAACTGCATATTGTTTATTTAATGGCGGTGATATGAGTTTGATGGTTTTGGGAGTATTAGCTTAAAAGCCTACAGATCAGCGTTAAAAATATTGAAACTATTGGAGTGATTTTTAAACCGAAAATTGAATTGAGCAAAAATTTAAATAGAACAGGCTAGGTAGGGGATTTAGTAGAATTGAATCGGTGGGTTAAATATTGCTTACTTCAAATAAAGTTAAGTACATATTATTAGTTAACGGATATTGTATAGTAAAAGGCTATGACGATTTTTCTAAAACCTAATTTGCTGCGTTATTTTCTTTTTTATGTTTATGAGCAAGAAGCGCGAAATAAAACAATAATCAAATGTACTAAGAGAGAATCATTAGTATTTTAATTAATATATTTATATTATGGGGCTTGGTATATTACGCGATATTCATATTTTTAAGCCTTATTTACCTCAAGCTGAATTAGACCATTGTCAAGTCGAGAACGGTGCTAGATACGGTTAATGAGGTTGCAGGTTATTTCTTGTTTTGACCAAACTTCGAAGCAAGATATTCAAACAGCCATTTTAAAAATGAAGTTGGGCTTAATATTAAATTTTATATTTATATTATATGAAATGTACCAAGATGGGATGGTATATTTAATAGCAAAGTAAATACTTTAAAAGATTTTGATAATGCTTTATTAAGGTTATGAAATTGCCTAATGCGTTTACTAAGAAAATCAAAAATATGTGCTGAGCAAGACCCTGAAATAAAAAACAGCAAGTATAGGCATTTGAAGATATTTTGTATTAAAAAAGCACGCCCTGAAGCGTGCTTTTTAGTTTTATACCATTAGAAGCGGTAAGATGCACCAACAGTATAGGTGTTGTAATCATCACCAAAACCAAGACGACCATCCACGCTTAGATTTTCATTAAAGAATTTCTTCGCAGTTAAGCCCCATTGATTTTGATCAATAGATTTGTCTTTTGTGTAATCTGCACCAACACTTAATGTTTTGTCGATGTAGTAGTCACCACCTACATAGTATTGTTTGTTGTTATCGCTACCAAACACACCACGTGCTTCTAAGTTCACATCGTGCTGTCCGACTTGTGTTACATATTTTGCACGTAAGGTAGGGTCTACACCGTCATCACCATTTTTAGTGTCATAACCTTGTGCACCCACTGCAACCAATAACCCTGGTGCAGGTAAATAACCTACTTCTGCACTATAAAGCGTGGTTTTTTTCTCTGCACTTGAGTGGTCAAGTTTAATCTCGTTACGAGCAACATTACCACCCAAATAGAAGTCAGAATTTGGAACGTAATATTCACCGCCAATACCGTAAGTTGAATTTTTTACGCCATTGTTATGACCGTAGTTGGCTTGTGCATTTACATTGCTGGCACGGTCTAAAAATGCTGCTTCTGCAAGCGGTGCATTACGTGTTTGTACAGGATTGAAGTAGTAAGTACCATTGACACCAAACTGACTTACACCATCACCGTGATCTGGATCTAGGTAACTGTATGAGCCGCCTACTTCGGTTTGGTACGCATTCGCTGTACCTGTAATTGCAAGACCTGCAAAAAGTGCTGTAGCAAGTAAAGTTTTTTTCATGGTTACTCTCCTCCAAAAGAAAGTAATTTACATTTTTTGTTACAAGTTTGAGTTTAGAGCGTTTTTCTTTTTGGTCAATATTGTGTGTGTAATCTTGAATAAATAAGTTGGTTTTTTGAGTTTAAGTTATTGTTATTTATGGTAAATATATAATGTTATGTTTTATTAATAGTGTCATTTATTTGTATCTTTTTTAAAAATTTAATTTTACTTTAATATTTTATTGCATCCTAAATCCTAAATCCTAAATCCTAAATCCTAAATCCTAAATCCTAAATCCTAAATCCTAAATCCTAAATCCTAAATCCTAAATCCTAAATCCTAAATCCTAAATCCTAAATCCTAAATCCTAAATCCTAAATTTTCGATTTATGATAAAATAAGTACTAGTTTTTACCTGTGTAGTGAGAAATTTACGTGGAAATTAATCCGTATTTAAATAAGCTTAAAGATCTAACAGACCGTGGTCAAACACTACGGGGGTATCTTTGACTACGATCTTAAAAAAGAGCGTTTAGAAGAAGTTCTACGTGAATTAGAAGATCCTGCGATTTGGAACGACCAAAAGCGCGCACAGGCAATGGCCAAAGAAAAGGGTGATTTAGAAAACGTTCTGAACGTGTTAGACAACCTTGCAGAACAAATTGAAGATGCCAAAGCGATGCTTGATTTGGCGGTAGAAGTAGAAGATGAAAGCTTACTGAGCGATGTAGAAGCCGAGTTAGACAGTGCAGAAGAAGCACTTGCTAAACTTGAGTTCCGTCGTATGTTTAGTAACCCGATGGATCCAAACCCATGCTATGTAGAAGTACAAGCAGGTTCTGGTGGTACAGAAGCACAAGATTGGGCATCAATGCTATTACGTATGTATATGCGTTGGATTGAGCGTCATGGGTTTAAAGCAGAACTGATGGAAGTTTCAGACGGTGATGTGGCAGGCATTAAATCTGCAACCATTCGTGTAGAAGGTGAGTATGCCTTTGGTTGGTTGCGTACCGAAACAGGCGTGCATCGTTTAGTACGTAAATCGCCATTTGACAGCGGTAACCGCCGTCATACTTCATTTAGTGCTGTGTTTGTATCGCCTGAAGTTGATGACAATATTGAAATTGAAATTAACCCTGCTGATGTGCGTACAGATACTTACCGTGCCTCGGGTGCAGGTGGTCAGCACATCAACAAAACTGACTCTGCGGTACGTTTAACTCACGCGCCAACAGGTATTGTGGTGGCATGTCAAAACCAACGTTCGCAACATGCCAACCGTGACCACGCGTGGAAACAGTTACGTGCAAAATTGTACGAGCTTGAAATGAACAAGCGTAATGAAGCTGCACAAGCCTTAGAAGAGAGTAAATCTGATATTGGTTGGGGGAGTCAAATTCGTTCTTATGTACTTGATGACTCACGTATCAAAGACTTACGTACAGGCGTAGAAAATTCAAATACGGGCGCTGTTTTAGATGGCGATCTTGATAAATTTATTGAGGCAAGTTTAAAACAAGGGCTGTAAATTTTTAAAGAAGCACAGTAAATCGTAAATATACGATACAAATATTGACAAAAAACGATATTAATATCGTAAATTTTAGATATAATGATTTTGTATTGATGATGATTGCTGTGCTGCTTCTGACTCACTGATGTATCAAAATGATGAATATTGACGTAATTAGTAAAGCGTTAGCCAATCCGTTACGCCGTCAAATTTTGCAATGGATTAAACACCCCGAGCAATATTTTGATGCAGAAC
Organism: Acinetobacter sp. HY1485; assembly: GCF_027568475.1. Lineage (GTDB taxonomy): Bacteria > Pseudomonadota > Gammaproteobacteria > Pseudomonadales > Moraxellaceae > Acinetobacter. The sequence continues at coordinate 307,380 of NZ_JANKZG010000002.1, read as the reverse complement.
AATGTGCAGATGGCTTTCGGCGAGGGGTTTGTGCAGGACAGATTGAGCGACTTGGAAAAGTGGCACAATCCACCATGTCTAACCATTTGTCTGTGTTACAAAACGCAGGTTTAATCAGCGCGCAAAAGTACGGACAATGGTCTTACTTTTCAAGAAATGAAGCACTCATTCAGCAGTACATACAACATTTACAAACAACACTCTAGCCATTTGTGCAGGGTGTAAGTGAGGGAATATGGCTGAGCTCAACACACCTTTAACAATAGGTGATCTACAATTAAAAAACCGTTTGGTAATGGCACCACTTACCCGTGCACGCAGTAATCCTGAACGTGTCCCAACCGATTTAATGGTGAAATATTACCAACAACGTGCCAATGCAGGCTTAATTTTAACAGAAGCGACGGTGATTAGCCCTAAAGCTGTAGGTTATGCCAATACGCCTGGGCTTTGGAACAAAACTCAAGCACAAGCATGGACAAAAATTATTGATGCGGTGCATGCACAAAATACTAAAATTGTGGCACAGCTTTGGCATGTGGGACGTGTGTCTGACCCTGAACTTTTAGATGGCGACTTACCTGTTGCACCCAGTGCGATTGCACCTCAAGGACACGTCAAAATTTTACGTCCACAACGTGCATATACGACACCGCATGCTTTAACATTAGAAGAAATTAAAACAATTATTGAGCAATATAAAACATCTGCACAACTTGCTAAAGAGGCAGGTTTTGACGGTGTAGAACTACATGCTGCAAATGGTTATCTTATTGATGAGTTTTTACAAAGTACAACCAATGTGCGTGATGACGAGTATGGTGGTTCAGTAGAAAATCGTGCGCGTTTATTGCTTGAAGTGGTAGATGAATTTATTGCCATTTGGGGTGCAGGGCGTGTAGGTGTACATTTATCACCGCGTGGTGATGCTGAAGATATGGGCGATGCTAATCCATTAGAAACGTTTGGTTATGTGATGGAGCAACTGAGTAAACGTGATGTTGCATTTGTATTTGTACGTGAATACAAAGCTGAAGACAGCATTAGCCCCCAACTACGTGAAAAATTTAATGGTGCGTGGATTGCTAATGAAGGTCTAACCACTGAGTCAGCAAAAACACTATTGGCAGAAAACAAAGCAGATGCAGTTGCCTTTGGTAAAGCATTTATTGCTAATCCAGATTTATTATATCGTTTAGAGAACAACTTACCTTGGAACGAACCAGACCCAAGCACGTTCTATGCACTGACCGATGATTTGGAGAAAGGTTATACCGATTATCCTGCTCTTCAAAAGTAAAATTAAGCCCTCAACAGAGGGTTTTTTTCATAGAACCGTCAAAAACCTACGCTACATTGAAGCATCATAAAAATAAGCGAGGGTTGATGATGATTAAAAAAATGGGGGCATGTTTAGGCATGACATCATTAGTGGCATGTTTGGGTTTTTCGGCACATGCAGAGTTAAATAAAAATATTATTGTGATTGGGCATCGCGGAGCAAGCGCACTGCGTCCTGAGCACACGTTAGCCTCTTATCAACAAGCCATGGACGATGGGGCAGATTTTATAGAACCTGATTTAGTGGCAACCAAAGACGGTGTTTTAGTGGCACGGCATGAAAACGAAATTGGTGGAACAACTAATATTAGTACCTTGCTACAATTTAAAGATAAGCAAACCACGAAAGTAATTGATGGTAAAACGATACAAGGATGGTTTACCGAAGACTTAACCTTTAAGGAGTTACAACAAGTAAAAGCCCGAGAGCGTATTCCAAAAATTCGCCCGCAAAATACACAATATAATGATCAATATGCAGTGCCAACGCTTGATCAAATTATTGATTTAGCCGAAGCAAATTATAAAAAAACAGGTAAAGTTGTTGGACTATACATTGAAACTAAGCATCCAACCTATTTTCAGCAACAGCATTTAGCGCTTGAAGATCGTTTACTTAAGACCTTATCACAGCATCAATATAGCCAAAAAATTGCACCCATCTACTTACAGTCTTTTGAGGTAAGTAATTTAAAATATATGCGTCAAAAAATTAAACAATATGGCTTAGCGCATGTGTTACTCATCCAATTATATGATGAGCCTAATATGCAACCTGCTGATACCGTTGTACAAGGGCAAAAAACGACCTATGCAGATATGGCAACGGCTCAAGGTCTTAAACAAGTGAAACAGTATGCCGATGGGGTTGGACCTTATAAAACCTATATCCGCAGTAATAACTCGTTTGTACATGATGCGCATCAAGTTGGCTTAAAAATTCATCCTTATACGTTTAGACCTGAAAATAATTTTTTACCCCAAACAGATCAGTGTAGTCAGCAACCATCGCAACGTTGTGAAGCAGGATCGCTTAAAGAAATACAGCGTTATTTACAGCTAGGAATTGATGGATTTTTTACGGATGATCCAAAAATTGGGCGTAAGGCTGTAAAGGCTTTTCAGGCATCATAAAGGTCACTCTCATCCTATTTAAAATCTAATTTTAGATGTGATCTTAAGCATTTAAATTCAATAAAATCTGCTTAAGGTCTTTATTTTAAAATAAAATCATAAATAAGACTGAGGTTAGGTAATTTTGTACTTTAAGTGAAATAGAGTGCACATAAATATTATTTTCTAAATATACAGCAACTTAAATAATAGATAAGAAATGACGTTAAATTTTGATTTGGTTTACTTATAGACCAATACATATGCCAATAAAATTTTCTTTCTCTCATTGAAATTAATTTTTTATTTTAATTGATGTTTACGTCTTATTTTTTGATTGAGCAATATTAGAAGTGATGTGTTCCTTAAGATAACTAAATGCTTGTTATTTTATGCATAATTGATGTGAAAGGTTACAATTTTATATTCAAGAAAATGAGGTTTGATTTATAATCTTGATCAGATGTGTGATTTGCTGATTGATATAGGATTAACCTTTGCAACCTCCTATTTGGTATGATGTTTTACTAACGCTTTTAAAACCGCTTTATGTGTGGCGTATTCGTCAACGTGCTGAAAATTCAAATGGGTTACAGCTTGAAATGAGCCAACGTTTTGGCCCTTTTTTAGCACCTAAAAATACACAAGCGATTTGGTTTCATGCAGTTTCAGTAGGTGAGACCAATGCTGCACAACCTTTAGTTGAACATTATTTAAAACAAGGTTTTCCTGTATTACTTACCAATACCACTAAAACAGGACAAGCACGAGCAAAGACATTATTTGAACAGCAATATCCTGATTTATTTCAGGCAGTTTTTTTACCTGTTGATCAAAAAAAGAAAATAAAAGCCTTTGTAAGATTGTATCAACCTAAAATTTTATTATTGATGGAAACAGAGCTTTGGGCGAATTTACTTGCAAATGTGCCTACGCCTAAACTTTTGCTTAATGCACGGTTATCCGAAAAATCTGCAAACGGTTACGCAAAAATTAAGTCGTTGACCCGACCGATGTTGCACAGCCTAGATTGGATTGCCACACAAGACCAAGCCACTTTTGAGCGTTTTAAACAGTTGGGTAAAAATCCAAAGCAAATGAGTATTGTGGGGAATATTAAATTTGATATTCATGCACCTCAATCATTTTTGGATGAAGCAGAACGGCTTAAAACCTTATGGCAGTTACAACATCGTAAAATTATTGTATTTGCAAGTACACATGCGCCCGAAGAGCAACAGCTTCTTGTCACGTTAAAATCTGCTTTGATGCAAGATCCAAATTTGTTGTGTATTGTGGTACCTCGTCATCCTGAACGGTTTGATGCAGTGTTTGAAATTGCGCAACAATTAGAGTTAAAGACGCATCGTCGTAGCTTAAAACAAGAAATTACGACTGATACACAAGTGTACTTAGCTGATAGTATGGGCGAGTTATGGTTGTGGTATGCCTTAGCACATGTGGCATTTGTAGGTGGTTCTTTAAATACACCAGGGGGTGGGCATAATATTTTAGAGCCTATTTCGTTGGGTGTGCCAACGATAGTTGGAAAAAATTACTTCAACTTTCAAGCGATTGTTGATTATTTTATGGCAGAAGATGCCGTTAAGATCGCACAGGACGTACAAGACGTTGTACATAAAATATTACAGTTGGTAGATAACCCAACAGAGCGACTGCTCATTGCACAAAAAGCCAAAGATATTATGCAAAATAATAAAGGTTCTTTGAAACAACATACTCAACTGATTGACCGTTTCTTGATATGAATATTGTGTTATTAGAGCCACAGTCTGTGCTAGATATATGGTCAATTACAGAAGAAAGACAACTTGTACATTTGCATACCCATTTAAAAGTGCAAGTGGGAGATACACTTAAAGTTGGGTTTAAAAATGCAAAACGTTATTTGGTTAAAGTTGTTCATGTTGAACCACATTTAATTCAGGTTGAGCCATTATATGAAGAAAGTGTCCCAAACAAATTACCCATTCATTTAGTGGTGGCATTGCCTCGTCCTAAAGTATTGCGCCGTTTAATTATGGACAGTGTCAGTATGGGCGTAAACCGTATCAGCTTAATTCATAGTTATCGTGTAGATAAAAGTTATTGGCAAAGCCCTTTTTTAAACCAATTAGATGAATACATAACATTAGGTTTAGAGCAGGCAGGCGATACGGTTTTTCCTGATATTCAGTTTTATAAACGTTTTAAACCTTTTGTTGAAGATGTTTTATCTACATTTGAACAACCAAGTTATGTAGCACATCCTTATGCAACTATGACTATGCCAAGACACATGAGTGAGCCTTGTACTGTTGTGATTGGTCCTGAAGGTGGTTTTATTGATTATGAAATTGAACTTTTGAAACAAAATGGTTGCCAAGCAGTGACTTTGGGTGATCGAATTTTAAGAACAGAAACGGCAATTTCTTATGTGCTTGGGCGGTTAGGATAAATTATAATATATATTAAATTTATTTTATAAAAATAATAGGATGTGCTAGATGCTTTCATGTGAGAATCAGCAAATATGGATTAATCAAATTCAAAATAGTGATATTGAGTTTGTAACACTAGATACAGGTCGTTTAAGTTTGTATTTAAAAAACTCTAAAGGGAAAATCCAAATTGAGACGCCAACTTTTACAGATTTGATTAATTCAGTAGAGTTTTTTATAGAAACAACACCATTTGATTTCAAAATATATTTAAATTTTTTTAAAAAAATAAATACTTTGTTTTCAAAATTATATCGTCAAGGTTATTTGCATAAAACTTTTACTGAAAAAGTAATTTTACCTCATTATTTTTATAATGCAGATGTAAATAAATATTCTCCAAAATGGATAAAAAAGCCCAATCTAAATTTAAGGGATCAAGATAAAGAGAGAATAAAAATACTTATGTTTTGTATTCGTTGTATGGGGCCACATGAATATTATGATGCTGATAGGATTGAATATTTAGATTATGTAAAAGAACTAGATAAAGATTTCTATTACACATTGATATCCAATAGTGACCCTGAACTTGAAATAGAGGTAATTGAAACTAAAAATGAATATTTTAAAGCAATAAGTAATAATGTTTTAGCAAGTGTAGAAATTATTGCTTTTGAATATAATGTTAAAAATTATAAAGCGATCTTAAGTTATTTAAATCAACTATTTAAAAATGGTTTCACAAAAAACCATAGTTTAAAATTTGAAGTTTTGGATATTTTGAATCAAGAAAAATTAGGTATTTCACAATTACCCGATTGTGGTGGCAATCGTTTATTTAACAGTGCTGCGGGTTTTCATGAATTGCATGAAGATATTCTATCCTATATTGAAATTATAGGTAGTGAACATAGATACCTACACGTTAATTATGATACTTATCTTGTTGAAGCAAATAGTTTTGCGGTATTTTCACTTGTACTTGAAGACTTTAAGTATATAAATGTTTTTAAAGATTTTGCAAAGAAAATAGATATTTATCATAGTATTTTACAAAACTCTATTCCAACTATTTTATTAAACCGTCAGGGTGTAACGAATAAATCTGTAAGAATTTATTTTCAAATGTTCGAAGTCTTATTAGAAAATGAAAATTTTGATACTACTAAATTTGCAGATTTTTTTATCTATTTTAATAATGTAGGGTCGATGGAAATTTTATTAGAAGAATTAAATAAATATAAGGAAGATGAACATAGTATTCTATCAGTAGAAGAAATAATGATCTGTGTATTGGGACAACATTATTGTGGTTATGTAGAAGATTGGGTACAGGACAAATATGCAATAGAGTGTTTAAGAACACCTAAAATGATAAATTTGTATCGAAAGCTTGGCCTATGATTTTTTTAAAATCAAAGAAGCACAAAATGTGCTTCTTTGATTTTGATAATTAAACTTTAGGCGCTTCTAAAGCAGGTTGCTCGGTAGGACGTGCAATTTGTTCTGTAATTGGATATGGAATACTGATTGAGTGATTTGCAAATGCAATTACAACCAATTCCTGAATTTCACTTGTAGAGCCTAAAATACTCGCTTCAGTGGTATCAATCCACCAACGTACATTCAGCGTAATTGAACTGTCTGCAAGTGCCGTAACATTTACAGAGAAAGCAGGTTGGCTGAGTACACTACGATTTTCATTTAGAATTTTAAGTACAATATCTTTTGCTTTTTGTACGTCATCATCATAGCCAATGCCCACGTTAAAGTCACAACGGCGCTGTGTATACGCTGTTACAACTGTAATGGAGCTGGTATAAACTGTTGCGTTTGGAATCACTAAACGGCGACCATCATAAGAACGTAAAAAGGTTGCACGAATCTGAATATCTTCTACAGTACCTTCTAAGCCGTTACATACAATCGCATCACCAATACGGAAAGGTTCACTAAGTAAAATTAAAATACCAGAAAGTAAGTTTTGAAAAATATCTTTAAATGCAAAACCAATGGCAACAGAGCCGACCCCTAAGGCACTCATAAGCTGACCCGGAGTAAAACCTGGAATGGCAATCACCAATGCAATTAAAAACCCAAAAAAGACAATGAGTGTACTGCCCACACGGTTTAAAACAAGAACAAGGTTTTGGCGTGTATAAGAGCGGTTTGATAAGGCACGAACAACAAAGGCTTTAAATAATTTAGACAGCAGATAAAAAATGAAAAAAACGACAATCGCAATACACAAGTACGGTAAGCGTTGCCAAAAGGTATCCATAATTTTATCAATAGTGCTATAGGCATCATGATATTTATGACTGGTTTGAACGACGTTTTCGCCTGCCTTTTGAATAAAGTTGCCCGTATTTTGCGCGACATCATGAAGTGTCGAGGATTGCTGTTGTTCTGCCACTGTGCCTTTCTCTTGAATTAAAAATGTTATTTTGCCTGAATGCCTTAAAAATTTTAACCGTAATCCTGCAAATAGTACAAAGCATTAAAATAAAGCTACAAAAAGCACCGTTTAAAATAAATTCCTGTAAGATTGCACTTCATGGATTGAACACCGCCATATTGCGAAGATACGTATGAATATATTAATTGTTGATGACCATCCTTTATTTCGTCATGCTTTAATTCAAGCAATACGGCAAGGTTTACCGCATGCCAATATCCAAGAAACGGCAGCCGTAAATGAGTTATACAGCGTATTAGAAAGTGGCGCAGAGCCAGATTTAGTTTTGCTTGATTTAAATTTACCCGGTGCATCAGGTTTTTCGGCATTGGTGCATGTGCGTGCACAATATCCTGCTTTACCCATTATTGTAGTTTCTGCGCATGAAGAAGTGTCTATTATTCAGCGTGCCATTGCGCATGGTGCAATGGGCTATATTCCAAAATCGGCACATCCAAACGACATTAGCCAAGCCATTGAACAGGTATTAGAGGGTGATATTTGGTTACCTAAAAATCTACCGCATCACCTAAATTTTGATGCCCGTGCAGCTGATGAAACTGCGTTAGCAGAGCGTATTCAATCTTTAACGCCACAGCAATTTAGAGTATTGATGATGGTGGCAGAAGGGCTGCTTAATAAGCAAATTGCATACGAGCTTGAGGTGTCGGAAGCGACGATCAAAGCGCACGTCACAGCAATTTTTAGAAAACTTGGGGTACAAAACCGTACCCAAGCAGTTCTTGCTATTGGTGCACTTAATATTGATGAGCAAAAAATCTAGATTTTAAGCCCTGATAACCACGCACGCATTGAAGCAGGTTTGAGGGGTTTTTTGAGTAACATCACATTCATGCCTTTCAATTTTTGAGGTAAATCTGGGTCTGAATCTGCGGTAATGAGTGCAACAGGAATATGTGCAGAGCGATATTTCTCAATAAAATCAAGACCACGTTTTTCTAAATTTAAATGTTGGTCAATCATCCAAATTTGAATCTTTTCTTGATCAATGATCTGTTTAGCATCCTCAGGTTCACGTGCTTTAAATACCTTGTAGCCCCATTTTGTAAGTAGCGTCGTCATACCTTCTAAAATGGTTTCATCGTTATCTAAACACAGTACGTTATATTGAGTTTGTTGCATCATGACAGGTTGTGGTGTTGTTTTAGGCACTTTAGGTGCTTCTACAATCGGTACTTCAATCATAAAGCACGAGCCTTTATGTTTGGTTGAGTACACATTAACAGGGTAATCTAATAGATGTGTCATGCGTTTAACGATGGCAAGTCCTAATCCTAACCCTTGCTCACCCCAAGGTGAGGTATGTCCGCAACGTTCAAACTCTTGGAACAGTTTTGCTTTTTGTTCCTCATCAATACCCGGACCTGTATCCCAAATGCCAATACGAATATGTTGTGGTTTTTGTGCAGAACGTAATGTACCCACCACAATTTTACCTTGAGCTGTGTAACGTAACGCATTACTCACAAAATTTTGAATAATACGACGAATCCATTGTGGGTCTGTATCAATCCAAAAAGTAGCATCGTGTACTTTAAATTGAATACTACGCTGTGCAGCAATGGATTTAAATTGAAGTGCTAAGTCGCTGAGTAAATCATGTAATGGATATGACATTCGTTTAGGTTGAATAGTTCCACCTTCTAAACGTGCAATATCAAGTAAAGCGGAGAGCATACTTTCTGCTCCGTGTAGGGCGCGGTCTAGCTGTTCTAAGGTTTTTTTATCTTCTTCATTTTCAATACCTTGTTCTAATGCCGTACTAAATAAACGTGCTGCATGCATCGGTTGTAATAAATCGTGACTGGCTGCCGCAATAAATCGGCTTTTAGACATATTGGCTTGGTCGGCTTGTTCTCTTGCTTGTTTTTGTTCTTTTAATGCGGTGGCAAGCTGTTGGGTACGTTCGCTCACATGGGCTTCAAGTACAGCTTCGTTTTCCCTAAAGCTCGTAATATCTACAAATGTCGTTACAAAACCACCGCCTTCGATGGGGTTACCTTGCATTTGAATGACACGTCCATCTTTACGAATGCGCTCAAACTCTTGTTTGTTGCCCACTTGCATCCAACGAATACGACGTGCAACGTGTTCTTCTACAGCCCCTGGTCCATAGTCACCTCTTTCTGCGTTGTAACGTGTGAGATCCGCAATCGGACAACCCACATAGACTAAATCTTTTGGATAATCAAAAAGCTTTAAATATTGAGTGTTCCATGCGACCAAACACATGTTGGCATCTACCACACTTACCCCTTGTGTCATGTGGTCAATCATGGTCATTAATGAGTTTTGATTAAAGCGTTGCCACTGTGAGGCTTGGTCTAAAATGTTTGCCACTTGGGCAATACCAATCCCATTATTCACAAGTGCAGTTTTAAGTAAGGTACGAGCAGAAGCAGCACCAATCGTACCTGCCAAATATTGCTCGGTAAAACGTAACCACATGCTATTGGCAACACGGTTGGGGTAAAGCGTGAGATAATTTTCTTCACAAAAGTGGTCAAAGGCACGTTGTGTTGCCTGTTCACCTGTAATGCGTGTTGCTAAGGCAATTAAATCGCCAATTTTAAGTTTGGGACTATCAGATTGGAAATAGCCCATGTCTGCCATAATGTTTTGCGATGAACGTGGCGTATCGTAATAAAAAAAACTTTCTGCTTGGATTTGTTCTGCCACACTTGGGCGATAGAGTTTAGATACCCAAAAATAGGCAAGTGTATTTAAACCCAAAGACCACAGTACGCCGTGTGATAAAGGCGCAAGAGATTCTAGACCAAGTAATGCCTCAGGGCGTAAAGCCGAGATATTAAATAAGCCGTGATAGAGTAAGTTTTGCCCTGCTTGTGCATAGTGAGGTGGCAAGCTATGAATCACCATCGGTAAGATGAGGGTATATGCCCACATGACAAATCCAATAAATAAGCCTGCGTAAACCCCTTGGCGACTACCGCCACGCCAGTACAGTCCACCAATGAGAGCAGGAGCAAATTGTGCAACCGCGCTAAAGGCAATCAGTCCAAAAACAGACAGACGATCAATGCCATCAAAAAAATGGAAAAATAAAAAACCGAGTGACATTACCATTAAAATACAAAGACGTCTCACAATTTTAAGTACAAATGGTAAGCGTTGGTCATGCCGTGACAGTAGGTTGAGTTTCCATAAGGCAGGCATAATGAGGTCATTACTGAGCATAATAGAAAGTGCAACCGATGCTACCAACAGCATTCCTGTAGATGCCGAAAAACCACCTAAAAACGACAGCAGCGTGAGCCATTCGTGTTGATAGGTGATGGGCAAGCTAAGTACGGCAACATCGGGAATAGGTAAAATACTAGTGTTACTGTGCAATGCCCAACTGGCAATTGGAATAATGGCAAGTGCTGTAAGAAGTAAATAAAGCGAAAACCAACGCCGTGTGCCTTTAATATGACGTTCTTCTCTAAGTTCGACTACGGCAATATGAAATTGGCGAGGTAAGCAAATAATGGCTAAACCTGCTAAAAGTGTTTGAATCCAAAAGGTATCGGGGACGCCAAATTTTTGAACTTCTTGAAGTTGTTGTTTAATATCTTGTGTAATTTGTACAATGTTATGTGGTTGGTCAAATACAAAAAATAATGCTACTGCAATGAGCGCGACTAATTTTACAAATGACTCTAATGCCACAGCTAACATGAGTCCACCGTGTTGCTCGGTGCTTTCTGCTTGGCGCGTGCCAAATAGCATGGCAAGTAATGCCAAGATACCTGTAAGCACTAAAACTGTATTGGTGGTAAGACTTAGATGTAACGCGCTGTCATCGGGTAAAATAACAAGGGTACTTAGGGCAATCGCACGCAGTTGTAAGGCTAAATAGGGAATCGTTCCAATAACCGATAAAATAGTAACTAAAGCGGCTAACATGCCACTTTTACCGTAACGAGCGGCAATAAAATCGGCAATGGATGAAATAGAATGATGCTGACGAATGCGCCCGATTCTGCGCCAAATATCGTAACCTAACCATAAAAATAGTAAGGGACCTAAATAAATAGGTAAGTAGTTAATGCCTTGGCGTACGGCTGTGCCTGTTGCACCAAAAAATGTCCAAGACGAGCAGTAAACGCCAAGTGCCAAACTGAGCAAAAGCATGTGACGTTTGGGTGATAATGTTTTTGCGTATTTTTCGCCAAAAAAAGCACATCCAAAAAGGACTAAAATATAAACAGTGAGTATGCCAATAATAAGCCAGTTATTCATACAAAAAGTGGTCGTCCATGATGGGGGTATTGTACGCATTCTTGTGATGGGATGGGGTGTACGACAAAAACAATATTTTTAAAATGTTCTTTAAAGAAGCATATAAATGCGTTGTAGTGTTTGGAGTAGAAAAGTATTTCTATCACTTATTTAATTAATCAGTATGATATTTTTTGAATTTATAGCTAAGTTAATCATAAATAAGCGGTTGTTTTTAACATATATACTCCCTTAGGGAAAAATGCTAAAATTTCGTGCCTATCTTCTTTGCCTATGTTAGTGGATTCCATGACGACCAATACTCAAATTACTGAAGATCGTATCCTGATTTTGGATTTCGGTTCACAATACAGTCAACTTATTGCACGCCGTGTTCGCGAAGCAGGTGTGTACTCAGAAATGTATGCGTATGACATGTCTGAAGAAGACATTCGTGCATTTAATCCAAATGGGATTATCTTATCTGGTGGTCCAGAAAGTGTACATGAAGAAGGTAGTCCACGTGCGCCAGAAGTTGTATTTAACTTAGGTGTGCCTGTATTGGGTATTTGCTATGGTCTACAAACCATGTCAGAACAGCTTGGCGGTAAAGTAGAGCCAGGTACAGTACATGAGTTTGGTTATGCTGAAGTTGATATTTTAAAGCGTGATAAATTAATTGGTAATTTACAAGACCAAGAAAATCAGCTTCACGTTTGGATGAGCCATGGCGATAAAGTTAGCAAAATTCCTGAAGGATTTGTGACAACTGCAAGCACACCAAGTTGTCCTTTTGCTGCGGTAAGTGATGAAAAACGTGGCTTTTATGGTGTTCAATTTCACCCAGAAGTTACACATACTGATAAAGGTGCTGAATTACTATCTAATTTTGTACACAACATTTGTGGTTGTGGAAATTTGTGGACAGCAGAACACATTATTGATTTACGTGTAGAACAATTACGCGAACAGATTGGTGATGAAAAAGTTCTTTTAGGTTTATCAGGTGGTGTAGATTCTTCGGTAGTGGCAGCATTGTTGCATAAAGCAATTGGTGACCAACTCACATGCGTATTTGTAGATAACGGCTTACTTCGTTTAAACGAGGGCGAGCAAGTGATGCAAATGTTTGCAGAAAACATGGGCATCCGTGTCATTCGTGCAAATGCAGAAGATCGCTTCTTAAATGCGCTGGCAGGTGAAGTAGACCCAGAAGCAAAACGTAAAATTATTGGGCGTGAGTTCATTGAAGTATTTGCAGAAGAAGCGCGTAAGTTAGATGGCGTTAAATTCTTAGCACAAGGCACAATTTACCCTGACGTGATTGAATCTGCTGCAAGCAAGCAAGGTAAAGCACACGTAATTAAATCACACCATAATGTGGGTGGTTTACCAGAAGATTTAGCATTCGATTTAGTTGAACCATTACGTGACTTGTTTAAAGATGAAGTACGTAAGTTAGGTACAACACTTGGTTTGCCACATAGCATGATCTACCGTCATCCATTTCCAGGTCCTGGTTTAGGCGTACGTATTTTGGGTGAAGTGAAAAAAGAATATGCAGACATTTTACGTCTTGCAGATGACATTTTCATGCAAGAACTACGAGCAAGTGGTTGGTACGATAAAACAGCACAAGCATTTGCTGTGTTCCAACCTGTTAAGTCTGTAGGCGTTGTGGGTGATGGTCGTCGTTATGCATGGGTTGTGGCATTACGTGCAGTAGAAACGGTTGACTTTATGACCGCGCGTTTTGCACACTTACCGTATGACCTTGTTGATAAAATCTCAACGCGTATTATGAATGAAATTAAAGATGTTTCTCGTGTTGTGTACGACGTTTCATCTAAACCACCTGCAACAATTGAGTGGGAATAAGATAAAAGGACGCTCAGGCGTCCTTTTTTATGAGGTAAATATGGAGTTTCAAAGATGGCTGATTAAGCAAGGAAAATCTGATGCTACAGCAAAGAAGTATAGTTCGGTTATTTTTAATAATATTAAAAAATGGTTGCCTAGCTATGAGATACCAAATGATTTGATAGAGTTCATGGCATTAAAACAACAACTTGATGAATTAGAGATCTATCATGAGCGAAATATAAAAGGTAATAATATGTATTCATCTGCTTTAAAGTGGTATGAAGAATATTTATCAAATATAGATCAGTCAGGAATGTGTTTTGAGAATTTGAATCAACAAGTAGAAACAAAAAGATTGATTAAAATACGTTTAGCACAAAATAAATTTAGAAAAAATGTCTTTGATATTAATCAAAAATGTATTGTAACAGGCTGCGAATTACCACAGTTGCTAATTGCATCGCATATTAAGCCTTGGGCAGTAAGTAACCCTTCCGAAAAAATTGACGGTTATAATGGATTACTCTTAACGCCAACCTACGATAAATTATTTGATCAAGGCTTAATTACGTTTACGGAGAATCAAGCGCTAATTTACTCTTCTAAATTATCTAAAAATGTACAAGTTCAATTAGGATTATTAAGTAATATAAATGGCATACTTCATGAGCAACATAAAACCTATTTAGATTATCACCATCAATATATTTTTAAGTCTTAAATTGCTCATGAAAAATAAAGATTAAACTAACACATGCTCAGGTGCTTTTAACCCATTTAAGGCACTGTAAATTTCATTAATATGATTGCAAACAATAAGTTTTGCACGATGTTGGGGCGGTAAAAAACCCTCTGTCACGGCATGGTCTAAATGTGCGACAAGGGTGTTATAAAAACCATTTACATTATATAAAATCATTGGTTTTTGATGTTGTTCAAGCTGTGCCCATGTTGCGACCTCTAAAATTTCTTCAAATGTGCCAAGCCCACCGGGTAAGGCAATAAAAGCACTCGCACGTTCTGCCATCATTGCTTTACGTTCGTGCATGGTTTTAACCACATGAAGCTCTGTTAAGCTCTCATGTGCAACTTCATAATCCAACATAAATTCAGGAATAACGCCAACCGCTTCGCCACCAAATTCTAATGCTGTATCGGCAACTTGTCCCATCAAACCAATGCTTGCACCGCCATAAACAATACCAAAGCCATGCTCGGCAAGTCCTTGTGAAAGCTGAATGGCACTTTCTAAATAAATGGCTTTATTACCTGTGCGTGAACCACAATAAAGTGCCACTAAAGGGCGGTGTGTTTTTTTTGTCATGTGTCAAACTCCTCTTTATTGTCTGCTCAGAATATAACAGGAATTTTTCAAAAAAACGAAAGCAATTACTGTGTAAAAAATACTAAAAAATGATGAATTTCGGAACAATCTTCCCTATACTAAAAAATCGTTTCACAACATTTTTATGCATATGAGTAGTGGTTGTCGACGCTCAACACATTTTTTTCAACAATTAAAAAAAGCCATTTGTTTTTCGGCGCTTTCTTTATCTTCTATTTCAATCGCTTTGCAGGAGTATAACCAATGATGTTTGAATGGATGTCAGATCCTTCGGCATGGGTAGGTCTTGCCACATTGGTTGTCCTTGAGATTGTTCTCGGTATTGATAACCTTGTTTTTATTGCAATTTTGGCAGAAAAATTACCGCCTGAAAAACGTGATAGTGCACGCTTATTAGGTCTATTCCTTGCGCTATGTATGCGTATGGTATTACTTGCATCTATTGCATGGGTAATTACGCTCACTCAGCCTTTATTTCACTTATTCGATCATCCATTTTCTGGGCGTGATTTAATTTTACTCTTTGGTGGTGTGTTCTTGCTGTTTAAAGGCACAATGGAATTACACGAACGCTTAGAAGGTAAATCACAGTCTAAGCAAGAAGCGACAGAATATCCTGCATATTGGGTTGTGATTGCACAGATTGTAGTGCTTGATGCCGTATTCTCACTCGATAGTGTGATTACTGCGGTGGGTATGGTAAAACACTTGCCTGTCATGATGATTGCAGTCGTGGTTGCCGTGGGTATCATGATGTGGGCATCTAAACCCCTCATGAATTTTGTGAATAAACACCCAACTGTTGTTGTCTTATGTTTAGGCTTTTTGATGATGATTGGTTTTTCACTGCTTGTGGAAGGCTTTGGTTATCATGTTCCAAAAGGTTACTTATATGCGGCGATTGGGTTTTCTGTATTGGTTGAGGTGCTTAACCAAGCTGCACGCCGTAATCAAGAAAAGCTGGTTACAACAACCGATTTGCGTTACAAAACTGCTTCTGCTGTTATGCGTATGTTGGGTGGTAAGAAAAGCAGTAATACTACATCAGAGCACGACAACGCTAACCATGATGTGCTGGCGACACAGGCATTAGCAGAAGAATTATTTAATGGCGAAAACAGTGCTTACCATAGTGTGATGGTGCAAGGGGTGATTGGTTTAGCTGAGCGTCCTGTTAAATCTGTGATGACACCACGACCAGAAATTGAGTGGATTGATTTAGACGATCAGCCTGAAGAAGTCAAAGAGCGTTTAATGCAAATGACGCATTCACGCATTATTTTTGCACATGGCGAACTAGATAATTTAGCAGGTATTGCCTTAACGCATAAATTGCTCAATCAATATATCGAAACACATCATTTTGAAGTAACACCGCATTTACGCGAGCCCATGATTGTGCATGAAAATGCAGACGTACTGATGGTCATGGAGCAATTACGTCAAGCACCATTACAAATGGCATTGGTACTTAATGAATATGGCTCTATTGAAGGTGTGGTTACACCCATTGATATTTTAGAGGCCATTGCAGGTGAGTTCCCTGACGAAGATGAGCTAGAGGCAGTTGCAGAAAGTTTAGATGATGGGTCATTGATGTTGGAAGGTTCAACAGACATTCGTCATTTATCATTATTATTAGGTAAAGACTTAGTTGATGACAGTGAAGAATATTCAACACTTTCGGGTTATATTTTAATGCATTTAGGGCGTTTACCTGAAAATGGTGATGTGGTTGAAGCCGATGGTTATCGCTTTGAAGTGGTGACGATGGATGGGCACAAAATTGAAAAAGTGCATGTGGTGATGTTAGAAAAACCGCAGACCAACGATGACTAACTAAGTTAAAATAGCCTTCAATATGAGGGCTATTTTTTTATGTGTAATTTAACCTGTCCGTGTGGAAAAAATGACTATGCCGTGTGCTGTGAACCATTTCATTTAGGACAAAAAACAGCACAAAATGCAGAAGAGCTGATGCGCTCTCGCTATAGTGCTTTTGCCAAACACAATATTGATTATTTGGTACAAACCACTGCCTTGGGGCAACAGCCACATTTAGATGTGCCTGCTATTCGCCAATGGAGTTTACAAAATAAATGGCAAAAACTTGAGGTCATACAACATGTGGCACAAGTGAATAAGCATCATGCTTTAGTGGAGTTCAAAGCGTACTATCACGATGGTATAAAAGACCAAGAACATCATGAAAGTTCTTATTTTGTTTTCCATCAAAACCAATGGTATTTTTTAGATCCAACGTTGACATTTATGCCAAGTATGAAGCATCCATGTATCTGCGGTTCGGGTAAAAAATATAAGCATTGTTGTGCATCATTTCTTTAAACATAATTTTGCTCCCAAAAGGAAGTGGGTATGCTGTTAACCATTATTTATATTGTTGCAATTACTGCCGAAGCCATGACAGGTGCGCTTTCAGCAGGACGACGAAGCATGGATTGGTTTGGGGTTATTTTGATTGCATGTGTGACAGCACTTGGCGGTGGTTCTGTACGTGATGTGTTGCTAGGTCACTATCCATTAGGTTGGGTAAAACACCCTGAATACTTGGTTTTAACTTGCTTTGCAGCTATTGCTACTATTTTAATTGCTAAATGGATGCGTCATTTACGCTCTGTGTTTTTGTTACTCGATGCATTGGGTCTAATCGGCTTTACGATTATTGGTTGTCAAATTGCCATTAGCATGGGGCATGGCTTTGTGGTGTCTGCGGTTGCAGGAGTGATGACAGGGGTGTCAGGTGGTATTTTACGCGATATTTTGTGTAACGATGTACCATTGGTCTTTCGCCGTGAGCTCTATGCCAGTATTTCGTTTGTG
The DNA here is from genome assembly GCF_027568475.1 of Acinetobacter sp. HY1485. Taxonomy (GTDB): domain Bacteria; phylum Pseudomonadota; class Gammaproteobacteria; order Pseudomonadales; family Moraxellaceae; genus Acinetobacter. Next base: position 289,730 of record NZ_JANKZG010000002.1, on the reverse strand, counting down.
GCAGTGATGTGTTATTGGGCATGTCAGGCAATTGGTTTAAACCTAGAAGCAAGCATTATTACCACGTTAGTGTTTGGCTTTAGTTTACGTGTTATTGCCATTTATTTTGGTTTAGAAATGCCAAAATTTATCTATCAAGATGATGATGAACAATCGGTTTCATCTCAAGATGAGTAAATAATATGGACATTATTTCAAGATTACAGCGTTTACCTGTTGGGCGGTTTCATTACCGTTTGTTGGCTATTGTAGGATTGGGGTGGATGTTTGACGCCATGGACACAGGCATGATTGCATTTATTATGCCGAGTTTGGTTAAAGCATGGCAGCTTAGCCCAAGCCAAAGCGGATTCATTGTGAGTCTGACCTTTGTGGGAATGGCATTGGGTGCAGTGGTAGCAGGGCGTTTAGCCGACCAATTTGGACGTAGAACAGTATTAGCCTGTACGCTTGCAATTTATAGCACAGCAACCGCTTTATGTGCTTTTGCACCTAATTTGACCTATTTGCTGATTCTACGTTTTTTGGTGGGTATTGGTTTAGGTGGTCAGTTACCTGTTGCAGTGAGTTTAGTGAGTGAATATATCCCATCACAGGTTCGTGGGCGTTTTATTGTTTTATTAGAAAGTTTTTGGGGTTTGGGCTGGTTATGTGCTGCTTTAATTTCGTATTGGATTATTCCTAAAATAGGTTGGCACGCTGCATTTTTAATTGGCGGTTTACCTTTATTTTATGTTTGGATTATTTTAACCAAAATTCCCGAATCTGTGCCGTACTTAGTCAATAAAGGAAAAATTCAACAAGCGCACCAAATTGTCCAAGATTTAGAAAAACAAAGTCAAATCACCGTAATTGATATTGCTGAAGTAAAACCTGTCACCATACAAAAGGTGAGTTTTAAACAATTGTGGCAAAGACTTTTTTATAAAAGAACATTAATGCTGTGGCTCATTTGGTTTGGTATTGTATTTTCCTATTATGGTATTTTTACGTGGTTGCCAAGTTTATTGGTTAAACAAGGTTTTGATATTGTTAAATCATTTGAATATGTTTTATTTATGATTTTAGCCCAACTTCCTGGGTATGTGGTGGCAGCATGGTGCGTTGAAAAATGGGGAAGAAAAACCACGTTAGCAAGTTTTATTTTGCTATGTGCAGTATCTACTTATTTCTTTGGACAATCAGCAAGTAATACAAGTTTGATTGTGTGGGGTTGCTTGATGTCGTTTTTTAATTTGGGCGCATGGGGTGTGTTGTATACCTATACGCCTGAACAATATCCAACTTTAATGCGTGCGTTTGGTGCGGGATGGGCATCAGCCATTGGGCGTGTTGGTGGTATTACTGCTCCTTTAATTGTGACACAGCTGATGGTACTTGATGGCGCATTTCATCGGGTATTTTTTATGTTTACGGCAGTTTTAGTCGCTGTTGCGTTAGTGGTTATAGTGCTTGGTGAAGAAACCAAAGGTAAAATCCTTGATTAGTAGTTTTGTATAGAAACCCTATCCCTGAAGTATTCTTTTGTATACTCGGGTATAGGGACATAAAACGAGAATAAAACTACATGGAGTCGTTAAGTAATTTTCAGTTAAATAAGCGAATTTTATCTGTTGTTATTTTTACTTTTTTTACCTATATCTCAATTGGTTTACCACTTGCCGTACTCCCGCAATTTGTTAACCATAACTTGCAATATAGCTCTTTTATTGCAGGCGCAATTATTAGTCTGCAATATTTAGCAACCTTGATAACACGCCCAAGAGCAGGACGTTTAGCAGACCGTTTGGGTGCAAGAAAAGTGGTATTGATTGGGCTAAGTTGTTGTACAGCAAGTGGCATACTTTCTGTATGCGCTGTTTGGTGTGCAAATCAACCGATACTGAGTTTAGTATTATTGGGTTTAGGGCGTTTATGTTTAGGTGCAGGCGAGAGTTTTGGTGGTACAGGTGCAACACTTTGGGGTATGAACTTAGTTGACCGTACAGAAGTCTCACGCGTGATCTCTTGGAATGGCGTGGGGACTTATTTAGCCATGGCCATTGGTGCACCATTAGGTGTGCTATTAAATAATTACTTTTCCCAAGCAGGTTTTGCATTTTTTACCGTTGCTATTGCTGTTTTGGGTTTGATTTTGGCATATCGTAAACCCTCTATTAAAGTAAATGCCGATGTAGATACAAAAATTGCTTTTTTAAAAGTGGTCTCTAAAGTGTGGGTTTTTGGTGTTGGACTTGCACTTGGTACGGTGGGTTTTGGTGTTATTTCCACCTTCATTACACTGTATTTTCATGAACAACATTGGGCAAACGCTGCCTATGCGCTGAGTGTATTTAGTTTAGGTTTTGTCTTTATTCGTCTTATTTTAGCGCGGACTATTCCTAGATTTGGTGGTATTCGGGTATCACTCGTGTCTTTTATATTTGAAGCACTTGGTTTGTTTTTAATTTGGCAAACGCAAAATTTGCATGTGGTGTATGTAGGTGCATTTTTGGTCGGTGCAGGTTTTTCTTTGGTATTTCCTGCGTTGGGTGTTGAGGCTGTCAAGCAAGTTGAAGTGCACCATCGTGGTTCTGCATTAGGTGTATATAATGCCTTTTTAGATATTGCTTTAATGTTAATTGGTCCTATTGCAGGTTTGCTTATTCCTCTAATTGGTATGCAAAATTTGTACGGTACTGCATCGGGTGCAATTTTAATTGCAGTGGCATTAATGGCATATTTACAGTGGCAAAATAGCCGTAATATTCGGTATCAATAAATCGGCACAAACGCATGTCAAGACTTGTTCTTAGAGGCTTCACACACTAGCATAGTCACCTGATAACAAGTAAGAAATATGGCTGTTTTAATTTATGTCTAGTCAAGCAACTGAAAATCGTTCTGTCGCAGAATTTACCGAACAGGCATATTTAAACTATGCCATGTACGTCATTATGGATCGGGCTTTACCGCACATTAGTGATGGTTTAAAGCCTGTACAGCGCCGTATTGTGTATGCCATGAGCGAGCTTGGTTTAAAGTTCAGTGGTAAACCTAAAAAGTCTGCTCGTACGGTGGGCGATGTGTTAGGTAAATACCATCCCCATGGGGACTCTGCTTGTTATGAAGCAATGGTATTGATGGCACAGCCGTTTAGTTATCGCTATCCATTTGTGCAAGGGCAGGGCAACTGGGGTTCACCTGATGATCCAAAATCATTTGCAGCCATGCGTTATACCGAAGCAAAATTATCGCAATATAGTGAGTTACTGTTATCTGAACTTGGGCAAGGTACAGCCGATTGGCAAGATAACTTTGATGGATCATTAAAAGAGCCAATTAACTTACCTGCGCGTGTGCCGAATATTTTATTAAATGGTACAACGGGCATTGCCGTGGGTATGGCAACGGATATTCCACCTCATAATTTACGTGAAGTGGTCAAAGGCACGATCGCATTGATCCGTAAACCACACTTAACCGATGAGCAAGTGGCAGAGTTTATCCCTGCACCCGATTTACCGACACAAGCTGAAATCATTACACCACCTGCCGATCTGTTGAAAATTCAAAAAACAGGGCGTGGCAGTTACCGTATGCGTGCTATTTATACGGTCGAAAAAAATGAAATTTTTATTTCGCATTTGCCATATCAGGTGTCTGGTTCAAAAGTCATTACCCAAATTGCCGACCAAATGCAGGCAAAAAAATTACCACTCATTACTGACATTCGTGATGAATCTGATCATCAAAATCCAACCCGTATCGTGGTGGTATTGCGTTCTAACCGTGTGGATGCAGATACGGTAATGAGTCATTTATTTGCGACCACAGATTTAGAAAGTAGCTACCGTGTCAACCTCAATATGATTGGGGTAGATGGTCGTCCGCAGGTTAAATCGATTCGCCAAATCTTATTAGAATGGATTGAAATTCGTAAAAATACCGTGACACGCCGTTTACAGCATCATCTTAACAAAATTGAAAAACGCCTACATATTTTGGCAGGCTTACTCATTGCGTATTTAGATATTGATACCGTGATTCGGATTATCCGAGAAGAAGATCATCCTAAAATTGCATTGATTGAACACTTTAAGATAGATGAAATTCAAGCTGATGCCATTTTGGAATTGCGCTTACGCCAATTGGCAAAGCTGCAAGAAATGGAAATTCGTACCGAGCAAGATGAGTTATCTAAACAAGCCGCTATTTTAAAAGAGCAATTAGAAAACCCCGAATCACTTAAAAAACTCATTATTGATGAGCTAAAAGCAGATAGTAAAAAATTTGGTGATGATCGCCGTTCTAAAATTGTGGAGCGTGAAGATGCCGTACAAATTAAAGAACAAGATTTAATGCCTGCCGAAACGGTAACGGTGGTGATGTCGCAAGCAGGGTGGATACGTGCTGCCAAAGGTGAGGTGGATGCTTCTAAATTGAACTATCGTGCAGGCGATGAATATTTAAGCCATGCTGTGGGTAAAACCAATCAACGTGTTTATGTATTAGACGAAGCAGGGCGTAGTTATGCCTTGCCCATTGCATCACTCCCTTCTGCGCGTGGTTTGGGAGAGCCTTTAAGTTCTCGTTTAAGCCCTGCTAGTGGTATTAATTTTCAGCAGTTATTGATTGCGCCTGATGAGCAAAAATTTATTGTTGCCACAAGCGCAGGCTATGGTTTTATTGCCCAAGCCAAAGGGTTAGATACCAATGCAAAAGCAGGTAAAGCATTTGTGACTTTATCTGAAAACGCGCAGGTACTTCCTTTAAATATTGTTGAAGATACACAGCAATATGTTGCCGTACTCAATTCGGCAGGGCGTGTTTTAGTGATGGAATTATCAGAATTGCCAATGCTAAACAAAGGAAAAGGGAATAAATTAATGCAATTAGAGGCAAAAGAGCACATTGTGGACTTGATTGCCTTGACACAAAATGATGTTTTAGAAGTGACCGCAGGGCAACGAACCTTAAAATTAAAAGGGGATGACTTGCAAAAATACGTAGCTAAGCGTGCAAGTAAAGGGCAAACGTTGCCTCGAGGCTATCAAAAAGCGACTAAGCTCACTGTGGCATAATATAAGAACTGGAGTTAACTGGCATTATGGAAAAGATTTGGTTTAAAGAGTACGAAAAAACAGGTATTCAAGACAAAATCACTTTACCACCTGAACATACGTCGCTGATTGATGTACTTGAGCAAAATTTTCAAAAATACGGCTCGCGTGATGCATTTGTTTTTATGGACAAAAGTATCACTTATAGCGAACTAGAAGTCGCAAGCCGTAAATTTGCATGTTACTTACAAAGCTTAGGCTTAGAAAAAGGAGCACGTGTGGCAGTGATGATGCCTAACGTGTTGCAATATCCTGTAGTGAGCTTGGGTGTTTTACGTGCAGGCTGTATTTTGGTCAATGTTAATCCACTTTACACAGCACGTGAATTAGAACATCAACTCAATGATGCTGAAGTCGATATGTTGGTGATTATCGAAAATTTTGCCTCAGTTTACGAAAAAATTGTGGGTAAAACGCCTGTTAAACACGTGGTTGTTGCCTCTGTGGGCGATATGTTGGGCATGATTAAAGGAACGTTAGTCAATTTTGTATTGCGTAATGTGCGTAAACAAATTCCGAAATGGAACATTGCAGGACATGTTTCGTTTAACCAAGCACTAAATAAAGTCAATCCAAATCATTATAAACGCCCGAAAATGAGTTTAAATGATACGGCACTGTTGCAATATACAGGCGGTACAACAGGCGTTGCAAAAGGTGCGGAGCTTACGCACAAAAATATTATTGCCAATACACTTCAAATTAAAAACCTATTCGACAGTAAGTTTAAAAAATTAGAACCGTGTGATTATCGTTTTTTATGTGCTTTACCGCTGTATCATATTTTTGCATTTACCGTATGTGAAATTTATGGTTTATACCAAGGTGCAACCAATTTACTTGTCCCTAATCCACGTGATTTACCTGCACTTGTCAAAGAAATTGGTAAGTTCAAACCAACGTTATTTCCTGCCGTGAACACATTATTTAATGCGTTGGTGCATAACGAAGAATTCCAAAAGCTTGACCACAGTGCCATGCAAATTGCAGTAGGTGGTGGTATGTCTGTTTTACCATCTACAGCAGAAGCATGGAAAAAATATACAGGGCTTATTATTCACGAAGGTTATGGTTTATCTGAAACATCGCCTGCGGTGGTATTTAACCCACCTGTCTCTGAAGAATTTACAGGTACAATTGGTATTCCATTGCCTACTACCGATGTTGCATTGTTAGATGATGCAGGTAAAGAAGTAACACGTGGTGAGCAAGGCGAAATTAGTATTCGTGGACCACAAGTGATGAAAGGCTATTGGAGACGCCCTGAAGAAACTGAACAGGCAATGACCAAAGATGGTTTTTTCCGCACAGGTGATATTGGGGTAATGGATGAGCGCGGTTATATTAAAATTGTTGACCGTAAAAAAGATATGATTTTGGTATCGGGCTTTAATGTTTATCCAAACGAAATTGAAGAAGTGGTAGCACAGCATCCAAAAGTGTTGGAGGTGGCTGTGATTGGTATCCCTGATGAAAAATCAGGCGAGGCACCAAAACTCTTTATTGTTAAAAAAGATGCGTCTTTAACTACAGAAGAAATTTTAGCGTATGCCAAACAAAATTTAACAGGTTATAAGCGTCCGCGCTATGTTGAATTTATGGATGAGTTACCAAAATCGAATGTCGGTAAAATTTTGCGTAAAGAGCTAAAAGCAAAACAGCAATCTTAAAACCCAAAAAAGACCGAGTAATCGGTCTTTTTTTTAATGAGTTGTTGAATACAAAACTACTTTTTTTAAGAAAAAGAGGATAAGTGTAGGTGTATAATTTTGAGTCAGTCACTTATATGTTGAAAGTCAGTTGCTCAAAATTATTCATAATCAGTTAGGAATTTTAATTGCGCCTTTTATTTTTGTGGCTGCACTGACAGGATTATTGTATGGGTTGACTCCTCAGTTTGAGAACTTTATCTATCAAGAGCACATTATTGCTCAGCACTTACCAAATCAAAAATCGCACTTAATCAGTGAACAAATTCAAGCCTCTTTAGCAGTTTTACCAAAAGAGGCGCAAATCTTTGCAGTACGTACACCTACTACTATAAATCATACTACTCGAATAATTTATCAGGTATCAACACATCCTAATCAAACATTTGCAATCTTTGTTAATCCATATAATTTACATATACAAGGTCAGCTTGCTGTTTATGGAACGAGTGGCGTCCTACCTCTCAGAACGTTTTTAGATCAACTTCATCGTAGTTTGTTATTGGGCGAATATGGACGAATATATAGTGAGTTTGCAGCAAGTTGGTTAGGTTTTTTTGCATTAACGGGTTGTTTACAGTGGTGGATAAGGCATCGTAAACAGGATGTGGGAAAACAAGGATATTTGATTAAATGGCATTATTTAATTGGGTTAAGCATTTTACCAATATTGCTGTTTTTTTCAGTGACTGGACTCACTTGGTCAAAATGGACGGGGGAAAATATTGCTCAAATTAGACATCTTATTAACAGTGATACGCCAAGTTTAAAAAGATCGTTACAGGCCACTATGCCCCAAATGACAGACTTACATGCTGAACACCATATGCATATGGTAAAAGATGAAATACAACAGCTTAATTTAAAAGATTTTGATCGGATTTTAAATATTGCGCATCAAAATGGCTTAAATGCTCAGGCATTACAAATTAAACCAAGTTATCGCCAAGACCAAGCATGGTCGATAGAAGAAATAAATCATCGTTGGCCAATTCAAGTGAATGCACTTGCAGTGGATATGTCAAATGATCATATTATTGATCGTTTAAGTTTTCAGGATTTTCCACTCTCTGCCAAACTGACCAGATGGGGCGTAGATTTTCATATTGGTGTTCTATTTGGATGGATTAATCAGCTTTTATTGGTGCTTGCAGCTGCATTTCTTTTAGTTCTTCTCACATGTGTTTATTTTACTTGGTGGCGATATCAACGTCCTTATCAAACATTACAAAAATTTAATGTAGATATCCTAGAGCTTTGGCACAAGTGGCATGTGTATCAGAAAACAACATTCTTTATTCTATTGTTTTTATTATACTTTATCATTCCTGTTTGGGTGGTTAGTGTACTGATCTTACAGTTGGTTGTATTCCTGTATTATCAATTAAGTAAGTCTTAGGTTAAGGTGGCATTACGATCTTATGACTCAGTTATATTATATGGCATGTTTCACAAGATCTAACTCATTGGTTAATTGAATCAAAACCAGACATATCTGATATAAATATTTTGTTCTTGAGGCGATGCAAAGTATTGAGTTAAATTAATTTTTTAAATAGAAAGGAAGTCTATCTAACACTTTAATTTTTTCTATCAACTAGCATATAAATTAAATCAATTGCTGGACATTTATATCCCATATGAGTAAGTGCCGCAGTAATTTGCCCACGATGGTGTGTACCATGCATAAATACGTGGTGTAGTGCATCTTAATAGGATACACAATACTCAATACCTTGAGAGGTTGTATAGCAAAGATTACCCTCTAATTTTTCATCAGATAAATTTGAAAGAAACGTTATCCAATTTTGTGCTTTATTTTCTAACTCATCTAATAGTTTGATGTGATTGTGCTCAATAATAGTATTTAGTGCTAAATGGGGCGATGTGCCTGTATTAAATCTTGGAAACCATAAATAATGTTCACCCACAAGTAGATGGTTGAGTGTTGCAAAAATACTTTTAAAAAATAAGCCATTATCTTTATAAAAATCTTCTTGAGAAACTACCCGAAGTGTTTTATTGAGTTGCCCAGATATTATATTGTGCCAATAAATAAAGACTGTCCATAATCTTTTTATCTTAAAATATTTTAATCTAACTTATGATTTAGTTTATTTAAATACAAGGTATTTCTAAAGTAATTAAAAATTTTGAAAATCATTAGTAAAACTAAATCTTTAAAATAAAGATACAACATAATTTTAAAACCTATTTTTTTAGCGATGTATCATACAAAATAGCTTTAAAGTAACCACTTAATGCGTTGAAGGCATGGGGTAAAACAAAATTTTAAATTTTCTCAATCATCATACGGTCTAAATAAGGGCGTGCCATATGGATAATCACGACAAAAAATAGCATGACACCCATTTGCATTTCTAACGGGCGTGTTGCAATTGTGCCATAAGTAAATAAATTATCTGCCAAGCAATATACTGCAACTAAAAATAACCATGCAAAAATAGACCAACGTTTTATACCTACCGCCAATAGTGCAATAGTCAGCATAAAGAATGTTCCAATAGTTGAAGCAATAGTGGCATTTGCACAAATAACACACACCATAAAAGCAACAATAGGCAATAGGATGTACAAAATACGGTTTACTTTTTTAATGGCAGTTTGTTGCTTTACAAGTGCATTCAAAAGGTCTTGCTGATCTGATTGAGCCATATCACTACAGTAAAAATATATATCAAACAATTATACTCAAAACCCATGCTATGATAAAAACTTTCTTCTACTACAAACGAGACCAAAGATGATGCACAACATCAGTGGCATTGTTTATCTTATTTTAGTGGCGTGTTTACTTCCCTATGCGTTTACAATAATTGCAAAAATGAGTAGTGGTTTTGGCGCACAAGATAATAAAAACCCAAGAGAGTTTTTAACCAAAGCAACAGGTATGGCAGCGCGTGCCAATGCCATTCAGCAAAATAGCTTTGAAAGTTTACCTTTATTTATTGCCTCTATTTTAATGGCAGAATATATGGTGATTGACCAAACGATTATTATGACATTAGGGATGGCTTACATTGCTTTACGTCTTATTTATGCAGGATGTTATTTAGCAAATTTAGCAACTTTGCGTAGTATAGTCTGGTTACTTTCGATGTGTTGCCCTGTCTATTTATTGATATTGGTGATTCGTTTAACGTAAATGCCTTTAAAAAGATATTCAAAAACTACTATAATCTTGAGCAACTTATTTTAAAGTTTAAAGAGTAAACGCATGAGCTACAACAATATCCCTGCGGGCAAAGACGCACCAAACGATATTTACGTTATTATTGAAATCCCAGCAAATGCTGCGCCAATTAAATACGAAATTGACAAAGATTCAGATGCGTTATTTGTAGACCGTTTTATGGGTACAGCAATGTTTTACCCTGCAAACTATGGTTATGTGCCAAATACGCTTTCTGAAGATGGTGATCCATTAGATGTACTTGTTGTAACACCACACCCTGTTGCACCAGGTTCAGTCATTCGTTGCCGTCCTGTTGGTAAACTAAAAATGGAAGATGATGGTGGTATTGATGCAAAATTAATTGCAGTACCACACGAAAAATTATCTCCACTGTACAAAGATGTTCAAGAATATACAGACCTTCCACAACTTCTTTTAAACCAAGTGGAGCATTTCTTTGCTCATTACAAAGATTTAGAACCTGGTAAATGGGTTAAAATCTCAGGTTGGGAAGGTGCTGATGTAGCAAAAGCAGAAGTACTTAAAGCGATTGAAGCTGCTAAAAAATAAGCTTTAACGCGATAAAAAAACCTACACAATTGTGTAGGTTTTTTTAATGACTTAAAAGTTAAGTGGGTATTCAATGAATAAACGCCATTCGTTGGTGTTACCTAAATAACCGTTATAGCTATCAGATGCACGATACGTTGAATTACGTACTTTAAAGCTTGCATTTTTAGCCCAACCATTTTGTATAGTGTATTTTACTTGGTTAAATAATTCATGCTCTTTACCATTGTCTGTTACGTTTTGAACGTTAATGTCCCAACCGTAAACATAAGCAGTGGTCCAAGTTAAACCAGGAATACCTAATGTACCAAAGTTAAGAGAATACATAGCTTGAACAGATTTTTCGCCATTACCGTTATAATCAGATAAATACGAGTTTGGTACAGTAATACTACCACCACCATCGCCTGCAAGGTTATAGTCGTAGCCTACGTTTCCTGTACTTTGTTGATACGCGAGCATTCCTGTATGCGCGCCTTGACTATAAGTTGCAGAAGTTGCCCAAATATTATTCTTTTTCTCTGTATTTGCTTCACCTGTTGGGAAAGATAAATCACCATAAATGTCTTTTTCATATTTAGTATGATAGCCCGTAAAATCAAGCGTTAAAGATGCATCGCTTGCAACAGGATATTTATAATTTACATTTAAGTAATGGCGTTGTAGAGCATCTTTAAATTGTGCACCAAAATATGACGCATTTAACGCATCATTAAACTTATATTGTGCACCCCAAACATCTGCACGTTTTAAATGGTTACCATCGGTGCTCACTTGATCTGAGTATTGATCTTTTGTGAAGTGACCATAAATTAAAGATAGGTTATCAATCTCATTACTTTTTACAAGCGTTCCTGTAAAGTATTCAGGTGTTAGGCGCGATTCATTACTACTCATCACGGGTAAATCTAAGATTTGTGTACCGTAAATGGCAGTTGTATTTGAAATACGTGCTTTAACATTTGCACCACCTCGTGCCCATTGATCATACGGTGTACCATCGTTGTGATGAGCAATCATTTGGTTACCAGAATGCTTGTTATCACCAATTTTAAATGCAAAGCTACCGACTGCCCCTACACCAAAACCAACTGTACCTTGGGTAAAGCCTGAATCATATTGAGCATTAATAGTTTGCCCCCATGAGCTTAAGTCATAGCGTCCTGCTGAGCGATCGCGATAAATCCAACCATTACGGAACAAAATACTGGTTTTAGAATCTTCAACAAAACCTTTAGATTCACTTTGCTCACTGGCGTATGCTGTCGAAAGAAGTGCAGCATTAATTAAAATAGCTAATGTAAGTTTGGTCATCTTATGCATTGAATTGTCCGATAAGTCACTGTTTTTTTGTGTAAATAAAACACAAGGAATTAACAAAAATCCTAACTAATCTATATTAAAAAAATCTTTATTTGCAAACTTTATTTCAGATAAGCTATAAAGTTTTTAAGAAAAAGAGCTATTTTTTCATCATAAAAGTCACTATTTTCTCACTTTTTACATTCAAAAAATGTACCAATTATTTACATAAAGCCATAAATTATGGAGAATTGTTAATTCTTGTGGATGTTTTTTGGCTTAATCTTTGCATATTAGCTGTAGCAAAACACATATATGTGAAATACGAGAGGAATGAATGACGATGAAAAAGACGTTACTTGCAGTTACCTTAACGTTATTATCAGGTGCATCTTTTGCAGCAGATAATGGGCTAGAGCAATACGGTTTAACATTGAGTGGTAATGTTGGATTAATGTCTGACTATCGCTTCCGTGGGCAATCACAAACAGAAAATGACCCAGCATTACAAGGTTCATTCACCCTTGCACACGAATCTGGTTTTTATTTTTCTACTTTTGCATCAAATGTTAATTTTTCTGATGATGCACATTTAGAGTTAGACCCCTCTATTGGTTTTTCTAAATCCCTTCATATGGGTACACTGAGCCCGTTACTTGATGTAGGTTTAGCTTATTATGGTTATCCAAGTGCAAGTGACTATAACTATCCAGAGGCTTATGCAAAATTAAGTTTTACAGATACGTTTACCAAAGGTGATGACTTAACACCAAGTATGTATTATTCAAATGAATATGGCGGTAAAGCAGGACGTGTAGAGGGTGATAAAGTCAATAATTGGAACTTTAACTTGCAATATTCTCTTCCCATTGCAGACACAGGTTTTGGCGCGCTTGCAAGTGTAGGTTACTCAAAAGCCAGCGAAAAAATCTATGGCAATGATGATAACTTTATAGATTGGAAAGTAGGTGCAACTTACGATATTAAAGCCGTACAAGGTTTAACAGCCGAGCTTGATGTGGTCGGTACCAATATTGATGGGTATACGGGTGCGGCAAAACGTGCTGTAGATACAGGTGCAGTGTTTAGCTTAACCAAAGCATTTTAATTCTAGCCGCTTCCTACGAAGCGGTTTTTTTTAGTTAATTTTAATCTAGGTGTAGATTTTACAAGCATGGTCTTTATAATCACTAACTTTTAGTTCATGTTCCTTGTAGGATTCACACAATGACTGACATCGTTCAGCAGTTGGCAAGCGAGCTTGCCGTACGTCCGAACCAAGTAGAAGCTGCCATTCGCTTAATTGACGAAGGCGCAAGTGTTCCCTTTATTGCACGTTACCGTAAAGAAGTGACGCAGGGCTTAGATGATACGCAACTTCGTCAACTTGATACACGTTTAAGTTATGTGCGTGATTTAAACGAGCGACGTGAAAAAGTTATTCAGTCTTTAACTGAGCAAAATAAATTATCAGATGATTTATTAGCGCGTGTACAAAATACACAAACTAAGAATGCCTTAGAAGAAATTTATGCGCCGTATCGTCCAAAACGTACCAGTAAATCATTTAAAGCAAAAGAAGCGGGTTTAGGTGAATTTGCTACTAAAATTCTAACAACAGAAGTTGACCCAAAAGAAGCGCTTGTGGGCTTTACGCATGATGACTATGCAGACATAGACAGTCAACTAGAAGCTGTACAACACATCATTATTGATGAGTGGGCGCAAAACATTGCGTTAACAACAAAATTAAAAGCATTATTTGCAAAGACTGCTGTACTCAAAAGTAGTGTTGCATCTGATGAGAAAAAAGAAGTGGGTAAAAAATTCCGCGATTACTTCGATTTTTCAGAAAACCTAAATAAAGTACCTGCACATCGCTTATTGGCAATGTTGCGTGGTCGTCAAGAAAATGTATTGGGCTTAAAAGTAGATGGTGAAGATGAAGCACCACTTGCACGCGTAGAAACTGAATATAATATTGCACAGCTTGCACCACAGGCGCGTCAAGAATTTTTAAAGCAAACGGCTAAACTGTTTTGGTCGGGTAAAATACGCCCTCAAATTGAGCATTCTTTACTGACTGAAAAGCGTCTTGCAGCAGAAGAAGAAGCAATGCAGGTTTTTGCCGAAAACCTACGTCATTTATTGTTATCTGCACCAGCAGGTGGGCGTTGCACATTAGGGGTAGACCCTGGTGTGCGTACAGGCGTTAAACTTGCTGTTGTGAATGAGTCGGGTGATGTTGTAGCGCATAGTACCATTTATCCATTTGCACCAAAAGAAGACGTTGCAGGTGCAAAAGCTGAACTTGCACGTTTATGCCGTGATTTTAATGTTGATTTAGTGGCAATCGGTAATGGTACTGCAAGCCGTGAAACCGAAGCTGTGATTAGCGAAATGATGGCTGAAAACGATGACCTTAAGTTAACGCGTGTGACAGTGAGTGAAGCAGGTGCATCGGTTTACTCTGCAAGTGAACTTGCATCGCAAGAGTTGCCTGAATTAGATGTGTCTATTCGTGGTGCAGTATCTATTGCACGCCGTTTGCAAGACCCATTAGCAGAGCTTGTAAAAATTGATCCTAAATCAATTGGTGTAGGGCAATATCAACACGATGTTAACCAAGCAGGTTTGGCTAAAACGCTAGACGCTGTGGTAGAAGATTGTGTAAATGCGGTTGGTGTTGATGTAAACACAGCATCACCTGCAATTTTGGGCTACATTGCAGGTTTAAATAAGTCAATTGCACAGCAAATTGTAGAATATCGTAAAACGCATGGTCGTTTTAATAACCGTCAAAATCTTAAACAAGTACCACGTTTAGGCGAGCGTACGTTTGAACAAGCAGCAGGTTTCTTGCGTATTCGTGATGGTGAACAACCACTCGATGCATCTTCTGTACACCCAGAAAGCTATGGTTTAGTTGAAACAATTGCACAAGCTAAAGAAAAAACAGTTCAAGATATTCTAGGTCAAACTGAAATTATTCGCCAAATCAGTGCTGATGATTTTGTGACAGAAAAATTTGGTTTACCAACCATTCAAGATGTATTATCTGAGCTTGAAAAGCCGGGTCGCGATCCACGTCCTGAATTCCGTACAGCCAATTTCCGTGATGATATTACGGACGTTGCACAGCTGACTGAAGGAATGGAGCTAGAGGGTGTGATTACAAATGTAACTAACTTTGGTGCATTTGTAGATGTGGGTGTACATCAAGATGGGTTGGTTCATATTTCTGAGTTAGCCAATGAATTTGTTGCTGATCCACAGAAAATTGTAAAACCGGGTCAAATTGTTAAAGTGCGTGTGTTACAAGTCGATGCAGAACGCAAGCGTGTAAATTTAAGTATGCGTCCTGAAGGTTCTCATCCTGCACCTAAAGCACCGCGTGCGCCACGTCCTAAACAAGATAAGCCACAGCAAGCGAAACGTCCTCAGCAGGCAAAACGTCCTTCTAAACCACAAGAGCAAAAAATTGGTGGTTTGGGTGCTTTACTGTTGCAAGCAGGGATTAAGGGTTCTAAATAAAACTCAACCTCCCTTCGGGGAGGTTTTTTTAAAGCTGGTTTGATCAACGTATGTCAAAAAATATTAATCAAATTATCAATGAATACTACGAAACTTTTGGGTCTGTTAAATATTGTAACTTCGTTTCAAGAGATTTCATTTATTTATTACGGCAATTTTTTTTGTTTATTGCTTTTATTTATATTTTTTTGCAGTAAAAATTTGGTTTGTTACACGGTTTGCTTTGCTATTACTTTCTGAAATTTTTGTTCTAATATTTTTCGATGAAATCCGTGGAAGTAGAGATAATAATATCTTAAAAAAATTTACTAATAGAAAGTTTTCGTCAAAGAAAAAGAAAGCCTATCTATATAAATGTAAAGAAAATTGGTTCTTAACACGGTTGGGGGAACAAAAGAATTATATTGAAATAATAGAAGATATTCAAAAAGTAGAAAAAATTAACATAGAAAATAGAGATGAATTTGATTCTTTACCAAAAATGCTTATGAGCTTAGTCTATACTCAGGATGCGAAGCCTAGAATCTTAACAGTCTTTTTAGCTTTGCTTACATTGGTAGCTACTTTAATTATTAATTCAACAAAACAGGCACAAGATTTTATTTCTTTGATTGATTATATCAGCACATTTCCTCAGTTTTTAAACTTAATTGCAAGTAATTTCACGATTTGTTTATGTATATTAATTACTTATCCATTTTTATATATAATTATAAAAAAAGGAATACACATTCTTAAGCAATTTTTTCTCTACTTTATTCCTAAAAGTTGTCAATATAATAAAAGACTATTTGTAGGGAAACATGCACGATTTTTTATTAAAGAATTGAGCCAATTTGTTAGATTTTCTAAAGGTGAATAATCACCAATGCTCACCTGGAAATAACTTGGCATACGCACGCTGAATAATATTTAACTTTTCTTTTTTACCCACCGAAGCAGTTGAGCTTGGAAATAAACGAAAACCCACCGACATCAATATATTATTTAAACTTGGCGTAAGGGTGTAAGTTAAAGAAGCTAAACGCCCTAAATGTGTTGCAACACTTTTTGGACGTTTGATAATAGCTTGCGCAATGAGGTCTGCCGCTTCATCTGTAGATAGTGTAGGTACATAATTATAAATTTTAGTTGGCGCAATCATAGGTGTGCGTACTAACGGCATATAAACTGATGTAATGGCAATTTTATGTGCATGCACTTCGGCAGCCAAACAGCGACTAAATGCATCTAAAGCGGCTTTAGATGCCACATAAGCAGAAAAGCGCGTGGCATTTGCAAGTACGCCAATCGAGCTAATATTAATAATATGCCCATCTTTACGCTTCATCATATGCGGTAAAATATTGAGAACTAAACGTACTGCACCAAAATAATTAAGTTGCATGGTACGCTCGAAGTCATGGAAACGATCTAAAGATTCGTGTACGGCACGGCGGATTGAACGCCCTGCATTATTGATTAAGATATCAATATGATCCACAGAGGCTAAAACTTGTTGTGAGCAAGTATCAATCTGCTCCATCTCATTTAAGTCGCATACAAATACAGAAGCTTTACCACCAACAGATTCGATTTCTTTTTGAACTCTGATTAAGTCTTCTTCTGTGCGTGCAACGAGTAAAACGTGTGCGCCCGCCGCTGCCAATTTTTTAGAAATTGTTTCTCCAATTCCGCTAGATGCACCTGTTACAAGTACCACTTTACCTGTAACTTTTTGTTGAAAAATCTGCTCTAACTTTTTCTTCACGAAACGCACCTATGGGAATTAAACAACAACTGTTGCATCAATCATTTAAAGGCGCTCAATATAGCAAAAAAAGCCAACGAAAAAATGTGTTGTTTGGGATTATTCGATCAGTTAAGGGTGTCTTGTTGTACTAATTTACAATACTTGCGCTTGCTTGTACCCAAATTTTAAACACAGTACGTTATACTTAAGCACATACATTTGTTGTTTTTGATACTGTCCATTTTATTGAGGAGTCCTTGTGGCCCAATATATCTATACGATGAACAGAGTATCTAAAATGGTTCCGCCAAAGCGCGAAATCTTAAAAGATATCTCTCTTTCTTTTTTCCCGGGTGCAAAAATTGGTGTACTTGGTTTAAACGGTGCAGGTAAGTCTACCTTGCTTCGTATTATGGCTGGCGTAGATAAAGAGTTTTCTGGTGAAGCGCGCGCGCAGCCGGGAATCAAAATTGGTTACTTAGAGCAAGAGCCACCGTTAGACCCAACTAAAGATGTACGTGGAAACGTAGAAGATGGTTTACGTGAGCCTTTAGATGCGCTTGCTCGTTTAGATGAAGTTTTTGCAGAATATGCTGCTGAAGATGCAGATTTTGATGCCCTTGCAAAAGAGCAAGAAAAATTAGAAGCGATTATTCATGCTTGGGATGCACATAACTTAAACAACCAAATGGAACAAGCAGCAGATGCGCTTCGTCTTCCAGCTTGGGACGCTGATGTTAGCCTGTTATCAGGTGGTGAACGTCGCCGTGTTGCGTTATGTCGTTTGTTATTGTCTAAGCCTGATATGTTGCTTCTTGATGAACCGACTAACCATTTAGATGCAGAATCTGTATCTTGGTTAGAGCGTTTCTTAAAAGACTTTGCAGGTACTATTGTTGCCATTACCCATGACCGTTATTTCTTAGATAACGTTGCTGAGTGGATTTTAGAGCTTGACCGTGGGCATGGTATTCCTTACCAAGGTAACTATACCAACTGGTTAGAACAAAAAAATGCGCGTTTAGAACAAGAGCAGAAGCAAGAAGAGTCGTTTGCTAAAGCCTTGAAAAAAGAACTTGAATGGGTTCGTTCTAATGCTAAGGGTCAGCAAAAGAAAAACAAAGCGCGTATGGAGCGTTTTGAAGAGCTTAACTCTAGAGAATTCCAAGAACGTAACGAAACTTCTGAAATCTACATTCCACCTGGTCCTCGTTTAGGTAATAAGGTTGTTGAAGTAGAAAACATCAGTAAATCATTTGATGATCGTTTACTTTACGAAAAATTAAGCTTTACAGTACCACCTGCGGCAATTGTGGGTATTGTAGGTCCAAATGGTGCAGGTAAAACGACACTCTTTCGTATGATGACCGGTGAGCAACAACCTGACACAGGTTCTGTTACTGTAGGTGAGTCTGTTAAAGTGGCTTACATTGGTCAGATCCGTGACACATTAGATGACAACAAAACGGTTTGGGAAGAAGTTTCAGGCGGTTTGGATATTCTTAAAGTCGGCGATTACGAAATTGCATCTCGTGCATATATTGGTCGTTTTAACTTTAAAGGGTCAGACCAACAAAAACGCGTAGGTAGTTTGTCAGGTGGTGAGCGTAACCGTCTACAACTTGCGAAAATTCTACAGCAAGGTGCAAACGTTTTACTACTCGATGAACCATCGAATGACTTGGACGTAGAAACTTTACGTGCACTAGAAGATGCAATTTTAGTGTTCCCAGGTACTGTAATGGTTGTATCGCATGATCGTTGGTTCTTAGACCGTATTGCAACGCACATTTTATCATTTGAAAATGAGCAACCTGAGTTTTTTGACGGTAACTATACTGAGTATGAAGCGTACCGTAAAAAACAGCTAGGTGATGAAGCGCGTCCAACCCGTACAAAATACAAAAAAATTGGTGGGTAATTTCACATCACTTAACCAGCCTTAGGGCTGGTTTTTTTATATTAAAAAATTGGCAAAGTACTTTCTTTTTAATTAATCTTTTAAGATTGAGCATCAGTTGATACCTAACGAGTCGGACTTGCTGTTTTGCAATTTAAGATCAGTTTACAAATACAAAACGGACGTTTTTATTTTACAAAGTTAATCTTAGCGATATCTAATTTGTAGGATTGAAAATGAAAAAAGTATTAATGACCCTTATCGCGTTAGGTTTGACGGGGCAGGTATTGGCGCATGATACATCAGAAAATTCACTCGATTGGAGTGGCGAATATCAGGGTAAAAAGGCAACGGTTTTATTAAAACCTGATTATAGTTATCAATTAAAACAAAAAACAGGTAATCAAAATGGACATTTTAAGTTTAACGATACGCATGTGGTATTAGGTAAACAGACATTTTTAGTAGGTGAGAATTTTATTCAGTCTAAGCGTTTAGGTACGTTAAGCAAAACAGCAGATTTAACCTATTTAGAGATAGCACCTTTTACCAAAGAATGTAGTGCAGGTGCTGCTAGAATACAGTGCATGCAAGTGAAAGAATTTACCTTAGATCAGCATAAAAAGAAATATTACTTAAATAAAGAGTGGCAAAATTTTTATAACACCATCGATGGTTTTAAACCAAGCAAAGAAAAAAACCAGACTGTTTTAGTGAAAAAAATTGCTATTCAAAACCCAGCTGCTGATGCATCTAGTTTGAAATATGTTGCGATAAAATAAACAGCCTGAGTGAATAGATATTTTAGGTAATAAGGATGAGCTCCTTTATATAAAGAATTGCAATTCTTGATGGAGAAAACACAGAGAGCATTTTTCACCCAATAAGATAAAATCTATTACTTTAGGTCACTTATGTTGGTGTTACATCGAACTACGATAAGACAACGCTTCACTCAAATGATGACTTTGAATATTTTTGCTTTGCTCTAAATCGGCAATGGTACGAGCAACGCGTAAAATACGATGATAGGCACGCGCAGATAAATCTAAACGCTGTTGAGCAAGGCTCAGCATATTTTTTGTTTGTGTATCTAAGGGTGCATGTTGTTCTAACTGCTGGGGGCTGAGCGCCTGATTAGTACAACCTTGACGTGCAATTTGATATTGATAGGCATCTTCTACGCGTTGTTTTACTTGTGCAGAGGTTTCTAAAGGTACAGTACTTTGTAAATCACTTGCAGTGAGTGGTGGCACATCAATATGTAAGTCTATACGGTCTAAAAGAGGACCTGAGATTTTATTTTGATAACGCCGTATGGCTTGTGGTGTGCATTGGCATTTATTGTCTTGATGAAATGCATAACCACATGGGCACGGGTTCATTGCTGCAATAAGCTGAAAATTTGCAGGAAACGTGACTTGGTGGGCAGCACGAGAGATTGTGATTTTTTTACTTTCGAGTGGTTGTCTAAGTACCTCTAATACCTTACGGTCAAACTCAGGAAGCTCATCTAAAAATAATGTTCCTAAATGGGCAAGCGTAATTTCACCGGGTTTGGGGCGTGTACCGCCACCCACCAATGCTACACCTGAACTTGTATGATGGACGTCTCTAAACGGGCGTTGTCCAAATATATAGGGTTGATTGGCAACTGAATAAATCCGTGCTACCTCAAGTGCTTCTTGTGCGGTTAAACACGGTAAAATAGAAGGTAGCCGAGAAGCCAGCAATGTTTTACCTGTGCCGGGTGGTCCTCTAAATAAAATACAGTGCCCACCTGCTGCTGCAATTTCAAGCGCACGTTTGGGTCGTAATTGCCCTTTTACATCGGCTAAATCAGGCTGTGGGTATACTTTCGATTGATTTGAGCAGGCAACTTGTTGTGTAAGGCATTTTGTTTGGGTTAAATGTTCACATACCTGTTTTAAGTTAGTCGCACCAAATACTTTTAAGTGTGGAACTTGTGTCGCTTCGGGTGTATTACACAAAGGAATGATCAGTTGATGCTGATCTTGTTGACACTCAATGCCGAGTGTTAAAACACTATTAACAGACCTTAATTGCCCATCTAAGGCAAGTTCGCCACAAAATTCGTATTGTTCAAGACCTTTAGGTTCAATCTGCTTTGTTGCTACTAAAATACCAATGGCAATCGGTAAATCTAAACGCGTACCATCTTTAGGTAAATCCGCAGGTGCAAGGTTAATGGTGAGACGTTTAGTTGGAAAGCTAAAACCACTATTTAAAATTGCCGAACGTACACGGTCTTTACTCTCTTTTACCGCAATTTCGGGTAAACCTACAATGGTTAATGATGGCAAACCTTGACTCACATGCACCTCAACTTCAATTAAAGGTGCGTGTAATCCCCAAATACTACGAGTAAAAACTTTAGCAAACGACATGTTGGTTCCGTTTTAGTGCGGCTTTTAAAATCTATACTGCACTATTTTAGTGCTTGTTGAGTGGTAAGTGCATCTTCTAATTGTTTTACTTGTGCTGTTAATGTTTCTAATCGTTGATGCGCACGTTCTAACGCAACTTTTTGACGATCAAGTTCATCTTTAGATACTAAATCCATTTTAGTGACTGCTTCTTGTAAAAGTGCGCGTACATTATGTTCAATATCTTTTTTTGGTTGTTCAACTTGCGCCAAAATAGCTTGTAATAGTGTTTCCATCATCTGAGTGATCTCACAAAAATTCGTCATTTATTCTAAAGGTTTTTTGAGCTTGATCAAACAATTGCATTTTTCAGTTAAAATAAATCAATAAAATGCCTAAATTTTTTGTTTTCCCCCAACTCAAAAGTTTTGGCATGAAAATTGAACATAAAACAGTAATGCGAGTCTAAGCCAAAGGAATAACCATGAAACTTGTTACAGCAATTGTAAAACCATTTAAGTTAGATGATGTCCGTGAAGCGTTATCGGAAATTGGCGTTCAAGGGATTACCGTAACAGAAGTAAAAGGATTTGGACGTCAAAAGGGTCATACAGAATTGTATCGTGGTGCAGAATATGTGGTGGATTTTTTACCAAAAGTAAAAATTGAAATTGCGATTAGCGATGAAATGGTGGAGTCAGTTATTGAATCTATTACACGTGTGGCAAGTACAGGAAAAATTGGTGATGGCAAGATTTTTGTGACCAATTTAGAACAAGTCATTCGTATTCGTACAGGTGAAACAGGTTCTGATGCGGTGTAACGCAGATTTGATGAACAGATAATGAAAAATGTTGGGGGACATGATGAAAAAAATAGCACTTGCTTTGGGCTTTGTTAGCCTACTATCAACAGCGCCTGTTTGGGCAGATGAGATTGCATCCACACCAACAACCACACAAGTTGCATCACAGCCTTCTCCAACAACTATAACAGCCAATGTAGCCACAGAAACGCCTGCACCTGTGTCAATACCTGCCAAGCTTGATACAGGTGATACAGCATGGATTTTAATTTCGACTGCGTTGGTGTTATTGATGACCATTCCGGGGTTAGCACTCTTTTATGGTGGTATGATCCGTAAAAAAAATGTGCTCAGTACCATGGCATATAGTTTATCTGCAGCCTTGGTGGTCAGCCTTGTTTGGGTGATTATGGGTTACTCTTTAGCCTTTGATGCAGGTAACGCATTTATTGGTGGTTTGAGTAAAACCATGCTGTCAGGCATTACCACAGATGCCTTACAAGGCACCATTCCTGAAATTTTATTTGTGATTTTCCAAATGACATTTGCCATTATTACGGCTGCCATTATTAGTGGTTCTGTGGCGGAACGGATGAAGTTTGGGGCTTTTGTTGCGTTTATTACCGTATGGGTTATTGTGGTTTATGCACCGATTACCCATTGGGTATGGGGTGGTGGTTGGTTAGGTAGCGATGGTGCTTTAGATTTTGCAGGCGGTACGGTTGTCCATATTAACTCAGGAGTTGCAGGTTTAGTGGCTGCCTATATGTTGGGTAAACGTATTGGATTAGGCAAAGAGTCTATGGCACCGCATAACCTCACGCTTTCTGTAGTAGGTGCAAGTTTAGTTTGGGTGGGATGGTTTGGTTTTAATGGTGGTTCTGCTTTAGGTGCAAATGGTTCTGCAGGTTATGCATTAGTGACGACACAAGTTGCAGCCGCAGCAGCAGGTGTGGCTTGGGCAGTGGTAGAAAAGCTGATTCGTGGTAAAGCATCTGTGTTAGGTTTGGCATCGGGTGCAGTGGCAGGCTTAGTGGTGATCACCCCTGCGGCAGGTTATGTGACTGTTGGTGGTGCATTGGCAATGGGTTTAATTGGTGGTGTGGTTTGTTTTTGGGGAATTACCAGCTTAAAACGCCTACTTAAAGCTGACGATGCTTTAGATGCTTTTGGTTTACATGCAGTAGGTGGTATTGCAGGTGCAATTTTAACGGCAGTGTTTGCAAGTCCATTTATTATGGGCGACAAAGCACCCACCGATATGATCCATCAACTTTGGGTACAACTCCAAGGTGTGCTTGCAACGATTGCTTATAGTGCAATTTGTACCTTTATTATTTTAAAAGTAATTGATTTAGTCATGGGGATCCGTGTCGATCAAGAAGCTGAATTTATGGGCTTAGATTTGAGCCAACATAACGAAAAAATTGAATAGTTAAAAAAGCACCTTCGGGTGCTTTTTTTATTTCAAACACTACATTTAGTATCTAAAGGTTTTTTGATACACTATAGCTTCTCTTTTGGTTGATGAAATATGTAATGCATTGTCCATTTTGTAACACACCTGATAGCAAGGTAATAGACTCACGTTTGGCAGCAGAAGGTCGCCAAATTCGTCGTCGCCGTGAGTGTGCAAGCTGTGGCGAACGTTTTACAACTTTTGAAACCTACGAAGTCGTTATGCCACGTGTAAATAAATCAAATGGTAAAAATGAACCCTTTGATGAAGAAAAATTACGCCGTTCTTTAATGCATGCTTTACAAAAACGACCTGTTACACAAGAACAAATAGAAGCTGTTTTAAGCGATATCCAAATTAAAATCCGCCGTTTGGGTGAGCGTGATGTTCGCTCGCAAAAAATTGGTGAAATTGTGATGCAAGCCTTATTTGGTTTAGACCATGTGGCTTATGTGCGTTTTGCTTCGGTTTATCAAGATTTCCAAGATGTGGAAGCCTTTAGACAGCAAATTGAACTGATGCAAAAACGTGAGCAATAATATGGACTACATGCAACGTGCCATTGAGCTTGCACAAAAAGGACAATACACCACAAAACCTAATCCAAATGTAGGCTGTGTGATTGTTCAAAATAACAAAATTGTAGGTGAGGGGTACCATCCACAAGCGGGGCAACCACATGCAGAAGTCTTTGCGTTAAGACAAGCAGGCGAGCAGGCAAAAGGTGCAACCGCGTATGTGACCTTAGAACCCTGTGCCCATTTTGGACGTACGCCGCCTTGTGCCAAAGCATTGGTTGATGCACAAGTGGCAAAGGTCATCATTGCAAATTTAGACCCTAACCCTTTGGTAGCAGGTAAGGGCATCCAAATTTTAGAGCAAGCAGGTATACAAGTTGAGCATGGGTTATATCAAGAAGAAGCCAAACAACTCAATTTAGGTTTTTTAAAAACCATGGCAACAGGCATGCCGTATGTGCGTTTAAAAATGGCAGCAAGTTTAGATGGGCGTACTGCCATGGCATCGGGCGAATCTAAGTGGATTACGGGTGTAACTGCAAGGCAAGACGTACAGCATTGGCGTGCTATTTCGGGTGCTATCATTACAGGCATTAATACCGTACTTGCAGATGATTGCTTATTGAATGTACGTGCGTTTGACCATGTGGTACAACCTAAGCGTGTGGTGTTAGATCGCCAAGGGCGTTTACCGTTATCTGCTCAAATTTTACAGCAACCGCAAAATACCATTGTGATGACACCGTTTAGACAGGATTTAGCAGATTTAGGCGTGGTACAAATTGCTGTACAACCGCTATCAAATTTATTAAAAACACTTGCCAAAGAACATAATATTCATGATGTGTTGGTAGAAGCAGGTGCAACGCTTTCTACACAATTTTTACAGCATCAACTTGTGGATGAACTTATCCATTACGTTGCACCTACATTTTTGGGTCAATCTGCGCGTGCGATGTTTCAGGGTGAATTTATCCACATGGCACAGCAAACACGTTTTAACGTAAAAGACATAACGCAAGTTGGTGAAGATTTACGTTTAAGACTGATACCGCTTTACGAGTGATTATGAGTTTAGAAACGACCACGGTTTATCATAAAAGACGCCACGCTGCCCGCACCACAGATGAATATTTGTTTCATCAACTTGTGCCTTATTTGGGTAATAAACGCCGTCTTTTACATTTAATTTTAGAAGCATTAGAACAAACAGGCACACTCAATACCGATGGTAAAAAAAAGCGTGCTCCCATTTTTGCCGACTTTTTTGCAGGTAGCGGTGTGGTGTCACGACTTGCCCGTGAAAATGGTTATCGTGTGATTGCCAATGATTGGGAGCCGTATAGCCATGCACTTAACCATGCGGTGCTCTCTTGCGTAGAAGCTCCCAAGTTTGAGCAGTTGGGTGGCTATCAAAAAGCGATTGATTATTTAAACCGTTTACCGCTTGCTAAAGGGTGGGTTACGCACAATTTATGCCCACGCAATGACGAAGAATATGACCCTGCCCGTGATCGTTTGTTTTTTAAACGCCGTAATGGGATGCGTATTGATGCCATTCGTCAGCAAATTGCCAATTGGCAAGCAGAAGGCGCAATTAACGATATCGAAATGAGTGCTTTACTTGCACCACTTTTATATTCGGCAAGTTTTGTGAGTAATACCAGTGGTGTATTTAAAAGCTTCCATCATGGGTGGGGTGGCAAAACACAAACGGCACTCGAGCGTATTGAGTCTTTGTTGTGGTTAACGCCAAGTCGTTTTTGTGAAAAGGGTAATATAGAGCAACCTGCTGCGGAAATGTGGTGTGTAGATGCACAGCGGTTAGCGGATCAAATGAGTGAGTTTGAGGTGGATGTCGCGTATTTAGATCCGCCATATAATCAACATGCATATAGCAGTAATTACCATGTTTTGAATGCACTGACTTTATGGGATCAGATAGATTTACCTACACCTGACACAAAAGGCTTTAAAAGTGGTATAGATCGGGCATGGCGAAAAGAGCGTCCAAGTGCATATAACTCATCAAAACATGCTAAAGACGCTTACGAAAAATTACTCTCAACCATCAATGCACGTTTTATTCTGACAAGCTACTCAACCGATGGCAATATTTCGGCAACTGACTTACTCAAAGCCAATTTAGCGCGTGGTAAGGTGACATTACTCACCCAAGATGTACCGCGTTATCGTGTGAGTAAGCAACGTCAATCTGAACGGGCGCGAGTACTTGAGTTTATTGTCATCACTGATACAAAATCTAAATCTGGTCCACCATTACGCCAACTGTTAGGGCAGTTATATCACTATGCCGAGCTAGGTGGCGTGGATACAACAGGGGTAAGTTCGCAACTTGCTTTGTGGTAATAAAAGGAAAACTGATGTTTACAGGTATTATTGAAAATGTAGGACGTGTGGAAAGTGTGCAAAATGTAGGGGGCGATGTACGCCTGCGTATTCATACAGCACTTGATATGTCTGATGTAAATTTAGGGGATTCGATTGCCACCAATGGTATTTGCCTCACTGTGGTTGAGTGGGGCAGTAATTGGTATGCCGCAGATGTGTCACGCGAGAGTTTAAACCGTACGACACTTGGTCAGTGGCAAGTGGGTCAGCCTGTTAATGTTGAAAAAGCAATGTTACCCACCACACGTTTTGGTGGACATATTGTGAGTGGCCATGTAGATGGTATGGGTGAAATTACGCTTGTACGTCAAGATGCACGCTCGTTGTATTTTGAGGTGACCGCGCCTGTAGAGCTTGCTAAGTATTTAGCTGAAAAAGGCTCAATTACAGTAGATGGAATTAGCCTAACCATTAACCATTTGCGTGGCAATATTTTAAGTTTAAATTTAATTCCACATACGGCAGAACGTACCAATATTGGTACGTGGAAAACAGGCAGTAAAGTAAATTTAGAAGTAGATGTTTTAGCACGTTATATCGAGCGTTTATTGTTGGGGGATAAAGCTGCTGAACAAAAGCCTGAAGCAAGTATTAGCATGTCATTTTTGGCAGAAAATGGATTCTTAAAAGGATAGGTTTTTTTTATATCTTTTGTGAGACGTATTGATAGCCTGCTAATTCACTTTTTAAAAAATTAATAAAAGTACGTGTTTTAGCAGGAATTAATTTAGTTTCTGTTAAGGCATAGATAGGGGTTATATCGCCTTTCCATTGCGGAAGAATGGGTATTAATGCACCTTCTTTAATATCATCAATTACTACCTCAGGTGGAATCATTAAAAACCCTTGATTTAAAAGGGATAACTTTCTAAGCATTCCAATATTATTTAAACTAAATTTACCGCTAACTTTGACTGAAACAGTATTTTTATTTTCATGTAATTTCCATATTTTATTATTAGAAAAGGTTAAACACTCATGCTCAATAAGTTCTTGAGGGTGAGTGGGAATACCAAAGTTTTGTAAATATGTAGCAGAAGCAAAAAGCTGTCCTTGAAACTGCATGAGTTTATGTGCAATGAGATTAGAGTCTGCTTGGTTTCCAACGCGAATGGCGACATCAATATTTCGACTGACTAAATCTGTAAGCTGTGGGCTTAAATCAATTTCGAATTTTATTTCAGGGTAGAGCTGAGTAAATTTAACCAGTAGGGGAGTTAAAAAAATTGACCCAAAATCAACAGGTAATGAGATTCTTAGTAGACCACTGGGTTGAGAAAGGATACCGTTAAGTTCTTCATGTGCTAGCGTTGCTTCAGTCAGAATTCTTCTACAACGATCAAAATAAATTTGACCTGCTTCTGTTAGCTCAATTTTCCGTGTTGTGCGGTTTAATAAACGTAAACCAATTGCTTTTTCAAGGTTACTAATACGACGTGATAGGGTCGAATTTGGTATACCGATCACTTCAGCAGCATTACGAAATCCTTTTGCTTTAACAACTTCTACAAACAAAGCCATATCATTAAGATAATTAATCATTTATATATTGCGCCATATTTGGATCAGTCATATTTAATATACTGTATTTATCCCATACATAAAAATAGATAGGATTTTATAAACCGTATTATTTTAAGAGAACTAGAATGAAACGTAATCGTCATATAGTTTGGCATGAAAATTCTGATCATATTTTATCTATCAAGGATAAACAGATTGCTATTGTTGGCGGAACAGGGGGGATTGGGCGAGCTTTAAGCCAACATTTGGCTTCTCAAGGTGCTAACGTGACTGTTGTAGGGCAAACTTTTCGTGATCAAAAATTGCCTAATATTAAATTTATCAAAGCAGATTTAAGCCTTATGGCAGAGGCAAAGCGTGTGACCACATTATTAATGCCTGAAACACTCGATATGCTCATTTTCACAACAGGTATATTCGCTGCACCGCATCGCCAAGAAACGCAAGAAGGTATCGAAAAAGATTTGGCTGTGAGTTACTTAAACAGATTTGTAATGCTACAAAACATGGCAGATCGGTTGGGTACACAAAGAAAAAATACCTCCATGAAACCACGGATATTTTTAATGGGTTATCCAGGTAGTGGGCAAATGGGTAATATTAAAGATTTAAATTCAGAAATAACCTATAAGCCCATGGCAACACATATGACCACTGTGGCAGGAAATGAAATATTAGTTCTTAATGGTGCAAAAACAAGAACAAATACTTTGTTCTTTGGGTTAAATCCTGGGCTAATTAAAACAAATATTCGCGATAATTTTTTAGGTAAAGGGTCATTAAAATCACGCCTAATGGAAGGTGCAATTGGTTGGTTTACTCCTACGGCTGAGAGTTATGCCAAGCGTATTGTTCCACTATTATTTTCATTAGATATAGATAAATATAATGGCACATCATTTAATCATAAAGGGCAAGGAATCTTCCCATCAGCAGGTTTATCTGAAGCATATAGTCAAGAATTTTTGCTAAAGTCACAAAAATTATTAGAGCGTCAAGGCATTCAATCCAAGTTAAATAGTTAATAGTAATTTGAGTTCAAAAGATGAATCGTATTTTTGAACCTACTTATGTTTATACTCCCTAATCGTTTAGTCATGATTTGAGCATAACATGATGAAGGCGCAAGTAAATGCGCAACGGTGTAAAATGATAAAGCTATCTTCTGATAAGTAAGGATACTTAATAGAGAGCAAATAATATACAAATTACAAAACCTTTGCGCAACAAATAGTAGACAAAACGATATGAGTATATTTGTATTCATATCGTATTTTTCATTTAATAATTTAAAAATTACCATTAAAACTCATTAATAATATCTATCAAAAAATAATCAATCAGTGTAAGACTCTAAATGAAATTTAAATAAATAGATAAAACTAAACTAAACTAAACTAACAGGATGTGATGTTATGAAAGAAATTGATCACAAGAAATTTGAAAATATTGTAATTTTTCCTAAAAATACAGAACTTAAAAATAAAATTACTTTAAATTGGCGCACAGCTGAAAGTGATGCTGTTGCAACCTTATTAAGTTTTACAAAAATTTCTGAACCAGTAGAAGAAAAAATATATGGATTAGCATTAGAACTTTCAAAACATCTTAGACAAAATAATAAAGTTACAGGTAAAGCAGGTATTGTTCAGGGTTTGCTACAGGAATTTTCATTATCCTCACAAGAGGGTATTGCTTTGATGTGTTTGGCAGAGGCTTTGTTACGTATTCCTGATATAGCGACACGCGATCAACTTATCCGTGACAAAATTAATCAAGGAAATTGGCAAGCGCATGTTGGAAATAGTAGTCTAATTTTTGTGAACGCTGCTGCTTGGGGGCTAATGCTAACAGGTAAGCTGATGGCACCGTCTGCACCACATTCTCTCTCGGGGACATTAAATGCACTTATTGCCCGTTATGGACAAAGTATTATTCGTAAAGCGATTGATGCAGCAATGCGTATGATGGGTGAGCAGTTTGTTACAGGTGAGACGATTCAAGAAGCACTTGAAAAGGCAAAATTTTTAGAAAAAGAAGGTTTTTTATATTCTTACGATATGCTGGGTGAGGCTGCACTTACTGATTTAGATGCACAGCGTTATATGGCAGATTATATAAATGCAATTCATGCAATTGGGCAATCAACCAAACAAAGAAGTGTTTATCAAAGTGCAGGAATTTCGATTAAATTATCTGCTTTGCATCCGCGTTATTTTCGCGCTCAAGCTGACCGTGTACATAGCGAGTTATATCCACGCTTAGTTGAGCTTGTGAGATTGGCAAAGCATTATGATATTGGAATTAATATTGATGCTGAAGAAACAGAACGACTTGAGCTATCTTTAGAATTACTAGAGCGACTATGTTTTGAACCTGAATTAACACAGTGGAATGGCATTGGATTTGTTATTCAAGCTTACCAAAAAAGGTGCTTTTATGTGGTTGACTATATTGTTGATTTAGCGAGAAGAAGTCAAAAACGTTTAATGATTCGCTTAGTAAAAGGTGCATATTGGGATAGTGAGATTAAAAAAGCACAGGTCGATGGTTTAAAAGATTACCCTGTATTTACTCAAAAAGTACATACCGACCTTTCTTATATTGCTTGTGCTAAAAGACTTTTAGAGCATTTAGATTTAATTTACCCCCAATTTGCAACACATAATGCCCAAACATTGGCGACAGTTTATGAGCTTGCAGGTGCACAAAATTATGTTTTAGGACAGTATGAGTTTCAATGTTTACATGGTATGGGGGAACCTTTATATAAGTATGTGGTGAACAAATTAAAAATACCATGTCGTATTTATGCACCTGTGGGTAATCACGAAACCTTGTTGGCTTATTTAGTGCGTCGTCTCTTAGAAAACGGGGCAAATACCTCTTTTGTGAATCGTATTTCCGATAAATCAATCCAGATTGAGGATTTAATTCAGCCACCTATTCATGAGATCCAACAACAGGGTATACATAAGGGTCAAATGGGTATAAAGAACCCAAAAATACCTTTACCTGCCGACTTGTACGGATCAGTCCGCATAAATTCGTTTGGATTAGATCTTGCTAATGATAATGCTCTTTTTGAGTTAAATGAGGTTGCAAATACGCTCCATTCCTATCAATGGCTCAGTAAACCTTTAATTGCACAGCAAAAAAAGCAAGAAGCAATACATCAACAGGCTATTTTAAATCCTGCAAATCATCAAGATAGAGTTGGCTTTGTAATTGAAGCTAGTGAACAAGATGTGGAACAGGCATTGATACAAGCAGAGCAGATTCAGCAAACATGGGCACAGCTGAGTATAAATGAACGCGCAAAATGCTTAGAGATTGCTGCAAATACAATGCAAAACAAATTATCTGAACTTATGATTTTGCTTTGCCGAGAAAGTGGAAAAACATATGCAAATGCTATTGCTGAGGTGAGAGAAGCAATTGATTTTTTACGTTATTATGCCAATCAAGCAAATAGTGTACAAAGTAATTTAAAGCCAATTGGAACAATTTTATGTATTAGTCCTTGGAATTTTCCATTGGCTATTTTTACAGGACAAATTGCAGCCGCATTAGTTACAGGTAATTGTGTGATTGCCAAACCTGCTGAACAAACGCCTTTAATTGCCTATGAAGCGATTAAAATTTTACATGACGCAGGTATTCCTGAAGCAGTCTTACAGTTTACCCCTGGGCAAGGAGAAACAGTGGGTGCACAACTCAGTGCAGATCCACGTATTCATGGCATTATATTTACAGGCTCAACACAAGTTGCCAAAATCCTTCAAAAAACTATTGCTAATCGCCTAACTCCCGAAGGAAACCCTGTAACGCTGATTGCAGAAACAGGTGGGCAAAATGCCATGATTGTGGATTCTTCTGCACTAACAGAGCAAGTGGTGTTAGATGTTGTAAATTCTGCTTTTGACAGTGCAGGACAGCGTTGCTCGGCATTACGTATTCTTTGTTTACAAGAAGATAATGCAGCCAATGTTTTGAAAATGCTTCAAGGTGCAATGAAGCAATTACGTTTAGGTAATCCACATTTTTTAAAAACCGATGTGGGCCCTGTAATTGATAAAGAAGCTCAACAAAATATTGATCGTCATATTCAAAAAATGAAATCTAAGGGATATACAGTCCATCAATTAAGCTTACATGAAAGTAATGAGGATATTTATAACCATGGTACGTTTGTTCCACCTACCTTAATTGAATTACCTCATCTTGATGATTTAGAACAAGAAATATTTGGTCCAGTTTTACATGTGATCACATATCAACAAAATGAATTTGAACAATTAATTAAGCGTATTAATGCAAAGGGTTATGGCTTAACAATGGGAGTTCATACTCGTATTGACGAAACCATTAATAAAGTCATTCATTTATCAGAAGTAGGAAATTTATATGTAAACCGTAATATTGTGGGTGCAGTGGTTGGTGTGCAACCTTTTGGCGGAGAAGGATTGTCAGGTACAGGCCCCAAAGCAGGAGGCCCACTTTATATTTATCGTTTAACTCAAAGTGGTACATTTAAAACGAGCATGAATCTTTTTGGAACTAAACGTAAGATTACAACTCTACCAAATGATGATGTAACGCGCTTTTATAGTTTTAAAACATGGGTAGAACAGAATTTTCCTCATTTAGACATACAGTCTTATGAGCCTTTTATAGTGGGTTGTACTTATGAGTTACAAGGGCCTACAGGTGAGATGAATCATTACACGCTTCAGCCTAGAAAAAGAGTATTGATATTGGCAGAGACAGAACAACAGTACATTAATCAAATGCTTGCCGTTTTAGCAGTGAATGCTCAACCTGTTATTAAACAAGACACAGTATTTTTTCAAAAATATAGTACGACGTTACCTAAAGCAATTTCAGCACATATTTTATGGATTTCCACTTTAGCAGAGGAAGTATTTGATGCTGTTTTACATTACGGAAGCCCTGATGATCTTTTAAACGTTCAACAAGCATTGGCCTTACACACAGGAGCTATTGTATCTATTCATCATTTGCCTTCTGATGATTTTAATATTCCATTAGAACGCCTTGTTGTTGAACATGCTGTTAGTATTAATACTACTGCAGCAGGTGGTAATGCCAGTTTAATGACAATGACATAAATAAGAGGTTATTCGGCCTTTTGTTGTACTAAAGCAAGCTCAACCTCTTCTTGGGTCGCTTGCGTCATATTTTGGTTAAATGCTTTGATCGCTTGTTGTACTTGGTCAATTAAATTTTCTGCTTCAAGTTCTAGGCGAACTTGTACATTTTCTAATACTTGATTGAGTACAATATTAGATAGTTCTTGTGTTTGAGGCTGTTGCCCAATTTGAGACAGCACCATAGGTGTATATTCGGTTGTATTTTGCTGAAGTGATTGTGCCAAAGCCTTGAGCATTTCATTTTCTTGTTCAAATTGCTGCTGTTCTTCTTGTTGCATTTCAGCAATAGCTTGCGCCTGTTGTTCACGTTTTTGTAATAAACGATTTTCTAAAACTTTTCTTTCACGTAAACGTGCTTGTTCTAAAAGCTCTTTTTTGTAGTCTTGATAGGCTTGGTCTATATCTTCTTTAAATGTGGCTTGGTATTTTTTCTCTTGTGTTTGCCATGTTTTAAGGTCGGTATCGGTATTTAACAGATCACTGATGCGTGCAAGATCATCTAAATAAATTTGGCGTACACGTTCTGGGGTTGCTAACCAACGCTGTTCAAAATTTTCACCCACATTTAACGCCACAATTGTTCTCCTGCACGTTGTTATAATTTAAAGGTTCGTGGTTGTAAGTTTAATTGTCGATATTGTTTAAACTTTTCACGTCCTATTATTTTAGCGTCTTCGTTATTTTCAACAATCTCTATAATGTGTTGAAACGTATCTTTAATTTCTAACGTTTTGTCAGAAAAATTAAAAATAATCCATTCACCCGAGGTAGGGTAGTGCTCTGAAATACAGACTTGCCCTTGAGTATCATGAATACCATGAGGAATGAAACTGGTCGGATCAAATGTCCACAACACTTCATCAAGTTGTTTTTGCTGTGCTAAGTTAGGACAATACCACCAAATTTTGGTGGCTTGTTTTAGAATTTTGCGACATAAACGACAAGCACTTTGTACTTGTCGTTCGTCACTTTGCTCAAATAAATAAAAGCTAACGTTAGTCATGTGTTACACGGTTGGCAATAAATTGCATAAGAAGTGGCACAGGACGACCCGTTGCGCCTTTATTTGCACCTGATAGCCATGCCGTACCTGCCACATCTAAATGTGCCCAACGGTATTCACGCGTAAAACGTTGTAAGAAACACGCTGCTGTAATTGCACCACCTTGTGGACCACCAATGTTTGCAATATCGGCAAATGGTGAGTCTAATAGTTCTTGGTATTCGTCCATTACAGGCATTTGCCATACACGGTCAAAACTTTGCTCGCCTGCTTGCTGTAATTCTTGTACCAACGCTTGGTCTGGAGAGAATAAGCCACTGACTACTTTACCCAATGCAACCACACATGCACCTGTAAGGGTTGCAATATCTACCACCACAGCAGGGTTAAAGCGTTTTACATAAGTGAGCGTATCGCAAAGGACTAAACGACCTTCGGCATCCGTGTTTAAAATTTCAACGGTTTGCCCACTCATGGTTTTTACAATATCACCTGGACGCGTTGCACGACCTGATGGCATATTCTCTGCCGCTGCAATGGTACCCACCACATGAATAGGTAATTTTGCTTCACATAGCGCGCGTATGGTTCCAAATACAGATGCTGCACCACACATATCAAATTTCATTTCGTCCATGCCTGCACCCGGCTTAAGCGAAATACCACCTGTATCAAAGGTCACGCCTTTACCCACAAGTACCACAGGTGCTTCTTCACGTTGTGCATTATATTCTAAAGTGATAATACGCCCCGGACGTTCTGAACCTTTACTTACCGCTAAAAACGCACCCATACCAAGTTCTTGCATTTCTTTTTCTTCTAAAATAGTGACTTTTAAAAGATCAGGAAATTCGTTTGCAAGGTCTTGGGCAAGTTGTGCTAAATATTCTGGGTAGCAAAT
Source organism: Acinetobacter sp. HY1485 (assembly GCF_027568475.1). Taxonomy (GTDB): domain Bacteria; phylum Pseudomonadota; class Gammaproteobacteria; order Pseudomonadales; family Moraxellaceae; genus Acinetobacter. The sequence goes on along the minus strand of NZ_JANKZG010000002.1, from coordinate 254,502 downwards.
ATTGCCCGGACGATTGCCTAAATCACGGGCAAGGCTTTGTCCCGATTGAGTGGCTTGAATGACATCAAGCTGTGCTTGTGTGAGGGTTATATTTGAAAATGCTAAATCATCAAGTTTGAATTCATTTTTCTGTGATTTAAATTCATCAAAATGATAGTTTGCTTGGGTAAGCTGAAGTGCAAAAATAGCATGTTGATCTGCATTTAATGCTTGCACATCAAGCTCGATGCTTTGATATTTTTTTTGTGCAGTTTTAATAATAGTTTGTGCAACTTTTGCCAACTTTGTTGGATTTAACTCATTTGCTTTACCTAAACCTACAAGATACACCACAGGTTTTGTGGTAAAAATAGGCAAAACTTCGTTGGTTGTTGCTGTAAAGCCTGCATGTTCAATGGTAGATTGATATTGCGTGTTTACGTGTTGGATTTGGTCTGCATCTACTAAAACAAATACAGCAGAGGCAGTATTTTGTGTTGTTTTTAATGTCAATTTCATAGTTTAAATACGACCTTGTAATATAGTGTGTATTGAAACATTACACCCAATCTAGTTGCAATGTGCAATATCAGCAAAGGTTTTTTATTTGCTGTATTCGGTTAAACTAGCAACATATTTGTTATGGAAGCTTCCTTTTGATTATTCGGCGTTACCTTGTTAAACAAGTTGTGTCGACGTCCATGGTGGTGGTTGCACTTTTAACACTGATTATTATGGGCGGTCGTCTCATTAAATATTTTGGTGTGGCAGCACAAGGGCGTTTAGACGTAAGTATCTTATTTAGTATTATTGGTTATCGATTACCTGAATTCTTAACCTTGATTATGCCATTGGGGTTCTTTATTGGGTTAATGCTTGTTTTTGGTCGTTTGTATATTGACCATGAAATGGCAGTACTAAATAGTAGTGGGGTGAGCCGTAATCAGCTTTCTAAATTACTGATTCCGTTAACGACTGTTTTTTTAGTCGTACAAGTGGCACTCATGGTGTGGGTATCACCTTGGGGGTTGCGAAAATTTGAACAGCTCACGAGTGCGCAGGCGGTACGCACAGGCTTCGATTTGGTACGTCCAAAAGAGTTTGTGTCTTCAGGTCCTTATACGATTTATGCCAGTGATTTATCAGAAGATCGTAAAAATTTACGTGATGTGATGTTTTATCAACGTGCACAACAAGATAATAAGCCTGATCTTATTATTTTAGCGCGTGAGGCAAAGCGTGTAGATGTGCCGAATGACACTGCAAATGTAGTGGATTTGGTCGATGGTCGCCGTTATGAGGTGTATCCCGGACAGCCACATTATTCGCAAGCTGAGTTTAAAAGCTATCGTTTAAGAATTGAAAATAATAAAGAAGCTGAAGTATCAGGCGAACAAGCCGAATCTATGAAAATCTCAAAACTTTGGGATAAAAGGCAAGACCCCATTGTGCAAAGTGAGTTAGGTTGGCGTTTGTTTGGTCCATTTATTATTGTGATTGCGCTAATGTTGGCAACCGTATTGTCTGAGGTCAATCCACGTCAGGGACGTTATTATCGCTTACTGCCTGCAATTTTAATTTTTGCAAGTTTGATTGTTGCCATGATGGCAGTAAAAACGCGTATTTCGCGTGGTGAATTAGCGATTTGGTTCTATCCTGCTGTATTGGTAGGTTATGCAGTGGTTACGGCGTTCTTTTTACGTCATCGCCGTTTAACAAGTAAGTGAGGTCTATAAAATGTTTGCACGTCGTTTAGTTGCGAAGCATGTGATGACAACCACAGCATTGGCAATGTTGGGTACCACTGCCATTTTAACTTTATTACAAGGTTTGTTTACTTATCTTGCCGAGTTAAGCCAACTCAAACATGGTTACAATGCTTGGCAAGCATTACAGTATGTTTTTTGGAATACACCTCATTATTTATATGAAATTTTACCAATCGCTGCTTTAATTGGCGCAGTCGTGGGTTTAGGGACGCTCGCATCTAACAGCGAATTAATCGTGTTACGTTCTGTTGGGGTTAGCTTATGGCGTATTGTTGGATGGGTTATTCGCTCGGCAATGCTTTTGGTTATTTTGGCATTTGCGTTAAGTGAGTGGGTTATTCCATATAGTAATGAAAAAGCAAACAGCCTAAAAACTCATCAAAGTGTTGCTTCTTTAGGCGAGGTAAAAGGTTATTGGAGCCGTGAGGGTCAACGTTTTATTTATATTGATTATGCCAATTCCGAAGGCGTTCTCAAAAAAATTCAAGTGTTGAATTTTGACGATAATTATCATTTAAAAACGCTCACTAATGCCGAACAAGGCAAGTTTAAGCAAGAAGGGCAGTGGGATATTACCAACACTCGTGAAATGGTTGTACAAGACAATGGTAATGCTGTTTTAAATCAAAGTAATGAACAAAATTTACCATTAGCACTTAAACCAAAATATGTGCATATGGTAACCATTGACCCTGAGGATTTATCCCCAAGTCAGTTGGTTTCTTTTATGCGTTATATGTCTGAATATAGCCAAGTACCTAAAACGTATCAGTTGGCATTTTGGCAAAAAGTGGGTATGCCATTTTCTTTAATTGCGTTAGTTGTGATTGCTTGCTCATTTATCTTTGGGCCATTACGTCAACAGTCTATGGGCTTTAGATTAGTGATTGCCTTATTTATTGGATTAGGCTTTTTCTATATGCAAGACTTTTTAGGTTTTGCAAGTTTAGTTTATTCGCCATCACCTGCATGGTTTGTCTTTGTACCTATTTTTATTATTTTTGCCATTGGGGGATACCTTCTCAATCGAGCAAAATAAAAAAGGGCATAACCGCCCTTTTTTATTTTTGCTGTAAATAAGACTTAAACATAGGAATTAAAAGTTTATTACCATATTCACTTAAGTGATCTCCATCTTTATAAATAGGACGATTATTGATTTGACTAATGCATTCGCTGTTCTTACATAAAGTTTGGCTTACATCTAGAAGGTGTGCACCACATGTTTGTGCAACTTGAGCCAGTATACGATTGAGAACATAGGCTCTTTGTTCATAACTTTGCAATGAGATAGAGTTTTTTTGTAATTGACGGTTAATCAATAATTGTTTTCCCATATGTTTAGGAACATCAAATGGAAACTCTGGGATAGAATTAACAATATAAACAGGTGATTTTTTAGTTAATTCACAAATAGTAGCTTGTAGATTTTGGTGAAATTCAGCATAAATTTCATGCTTTGATGCATGCATATTCGAAAAATAAATAGGAATTTCATTTTCGTTTGAGATACGTTCATCATTGTTTTCCCCTTCTAAACGTTGTAAATAACGATTGACTAAAATAATGGGAATACCTTCAGATTTCGCCAAAAATTGCTTTTTTTTCTCGTTTGTAGCTTTACAATAGTTATTATCAAAGTTTGCATTTGGAATATAAGGGCAACCAGCAGTAGTAATAGAGAGAATAGTATTTTGATGTGAATCTAGGCTTTCAATGACAGCAGATGTGATTGCTTTAGCATGACTATCACCTACAATAATTGCATTAATTTTTTCAGATTTACCAATTTTGCAAACATCGATTTCACCATTTTTTAAGCCTGTTTTACAAGAATATGGAAAACTATTTTTTGTTTCTGATAAGATTTTAAGCACAGCTTCTGAATAGTGTGATTTAAATCCATTCGTTTCCTTTATTGCATAACCAAGAGTTAATGTTACAAGTAATAAATACAAAGGAATAACTTTATATAGATTTCTCCATGATGCATATTTTTGGAATTTTATTCTTTCAATAAACTGATAGCTTATAAAACCAAAAATAATAGATAAAGGAATACCGTATATCCACCAACTATTTAAAGAAAAATAAAAACCAAAGACAACTAAAGGCCAATGCCAAATATAAATTGAATATGACCATTTTCCAATTGGGTTAAAAATAAAATTATTAATAAATATAGTATTACATTGACTAGCAATGACGAAATAAGCGCCTAAAACTGGGACTAATGCCATGTATCCTGGCCAAGGCGTACTTTTTGATATTAAAAAATATGCTGTAAAAATAAGTATTAAACCTAAAATGTGTAGAACAAAATTTCCCTTTTTTAATCGTAATGGGTGAAGAAATGCAAGACTACCAAAAAGCATTTCCCAAGCACGACTAGATAACAAAAAATAAGCACTTTTACTATCTTGGTATGTGGAGTAAATTGAATAAAGAAAACTAACTATAAATAGAAAAAAAATTATGTATTTAATATTATTTAATTTTATTATTTTTTTAATCATTAAAATAATAAGTGGGAAAAAAATATAAAACTGCCACTCTATTGAAAGTGACCAAGTATGAAGTAACCATTTTGTATGTTCTGATGAATCAAAATATCCATAACCTTTACTAAATAAAATATTAGAAATAAATAAAATACTTTTTTCAACTTGCTTACCCAAAAGTTGATAATCATTTGGTAATAAATAAAACCATCCAAAACTTAATAAAATAATGCAGCAAACAGCTAAAACAGGAACAATACGATTAATACGAGCATTATAAAAAGAGAATAAACTAAAACTTCCATTTTGTATTTGACTAAAAATAATAGAAGTCATTAGAAAACCAGAGATAACGAAAAAAATATCTACCCCTGCAAATCCACCTGGCAACCAATGTGGATTGAAATGAAATATCATAACAGCTAAAACAGCAATGGCACGAAGTCCATTGATATCATGTCTAAATTGCATAAAATTGAATTTAAAAAAAGCGATATATTATAATAAATTAATTATTGGGAAGTTATAAGTAACTTCTCTTATGGATTAGTTTTTTTTGATTTGTCTTTATTTATAATTTTTGGGGATACCTTCTTAATCAAGCAAAATAAAAAAGGGCGTAATCGCCCTTTTTTATATGTCTTGATTTTTGGTTTCGTTAATACACATAAATGCAATTAAAGACAGCAATGAAGCTGCACAAAGATAATATCCCACAGCACCTACACCATAGCTTTGTGCAAGTTTAGTGGCAATTAAAGGCGCAAAAGAGGCTCCTAAAATGCTTGCCAAATTATAAGCCAATGCCGAACCTGTGTAGCATACTGAAATTGGAAAAATCTCCGATAACACCGTACCAATAGGACCATAAGTTAAGCCCATAATGCTTAACCCTGTACATAAAAAAAGAAGTACAGACATTGGGTTGTTGGCAACAAAAAATTCAGAAAAGAATAACCCAAACGTAATGCAAATAAGGCAAATGACGATAGATGTTTTTTTGCGTCCAAATTTCTCGGCAAAAATAGCAGAAATTGGAATGCACAGTGCAAAACATAGTGTGGCAACAAGCTGCATTTTTAAAAACACATCACGCGTGTAACCCAATACGGTTGTGCCCCAATTCATTGCAAAAACAGTCATGAGGTAAAAAAGAACAAGTGTACACACAGTTGCCAGTGTCCCTAAAACAACATTTTTACGTTGATGTGTCATCACTTCTTTAAATGGTGTTTTTTGTTCTTTGTGTGTATTAATGACCTGTTGGAATGCAGGCGTTTCATGTAGTTTTAGACGTATATATAATCCTAAAAATACAAGTAATGCACTAGAAACAAATGGAATACGCCATCCCCATGCCAAAAAATCTTCATTAGACATGAGGTTACCAAGCAGTAAAAAAGTACCAACCGCTAAAATAAAACCTAGGGGCGCACCAAGCTGTGGAAACATACCGTACCAAGCACGTTTGCCTTGAGGTGCATTTTCGGTAGCAAGTAAAATTGCGCCACTCCATTCGCCACTTAATCCTAAGCCTTGCCCCAAACGGCAAATTGCCAAAAGTAAGGGAGCATATACACCAATTTGGGCATAACTTGGCAGTAAACCAATACATACTGTTGAGATACCCATTAAAAGTAATGCGGCAACTAATGTTGCTTTGCGTCCAATTCGATCACCCAAATGTCCAAAAATAGCTGCACCAATTGGGCGTACCACAAATGCAATTGCAAAGGTTGCAAGTGACTGTAAAATTGCCACGCTACCACTGCTTTCAGGAAAGAATAAATGTGGAAAGACCAATACTGCTGCGGTTGCATAAATATAAAAGTCAAAAAATTCGATGGTGGTTCCAACCAAACTCGCAATTAGTACACGGCTTTTAGAGTTTGGATTGGCATGTGCTTGAGTTTTCATGAGTTGCCAATAACAAGTAGTAAAATTAGATTTTTAATCGTGATCAGTGTTTCTTGTTGTATCTTTTAAATACATAGGTTGGTATAGCGTATTTTGTGCTGCATAGCTTGCATGATCATCACAAGTCATGGGTGCTTTCACTAAGCCATTTAAGTTTTAGATTTATCCTTTACCCACCAACGGTGAGAAACAGATCTTGTGAATTATTAGTAAAAATATTTTTGAAGAACCTTTGTGCGTAAAATTTTTAAATAAACCTACATAATCAATTACTTTTAGACTAATCGCTATCCATTAATTTTTGTAAATTTTATAATAAAAAATTAAAGCAATTGGATTGTACCTTACAAATTAACATCATGCTTAGGTTGTAATTTACATACAGAAGTAAACCTTGTAGTCAATTCTAAAACCCATCTTTATACCATCTAAATTCTTTATTGAATACAGCAGTCCGTAATGGAATTCGTTTTTTGAAAAACAAGCGATAAGGGAAATTGAATTTAGTTTCCCTTTTATTGGAGGTACCCTAAAAATTAGAGTAATTTAGGTAAGCCTACATGGTGATAGTCACGGTTAAAATAGACCAAACCATGATGATTTTGCCCTTGCTGTATTGCTAAAATACGGCAAATAAATACAGCATGTGTGCCTACTTCTTGAATCTGCTCAATTTCACAATCAAAACTAACGACAGCATCGTTTAAAACGGGCGATCCTGTTTTAAGCATTGTCCATTCGCCGTGTTCAAAACGTTCTTCTGAACTCATTTTAGAGGAGAACACTTTTGAAATATCTTGATGATGTGCATTTAATACATTCACCGCGAGGGTTTTATTTTCTTCGAAGTAAGTATACGAGCGAGAAGCTGTATTCATGCAAACCAATAAAGTTGGTGGGTTATCAGTCACACTGCATACCGCAGAGGCAGTAAAGCCATGACGACCTGAAACGCCTGCTGTGGTTACTACGTTCACAGCACTTGTGAGTAAAGCCATTGCATTTCTAAAATCGACTGATTCAACCATTACTTTTTCCTAAATTAAAACTTAGAGTATATAGGGCTACCGAAGTAACCCCTAATCACTTATGCAAGCTCTTGGCGAATAAGTGCTGCGCCTGCTGTTAAGGCATTGAGTTTACCGCGCGCTACGTCACGAGACAAAGGTGCCATGCCACAGTTGGTAGAAGGATAGAGTTTATCAGCATCTACAAACTGTAGGGCTTTTCGTAACGTATCTGCAACTTCTTCAGGTGTTTCGATGGTGTTTGTTGCAACATCAATTGCACCAACCATCACTTTTTTACCACGAATAAGTTCTAATAAGTCCATTGGTACGCGTGAGTTATGGCATTCAAGCGAAACAATATCAATATTAGACGTTTGTAGTTTAGGGAACGCCTCTTCGTACTGTCTCCACTCAGAACCTAGTGACTGTTTCCAATCTGTATTCGCTTTGATCCCGTAACCATAGCAAATATGAACTGCAGTTTCACATTTAAGTCCTTCAAGCGCACGTTCTAAGGTGGCAATACCCCAGTCATTGACTTCATCAAAGAATACATTAAATGCAGGTTCATCAAACTGAATAATATCAACACCTGCATCTTCTAACTCTCTCGCTTCTTGGTTGAGAATTTTTGCAAACTCCCATGCCAATTTTTCACGGCTTTTGTAATGGCCATCATACAGTGTATCAATCATAGTCATTGGACCAGGCAACGCCCATTTGATGGGTTGTTTGGTTTGCTGACGTAAAAACTTCGCATCTTCAACAAAAACAGGTTTTTGACGTGCGACATCACCTACAACACTTGGAACACTCGCATCGTAACGATCGCGAATTTTAACGGTTTGGCGTTTTTCAAAATCGACACCTGTTAAATGTTCGATAAATGTAGTGACAAAGTGTTGGCGCGATTGTTCGCCATCACTCACAATATCAAGACCTGCCAATTGCTGTTCATGTAATGCTAAACGCAACGCATCTTGTTTGCCTTCTATTAGTTCTGAGCCTTGTAATTTCCAAGGTGACCAAAGTTTTTCAGGTTCTGCTAACCAAGCGGGTTTAGGTAGGCTGCCAGCAGTTGAAGTCGGGAGTAATATGCTCATAATTTATCTTCTTATCTTATTAAAGTGCGCACTCAGCAACCCATTTTTCAAGGATTTCTTGATATGGTTTGATGAAATTCGCTTCAGTAAATTTACCTTGCTTCACTGCCAGTTGGCTACGTTCTTCGCGGTCATATACAATTTGTGTAAGTGAGTAGTCATTATTTTTTAAACTTGGCTGATAACATGCACCTGCTGAAGCATTTGCATTGTAAATCTCAGGACGATAGATTTTTTGAAATGTTTCCATTGTACTAATCGTGCTGATCAGCTCAAGGTTAGTATAGTCGCTTAGTAGGTCGCCATAAAAGAAGAATGCTAACGGGGCACGTGTATTTTTTGGCATAAAGTAGCGTACTTGTAAGCCCATTTTTTGGAAATATTCTTCAGTCAAAGATGATTCAGTTGGCTGATATTCCACACCTAAAATAGGATGTTCGTTTGCTGTACGCTCGTATACTTTGGTATTTGAAACACTTAAACAAATGACAGGTAACTTTGCAAAATTTTGTTTGTAGATATCTGATTGCACGAAGTGTTTAAAAATTTTACCGTGTAGGTCGCCGTAGTTTTCAGGTACGCTAAATTGATCTTGATCTTTATTATGATCAAGCAATAACACGCTAAAGTCATAATCACGCACATAAGATGAGAAATTATTTCCGACAATACCTTCAATACGTGCATTATTTTTGTGGTCAATAATATTGGTTTTTAATACTTCAATGGTAGGAAAGGTGTTGCCGTTACCTTCAATATCGATATCCACAGACACAATTTCAAGTTCTACAGAATAACGGTCTTTTTTAGCGTTATCCCAAGAAGCTAAATCATTAAAACGATTGTTGATCATGGTTAATGTATTACGCAAGTTTTCTTGACGACTTTCGCCACGCGCTAAGTTCGCAAAATTTGTGGTAATACGTGTATTGTTTGATGGGTGATAGTTCTCATCTAAACCAATACTTTTAATCGTGAAATCAAATTCGTTTTTCATTTTGATCTAGCGTCCTACATGTCAGTTGGATTAAGTCGTTCAACTATAATCTCGAAGAGTATGAGGTAATTTATACCCTAGCGACTGCATGAATAAAAATGATTTAATTTCATAAATTGATGAATGGAATTCATTTAAAGTTAATGATTGTGAATAAAATGATAGATGAAAGGCTCGAGATTATAGATCAAAAAATATTTTAAGTATTTGTTATTAATAAAATAATAGCTAAAATAGACGATAGACTAGTTTATAAATTCCAATTTAAATTTTTTACTTTTTAGATCTGTATGTCGTTTTTATTATTTGAAGTTATTTATTAGACAAGTATAACATGCTCGCAATGAGTGATTGCCATCTACCAAATGTAGGGTAATTTCTAATCTGATTGCTGAGACTTTTTATAAAATGAATAGACCCAAATATTTACCCGATAACTTTAGCCTAATGATTGTTTTAGTTGTTGTTTTTGCAAGTTTTTTACCTATTCATGGAAGTTTCGCTGTTTTATTTAGCCAACTGACCAATGTTGCAATCGCACTTTTATTCTTTTTGCATGGGGTCAAGCTTTCGCGTGAGGCAGTCATAGAGGGATTAACCCACTGGCGTTTACACCTCTGTATTTTTTTATGTACTTTTGCACTTTTCCCCATTATTGGTTTGCTCTTTAAACCGCTTATAGAACCTTTGCTTGGGCATCAATTATATTTGGGTATTTTATATTTGTGCTTGTTGCCTTCTACTGTGCAGTCTTCTATTGCGTTTACTTCTATTGCAAAAGGTAATGTATCGGCTGCCTTATGTAGTGCGTCTGCATCTAATATTTTTGGTATGTTTTTAACGCCGTTTTTAGTGGGTCTTTTTATTCAGCAAAACGTTGCCACACAACATGCCGATCACAGCAGTGCCATTTTAAATATTGTTGGCTTGTTACTCGTCCCTTTTATTTTGGGACAGATTTGTCGTAACAAACTTTTTCCATTCATTAAAAAAAATGCTTCTGTGGTGAAATTAGTCGATCAAGGTTCTATTTTGATGGTGGTGTATTCTGCGTTTAGTGAAGCTGTTATTGAAGGAATTTGGCATCAAGTTTCGATTCAAACCTTATTCAATTTAATCTTTGTGTGTTGTGCCTTGCTTGCCATTATTATGGTGTTAATTAAATACGCATCTAAAAAGTTAGGCTTTAATCAAGCCGATCAAATTACCATCTTATTTTGTGGTTCTAAAAAAACGCTTGCCAGCGGTGTACCAATGGCAAAAATTATTTTTGCAGGGCAACCATTTGGCTTAATTTTATTGCCATTGATGTTGTTTCATCAAGTACAGCTCATCACGTGTGGCATCATTGCCAGTCATTTTGCGAAGAAAAATAATGAATAGGCATGATTAGCCCCCCTTACAATAGTCTAACTTAAAATTTAGAATAAACTTAGGTAAGATGAACCTGTAACCATACAACAAAGAGAACAGAACATGGCAGATATCAAGGACAAGAAAACCCCTTACGTACTCGTGATTATGGATGGTGTAGGACATCGCGAAGCCAAACAAGATAATGCTTTTTTAGCGGCTAAAACGCCTAACCTGACTAAAATGGAGGCTGAGTATCCACATAGTCTAATTTCGGGTTCGGGGGAAGATGTGGGCTTGCCTGATGGACAAATGGGGAACTCTGAAGTTGGACACATGAACCTTGGGGCAGGGCGTGTGTTGTATCAAGATTTTACACGTATCACCAAAGACATTCGTACAGGCGCTTTTTTTGAACAGCCTGTTTTAGTGGATGCAGTTGAAAAAGCACAAGCAGCAAATGGTGCAGTTCATATTATGGGGTTATTGTCTGAAGGTGGGGTACATGCCCATCAAGACCATATTATTGCCATGTGTGAACTTGCTCTAAAACGTGGTGCAACCGTGTACTTACATGCCTTTTTAGATGGACGCGATACGCCACCTAAAAGCGCCGAGCCTTCTTTACAAAAACTAGATGCGCTATTTGCTCAGTATCCAAATCAAGGGCGTATTGCCACTATGATTGGGCGTTATTTTGCAATGGATCGTGATAACCGTTGGGATCGAGTGGAACAAGCCTATTGCTTACTCACTGAAGGCGAAGCCGTACATGTGGCACAATCGGCAACTGAAGGATTACAACAAGCTTATGCAGCCGATGAGTCAGATGAGTTTGTAAAAGCCACCCGTATTGGTGATAAAACCCCTATCCAAGATGGTGATAGTGTGGTGTTTATGAATTTCCGTGCTGACCGTGCGCGTGAAATTACCCGTGCTTTTGTAGAAAAAGACTTCACAGGTTTTGAGCGTAAAGTCCAACCAAAACTATCTAAATTTGTGATGTTAACGCGTTATCAAGCAAGTATTGATGCACCTGTGGCATATATGCCAGAAGCGTTGCATAACTCGTTAGGTGAGTATTTATCGGGCTTAGGTAAAACACAGCTACGTATTGCTGAAACAGAAAAATATGCGCATGTGACCTTTTTCTTTAGTGGTGGGCGTGAAGATGAATACGAAGGCGAAAAGCGTATTTTAATTCCATCGCCTAAGGTAGCAACGTATGACTTACAGCCAGAAATGAGTGCGTACGAAGTAACAGATAAATTGGTTGATGCTATTGATAGTGGTGAGTTTGACTTACTTGTGGTGAATTACGCCAACGGCGATATGGTGGGGCATACAGGTAAATTTGATGCAGCAGTAAAAGCAGTGGAGGCGGTGGATACCTGTTTAGGGCGCGTGTACGATGCGGTTAAGCGTGGTAACGGACATATGTTAATTACAGCCGACCATGGTAATGTAGAGCAAATGCAAGATTACGAAAGCGGGCAGGTGCATACACAACATACCACAGAAAAAGTTCCATTTATTTATGTGGGTCCTAAACATGCCACTATTGCAGACGGTGGTGTCCTTGCTGATGTTGCGCCAACGCTTTTACACTTGATGAATTTGCCAATTCCTGCTGAAATGAAAGGGCATAACTTAATTACTATCCAAGATTAATAGGTGAAAACATGATTCAGCAGATCAAACGCACAATTGGAATGATTTGCTTACTGAGCTGTCTGAGTCATGTTGCCCATGCAGAAGTTTTAGATGATGACGGTGAACCGACTGTTAAGAATCAGGAAATTCCTGTCGATGCTATTCAACGTTTTGTTAAAATTTATGGCTTAGTTAAAGACAACTATGTAACCCCTAAAACTGATGATGTTTTATTTGAGCAAGCCATTAAAGGGCTTGTAGGCGGGTTAGACCGTTACTCACGTTATTTAAGTCCTGAAGAATATCAACAGTTAGTGCAGTACACTGATGGTGATGTGGCAACCACCGATTTTGAAGTGGTGTACGATACTGATACACGCCAATGGCTGATTAAAAACTTAAAAGATAGTGCTGATTCGGCAAAACTTGGGCTTAAAAATGGCATGCCTGTGTTTAAGTTAGATAATCAAGATTTAAAAGATTTAAATGCCGACCAAGTTAAAAATATTTTATATGGTTCTGTAGGTACGGTGCTGAGTATACAAGTTGCCCCTGTAGGACAGCCTATGACCATTGTGCGTAATAAAAAAGTAGAAGTTGCTGTTCGTTCAAAACTACTCAAAAACAATGTGCTATTGATTAAAGTACCTGTATTTCAACAAGAAACTGCAACTGAAATTAAAAATATTTTAGATCGTTATGATGCCAATAAAGTAAAAGCAGTTTTGTTTGATTTGCGTGGCAATCCAGGTGGACTATTGTCTGCTGCCGTAGAAACAGCCGATTTATTTTTAAGTAATGGCGTGATTGTCAGTACGCAAAGTCGGTCCGAAGGAAATCAAACTTTTCAAGCATTACCAAGTGCAGACTACCAACAAATTAAAATTGGTTTATTAATTAATCACCGTTCTGCATCGGCAGCAGAGGTATTTACTGCTGCATTACAAGAGCATAGCCGTGCTTTGGTAGTTGGTGAGAAAAGTTATGGTAAAGGTGTAGTACAAAAACTCTTTCCACTTAATACGGGTGCAGCGTTACAAATGACGGTTGCCCATTACTACACACCGCTTGGGCATATGATTGATGGACAGGGCATTGTGCCAAATAAGATATTTCCGATAGCAGTTAATCAACCTGATGAACAGTATGTTGATGATGTGAGTCAATTATTACTAAACTAATTTTAAAAAGACAAACATGGCATAAAAAAAATTTATTTTAGGAATATTTTTATGCTATTTCATTACATAATTAAACCTGAATTTTATCTAAACCTTTAATTTAAAATGACCTTTTGCTTTCAGGCATCTAATTTTAAATTTTTAAGCTAAAAAGGATTGTTTGTAGTATGCAAGATATTGATTTTAGTTAAAATATATAAAAATTAAACGTATTGAAATTTTTTGAAGAGGATTAGAATTAATTATAATATTTAAAAACTCCTAATCTAGGATGTATTTTCACTTTAGTTAATAACTTTTGGTATAGGTTATTGTCAAATCTTTTAATTTACGCTTTTTAGCATTATAGAAGAGAGTGAGTTTAGTCTTAGTAAATCATTTTGGAGCTATTTTCTACATGAATATAGCCCCCAAATGATGTTAATTACTGTTTAATCTTTATCGGTATCAAGTCCAAATTTCTTAAGACGATAGCGCAGCGAGCGAAATGACATCTTAAGTTTTTTGGCTGCCATTGTTCTATTCCAATGCGTTTGTTCTAATGCCTCAATGATGATCTTCTTTTCTACACTTTCTAAATAGATTTCTAAACCTTCTTCTGGAAATTTTGAGGAAGATTGAGCTTCAGGTTCTACTGTTTGTGATGTGGTCTGAGGCATGAGCATCGTACTTAAATTATCTTGCTCAATGATATTGCTATCACATAGGGTAATAGCACGCTCAATCATATTGTGTAATTCGCGTACATTGCCTAAATACGGTTGTTGTAATAACCACTGTTTAGCTTGTAAAGAAAACTGTTTAGGTGGAATATTCCACGCCGTACAAATTTTTTGCATAAAGTGGTCTGCAAGCAATAAAATATCTTGCCCTCGATCACGTAGTGGCGGTAGTCGAATATTCATCACATGTAAACGAAAAAATAAATCTTGTCTAAATTCGCCGTTTTGTACCAATTTTTCTAAATTTTGGTGTGTAGCACTGATAATTCTAAAATCGACAGGAATTTCATGGTCTGTACCCACAGGTCTAATTTTCTTTTCTTGTACCGCCCGTAAGAGCTTTACCTGCATGCTAAGGGGAAGTTCAGCAACTTCATCTAAAAATAAACTGCCACCATCTGCCGATTGGATAAGCCCTAATTTATCTTGATTTGCACCTGTAAAACTTCCTTTTTTATGTCCAAACAGTTCGCTTTCAATGAGTTCGGCAGGAATAGCACCACAGTTAATGGCAATAAATGCAGCATCTTTACGATGACTGAGTTGGTGGATAAGTTTTGCTACCACCTCTTTACCTGTGCCCGATTCACCTGTAATAAATACAGGCGCTTGTGTACGTGCCACTTTCTGAATCGTACAACGTAAAGCTTGAATACTGTCAGATTCACCAATTAAAAGGCGATGTTCAATTCCTTTTTCAACATGAGGCTGTGTTGTATTAACCAATGCTTTATCAAGCAGTTGTTTAAGTGAGGCTGCATCAATTGGTTTACTTACAAAATCAAATGCCCCCGACTTTAAAGCTGAAATTGCAAGTTCCATGTTGCCATAAGCTGTCAAAACCGCCACAGGCAATGTGGGGTAGTGCTCACTAATATATTGAACAAGCTGAATGCCATCTTGATCGGGAAGGTTTAAGTCGGTTAAACATACCTGATACGTATGTGTTTGCAGTAGTTGCTTTGCTTGTGCGACGGTATGAGCAGTATCACAACGCATCCCCATACGTTTTAGACTCATTTGTAACAACATACAAAGGTCTACTTCGTCGTCCACCAATAAAATATGTGGTTGTTGAGTGGTCATAGTATCCTAATTATTTATTGTCCTGAATGCGCATGCATTCAATGCGAAAGCAAGTTCCGCTTTTTAGTTTGATATAGTTTAATTTTGCTTGATTTGCTTCACAAAAGCTATGAGAAAGATATAACCCTAAGCCTGTGCCATTAATTTCGGTGGTAAAAAATGGTGAAAATAAATCTTTGATATTCTCTTTTTGTACACCATTACCAAAATCAATCACATCAATATAAGCGTCATCTTCTTGGGCATAAGCATAAAGTTCAATAAATTTTGCGGTAGGATGATTATGTTGTAAGGCATTTTGAATTAGATTAATCAACACTTGTCTAAGTTGAGACTCGTCAAAAGCAATACGCAGTGGTTGATGAATTTTGATATGAATATGAGACTGTTGTGACTTAAAATTTTCCTCAATCAGTTGAGGTAAAAAATGATACAGTGCAATATCAGTCGGTGCAGTGGCTTTGCTATGTGCCATATTTAGTGTAGATTGAATGATATTGTCAATGCGATGACTTTGTTTGCTAATCATTTGATTAAGCATTTGTTGTTCTTCTTGAGGTGCATCTAAATACAACTCGTTAGCTTGCACAATACTGGCAAGTGGATTGCGAATTTCATGGGCAATACTGGCAGAAAGTTGTCCAAGTGCGGCAAGCTTAAGTTGTTGCACATGTTGGTTTAATTTTTGTGCATCTTGCATAATTAAAAGGGTAAGTGTTTGTTGGGGTACATCAAGTTTTTGAATTTGAACGTGTATGCTAAATTTAGACTGTACAGTATCAAAAATAAAACGCTCGCCATGACTGGGTTGATGTGTATCTAAATAATGGTAAAAATCTTTTTGAAGCTCCTGAAGCGATACTGTTCTAAACAAAGAAGAGGCAGGCATACCTAACAGTTGGTGAGAGGCAGGATTGCTTAAGATAATATTTAGATCTTCATCAACTACTAAATACCCCATGCTAATTTGTTCTAAAATGGCACGGTTTAAGTCTTGAAGTTGCATTAACTCTAAATATTGATGTGCCGTAAGTTTTTCGAGGACTTTAAAGCGTTGTACTGCAAACTGTGCTGTGCCGTATACAGCAAAAAACAAAAACGCCAATAAAAGACTATTACTGATGTTATTTAAGTTTGCAAAATCAAACCAAGAACCAAAAAACTGAATATACACCACAATAATGACAGACATTAAAGTGAGGGTAAGTGCTGATTTATGCTCAAGCAGTAAGTTTGCAATAAAAATGGTAATGACAAATAAAATCCCAACATGAAGGTTAGGACCACCTAAAGCAAAGGTTAAACTACTAAAACATAAAATATCAACAAGACAAAATAATAACGTTTGTTGTTTTAAAAATTGTGAAAAAAATTTAAGCGTGAGTAACTGAAATAAACTGACACCACAATAACCTGCGAGCGTCGAAAAATACAGTTGAGTATGAATATAGCTACTTTGAGCAGGTATAAACGTTAAAACAAAAATAAGAAGCAAACTAGAGGCAATAATGAGTCGATAGCTACCGTACCATAAGCCTAAACGGTAAAAATTTTGTGCCACAGAATGCTTCATATTCTTTTAAGGCTGAATGAGGTTATAACGAATCGCTAAATGTGTGAGTTTGACGTCACTATCAATATCTAACTTTTCAAAAATACGATAACGATAAGTATTGATGGTTTTAACGCTCACAAAAAGTTTATCAGCAATTTCTTGCGCGCTATGACAACTCACGACCATCATCGCAACTTGCATCTCGCGCTCAGACAATTGATCAAAAGGCGATTGAGCACTATCAGATAAATAAGCACTCGCAAGCTGTTCTGCAATATCAGCACTAAAATATTTACCACCTTGCATCACTTTTTTAATGGCACGCACCATTTCTTCAATGGGTGCACCTTTGGTAATGTAGCCTTTTGCACCCGCCTTAAGTAATAAAGAAGGGTAAGGTTCTTCTGCCAAACCACTAACTGCAATTACTTTAATTGTAGAAGACACTTGTAATAAGCGACGTGTTGCTTCCACACCTCCAATGCCAGGCATGTTCACATCAAGTAATACAATATCAGGATGATGTTGACGCGCTAAAGAGAGTGCTTCTTCGCCTGATTCAGCTTGTCCAATTACCTCAATTTCTACATGATCTGCCAACATACGGCAAATTCCTGTACGAACCAACTCATGGTCATCTACGACTAAAACCGAAATCACAAATATTTACCTCAATAATTGAGTTTTTTGTTACATAAAGCAAATTAAGCTTGCAATGAAACGACAAAATTAGCAATGTTATCTTAAAATTTAACCTAAAAGTCATGCACAATTACTAAACTTCATCGAAGTGATGAAATTGTGTAAATTTAAGGCATAGCACACTGGATGCGTGGGCGTATCTGATGTCTTTGAGTTGAGTGAATTTATTGTGAAAAGTTTAAAAAAATCTTTCAGACGTGCCTTAGGTATGTCTATTCTAGCAGTGTTAAGTGCAAATACCTTTGCAGATTTAACAAATAATAATACACAAGGGCATATTAGCTGGTCGGCAGATGACGCAAAGGAGCTACTTGCTGAGGATGAGCCAAACATTCAGGGTAGTACACAGCTTTCAACCACCATCCGTCGCACCTCTGCTTTACCAAGCCATCAAGCACCACAAGTAGTAGATACCAGTTTTTCAAGTAATGGTCCTACGGTACACGCAGGCTCTGCATTGGTGATGGATGCACATACAGGTGAAGTGCTTTACAGTAAAAATAGTAACAGTGCACGTCCAATGGCATCTATTACAAAATTGATGACCGCTGTAATTACAGCAGATGCACGTCTAAATATGTCGGAAGAAATTACACTGCAACCGATTGATTTTGAAGGTCCTAAAAAAGCAAGTTCGACACTACGTGTTGGCGATAAGATGAATCGCGCCGAAATTTTATTAGTGGCATTAATGAAGTCTGAAAATCCTGCTGCGGCTGCATTGGCACGTACTTATCCAGGTGGTCGTACTGCATTTATCTCTGCCATGAATTCAAAAGCACATCAGTTAGGTATGTCATCAACGCGTTATTTTGAATCAACAGGTTTAGACCCACGTAATGTATCTTCTGCGCGTGATTTGGCAATTCTTGCGACAGAAGCCTACAAATATGGAGTAATTCGTCAATTTGCGTCTACACCACATTATGATTTTAATTTAGGTTACCGTGTTCTAAAATCAAGCAACACCAATGCACTTGTACGTAATGGCGGTTGGAATATCAATTTATCTAAAACAGGCTTTATTAATGAAGCTGGGCGTTGTGTTGTGATGCATACCACAGTAAATTCGCGTCCTGCGGTGGTGGTATTGATGGGTGAACCAACAGGTCAGGCACGTAATAATGATGCGACTAATCTTTTGAATTGGCTCACATATTTACCTAAACGTATCTAAAAAGATTAAACTTTTTACAATAAAAAAGCCCTGTTTGACAGGGCTTTTTAATGACTTATTTCATGTTCGCTAAAATTGCTGTTTTAACGTCATCCATTGTCGCATCAATGGTGAGCATTACGGCATCTGAGCATTGTTTAATCGCAGTGTCTGGGTCTTTTAAACCATTACCTGTTACCGTACATACAATGACAGAACCTTCTGCAATTTTGCCCGCTTTAATATCGCGGATTGCACCACCGAGTGATGCTGCAGAAGCAGGCTCTACAAATACACCTTCATACATAGATAACATGCGTTGTGCTTGTAAAATCTCGTCATCAGTCAGTTCATCAAACCAACCTTGAGAGTCACGAACAACCGCTTTAGCATGGTTAAAACTTTGTGGGTTACCAATACGAATAGCAGTTGCCACAGTTTCTGGGTTTTCTACAGGTGCGCCACGTAAAAATGGTGCTGCTCCCGCTGCTTGGTAGCCCACCATAATAGGTGTGCCTTCAGGCTTAGGACCTGTAAATTGATCAGTCTCAGCGTCATACACCACTTGCTCAAACTCATCAGCAGGTTGGTTCGCAACCGCTTCTGTATAACCCATCCAATGTGCAGTAATGTTGCCTGCATTTCCAACAGGTAGGCAGTGATAATCAGGTGCGCGACCAAGCTCTTCCACAATTTCGTAAGCAATCGTTTTTTGACCTTGCAAACGGTATGGATTAATAGAGTTTACAATGCTGACAGGCGCATGGTTTGCAATTTCTTTTACAAGGCGCATACCGTCATCAAAGTTACCACGGATTTGCATAGTGATAGCACCGTACATCATGGCTTGTGCCAATTTACCCATTGCAATTTTGCCTTCTGGGATGAGCACAAATGCTTTAATGCCTGCACGCGCTGCATAAGCTGCCGCCGCTGCAGAAGTATTACCTGTTGATGCACAAATAATTGCTTTTGAGCCTTCTTCAACTGCTTTGGTCACCGCCATGGTCATACCACGGTCTTTAAATGAACCCGTTGGATTCAAACCTTCATATTTCACATAAATTTCAACATCTTTGCCAATAATACGTGGAATATTCTCAAGTTTAATTAAAGGCGTGTTGCCTTCACCTAAAGAGATAGCACGTGTAGTGTCAGATACAGGTAAACGATCACGGTAACGATCTACAAGACCAGTATAACGTTTGGCATTCGACATAGAGGATGTTCCAATGAATATATAAATACAGTAGGGGAAATATTCCCCTAATTTTGATTACTTATCAAGCGCTTCTAAACGGATTCGGACAATTTCGCCACGAATTGCCGTGAGTGCTTGAATTTGTTGTAGCGCTTCTTCCATTTTTGCTTCTACAACAGGGTGCGTTAAGATCACCACAGGGATTAAATCTTTTTTACGCGGTTGTTGCATAATCGCATCAATGCTAATGCCTGCATGGCTTAAAATTGATGTAATTTCTGCAAGTACCCCTGTTTGTTCTACCACATTTAAACGAATGTAGTAAGAGGTGGTCATTTCATTATGCGCTAAAATTGGTAAATCTGTCAGCGCTTCAAAGGCAAGTTGTGGCACTGTACCTGCACCATCTTCGGTGTAGCTAATGTCACGCACAATATCAATGATATCTGCGACCACAGCCGATGCTGTTGGTCCGGCACCTGCACCTGCACCATAATAAAGTGTTGGACCTAGTGCATTAGATTGTACAAGTACGGCATTTTTAACACCGTTTACATTCGCAATGAGTGCATCTTCAGGAATGAGTGTTGGGTGAACACGTAACTCAATCCCTTGTTCTGCACGGCGTGCAATGCCTAAATGTTTAATACGGTAGCCAAGTTCTTCGGCATATTTCACATCTTGTGCAGTGACTTTGCTGATGCCTTCGGTATACACCTTATCAAACTGAAGTGGAATACCAAATGCAATAGAGGCGAGCATAGTCAGTTTATGCGCGGCATCAATGCCTTCAACATCAAAAGTTGGATCTGCTTCTGCATAACCAAGCTCTTGCGCTTCTTTGAGTACATCTTCAAATGTACGTCCTTTATCACGCATTTCTGTCAGGATAAAGTTACCTGTACCGTTGATGATGCCTGCTAACCAATCTATACGGTTGGCTGCTAAGCCTTCACGCATTACTTTGATAATGGGAATACCACCTGCAACCGCAGCTTCATAGGCAATTTGCACATTGTTGTCTTCGGCTGCTTTAAATAGCTCATTGCCATGTTCTGCAAGTAATGCTTTGTTCGCTGTTACAATTTGTTTGCCATGCTTCATTGCTTCTTGAAGAATTTCAAGCGCAGGGTGAATGCCCCCAATCACTTCAACCACAATATCTACATCGGGTTGGCGAACAATATCTAACAAATCTGCACTTTGTTTAATGCCATTTAATTCTAATTCAGGACGTGGACGGCGTGTTCCAACGTGAGTAATTTGAATGTCTCGACCGGTGCGACGCTTAATTTCAGCAGCATTTTCTTGTAATAGCTTAAGGGCACCACCACCGACGGTACCAAGACCTAATATAGCCAGACGTACTGGTTTCACGTCACACTCCAAACTAAAGATAAATTGAGATTGTTTTAGATCATAGCTAAAAAAAGATAAGGCGGGTAGGTGAAGATCAGATAATCTTCACCTAAATATTGAATTATATTCAGTTTTAGATGAATTATTTTGTAAGACGAGCACTTAATTCATCAGCAGATAAGTAACCGCCTAAGTACTCACCC
The DNA here is from genome assembly GCF_027568475.1 of Acinetobacter sp. HY1485. Taxonomy (GTDB): domain Bacteria; phylum Pseudomonadota; class Gammaproteobacteria; order Pseudomonadales; family Moraxellaceae; genus Acinetobacter. The sequence continues at coordinate 233,055 of NZ_JANKZG010000002.1, read as the reverse complement.
TCTGCGCTATAAATGGCAGGTGTACCGTTTACACCAATGCGCATACCAAGTTCGTATTGGCTACGGATTGGGTTGGTACATTGTGCAGGCGTAAGTGCGCCACCTTTAGCCACAGTTTCAAATGCTGCTTGACGATCTTTGCTACACCAAATGCTTTCCATGGTTGGCATAAATTGTTCGCCACGCGGCCAAGCAATATAACGAACCTCAATTCCTTTGGCATTAATATCTGGAATAGATTCGTGTAATTTATGGCAATAAGGACAGCTTGCATCGGTAAAGACATAAACAACGTGTTTTGTTGTGCCTTTAGCAGGGTATACAATTAAATCTTTAACATTTAGCGCAGCAAATAATTTTTTATTTTCTTGTGCTTGTAAACCTTCGCTTACGTTGTGTAATTTAGTATCACCTAAACGGATCACATCGCCTTGAATAATATATTTACCATCGGCAGTGGCATAAACAGATGGCATATTTTCTAGATTTACCCAATAAATATTAGGCACTTCTGTTCGCTTAACATCACTGATCTTCACGTTGATGTTGGCTTTTTTAAGTTGCTCTTGTAATGTTGTAATAAAGCGTTGCTTTTCGTTTTGTTCTAAAATTGGTGAAGCTTCACCCGTTGCAGGTGCAGTTGCAGTAAGTGACTCAGACTTTTGTGAAGCGGTTGATTCTTTAGAGCATGCTGTTGTTGTTAAAACACCACAAAATAAGGCACAAGAAAGTAAAGTCTTAGAAAAATTAAGAGACATAAAAAACCTTTGACGCATGTCGAATGATCAAAATAAAGCACTAGCATAACAAAAAACCGCCTGACGCTGAGGGCTTTTACGCATCAAATAATGTATAAAATTGTGAATTATGCACGTGGATGATGCTTTGCATGCAATTGTTGTAAGCGAATTTGTGCAACATGGGTATAGATTTGAGTGGTCGATAAATCGGTATGTCCTAGCAGCATTTGTACGACGCGTAGGTCTGCACCATGATTGAGTAAATGCGTAGCGAATGCATGGCGTAAGGTATGTGGTGAAATTTCAGTTTGAATATTGGCAATAAGCGCATAACGTTTTAAGGCATACCAAAAATTCTGACGGCTCATAATGCCGCCGTGTTGAGTTAAAAATAAGTAATCAATATGAGATTTGATTAGCTGTGGACGTGCTTCTAGTAAATATTTTTCGATCCACTCTTTGGCATGTTGTCCTAATGGAACAAGGCGTTCTTTGTTGCCTTTACCTAAAATTCGTAAATAGCCTTGGTTTAAATTAATCAGTTCGAGTTTTAAATTAATTAGCTCACTTACACGCAAGCCACAGGCATACAATACTTCTAGCATCGCACGGTCACGTAGTCCTAAAGCTGTATAAATATTAGGTGCATCAAGTAGTGCTTCAACTTCTTTTTCTGATAAGTCATGCGGAAGGGTGCGCCCAATTTGAGGTGTTTTATGTTGGCTTAGTGGGTTATCTGTTCTGAGTTTTTGTTCACGCAAGAATTTAAAGAAAGAACGTAAAGCAGAAACACAACGTGCAACAGAGCGTGGACTTTTGCCTGCCTGACTAAGCTGTGCAAGTACCTGTTCAATCTCTGATTTTGTCCATTGTGGCATGGGAAACGTGATGTATTGGCTACATTGAATCAGGTCTGATAAATAGGCATTACGTGTGTGTGGGCTCACAGCATTTGCCACTAGATAATCACGATATGCCAATAAAAAACTTGCTGTTTCGGGAATACGAACAGGTGTAGGGATACGTGGTTTTTTTGCTTGCATAATGTGGTGATCGGATAGGGTAAATCATGCTTTAATTTAGTGCAAAAACATGGAAAAGTCGAATGAAGACGAAGTAATTGATTGTATATTGCGTATGTAAACTATTCTCATTTATGTTTATAATAATAAAAAATGTTTGGATATGATGCTGTGTTGCTATCAGATTTGAAAGTCAAACAAAGTGCACTTGTCACAAAAATCAATCATCAATGTGGCGAAAACGAGCAAGTTGACTTAATTGCTAGCCGTTTAGAAACATTGGGCTTTATTCCCGGCGCTTCTTTAAAGGTAGTGGCTCGTGGTTTTTTTGGTGGTGATCCATTGTTAATTCAAATTGGATTTACGCGTTTTGCTTTACGAAAAGCCGAAGCTGCCAAAATTGAAATTAATCAGGACGGTGTTGCATGAGTGAATCTTTGCGTGTTGCCTTAGTCGGTAATCCTAACTGTGGTAAAACGTCTGTGTTTAATCAACTCACTGGGACGCGCCAAAAAGTAGGAAACTATGCAGGTGTTACAGTTGAGCGTAAGGTAGGATTTTTTAATTTACCTTCGCGTAAACAAGTCCGTGTTTTAGATTTACCCGGTGCTTATAGTTTAGATGCCACAAGTCCCGATGAAGCAGTCACGCGTGATGTGTGCTTAGGGAAAATTGATTTAGAAAAAGAACAAGATGCATTTTTGTGTGTGGTAGATGCCACTAATTTAAAATTACATTTACGTCTAGTGCTTGAAATTTTAGAACTTGGACGCCCTGTTTTAGTCGTATTAAACATGGTTGACGAAGCACGTCGCCGTGGCATTCAAGTGAATGTTCAAAAACTGACTGAACGTTTGGGCGTACCTGTGGTTGAGACTGTAGGAACACACGCTTCTGGTGTTGCAAATTTAATTGAGGCACTTGAGCAACAAAATTTTAGTATGCAACAAACTGAAATGAATGGACTTATTGGTGATCATCATCAAAAAGTTGCCATGATTTTAGAAGATGCAGTGGTTTTTATTAACCATGATGATCAGCGAACTGAATTTTTAGATCGAATCTTTTTGCATCCTGTGTTTGGTTTGATCAGCCTTGTTGTATTTATGTTTGTCATTTTCCAAGCCGTATTTGCATGGGCAGCGCCATTTATGGATGCCATAGCAAGTGCATTTGCATGGTTTGGTGCACAAATTGCGCCGTATATTACTCAACCAACACTTAAAAGTTTAATTGTAGATGGCATTATTACAGGCACAGGCAGTGTAATTGTTTATTTACCTCAAATTCTATTTTTATTCTTTTTTATTTTGGTGTTAGAAGAAAGTGGTTATTTACCACGCGCAGCATTTTTACTCGATAAATTGATGTATAAGGCAGGGTTGAGTGGGCGTGCATTTATTCCATTACTATCAAGTTTTGCATGTGCTGTCCCCGGCATTATGGCAACGCGTAGTATTAACGACCCACGAGATCGTTTAATTACAATTTTAGTTGCTCCTTTAATGACGTGTTCGGCACGTTTACCTGTTTATACGTTATTAATTGCTGCATTTATTCCAAGTAAAACAGTTCTTGGCTTTTTAAATTTACAAGGTGTTGTGCTGTTTATCTTGTATTTTGCAGGTATTTTAAGTGCTTTAGTGGTTGCATTTGTGGTGAAGCTTTTACAAAAAGATAAATCACAACATGCGCTTATTATGGAGTTACCAAGCTACCGTATTCCAAATCCAAAGAGTATTGCGATTGGCTTATTAGACCGTGGTAAAATTTTCTTAAAGCGTGTCGGTGGCATTATTGTGGCACTGTCTGTATTGCTTTGGTTTTTATCTACTTTTCCGCAACCGCCTGCAAATGCTACGTTACCTGCCATAGATTATAGCTTTGCAGGACAGCTCGGACATTTAATGCAACCGTTGTTTGCACCAATTGGGTTTAATTGGGAGATCTGTATTGTCTTAATTCCTGCAATGGCAGCGCGTGAGGTTCTAATTTCTGCATTGGCAACGGTTTATGCGTTATCAGGTGCAGATGATGAGGCAATGGCGCAAGGTTTAACACATTTAATTAGTTCACCAAATTCTGGTTGGACAATTGCAACAGGATTGTCGTTATTGGTGTGGTTTATTTATGCACCTCATTGTTTATCTACCCTTGCTACTGCACGCCGTGAAACAGGCTCTTGGAAAACAGTTGCAGGTATGTTGGCATATCTGTTTGGCTTGGCATATTTAATGTCTTGCTTAACTTACCAGATTGCATCGCGTTATTTTGGCTTATAAGGAGGCTAAAATGGTTGAATTGTTGATTGTAACGGCTATTGTGCTTTGGAGTGCGTTGTATGTTTTTAAAAGCGTATTTCCAAAAACAGCGTTTAAAGTACGTGGCTATTTAGCACAGTATTGTTTACGTTTAGGGTTTAATCGTTTAGCAGCAAAACTTCAGCCAATGCCTGTAGGTGGGTGTGGTGGCGGTTGTGGATGTTCTTCTTCCGATGCGCCTACACCCAAGCCAGAGCCTGTACAAGCAGTAAAATGGAAGTAAACCACCGAAAGGTGGTTTTTTATATTTCAACTTTCTTAATCTATAATTTTTTTTATAAGGAACCATGTACTTTTGTAGTTTAAAAAATTATCTGATAACTATCACTTATGAGATACCAATTTTTTAGAAAATACTAAAAATTTAAGGAACTCAATGTCTACCGAACTATCTATTTTTTTTTATCCACAAGAATGGTATCCGAAAAATAAGAATTTCATTTTTCAAAAGCTAAAATTACTCAGTAGTTATAATGGATTCCACGAAAGTGAAAAGGCTATTTGTTTGAAAAGTCCCCAAAATTTAGATTGGAAGTACGATATTAGATTCTTTGAAGAAGCGGACTATATTTTCTTTGAAATTTCACATCATGACGAAGTTTTAAAGAGTAATTTAATTTATTTTTTAAATGGCTTAGAACTTGAGTTGAAATAAAAATTGAAGATAAAGTACGATTATATTGGTCAATAAGCATTTGATATTGTTTATCTAAGAGCCACATTAAATCAGAAATCTATCATAAAAATTTTTTCGATGAGTACTTATAAGAAAATTACATATTTTTGATATCTATGAATCATAGATTGTTCTTTATATTTTGACTCCAAAAGAAAGTGTATTTAGCCAATTTAAAAAGTCTTTTACTTTTTTCATTTATCTAATTAATAAAAAATATAGAATTTTTAGTGTAAATATTAAATTTTATAAAAGTATAATTTACTTAAATATAATTTAATTCCGCAAAATTCATTACAAAAAAGCCAATCTAGCAAAAGCAATCTAAAAAGCAAAATGCTACCATTTAGCGGTTAAAAAAGCATAAATGAAAGAGGCAAGCATGTTAATACACCGCGGTGGTTTAAAGGTGGTGGCAGGTCTTGGAATCTCGGGTGTTTCGGTTGTGAACCACTTTGTAGAACAAGGCTATCAAGTCGCTGTAACAGATTCTCGTATAACCCCACCCGGACATGACAAAATTCCTGCCCATGTGCATACCTCTTTTGGCGCACTCGATTCTAATTTACTATTACAAGCAGAAGAAATTATTTTAAGTCCAGGGCTTGCACCTCAGCTTCCACAAATTCAAGAGGCGATCTCACAAGGTATTCCTGTGATTAGCGATATTCAAGTATTACGCCGTACAACCCATGTTCCTATTGTTGCCATTACAGGTTCAAATGCTAAAAGTACTGTAACCACGTTGCTTGGTGAAATGGCAAAGCACGCAGGTAAAAAAGTGGCTGTTGGGGGCAATTTAGGACGTCCTGCCTTAGATTTACTTAAAGATGAACCTGAATTAATTATTTTAGAACTATCTAGTTTTCAACTCGAAACAACAACAAATTTAGGTGCAGATGTGGCAGTGGTACTGAACATGAGTGAGGATCATTTAGATCGTCACGGAGATATGTTGGGCTATCACACCGCAAAGCATCGTATTTTTCAGGATGTTAAAAAAGTTGTTTTTAACCGAGATGATAGTTTAACTCGTCCTTTAGTACCTGATGCAATACCGATGCAGAGTTTTGGGTTAAATGCCCCAGATTTAAATCAATACGGTGTTTTAAAAGATGCACAAGGCGCACTTTGGTTGGCACGAGGTTGTGAAAAACTTCTCAACAGTACCGATATGTATATGCAAGGCACACATAATATTGCCAATGCGTTAGCATGTTTGGCATTAGGTGAGGCGATTGGTTTGCCTTTACCTGCAATGCTTGAGGTATTAAAAACATTTAAAGGATTGGAGCATCGTTGTGAGTATGTCACAACGCTTAATGATGTGCGTTACTACAATGATTCAAAGGGCACTAACATTGGTGCCACGCTTGCTGCTGTTGAAGGTTTAGGACAAGCGATCGCACCGCAACAGGGTAAACTTGTGCTGATTTTAGGAGGGCAGGGTAAAGGGCAAGACTTTACACTTTTACAAACTGCGGTACAGCAATACGTACGTGAGGTGGTTTTAATTGGTGTTGATGCACCTAAGATTGCAGATGCATTACAAGGATATACGCACCTCACCTTTGCATCAGATTTATCACGCGCTGTGCACCATTGTTATCAAACTGCGCAAACTCATGATGTGGTCTTACTTTCACCTGCATGTGCAAGTTTAGATATGTTTAAAAATTACAATGAACGTGGACAAGCCTTTGTGGCATGTGTGCAGTCATTGGCTCATGAAAAGTAAAAAGGAATCGCAAATGTCAGGTTTTATGCAAACCGCATTGGGCAAAATAGAGCAAATTTCGTTAAAACTACCAAAAGAAATTACTGCCCGTAATGTACTTTTATTTTGTGTATTTACATTATTGATCATGGGGTCGGTGATGGTGGCATCTGCCTCAATGCCTTATGCTGCCGCCAATCAAAATGACCCATTTTACTTTTTAGAGCGTCATGCCATTTCGATTGTGATTGCCCTGATTGTGGCGTTTGTCACCTCTCGTTTTTCATTAGATTATTGGTTTAAAAATACTTTTTTATTTTGGATTGTCACCATTGGTTTGTTGTTTTTAGCTTTAATTATTGGTTCTGAAGTCAATGGTTCTTCGCGTTGGATTCGTTTAGGTTTCTTTACTTTACAGCCAACAGAAATAGCAAAAGTGATGATGGCAATTTTTACTGCAGATTATGTCGTACGTCGTGCGCATGAAGTTCGTAATAGTTGGACAGGTTTAATCCGCTTAGGCGTGATTATGGCATTTACCGTACTTTTGATTTTATTAGAACCCGATTTAGGGGCAACGACGGTCATTGTGACTATGATGGTGGGTGTGTTCTTTTTAGCAGGTGCACCACTGCGTCAGTTTATGATGTTAGGGGGCGTACTTGCCGTATTATTGGTTGGACTTATTGTCGCAGCACCTTATCGCTATGAACGTCTAACTTCCTTTAGTAATCCTTGGGCAGATCCTTTGGGCTCAGGTTATCAGTTGTCTAACGCACTCATGGCATTTGGACGTGGTGAATGGTTTGGTGTTGGACTTGGGCATAGTATGCAAAAAATGTCTTATCTACCTGAAGCACATACCGACTTTATGTTGGCAATTTTAGGTGAAGAGTTTGGCTTTTTTGGTATTACCACTGTTTTATTCTTAGAGTTCATGATGTTGGCATGCTGTATCAAGATTGGACATCGTGCATTAAAAAATAATTACTTACGTGCAGGTTATTTGGCATACGGTATTAGCATGATTTTCTTGATGCAAATTTTAGTGAATGCAGGCATGAATATGGGAATGTTACCTACAAAAGGTTTAACTTTACCTTTCATTAGTTATGGTGGCACATCGCTGATGATGTGTGCTGCTATGATTGCATTGGTCTTTAAAATTGATGCCACCACCAAGCAGGAAAATCCAAATCAAGAGCTTTCAAGCTTCTAAAAAAAACCACGCTCAGGCGTGGTTTTTTAATGCCATGTTAAATGTTTAAATTTAGAATGCTGAGCATTAGAATTAATTAAATAAGAATTTTCACAGTGACTTAAAATAGGATAGTCATCTTTAATATGATCGCTATAGGTTGCAAACCATGGCGCTGTAATACCAATTTCCTTTAACCGAGTTACTTTTTGTTCATGGCTACAATGCTGACCACCAACCCATCCACTAAATACAGGTTTTAAAGGTGTACCTAAAACTTCAATATTTAAATGAAGTGAAGAGATTAAAGCCTGAGCAAGCCACTCGGGTGCAGCAGTGACCACAATTACACGCCTGTTTTGTGCTAGATGTTCATTAAGCGTAGTAAGCGCATCTGCAAACCAATGTAAGCCTTTTAAATGATGTGCAAAATTTGAAAAATTCGTTTTAAGTTGATGTTCACTTAAACCAAATGTGGCAACCCAAACAAATAAAGATGCGCCAAATCCTTTAAAGCGTTTTATTTGCATAAGTAGCATGGCAATCGGTAAGATAACTAAAGCAAATATAAAACGTATAGGGTTACTTTTAAGCTGTTGAGTAAGCCATATCTTGGTGCTGTCGGCAGAAAGTAGTGTGCCGTCCATGTCAAAAATAACAATTTGCTGTGGCATATATTATTAAATTTATAAGTTGCGTCATGGTCGTTATACTATACAAATAGCTACTTCGTCTAAATATTATACCATTGCAGATCATATCCATGATGAGCAAAGAAATCATCAATACATTTTGGTGTTGATGTTAAACAATCCATTCTCACCCAAAAAACTTGAAGTATATTTTAAAGATAAACCTGATCTGTCAGTGTCATTTGATGTGGAATACGAGAGTGATCCCATTGTTGAATGGCTTGTTTTAGCATACGAGCAGGCGTATCCAACTCTAAAGGGTGTTGATGTAGTGCTTTATTCGCTTGTTGCAACAAAAGAGGTGCTTGTTTTGGATCAAGCGCTTGAGCCATATTTTGTTTAGAGAGCTTTTGTCCATTGGCATTCATGGCAAGCGGTAAATGCATATAATTGAGCTTTGGATAGCCTAAAACTTGCCCAAGCCATATTTGTCTTTGCGTATTATCTAACAAGTCTGCACCACGTACTACATGGGTAATACCTTGTAAATAATCATCCACGACCACGGCCAATTGATAATTAATAATGCCATCACGGCGTTTTAAAACAAAATCGCCTAAGTCTTGCGTTAAGACCGAACAATGTGTGCCTTGGAGTGCATCATCAAAATAAATGGGCTGATCATCTACTTTTACACGAATGGCTTGATGAGCAAAATCTAAGTTAAGTGAACGACAAGTACCTGCATAAATAGCATTTGAACCCAACATTTTGCGGGTACATTGGCAGGCATAAATAGCATGTTGTTGTTTAAGTTGATGCAAGACATCTTCGTAAATATCTAAACGTTCTTTTTGAAATAAAATATTGCCATCTATCTCAAATTCAAAGGCATCTAAACATTGTAAAATATGGGCTTCACTACCGGGGTAAATACGGGGGATATCTGTATCTTCAATACGTACATGCCAAAGTCCTTGCTGTGATTTTGCTTCACAATAACTTGCAAGGGCGGTAATAAGTGAGCCAAAGTGAAGAGGACCGGTTGGCGAGGGGGCAAACCGACCCACATAAGGAGGTTGATGCGTAAGACGCATAACTTAACCCTTGTTTTGTTTCTCTTTAATTTCTGCAAGTGTTTTGCAATCAATACACAGTGTTGCTGTTGGGCGTGCTTCTAAGCGACGTAAACCAATTTCAATACCGCATGTTTCACAAAAACCATAATCATCATTTTTAATCGCTTCAATTGATTGCTCAATTTTACGAATAAGACGACGTTCACGATCGCGTGTACGTAACTCAATTGCAAACTCTTCTTCTTGCGTTGCACGGTCGTTCACGTCAGGTAATGCAGAAGACTCTTCGTGCATGTTATTGAGTGTACGGTCAACTTCCGTCATTAACTCAGATTTCCATGCCAATAGAATTTTTCTGAAATGCTCTAATTGCGCCTCAGACATGTATTCTTCATTTTTCTTTGGCTCGTATGGTGCAATACCAAATAAGCTTGCAGTTGAAGTGTTTTGAGCAACTTTTGCTTTTGGCTTGCGTCCGCGTTTTGGCGCTTCGCCCTGTTCATCGAGTTGGTTTAAAGTGTCATTCGCCATATCGGGCATTCCTCATCATATCCGTCAAAAGCGACGTCGTTAATCGCTACAGTAATATGCAAGTTTTTGTTATTACGACCTTGAGATCAGCAACTCTTTAAAGTTCACCATCCTCAAGGGCTCGTCATCATAAAGACTTTTTTTAAAATTAGATAGTCTTTGTTTCAAAGATGAGAGCCTACTTTTTTGAACGTTTAAAAGCAACAAAAATTTAATAGCCTGATAATGATGGATCGGTATTCGGTATCAAAGCAGGAACACGATAAACTTGGGTAAAAAACTCTCCATTATCATATAGTTTTAAAATACGATATCCCGGTGCCATAGCATCTAATGCAAAATTATAACTTTTGGGTTTAAATTGTACACAGGTAGACGGAACGGAAAAAATATCAATATGTCCTAATTTTTGATGTGCTTCTTGATGTACATGCCCATGAATCACTGCCTTAATATTAGGATATTGCTTTAAAACATTAGCAAAGTCAGGTGTGTTTTTTAGTTTATGTTGATCAATCCAATGCGATTGCATTTCAATAGGGTGATGATGACAAGCAACAATAATATGCCGATCTTGGTGTTGTTCTAAGAAGTAAATTAGCATTTGAAGATCAGTTTCAGCAATACAACCGTCTGTTCTACCTTTAACCGCACTATTAATTAAAATAATACTCCACGGCTTTAAATCAATAACACTCACACGCTCGTAGTTTTGTAAGGGAAAACAGTTCAAATCATCATGATTACCCGGCGTTTGATAAAACGGGATTTTGAGTGATGCCATATACTCAAGATAACGAGTATAGGTGTGTGGGTGTGCCTCTTGCGCTAAGTCACCTGTATGAACTAAGCAATCGATAGGACTATGAGTGGCTTGGATATGCTGCATTAAACCAAGAAAAGTATCTTCTGGGTTCATACCTACAAATTGAGCATGGGGAGATTGCATTAAATGCGTATCGCTAATTTGAACAACGGTTTGAAAAGCCATGTTATTCCTAATTTTTTATTTTTTGAGCAAGCCACTGTAATGCCATAATCACAGGCGCATTACGAATTTGTGGGTGCTTTAAAAGTGAATCTAAATCGGCATAGTTAAAAATGTGGAGTTTAATATCTTCTCCTTCTGTTTTTAGCCCATAGATATTGCCATCACTTGGTAATTCGGCTTGTGCTGAATATAAGAAGAAACGCTCTGTACATGCCCCTGCCGATGGATAGAACGTAAATAAATGTTCAATCTCGAAAAGATGGCAACCTGCTTCTTCTATACTTTCTCGGGTAATGCAGGTTTGCGGGTCTTCACCTTCATCAATAATGCCTGCAACAATTTCAAGTTGCCATGGCGTTTGATCATCAAAAATAGCGCCCACACGAAATTGTTCAATCAGTGCAAATTGCTGTTGGTGATGGTTATAAATTAAAACGCCTGCGGCATCTTTACGGGCAATAAGTTCACGTTGTAGAACAGGAGAATAATGTGTTTGATTAAATAGACGATGTTTTAAACTGATTTTTTCGATACTTAAAAAACCATGGTAAACCGTTTCTTTTTGAATCACTTCAACATCTGAATGCTGATAGTAGGTGTGTTTTTTCATTGGACTAGATTGGAATTAGCACAAAACTCATTTCATGCTAACCAAGATTTTTAGATTAATAAATCTTTAATTTTGACTAAAATGTGACTAATTTGTCATTGTTTTAGATGGAATGTTAGACAATCCGAATAAAACAACGCTATAAATTATTCATATATAATCTAATTAACTATTTTCTAGGGCATCTTTCGCTGCATATTCACGTACGTTTTGTGTAATTTTCATTGAACAAAACTTAGGGCCACACATAGAACAGAAATGTGCAGATTTGTGAGCTTCTTTTGGCATCGTTTCATCGTGCATACTGCGTGCGGTGTCTGGGTCTAAACTTAAGTTAAATTGATCTTCCCAACGGAATTCAAAACGTGCTTTAGATAGTGCATTATCACGTGCTTGAGCACCCGGATGTCCTTTGGCTAAATCGGCAGCGTGTGCCGCGATTTTATAAGTAATAATGCCGTCTTTTACGTCTTTTTTATTGGGTAAACCTAAGTGTTCTTTAGGGGTTACATAACAAAGCATTGCTGTGCCGTACCAACCAATCATGGCAGCACCAATGGCGGAAGTAATATGATCATAACCCGGCGCAATATCAGTGGTTAGAGGACCTAAGGTATAAAATGGTGCTTCGTCACATACTTCAAGTTGTAAGTCCATATTCTCTTTGATCATATGCATTGGCACATGACCGGGACCTTCAATCATCACCTGTACGTCATGTTTCCATGCACGATGCGTAAGCTCGCCTAAAGTGCGTAACTCATTAAATTGTGCTTCATCGTTGGCATCTTGAATACAACCTGGACGCAAGCCATCACCTAAACTAAAGGCAATATCGTAGGCTTTCATAATTTCGCAGATGTCATCAAAATGGGTATATAAAAAGTTTTCTTGTTGATGTGCCAAACACCACTGTGCAATGATTGAACCACCCCGCGAAACAATGCCGGTTAAGCGGTTCGCTGTAAGCGGTACATAAGCAAAACGTACCCCTGCATGAATGGTAAAATAATCCACGCCCTGTTCTGCTTGTTCAATCAGCGTATCTTTAAAAATTTCCCATGTTAGGTCTTCTGCCACACCGTTTACTTTTTCTAAGGCTTGGTACATGGGTACAGTACCGACAGGAACAGGCGAGTTACGAATAATCCATTCACGGGTTTCGTGAATGTTTTGCCCTGTTGATAAGTCCATGATGGTATCTGCACCCCAACGGGTTGCCCATGTCATTTTTGATACTTCTTCATTAATTGAAGAACCTAAAGCAGAGTTACCAATATTGGCATTAATTTTAACCAAGAAATTACGCCCAATAATCATAGGCTCGCTTTCTGGGTGGTTAATGTTAGATGGAATGATGGCACGACCTGCGGCAACTTCTTGGCGAACAAATTCAGGTGTAATTTCTTTTAGGTTTTGTGCCCCAAAGTTTTGTCCTGCATGTTGGCGCATATCTACGTTTTCACGCTGACGCTGATTTTCACGAATGGCAATGAATTCCATTTCAGGGGTAATAATGCCTTGTTTGGCGTAGTGCATTTGTGTGACATTTTTGCCTAATTTTGCACGGCGTGGATTTTGAATATGTGCAAAACGAATATTCTCGGTACGAATATCACGTAAACGTGTACGTCCAAATTCAGAGCTTAAGCCTGCAAGTTGTTCAGTATCTTGACGTTCTTCAATCCATGTTTGGCGTACAGAAGGTAAACCTTGATTTAGATCAATACTCACGTTTGGATCGGTGTAGGCACCTGAAGTGTCATAAACCATGATCGGTTCATTTTTTTCGCCGCCCAAACCTTCAGGGGTATCTGCAAGTGCAATTTCACGCATCGGCACTTGGATATCAGGGCGTGTCCCTTGAATATAAACTTTTTTAGAGGCTGGCAATATACGAGTAAGGTCTTGAGATTCTTGCTCATGCTGGCAAGTAGAGGGGGTTTGACTCATCGAAGTAATCCTTTTAGGGTGTATCAACGAATCAAGCACGACCAAAAAGCGGGCGCAAAAAGGCGAGATTTTAGGCTGTGGCTTGATTCCTACGCAGGTCTTAACCTGATCAGGTTCAACGGTACTCACCTTGATTAAGGTGATCTCAGCGAGTCACTTCTCGCGCTCCGTCAAGCTAGGCACAGCTTATCACGTTTTTAAAATTGTTGTTTACTTGGTAGCTTATTTGCCACATTTCCCACATGGGTAATACAAATAGCATCACTAAAACAGTCCCGATTAATATGGGTACTATCAACCGCTAAAGGATCATTAAGTCCAATAAATTGATCTAACTGCTTACTTTCCATAATAATTTCTTTACTATCCGCACGTTGTTCTGTAGCGCTAAGTTCTACAGGAATACGTTGGTCACGCTCATGCTCTGAAATATGCAAAAACTGTAAAAACTTTTGTGCTTTTTTGGCAATTTGTGAGTGCGGTTCTTCACTTAGCATTTTAATTTCCATGAGGGCTTCAGGGTTAATATTGTCTTCGCCTTCGTAAAGGTTAGACACAGGCATGCTGGGTAAACCGTGGAACAAAAAGTGGATATAGGCAAACTTAAGACGTTGAGCATCTTCTACAAATAAGCTATTTGGGTATTGATGGGCGTAACGCTCCCAAAATTGTGCGCGATTGGCAATTTCTGACCACGTTAAATTAAAGGTTTGTTTTGCAAAAATCGGCTGTTGATTTTGCTCTGCCAAATGATTAATAAAAATTTGTTCGGCAGGGGGTAAATAAGGTGCAAAAACTTCTTTGAGATACTGTGGTTGACGGCGATACATTGTACGTCCATTGGCATCATATAATTCATAAAATGCCTGTCCTTGATGTTCAATCAAGTAACGATCACGCGGTGAGAACTCATTGATATGCTCTTGTTGCAAAGTAGGGTACATATTGGTGTTTTGTGCGTATTGCTCAAAGACCATTTGCTGTTTGGGTGTACGGTCGGCCGCTAAGAAGCGTTGATACATTGCAGTTGATGCGTAAAGTAATGTGGTACGTTCACTCATAGTGAGTTGAGGTAAACATTGTTTTAGTCGAAAATTTACTTCTTGCAGGGCTTGCACTGTACTACGGTTATTAATAGATTGAATGTTTTGTGAAATTTGATCACACGAAAAAGACATCACAGATGTTTTCGCTTGACGTGGTTGCTCATCAAACGTGTGTTGAGGCTTTTTTTGACATGCACTTAAACAAAGAATGAGTGCAAAACAAAAGAACACACGTGTTTGGGGCATAGATTCAACCTTAAATTAAAGTGAGTGAATAGTACTTATTATGCAAATTTTTAATTTAATTGCTGTAAAGGAATGACTTGTTTTCGTTAAAGAATTTACCAAACTGTGTGTAATTGCCTACAGCGTGGTGAATATGTCAAGAAATGTTAAAGTGACTTGTCGCAATTTGTCATAAAAGCGTCATGTTGCTTGTGCTTAAATACGCCTCTTTATTTATGACTTGGAGCATCTCTTGAGCTTAAAAAATCCAATGCTCGCTCATCATATTTCGTCACAATTTAATGAAGAATTACAAGAAGCGAATGCAAAGTTTATGGGCATGGGGGGCTTGGTCGAACATCAAGTGACACATGCTATTCATGCATTGTTAGATGCCAATTCAAAACTTGCAAAAGAAGTGGGCGAAAAAGAAAATACCGTCAATCAGCTTGAGCGTGAAATTGATGAAAGTTTAACGCTTATTTTGGCGCGCCGTCACCCTGCTGCGATTGATTTGCGTATGGTGATTGCCATGAGTAAAGCCAATACAGATTTAGAGCGTATTGGCGATGAGGCAGCAAAAATTGCTCGTATTGCACAAGATTTATGTGAAGCGGGGCAGTCTACGCATGGCTTTATGGAAACACGGCATATTGGAAATCAGGTGCGAGTCATGATTCATGATGCATTAGATGCATTTGCACGAGTGGACGCAGAACAAGCATTACTTGTATTGCGCGCAGATGCGGATATTGATCGTGAGTATCAGTCTGCTACAAGAACACTAATGACGTATATGATTGAGGATCCACGTTCTATTTCACGCGTGATGAATGTACTTTGGGTGTTACGAGCATTAGAACGTATTGGCGATCATGCACGTAATATTTCTGAGCAGGTGATTTATATTGCTAAAGGCTTAGATGTGCGTCATACCAGTGTGGATGAAATTGAACAAAAAGTACATGAGTAAAAAAAACCCAAACCTTGGGGGAGGTTTGGGAGAAAAGAGATAGCGAGTTGCTTTGCTATAAATTCATAGTATGAAAATTTAGCAACGATGTCTTGGGCACTCTTGTAAAAGATGGTGTTGTTATACATACCATCTGTAAAAGAATGTATCTATCTCTTCATAAAGTAAAAGACCTTGTGTGTACAAGGTCTTTTTGTGTTACTCAGGCTTCCAACCTTCTGCATGTTCAACAGAAGCATCATTACTGAAAAACTTTTCACGTTGTTCTTCTAAAAACT
This sequence comes from Acinetobacter sp. HY1485, assembly GCF_027568475.1. GTDB lineage: Bacteria > Pseudomonadota > Gammaproteobacteria > Pseudomonadales > Moraxellaceae > Acinetobacter. The sequence continues at coordinate 217,063 of NZ_JANKZG010000002.1, read as the reverse complement.
TTTTAGCATCAGGCTCAAATACATTTAAGCGTTTCTCATTAATGAGCGTCGTTTGGTGTTTTAACCATTCTTGCCATGCTTGTTTAGAAACCGTATCAAAGTATTCTTGTCCTTTAGCACCTGGAAATGGAGCAAAGTCTAAACCTTCCATTTCTGTTTGGTACTTACGGCAAATTACTTGTCGTGTCATGGTTGTATCCTATGCGTAGATTTGTGCCAAACGTGTGTGCGCACGTTCAATAGCAGCTTGAACTTGTGCAGGTGCTGTGCCACCAATATGGTCACGTGCACTTACAGATGCTTCTAATGTTAACGCTTTATCAAACACATCGGCAGTAATCAGGTCAGAAAATTGTTGTAATTGTTCAAGGGTTAACTCAGATAAGTCTTTTTTCTCTTGAACACCTAAAGCAACGGCTTTACCTACAATTTCGTGTGCATCACGAAACGCCACACCTTTTTTCACTAAATAGTCGGCAAGGTCTGTTGCTGTTGAGAAGCCACGTAATGCTGCTTCGCGCATTTCTTCAATGTTTGGTACAAGTGCAGGAACCATGTCGGCAAATGCCATTAAGCTACCACGTACGGTATCAATCGCATCAAATAATGGCTCTTTGTCTTCTTGGTTATCTTTGTTATATGCCAATGGCTGACCTTTCATGAGCGTAAGCAAACTGATTAAATCACCAAATACACGCCCTGATTTACCACGTACAAGCTCGGGTACATCTGGGTTTTTCTTTTGTGGCATGATTGATGAGCCTGTACAAAAACGGTCAGGAATTTGAACAAATTTGAACTGTGCTGATGTCCACAAAATAAGCTCTTCAGACATACGCGATAAATGCATCATAATTAAAGAGGCAGCAGCGTTAAATTCAATGGCAAAGTCACGGTCTGATACAGCATCCAGTGAGTTTTCACATACGCCATCAAAACCTAATAGTTCTGCGGTATAAGCACGTTCGATTGGGTAAGTTGTGCCTGCTAGTGCTGCTGCACCAAGTGGTAGACGGTTAACACGTTTACGGCAATCAATTAAACGCTCTGAATCACGTACAAGCATTTCAAACCAAGCTAAAAGATGATGACCAAAAGTGACAGGTTGCGCCGTTTGTAGGTGGGTAAAGCCTGGCATAATAGTATCCGTATTTTTAGATGCCAACTCTAAAAGTCCAAGCTGAAGGCGTTTAAGCGTTGCAAGCGTTGCATCAATTTCATCACGTAGATAAAGACGAATGTCAGTGGCTACTTGGTCGTTACGGCTACGTCCTGTGTGTAATTTTTTACCTGTAATGCCAATACGCTGAGTGAGTTGTGCTTCAATGTTCATATGAACATCTTCTAAGTCAACACGCCAATTAAATTGACCTGCTTCAATTTCTTTTTGAATATCAGTTAAACCTTGAATGATATCATCACGTTCTGCTTGGGTAAGTACACCTACTTTAGCCAACATGGTGGCATGGGCAATCGAACCTTGGATATCTTGTTTATAAAAACGTTGGTCAAATTGTACAGATGCGGTAAATTCTGCAACAAAGGCATCAGTTGCCTCAGAGAAACGACCACCCCACATGCCAGAGGTTTGGTTGTTCTTTTGTGATGTGGTGGGGGTTTTAGAAGATGTGGTCATGGCAGCTCAATCGATTAAAAAAAAGGTTAGTGCGTTCTAAAAATTTTGCAAGACAGCAAATTGAAGCAAATGCGACGTATCGGCAAGGACAAAAAACCTCAGCGTATGTGTTTACCAATATGGGGCATTGGCAATATATTGTGGAACTTTTTGTTGCCAGTTGCGTACTTGCGCTTGTGCTGGTGGTTGCAAAATCGCAATCTTTACAAAGTATTTGGTCATTTAATGTATTGCAATACATTATATATATCAACTGGGTTGTGATTGCTTTTGCAGTGATCGTGAATTATTTTCAAGCTTTTTTTAACCGTATTTCACAAATCAAAGGCTTGATGATCAGTTTTTTACTTTTACAACTGATTGTGATTGTGACGACATTCTCTCTTAATGTAGTAGAGGCAACATTTTGTTGTCATACTTTTAATTTAAGTAATTATACAGCAGCGCGTTTATTTGATGGTCTAACCCTACATTTAACTTATGGCATTTTATTAGGGGCATTTTGTTTACGTTATTTGTATATTCGTGACCAATGGCAACGTCAGCAAAATAGTGAGTTAGAATCTAGAATTCAAGCCATGCAGGCACGTATTCAACCGCATTTTTTATTTAATAGTTTAAATAGTGTGGTCAGTCTAATCACCATAGATCCTGAAAAAGCAGAAGATGCATTGATTAATTTATCGCAACTATTTCGAGTGAGTTTTCAGCAATTACGTTTGGTCACCTTGGCAGAAGAAATTCGGATTTGTAAACAATATATTGCTATTGAGAAAATACGGTTAGCCGATCGTTTAAATGTGACATGGCGTTTGCCTAATCCAAAATATTTAGATGCCATCCAAATTCCTCTTTTGAGCTTACAACCCTTATTAGAAAATAGTATTTTTCATGGGGTGGAGCGGATTAGTGGTTTATGCGAAGTCAGTATTTTGGTTGAAATTTTAGACACGCGTGTAAATATAGTGATTACTAATCCTTATCAAGAAGATATGGGGTCAGTCAGACAAGGTCATGGCATTGCGTTAGAAAACATAAAACAACGTTTAAAAGCATATTATGGTCGTCATGCATCGTTACAAAGTTCTGCAAGTGATCATGTCTTTACAACGGTTTTAAGTTATAAATATTTAAAGCATAAAGCCAAGGAATAACAATGAAGATTTTGATTTGTGATGACGAGCCGTTAGCGGTCATTCGTCTATCAAGGTTGGTGCAAGATTTAGGACATGAGGTCATTGCAACAGCAAGCCACGGTGCAGAGGTAGTCGAGTTAGCAAAACACTATAAACCTGATGTGATTTTACTTGATATTCAAATGCCACAAATGGACGGCTTACAATGTGCGCGTGAGTTATCCAAGTTACCTGTTAAACCTGCAGTGATTTTTTGTACCGCAGACAATACACATGCACTTACTGCGTTTCAAATTCAAGCCAATGGTTATTTATTAAAACCAATTGCCAAATCTGCATTAAAACAACAGTTAGAAGCGTTAACTACCTTTAACCAAGTTCAAGTGAACAGCCTAAAAGAGCAACAGCATAAAAAACAGCGACAACATATTACGGCAAAATCTCATAGAGGTATGGAGCTAATTCCCATTGAGGACATTCATTATTTTTTAGCAGATCAAAAATATGTCACAATTCGCCACGCGCAAGGTAAAATTTTAATTGATGAAACGCTAAAAGATTTAGAGCAAGAATTTTCCGATTTATTTATTCGTGTGCACCGTAATGCACTTATTTCAGTTAAATATTTAGGGGGTTTAGAGTCGGTTGCGGGGCAACAGCAGGTGCGTATTCGTCAAACCGATGAGCGTTTGGTGGTTAGTCGCCGTCATTTAGCACAGTTGCGTGAGCGACTACAGTCCTTATAAGAAACTAAACTTGCTTTTTTATTTCAACCGCGTAAGTTTAGTCGTTAAAGAGCATGTTGTAAGAACACTATGAAGACATTAAAAATAGCAACTCGTCAAAGTCCTTTGGCGTTATGGCAAGCAGAACATATTAAAGCGCGTTTACAGCAACTACACCCAAACTTAAATGTAGAGTTGGTTAAATTTGTGACGCAAGGTGATAAAATTTTAGATACACCGTTGGCTAAAATTGGTGGTAAAGGTCTATTTGTAAAAGAATTAGAAAATGCCTTATTTGATGGGCGTGCAGACCTTGCAGTCCACTCAATGAAAGATGTGCCTATGCAACTTCCTCAAGGGTTAGAGTTAGCCGTTATTTGCGAGCGTGAAGATCCATTAGATGCTTTTGTATCTAATACTTATGCTTCTTTTGATGATTTGCCTCAAGGTGCAATTGTAGGTACTTCAAGTTTACGCCGTAAGTGCCAAATTTTGTATGCTCGTCCAGATTTAGTCATTCATGATTTACGTGGCAATGTGGGTACACGTTTATCAAAACTAGATAGTGGTTTATACGATGCGATTATTTTAGCAAGTGCAGGTCTGAAGCGTTTAGAACTTGCAAGCCGAATTCGTCATACTCTACCACCAAGCATGAGTTTGCCTGCAGTTGGACAGGGTGCATTAGGTTTAGAGTGTCGTACAGATGATGATGTCGTACGTCAATTGATTGAACCGCTACGTCACAATGAAACTGAAAGTTGTGTACGTGCCGAACGTGCATTTAATGCATTTTTAGAAGGTGGATGCCAAGTTCCAATAGCAGGCTACGCCACACTTCATCAAGATATTATTACCATTGAAGGGCGTGTAGGCAGTGTAGATGGGAAAACGCTTCTTAAAGCAGTTCATCAAGAACATATGGCACATGCAGAAGCGTTGGGTGAGGCACTTGCACAAGATTTATTAAAACAAGGTGCAGGAGAGTTGCTTCAAGCACTGCATGACTAATGCTATTTATCAATACACGCCCGACTGAACGGGCATACCATCTCACTCAAGCACTGGATTTTCCTGTGCTTGAGTTGCCATTGTTAGAGCTTGTACCAAATAAAATTGATATTGAGCAATATCAGCAGCTGGCTCAAGCACAAGTGGTGGTGGTGGTGAGTCCAACAGCAGCTCAATTAGGTTTAGATGGTCTTAAAAAAAGCGGTGTATCGTTAGAACAGCTTGAACATATTCAATGGATTGCAGTTGGTAAAACCACAGCGCAAGTCTTACAAAAAGTGGGAATAAATGCGTATATTCCAGAATTAGAAACATCCGAGGGCATGTTACAACTGCCTATTTTACGTAATATTAATAAAGGGTGTGTTGCGTTTTGGCGTGGACGAGGCGGACGACAATTTATGATGCAACATCTACAGGCTCAAGGTACAACAATCCTTAACTTTTGCTTATATTACCGTCAGCTACCCGATCACAGTCCTCAAATTTTTAAACAAAACTTAAGATATATTCAACATAATATGCCTATATTTGTGTGTATTAGCAGTGAAGCAAGTTGGCATAATTGGCTTCTGTTATGTAAACACTATCCCTATTTAATAAAGCAATGTATTTATTTAACTTTAGGTGAGCGTTTAACACAGCTTGTACAGCATACCGCATTATTGGTTCGGCAAATTCAAAATTTAACCCCAAAAAGCATACAAGAGGCTGTAAAGGAGGCATGATGAAGAAGCGTGTCGTGGTCATCGTTATATTAGGTGCACTTTGGGGCGCAAAGCTTCAATATGATTTGATTCAATCGACAGATCAGATAGACAGATTAAAAACACAGATTACACAAGTCGAGCAGTCTAAAGATAATCTGAATGACCAATTTGTGGCACTGCAACGCCAAGTACAAAGTCATTTAACCAATAGTAAAGAAAATATAGTGGTTCATGAAGTTGCGCAGGGTGCGATTGATCCTATTGTACTTATTCGTCAACATTTACAACTGATTCGTTTTGCAGTACAACAGCATCAAGATTTATATGCTATTGAACAAATTCAAGTTTTACGCCACCGGATGAGCCAATATTCAATTGCACCTGCATTACAACAAAGTTTATACGAGGCACTTGATAAAGATCAGCAACGCATTGAGCAGTATCATAATCAACAAGCACAACAACTGGTTCAGCTTAATCAACTATTTGAAAATTTGAATGATGCTATTCAGAAGCAACTTACGCAAACTAATCAGCACTATCAACCTAAAACCACATCTTTTTGGCAACGTTGGTTTGATATTCAGCCTGTACAGCAAGCACAATCTCAGTTAATGAATCAAAACTTGGTGATTAAGGAAATTCAGCTTAAAGCAGTGTTAGCACAACAGCAATTAGCATTAGGGCAGTATGTAGATTATCAAAAAACGTTAAGTGAATTACTGAACCAACTTAATCAAGCACCGAGCCTTAATAAAACTGAAATTTCTCAACTATTGAATAAAGCGAAACAACTTCCTGTGATTCCTGCGCCACAGTTAGCAACATTAGGCTTAATATGAAACAACTCTTGATATCCTATGCCATTATTTGTGTATTGGTCATTGCTGTTCTAAGTTTACTGAGCTATGGCAATGGGGCAGGCTATGTATATGTATTTTTTCATGGTTGGCAATTACAAACCAATATATGGGTGATATGTGGATTACTTGGTTTACTCAGTTTTCTTGGTCAAATATTGTGGCTATTATGCAAAAAGTATTTAACTCGCAAAAAACGTATTCAGACTGAAGTGTTTAGCTTCTCGGCATTACATCCTTATGAAAAACTTGCAATTTTGTGGTTGTTAGAAGCTGATCAAGAAAAAAAAGGCATGGTGCGAGGTATTTTTGATCAATCAGGGTTACTTAAAGATGTCGTACATGCCTCATTTTTATGGAAACAACAGCAGTTTGATGTTGCACTAAATTTATTAAAAGAGGCACCACCTAATGCGTTTGAATTAGCTGAATTACAACGTATTGAGCTTTATTTGGCAAATCAGCAAGGATTGGAAGCGCTTACCCATTTAGAATTTTTAAATCAGCATGAATTGTCACCGTGGTTGATGGATATTCAACAAGGATATCAGCATAAACTCACGACATTATGGGGACGATTTGCGATTGTTTTTCCATGGTTATATTTGACATCGACACGTTTTGGGCACTTAAATGAAACGGATAAAATGCAATGGCTGACACAAGTTTTAGCAACATTTGACCAAGCCACTTTTGAAGATTTAGAAAATTTAAAACAGCGTTATTTATTAATGCGAGATGATTATATTTTTCTAAGCATTTATGAAAATAAAGTATTGTGGCTTAAAATACTCGCACGCTTACCTGAAATGGCGGTTGAACATGAACAGTTAGTTGAGCTGTTATTGCAAGAACGTTTTAATTCAGAAGTATTTTATATGTGGTTTGAACAGCAAATATTATGTTCATGTCCTGATTATATCAAAATCGAAAAAACAATTGAGCTGTGGGAAAGTAAATATTCAGAAGTACCTATTTTTACTTTTGCAAAATGGCATATATATCAAGCGACAGACCAAAAAGAAAAAGCAGATCAATTATTAATACTTTATCCAAATCATATTTTAATGAGTTATTTAAGAGTTAAAGACAAAATTAAAAACGATGAAGGCTTAATTCAAGAGTTAAATGTTATTTTTGAGAGTGATACGAATTTTCTAAAACTGAATTTATCTTAATAATAATCGTAATATATGATTTATTTAAGATTAATTAAGGCATAAACATTGCATATCTAATTTCAAAATGGAGATTATGTATGCAACAAGAGCAATATCTAAAAAAGAAAATCGGGTTTTGGTCTTTAACAGCACTGTCTTTAGGTGGCATTATTGGTTCTAGTTGGCTTTTTGGACCCTATGTGACAGCGCAACTTGCAGGACCTGCTGCTATCCTTTCTTGGATGATTGGTGCTGTTGTTATTATATTTATTGCGCTTATTTATGCCGAGCTTGGGCGTGTAAAGCCTGAAACAGGTGGGCTTGGACGTTATCCTTTATATTCTCATGGCAAAATGCTCGCTACAGTAACCAGTTATTCTATTTGGTTAGGTTATTGTGCTACGGCACCTGTTGAGTCGGCAGGCGTTATTCAATATGCCAATCAATTTTATCCGCATCTTTATAATACGCAAACGCAACAACTGACTTCTCAAGGTATTTTATCTGCCAGTGCATTAATGGTCTTTTTTGTCGTATTTAACTATTTTGGCGTCAAGTTATTTGCAGTTACCAATACGGTTATTACTGTTCTTAAATTTCTTGTACCTTTACTCACTATTCTTGTTTTTTTAGTATCAGGATTTCATAGTGAAAACTTTACTAGTCAAGGTTTTGCACCTAATGGCTTTGGCGCAAGTCTAAGTGCTATTTTAACCAGTGGTATTTTCTTTGCCTATACCGGCTTTGGAAATGTGGTCATGATGGGAGGTGAGGTCAGTAATCCAAAGCGTAATATTCCTTTAGCATTAATTACCTCTCTCATTCTTGCAGCATTGTTATATGTAGCACTACAAACGGTCTTTATTGGTGCAATTCAACCTGAGCTACTTGCACACGGATGGAGCAATATTCATTTTGATTCACCTTTTGCAAACTTAGCAATTTTGATTAATGTCGTGTGGTTGTCTTGGATCATTACAGCAGACGCGATGGTATCGCCAACTGGTTCAGCTTTGACCTATACAGCAGGCACATCACGCCATGTTTTTGGTATGGCAAAAAGTGGTTTTGTACCACGTTATTTTGGTGTTATCCATCCACGTTTTGGTGTGCCTACACGTGCACTTATCTTAAATTTTGTAGTCGGTCTATTATTCTTATTTCCACTTAAAAGTTGGACAGCGATTATTGCGATTGTAGGCGCAATCAGTGTCTTTAAATATGCTTCAGCTTGTGTCACCGTCATGGTATTTAGAAAAGTAGGTGTCACTAAAGAACAGGGTCTACCTGGTATGCAATTTATTGCACCTATCGCTTTTGTATTAGCAACACTTTTAATTTATTGGACAAAATGGAGCAAAATCCAACTCGCATTTGCAGGCATTATTTTGGGTTTAATTGGTTATGGTGTTCTTCATATTATTAATAAAAATAAAACAGAAGAAATTATAGGTGGATTATATTTTATTGCTTATATACTTTTACTGATTTTATTATCTTATATAGGAAATTTTGGTGGAATAAATTTACTACCTGAACCCTATATGTCATTTATTGTCGCTATCATCGCTTACTTCTTTTATTTTATTGCTGTTTATAATGGTGCTTGGTATATGAAGAAAATAGATAATATAAAGAATTTTTCAAATTTATAAATTATGCTAAACTCAGAATTTAATATAATACAATATAAGCAAGATATATTAATTATATACACCCTTAAAATTATTGATTAATATATTTTGCGTAATTTTTATAATAATTTTTTGGAGTTTCTCTCATGCAAGATATTAGTGAATTAAGTGTTGATGAATTAAAGCGTTTACAGCAAGAAGCAGAAAGTTTGATTGCTTCAAAAAAAGAAAACGAAATTCAAAATGCGTACCAACAAGTGGTTGAAATTGCTGCCAAGCTAGATTTAACAGTTGAACAACTGATTGAGCAAGGCGCGCAAAAACATAAAACGACATCACGTAAAAAAGTTGAGCCTCGTTTTCGTAACCATAATCATCCGCAAGACACATGGACAGGACGTGGTAAACAACCGCGCTGGTTAGTTGCAGAACTTAAAAAGGGTGCAAAATTAGAAGACTTTCTAATTTAGTACATAACAGCCATACCAAAAAGTATGGCTTTCAACAAACATGCTATGATGTTATGAAAAGCGAAAATGAGAAAATTATGATGAACTGGACACTGCAAGCCATTTCAAATGAACTCAATGGTCAAAATATCACAATAGATCGTGATATGTTGGTAGGACGTCATCAAGACTGCGATATTGTATTGCAATCTTCCGAAATCTCACGTCGTCATGCTGCTTTCCACATTAAAGATGATACGTTATGGTTAGAAGATCTAAAGTCATCAAATGGCACATTTGTAAATGATTTAAGAATAGAAGAACCTACACGTCTAAAAAATAACGATGTAATTCAATTTGCAAATTTACGTTTTTCTCTTGTTGCGCCTGCACAACAAAATGAGCCAACCGCTCAAGAAATTAAAGAAGCAGAGCAAGTGATAGATAAAGGAATGCCAACGCTAGAAGAACGTGCTAAAGAAACACCAATTTCGAAAGATGGTGTACCACAACATGTGGATATTCCAAAACCTGCACCCATTCCTGAGCATGTAGATTTAGAAGTACAGCCACAACCAAAAACAATTGCTCAACCACAAAATAGTGATATCGCTAAAGAAGTTGAACAACAGAAAAATGCATCTGTTGGGCTGATAACAGTCATTATTATTCTGTTAATTGCTGCAATGGTCTGGTTTTTCTTTTTTAGATAATCACATGCGTCATTATTAAGGCATGCAACGCATGCCTTTTTTATAAAAGGTTGAATATGGATATTCAAAATAAAAAACTGATTTTATGTGACTTAGATGGAACATTAATCGATACAGCACATGATATTGCTTATGCCATGAATTTAGCACTTCAGGATATGAATCTATCACAAGTGACGTATGCTCAAATTCAAAATTGGATTGGCAAAGGAACACAACAACTGTGCATTGATGTATTGAAACACGTTGCGTCTGATATCAATCAAGAACAAGAATTAATGACACGCTATTTAGCATATTACAAACAAAATGTTTGCCAGTATAGTCAGTTATATAAAGGTGTAGTCGAGTTTTTAAAAACATGTGATCAACAAAAACATATCTTAGCGTGTATTACCAATAAACCACATCATTTAGCGACGATCTTGCTCAACCATCTGAATATAGAACAATATTTTAAATTGATCTTAGGCGGTGATAGCCTACAACGAAGAAAACCAGATCCATTACCATTACACTATGCGATGCAACAGTTTAATATACCAGCACACCAAACACTGATGATAGGTGACTCACAGCATGATATTCAAGCTGCAAAAGCCGCAGGAATTGATTGTATCGCAGTAAGCTATGGTTATAATCATGGCAAAGATATTCAAAACAGTCAGCCAACACGGGTGGTTGCCAACCTAAATATACTATTAAGGAATTAAAAATGATGGTTGAAATGCTTTTTCGATGGCGTTGCTCATAAGACCTTTCGATTAAACCAAATTGATCTTTAAATTAACTTGAGCATTTCAACATGATGACATCACAAAAATATGAGCAACTTAAAGCGCAAGGCTTTAATACTATTCCTGTTTATCGCCGTCGCCTTGCAGACACTGACACACCACTTTCTGTATATGCACGCCTAGAAAAAAACTTACCTGCTTACTTGTTTGAGTCGGTAGAAGGTGGGGAAAAGTGGGCACGCTACTCTATTATTGGTTTGGGTGAGTCTACAATTTTTTCTTGTAATGAAGGTGAGTTAAAAATTCAAACACCTGAGGGACATATCACCACGCAACAATGTGCCGACCCATTTACGTTTATTCGCCACTTTCAATCACAATTTAAAGTACCAACACAACAAGAATTACCAGAGCTTCCTAAATTTACAGGTGGCTTAGTAGGTTACTTTGGTTACGATGCTGTACGGTATATAGAACCAAAACTTAAGAATATTCCTAATCAAGATCCTGTTGGATTACCTGACATTTGGATGATGCTTTCTAAAACTGTGATAGTATTTGATAACTTAAAAGGTACACTCTTTATTATTGTGCATGCTGATATCAACCATAATGAAAGCTATGAAGATGCCCAAGCAAAACTCGATCAAATTGAAAAATACTTAGAAAATCCAATTCGCTTGCATGCAAAACCACATACAGCACCCAAATTCACCTCTATTACAGGGGAAGATGCTTACAAAGCCTCTGTAGAAACAGTCAAAGAATATATTCGAGCGGGCGATGTCATGCAGGTTGTCCCTGGACATCGTATGGTGTCTTATTTTGATGGCGAAGCATTACAAGTATATCGTGCACTTAGACACTTAAACCCATCACCTTACCTTTTTTTAGTTCAAGGGCATACATTAGAAGATCAAAAACCATTTCATATTGTCGGCTCGTCACCAGAAATCTTATCGCGCTTAGAAAATGGTATAGCTACTGTACGTCCGCTCGCAGGTACCCGTCCACGAGGTAAAACAAAGCAAGAAGACTTAGCCTTAGAACAAGAACTGTTAGCAGACGAAAAAGAAATCGCTGAACATCTTATGCTCATTGATTTGGGACGCAACGATGTTGGGCGTGTTTCTAAAATTGGTAAAGTTCAAGTGACAGATAAAATGGTCATTGAACGTTACTCACACGTTATGCATATTGTTTCTAATGTACAAGGTGAAGTACAAGATAATGTTGATGCCTTAGATGTATTTAAAGCAACATTTCCCGCAGGTACACTTTCAGGTGCCCCTAAAATTCGTGCAATGGAAATTATTGACGAAGTAGAACCTGTTAAACGTGGTGTTTTTGGCGGTGCAGTGGGGTATTTAAGCTGGCATGGTGATATGGACATGTCAATTGCCATTCGTACATGTGTTATTAAAGAAAATCAGGTGTATGTACAAGCAGGTGCAGGTTTAGTTGCAGACTCAAATCCTGATGCAGAATGGAATGAAACGCAAATAAAAGCGCGTGCAGTGATCAAAGCGGTTGAATTATCATCAACTGGACTGATTTTATAAGTTTTTTTCATTTTTTTTTTAAAAAGCACTTGCATCAATTTAATAATTTGCTAAACTGCACACCGTTCCGATACGAAACGTACGAAACATTAAGAAAACGCCGACATAGCTCAGTTGGTAGAGCAACTGACTTGTAATCAGTAGGTCCTCAGTTCGAATCCGAGTGTCGGCACCATCTTAAAGTGGTCAAGCGTTAAAGTACAGAACAACACTGAAAATAAGTGTGATATGGTGAGATTCCCGAGCGGTCAAAGGGGGCGGACTGTAACTCCGCTACGAAAGTTTCGAAGGTTCGAATCCTTCTCTCACCACCAACCTTACTTCGACTGAAGTGGTGTATACCAACATGCGGGAGTAGCTCAGTTGGTAGAGCGGCAGCCTTCCAAGCTGCATGTCGCGAGTTCGACCCTCGTCTCCCGCTCCATCGAAGTTGTATCGCTCTTATAGCTCAGTGGTAGAGCACTCCCTTGGTAAGGGAGAGGTCTCCAGTTCAAATCTGGATAAGAGCTCCAAATATACAGTTTAGTAGATTATTCTACAAAGTTTAAAGAAAGCAGGCTTATTAGTCTGCTTTTAAAGTATTGGGTGTCTAATTTTTTTAGGCGATATGTCGATGTGCTGAATCAATCAGTTTTTGGTTCGACGTAAACGAGGAAGATCATCATGGCTAAAGCCAAGTTTGAACGTAATAAACCACACGTAAACGTGGGTACAATCGGTCACGTTGACCATGGTAAAACAACTTTAACTGCTGCTATTGCAACAATTTGTGCAAAAACTTACGGCGGTGAAGCGAAAGATTACGCAGCAATCGACTCTGCACCTGAAGAAAAAGCACGTGGTATTACAATTAATACATCACACGTAGAATACGATTCTCCAACTCGTCACTACGCGCACGTAGACTGTCCAGGTCACGCCGATTATGTTAAAAACATGATCACTGGTGCGGCTCAAATGGATGGCGCGATTTTAGTATGTGCTGCAACTGACGGCCCAATGCCACAAACACGTGAGCACATCCTTCTTTCTCGTCAGGTAGGTGTACCTTATATCGTTGTATTCTTAAACAAATGCGACCTTGTAGATGACGAAGAATTACTTGAATTAGTAGAAATGGAAGTTCGTGAACTTCTATCTGCTTACGATTTCCCTGGTGATGACACTCCAGTAATCCGTGGTTCAGCTTTAGCTGCACTTAACGCTGACCAAGGTCAATATGGCGAGTCAGCTGTAATTGCACTTGTAGAAGCCTTAGATTCTTATATTCCTGAGCCAGAGCGCGCAATCGACAAAGCATTCTTGATGCCAATCGAGGACGTATTCTCTATTTCTGGTCGTGGTACTGTAGTAACAGGTCGTGTAGAAGCGGGTATCGTAAAAGTTGGTGAAGAAATTGAAATCGTTGGTATCAAAGATACTACGAAGACAACTGTAACTGGCGTTGAAATGTTCCGTAAATTGCTTGACGAAGGTCGTGCAGGCGAGAACTGTGGTGTACTTTTACGTGGTACTAAGCGTGAAGACGTACAACGTGGTCAAGTATTAGCTAAACCAGGTACGATCAAGCCACACACTAAGTTTGATGCAGAAGTATACGTACTTTCTAAAGACGAAGGTGGCCGTCATACTCCATTCTTAAATGGTTACCGTCCACAGTTCTACTTCCGTACAACTGACGTAACTGGTGCGATCCAATTACAAGACGGCGTTGAAATGGTTATGCCAGGTGACAACGTTGAAATGTCAGTAGAATTGATCCACCCAATCGCAATGGACGCAGGCTTACGCTTCGCGATCCGTGAAGGTGGTCGTACTGTAGGTGCTGGTGTTGTTGCTAAAGTAACTGCATAATAATAAAATTAAATCGAGAGCCTAGGTTCTCGATTTACTTTGTAGGCTAGTAGTTCAATTGGTAGAGCGTCGGTCTCCAAAACCGAATGTTGGGGGTTCGAGTCCCTCCTGGCCTGCCATTTTAAAAATTAAAGCTAGATGCTTGCTAAATTGTCTTATAATAAGTCGCGAATTCTACGACGAGTAAAACCATGTCGAATGATAAATCGCGTGACGCATTAAGCGACGCGCCAATCCCTCAAAGAAGTAATTCCGCTGAAGTTGTTCGTTCTAGTTCTCCTTTAGATATTGTTCTATGGGTAATTGCGATTGCATTAATAATAGGCGCATCCCTAACTACACAATATCTTCCTGGATATTGGGCACCTGCAAGTAATGTTTGGGTGCAAGTCGGGGTAATTTTAGCTTGTATCATCGTGGCTTTAGGTTTATTATACGCCACCCATCAAGGCAAAGGTTTTGTTCGTTTGCTAAAGGATGCACGCGTAGAACTACGCCGAGTAACTTGGCCAACCAAGCAAGAAACTGTAACAACTTCATGGCAAGTTGTGTTAGTGGTTTTTATTGCCTCTATCGTCTTGTGGTGTTTTGACTACGCTATGGGCTGGTTAGTAAAGTTAATGATCGGATAAAGAGCTATGAAACGTTGGTATATTATTCATGCCTATTCAGGCTATGAAAAACAGGTGATGCGTTCACTTAAAGAGCGAATCCAGCGTAGTGCTGTAGCCGAAAGCTTTGGTGAAGTCCTTGTTCCTACTGAAGAAGTAGTCGAAATGAAGGATGGTAAGAAGCGCAAATCAGAACGTAAATTCTTTCCAGGCTATGTATTAGTTGAAATGGAAATGAATGATGACACTTGGCATATTGTGAAAGAGTGTCCAAAGGTTCTTGGTTTTATTGGTGGAACACCTGAAAAACCTGCGCCAATTACACAAAAAGAAGCAGATGCAATTCTAGCTCGTGTACGCAATACTGGTGAGGCACCTCGTCCTAAAACGATGTTTGAACCAGGCGAAGAATTATTGGTTATTGATGGCCCATTCACAGACTTTAAAGGGGTTGTGGAAGAGGTTATTTATGACAAGTCGCGTTTAACGCTGACAATTAACGTATTTAATCGACCAACTCAAGTAGAACTTGAGTTCCGTCAAGTTGAAAAAACAATTTAATTGATTTTTCATTACTCATTTTGAGTAAGTTGTTCATAAGTTGGGGAGCCTAGCGGCGTTTGTACCCAGAGGAATTTTAAAATGGCTAAGAAGATTGACGGCTATATCAAGCTGCAAGTTCCAGCTGGTAAAGCAAATCCATCTCCACCAATTGGTCCTGCATTAGGTCAACGTGGTGTTAACATCATGGCATTCTGTAAAGAATTCAATGCTGCAACACAAAAAGTTGAACCAGGTCTTCCAATTCCTGTTGTGATTACTGTGTACAACGATAAATCGTTCACATTTATCATGAAAACTCCACCTGCATCTATTCTTCTTAAGAAAGCTGCTGGTATCCAAAAGGGTTCATCTGTACCAAACAAAACTAAAGTTGGTAAGTTAACTCGTGCTCAACTAGAAGAAATCGCGACTACTAAAGAACCAGATTTAACTGGTGCTGATTTAGACGCACGTGTTCGTACCATTGCTGGTTCTGCACGTTCTATGGGCTTGGAAGTGGAGCTATAAGACATGGCAAAGTTAACTAAACGTCAAAAAGCCATTGCTACTGCTGTAGAAGCAAATAAAGTTTATACTTTAGAAGAAGCGGTAGAATTGCTTAACGGTTTACCTGCAGTGAAGTTCAAAGAATCATTAGATGTTTCTGTAAACTTAGGTGTAGATCCACGTAAATCTGATCAAGTAGTACGTGGTGCAACAACTTTACCTGCAGGTACTGGTAAGACTGTACGTGTTGCTGTATTTGCTCAAGGTGCTGCTGCTGAAGCTGCAACTGCTGCTGGTGCAGATATTGTTGGTTTTGATGACCTTGCTGAAAGCATCCAAAAGGGTAATCTTGACTTTGATGTTGTAATTGCAGCTCCTGATGCAATGCGCGTTGTAGGTAAGTTAGGTACAATTTTAGGACCACGTGGTTTAATGCCAAACCCTAAAGTAGGTACAGTAACTCCTGACGTTGCAGGCGCAGTTAAAAATGCTAAGTCTGGTCAAGCACGTTACCGTGTAGACAAAGCGGGTATTATCCACGCTGCAATTGGTCAAGTAGGTTTTGAAGCAACTGCAATCCGCCAAAACGTTGAAGCATTAGTAGCTGATTTGAAAAAAGCGAAACCTGCAACTTCTAAAGGTGTATACATCAAAAAGATCACTTTAAGCTCAACTATGGGCCCAGGTCTTGCAATTGATGTAGCAAGCGTTTCTAACTAAGTTTGATCTTAGTAAAGAATTCTTAAATCTCCAAAGATTAGATATTTATCTACTTTGGAGTGGACTTTGAATTGATAGGTTGAAGCCTATTAGCGTCAAAGACCTCAGGCGAGAAGGGAAACTTTCTCTTAATAAACTAGCCTGCGTAGACGCGGTGGTGTGATTTTTTCCTCCTCCGCGTGTAAGTCCTTTGGGCTTACGAATTGGGAGTGTATTCGCTTTGAATACATAAATCACCTTAGGAGGTTCTACAGTGGCTCTACTATTAGAGAACAAAAAAGAAATCGTTGCTCAAGTTAACGAAACTGCAAGCAATGCTTTCTCTGCTGTTGTTGCTGACTACCAAGGTTTAAACGTTGAGCAATTAACACAATTACGTGTTGAAGCTCGTAAGTTAGGTGTAAGTACGCGTATCGTACGTAACACTCTAGCAAAACGTGCGCTTGAAGGTACTCAATTTGATATCTTGAGCGACAACCTTGTTGGCCCAACAATTCTTGCTTTTTCAACTTCTGAAGACGACATGGGTGCAGCAGCACGCTTGTTCGAAGAATTTGCGAAAACAAACAAAGCGTTTGAATTAAAAGCAGCTGCGTTTGACGGTAAAGTTTATCAAGGTGAAGAGATTAGCGTTATTGCAAATCTTCCAAACCAAGAAAAAGCGCTTACTATGCTTGCAAATGTTCTTCAAGCTCCTATTTCGAAATTGGGTCGTCTTATTACAGCGCTCAAAGAGAAAAACGAGCAAGAAGCAGCATAATCCATTTTCCACACCATTTAATATCCATTTGGAGTTATTCTCATGGCTTTAACTAACGAAGAAATCCTAAACGCAGTTTCAGAAAAAACTGTTCTTGAACTTGTTGAATTAATTTCTGCTTTTGAAGAGAAATTCAACGTATCTGCTGCGGCTGTTGCTGTAGCTGCTGCTGGTGGCGCTGCTGCTGCAGAAGAAGAGCAATCTGAATTCAATGTTGAATTGACTAGCTTTGGCGCAAACAAAGTAGCTGTAATTAAAGCAGTTCGTGGCGCAACAGGCCTTGGTCTTAAAGAAGCTAAAGATTTAGTTGAAGGTGCTCCACAAATTCTTAAAGAAGGCGTGAGCAAAGAAGAAGGTGAAGAACTTAAGAAGAGTCTTGAAGAAGCTGGTGCTACAGTTACTCTTAAGTAATTTACTTATGGAGCCAATTTTTAAAATTGGTTCCAAAAATTGGCTGGTGGCTCTTGGGGCATCAGCCTTTTTGCGTTATAATAATCGGCTCGATTTTTGTGCAAATACAGCAAAAGTAGAATTTTTTAAAAAAAAGCGCATCAAATCAAACGCTTAACAATATTTTTGCCCTCTAAAAAATATTGTTAAGCGTTTTATTACCACTCTCATTTGCAGCATTTGTAAGTAGTGGTGGCCATATCGGCCTGCGTAATTCCTTCTAAATCCGAACTGCAGGCGGATTTAGTATGTACTTTCCGAGGACTCCAGATGGCATACTCATATACCGAAAAAAAACGGATCCGTAAGAATTTTGGTAAATTGCCCCAAGTAATGGATGTTCCGTACTTATTGTCGATTCAAGTCGACTCGTACAGAACATTTTTGCAAGATGGTAAGGCGCCAAAAAATCGCGAAGATCTCGGTCTCCAAGCCGCATTTCGTTCAGTTTTCCCTATCGAAAGTTATTCTGGCAATGCTGCTTTAGAATTTGTTGAGTATAGCCTTGGTAAGCCTGAGTTTGATGTCCGCGAATGTATTCTTCGTGGTTCAACTTATGCTGCACCAATGCGCGTAAAGATTCGTCTGATCATTAAAGATCGCGAAACAAAATCAATTAAAGACGTACGTGAACAAGAAGTTTACATGGGTGAAATGCCACTCATGACCGAAAACGGTACGTTTGTTATTAATGGTACTGAGCGTGTAATCGTATCTCAATTACATCGTTCTCCGGGTGTGTTCTTCGACAGCGATAAAGGCAAAACACACGCAAACAAAACATTGTATTCTGCACGAATTATTCCTTACCGTGGTTCATGGTTAGATTTTGAATTTGATGCAAAAGATTTAGTTTATGTACGTATCGACCGTCGTCGTAAATTACTTGCAACAGTAATTTTACGTGCGTTGAACTATACAGATGAACAAATTCTGAACTTGTTCTACGAAAAAGTACCTGTATATGTAGATATGGGTAGCTATCAAATTGAACTTGTTCCAGATCGCCTACGTGGTGAAATGGCACAATTTGATATTGTAGATGCAAATGGTAAAGTAATTGTTGAACAAGGCAAGCGTATTAACGCACGTCACGTTCGTCAAATGGAATCAGTTGGGTTAGATAAACTTGCTGTACCAGATGAATATTTATATGAGCGTATTACAGCTGAAGATATTACATTACGTGATGGCGAAGTAATTCCAGCAAATACATTGCTTAGCCACGAAATTATGGTGAAGTTAGCTGAAGGTGGTATTAAGCAATTTAATATCCTATTCACAAATGACATCGACCGTGGTTCTTATATTGCTGATTCTTTACGTGCAGACGTAACACGCGACCGTGATGAAGCACTTGTAGAAATCTACAAAGTAATGCGTCCGGGCGAGCCACCAACAAAAGAAGCAGCTGAAAACTTATTCTCAAATCTGTTCTTTGCTTCAGAGCGTTATGATCTATCGCCTGTTGGTCGTATGAAGTTTAACCGTCGTTTAGGACGTCCATACGAAGTTGGTACAGATCAAAAATCACGTGCAATTGAAGGTATTTTATCTAACGATGACATTATTGATGTAATGCGCACGTTAGTTGAAATCCGTAATGGTAAAGGTGAAGTAGACGATATTGACCATTTAGGTAACCGTCGTGTACGTTCTGTTGGTGAAATGACAGAAAACCAATTCCGTGTAGGTTTAGTGCGTGTAGAGCGTGCAGTTAAAGAGCGTTTAAGCCAAGCTGAGACAGATAACCTATCTCCGCAAGATTTAATCAACGCAAAACCTGTTGCTGCTGCAATCAAAGAATTCTTTGGTTCAAGCCAATTATCTCAGTTCATGGATCAAAATAACCCATTGTCTGAGATTACGCATAAGCGTCGTGTATCGGCTCTTGGTCCAGGTGGTTTAACCCGTGAACGTGCAGGCTTTGAGGTACGTGACGTACACCATACACACTATGGTCGTGTTTGCCCGATTGAAACACCTGAAGGTCCAAACATTGGTCTGATCAACTCTTTATCTGTATATGCAAAAGCAAACCACTTTGGTTTCTTAGAAACGCCATACCGTAAAGTTGTTGAAGGTCGTGTAACTGAAGAAACAGAATACCTATCTGCTATTGAAGAAGTGGGTACTGTTATTGCACAAGCCGATGCAGCAGTAGATGCTGGCGGTAATTTACTTGATGAAATGGTTACTGTACGTCATCAAGGTGAAACAGTACGTATGCCTCCTGAGCGTGTAACGCACATGGATGTATCAGCTCAACAGGTTGTATCTGTTGCAGCATCACTTATTCCATTCCTTGAACACGATGATGCCAACCGTGCATTGATGGGTTCAAACATGCAACGTCAGGCTGTACCAACATTACTTGCGGACAAACCGTTAGTAGGTACAGGCATGGAAGCAAACGTAGCACGCGACTCTGGTGTTTGTGTAATTGCAAATCGTGGTGGTGTGATTGAGTACGTTGATGCTTCACGTGTTGTAATTCGTGTAAACGAAGAAGAAATGGTTGCGGGTGAAGCTGGTGTAGATATCTACAACCTCATTAAGTACACACGTTCTAACCAAAACACATGTATTAACCAAAAAGTATTGGTAAACATGGGTGATAAAGTTGGTGCTGGTGATGTTCTTGCTGATGGTCCATCAACAGATGGCGGTGAGCTTGCACTTGGTCAAAACATGCGCGTTGCGTTCATGACGTGGAATGGTTACAACTATGAGGATTCGATTCTTTTATCTGAACGAGTTCTACAAGAAGACCGCTTAACGTCAATCCACATTCAAGAATTATCTTGTGTGGCACGTGATACGAAATTGGGTGCTGAAGAAATTACAGCCGATATTCCAAACGTGGGCGAAGCTGCACTTTCTAAACTTGATGAAGCAGGTATTGTTTACATCGGTGCAGAAGTAACAGCAGGCGATATCCTTGTTGGTAAAGTAACGCCAAAAGGTGAAACGCAATTAACACCTGAAGAAAAGCTACTTCGTGCAATCTTTGGTGAAAAAGCAGCAGACGTAAAAGATTCATCTTTACGCGTGCCATCGGGTACTAAAGGTACTGTAATTGACGTTCAAGTCTTTACACGTGATGGTTTAGAAAAAGATGAGCGTGCGCTTGCAATTGAAAAAGCACAGCTTGATGCTTACCGTAAAGACTTAAAAGAAGAATACAAAATCTTCGAAGAAGCTGCACGCGAGCGTATCTTACGTTTATTGAAAGACCAACCATCAAATGGTGGTGGTACAACAAAACGTGGTGACAAGCTAACTGAAGATGTATTGTCTCGTTTAGAGATGGTTGATCTTTTAGAAATTCAACCAGTAGACGAAGCAATCGCTGAGCGTTTAACTCAAATTCAAGTGTACTTGAAAGAGAAAGGCTTAGAGATTGATGAGAAATTTGCTGAGAAGAAACGCAAACTTGCAACAGGTGACGAATTAACAACAGGTGTTCTTAAAGTTGTTAAAGTTTACTTGGCTGTAAAACGTCGCATCCAACCGGGTGATAAGATGGCGGGTCGTCATGGTAACAAAGGTGTTGTATCTAACATCTTGCCAGTAGAAGACATGCCACATGATGCAAACGGTGTACCTGTTGATGTTGTGCTTAACCCGCTAGGTGTACCTTCACGTATGAACGTGGGGCAGATTCTAGAAACCCATTTAGGTTTAGCGGCAAAAGGCTTGGGTGAGCAAATTGATAAGATGCTCCAACAGCAACGTACAATTGCAGAATTGCGCGAATTCTTAGATAAGATCTACAACAAAGTAGGTGGTGAGCAAGAAGATCTCAACAGTTTAACTGATGATGAAGTTCTTGTACTTGCAGGTAACCTGAAAAAAGGTGTACCGCTTGCAACACCTGTATTTGATGGTGCTGAAGAAGAGCAAATCAAAGAATTGTTAGAATTATCTCAAGTGCCACGTACTGGTCAGCAAACATTGTTTGACGGACGTACAGGTGAACAATTCGATCGCCCTGTAACAGTAGGTTACATGTACATGCTTAAACTTAACCACTTGGTTGATGACAAAATGCATGCACGTTCTACAGGTTCTTACTCATTAGTAACGCAACAACCGCTTGGTGGTAAAGCACAGTTTGGTGGTCAGCGTTTTGGTGAGATGGAAGTTTGGGCGTTAGAGGCATACGGTGCAGCATATACGCTTCAAGAAATGCTAACCGTTAAATCGGATGATGTAGAAGGTCGTACGCGTATCTATAAGAACATTGTAGATAACAATCACTACATGGATCCGGGTATGCCTGAATCGTTCAACGTATTGACCAAAGAGATCCGTTCTTTAGGTATCAACATTGAACTGAAAAATGGTGACTAAGCGTTCAGCTCGCTAATTTTCAGACAAAACAATATTTGTGACCCTGCCGAGTGAGTAATGCTCCTCGGCTCACGGAGAAAAGAATTGAAAGACTTGCTCGATATCATGCGCAAAAAAACGGACTCTGAAGGTCATGCTCCATTAGAGTTTGATCGTATCCGTATTGGTCTTGCGTCACCAGAAATGATTAAGTCATGGTCTCATGGTGAAGTTAAAAAGCCTGAGACAATTAACTATCGTACGTTCAAACCAGAACGTGATGGTTTATTCTGTGCCAAAATCTTTGGTCCAGTAAAAGATTACGAATGCTTGTGTGGTAAATACAAGCGTATGAAGTATAAAGGCGTCATTTGTGAAAAATGTGGCGTTGAAGTAACAACTGCAAAAGTTCGTCGTGACCGTATGGGTCATATCGACCTTGCATCTCCTGTTGCACATATTTGGTTTTTAAAATCATTACCAAGCCGTATTGGTTTACTTCTTGATATGACATTACGTGATATCGAGCGTGTATTGTATTTTGAATCTTACGTGGTAACAGACCCAGGCATGACACCGCTTGAGAAGTACCAACTTCTTAACGATGAAGAATACTTTACCGCACTTGAAGAGCACGGTGATGAATTCTCTGCAAAAATGGGTGCAGAAGCAGTACAAGATTTATTAAAAGATATCGATCTTGAAGCGGAAATTGCACGTTTACGTGAAGAAATTCCACAAACAACTTCAGAAACGAAGCTTAAAAAAGCATCTAAACGTTTGAAGTTAATGGAAGCTTTTAACGATTCAAACAACAAGCCAGAATGGATGGTGATGAACGTACTTCCTGTACTTCCACCAGATTTACGTCCGCTTGTACCACTTGAAGGTGGTCGTTTCGCGACATCTGACTTAAACGATTTGTATCGTCGTGTGATTAACCGTAACAACCGTTTGAAGCGTCTTTTAGACCTTGCAGCACCAGATATTATCGTACGTAACGAAAAACGTATGTTACAAGAATCTGTTGATGCATTGCTTGATAACGGTCGTCGTGGTCGTGCAATTACAGGTTCTAACAAACGTCCGCTTAAGTCTTTGGCAGATATGATCAAAGGTAAGCAAGGTCGTTTCCGTCAAAACTTACTTGGTAAGCGTGTTGACTATTCAGGTCGTTCTGTAATTACAGTAGGTCCTACTTTACGTCTTCACCAATGTGGTCTTCCAAAGAAAATGGCACTTGAATTATTCAAACCATTTATTTTTGCGAAACTACAAGCATCAGGTCAAGCAACAACCATTAAAGCTGCGAAGAAAATGGTTGAACGTGAAACACCAGAGGTTTGGGACGTACTTGCAAACGTAATTCGTCAACATCCTGTAATGTTGAACCGTGCGCCAACACTTCACCGTTTAGGTTTACAAGCATTTGAACCGACGCTAATTGAAGGTAAAGCAATCCGTTTACACCCACTCGTATGTGCTGCGTTTAACGCCGACTTCGATGGTGACCAAATGGCGGTACACGTTCCATTGACATTAGAAGCACAGCTAGAAGCACGTGCATTAATGATGTCGACGAACAACATCTTATCACCTGCAAATGGTGAGCCGATTATCGTTCCTTCTCAGGACGTTGTCTTAGGTCTTTATTACATCACGCGTGATGCGGTAAATGCAAAAGGCGAAGGCATGATGTTTGCTGATACTCACGAAGTAAACCGTGCGTTAGCAACAGGTCAAGTGGCAATGCATGCACGCGTAAAAGTACGTGTACATCAAACGGTTATTAACGAAAATGGTGAGCGTGAACAGCAAACAATTATCGTTGATACAACGCCAGGTCGTTGCCTACTTTGGGAAGTTGTACCTCAAGGTTTAAGCTTTGAGATGGTTAACATTGAGATGACTAAAAAGAACATCTCTAAGTTAATTAACACTTGCTACCGTAAGCTTGGTTTAAAAGACTCTGTTATTTTTGCAGATCAATTAATGTACCTTGGTTTCCGTCAAGCAACACGCTCAGGTGTGTCTGTTGGTATGGAAGACATGGTCATTCCACCTGCAAAACAAAGCATTATTGATAAAGCTGAAGCTGAAGTTCGTGAAATTGAAGATCAGTTTGAGCAAGGCTTTGTCACAGCTGGTGAGCGTTATAACAAAGTTGTCGATATTTGGGCGCGTACAAACGACCAAGTTGCTAAAGCGATGATGGATAACTTGTCATTTACCGATGTGGTAAATAAACAAGGTGAAGTTGAAAAGCAGAAATCGTTCAACAGTATCTACATGATGTCTGACTCTGGTGCGCGTGGTAGTGCTGCACAGATTCGTCAGCTTGCAGGTATGCGTGGCTTGATGGCAAAACCAGATGGCTCGATTATTGAAACGCCAATTAAAGCGAACTTCCGTGAAGGTCTAACAGTACTTCAGTACTTTATTTCAACACACGGTGCACGTAAAGGTCTTGCCGATACAGCATTGAAGACAGCGAACTCGGGTTACTTGACACGTCGTTTAGTAGACGTTGCACAAGATTTAGTAATTACAGAACCAGACTGTGGTACTACAGGCGGTCTTGTAATGACACCTCTCATTCAAGGTGGCGATGTAATCGAAGCATTACGTGATCGCGTATTGGGTCGTGTAACGGCTGAAGACGTGAAACGTGCAGCAGACGATGAAGTCGTTCTTGCAAAAGGCACTTTAATCGACGAGAAGATTGCAGCGTATCTAGAAGAAGCTGGTGTGGATGAAGTGAAGGTTCGTTCAGTTGTAAACTGTGAATCTGCATTTGGTGTTTGTGCGAAGTGTTATGGTCGTGACCTTGCACGTGGTCACTTGGTAAATCCAGGTGAATCTGTGGGTGTAATGGCTGCTCAATCAATTGGTGAGCCAGGTACACAGTTAACGATGCGTACATTCCACGTAGGTGGTGCTGCAAGCCGTACATCTGCTGCAAACAGTGTACAAGTACGTAACAAAGGTACAGTACGTTTCCACAACGTGAAAACAGTACAGCACAACAAAGGTCACTTGGTATCAGTTTCACGTTCAGGTGAAGTCGGTATTGCAGATGAGCTAGGTCGTGAGCGCGAGCGTTATAAACTTCCATATGGTGCAAGCATCTTACTTAAAGATGGTGAAGCTGTAGAGGCTGGCGGTATTGTTGCCACTTGGGATCCGCATACACATCCACTTGTTACAGAAGTATCTGGTAAAGCACGTTTCTCACAAATTGTGGACGGTGCAACAGCAACATCTAAAACAGATGATGCAACTGGTATGACAACGGTTGAAATCTTACCTGTAACGGCTCGTCCGGCATCTGGTAAAGATATGCGTCCTGCGATTGTATTAGATACACCAGAAGGCGAAGAGCAATTCTACTTCTTACCACAAAACACAATTGTGACTGTTCGTGATGGCGAAACAATTGGTGTGGGTGATGTAATTGGTCGTGTACCACAAGAAACGTCACGTACGCGTGATATTACCGGTGGTCTACCACGTGTTGCCGATTTGTTCGAAGCACGTAAGCCAAAAGAACACGCAATCCTTGCAGAAATTTCAGGTGTTGTGAGCTTTGGTAAAGAGACTAAAGGTAAAAACCGTTTAGTGATTACACCAGATGATGGTTCTGAAATTTACGAAGAATTGATTCCAAAATGGCGTCAAATCAACGTGTTTGAGGGCGAGCATGTAAACCGTGGTGAGGTCGTTTCTGATGGTCCTCAAAACCCACATGACATCTTGCGCTTAAAAGGTGAAGTTGCATTAACTAACTACATCGTAAATGAAGTACAAGACGTTTACCGTCTCCAAGGTGTAAAAATCAACGATAAGCATATTGAAGTAATCGTACGTCAAATGCTTCGTAAAGTTGATGTGTTGGATGGTGGTGATACAAGCTTCATCAAAGGTGAGCAAATCGACTACATCCGTGTTGTTCAAGAAAACCAAGCAGTATTGGCGCAAAACAAATTCCCTGCGAAATTTGATCGTCAATTAATGGGTATTACGAAAGCATCGCTTTCTACAGACTCATTTATCTCTGCGGCGTCTTTCCAAGAAACAACGCGTGTGTTAACTGAAGCTGCTGTAACAGGTAAAGAAGATGATTTACGTGGTCTTAAAGAAAACGTAGTTGTTGGTCGTCTGATTCCTGCAGGTACTGGTTTAGCGCATCATTTAGAGCGTCGTCGTCAAGAAGCAGAAGCTGCTGAATTTGAACTAGCGAATGACTTTAGTGATGTTGATCAAGCATTCAGCCAAGCATTAAACGAAGAACTTTAAGTTTAATGTTTAGAAAAAAGGCACCTTCGGGTGCCTTTTTTTATATAGAGTCTGCTTTTTCAATAACTAAGATTCTAGCAACTCCTTTGGGGTGAGCCACATGTTCTATACCAGTATTGGCATAAAATATATCACCCTCATACAGTATTGTATTTTTAACCGCGTTATTTTCTTTGTAATACATTTTTACACAACCATCAATAACGACAAAAACTTCCGAACCATCATTGATATGCCAAATATAAGGTTGATCCGTCCAATGTAAACGTACACTAGCTCCTTCAATTGTGGCAATATCTAACCCATCCCACGCTTTTTTCCCTGTAAAATTTTTACTTCTAATAATATCCATATTCCAACTCCTTTAAAGATATAGTGTTATAACTTAGCTTATTGTTTTATTTATTTAATGGGTATTAAATATGCAAATCCGCCAAGCGACTCTACAAGATATTCCAACAATCACAGAAATTTATAACCATGCGGTGGTACATACGACTGCTATCTGGAATGACGAAGAAGTAACTGTCAAAAACCGTGAACAATGGCTATTGGCAAAGCAACAGCTTGGTTATCCTGTTTTAGTGATTTGTGATGATGAACAGGTAATGGGTTATGCTACGTTTGGTAATTGGCGTGATTTCGATGGCTATAAATTTACGGTTGAACACTCAGTTTATGTGCATCCACAGCATCATAAAAAAGGCTTAGGATTAAAGCTTTTGGAAGCTTTAATATTAGAAGCCAAAAAGTTAAACAAACATATCATGGTGGCAGGTATAGAAGCGCAAAATTTAGGATCGGTTAAACTTCATCAAAAACTTGGCTTTAAAGAGGTGGGTACATTTAAACAAGTTGGATTTAAATTTAACCAATGGCTCGATTTAACCTTTTTTGAGTTAAAACTTTGAGTGCATGCGCTGTTGCCATACTTCTTGGCTTTGCGGTTTTACAAACAATGCAATAATCTCAGAATGCTGTTTTTTTATTGTTGCTTCAATGCGATTAACAACTGTCTCAATTTCGTCTGAGGTTAGTCCATCTTTAAATTCTAAACTGAGCGATGCAATTACTTGCTGTGCGCCCATTTGTTGGGTAAGTACACCATTAGCAGATAATACCGCTTCATCATATTGAGCAATATTGATAATACTTTGTCTAAGCGCAGGATCGGCAACTTCTCCCATCAGCAAACCTTTGGTTTCTCGTGCCATTAAAAAAGCAGCTACTGCTAAAATGACAGCAATAATGACTGATGCAATACCATCTAATATAGGGAGTGCTAACGTATGTGAAAAGTATACTCCTAAAAATGCTACAACAAGACCGAGTAATGCAGCACTATCTTCAAATAAAACGGTAAAGGTAGTCGGATCTTTACTTTTTCTAAAAGCTTCAAAATAACCCATATTTTTTTTATATTTTTTAAAGCCTTTGAGCGCAGCAAACCAAGAAATACCTTCACAAATAAAAGATATGCCTAAAATAATATAATTGATGGTGGCAGATTGCAGGGGTTCGGGATGTAAAATATGCGAAATTCCTTCGTATAAAGACACTAACGAGCCTAAAGAAAAAACAAGCAATGACACAATAAATGCCCAAAAGTAAAGCTCACGACCATAACCAAAAGGATGTGAAGCATCAGGAGCTTGTTTTGATTTTTTTAAACCGTAGAGTAATAAAATTTCGTTTACTGTATCTACTACGGAGTGTACGGCTTCGCTGAGCATGGCAGAGCTTGAAGTAATAAAAGCGGCAACAAATTTTGCAATGGCAATCACAAGGTTGCCTAATAGGGCAATATAAACTACAAGTTTATTCTCATTCTGTTCTGACATTGTTTGCCTATTATTTTGTGTTTTGATGAGTATAACCTGAATTATAGATAAGATCATACTTGGGTTCGTATATTAAATGAATGACGTATAGAGAAAGATGCATTGTTAATTCAAAATAAATACCATCTAAAGCTTTGTTGAGTGGTAAAGAAAAAGTATCAACAAAATAATTGTTATAAAAAAGCCCCGTATAAACGGGGCTTAAAGATTAGGCTTTAGGTTTGATCCAAAATTTATAGGCAATTCCAAGGAGAATAAGCCAAACTGCACCCACATACAAAGCAGGGCGTGTATCAGGGAAATAGCCAATCATACCAATCACAAATACCATAAATAAGGTTGCTAAAATTGGGGCAATTGGAAAGCCAATCATTGGAAAATCAAGGGCTTTAATCTCTTCTTTACTGAGTTTTTTACGCATACCTAAATGTGAAAGTAAAATCATCAGCCACACATAAACTGTAGCAAATGTTGCAATTGATGCAATGATTTCAAACACATTTTCAGGGATTAAGTAATTTAGTACAACACCAATTAACAATACACCTGCCATCACAATTACTGTCATCCATGGCACACCACGTTTTGATGTTTTACCAAAAACAGCAGGTGCTTGTCCTTTTTTAGACATGCCGTACATCATACGTCCTGCACCAAAAACATCACCATTGATTGCAGAAATAGCAGCCGTAATAACGACAATATTTAATACAGCTGCGGCAGATTTAATACCTAAACTTTCAAAAATTTGAACAAATGGGCTACCCTGACTACCAATCTCATTCCAAGGATAAATAGACATCAACACAAAGATGGTAAGCACATAAAATAAAATAATACGGATAGGGACAGCATTGATGGCGCTTGGAATGGCTTTTTTAGGGTCTTCAGTTTCGCCTGCGGTAATGCCAATAATTTCGATACCACCAAATGCAAACACAACCACAGAAAAACAAGCAATAAAGCCTGCAATACCATTTGGCATAAAACCACCATGTTGCCAAAGGTTAGCAATACCTGGTGTAAATTCTGCATGAGGTACATGAAAACCATAAAAAATAATGCCTAAGCCACCTAAAATCATGGCAACAATAGCACTGACTTTGATAATAGAGAGCCAAAACTCAAGTTCACCATAAACTTTAACGTGAATGAGGTTAATGGCACCTAAGAAAAAAATGAGTGATAAAATCCAGATCCAACGCGCTACATTGGGAAACCAAAATCCCATATAAATACCAAAAGCAGTGACGTCTGCAATAGCCACAATGACCATCTCAAACACATAAGTCCAACCTGCTGTGAAACCTGCAAAAGGTGTAATATATTCAGAAGCATAATGGCTAAAAGAGTCTGAAACGGGATGATGAACAGCCATTTCGCCCAAAGCACGCATCACAATATAGATGGCTAAACCTGCAATCATATATGCTAAAAGTACGGAGGGACCTGCAAGTTTAATTGCAGAAGCTGAACCATAAAAAAGCCCTGTGCCAATTGCTGAGCCCAAGGCTAAAAATCGTATGTGGCGTGTATTGAGTCCACGCTTTAAAGACGAGGTCTGTGACATTATTTACTCCAATCCTTAGCATATATTGTATAGAAGCTCCTAGAACAGGTCACAAAATATTACCTAATTATTTTTCTTTGTTTATTTTTTGCTCAAACTTTAATTTTTAAAATAATATAACCAACCTTTTTAGTTGGAATTTTAATCAAATAAAAACTATTAATTGGGTGAAAATTAAACTTGATTTATTTAATCGGATTAATAAATAAATATTTAAAATAATCAGTATCTTATTAATATTATGAACAAAATAAGTAAAAATAAATCTTGCACAAATTAAAATCAAATTTTAATATTCGCTTAATAATTACAGGGGTAAACAAAATGTTGAAAAAAACATTGGTATTAGCGTTATTAGCTGCATCTTCTGCATCTTTTGCAAGTAACTGGCAAGTTAAAGTAGGCGGTAGCGTACTTGCACCAACAGAAAACCACAATACATTGGCAAATGGTACAGTCACTGATGCTAAAGTAGACAATGGATATAGCTTTACACCTTCTATCGAATATTTCTTTAACGACACAGGTTTATCTGCTGAATTATTATTAGCTACTCCGTTTAAACATGATGTAACTGCTAAAGTTAATGGTCAGAACCAAAAAATTGCTGACTTTAAGCATTTGCCACCAACATTAACAGCTAAATATAACTTTAAAAACTCTACAGGGTTTACACCGTACATTGGTGCAGGTTTAACTGTTGCGATTCCTTTCCAAGAACATACTGCGGGTGCAATTGAAGGTAAAAAATTAAAAGCAGAAACGGCATACGGTGCAGCTGGACAAGTTGGTTTTACATTTGCTCCTGCTGATGCAAAAAACTGGTCTGTATTTGTTGATACCCGTTATGCACGCGTAGAATCTGACTTAAAATTAGATGGTCAGAAAATTGGCACATTAAAAATTAATCCATGGGTTTACACTGCTGGTTTTGCATACCGTTTCTAATTGAGTTTAGAGTAATTAACCTCACCTTGTGGTGAGGTTTTTTTATACAAAAATAAACGCAACTTTATGTCTAAAAAATCTATGCTAATAAATAGAACTCCAAGGAGGATTGAGCATGAAAAAATTATTGGGATTATTATTATTTGGTACAATGAGCTTAGGGCATGCAGCAAGCTTTCCATGTACTCAAGCAAAAACTTCAACAGAAAAGACGATTTGTAATACAAGAAGCCTCAATGATGCCGATGTAAAGTTGGTGACTATTTATAATATTGTATTGCATGCTGTACCTATGGGAGGGCGTGATGATGAAAAAAGCGCACAGTACCAATGGCTAAAAAAACGGAATACCTGCGGGGCAGATGGGCAGTGTATTGCCAATGCTTATTCTATACGCCAACAGCACTTAGACAGTATTATTAATAACCGTGTGCTTACTCAAGGACCTTTTTGAGTAAAAAACATTAAAATTAAACTTGAAAATGAGTAGAGTCACTCCATTTTTAAAGCATTGAATACAATAAATGTTGAAGGAGTGATTCATGAGTGAGCAAAATGCTTCAAAAAATTATACGTTTCAGACAGAAGTTGCACAGCTACTGCATTTAGTAACGCATTCACTTTATTCAAACCCTGAAATCTTTTTACGTGAATTGATCTCAAATGCGTCAGATGCGTGTGATAAATTACGTTTTGAAGGCATTAATCAACCTGATTTATACGAAAATGACCCTGATTTGCATGTACGTGTAACGCTAGATAAAGAAAATAAAAAAATTATTATTTCGGATAATGGTATTGGCTTAAATCAACAAGAAGCCATTGATAATTTAGGTACCATTGCAAAATCAGGTACTAAAGACTTTATGTCTAAACTGACGGGCGATCAGAAATCTGATGCTCAATTGATTGGTCAGTTTGGTGTAGGTTTTTATTCAGGTTTTATTGTAGCTGATAAGATTACAGTAGAGTCACGCCGTGCAGGTTTACCTGAAACTGAGGGTGTACGTTGGATTAGTGGTGGTACAGGCGAGTTTGAAGTTCAGCAAATTGATAAAGCACCTCGCGGTACAGATATCATTCTACATTTACGTGATGATGCGTTAGATTATTTAGAGTCTTATAAAGCAAAACAGATTATTAATAAATATTCTGACCACATTAGCTTGCCAATTGAAATGCAAAAAGAAGTGTGGCAAGAAGAGGAAGTGGCTGAGGGTGAAGAACCTAAAGGCGGTCAGATGGTTAAAACTGACGAGTGGGAAGCCATTAACTCTGCAAGTGCGTTATGGACACGCAGTAAAAATGACATTACAGAAGAGCAGTACGTTGAGTTTTATAAAAACTTAACACATGACTTTGAAGCACCGATTACATGGTCGCACAATCGTGTAGAAGGGAATACGGAATATACACAACTCCTCTATATTCCAAGTAAAGCATCTCAAGATTTATTTACACGTGAAGCAAAAGCAGGCATCAAGCTATACGTAAAACGTGTCTTTATTATGGATGATGCGGATAACCTGATTCCAAACTACTTACGTTTTGTACAAGGTGTGGTGGATAGCGCAGACCTACCGCTTAATGTGAGCCGTGAGCTATTACAAGAAAGCCGTGATGTGAAACTGATCCGTGAAGGTAATGCACGCCGTGTACTCACAATGCTTGATGGTTTAGCAAAATCGGAAGATGAAAAAGACCAAGAGAAATTTAAGCAGTTCTATGCTGAGTTTGGTTCTGTTCTAAAAGAAGGATTAGGCGAAGATACGGCAAACCGTGAACGTATCTTAAAAATCTTACGTTTTGCAACATCAACCAATGATGAAGTGAGTACGTCTTTAGTAGACTATAAAGCACGTATGAAAGACGGGCAAAAAGCAATTTACTATGTAACGGCTGACAGCTTAACGGCAGCTAAAAACTCGCCACAGCTTGAGCTATTTAAGAAAAAAGGTATTGAAGTTTTACTAATGGCTGACCGTGTAGATGAGTGGGCAATGAATTTTGTGCATGAGTTTGACGGTACACCAATGCAAAGTATTGCTAAAGGTGCGGTAGATTTAGGTGACTTACAAGATGCCGAAGAGAAAAAGGCACTTGAAGAAGCACAAGCGCAGTTTAAACCTGTGGTAGATAAACTGACCGATGCACTTAAAGACAAAACCAAAGAAGTACGCTTAACGTCACGTTTAGTTGATTCTCCTGCATGTTTAGTGACAAGTGAAGGTGAACTTTCACCACAATTGGTACGTATGCTTAAACAAGCAGGGCAAGCTGTACCTGATGTGAAGCCAACGCTTGAGATTAACCCTGAGCATCCTTTAGTGAAAAAATTAGAAGGTTCTGCACAGTTTGACGACTTAGCAAATGTTATTTTTGATCAAGCGGTGATTGCTGAAGGTGGTCTACCTGAAGACCCAGCTGAATACGTCAAACGTATTAATAGTTTATTGTTGAAATAAACTAAAAAGTGCCTCAATAGAGGCACTTTTTTTAGAAGGTTGCCTCTAATTTAATACCAACATTAAATGAGTAGCCTTCTACGGCAGTTGCATCTTTGTAATAAGACAATTCATTTTCTAAATAGACCCAATCACGCCAAATAGGCAAACGCCATGCAAAATAAGGTCCCCAGTTATCAATTTCTATATCTTTTTTTTCTTTATCATATGTGCCACTTGAATAGACACCATAGCTTAGGCGGTTATTATTTTCAAATTCTTGTTGGCGGTAAAGTTTATCATCCCATGTAATTTGGGTTTCGTAGGTTTTGACAATAGAAAAATTATTAGAAGCAAATGCTTTAGATGACTGTTGTTGCGTAAAGTTAAAATGTGTTTCTGAATAGGTCTTACTTTCAGCACCATACCTAAAAACCTGTTCTGCACCCATATTAAAATCAGGTGTAATCTTCCATAGCTTTTGTGCATTGAATTCTACATACACATCGCTATTTGAATTTGACCCCAAATTTACATCACTTTGAAATGGAAAAATCCCAAATATACTATTGAAAATTTGTTGTAGCCACAGAGGTTCTTTTACCACTTTCGTTTTTTTCTTATTCGAATGCTTAAAGCCCAACTGTTTTGGTTTCTTAGTTTTTTGTTCCGCTACCAGCATACGATTTTCAAGAGAATCAGGACCAAATACAGCCATGAGCTCATCAGCTGTTGGTTCATGAGCATAGAGTGTGCAAGGAATCAAAAGAAGAAAAAAACCGTATTTCATTATTGTTGACTCAATACCTTTTGCAGGGTATCTGCTGAAACTGGTTCAGGAAGTGTATGAAGAATATCTTGAAATTTTTGCCAAGACATACCTTGTTGACGAGTAAAAAGTTTATAGGGTAAAAAATCTTCTTGAGTTGCAAGTTGTAAGCGATTTTTCCCATGCATAATTCGATAAGATTGTTGTTCTTTAAGTAAAATAACAGGTGTTTGTTTGGTTGCAGGTGCTTCTTGGATTGTGACTAAGTTAAGTTTAGAAAGTAGGGCTTTAGGAATAAACTCAACATTATAACGACTAGGAATAATAGGGCGTGCTGTCTTGTAACATTCAAATAGGCGGTCTAATTGATGAATACATGATAAAAGTCTATCAAGTGTGAGTGTTTTAACCGAATTTATTTTAACAGCAAATTTTTTGCAATAGCTTGAAACTAAATCAACCATTTTTTCACGGTCTGGTGTACCAATTAAAACCATATAACCTAAGAACTCAAAGTTTTGGCTGAGTTTCTCTGCAATATATACATGACAGTTTTGGATTTGCGATAAGTTTTTAGTTTGCGTAAACCATTCTACGTAAGGTTGTTGAGGATTAGTCTCCATAAAGTCAATACGGTACAGGGTTGGTTGTATATGCAGATGGGTAAGTAACCCTTCTTGGTCAAATAAATGAATAACGGTGTAGGATTCTTGTTGTAATGTTTTTTGACTATACTCGACATCGTTTATTAGACAATTTAACAATTGTTGCTGTTGCAGTAACCAGCGATAGGCATCGACCAATGAGCTTTTCCAACTACAATGTATTGCGCCTTTTAATGCTTGTGGAATAACCCAAATTTGCCATTGTTTTAGGGTTTGATCATACAAAATTGCCCAACCCTGCTCAGCATCTTCATTAAGCCCTTGTAATAAAAAAGAGCGCTCATGAAAAACACCTCGATAGGTTTTTTTAAATTTTGAGAGATGTAAGCATTGTACAACGTCTTTTTGAAAGTCTTGCTCTACACTTTGGTTGATGTATTCTTGCTGCGCAATATCTTTTTTACAATCTGTAAGTATATTTTTTAAATGATGTGCGGCTTTTGCTTGCTCAATGAGTGGTAATGTTTTGTTATCTATGGTTTTAAGTGTACGTTGTATGTCTTGAATAAGACGTGCTTTGTCATTTAAGTTCATAGTTTTTCAACATAGGTTTTGGCAACTTCGAGATATTTAGACAAAAGTTGATTCAAAGTGAGTTCTAACAAGGTATATTCGTGACTATGTGGATTTTGGTGCTGTAAGGTAAGTTCCACAAGCTGATCAACATCTAGGTCGCGAAAAGAAATTTTTTCTTGTAAAAAGTCTTCAATTTGTTGCATACATTTAATACTCATTGAAGACAATAGAACAATGCGTTCTATTGTCTATTTGTCTTATTCAGTAGCTTGTTGCTGTTTATCTTGTACCTTTTTTATTACATCTAAAAGTACATGATCAGGCTGTGCCCCAGCAAGTGCCACCTTTTGCTCAAAGACAAAAAATGGTACTCCTTTTACTTCAAGCTGTTCGCGTGCCACTTTTTCATCATATTCAACAAACTCTTTAAATTCATTAGAATTGAGTAAGTCTTCTACTTCGCCATGATCTAAGCCAATACGAGATGCAATTTCTTCAACTGTTTCACGTTCGCCTACAGGTAAGCCTTCGGTTAATGCAGCATGGAAAAATGCTTCTTTTGCTTGCTCGCCTAAGTTTTTACTTTGGGCTAAATGAATAATACGATGAGCATTCAGCGTATTACCTGAGTTCGCTTTTTGCCATTGAAAGTCAATACCTTCTTGACGTGCCATATCTGCAATTTGTTGCTGTAGGGCTTCAGTTTCTTCTACACTACGTCCATACTTTTGTGCCAAACGCTCGGTGTTAGACATGGTATGTGAAGCAGGTGCCTCAGGGTCTAACTGAAAACTATGCCAGTAAACTTCAAGTTCTACATTGGCTTCTTTCGCCACACGTTCTAGGCGTTTTTTTGCAATATAGCAAAAAGGACATACCACATCTGACCAAATATCAACACGCATAAAATTCTCTATTTTTTCATTCACTCGATAAGTGCTAATGTAACAAAAGGCAGGGGTAGATGCCTACACTCGTTCAATAATAACGCTTAAGCCTTCTCCTAATGGTGTTGCCATAGCCATTAAACCCATATTATTATTTTGTTGTTCAAGTGTACTGATTAATGTATTTAAGGATTGAGTTGGTGCTTGTGTATGCCCAAGTGCCAATGCACCGCCATATAAATTGACTTGGTCAGGTTTTAAACTTAAAACGTTTAATGTGGATAGCACATCACTGGCACTACTTTCAAAAAAATCAAACTGCTGAATCTGTTTTATTTTTAGATTGGCAAGTTGTAAGGCTTTTTGTGTGCTTGTCACCATCGCATAGCCTGCAAGTGCAGGGTCATGCGCCGTACATGCAATGGCTCTAATGACGGCTCTAGGTTTTAGATTAAGTGTCTTGGCATGCTCGGCAGACATCACTAACATGGCAGATGCACCTACTGCAGATGATGCAGTATTGGTATGTGTTGCTGTTCCATAATGCAAAACAGCACTTTTTGAAAATGCTTCTAAACTTGCATTGGCTTGAATAAGTTCGTCTTGCTCTGCAACGTGTAAAAAGCCATTAGGTAGATGTCCCGTTACAGGCACAATATGCGAAGAAAATAACCCGCTTTGTGTGGCTTGCCATGCACGTTGATGAGATTGCACACTAAACTCATCTTGTTCAAGACGGCTAATCTGATGCATACGTGCTAACAAATCAGCCGATTGATAGTTAAGCGTCTGTGCTTGGCTCACATCACCCACAATAAAGCTCTGACCTTGTTGTGTGGCAATTTGCAAAATGGCAGATTGTAATGCCTGTAAACCTGTTGTTTGCCCTAGGGTTTGTGGTGCAAGACCTACTTGTAAAATGGCTTTACGTGCTAATTCGGAATGTGCCGAATTGAAAATCACCCCATCTAAAGATGCTATTTCATCCCGTTTTATTAAGTGGTTAATGACGGCAGTTGCTAAGTCGGTTGTACTTAAATGTTGGAAAAATCCATTATTTGCTTTGGTGATGGCAGTTCGTACAGCATCTACAATCACAATATCACGCGGATTTAAACGCTTCATTTAAACAACCTCCTGTTGTTGCTCAAGCAAAGAAGCAGGTGCTTTATATTGCTCACCTAAGTCACTGTACTTGTCGCAAAGTGCTAAATATTCTGCAATACCAATAGATTGGATATAATGATAAACCCCGCCTTTAAAGATTGGAAATCCTAAAATTTCAATGGTCATCACATCAAGCTGTGCATGGCTTTGTACAATGCCTTTTTCAAGGCAACGGATGGCTTCATTGCAAAGCGAAACCATCATCATGTCATTTATATCGTTTTGCTTAATATGTGTATGTAATTGATATGGCGTAATAGTGGTATACAGCTCAAAACGTGTTGCCCATTGCTCAGGAGTAGTATCCCAACCAAATTGATTTAACTGCTGATAAATTTGTTCTGTCGTAATGCCTTGTTGAAGCAAATGGCTATAGGCATCTAAATAGGCTTTAGCAACACGGCGTATAAAAAAGCCTTGAGCATCTTTTACTACAAAGACTTTTTTGCCAAGGCGCTGTAAGAATGCACTCACAGTTGCAATACAAATATCGGAGGTTTGTGAGGTCCTTACCAGCTCAATCGTATTGTCATCAAGTGCGTGTAACCCAACTAAATTATGTTTATGTTGTAGGTGTATGCTTACCTTTTCTAGGCTGTAATCTTTAAGTTGTACCACCAATATTGTGTTGCGATGGCAGTCGTGTTCAATATTTTCAAGTTGATATTTACGCTGTTTGATATCGGTATTAGAACATTCAAAAATAATATCCACTTGTTTTAAATCTGTGGTTTTTGGTTGTAAAAAATTCCAATTTTGAACAGGTGTGGCTTGATAAGCATTTTGTAAGGCATTGATGTCTTGGATATAGCAAGTCATACCTTGTTGGACAATGGATGGTGCAAACGTAATTTCACCAAATAATGCCACTTTTTGAATAGGATGTTCATAACGTTTATTTTGTTTTTCTTCTTTTTTTAGTTGTTGCAAATTATGCCAATGATGCAGTGTTGCCTGTGTTTGTGGTAAGTCTTTGACCTGTTCATATATGGCAAGTTCTTGTTTTAAAGCATCATAAGCAGATAAATCAAAGCTATGTTTAAGATGATCAATTAAATATTTATAGCTTGGATAATGCTGTAACGGAAATTGCTCAAGTGTACTTTGTTTGGCTTGATGAAATTGCAATATCTTTTGGGCATTTGAGTATTGTTGGCGTTGAGATTGCCCATTCAGTCTGCCTGTAATCGCAAGTTTTAAAGTATGGAGCGCAGCATTTTTAAGTTGGGCTGATGTGACAATACTGTCAGAAAAATGGTTTTTAAAGGCAGTATTGGCATCAATAATCTTTGAAGAGATGAACCAATCTATCGCTGTTTGTAGACCAACAAGATGTGGCAAGCGCACTGTACCGCCCAAAAAAGGCGTCATACCATAAGTGAGGTCGGGAAAAGCAATTTTGGCATGCGGTGTTAAAATACGATAATCACAGGCAAGTAAAATCTCAGCACCACCACCAATGGCTTGATGTTCTAATGTGGCAACTTTAGGAATAGGAAGCTGAGCAAAAGAGGTGATAAGCTGTTGTGCATGTGATGCATTACAATCAAAATTAAGACCAAATAGCGATGGAACAGATAGCCAAATGCCTTGAATATGAGGTGTGGCTTTAATGGCATTCAAAGCGCCTTCAAAATCTTGGAGATAGTCCGTTTGCAGATTAAAGCGAAATTCTGCAATTCCATCTGATAGCATTTGAACCGTGATGGCATTGCCCGAATAAACCATGCTTAACCCCTTTTAATCTGCAAAAATTTAATTTTACGATATTTTAAATAAAAAAGAATGTAACTGCTTGTATCTCCAATTTTTTAGTGCACTTGAAAATTGAAGTTTGAGCGTCATTTAATACGTACAACAACAAAGCAAAGGCACACTGTGAACCCAAACGCGCGTCCGCATATCGAAAAAATATTGGCAAATATGACCCAACTGCCCGGTGTTTATAAAATGCTTGGAAAAGAGGGTGAGTTGTTATATGTGGGCAAAGCAAAAAACTTAAAAAACCGTGTGTCGAGTTACTTTGTAAAAACCATTGAGCATCCTAAAACACAGGCATTGGTTGCGCGTATTTATGATATTGAAACGTTGATCGTACGCTCAGAAACAGAAGCCTTATTACTTGAACAAAATTTAATTAAGCTCCATCGTCCGCCGTATAACATTATGTTGCGTGATGATAAATCTTACGTTTACATTTTTGTATCGGCAGATAAGCCTTATCCACGTATTGCCAGTGGGCGTGGTAAAGGCAGACATCAAGCAGGTAAGTTTTTTGGACCTTATCCAAGTGCTTACAGTGCCAAAGATATGCTACTTACTTTACAAAAGCTTTTTAATGTACGCCAATGTGAAAATAGTTATTTCTCGCAGCGTAAACGTCCATGTTTGCAGTATCAAATTAAGCGTTGTACGGCACCTTGTGTGGGTTTAATTTCGCCCGAAGATTATAAAAATGATGTCGAAAGTTCAATTCGTTTTTTACAAGGTGATACCAAAGCACTTAATCAAGAACTCATTGGAAAAATGGAAACGGCGGCAGAAAACTTAGAGTTTGAAAAAGCAGTATTTTTTAGAGACCGACTTGGGTTATTGCGTGATGTTGCCGCACAACAAGCGGTCTATAAAGTT
Organism: Acinetobacter sp. HY1485; assembly: GCF_027568475.1. Lineage (GTDB taxonomy): Bacteria > Pseudomonadota > Gammaproteobacteria > Pseudomonadales > Moraxellaceae > Acinetobacter. The sequence goes on along the minus strand of NZ_JANKZG010000002.1, from coordinate 177,216 downwards.
AAAGGTGAAGCGGATATTTTAGCCATTTCGTATTTAGCAGGTGTGACGTGTGTGCAGATTATGCATGTACGTAACGGGCGCATGTTGGGAGGTAAAAGCTATTTCCCTGATATGTTAGGTGATGATCTTGGGCAGATGCTCAGTGATTTTATGGCAAACTTTTACTTCCAAGTGGCGGATGAAATCCCACAAGAACTGATTATTAATATTGATTTACCTAACCAAAAACAGTTAGAAACTGCTTTTACACAAGCGTTTGAAAAGAAAATTCAAATTAAACATAACGTACGAGAGGTACGTGCTGAATGGTTGCAATTGGCTCAAATGAATGTAGAACATGCCATTAAAGGACAATTAAGTAACCATTTAGAACTGAATGAACGTTTTCATCAGCTAGCAGAAGTAACAGGGCGTAGTATAGACCGTATTGAATGTTTTGACATTAGTCATACCATGGGGGAGGCGACGATAGCCTCTTGTGTGGTGTTTGACCAAGGGGGTGCGCGCAAACGTGATTATCGTCAGTTTTCGATTGAAGATATTCAAGCAGGTGATGATTATGCAGCTATGCGACAAGCACTTACTCGCCGTTATAAAAAAGCCATGCTCCCTGATTTACTGTTGATTGATGGGGGTAAAGGACAGCTTCATATGGCAATGGAGGTGATGCAAACGTTAGGCTTAGATCCATTTATGATTGGTGTTTCGAAAGGTGAGGGCAGAAAGCCCGGGCTAGAAACACTTCATTTTACGGATGGCACAAAAATTCAATTACCCGAAGACCACAAAGCGTTGCATTTAATTCAGCAAGTACGTGATGAAGCACATCGATTTGCAATTACAAAACATCGTGCAAAACGAGACAAACGCCGTGCAGGCTCTGTATTAGAAGTCATTCCGGGATTAGGTGCAAAACGCCGTCGTGACTTACTGACACATTTTGGGGGCATTCAAGGTGTACTTAAAGCCTCAGAAAAAGAATTGACTTATGTCAGTGGTATTGGCGATACAATGGCACGTACAATTTATAAAGTATTACATGAGTAGCAATGGTCGACACTGTGTAGGATTTCGTATAAAGTGAACCCAATAAAAAAGTGTTACAAATTCTTTATTGGTGGATGTATATGACCACAGGGCGAATCCTGAATATTCCCAACATCTTAACGATTGCACGGATCATCCTTATCCCTGTGTTTTTGATCATTGCTTATTGGCCACCTGCGTTGGGGGTGACGGATGTACAAGCTGATATTACGTTTCGTCATGCACTTTTAACGGCAATTTTTATTTTAGCAGCAGTAACAGATTGGTTTGATGGCTTTTTGGCGCGTGCGCTTAACCAAACTTCTGCATTTGGGCGTTTCTTAGACCCAGTGGCAGATAAATTGATGGTCGCTGCAGCGCTTGTTGTGTTAGTGCAATGGAAGCCCACCATTACAATGGCATTTGCAGGAATTGTCATTATTTCTCGTGAAATTACAGTATCTGCTTTGCGTGAATGGATGGCAGAGTTAGGTGCAAGAACTAACGTGGCAGTATCTACTGTCGGTAAGTACAAAACGGCATTTCAGATGATTGCGATTAGTGTTTTCTTACTTAATTGGCAACCGCTTAATATTTTGGCATATATTTTATTGTATATGGCTGTGTTTTTAACACTTTGGTCAATGATTATTTATCTAAGAGCCGCTTGGCCGTATCTAAAACAACCTTAATTTATGGACCCATATTTCTTAATAAATGATGGGTTTTTTTTAGCTAGGCTAAAGAAGAAATTTTAGCATTTAAGAGTATTTTTATTAATACAAAAAAACAATAAGCAAATGAGAATTTTTATTATATAACATTTAATCGCTCAGTAAAAAAAGTGATTAAAAGTGATGGTTTTTCAAAATTTTAGGGAAAACTTTGCAACTGACGACTTTATGTCGGGATTAGTTGTATTTTTAGTGGCATTACCACTTTGTTTGGGAATTGCCTTAGCGTCAGGTGCACCATTACTTGCAGGTATTATCTCTGGAGTGATTGGTGGCATTATTGTGGGTGCTTTAAGTGGCTCACATATCAGTGTTTCTGGACCAGCAGCAGGTCTAACCGCAATAATTATCGCCCAACTTGAATTACTTAATGGCAATTACCAAGCATTCTTGGTATCTGTTGTTTTAGCAGGTATTTTGCAAGTTATTTTTGGTACATTGAAACTTGGTTCATTTGCCAATTTTGTACCTAATAATGTAATTTTAGGTCTACTTGCAGCGATTGGTTTAATTTTAATTATTGGTCAAACACCGCGATTATTTGGTACGGATACGTCAACAATTGCAAACACATGGCATGACCCAATGGCTTTATGGTCAGGGTTAGACCAAGGTGCTGCTATTATTGGCGTGTTGAGTATTGTGATTATTTTAGGGTGGGACAAATTTAAACCCAAAACTTTGCCTATTCCTTCAGCATTGTTAGCTGTGGTATTAGCAGGTGTGTTTAATTTTATTTTAGTTAAAATGAATTCTAATTTTGCAGTGACCACACAAAATTTAATTCAGTTACCTCAAATTTTAGGCGGAAACGAGAAGATCTTCTTTTTCCCAGATTTTAGTTTTTTAAGTAATAGCCAAATTTATATTGGTGCAGTAACGGTTGCGATTGTGGCATCGCTAGAGACCTTACTCAACCTAGAAGCTGCAGATAAAATGGATCCGCAAAAACGTACTTCGCCACCTAACCGTGAGCTTGTTGCTCAAGGTGTGGGAAATACGGTATCGGGCTTAGTGGGTGGTATGCCATTGACTTCTGTTATTGTACGTAGCTCAGTTAATGCAACAAGCGGTGCAAAAACAAAATTTTCTGCAATTTTTCATGGTATTTTACTCATTATTGCGGTGTTGTTTTTAACGCCACTGATTAATTATGTACCGTTATCTGCTTTAGCTGCAATTTTGCTTTTAACAGGTTATAAGCTTGCAAAACCAACTTTATTTGTACATTTTTATAAAAAAGGTTGGAAGCAATTTTTACCATTTATTGTGACAGTGATTGCCATTATTGCCACAGATTTATTGATTGGTATTTTAATCGGTTTAACGCTAAGCGCACTGTTCATTTTATATAACAATTTGCATCGTGGTGTACGCACTGTCCATGAAAAACATGTACATGGTACGATCAACCGTATTGAATTATCGCAAAATGTGAGTTTTTTAAACCGCGCTGCTTTGGTGTCTGCTTTGGCAAAAATCAAAGATGGTGAAACGGTAGTGATTGATGCTTCCCAAACTTATTATATTGACCCTGACTTATATGCAGTAATTGAAGAATTTCAGCAAGAAACCGCAAAAAAACATCAAATTAATGTGAAGCTGGTTGGCTTTAAAGCACATTATCCTGAACTAGAGGATGAAGAGCTTGATATTGATGTGAGTACTAAGGATTTACAAGCCCAACTTACACCTGAGGCTGTATTAGAAAAACTGAAAGAGGGCAATAGTCGCTTTGCAAATCATGAGCGTTTGCATCATAACATTGGGCGTCAAATTCAAGTCACTTCACAAGAAGGGCAACATCCGATTGCTGCTGTATTAGGTTGTATGGATTCTCGTGCGCCTGTTGAGATGTTGTTTGATGTAGGTGTGGGTGATTTATTTAGTTTGCGTATTGCAGGTAATATTGCGGGGCAAAAAGTTCTAGGTTCGTTAGAGTTTGCTTGCCAAGAAAAAGGTTCAAAACTGATTGTGGTGTTAGGACATACTGACTGTGGTGCAATTACATCAGCCTGTCATATCCATCAGCAAGGCATAGATATTTCTCAATCCAAAGAGATGCCTCATATTCAACATATTATTAAGCCAATTGTAGCTGCTATTGAAGGCGTGAAAGCGCAGATGAGTGACTATCAATTGACAACTAATTTTGTAGAAGATGTAACGCGTATGAATGTACGCAATAACATTGCTTATATTGTCAAAAATAGTGATGTATTACGTGGCATGATTGAGCGTAATGAGATTGGCATTGTAGGGGCGATTTACGATGTTAAGACAGGTAAAGTCGAGTTTCTCTCTTAAAACTTTGTAATAGTTAAAAAGGCTTAATCACGAAAGTGCTTGAGCCTTTTTTATATCTCTAAAAAATATGTTTTAGGATTAATCTTTTTTAAACCAATCTCATGTTTATCAAAATTCTCGCTTTATTCAATAAGCAACGACACTATTTCATAAAGTGCAAAAGTCAGCTAGATTTTGAGCTATCTTTTTTTCTAACAGTTCTGAAATGAGATCATTCAATAAATTTTTATAGCTTTCTATTGTCATCTTAAATTTTCTCTTTTTAGACTTGCTGAAATTGTTGTGCAATTTTGTCGGCAGTGGTTTGTAATTTTGCAGTGAGCTTAGCAATATCTAAATATTCGAAACGATTTTTAGACCCTACAATAGTAAGCGATACAGGGGCAACCGCTTTACATGAATATTGAATTGGAACGGATAAGCTTGAATAGTGGGGGTTAACTTCACCTTGTGAAAAATAGTAGCCTTGTTTTTTAATTTTTTTCATACGTTGCACAAATTCTTCCTCAGATGTGGCAAATTGAACCTCATGTAATTGATTGGCATAGTGCGTATAAAATTCATGTAATTGTTGTTTATTAAACGATGCTACAATGACTTTAGGTGAAGAACCTAGATACACAGGTCGAGGGTTGCCACGTCCATAAGAGGCAAGTGGGCTGTTATTAAATGTCTCATCATGCAAATCAATACAATAATCATGATTTAAAAAAGTGAGTAGGCAATTAAGTTCAGTTTTCTCCACAATTTCTTTCATAAAAGGTGTACTTAGATGAACTAAAGGATCTGTTGTTCTTGAGATGTAATCTAATACAGCAATTTTAGGACCGAGCGTATAATCTCCCGATGTGCCACTAATACGTTGTAATAAATTAGCGGCAACAAGTTCTTTTAAATAGCGGTAGCTTGTAGGACGAGATAAACCGAGTTCTTCACTAATGATGTCTACATCAATAATGTGGCGAGAAATAGAAAATAAATTTAAAACGGTTAAAATTTTCCCAAAACTTGTAATCGCCATACTGTATTCATACTTACTCAATGTGATATTTATCTTATCATAATCTCGTTTTTATTAAAAAATTATCATATTAAGATATTTTGGTTTTATTTTTTGTCTAAAAGTGTAGAATTAATATCAAAATAAGAGAGATCATTTCTGATCTATATATATTAATCATCGAGAGTATCCATGGAGTTAATTAAACAGCTTCTTGCATTTAGACCAAGCAAGATGGATTTTATCTTTGCAGTAAAAACGTATATTGCTGCCATGCTTGCGCTGTTTATTTCGTTTGAACTAGATTTAATTAACCCAATGTGGTCGATTGGTACAGTCATTATTGTGGCAAATCCATTTGCAGGTATGGTGTCTTCTAAAGCGTTATATCGGCTTGCAGGGACAATTGTAGGTGCAATAGTTGCCATTATTTTAATGCCTAATTTTATTGATACACCGTGGTTGTTTTCTGTAATTATGGCACTTTGGGTCGGTGGTTGTTTATATGTGTCTTTATTAGATAGAACACCACGCAGTTATATGTTGATGCTGTCGGGTTATACCGCTGCCATGATTGTATTTAATGCGATTAATAACATTGATACGCATAATATTTTTGATATTGCTTTGGCACGTTTTTTAGAAATTGGGATTGCTGTAATTTGTTCTGCAGTTGTATCGTCTGTGATTTTGCCCATGCACATTGGTCCTATTATTCAGCAGCGTGTACAAAAAAATGTAAGTACAGTTGAGGCATTGTTTGAAAAGATTTTAAGCAATGAATCTAATGACTATGTTCAGACGCTAGCAAATATCACGCGTGATATGAGTGAACTTCATGTCATGGCAGTGCATCTGTCTTATGAAAAGTCTGATTTACGAGGCATGACTAAGCCGTTACAAGAAATGTTGCATCAGCTTTCTTTAGCCGTTGCAAATTTAGTGGCAATGTCAGAACGTTTAAATCAGCTAAATTTACATAGTGAACTTTTTAATACGCATTTAGATGAACTTAAACAAAGTGTTCTTGGTTTTTTAAAAAATACAGATGCAATTTCAGATGCCTATTTAAAAGATTTACCTATAGATTTTGAGCAAAAATTTGAGGTGATGTTTACACATGCAACCACTGAACAATGTTTAATTTTAAATAGTTTAAAAATGGATGTACGCCACTATATTCAGAATGTGCGTACAGTGCGCTTTATTTGGCAACTTATCCAAAAGGGACAAAAAACATTACCCGAAAGTATTCAGCCTATTACGACTAAATATCCAAGTTTACACCGTGACCATGGGGTCGCAGTGCGTGGTGGTTTGGCATCAGTTTTAAGTACCTTTTTTACGATGGGTGTTTGGATTTTTACAGGATGGAAAGCAGGTTATATGATGGCGCAAATGGGCGCAGTCTGTGCCTGTATTTTAACGGCGATTGATGATCCTGTACCTAAGCTGAAAATCTTTTTGTGGGGAAGTATTTTATCTAATATTGTGGTGTTTATTTATGCATTTGGCATTTTCCCCAATATTACCGAGTTTTGGGAACTTGCCGTGGTTTTAGCTCCAACCATTATTGCATTTATGTTGTTGCTCCCTACACCAAATCTCATGCCATTGGGGCTTGTTATGGGCATTATGTCGATTATGGGCATGAACTTACAAAATCGTTATGCAATGGATGCTGTTTCATTTTTAGAAGGCGCCATTGCAATGATTTTAGGTGTGTTATCTGCTTTAATTTCATTATATTTTATTCGTGCGATGTCACAAGATACCACGGTAGGGCGTTTGCTTTCACAGCATTATCGTGCAATGCGTTATGCGATTTCTTTAAACTATAATACAGGTTTAAAAGTTCATCTACGCAGTATGCTAGACCGCATTGGTGTGCTGAATACTAAGCTAGTGCAGTCGGAAGATTTAAAGCAAGCCATGAACCGTGCTTTAGTTGAAACTAGTGCAATTGTAGATTTTAGTCGTTTACAAGAGTTGGCACAGCGTCCTGATATGACAGCAGAATTACGTACCACCATTATTGACTTGCAGACTCAATTGTATAACGTATTTAAACAACAAGAAAAAACCTTATTTTTAAGTGATGAACTTAAACAACGTATTTTGAGTTGTTTAGATGATGTGAATCACCAAGCACAGCAACAACCGAATCAAGAAATTAAGAATAGAACATTAATTAGTGCAAATAATATTCGTCATAGTATGTTTCATGACTGTCCAAATACGCCACTTAAAGATCAAGGAGCATTAATATGAGTGATTTTGATTTATATGGTGTCTTTGTTCCTAGTTTTTTAATTCAAGCAATTTTAGCGTATTTCGTTTTTGTGTTAATGAGTTATCTAACAGATCGGTTAGATATGCAAGGTTGGACAGGCTTGTTTAAGCTGTGCCTTTATTTAGTGTGTTTATTACTTGTGCATCAAGTATTTGTGGAGATAAATAAATGAGTATTGATGTACGAAAATTAGTACGCCCACTGGTCATGGTGGTGATGTTAATTATTGCGATATTGACCATTATACATTTATGGAATTATTACCATGCTGCACCGTGGACACGAGACGGACGAGTACGTGGTGATATTATGCAAGTGTCTTCCGATGTATCGGGTTTAGTCACAAAAGTGATGGTGCAAGATAACCAAACCATCAAAAAAGGGCAGGTTCTATTTGAAATTGATACCGCACGCCAAGCGTTAGATGTTGAACAAGCCAAATCGGATTTAGCCAAAGCTCAAGCAGGTTTAGCACAATCAGATGCAGGGTTAGCACAAGCCAAAGCAAGTTTAATTAAATCGCAAGCAACCATTCAATTGGCAGATAAAAATGCGGTGCGTTATAGCAATATTATGGCAGGTGCAATTTCTAAACAGGAACAAGATCAGGTTTACGCAACGCGTGACCAAGCACGCGCTGATCATGAACAAGCGCAAGCTAATATTGAGCAAGCACAAGCGACGATTAAGCAACAAAAAGCTTTAATTGAGGTGGCAAAAAGTAATTTACATCTAGCTCAGTTAAACATGAACCGATCGCAAGTCGTTGCACCTGCAGATGGTACATTGTCGAACTTTGAAATGCGTGTGGGTGATTATATTAAAACGGGGCAAGCAGTTGCTGCCATGATTGACCGCCGTCAGCTTTATGTAGTGGGCTATTTTGAAGAAACAAAATTAAATCGTATTCATGTAGGCGATCAAGCAGAAGTTGAATTAATGGGTGACAATCAACGCTTACGTGGGCATGTACAAGGGGTTGCTTTAGGTATTGAAGATCGTGAACGTAGCAGTAGTTCTTCTTTATTGGCAAATGTAAACCCAACATTTACGTGGGTACGTTTAGCACAGCGTGTTCCTGTGAAAATTGTACTTGATGAAATGCCAAAAAATACAATCTCGTTTGTTGCAGGGCGTACAGCAACAGTAAAAATCATTGAGCCTAAGGCTTAATGCCATATGGTTCTCTATACCAACTTTCTATAAAAAGCGCAGCAGCTAGTGAGTCTGCTGCGACTTTTTTACCTCGTCCTTGATCTTGTAAGTCGCGCGCTTCGCGTGTGGTCAATCGCTCATCTACCATCCATGTGTCAATATTAGTTTGATGGCGCAACCGACGTGCAAATTTACGTGCCCGTGCAGAAAGTTCAGACTCGCTATCATCCATGTTGAGAGGTAAACCGATTAAAAATAAATCGGGTTGCCACTGTTTCACAATTTTAAGCAATTGATCCCATTGTGGAATACCATCTTTCATGGGAAACAACGCCAATGGATTGCTAGATTCAATGGTAGATTGTCCAACAGCCATGCCCATTTTTTGTGTACCAAAATCAAATGCCATAATCATGCTAGGCATGTCCCACCTCCGAAGAAAACCAATCTGGCTTAACGCCAATTTTATTAAATGCTGCAAGCCAACGTGCGTCGTAAGGCAGATTAAAAATTAAATCCATATCCACATCACAAATTAGCCAATCACCTTGGTTAATTTCTTCTTCAAGTTGATTTTCGCTCCAACCTACATATCCTAAAGCAAGTTGGTAGCATTCTACTCCTTCGTTATGGGCAATGGCATCTAAAACATCTTTACTGGTTGTAATACAAATATTGTCGCCAATTGCCATAGAGGATTGCCAAATAGGCTGACCTGTATGTAAAACAAAGCCTGCTTCGGGGCGTAATGGACCTCCCTGCAATACAGCATGAGGTTGCACATGATCGGCATCAATATCTAAATCATTGAGTAGTTCTTTAATTTCGAGGATGCTTGGGCGATTAATCATCAGACCTTGCGCACCTTTATCATCGTGGCGAACCAAATAGATCACACTGTTGCTAAAAAAATCATCTTCTTCTAAATGGGGTGGTGCAATTAAACAGCGGTGTGTGAGTTTAGGCATAGTTTATTGAAATTTCATTTGTCGAAGTTGTTTGGCATGTTGTCGTGTGGTTTCGTTAATTTCTAAACCACCTGTCATACGGGCAAGCTCTTGGATGCGCTCATCTTCAGATAATGCAAAAATGGTACTACTTGCAGGATTAGTTTGCTGTTTTTGTACTAAAAGATGTTGGTCTGATTGTGCAGCAACTTGTGCTTGGTGGGTAATACAGAGCACTTGAACATGTTGCCCTAAGTTAGAAAGTAAGCGTCCTACAATTTCAGCTGTACCGCCACTAATCCCAACATCAATCTCATCAAATACAATCACATCTGCTTCGGTCTTTTCAGAGTTCATTACTTGCATCACCAATGCAATACGTGACAATTCGCCGCCCGATGCCACGCGTGACAGTGGTTGTGGTGGGATACCTTTATTGGCAGTAAACAGAAGTTTTATGAAACTCAACCCATCGGCATTGGGTTCTTTAAGTGGTTCAAATTCAAACTCAAATTTTGCCTCAGGTAGCGCAAGTTGTTTAACTTGGCTTGTGAGGGTTTTTGCTAAAGATGGGGCAACGTGTTGGCGTTCTTGCTCAAGTTGTTGTGCTTTTACCAAAAATAGTTGCTCGGTTTGCTTCACTTGTTCTGCAAGAGTTTCAGGGTCTTCAAGTGCTTGCAAGTGTTCAAGCTCTTGTTGCCATGTGTCATATTCGGCTTTGAGTTCTTCAGGCTGTACACGGTATTTACGTGCAAGACGATGGAATACTTCAAGCTCACGATTAAGCTGTTCCATACGTTCAGGGTCAAAACTTTGATTATCTGCAAAATTACGCAAGTTTGCTGTGGCTTCGTCAACTTCACTTTGCGCATTCATGAGAGTGTTATACACATCAGTAAGTTGTGGGCTACGCTCTATATGGTCTTCTAGACGCTTAATAACCCCTGCCAATGCTTGAGATAAGTTTTCTTCTGCTTCATCAAGGACATTTAAGCTATAGCTACAATCTTGCATAATGCTTTCATGATTGCTTAAACGGTCATACTCTTGGTCAAGGTCAATGTAAGATTGTTCAACAATTTCTTCAACTTCTTCAATTTGCAGTTCAAGTGTGCTGATCTGTTGTTGACGAGTTGCTTGTGCTTGCAGTGCTTCTTCATGCAAGCGCATAGTTTTTTGCCAAGTCTGATAAGCCGTTTTTACTTCCTGAGCAGATGCGGTCAAGTTACTATATCGGTCAAGCCATTGGCGTGGATAGGGTGCATCTAAGAGTTGTTGTTGGCTGTGTTGACTATAGAGTTGAACCAATAGGCGACCAATTGATTTAAGCTCAGCCAAACTGCTTGGGCGTCCATTAATCCATGCTTTACTACGACCTGTGGAAAAAATAACACGCCGTAAATGAATTTCACCTGATTCATCTTCTAGTTCATTTTGTTGTAGCCAACGTGCTTCTATAGAGTCTGCTGTATAACTAAAAACGGCGGTTACATCGGCTTTATCTGTACCAAAACGGACTAAGCTGGTATCTGTGCGTTCACCTAAGCATGCAGAAAGTGCATCTAATAACAATGACTTACCTGCACCTGTTTCGCCTGTGAGTACGTTAAATCCTGACTCTATGTCTAAAGCCAAATGCTCTGCTAAAGCAAAATTTATAAGTGTTAGATGAGTCAGCATATATGCGTCCAAACTGCCCAATATTGTTTGCTATGATGATACAGAAAATCTGTCATATGTTAATCATGTTTTTATATCAAAATTATCTCAAGAAAAGAATTGTACTCTTTTTTAGGCTCGCATAGACTGTGTGAAGTCTCGGTAAATATAATAATTTGGAGAAACCGTATGTCGTTACAGTTTGATCATGTGTCTGTGATAAAAAAATCAAATGTATATTTTGGTGGGCGTTGTATTAGCCATACTGTGCAGTTTTCAGATGGCACCAAAAAAACATTGGGTGTGATGTTACCTACCACCAATAAAGATCCGCTTATCTTTGAAACGCATGTAACTGAACGGATGGAAATTATTTCAGGCGAGTGTCATGTGTGGATTGCAGATGAGCAAGATGGGGAGTTATTCCGTGCAGGTCAATCATTTTATGTACCTGCAAACAGTACATTTAAAGTAGTTGCAGACGAAATTGTCGATTATGTTTGCCACTTAGAAGGGTAAACCGCTAAACTCAATTTATCCTGCTCACATGTTGTGGCAGGATTTTTATTTTTGTTTGTTTGAGGTACGACGTTCATGGCGAAACCAGAATATTATTATGGTGTACATTCTGTTGAGTCTTTATTAGAGCTTGAGCCTGAGCGGGTGCTCACTTTATTTACGTTAAAAGGTAAGGATGATCAGCGTTTAAAGCATGTTTTGGCAATGGCAGAGCCGTTTGGTATTAGTGTGCAACAAGCCAGCCGTGACCGTTTAGAAAAAATGGCAGGTTTACCTTATCATCAAGGTGTAGTGGCAGCAGTTCGTCCACATCCTGTTTTAAATGAAAAAGATTTAGATCAGCTTTTGACACAAAAGCCTGAAAGTTTGCTACTTGCATTAGACCAAGTGACAGACCCGCATAACCTCGGTGCATGTATTCGTACCGCTGCAGCAATGGGGGTTGAAGCTGTGATTGTACCGCGTGATCGTTCGGCAAGTTTAACGCCAACAGCACGTAAAGTAGCGGCAGGTGGTGCAGAAAAAGTACAGTTTATTCAGGTAACTAACTTGGCACGTACTTTGGCACATGTAAAAGAAGAATTTCATTATCGTGTATTGGGTACTATGCTAGATGAGCAAGCATTACCTTTACAAAAATGTGATTTTACAGGTGGTGTTGTGGTGGTGATGGGTGCAGAAGACACAGGATTGCGCCCAATTACACAAAGCCAATGTGATCAAACCGTTTATATTCCAATGTCAGGCAATCTGCAAAGTTTAAATGTGAGCGTTGCAACAGGTATGGCACTGTATGAGGCTTGCCGTCAGCGTATTACTCAGGAGTAAGTATGACCCCACGTACACAAGGATATGTGTTTGTGATCATCACCATGTGTATTTGGGGTGGTTTCAGTATTTTTTCACGTCTTAATGCAATTTGGCATATTAGTGCATGGGATGTGGTGGCTTTACGCTTTAGCATTGGCTTTATATTGCTGATGCCCATTTTAATTTATAAAAAACAAACTGCATTTTTGTGGCATATCAAGCCGTTTATTTTAGGGCTATTGGGTGGCGTTGCGTATTGTATTACAGTTTATTCTGCCTTTTTTTATGCCCCTGTTGCACATGGTGCAATGTTCTTAAATGGATGTATTCCATTATGTACCGCGGTAATGGCATATGTGCTATTTAAAGAACCCTTTGATCGTCATATTTGGATTAGCTTAACCATTATGGTATTGGCTATTTTTGGTATGACCTATTTAATGTATCAAAAAACGCACGTAGGGCTTGGGCTTGGTGACGGACTCTTTTTCTTGGCTGCTATTTGGTGGGGAACATTCACCGTTTTAGTGAAGCAGTGGAAACTGACTGCATGGCAAAACATGACCAGTGTTGCAATTTGGTCAGCAATCATTTATTTGCCTATTTATCTATTGTTTATGCCACATCACTTACAAGATGTTGCGGTACCACATTTGCTCGCGCAAGGCATTTTTCACGGCGTATTCGTGGTGATTATTGCAACCATGAGCTATATTGCAGCCATTGAGCGTTTAGGGGCATTTAAAACGGGAAGTATTGTGACACTCGCGCCATTTATTGCAGCGATTGTGGCTGTACCTTTACTGAATGAGCCTTTAAATAGTGCAATGGGGCTTGGATTAATTGGTATGGCAATTGGTGCACTACAGCCATGGCGTTGGATAAATCGAAAAGATGCACTTACTGCACGTTTAGAACGTTCTTCTAAAAAATAACTAGAGTTGCTTTTCAAATAATAGTGAGGTTATTGTGAAACTAAGAAAAATCTTAACTTTTTTAGTTTATTAGAGTTTTAATTAGAATAACTAGTTTTTGAACATTGTGTGAAGCTGTTCATATACTCTGCACAAACTTCCATAGGTTCTTGGTCTTATCTCATTCTTTTAAATATTTAATAAAAAATCATCTGTAATAGAAAGCTACTTTTTATAATTATCTTTAAGTAAAAGTTAAAATGGATCTAATAGATATAGAGTGTTTTAAATTTGTCACATTTTTTATATAGTTCAATAACGATAAAACCATAGATTGTTCTCAGATATTAAACAGAGCCGAGGTTAAGATAATGTTGATGCAATATGTTTAATTGTGCAAATAAATACGATAAATCTTGATCATTTAAAACAATATCATCTGCGCGTTGCTGTTTGTTTTCTCGAGACATTTGTGCATCAATAATAGTTTGGATTTGCTCTTTTGTTTGACCATCACGTAAGGTTGTACGTTCTTGTTGTAACTCAACAGACGTATCAATTAGTAAAATACGATCGACTAATTTATATTGATCAGTTTCCAAAAGTAATGGAGAAACTAAAATAGTATATGGGCTTTTGGATTCTTGAAGTTGTTGAATAATACGCTGTCGAATAAGTGGATGGGTAATAGCTTCAAGTTGTTTACGTGCTTTTGGATACTTAAAAATATAATTACGTAATGCCTTACGGTCAAGCTCACCACTTGGCAATATAGTCCAATGACCAAAGGTCTTAATAATTTGGGCTAAAGCGGGTTGGTGAGGTTGTACAACTTCGCGCGCAACGATATCTGCATCGACTACAGTGATACCTTGTGATGCAAACCAATCACTTGCGGCTGATTTACCACTCCCAATTCCACCTGTTAGCCCAATAATCATCCTAAATATGCCTTCATAATCTCATTACCCCAAAGTAATGCAATCCATCCTGCAATGGCAATATATGGACCAAATGCAAAAGCGTTACTTTGTTTATTTTTCTTAAGAAGAATGAGCCCAATAATTGAGCCTAATAAAGAAGATAGCAAAATAATAAGCGGTAACATGAAAGGTCCCATCCATGTACCAAGCGCTGCGAGCAATTTAAAATCGCCACAGCCCATGCCTTCTTGTTTGCGTAAAAGGGTATAGATTTTTGCCACAATCCATAGGCATAAAAAGCCGATAATTAAACCCCAAATAGAACTCGTGGTTGTGGTATAAAGTGCATAACTATTTACAGCTAAACCTAGCACTGCTAATGGGTAGGTAAATTGATCGGGCAGGAGTTGTGTATCAAAATCAATAAAGGTGAGCGTGATAAGTACCCATGTAAAAATAACGCCAAACACCATTTGCAGTGATGCCCCAAAAACAGCAACCACGACTAAAGAACAAACACAAGTTAAAAGCTCAATAAAGGGATAGCGGATGCTAATCGGATTTTGACAGCTTCCACACTTACCTTTTAAAAACAGCCAACTGATGACAGGAATATTCTGATACCAGCGAATATGACTTTTGCATTTTGGACAGGTAGATGCAGGAGAGCTGAGTGTTATTTTTTCCTCAGTTTCTCTTTCTTGATCTGCATGAAAATATTCGTGATATTCACGTTTCCAATTTTGTTCCATGATTTTAGGTGTACGGTAGATGACGACATTCAAAAAACTACCAATGCACAGACTAAGTAATCCAACAGCAACATAAAGCGCTGTTGAATTTTGGATAAAGTATTGAATTAACTCTTGCATTAAACCACAGAACCCATTTGGAAAATTGGTAAGTACATGGCAATAACAAGACCACCCACAAGTACACCTAAAATTGCCATAATTAAAGGCTCCATCAGGGCAGTTAAACCATCTACGGCATTATCCACTTCGTTTTCATAGTAAGTGGCAACTTTATCAAGCATGGTATCAAGGGCACCCGATTCTTCACCAATAGACACCATTTGAATTGCCATAGCAGGAAAACGATCCGTGGCACGCATAGCAAACTGTAATTGTTGACCTGTTGCAACATCATCTCGAATTTGCATTACTGCGCGCTCGTATACAATGTTGTTGGTTGCGCCTGCTGTTGATTCTAATGCTTCGATAAGTGGAACACCCGCAGCAAATGTAGTGGCTAATGTACGGCTGTAACGTGCAATAATGGCTTTATAAACCAAATCGCCAAAAATAGGCAGTTTTAAAAAAAGCTTATCTAAAAAATCACGAAACTTTTCACTACGTTTATGTGCTTGTGAAATAACAACGACTGTACCGATAATGCAGGCAATCAAAATGTACCAATACGATTGCATCCATTTAGACATGTTCACGACCAGCTGTGTGAAAGCAGGCAGTTCTGCGCCAAATGATGAGAATAAGTCTTGGAAGACAGGGACAACTTTGACCATCAAAATAATGGTAACAATAATCGCAACGCAAATAACCGTAATTGGATATTTCATCGCTTTTTTAATTTTTTGCTTTAAAAGCTCACTTTTTTCCTTATAGATTGCCACACGATCAAGCATGGTTTCTAATGCACCCGACTGTTCACCTGATTCAACTAAAGAGCAAAATAAACGATCAAAATATTGTGGGTATTTTTTCAATGCCCCTGCAAACGTATTACCGCCTTCAACCTCTCCTTTGATGCCCATCACCACATCACGCATCGAAGGATTATCTAAGCCTTCAGCCACAATTTCAAAGCTTTGTACAAGTGGTACACCTGCTTTCATCATGGTGGCTAATTGGCGAGTAAAAATGGTGATATCAAGCGTAGAGACTTTCTTTTTAAATACACCTGCAAGAAGATCTTTTCGTTTTTCACGAATGGCTTGAACGTTAATACCCTGTTTACGTAGCATTACTTTGGCAAGTGCCATATTACGTGCAGGAATTTCCCCCTTAATTTTTAAGCCTTTGCGATCAACCCCAGTATAGGCAAAGGTAGGCATTGTCTCTGCTTTTTTAACTGCCACAGTGTTATCCTTTTATAATATTAATTGCTCGTTACACGGTTGACTTCTTGAAGAGAAGTTAAACCATGCAAGACTTTGCGAAGTCCAGAGCGTCTTAAGTTATTAAACCCTAATTTCTCAGAGGTTTGTGCAATTTGTAATGCATTGCCATCTTCCATGATCAGTTTGGAAATTTCAGGGGTAATTTTCATGACCTCGTAAATCCCCACACGTCCTTTGTAGCCTTCGCGGCACTGTGAACATCCAACAGGCTGATAAATTTCAAACTCTGGATTGTTCAAATCTGCTTCGGTAAATCCCATCTCTAATAAACTATTTTTTGGAATATCAGCGGGTATTTTACATTGTGGGCATAAGCGTCGTGCAAGACGCTGTGCAATCACTAAGTTGACCGAAGTTGCAATATTAAAAGAAGGAACACCCATGTTACGCAAACGCGTCAGTGTTTCAGGTGCGCTATTGGTATGCAGAGTAGAAAGTACCATGTGACCCGTCTGTGCTGCTTTAATCGCAATTTCGGCTGTTTCTAAGTCACGGATCTCACCGACCATAATAATATCTGGATCTTGACGTAAAAATGAACGTAGTGCCGCAGCAAAGTTTAATCCGACTTTATTATTAACGTTGACCTGATTAATACCTTCAAGGTTAATTTCCACTGGGTCTTCGGCAGTTGAAATATTTGCTGTTTCGGTATTTAAAATATTTAAACCTGTATATAGGGATACTGTTTTACCAGAACCTGTTGGACCTGTAATCAGTACCATACCTTGTGGCTTATGTAGCGCTTCTAAAAATAGCGCTTTTTGTTCTTCTTCATAACCTAAAGCATCAATACCGAGCATAGCACTAGAAGGGTCTAAAATACGTAATACAATTTTTTCGCCAAATAGGGTGGGTAATGAGTTTACACGAAAATCGATTGCTTTCGTTTTAGAGAGTTTCAGCTTGATACGTCCATCTTGTGGTACACGTTTTTCAGAAATGTCCATTTGAGACATGACTTTTAAACGCGAAGCTAGGCGATTAGCAAGTTGAATAGGGGGTGTGGCGATTTCACGTAAAACACCATCAACACGATAACGCACACGATATGTTTTTTCATAGGGTTCAAAGTGTAAATCTGAAGCGCCCATACGAATAGCATCTACTAATAATTTATTAATGTATTTAACAATCGGTGCTTCGTCTTGTTTATTTTCTTCTGCTGAACTATCTTCACTTGGATCATCATCTAAACTGATGTCTAGATCTTCGTCATCAAATTCAAATGAAGTGTCATGAGCAAAATTTGCTTCAATAAATTGAATAAGCTTGTTATGTTCAACAATAACAACTTCAGGACTTAATTTACTATTAAAACGAATGGCATCTAATGCTTCGAGTTTAGTTGGATCACTGGTTGCAATAATAATGTTATTGCCACGTTGTAATAAGGGTACAACGCGATGCTGACGAATATGCTTTTCATCAACGAGTTCTTTAGGTAATTGTGCACTATCGTAAGCTGATAAATCAAAGAGAGGCTCTCCAAACTCACGAGAGATTGCTTCTGCAATTGTAAGTGCAGAAAGTGCATGTTGCTCAATGAGATGAGGCACTAAATCTTGTTTGTTTTTCTTGCTATTTTCTAAAGCACTGATTGCTTTTTCTTCAGATATATATCCCTCGTCAACAAGGCGACGAGAAAAGCCTGTTAATCGAGGCGTCATGGAGGGAGTTGCCATAAGATTCCGCCTTATTCGTTATTGATTAGGTTACAATAAATGATCAAATTATACGTTCATGGCAGTAAAAAGCCATATGGAAATTATGTATTTTAGCAAAAAGTAATAGACTATAAATATAATTTAAATATTAGTGATCGAATGTTAAAAATGATGAAACAATCAAACTGTAAGAAATATGTATTCCATCACAAAAAAATGAGCAATTTAAAAAAAACGATGTAAAATACACCAAATTAGTTCATTTCTAAAGAGAAAAGGATATGTCTGCAAAAAAAATTACGCCATGGGTCGTAGGCAATTGGAAAATGAATCCACAACAACAAAAAGTGACTGAATGGATTTCACAGTTTGATACAGCACTAAATAACTCACCTATTGATGAACAAAAATGTCATTTAGGTATTGCACCAACGGCATTGGCATTAAGTGAACTAAAAGCACATAAATTTAATCGTAATGTTCATGCTGTGGCGCAAGATGTATCTCGTTTTAGTGGGACAGGTGCATTTACAGGAGAAATGAGTGCAGAGTTGCTCAAAGATTATCAAATTGACTACGTTTTAATTGGTCACTCAGAGCGTCGTGAACTGTTAAATGATAACATTGATGTACTTAAAGCTAAGTTGAAGTCTGCCTTATCAGCAGGAATAACGGTGATTTACTGTGTTGGCGAAACATTGCAGCAACGTGAAGATGGTCAAGCAGAACAAATAGTTTTACAACAAATTTGTGATATTGCAAGTACAGTTGGCGAAACTCAATGGGCACAAATTCTAGTTGCTTATGAGCCAATTTGGGCGATTGGTACAGGTAAAACTGCCTCACCAGAAGATGCTCAAGCAATGCATGAAAAAATTCGTGCAGGTCTTAAACAATTAACCTCTCAAGATATTCCATTATTATATGGTGGTAGTGTAAAACCTGAAAATGCCGTAGATTTGGCTACCTGCCCAGATATTAATGGTGCATTGGTGGGTGGTGCTTCACTACAAGCAGATTCATTTTATAAAATTGCGGCAGCATTTGCCGAAAATTAAGATTTAAGGAGTCTTATTTATGCATGCTTTTGTGCTAACAGTCCATGTTTTACTTGCTGTATTCATGATTTTATTAATTTTAGTCCAGCAAGGAAAAGGCGCAGATGCAGGTGCATCTTTTGGTGGCGGTGGTGCAGCAACGGTGTTTGGTGCATCTGGCTCTGGTAACTTTTTAACGCGTGTAACAGGTATTTTAACTGCGTTATTTTTTGTGACTAGTATGACGCTTGCAATTTTTGCTAAGCAACAAACTGCCGATGCATATAGTTTGACTCCTCAAACGACTGAAACTTCGACAACTGCACCAAAAAGTGCAAATTAATACAAGAAAGACTTTTCTTTTTTTGTATTAAAGCATAAAATGCCCACAAATGCGGTGGTGGTGGAATTGGTAGACACGCTACCTTGAGGTGGTAGTGCTTTCGGGCGTGGGGGTTCAAGTCCCCCCTTCCGCACCAACAATGCAATAACTTGCACTGTTGGAACATACTTTAAAGGCTTAATTCTAAAGGGATTGAGCCTTTTTTGTTGCCTGTAGGAATGTAATGCAATAACCTAGAAACACCCAATAATGGGAGGTTAAATGAGAGGTTAAGTTTTTCTAACCTCCATATCATTAGTTTTAACCTCTTTAAGCTGTATAGGTGAGTGGTTAAATGCTAACAAAGCAACAGGTAGAGGCAATTAAGCCTGCAGATAAACTGATTAAGAAATGTGACGGCGATATGCTGTATTTGTTTACATCGCCCACAGGTAAGAAAGTATGGAAAGTCCTTTATACCTTTGAAGGTAAAAAAGGCACAGTGACGTTAGGGAGTTATCCCAACCTTTCTATAAAAGAAGCACGATTAAAACGTGACGAAGTTAAAGCCATGCTTGCTACTGGCATGACACCCACTCAAAAGAAACAAGCCGATAAAATAAAACAACTTGCGAGCATGAGTTTTGCAGAGTTAATTAACAGCTATATTTGTGAGATTGTGCCTCGGCATAAAGGGGCAAGATGGGAAACAATCCGCCTGAATAAAATCATGGCAGACTTTCCTAGATTAATGGTAAAGCCTGTAGAGAGCCTAGATCAGATAGATATGATTTACTTTAGAAATGAACGGCTCAAGCATGTGCAGGGTTCTTCTGTAAGTCGTGAAATGCAGTTATTAGGTGGTGTTTTTCGTTATGCTTTACGAGAGTTAAGAATAATTAAAACTAGCCCATTGGCAGAAGTAGACAAGCCCAAAGACAACCCCCATCGAGAACGGCGTATCACAGATTTAGAGGTACAGAAGATTTTAACCTCTTATGCTTATGATGGAACATTCACCCCACTCAATAAAAGACAACAAACCGCATGGGCGTTTATGTTTGCCCTAGAAACAGCCATGAGAGCAGGGGAAATAACAGGTTTAACATGGGATAACGTATTTAAAGATCATGTTTTATTACCTGACACCAAAAACGGTACAGCAAGACGAGTACCTCTATCGCATCGGGCTGTAGAGCTGTTGGCACTGATGAAAGGTATAAACGATATTCAGGTGATGACCATCAAAGCTGATGCCCTATCAACAGGGTTTACCAAAAGAATAAAAGAGCTAGGCATACAAGATTTACGCTTTCACGATACACGGCATGAGGCATGTACTCGTTTAGCTCAGTGGCTACCTGTGCATGACTTGGCAAAGGTATCAGGGCATAAAGATATATCTATGCTAATGCGTTATTACAACCCCACTGCTACAGAGTTGGCAGACCGTATAAATCAGGCAAATAAACCTAAGTTGTAATTACATGCAATAACCTAGCAAGCTGATATAATGACTGTGCTAGGTCTAGGTTCGCTACCGAAAACACATACCCAATGTGCCGATCTAGTACCTTTATTGGGGTGCTGTGGGAGGCGATATGGCTGTAAATGAAATTCTAACTTTTGACTCTATTGGCAAAGAAAATGGAGAGAAGTTGAGAAAAGAAATGCTTGAGCAGGCAAAAATACATAAATTTTTAATAGAATTACACGTAAAAGAAAAATTAAAAAGAGAAATAACGCTAGAGGAATTTATTGAGCTCTTTAAAATAGTGGGCGTATCTGAAAAAACACGAAGTAATAGTAAAAGACTCAACCAAATTATTAATCTGTATTCTCTAGCGTTTTCTACTTTAGATCAAATAGAAGAAATAGAAAAAGGCTCAGTAATTAGCCGAGCTATCGCTAGCTTGGCTGATATCATGCATAAAAGTGAAACTATTCGGCATAACAAACTATTTAAATCTGTGTATGCATCAAAATCACATGATAGACATCAGAATGAAAGTAAAATTAATGAGTTAAAAAAACTTGAAAAGCTTTGGGATAAAGGTAATTGGAAAAACGAAGGGAGAGGAAAATATAATAACTTTGCCAATCATGTCATTTATAACGATTTGGTAGAGAATATTTCTTTTAATATGATAACTCGTCATATAAGTAAGTATGATAAAAAGCTTAGTGCTTAGTGCTAGCAACTATCGCTAATAGCTAGCATTAAACATTTATTGCTAGCTATAAAATCTTAAAGCTAGCATTAAAAGATTTGAGCTTGCAACTGATTTTATAACTATAAAAAACATAAACATACTGCACACACCAACAAAGAATACAAACGGTGCAGTATGCAACCCCAATACTTTAGAGCTAAACAAATCACATCATCATCGGCAACAGCCGAGAAAGTCCACGTCTATAAAAGCGGTATCAATCAAGGCAAAAAACGCCTAGTCCGTGCCAAGCCACAGCGTACAGGCTTGCTTCCTATTTCTGAAAAAACCCTATGGAGTTGGGTTAAAGATGGGAAATTCCCTAAGCCAATACGTCTAAGCGGTAATGTCACTGTATGGCGAGCGAATGAGGTTTTAGAGTGGATTGAAGCAAAGGCGGAGGCTTAATCATGGTTACTAATCATCAAGCTCAAGTCCTTGCATATCTGCAACAGGGTAAGTCTTTAACTCAAGCCCAAGCCATAAACCTTTTTAGTTGCTACCGTTTAAGTGCGGTGGTTAATCGCTTGCGTAAGGCAGGCTATGACGTTGTTACCCATAAAGAATCCAATACCAAAAATAAAGGCTCACATGCACGTTATGAGCTAGCGGAGGCTATGGCATGAACCTATCAACCTATAACTTTAAAGATCAAAACGTACGCCTTGCTTTTGATAAACGTAACGAGCCTTTATTTTGCCTAGCTGATGTATGTAAGGCACTGGATATCAAAAGACCCAATGCAAGTCGCTTCAAGTTAAATCCAAAGGGGACACATGTTTTGTGTACCCCTACGATTGGCGGTACTCAAAAGCTCACTTTCATTAGTGAAGAAAACCTATACCGTATTGTATTTAGAAGTACCAAACCCGAAGCCCTGAGCTTTCAAAATTGGGTATTTGCAGAGGTATTACCATCTATTCGCAAAACAGGGTCTTACTCAGCACGTCAGACAGCATACGAAGAATTAAACCGCCTCCACATGCAAGAAAAAGTATCTAAAGAAAAAGGTACATTTCATAGTCATGGTATGCACAGAAGAAAGCAAGAAAAGCGTTTAAATGCCTTACGTATCAACACATGCAAGGCTAATTTACAGTTAAGTTTTGATCAGGGGTATACCAATGACTAAGCATGTAAACCCTGAGTTTTTCAAAGCCTTTGACCACTACAAGGCAATGGTAGAGCAGTACGGCGATAAGCACCCAATAACAGAACAGGCATTTCTTTTAACGATGCACTACACGCCTGAGCATATTAAGGCAGAAATGGACGCTAAAGCCAAAGAGATGAAGCTACTACCACCGCCAAGTGGTTACACCGATGACGGCGAACCGATGTACCGCCTAGAGGACGTTGCCAAGCATTTAGGCATGAGCATTGAAGATGCAGAACAACGCTTGTTAGAACTACTGGATAACCGCCAAAAGGTCGGGCTATCCAACGATGGAGTTTTAATCAATCCAAACATCAATATCAATCTTGTGCAGTAGAGTGAAGATATGACTAAAACCACTTTTGGATTCACCTTTAAAAACAACAATGTGAGCAAGTCTGAGCGTATTAATGGGTTAGATTTAAAACCTGTACCTACATACCTATCCCACCGATTGATGGAACAGATACAACCCCCAATGGGGGTCGAACCACCAATGATGGTTGGATGTCCTCAAGCTGAGGATATTAAAACTCAACTTCCTCCAATGGAGGATTCCGAAAATATCAAACACTTACAGACGTTTACTCAAATTGAGGAAACAGAGAATATCAATCTCTTAGGGGTATCTCCTCAAATTGAGGAAAAGGTCTATCCTCAAACTGAGGTTGGGGGCTTTACACCAATGACGGAAAAGTCGTTTACACCGATGATGGAAGCACCATTTACCCCATTGGGGGAAGCGTCTAATCATAAACCTATTGCAAAGTTATGCAGCAGCTATTATCCTAGCCGTGCTTTAAGCAAAATCTTAAAGTTAGCTTTGGTCGGCTATGATTTCTTACTAGGCGTACAGTCCGCAAGGGCTTTTTTTGTACGTAACACTTCTATGCGTTCGCATATCATTACGGCGAAGCTGTGGAGGGACACTTTCGAGTGTGCAGGTAACCTAGTAGGCCTGTCGACCAACCCTTTACAGCTTTGCCACCAAAGTTACTTGGTCGTAATTGGCAAAGCTCCTGAACTACTAGGAGTGCATAATCATGCCTAAACAAAATAAAACTTATACTGCTAACGATTTAGCTGACGTTCACGCATCATTCAAAACAGATTTAAACCTCTTACACACGGCGATAATTGACGTTCAAAGCCGTATCAGCACACTTAAACGCACTGTAACCCATGTAAATCCTCAGCTCGATATGCACTTTTTAACCTTAGAGCGTATGTTAGATATTTATGAGCAATTTGCAGATGTACGCTGTGACCATTACCAAGAATTAGAAAATAAGTACGATGCCGACTACGAAGCGACACAAGAGGGGAGCATCTAACATGAAGCAGTATAATTCCCTTGATATGTACGATATGGCGACCCTTGCACAAGCAGACCTTGAATGGTTAAGCATTGCTTTAACAGATGTGCGTAAACGCTTGGGCGAACTCAAAAAAGAAGTGGCAGAGATAGCCCCATCTAGCCAGTATCGTTTTAAGACATTAGAAAAGATACTTGAGATGTATGAGTTTATTGCCGAAGAACGAGAGCAACATCACGTTAATGAAGCACATGCGTATAAGAAAGAATTAGAAGATGAGGGGCAAGCATGAACGACCAAGAAGCCCCTATCACAGAGATAGAACACCCTGAGCAAATTATAGCACAGTGTGTGCAAATCGACCCATCAAAACATGCTTTAACCTTGCAATATGGTAACCCTCAAAAGCCTCTATACGGCGATACCAATGTGGAGCTAAACGGCATTAACTATGATTGCCCTGTGGTGCTTCCATTGGTTGATGGACAGCTACAAGTTGTGCAATGTGCTGTATTGCAACATGCTAAACCTGTGGCAATTGTGCCTTATGGGATTGCTCGGGGTTTTGCTTATTTGGGTGAGCTTAAAAAAGATAAACCCATCATCATTACCCATAACCTAGAGGTGTTTTTTAAAGTGGCTTCTAGTGGTGTGCCTGTGGTGCTTGTGCCATTGCCTCACCTATGCCGTAACGCCGTGTTAAAGCCTTTTGATTTTGAGCAGATACACGCCGTAATTAATCAATTATCTGATGCAGGCTACAACAAGCTGTATATGCCTGTACGCCCCGAAAACATCGAGCTAGAGGCATACCAACAGCTAGAACAAAAGACGGCTGTACGGCTGTTAAACCAACATACCCAAGTGGGTGAAAGTGAGTTTTTAACTGAGCTGAATAAGGAAGATGATGCGGAAGAAGTTTATGCCTTTATCCATGAAGCGATAGACTTACTGCCTGAAATAGATCTATTACCTAAAGGGCATTTAGCCAAGCCAATGCGTTGGGAAAACGGCGTATTTCATATCCTTAAAGATGGTATTTTCTTTATAGAAACAGACAAGAACGAGAATGAATATAAACGCTATATCTCAAGCCCTATTTTGGTTCTAGCCAAGACAAGAGACAACACCAGTAATAATTGGGGTGTATTGCTTGAATGGCATGATGACGGCGGTGTGAAGCATACTCAAGCCTTATCTAGAGAGCTATTTCAAACAGATGGGGCAGACCTCCGCAAAGCCTTAGCCTATCAAGGGGTAAATATCGCCCCTAATAGACGTGCTAGGGATTTATTGCAGTGCTATTTAATTGCATACAAGGCAGAGAATATTGCCTCATGTGTAGAACGTGTGGGGTGGCATGATGATGTATTCATTCTGCCTCATAAACAGATTGGTCAAAGTAACGAGCTGATTGTTTATCAGGCAAACCATGGCTTAGATAACCGTTACCAAACGCAAAGCACCTTACAGCTATGGCAAGACCAAGTATCTAAAACCATTGCAGGGCATAGCAAACTTGTATTTGCATTATGTACAGCGTTTGCAGGGCAGTTACTTGCACCACTTAACCTTAAAGGTGGTGGCTTTCATATCCGTGGTGGTTCGTCTAAAGGTAAAAGTACGGCGTTATATGTGGCGTGTTCTGTATGGGGCAAACCATCACAGTTTTATCGCACTTGGCGAGCAACAGGCAATGCCTTAGAACATACGGCGTATATGCACAATGATAGCTTTATTGTGTTGGATGAAATTGGAGAAATACCCAATCCTAAAGAATTAGGCAACATCATCTATATGCTTGCCAATGGTGAGAGTAAAGCCCGATTAACACGCAACATCACAGCCAAGCCCACACATAAATGGCAACTCATCTTTTTATCGAGTGGTGAAAAGAGCCTTAAAGAAATCATGCAAGAGCAAGGACAAAAAACCAAACTAGGTCAAGAAGTCCGCCTTGCTGATATTGATATAGACGCATCACCGTATGGGGTATTTGATGGGCTAGATTTTGCAGACAGTGGGGCAAAGCAATCAATGGAGATTGTGAACCGTGCAAACACTCATTACGGTACAGCAGGCGAAGCGTGGCTTGAATACCTGACCCATCATAAGGCAGAGCAAACAGAGCAGGCACAGGACTTGTTACAGCAGTACAGTGAAGCACTTGCCCATGATCAACCACAAGGACATATTAAGCGTGTAGCTCACCATTTTGCATTGGTAGCCGTTGCAGGAGAACTTGCGACACAAGCCGACATTACAGGGTGGCAATGTGGCACAGCGTTTAAAGCCGTACAGCAAGTCTTTAATGAATGGTTAGGCGGTTTTGACCATGTAGGCAACTTTGAAGAACGAGAGATACTCAACCACGTTAAAGCGTTCTTTGAAGCACATGGGGCGAGCCGTTTTGAGTGTATTACGCCTGACCCTGATAGACCTGAACGTATTATTAATCGTGTGGGGTATTGGAAGATAGAGGGCAATGAGAAGAAGTACCTGGTATTCCCTGAGCAGTTTAAAAAGGAAATCTGCCAAGGCTTTAACCCTAAGCAAGTGGCAAAGGTACTTAAAGCGTATGGGTGGCTAGACCATTTAAACAACGATAAGGCAACTAAACTTATTCGGGGGATTGATGGACAGGCTAAGGCTATCCCTATGTATGTGTTTAATGAGCAAGTATTTACGCATATAGGGTAAATATTACAGGTTACAACGGTTACACAGGTTACAGCATTGAAATATATAGGAAATATCTGTAACCGTTAGCCAAAACCCAAACGGTTACACAGGTTACAAAAACAGAGCTTCTAGCATCTTGTAACCGTTGTAACCAAAATGAAAAACCGTAACGGTTACAAAAAATCAGGCTGAAACCCTTGTGTAGCAAGGCTGTAACCGTTGTAACCTGTGTAACCGCTAGAAATATGAGAGGTTTAACTAAAAATGCTATAAGCCACATGACTTATAGGTGAAATACAATAAAAGCCAAAATAGCTAAAACAAAAAATAATAGCGTATACATTCCATGTAATCCCTTTTATTAATTCCGCATTTTAAATGCCGATCTAATCACTACCTTAAAAGTGTAGTACATCACTCCATATACATGCCATATCTCACTCGGACACCTCTCAAGTTAATAACTCAATTATCGCAACACCTGATCAAAGTGAAGTTTAATGAACCAGTAAAGGTTAGGTTTTGAATGTCAGGTTTTGTAAGGTTCTACAAAACTCAAAATTGCGTTTTGCTTATTTAACAGTGATTTACTAAGCAACAGGTTTTAACAGGTCTGACCGTCAACGCATATCTGCGTTTACCTGATATAACAGCCACTTAGTTAAGGTTCAGGTTTCCTCAGGTTCTTACTCAATTTGAGGACGGACATAGGGGCATTAATTACATTGACAGCCTATATATTGAGATGCCCTCAAAAGTGAGGCTATATAAGGCTTACAGTGCATTTTAGGGTTTCATTTCGTCTAGGTACGGCAAAGTAGGTCAAAGAAACTAGGGGTAATCTTGGGGTTGTTTGAGCAACTATCATGGAAATCGTGATACCCCAAAGCACTAGACTTGCTGAGATTTAAAATCTAATCAAAGGGTGAGTATCTGTTATTGCTTTACAGTGTCAAAATAGACCGCACCTGATAAATACAGCATAGAAAGGCATAAAAAAGTGTAAATTAATAGGAGATATTGCCCTATATAGACACGTTAAGGTGTTATCTAAACTCTATATTTACAGTTTTGAACTTGCCGTAATCTTGCCGTTCTATTTATTCAAACCTTACCGTAATCTCACCGTTGTAGTGGTTAAATTTTGAGTTTCGCGACAACTACGCGCGCGTGAGGCTCATTCGTTAAAAAAGACGAGTGATAAAATATAGTTTTAAATCTTACTCAAGAGTGAGCAGGGGTAGCATTTAAAATGTGACCCTCTTTTTTCTCAATAAGAATAGTTCCAATACGAGAGGTTAGGGGAGAGGTTAAAATATCAAAAGGGAAAAATTAAATTTCAAAACCAATTACTTAGATAAGAAAAAATAGTCCCCCCTTCCGCACCAACAATGCAATAACTTGCACTGTTGGAACATACTTTAAAGGCTTAATTCTAAAAGAATTGAGCCTTTTTTGTTTCTGATAAAAATATATGAAAATTTAAAATGAATGCTCCTTTTTTCTATATCTATCATATAAAAATACTATATAAGTTTTTGATTTATATGTAAAAATAATTAGTAATGTTGTGCTATCAACAACACATTACTATTAAATATATTGTTTTGATTCTTTATTTTATATTCATTTCTCAATTTTAACGAATAGAGAAAGTAAATGACTTTAAACTATCAACCTACAGCTTGGACTCGTGCAGACGCTATTAAAGTTACAGCTGATAACCCTACAACAACCCAACCCATTGTCCCGTATAAATTCAAAGGAATGAGTAATAAAAATGTCTTTGTTTGGGACACAATGCCTATACGTGATTTAAAAAATGAAATTATTTCAATTAATGGCTGGTCAATTATCTTTACATTAACAGCAACACGTCGCTTTAATGAAATAAAAGACAAAAATGGTAACTACGATATTGTAACGGATTGGAATAGCCGTCATGGACGTGCATTCTTCGCTTATTGGTACAGTAAAGACAGTAAAAATTGGACTTACGGTGGCCGTGTAATGGCAGAAGGTGTTTCTCCAACCAAAGCAGAATGGGCGGGCACACCAATTTTAACTAAAGATGATGGTAGTATTGATCTTTATTACACATGTGTGGATTCTAAAAGCGCTACAATTGCAAAAGTAGCAGGTAAAATTGTTACATCTGATACAGGTGTAACGTTACAAGGTTTTACTCAAGTTAAAAAACTATTTGATGCAGATGGAAAATATTACCAAACTAAAGCTCAAAATGGTGGTGTGAACTTTCGTGATCCAAGTCCATTTATTGATCCAAAAGATGGCAAATTGTATATGTTCTTTGAGGGGAATGTTGCAGGAAAGCGGGGTAGTCATGTCGTTGGAGAAGCAGATATTGGTTTGGTACCACCAGGTACAGCTGCCGTTCCAGCAAAAGCGAATCTAAGAGTGGGTTGTATTGGCTTGGCTGTTGCCACTGATATGACAGGTAATAAATGGGAAATGTTACCACCATTGGTGACAGCGATTGGTGTTAATGACCAAACAGAACGTCCACATTATATTTATCAAGATGGAAAATATTACCTATTCACAATTAGCCATAAAAGTACATATGCTGAAGGTGTAACTGGCCCTGATGGTGTGTATGGATTTGTGAGCGAAAGTTTAACAGGTCCTTATCGTCCGTTAAATGGTTCAGGTTTAGTATTGGGCAATCCGTCTGCTCAACCATTGCAAACATACTCGCATTTAGTAATGAAAAATGGATTAGTGACCTCTTTTATTGATACGATTCCTGCAGCAAATGGGACTGATTACCGTATTGGCGGTGTAGAAGCACCAACAGTTCGTATTCAATTAAAAAATGATCAAACCTTTTTAACTAAAACGTTTGATTATGGTTATATTCCACCAACACGTAATATTAAAGTATAATTTAAAAGGCTCAGTTCTCAAGAATTGAGCCTTTTTTATTTTAGAGAGTTTCTTGTTCAACCGTCATATCATAAATATAAACAGGTTGTGCAGTATTTAAATTAAAACCCTTTACTCGAATAATATTGCGTGTATTGGAGACAGGCGAAAATCCTTTAATAGTAACTGTACGCCAGTTTTTATCAGTTTGAGTTTTTAACCCAGCATCGTTATATTTGATTTCTCGTACTTGTAAAGCATTGCCTTGTGATTGAGGCGAAACTTCAAAAAAGACCATTGTGGGTTGGCTATTATATTGTGCTTCAGGGGTAATTTGCCCTGCAAATTTAAAAGTTTGCCCCGCTTGATTGGTTAATGTGAGCTGAGGCGCATTTTGATTAGACTGATCGATATTGATCTTTAAAGCAGTGTTATCAAACAATTGTTGTGCAAAACGTTCTTGTTGCATTTTTTCAGGTGAGCACATTTTCATAGTTGACATCAAACGCGATGTTTGGAGTGTTTGATCTGTTAAGTTCCAAGATGTGTTTTGTGCATTACATCCTGTTTCAATATGTAGGTGCTGTTTTTGATCAAAGTTAAGCGTAATATTTTGTTGGCTATTTTGCCATTGATAAGTTGATAAAACATGAGCATTAGAATTGGATTTAGGCATAGGCATAATGTGCTGACAAGCAGGTAAAAAAATAGGCAGACATGCAATCATCAATAATTTTTTGTTCATTAATTTAAATCTCTATCATTTGAGTGCTATTAGATTATAAAAGTTAAATTAATACGTATTGTTGTAACGATGTATTTTTAATAGCCTATAATGTCGCTTTATTTTTGCGCCTCAAGCAGCTATGCAACGTTTGCTTTTACTCATGGCAAGTGCCTTACTTATTTTGGCATGGTTGTCACCCGATCATTATACACCGTGGCTCACCTTTTCAAGTGAACTACTCACTTTTGCAAGTGCAATGTGTTTACTTGCACTATATTTAGATAAAAGTTTACTCATTCCTAAAATGCAGTGGTTTTGGGGAGTCGTTTGTCTTATTCCTTTAGTACAGTGGTGTTTTGGCTTAGAGTTTTATTTTGGTAAAGCGCTTTTAGCGAGTTTGTATTTATTTGCTTTTGGTATGGTTACTCTATTGGGAGTTAATCTTGCAAAAGATTTTGAGCGCGGTCGAATTCTTAATTATTTTTCTTTAGTTGTATTTTTTGCGGGACTTGCAACAGCAATCATTGCTTTATTACAGTGGCTACAACTTGAAAAACATGTAATGGGTTTAATGCCATTAAGAGGTAACCGACCTTACGCCAATTTTGCCCAACCCAATAATATGGCAACATTTTTGCTCATGAGTTTAATGGGCGCATTTTACTTATTTGAAAAACGATTATTAAAAACATGGGCACTAGCAGGTGGCGCTTTTATTTTACTATTTACCATTGCATTGAGTCAGTCACGTACGCCATGGATTGCATGTTTTATTCTAACAGGTTATTTACTTTTAAAGCATCGTTACGATGATTACCGTTTAAGAAAATTAACCGTAGTGATGTGGGCTCTAGTTTATATTTTATGTTTACTCGTTGTGCCATATTTAAATCAATTTTTGTATCAGTTTGGGTTTGCCCATACAGAGATGAGTAATATTGTGGCGCGTGCCAATTCTAGCCACTCAAGGTTGGGTATTTGGACGCAAATGTTATATGCCATCAATGAACAGCCTTGGTGGGGATATGGATGGAACCAAACTAGTGTTGCTCAACTTGATGCTGCAAAATTTTATATCCACCCCGAACGTACTAATAGTGCACATAATCTTGTATTAGAGCTTTTAGTTTGGAATGGCGTTATTTTAGGCGGCGCAATTATTACTTATTTAAGTTATTGGATTTATCGCTTAAATCAGGTGGTAAAAAGCAAAGAAACAGTGATTGCAACCTTAATGGTGGTCGGTGTTTTATTGCATATGATGCTCGAATTTCCACAAAATTATGCTTATTTTTTACTTCCTGTGGGCTTTTTACTTGGATTTATTCAAAGTTATATTCCAAATCAACGTTATGGAACGCTAAAAAGTGGTGTTACTACGGTTATTTTGGTAAGTAGTATTTTGTTATATGGCTTAATTTGGCGTGATTATATTGTGTCTGTAAATACATTGTTTGATGCAAAAGAGAAGTCAGATCAAGGGCTCGTAGATAAGACAAAAATTTTAGTACTTGATCAGTTTTCTGAACGTGCGCAGTGGTATGCACTTAATCGTTTTAGTCATTTAGATGTGCAACAGATGCAACGTTTTGAACATGTAGTACAAACCACACCATCGCATTACGATTTATTTAAATATGCGCAATTACAAGCGTATAACGGCAATGAAACATTGGCAAAAGAACAACTCTTTCAAATCAAAGCGTTATACAACTTAAACCATTTTTACGAAAATCTGCTTAAAAAGCGCGATAAAGATGGAAATTTAATTGATGAAGCTGTCAAATGACAGCTTAGTCTTTTTGCATGTTTTCTTGAATATAATTTTCGATAGATACAGTTTGAATAAGGTCAAGCTGTGTATCAGCCCAATCTAAATATTCTTCTTCTGAATGCAAAATCTTTTTAAGCAAATCGCGTGATACATAATCTTGATGGGTTTCACATACAGCAACCGCATGCTGAATAGTTTCGATATTTTCTTTGACTTTGCGTACATCACATTGCAGTACTTCTTGAGTATGCTGACCAATATAAAGTTTGCCTAAATGTTGTAAGTTAGGTAAGCCTTCTAAAAATAAAATACGCTCAATTACTTTATCAGCATGTTTCATTTGGCGGATAGATTCTTTGTATTCCAAAGACCCTAATTTTTCAATGCCCCAATCATTAAACATTCTTGAATGTAAGAAGTATTGATTAATGGCTGTAAGGTGGTGGTAAAGTGCCTGATTCAAGTGTTGAATAACATCACGATTGCCTTTCATTGTAAAACTCCGCAAAAATCAATATGCGTATGTTAAACAACTCTTTATCTTGATGCGAGAAATTTATAGAACAGCAAATGACAATTAATTACGCAGCCACAGAAATTTTTGCTGCAATAAGTGCTAATTCTTCATTAATAATATTACGTGCTTCAGGGGCACAACGCCCACAACATGTGGCAAGATCAAGCTGTTCGCGAATTTCACGAAAACTTTCTGCACCACCTGTAACGGCATCTTTAATATCTTGATCAGTTATTCCACGGCATAAACATACGTACATAGGTATGGCTCGGATTAGCTAAAATATAATAAAGATATTAGTGATAATTATTATCATTTGTCAACGAGATTTTTGTTAAGTCTAATCGAAAAAACCACCCGAAGGTGGTCTATTTATAAAACAACAATTCCATCCATTTCCACTAAAGCACCTTTAGGTAAACTTGCAACTCCTAAAGCAGCACGGGCAGGATATGGCTGAGAAAAATACTCACCCATAATTTGATTTACAAGTTGAAAGTGCGATAGGTCTGTTAAGAAAATATTGAGTTTGGCAATGTGTGCTAAAGAACCACCAGATGCTTCACAAACAGCTTTTACATTGTCAAATACTTGACGAATTTGTGCCTCAATGCCTTCTACAAGTTCCATAGTTTTTGGGTTTAATCCAATCTGTCCTGATAGATAAACTGTATTATTAACAGTAATGGCTTGAGAGTATGTCCCAATTGCAGCAGGCGCTAAGTCTGTATGAATCACTTGGCGTGACATAATGTATTCCTCTTTATTCTTTTTCCATAATGACAGGGGTTTTTAAACGTAAGATTCTTGGAAAACCAAATTTCATACGTAAATCACGAATCGTTTGTGCAATTTCTTGACGATTATGAACGACAATATTAACGTAGGTTTTGCCATCATGTGGTTGTACCATCTCTACACCAATTTTGGCTTTACGGCACTCGTAAATGAGTTCTGAAATTTGCTCATCGTCTAAATGCATATGTACACATAAATACGCGGTAAAATTTGCATCTGAGTTTTCATCATCATTCCA
Source organism: Acinetobacter sp. HY1485 (assembly GCF_027568475.1). GTDB lineage: Bacteria > Pseudomonadota > Gammaproteobacteria > Pseudomonadales > Moraxellaceae > Acinetobacter. The sequence goes on along the minus strand of NZ_JANKZG010000002.1, from coordinate 143,456 downwards.
TGTTAAAGGCATAATGCTTTCAGGATGCAGATTTTGTTCATGTAATAAATTATGGCAACGCGTACGATGAACAATCAATCCACGTCTAGAGAGATGTCCTTGAATTGGGTCATCTAAAACAGGATGACAGCAACCTGCATATTTAACGTCAATCCCTTCTGTACCATGAATAAGACGGTGTTCTTCTTCAGGTGTATTGGTGTTAAAGACATGGTTTGCCACAAGTTGAGGTAATAAATCACCTACCGCTACTTGTTCGTATAGTGAATTTTGATCTTCTATATGACGCCACTGTAAAATATTTTGCCAATCTTCTGTATTTAAATCTTCTGTAGAAATATTAAAAAGACTAAAGGCACGATCTAATGCTTGACGACCAATAACTCGTTGCTGTTCAACAGATTGTTCACGTAATAAATTTTGAATGGCACGTCGCGCTTTTTGTGTATTCACAAAACTCAGCCAATCAGGGTTTGGCGTTGCCATCTTGTCTGTAATGACTTCAATCACTTGACCACTTACTAAAGGGGTTGAAAGTGGTTTATGTTCATTATCGATTTTTACCCCAATAGCATGATTACCTAAAAAGAGGCTTGCTGAATAGGCAAAATCTACTGCAGTTGCGCCTTGTGGTAGTTCGTGTAGCTGTCCATGAGGGGTATACACCCAAATTTTTTCTTGATGTAGATAATCTAGTAACTCATTAAATGTCGTTTTAGCACACTCATTGTCCATAAGGGTATTCAAGTTTTTCATAGATGCTTGAATAGCTGAACGACAGGCTTGTGGTGCATTATCGCCAAGCACTACCCCTAAACGTGCAGCCTTACGCATTAATTCTGTTTGAATAGTCAAAGACAGTGTCGTTTCATCTCCTTTGAGCTTTACTTTTAAGGACTGATTGCCACCTGGTAATGGACGACGAATGTTGTCTTTAAAACGTAAAACTTGAAACCCTTCTTGTAAGATATCAACTAAGCGATCGCAGTCGGCAATGGAGGTCAAAATGATATTAAAGTTATGGCTGCGGGTAAGTTCTTCTAAGTTGATTTTGTTTTTTAAGAAATGGCGGAGGAGTTCAATATTATTATTTTTCTTTTTAATGCGACCTTGAATATGATGATCTTGTAACAGTTGATGGAGTTTTTTTTCCCAGACTTGTTGATATTCACATCGCTGAGCACGGGTTTGTTGTAATGCGGTTTGAACTTTATTGAATAAGTCTAAATCAAGATTTTGATAGCAAAGATGTTCTAGATTATCTGCCATTTCATTCATACCTACGATACGTGCCATAGGGACAAATACATCAAACGTTTCTTGTGCAATACGTGCGCGTTTTTCTGGGCGTAGTGATTCTAACGTAGTCATATTATGGTAGCGGTCAGCTAATTTAATAATAATGACACGTGGATCTTGTAAGGTTGCCTGAAAGATTTTACGAAAAGAAGCAGCTTTGTTAAATTCTTTGTCACTTGAGTGGGTCAGTTTAGTTACGCCATCAACCAATTCTGCAACGGTTTTACCAAATTGTTCTGTAATTTGTTCTTTGGTAAAGTCGGTATCTTCAATGACGTCATGTAAAAGTGCAGCCATAAGTGTTTCGGCATCTAAACGCATGTGTGCCAAAATACAAGTGACAGAAATAGGATGCAAAATGTAAGGTTCACCACTTTTACGGGTGATCCCATCATGTGCAAGATCGGCAAAATCGCAGGCAGCCAGCACACGTTCAACGTCTATTTCATTTAAATAAACGTCAATAATCATTTTTAACTGTTGTTTCGCTTGGCTGACAACTTCACCTGGCATATAAACACCTTTACGTTGAATGACAGAATATTATTACTCTAATGAAAAGCATTCTAAAGTTATTGTCAAATTTTCTGTTAAAAAAAAGTAAGAAAATTTCAATAAGGATGATCTTTTAAACCAATATTGGGTTTAAGTTGAACAAAAAAAAGCCTAGCAACAGACTAGGCTTTTTTTAAACTTAAATTTAGAAAGAAAAACCATCTAAATTCAAGTTGTTTGCAGAAAGTGCCATATCAAGATTAGATGTTTGATAATCTTGATCACGCTGTTTCAAAATGTCTTTATTCACATGACCTTCTGCAATTTCACGTAGCGCAACAACGGTTGGTTTGTCATTATCCCACTCAACAGTAGGTTCCATACCTTGGCGTGATAATTGGCGCGCACGTTTACTTGCCACAAGAACCAATTCAAAACGGTTGTCTACATGGTCTAAACAATCTTCAACAGTTACGCGTGCCATAACAAATCTCTTAAAATAAGTTAAATTTAACTAGACTGTGCAGTATAAAATGCTTTAAGCACAGACTCAAGTTTTAATCACGGACGTAACAAATCTTGAATTAATGCCTCATGACGTGCTGCTTGTTGTCTAATACGCAGGCGATTTGCATGAATTACAGATTCTAAATCATGTAATGCTTTATTAAAGTCATCGTTGATAATGACATAATCAAAGTTTACATATTGTTGCATATCTTCAATTGCACAGCTTAAACGGTGCTCAATCACTTCAACCGAGTCTGTACCACGGTTTGATAAACGCTGACGTAAATCGTATTGGCTTGGCGGTAAAATAAAAATTTGTTTTGATTCTGGGAACAGTTTACGAACTTGTTGGGCACCTTGCCAATCAATTTCAAGTAAAACATCATGTCCTTGAGCGAGCTGTTCTTTTACCGTTTTTTGTGATGTGCCGTAATAATTTCCAAACACTTCGGCATATTCAATAAAACCGTTTTCTTGTACTTGTGCAAGAAAGTTCTCTTTAGTGGTAAAATGATAATGAACGCCGTCTAATTCACCTGTACGCTGTCCACGCGTGGTATGTGACACAGAAACATGAAGATTAGTCACACGTTCGAGCAGGGCTTTAACTAAAGAAGTTTTGCCTGTTCCTGATGCAGCAGAAACGACAAACAATAGACCCGACATGATATTTTCCTGATATGTTAAAATATCTTCTCTATTTTAAAGTACCGCGCATCTAAACTGAATACTTTATTTTGTTCAACCGAGGAATTTATGGAAATTGTATTGGCAAATCCACGAGGTTTTTGTGCTGGCGTCGATCGTGCCATTGCGATTGTGAACCGTGCACTTGAATGTTTTGAACATCCAATCTATGTGCGTCATGAGGTTGTGCATAATAAATTCGTAGTCGATGATTTGCGTCAACGTGGTGCAATTTTTGTAGAAGAACTGGATGAAGTACCTGATGATAATATTGTTATTTTTAGTGCGCATGGGGTGTCTAAAGCGGTACAAAATGAAGCTGCACGCCGTAAGTTAAAAGTATTTGATGCTACTTGTCCTTTAGTCACTAAAGTTCACATTGAAGTAACCAAATATGCGCGCGAAGGACGTGAAGCTATTTTGATTGGACATCATGGACACCCCGAAGTAGAAGGAACAATGGGGCAATATGATACATCTTATGGTGGTAAGATTTATTTAGTTGAAGATGAGCAAGATGTTTTAAATTTACAGGTGACAGACCCTGAACATGTGGCGTTTGTAACGCAAACCACCCTTTCTATTGATGATACTGCCAAAGTAATTGAAGCATTACGTGAAAAGTTCCCTAAAATTGAAGGGCCACGTAAAGATGATATTTGCTATGCCACTCAAAACCGTCAAGATGCTGTACGTGATTTAGCAACTCAAGCAGATGTTGTGCTAGTCGTAGGGTCACCAAATTCTTCAAATTCAAATCGTTTACGTGAGCTTGCCGAGCGTATGCAAAAATCTGCATATTTAGTAGACAATGCCGATCAGTTACAAAAACAATGGTTTAGCTCTAATAGTAAAATTGGGGTAACAGCGGGTGCTTCTGCACCTGAAATTTTAATTAAACAAGTAATACAACGCTTGCAAGAGTGGGGTGCAACAATCCCCCAAGAGTTAGCAGGGCGTGAAGAAAATATTACGTTTAGTTTACCTAAAGAATTGAGAATTCCAGTCACTCAGGCTTAATAAAAAACAAAAAACAGGTGAAGTTCATCTGTTTTTTGCTACTTTTTGTCCTTTTTTTATTGCTTTTATGTACTATAAAATTATAATTCTTAACAAGATAAAATGTGGTTTGGGGTAAGTTGAAATGCAGTCAGTCAAAGGTTTTACATTAGTTGAACTTATGGTGACGATTGCAATTTTAGCAATCATTGCAACAATAGCAGCCCCCTCTTTTACAACCATGATGCAAAATCAAAGGTTAAATGCAAGTACGGAATCTTTAGTCACAACTTTAGAAGAAGCACGAAGCGAAGCTGTGCTTACACATCAAAACTATATAGTAGGATTAAATTCTGCGGCGACAGCACCAAATATCAGCTGGACATCGCCTAATGATACAGTTATTGGCACCATTACAGATACATCTAATAATAAACCTATTAATCAAATTACCTATACACGAGTAGGTACACCTAACATCAATGTCGTTATTGTTTTAACAAATTCAAATAAGTCGAAAAGAATTACAGTTTCGCCTTTAGGAAATATTACAGTTTCATAAAAAAAATGTTAATGAGTAAGTGGAATGAAGAGCCAACAAGGGGTTGGGCTAGTAGAAGTTTTAGTTGCACTTTTATTGGTATCAATAGCAGTTTTGGGATTTGTTGCATTGCAGTATCGGGCAGCAGAAGCAGGTAATGAAGCATCTAGTCGCGTTATTGCCAGCGAAATCGCACGTGATATTGCAGAAAAGATAAGAATTAATGGTTCTAAAAATGCAATTAAAATTTACACACAGCAAACGACAGATACATCATCAAAAAATTGTAATACGGAAACATGTACCGATATACAAAAGGCACGTTTTGATTTAAGTGAGAGTCAGGCTTATGCTGCGAATTTAGGTATGCAAGTTGCAGTGAATGAATGTCCAAATACACCTAACCAAAGAAGATGCATTTATGTTGCTTGGGATAAAACGGATACAACAAATATGGGAGCGTCAAGCTGTACCGAAACGGTAGGAAATACTTTTCATTACCGTGCTGGCTCTACATGTATTGTCATGGAGGTAATGTAATGCAACCTCAACGCGGTTATACTTTAGTAGAGCTTATGGTAGCACTTGTCTTGGGATTATTGCTTACTGCTGCAAGCCTGATGATTTTTTTATCAACTTCTCAAACTTATAGTGCACAAAAAGCAAATTCAGAAATAGAAAAAAACGGCGGAACAGGTCTAAATTATATTATTCATAAGTTTCGTTTGATTGCTTCTAATGGGGGTATCGTTGCCCATTCGTTAAGTACAACAGAATCTACAACTTCAAATGTAAATAATGACGAAATTACAATTACTTATACTGTAAGCCAAGATCGGTTTGATGCCAATCGAGCACATAATCAAAATGGTGATGGATCACAATTGATGACATGTGATGGTCGTATTTTGAATGCAAATGATAATGTTAGAGAGCGTTACTTTGTACAAAATGGCGGAATTTTTTGTCAATCAACTTTAAATAATCAATTATCCGCCGGGACGCAAATTGTACCTAATGTTGATTATTTTCATGTTGTTCTGATTACTCAAGATAATAATTCAAATTTTAGAAAAACAAACTTGGCAGGTGTTAATGGCGAGGCAATTGTTGGTCTACAAATGGGTGTTATCTTACATTCTGATAGTGCAATACAAGGGGCAACCTATCTTAATAATACAAATATTGTAAATGTTATTGATCAAAATATACAGTTAAGACAAATAGCTACACATAATTTAAAGCAACTTTTTGTACAAACAATTGCATTACGGCAGTAACTTGGGGAAGTTATGATGAAAATAAATACACAGCGAGGAGCAACATTAATCGTTGTACTAATTGTATTGCTTCTGGTGTTAATAGTTTGTACGGTTGCGGTTAGAAAGAGTGTAGGTTCTTTAAAAATTGCAACAAGTGAACAAGCACAAGATCTAACTTTTCAAAGTTCTGAAGCATATTTATTAAGACTTAATAATTTAACTACGACTGAGCAAATTTATAATGCCAGTGTATTTGGTTTAGTCGGATACACCACTCAAGATAGCAACATAGGTCATGAAGTTACTTTTTGTTATGACCAAAATATGACAAGTTCTTTTGATCCACAACAGGTGGGTGTGAATACAAATGTAGTTGTAGGTACAAATCCAAATACCAATTTAATTGCAACACAAAAACTAATAAAAGGATTTTGTAACAATCAATTTACAAGTGGTCGTAACGCAGTAATGACTCAGGTCTATTTAAAGTCGACAGCGCAAAATATTTTTGCAGGTTTTACAGATGGTACAGATAGCGAATCGGTATCTAAACCTGTGTCTGTACGTATTCATGTTATTTCAGTTATTCCTGCACTTGCATCTAATTCAGATCATATTCCTGAATGTTTGAGTAATTATCCTGCAAATTTTGATGATAGTTTAGGTGCAAATACAGTTGTAGATTGTTTGAAATTTTATCGCATCCCTTACAGCTCACAAGTTTCTGATTATAAGCAAGAAAATAGTTTAACGAGTACGCAATAATGCCAAATAAATTTAAAAAAAATATCATTAGTTTATGTATATTAATGGCTTGTGCAACAAGTTACGCTTCTAATGAAACAGAAATTTATACCAAACCAACTCAGGGTAAAAAAACATTATTAATGATGTTGGAAAGCTCCTCTGCCATGGATGATGATGGAAATACAGCAAAGCGTTCTATTGCACAAGATTATCCAACAAGTTGTAATGGGGCGAGCCTTGCTGCAATGTTGCGGTTAAATCTAGATAAATATTATTCCAAACAAGTACTTTTAGAAAAAGAAGAAAATAATCTAAAAACAGTGATTGAGCGTTCTACATTTGCTCAGAACTTTCCTTATTGCAAATTATTAGATCACGATCTTAAAGACAGTGAAATTGTAGATGGTGCTGGTTATAGCCGTATGGACCGTATGAAGCTCGCTATGTCACGTTTACTTGGGTCTAATGATGTCTCTTCTGATATTGTTATGGGCTTAGGACAATTTTCTACGCACTCCAATGCGCAATATGCCAATGACTATACAACTGATAAAAAAGGTTGGCAGGATACTATTAACAATATTATAGCTGAACCAAACAAATATGCAGATGGGGTAAGTAAAGAAACATATCCTCAGTTTTATCCCGGTTATCAAAGCTTTTATAGCCGAGTAGCAAAGTTGGCAGGCTATGGACACATTAGTGGTAATGATATTTCAGCAAAAATTCTGCTACCTGCTAAAGCATTAGATAATAGCCAACGTTATAAGGAACGTGTTGCTGTTACAGCCATGGAAAGTGGCGGTGCCGCTCCAATTGCAAGTGCTTTAGCAGAATCGGGTGCTTATATGCTTGGAACAACGACGTTAAATACTGATGGTACAAGTCCAATTCCGACAGATCCTGACTGGGCAAAAATTGTAGAAGCTTTTGCAATTACAGATCAAAACTATTCACCAAATGGCAATACAGAAGGTCCTTATACTTATAGTGGTTTTGCTGAATCTAATAGTGATGCAAAAACAGGCTCTAAATACAAATCACCTATTGATGAGACAGGGCAATGCAATACAAATGGCATATTCTTAGTCACTAATGGCATACCATCTGAAACACCACGCGATGTTGCACAACAAATGATGCGTAATGCTTTAAATGATCAAAGCTTTACTTGCGATGATGATCAAGCACCGATTGTTGCTACAAAAAAATTACATTGGTTACGATTAAATGAGAGCGATTCAGGAAAAAATGTAAATGCCGACTATGGCTGGACGTGTATGGCAAAATTTGCCAAGCAGTTACGTGCAAAAGATCAGAATATTAAATTGGCAGTTGCTGGGTTTGGTAAAAACTTCATGCCTTATTTAGAAAGTGATAAATCTATAATTAAGGACGGAAAAACATATTATGACTGTAAGTCAATTAAAGCAGGTTCATTTCCATATACACCTTACGGAACAACAACTCCGCAAACTTATACCATTAAACCCGAAGAGGTACAGGATATTAAAAATGCTTGTTACTTAGGTAATTATGGTAGTGGCTTTGGCGAGGGAGGATTATATCCTGTTGTAAGTGAATATGATTTGAGTAATGCTGCCCAAAAATTTCTTGAAAAGCTGACTGACAATCTGACTATATCGGTTGGGCTTGCAAGTACATCTGTGGATACACTCAATACCACACAAAAAATGAGCCAAGTTTATTTTACAATGTTTAAACCAGACGTAAATGGCACAGGAGGTGCAGGGGTAGGTTTATGGTTAGGTAACATTAAAAAATATATGATTGTGGATAATATTTATAAAGATAAGAACAATCAAAAAGTTTTTGACGATGACGGTATTTTTAATAGTACACAAGATTATTGGAATACGTCTGGTACTGATGATACGGCAGATCCTTTTACAGGTGGTGCATTGTCTCATTTACCTATCAAAAAGAATCGTAGTATTTACTTACAAGATAATTCTGAATTAAAAAAATTAGATGTAGATCAGCTTAAAGATAAGGATACAACAGATAACAGATATTTGCTTAATTTGCTTGGTTATAATGTTCCAATTACAGGGGATTATGACTTAAGTACAGCGAGTGATTTACAGCAAATGGGTGCAAGTATTTATTCAAAACCTGTATTTTTTACAACACAAGCGAGTTTTTCAGATGGCAGCTATAGCGACAGATTAGATTATCTGTTATTTGGTACAAAACAGGGTCTTATACAGATTGTAAATGCAGATAACGGTAAAGAAGTACTCGCATTCTTACCTCAAGATATTGTCAATGATCAAAAAAAATCATTTGTTGCAAAAGCAAATCAAACTAGTCTTCCCAATTATGAAGGGTTAGATGCTCCATGGACAGTTTATACATCGTACACATCTGAGTCGCTTAATCACGTACGTGCTTCTACTTTATATGCTTATGGCGGAATGCGCCGTGGTGGTGGTAGTTACTACGGATTAGATTTATCAGATAATTCTGATGGGATTAAACCTAAATTTATGTTTCAAACTGCGGGTCGCCCTGAAATGGGAGGAAGCTGGTCTAAACCAACCATTGGTAAAATTAAGTGGAAGGGTAAAGAGCAGTTGGTGATGATTGTGGGTGGGGGATATGATAGTGCTTATGATGATCCAAATTATAATCCAACAACATCGAAAGGAAATGGGGTATATATTTTTGCCGCAGAGTCATCTAATTCTGTTGAAGCAGGTGAGTTATTATGGTGGGCAAGTAGTGTTGCAGATGGCAAAGATAACAAAAGTAAAATTGTTACTGATTTAAAATATAGTGTAGTTAGTCAAATCAAAGCGATTGATCGTGATTCAGATGGATTTATAGACAATCTGTATTTTGGTGATTTAGGTGGACAACTATTCCGCGTGGATATTGATAATTCAAGTTCAGGAAAAGACAGTACTCCTAATATTGCCGTACCTAATGTTGTTACATTGGCATCTTTTCAAGAAAGTAATAAGGTAGCTCCTCGTTTTTATACAATGCCAACGTTTACAGTGACTAAAATTGATGGCATATATCACGCAGTAGTGAGTATTGGTTCTGGAGATGTGAGTTCACCTGCACGTTATATTACTGATGAAAAAGCAACAACTGATAAAGTATATGCAATCTTTGACAAAGACATCACTAAGGCAGCACTGTTTAATAAGACATTAGAACAACTTACCACTAAAAATCTTAATTTAACTGGCTTATTAAAAATTGGCTCTACAAGTTTTGCTGATAATATAAAATTAGACAACGCATTAGGTTGGTATGATAATCTTGGGAATACATCAATAACTCAAAATAAAGTATTACAAAATTATGAAGCACTAAATAATACACTTTATACTACCTATTATGACACTATGGATGCTGGGACACATACGACTTGTAAAGCGGGCATTAAAGGTAAAACACATGTTAAAACATATTGTTTACCTTATGGTTCTGACTGTAGCTATGGTGGGGTGTATACCCAAAACGCAACAGTTGTTGGTGTTGGTGTACAATCCTTAGTAATGGGCGGCTATAAAGATGCAGATGGCAATAACATATTAGCTCCTGTTTTGCCAAGTTCATCTTCTAATTTATTGGCAAAGCAACGTACAACATTGTCATTTACAAGCACGCAGTGGTATGAAGAATAAATAGCGTGATAAGAGAAAGTGAGTTATTTCACTTTCTTCTTTGACTTATAAATTTACATCAGCTTCTATTGTATTTAATAATAAAATACGGCTAAAATTTAAATTTATTATTTTCTCCTTAATCATATTTTAAATGTGATTTTTATATTATTTTGCTTTTTTGGGGTAGTATTATGTATTTTAAAAAACAAAGTATGACCAGATTTAATCTCCTTTCTACTTTATATTTACAGCTAACATATAGTCATAAAAGAATAATAATATTATGAAAATAATTTTTAGTATTCCAATCGTTTTTTTAAAAAAGATACTGCAAAAAAAAACTTTTGAAGAATTTTTACTTTTTCTTTATCAAGAAAAATACGTGAAAATTATCAACATAGCTGTTCTTTTGATTATTAAAAATACATTTTATGTCATTCTTTTTTTGCTTATATCTTTTATAAAGCAACTAAGACTTTGCTTTGCCAATCATAATCTACCTTTTTCTGATGAAATTTCAATACGCTCTTTAGATCAACGAGAAGTAATTGAAAGTACAGAGGGCTACACTGCATGATAAAACAAAAGGGTGTAGGTTTAATTGAAATTTTAGTTGTAATTTTTCTACTTGCAGTGGGGGTTTTAGGTTTTGTGACTTTGCAGTATCGGGCAGTTACAGCAACAGCTGAGGCTACAAACCGTGTACAGGCAATTAGTTTAGCTAGAGATTTATCAGAAAAAATACGTATTAATAATAGTACAACTGCCATTGAAAGTTATAAGACAAATCTACAAAGTCAATCGACACAGATAACAACTTCATATGAATGTTATACAAACTATTGTTCCCCCGCGACAAAAGCACAATTTGATATTCACCAAACTTATGTAGAAGCAAGTCGTTTAGGAATGCGTATACAAATGCAAACCTGTCCATCAACTTCAAATGGTCGTCAATGTATTTATATTGCATGGGATAAAACTGATCCAACTAATAATACACCTACAACAACAGGGAATATTGCGTGTACAAAAAGTACAGCTAATAGTTTTAGCTATAATGACGATTCAACTTGTGTTGTGATGGAGACCTATTAATGACATCTACTCAACAGGGGTTTACGCTAGTAGAGCTAATGATTTCACTAGTTTTAGGGCTTATTATTGTTGCAGCAGCAATGATGTTATTTTTATCTGGACAAAAGAGTCTTGCTTTACAAAAAGGTTCAGGTGATATCCAAGAAAATGCAAATTTTGCACTTAATTACATTACAAAAGATATTCGAATGGCAAATCTTGATAATTCAACGGCAACTATGAATAGTAATACCGCTAATAGTGGAATTGTCTTATCAAAAAACAATATAACAGGTGCAACATCTCAAACACCAATAAGTGCTAGTACTGTTAGTAATACATCAAATGTAAATATAGGAAGTGATCAACTCGTTATTCAGTATAGACCGACACAAACGCAAGTGGATGAGGGCCTATTTGATTGTGAAGGAACTCAAATAACGAGTACATCTACGATTGTTTTACAAAAGTATTTTGTACGTAGAGATGCAGCTGTTGCAACAAATGAAAATACAGATACCGCATTAGCGTTAGCGTGCGCTGCAGGACGCTCAAATAACCTTGCAAGTTTTGAGCAAAATAGCGGACAAATTGTAATGAAGCGAGTGGATTACTTCCATGTTCTTTTAGTTGTAGAAAATAGTGCGGGAAATCTTAGAGATATTACGATTAAAGATTATATTGCTGATACTTCTCATCCAAGAATTTTAGGTGTGAAATTAGGCATTTTAGCTCGATCATCACAAACATTAGGTTCTGATGCGACTATTAATCTTGCGCAGCCATTTTCTGTATTAGACCAATCAGTCACTTTGAATAGCACAATTCAATCTAATAATAATAAAAGTTTAAGAGAGGTAATTTTACAGACAGTAGCCGTTCGTAATGGGTTAGGAGATCGGTAATGATACAATCTCAAAGGGGTGCAACTTTATTTATTGTACTGATAATTTTACTCTTTATGACTGTAATTGGAGCTTTAGCTATACGTTATAGTATTGTTTCTCTTGATATTGCAACCGGTGCACAGGCACAACAATTGATGTTCCAAAATTCAGATGTGGCTGTATTTAGTGTAGAAGATGTTAATAAGCTTAAAGCTGAACTGACAGGAAGTGGGATGTTTGGTTATATCCGGACAGCAAATAATAAAGGTAAAGAAATTGTATTTTGCTATAAGGGTAAAAACGAAAATTTATTTACGCTAACTAATGCCAGTATTATGAAATGGGAAAATGGTGCAAGTGCACCAAATGGTAAGGAAATTGGCGTTGCTGGATATTGTAATCCAACAAGTAGCACAAATGATTATACAAGTGGTCGACAAGCTGTTATGACACAAATCTCTGTACAGTTTGCAACGACAAGTAGTTCAGATGATGTACCTTTTGGTGGTATGCCAGAGGGTACTGATGCTACTTCAGGAAAGGTAGTTGAAGCAGAAAAAGTAATTGTTCATGCCGTTTCATTTATGCCTCAACTATCTGCAGCATCTAAATCAGATATTTATAATTGTTTGTCCACACATATGAATAGTCCTGAGGTACCAGCAGGTGTAGTAGCCACAGCTAGTGCAAGTAGTAGTGTTGTAAAGTGTCTTAATGATTTGAGCGTACCTTTTATAGCACATATATCTGAATACAATTTAGTACAAAATCTTAAAGGTACAAGTTAAGGATAAAATGATGATGAATTTATTAAATAAAGTAAAAAGAAAAAGTTATCATTTTGGACAGGTTGTACTGATATTAGGTTTAGCGACTACCGTATCAAATGCAAGTGATATTGAAATTTATAAGAAAGCAACAGCAGGTTCAACTACACTCATGCTGTTATTGGATATATCCGGAAGTATGGGTACATCTAGTATTAAAACAGACTATAATTTATCAAGTTGCTCATCTGGAACAGATACTGCATCTGGAGGATATACTCGAAGCTACTGCAAAATAGCAAGTAGAACAGCAAGCAATGATATTAAAGAACAATGTACTTTATCGGGCTCAAATTATTACTGCTATTCACGTATAGATCGTTTGAAAGATGGTGTATTTGACTTATTAAATGGTAATACTGAAAAAAGTATTGCTGCTCTATCAGATGAAAAAGTTATTGGATTGGCTAGTTTGGGTGTTTATGATACTACATATCATAATACTGGGGCCGTACTAGTACCTGCACGTGCTTTGAGCACAGTCTTAAGTACAGGAATAACGCAACGACAAGCTATTTTAAACAAAGTAAAAACTTTCTCTGCTACAACGAACACACCAACAGCACAATCTTATACTGAGGTTGGTTCATATATGTTGGGAACAACTACAGCAGAACGAAATGATTTACAAGCATATTTTGTAGCTAGTAGTTCTAGATATAGTGGATACTATAAAATATGCTTAGAGTGGAATAACTCAACATGTACAACATGGAGTCCTTCTGGTAACTCTTGGTATACTGGATTTTCTAATACTTCTAGTCATACTAAAGGGACGAGTACAACCTTAAATAATTTAGCTGGTAACTATTATATTGGTGTCAACCCTTACAGTGGTTTTCCTTATTCTGCATCAGAGACAAAAAATACTGCCCAAAATGCTTATATGTCACCATTAAGTACAAATTCGACGCAATGTAGTGGACAAGGCATCTATGTACTAACAGATGGTGAACCGAATGTTTCTAGTACCTCAATTGCCAAAGGATTAATGCAAACAGCATTAACAAGCACATATAGTAATAATTTAACATGTAATGGCGGGTTGTTAGCATCAGGAGATAGTGAGACAGGTTGGTCTTGTATTGGAGATTTTTCACAGTTATTACGTAATCGAACAGTTTCTGGTTCTACAACTACTAATAAAATGAATCCACTTGGTCTGGATATTAAAACAGCAGTAGTAGGTTTTGGAAGTAGTTTTAATGGCATTACATCTTATGATCGTGCTTTAACACAGACAAAAAATATTGAAAATATTAACTCATCTTCTGCAGATGAAAATGTAAAAAATGCAGCTAAATTAGGTGTCTATGGAGGTGGTGGTTGGTATTCTGGTAGTAGTTCTGAAGATGTAGTTAAAAGTGTTAATAACTTTATTACAAATTTAACGACAGATATTCCAGCAGTAACAACGGGTGCATCTTATATTCCGACAGATGCACTTAATCCAAGTGTAGTACAAAATTATGCTTATTCAGCACAATTTCAACCTACACCTGCAGAGATTTATCAGTTGTGGGCAGGTAACTTAAAAAAATATAATGTAGTAGATGGTTATATTAAAGATATCCAAAATAACGATATTGTAGATAGTACAGGTACTTATGTAACTAATTATGATATCTGGTCGCAAAATGCTGAAACAGCCTTAAAAGAAACAGGTGGTGTAAAAGGTGTTTTACCTATTGGTACAACGTCAGACATTGCTAATCGTAAGCTATTAACAAATCGCAATACTTCGGGGATAAAGACCGATACTAAACTTAATCAAATCGGCGCTAACTACGTAACAAATACAACAGATACTGATCGTGGTTATTTACTTTCTTTACTTGGATATAGTATTACTGATCCAAGTAATACAAGTACATTGCCAACAAGTATTAGCCAACTGTCAAGTCTTGCCTCGTTAAGACAAGTTGGTGCTGTTATGCACTCTACACCAATCTTACTGACTCAATCAGGTAAAATTACAACAACGAATGGTGTTACGACAACATCGAATCGTGATGACCATATTTTATTTGGAACAACTCAAGGTGTTTTATCTGTAGTAAATGCGAAAAATGGTTTAGAAGATTTTGCGTTTGTTCCAAATGAATTGATTACAAACCAAAAAAGTGCATTTTTAACAAATACGGCTACTCATGGTTTTAGTAGTTCAACCTATCAACCACTGTATTACGGTATAGATGGCGCTTGGACGTCTTATACAAATTACGTTGTAAAAGCAGATGGTTCTTTAACCGTAGGAACATCAGATATTGCTGGTTCATCTGCTAGTGGAATGCAAATGGTATATGGTGGATTACGTATGGGAGGACGTAGCTATTATGCTTTAAATCTTCAAGATATTAGCAAGCCTCAGATCGCGTTTCATATTGACCCTAATACTAAAACTGTATTTTGTAATAGCGAATCTCAAGTCTGTACAAACACTAAAAAAGTCTATAAAGAACTTGCTTTTATGGGACAGAGTTGGTCAAAACCAAGTATTGGTTGGGTGAAATGGAAAGGAGCTAAACGCCTAGTAATGTTTGTAGGAGGAGGATATGATGCAGGTGGCGACAATGGAGATGGTTCATTTAGTTCTACAACAGGTGAGCGCACTGCATTTTCAGGCTATGAAGATGAATATTCACAGAACAACAAGATAGGCTCTGGCGTTTATATGTTTGATGCTCAAACAGGTGATTTACTTTGGTGGGCAGGTGCTAATGCAACAAGTACAAATACAACATCTGGTGTACAGTACACGACTTCAAACAATATGCAATATAGCGTGGTAAGTGAAATTAAAACGGTAGATCGTAACTCGGACGGTCTAATTGATCATTTATATTTTGGTGATTTAGGTGGACAGGTTTGGCGAGTAGATTTAAATAACAGCTTGACCTCTACTACGGATACATCACTATTTTCAAAAACACCTGTGAGACTTTTAAATTTAAATAATGGTAAATATAGCCCACGCTTTTATGAAACACCTGCATTTTCAACTTATAGTGAAAATGGAGCAAAATTTGGCGTACTTAGTATAGGAAGTGGTAACAAAAGCTCGCCATTATTTAATACGTCTGATACTAATTATAAAAATGATGCAATTTATAATATTTACGATAAAGATGTAGCACTTACTTCATTATTTACCATAAGCAATTCTGCGTATACTTTAGATTATAGTAAAGGCAATTTAAATACCCAAGATGTTGTATTAAATAAATTAGGAAAACTTTCATCAAATACAAACACAACATCCTTTGCACCGTATGCAAATTATGCTGGTTGGTATTATGTTTTTGCTTCCTCTTCAATTCAAGATGAAAAACTAATTAATGCAACGCCGACAGTACTAGATTCAGACTTATATGTAACTACATTTGATGGCAGTAAAGATGGATCTTCTGGAAATTGTGGCTCTGGTGTTAAGGGTCAAACTTACACTACTCAATTTTGTATGCCTTATGGTGTTTGTTCAAGCTCTGGTTCAAGCTCAAAATTTTTATCTCATGTAGCAATTGGTGCCGGTATTGTGGCGCCGAGTGTTGGTTCTACAGATTCAGATGGTACAACTCGAGTTCTTATAACCTCTACAGGCAAGGGCGGAGGAGCACAAGGTGATTCTAAATCTTATACATCAAATTTAGAATTAGTCTCTAAGCGTTGGTATGAGACAATGAAATAATAGGAAATAAGAATGCAATCTCGAGGATTTACACTGATAGAACTTATGATCGTTGTCGTAATTGTTGCAATTATTGCAGCGATTGCGATTCCAAGTTACCAAGAATATATACGACGTACGCATATGTCAGAAGCAATGCAAGAAATACAACGTCTTTCTGTATTGTTAGAGCGGTATAAAGCACGTAACTTTAATTATTTAAATTTTCCTACAGCCTCATCAACCGTAGCAGCGAACTCTACATTTCCTTATACTATTACGATTGTTGATCCATTGGCTAATAATGTTTCGTTAAGTGATGCTAATGCATTGGGGAGAACATGGGCAATCCAAGCAACAACGACTGACCCTAAAAACTTTACATTATTATTAACAAGTACAGGTGTGCGTTGTAAAAATACAACTGCTGCGAATGTGACATATTCAGGTTGTGGTACAGGTTCGGAGAGTTGGTAAATGAAAAATGGTTTTACACTGATAGAACTTATGATCACAGTTGCAATTATTGGAATACTTGCTGCAATTGCTTATCCATCTTATCAAGAATATATAATTCGCACACATCGCGCAGATGTACAGGCGGAATTATTGCGTCTTGCTGGAGAGTTACAAAAATATAAAACAGTGAATCATAGTTATGCAAATGCAACTTTAGAGGGTGTGGGTGGCGATGCTAACTTTCCTACTCAAGGTACAACCTACTATGCTATTGCATTAGCTGTTGGTAACAATAATACAGACTATACATTAACTGCTACACCTCAAAATAGCCAAAACGGTAATGGAATAGTTGTGTTAAACGATGAAGGGCAAAAATGTTGGAGTAAAGGTGCAACAACGTGCCCTGTATCTGCAACATCAACTTGGGATAATTAAAACTAATTTTCTACAACTCAAATTTTGATCTTTCCCTTAAGGCGAATATATCGTAAAATATCCGCCTTTTTAGGTTCAACCGAATTTAAAAAGTTTTTCTAACATGTGAGAGTATTAACATGGTCGTAATTCGTCTAGCACGCGGTGGTGCTAAAAAACGTCCGTTCTACCAAGTTGTGGTAACTGATAGCCGCAATGCACGTGATGGTCGTTTCATCGAACGTATTGGTTTCTTTAACCCAACTGCACAAGGTCAAGCGGAAAAAATCCGTTTAGACGCAGACCGTTATGCACACTGGGTTGCTCAAGGTGCTCAACCGTCTGAACGTGTTGCTTCTTTAGCTGCTCAAGCTAAAAAAGCTGTAGCTGCTGCATAATCGTAGTAGGTAACCCATGACACCAACACAGAATGTGCCTGAAGATCGTATCCAGATTGGACAGCTACGTTCAGCTTATGGACTGAATGGGTGGCTCTGGGTTTATTCCAATACAGAACCAATGAGCAACATATTTGACTATCTACCTTGGTATATTGAAACCAAAACAGGTTGGCAAATTGCAGATGTAAAACGTTGGAAACCGCATGGCAAAGGCTTAGTTGTTTCGCTAAAAGGTGCAATAGATCGCACAGCAGCGGAAAATTTAGTTGGCGCTAATATTTGGATTTCAAAATCGCAACTTCCTCAAGCAGGTGTGGACGAGTTTTACTGGTCAGATTTAAAAGGTTTAACAGTGTTAGGTCTAGATGAATCTGAACAAGAAGTAAATCTTGGTAAAATCCATGAGTTGTTTGAAACAGGTGCTAATGATGTGATGGTGGTTCGCGCAACACCAAACAGCATTGACTCTGAAGAGCGAATGATTCCATGGCATAAAGATGTGGTACAACGCGTTGATTTAGAAGCTGGTCGTATCTACGTAAATTGGGGCGTAGACTTTTAGGTAAAGGACTCTGCGATGTTTTTTGCAGTTATTACGCTTTTTCCTGAAATGTTTGAAGCGATTACAGCCTACGGAATTAGCGGGCGTGCGGCAAAGCGTGACATAGTACAAGTAAATTGTATTAATCCACGAGACTTTGCTGAGGGAAACTACAAAAGAGTGGATGAACGTCCATTTGGTGGTGGTCCTGGTATGGTAATGATGGCTGAGCCTTTGGCAAAAGCAATCCAACATGCTAAAAAACTTGCTTTGCAAGCAGGGTGTACTCAAGTACCTGTGGTGTATATGTCACCTCAAGGGAAAACTTTGAATGAGCCTGCAGTACAAAACTTTGTTAATTACGACGGGTTAATTGTATTGTGTGGACGTTATGAGGGCATTGATGAGCGTTTAATTCAAACCTATGTGGATCAAGAGTGGTCAATAGGCGATTACGTTTTATCAGGCGGGGAATTACCTGCAATGGTGTTATTAGACAGTATTATTCGTCGTTTGCCGAATACGATGTCTGATGAACAATCAGCACAGCAAGATTCTTTTGTGGATGGTTTATTAGACTGCCCACAATATACAAAGCCTGACCATTTTGAAGGGTTGGATGTGCCTGAAATTTTAAAATCGGGACATCATGCCAATATTGAGAAATGGCGTTTTTTGCAGCGTTATCAACGTACGCTTGCACGTCGACCAGAGTTGGTTGAACAAGCTACATTGACTAAACAGCAAGAAAAATGGCTAAAAGATTTAAACAGATAGGCTCTTTACTTACAATTTCGTAGTGAAGGGAAAGATAAACGGGTCGATACGCGTTAAAGCCTCTATCCCCAGCGGTATTCACCGCATTTATTGGAGATTCCCACAATGAGTGGTAAACATCCTTTAGTACAAGCTGTTGAAAATGCACAGTTAAAATCAGATATTCCTGCTTTTGCACCAGGTGACACAGTTGTTGTTCAAGTAAAAGTAAAAGAAGGTGAGCGTGAGCGTCTTCAAGCATTTGAAGGTGTGGTAATCGCGAAGAAAAACCGTGGCTTGAACTCTGCTTTCACTGTTCGCAAAATCTCTAGCGGTGTTGGTGTTGAGCGTGTATTCCAAACTCACTCTCCAATCGTTGCTAAAATTGAAGTTAAACGTCGTGGTGATGTACGCCGTGCGAAACTTTACTACTTACGTGAGCGTTCAGGTAAATCTGCGCGTATCCGTGAGAAGTTACCAGCACGTAAAGCTTAATTATTTAAGTGATACAAAAAATGCGTCCTATTGGGCGCATTTTTACATTTGAAATTTATGACTAAAATAATGAAAATAAATAAGAAAAATGGAAAAGCTTAATTATTTTGCTAATATGCCTATTATTGTAAATTTTATATTTTTTAAATATGGCTGGTCAAAAGCAAAAAATTCAACGTCGCCCTGTTCATGGGGTTTTTCTCTTAAATAAACCTTTAGATATCAGTTCCAATGGTGCATTACAGCGGGTGCGTTGGTTATTTCGTGCAGAAAAAGCAGGACATACAGGGGCATTAGACCCACTTGCGACAGGTTTATTGCCTATTTGTTTGGGTGAAGCAACAAAGTTTTCTCATTATCTTTTAGATTCGGTAAAGCGTTATCAAACTACTGTCAAACTTGGACAAACCACCACAACGGGTGATGTAGAGGGTGATATTTTACAAGAACGCATTGTGCCTGAACTAACTCAAGAAAAAATTGAACAAGTGCTTGCTCAGTTCCGTGGCGATATTTTACAAGTTCCACCGATGTATTCTGCACTCAAAAAGCATGGTAAACCACTATATGAGTTGGCACGTCAAGGTATTGTGATTGAACGTGAACCACGTCCTATTCAAATTTTAGATCTCACTTTAACAAGTTTTACATCCAATAGCTTAACGCTTGATGTGACGTGTTCTAAAGGAACTTATATTCGTGTATTGGGTGAAGATATTGGCGAAGCATTGGGTTGTGGCGGGCACTTGAGTGCTTTACATCGTATAGCAACAGGGCATTTTGATTTAATTCCTGAATATACCATTGAGCAATTAGAAAGCTTAACGGAACAAGAAAGAGAAGCATTGTTATTGCCTGTATATGCACCTGTTGAGCATTTACCACGTGTCCAAATTCCTGAGGGACGTACGAAGTATTTTTGTAATGGTTTAGAAAGCAATATTGATCATCAAGCTGAAGAACAAGTGTTGGTATTTGATGGTGAAAAATGTTTAGGACTTGCACATATCACAGATAAAAAGCGACTTGTACCCAAAAGGGTTTTAAATTTAGATAATTAAGGATATAACAAACATGGATGTTTTAACGCTATTAACCTTAGTTGGATTCGCTTTTGCAGCAGGTGCAATTGATGCAGCAGTGGGCGGAGGTGGGCTGATTCAAATTCCAGGCTTGATGAGTACACTGCCTCAGGTATCGACTGCTACTGTGATTGGTACAAACAAGCTTTCTTCAATTTTTGGCACAGGCTCTGCTGCACTGACGTTTTTTAAGCGTGTAAAACTGCCATGGGTGTTATTAGCTGTAATCGCAGGTTGTGCTTTAGTCAGCTCATTTGCAGGTGCTGCATGTTTGTCTTTAATTCCCCAATCTTTTTTAAGACCTTTTGTATTTGTAATGCTGATAGTGATTGCGCTTTATACATTTATGAAAAAAAGCTTTGGTCAATCACATACTCAACTTGTTGTAACCCCTAAAATGTTAGTTCTTGCGGGTTTAGGGAGCTTAGCTATTGGGTTTTATGATGGTATTTTTGGTCCAGGTACGGGCAGTTTTTTTATTTTCTTTTTTATTCGATTTTTAGGTGTCGATTTTATTCATGCCTCGGCACTGTCTAAAATTGGCAACTTTATGACTAATTTTGCAGCGCTCAGTTTTTTAATTCCAACAGGGCATGTATTGCTTGGAATTGGCTTAACCATGGCAGTTGCCAATGTGGTTGGTTCTATTGTGGGTGTACGTGTGGCGTTAAAATACGGCAGTGGATTTGTTAGAATTATTTTTTTAGTACTCGTGACTATTTTAATTATAAGAATTGGCTATCAAATGTTTTTTTAAAAAAAGCACTCTATAAAGAGTGCTTTTGTTGTTTTAGTTTAGCTTCGATTTTTAGCTTGGCACGATGTGTTGAATAAGTACAACCAATAGATGCCACAATAATGGTTGCAAGTGCTAACCACTGCGACCAAAGTAAATGCTCTTGTAAAAAAAATACACCTGAAATAGCAGCAACTACAGGATCTAGGCTGGTTAATGTACCAAATACTAAAGGTGGTAAACGTTTAAGTACAATAATCTCTAAGGCAAATGGTAAGGCACTGGCTAAAACAGCTAATGCGCCAAAGTACATTAGTGATGTTGGCTCAAAAGCATTGAGAAATTGCCCTGTTTGGATTGCAAATGGAATAAGGACTAAAGTCCCAATAAACATTCCTAAAGCAACAGTATGATTACCAGAAACGCCAGAGCTTTTTTGTCCAGACAAGATATAACCTGCCCAACATGCCCCTGCACCTAACGCATAGAAAATACCAACAAAGTCGAGTGATGAGCTTGCTTCTTCAAATGGAAACAGCATTGCCATACCTACAATAGCAAGACCTACCCAAATTAAATCAATGCGTTGTTTCGCATGGCACAGTGCAACCGTAAGCGGTCCAATGAACTCAAACGAAACGGCAATACCCAAAGGTAAACGTTGTAAAGACAGGTAAAATAATCCATTCATGCCTGCAAGCGCTAAGCCGTAAACTATAATGGTTTTCCATTGCACTTTTTTAAAGTTGATTTGCCAAATCCGACCAATAAAGGCAAGAATTGTTGCACCCAACATCAAGCGCATTGTGGCAACCACAAGCACCTCATGTGACTGAAATAAAACTTTTGCTAAAGAGCCACTTGATTGCACACTTATAATGGCAACCAGCAGCATCAAAATCGCATTAAGAAAAGAACGATCTTTATTGGTGTTCATAAGCCTCTTTTTAAACCATGAAAAAAAGCCACAACCGCATGGCTATGGCTTTTAAAATTTAGACTAAATTAATGAATTAGAACAAAACACGCACACGGATTGTTCCGTCTACTAATTGTAAAGTATCTAATGCATCAGAAGATGCAGATGCGTCTACATCCATCACAAGGTAACCCACATCACCTTTGGTCATTAAACTTTGACCCGAAATGTTGATGTGATTGTCACTAAATAAGGTGTTAATTTTAGATAATACACCTGGCACATTTTTGTGAATGTGAAGTAAGCGGTGCTTACCTGCTGTAAGTGGCATTGCAATTTCAGGGAAGTTTACAGCAGAAAGTGTTAAACCTTGGTCTGAATATGCTACAAATTTTTCAGCAACTTCTAAACCAATGTTTGCTTGTGCTTCCATCGTAGAACCACCTACATGTGGTGTTAGAATAACATTATCTAACCCACGTAAAGGCGATACAAATTCTTCATTGTTACCTTTTGGTTCTTTAGGGAATACATCAATGGCAGCACCTGCCAAATGTTTAGACTGAATTGCTTCTGCTAAATCTTCAATCACAACACATGTACCACGTGCAGCGTTAATGAAAATAGCACTTTCTTTCATTTGCGCAAACTGTTCTTTGGTAAAGAAATTGCGTGTAGAAGGTAAGTCAGGCACATGTAATGATACCACATCAGCTTGCGCCAATAAGTCATTTAATGAACCAACTTGGCGTGCGTTACCCATTGGAAGTTTTGTGACAGTATCATAGTAAATAACATGCATACCTAAACTTTCTGCTAATACAGAAAGTTGAGAGCCAATAGAGCCGTAACCGACAATACCAAGTGTTTTACCGCGTGTTTCAAATGAACCCACCGCACTTTTTTGCCAGCCACCACGGTGGCAAACAGCTGATTTTTCAGGTACGCCACGTAGAAGTAAAATAAGTTCTGCAAGTACAAGTTCTGCAACCGAGCGGGTATTAGAATAAGGTGCGTTAAATACAGGAATACCACGTTGCATTGCAGCATCTAAATCAACTTGGTTGGTTCCAATACAAAAACAACCCACAGCAATCAATTTATTTGCATGTGCAAATACATCTTCGGTTAGCTGTGTACGTGAACGAATACCAATAAAATGCGCGTCCTTAACTGCTTCTTTTAAAGCATCTCCCTCTAGAGCGGTCTTGTGAGACTCGATGTTTGTGTACCCTGCTGCGTTAAGTGTATCAATCGCATTTTGGTGTACTCCTTCGAGTAACAAGAAACGAATTTTATCCTTAGGAAGAGAAAGATGTTGGCTCATTACGGCTCCCTACAAAGGCCAATTGTTAGTCGCAGTATGATAACATAATGATCAACAACTTGTTTATTTCTTGTCAGGTTTGCAAAATGAATGCTGCTGTAACATTACCAAAGGATTTACTGACTCAATTGAACGACTTACTAGGTGAAGATCGTGTGAAAACAGACACAGATAGCCTAGTGCATTGGGGGAAAGATTACACTAAACACTTTGATCCCAATCCCTCTGTTGTTGTATTTCCATCTACCACAGAACAAGTTCAATGCATTGTAAAATTGGCAAATGAATTTAATATTGCTATTACACCATCGGGTGGGCGTACAGGTTTATCGGCTGGTGCTGTTGCCTCTAATGGTGAGATTGTGGTGAGCATGGATAAGATGAATCAAATCTTAGATTTTTATCCTGCTGATCGTATGGTTCGTATTCAATCGGGTGTTGTGACTGAACAGCTGCAAACCTATGCACAGCAACATGATATGTATTATCCCGTTGATTTTGCATCGGCAGGTTCAAGCCAAATGGGCGGTAACATTAGTACCAATGCAGGTGGTATTAAAGTGATTCGTTATGGCATGACCCGTAATTGGGTGTTGGGCTTGACG
The DNA here is from genome assembly GCF_027568475.1 of Acinetobacter sp. HY1485. GTDB lineage: Bacteria > Pseudomonadota > Gammaproteobacteria > Pseudomonadales > Moraxellaceae > Acinetobacter. Next base: position 119,076 of record NZ_JANKZG010000002.1, on the reverse strand, counting down.
GTGGTGACAGGTAAAGGTGATATTCTGCATTTAAATAAGGGCATGATGAAAAATGCAACAGGTTATGCATTACAGCATTTATTTATTGGTGCAGAAGGTACATTGGGCTTAATTACCGAAGCAGAAATTAAATTAGAACGTGCGCCACAAGATTTACAAGTAATGGTATTGGGTGTCCCTGATTTTGATGCGGTAATGCCATTGTTACATGCATTTCAAAGTAAAATTGATTTAACGGCATTTGAGTTCTTTGGTGAGCTGGCTATGCAAAAAGTGCTTGATCATGGGCATGTCCAACGTCCATTTGATACCGAGTGCCCGTTTTATGTATTGCTTGAGTTTGAAGCACCTTACGAGCCAATTATGGACAAAGCCATGGAAGTGTTTGAACACTGTATGGAAGAGGGTTGGGTACTTGATGGTGTAATGAGCCAAAGTCTAGAACAAGTTGAAAGTTTATGGCGTTTACGTGAGGATATTTCTGAATCTATTACGCCATTTACGCCGTATAAAAATGATATTTCTGTATTAATTACTCATGTTCCTGCTTTTATTAAAGATATTGAAGCAATTGTGGCAGACAACTATCCCGACTTTGAGATTTGTTGGTTTGGGCATATTGGTGATGGTAATTTACACTTAAATATTCTAAAACCTGAAAGCCTTAGCAAAGATGAGTTCTTTGAAAAATGTCAGGTCGTGAATAAGCATGTGTTTGATACAGTGAAAAAATATAATGGTTCTATCTCGGCTGAGCATGGTGTGGGAATGACCAAAAAGCCTTATTTAGAATATACAAAATCGGCAGAAGAGATTGCGTATATGAAAGCACTTAAGCAGGTATTTGACCCAAATAAAATTATGAACCCAGGTAAATTGTTTGACTAAAGTTCAGTAAAAAGCACATCACTTGATGTGCTTTTTTTGTTATATTGAAATCGAACAATTTGACTGTGATCCACAAAGCCAAGTTATGAATATAAATCAAGAAATTGAAGCTGTCTTTTGCCAACGCGATGATATTCCACTGTTCTATATAGAAAGTGGAAGCCGATTATGGGGTATGGCAAGCCCAGATAGTGACTATGATGTTCGTGGCTTTCATATGTCGTCAAAATCTAAATATTACGATTATAAAAACCATCGTGATTTAATTGAAATCATGAATGGAGATTTTGATTTTGTTTCTTATGATTTAGATAAAATGTTTGGACTTTTAGCAAAAAGTAATCCCAACACTTTAGAGTGGGTGCGTGCGCATATTGAATATTTAAATCATATACCAGAATGGCAAACGTTTAGACAAGGTTTGCTTGAGCGTATTGAATACTCGGCATTGCATTATCACTATTTGTCTTTGGCGATGGGCAATTTACACACGATGCAAAAAAATCATAATTTTACATATAAAAAAGTATTTTATTGCATTCGTGGATTAATGTCGGCTGAACTTGCAACGCGTAGAGAAATGCCAAAGTTATTTATTAGCAGTTTGTTTGGGCAAATACAACAACATGATGGTTTGCGTGAGTGGGCAGAATATTATTTAGAAATTAAAAAGCAAAAAGATGAAAAATCACAGTTAAGTTTACAAGAGCAAGAACAAGTAGTGACGTTGCTTGAAAATAAAATAAGAGCATTACAAGCGGTTGATATGGAGAAATCAAATACCCAACGTATTATGTTAGAAGGGTATTTAACCGATTATAGCGTACATCTTAAAAATCATTTTTACGGCTAAGCTCAAGTAAAGCTTGTGCAAGGTTTTGCCCTAATTTTTGGTAGCCTGCTGCAGTAAAGTGGATACCATCTTGCCGTGCTAAACCGTTATTCATCCATGTTTTCATCGTACATGTGCCACCCATAGCATCTTGCCAATCCCAAAACAAAGTATGCATTTGTTGTGCTGTTTGTTGTTGCATTTGTTGAAAAGCACTAAGCGAAGTTGGACGTGTACCACAGTCACCACGAGTATTTTTAAGGCTTTCAGGTGCAGATAAAATTAAAATAGCGGTATGTGGTGAAGCAATACGAATTTGATTGATGGTATCAATAAGCGCATTTTGTGCCGTACTGATGTCGTGGTTGTTATAGGCCTCGTTAGTGCCGTATGCCAAAATTACCAGTTGTGGAGAAATTTCTGAAAATTCTTTTTGCCACTGCCAACGTTGCCAATAAGAAAGCTCTGCACCATTGATACCAAGGGCAGAAACAGTCGCACCTGTAGGTTGTAATGCCCACCATCCGCCAATTGCTGTTTGTGTATCTTGCTGTGCTTGTACAGTGATGGGCAGTTGTGCTTTAAATTTTATAAATTGCCATGTATTGTTTTTTATTGGTGCACTCAGTTGTATGCGTTGTTGGTTGGCATCGATAAGTTGTAAGGGTTGGTCATTTTTACCTTGTCGAAGACTCACGACCATATTTTGAGATGGTGCAGTTTGTCTAGACTTGATTGTTAGGGTTGCCCCTGCATATTGTGGTGTTGCTAAAAAACCACCGAGTGTGTAATTACCTGTAGGTTGAGTACGGCTTGAAGTTGCTTGCCAACCTATATTGTCGTAACCGTATTGGCTGAGTCGTTGCCCTGAAATATATAGGGGCATTGACCAACCGAGTCCACCTTGTCCAAGCTGTTGTTGTAGATAAGTACGCATGGCATCTGTCATGACATCGGCAGCGGTATGTGAGTCGCCTAGCTGTATCACATGTAATTTTTTATTTTGAATAGCCGAGACCAGTGCTATGGTTTGAGGCTCGCCAAAATTTTCAATGGGTGTGGCGTAAATACTAAATGAACAGGCGAGCATCAATAAAGGAAGTAGTTTCATTGCTGTACGACCTTTAAATGGTTTAAAACCTCTTGAGCAATTACTTTTTGCCCCTCGGCAGTAAAGTGGATGCCATCTGCTGTTCTCATTTTAATATTCATACGATGTTCGTTAAATGTATTGCCGACACCGCCTAACAATGCCCGAGTATCAACCGAAAGAACATGATTGTTTTGTAGTTCTTGTTGCATGGTTTGGCGCAAGAAAATCATCTTTTGGTTGAGGTCATCTTTTTTCATGTTGGGTGGAGTCAGCCACATAATTTGAACATGGTGTTGTTGTGCGGTTGTAATAATGTCTTGCATGCGCGATTGATACAATGTTGCCCATTCATTTGAGCCAAAGCTTAGGTATTTACGACTTTGTGGGTCTTGCATGTCCCATGGGTCATTTGGTCCTAAAAATAAAACTATTAGTTTAATTTTAGGGTTGCTTTGCAATGTCTGTTTAATGGTTTTTTGCCAATTAAAAAGTTTTGGATAGGTAAGCCCTGTGCTTTGTTTGCTTAAATTAATGGTTTTAATGTTATGGGTTTGCGTTAGCTCTTTTTGCACATACGGGGCAACGCCTTGCATTAAAGAATCACCCACAAAAAAGACTTCATCTTGAGGGTGAAGTTGGATAGCTTGTTGCGGTTGCGGTTGCGGTTGCGGTTGCGGTTGCGGTTGCGGTTGCGGTTGCGGTTGCGGTTGCGGTTGCGGTTGCGGTTGCGGTTGCGGTTGCGGTTGCGGTTGCGGTTGCGGTTGCGGTTGCGGTTGCAGGTCGGCATTATATGCGTCAATAACTGCGTTATTTTGCTTATCTATCCATGTGGTGATGGTATCTTTTTGCACATAAAGCCAATCGCCAATTTCCCCTCCAATTTGCCAAACGGCATAATCATCAAGTGCTTTTAAAGGGCTATCTTGATGGTAGGTTTGTTGATAGTAGGCATTTATTGAATTTTGCATCATCCAAATAGAGGTCATGGCAAACATGCAAAGCGTAAACATCACAAACATAAAGCGATGGTGTGTGTGCTGTACGCTAACAATAAGGCTAGAAGTTTGCATAGATGAACCCCGGAATGCCTGATGGTGCAAAAATAAGAACCGTTAAAAAACACATAAATAATGGGATAGATAAACGATAATGCGGTAAAGCATATTGTTGGAATTGTAGAAATTTTTTATAAGCGAAAGGGTAAACTCCTGCTGTGATGATGAGTAGACTTAAAAAATAAAGTGGGTTACTTGACCAAGCAATATGGTGTGTATTTGCAAACAGTGCTTGAAACACTTGTAACGCTTCATCTAAATTTTTAGCTCTAAAGAATACAAAGCAGAAGCAAACAAAGTTAAAGGTGACAAACACACTTAAAATTTTACCCAATAATCCTGAGCTTGATACAGCATTACGCTGATTGTAAAAACGGTCTGCAATGTTGAGAAGCACAATGGCACTTCCATGCAATAAACCCCAAAACATGAAGTGTAAGCCCGACCCATGCCATAAGCCTGAAAGTGCCATTGCAATAATCAAGTTAAGCTGGGTACGTCCAAATCCTTTTTTGCTTCCGCCTAATGGAATATAAATATAATCACGGATCCATGTAGAAAGGCTGATATGCCAACGATCCCAAAAATCTCGGATATTATGAGCGAGTAAAGGCGCTTTAAAGTTAACAGGTAAACGAAAGCCAAGCAGTAAACCAAAGGCAATCATCATTTCGCTATACCCTGAAAAGTCTAAAAAAAGCTGTAAGGTATAGCCATAAATAGCACTTAAAATTTCTAGGCTTTGGTACTGTAATGGATTGGAAAAAACAGGGTTAACCCAACTGTCTGCAATCCAACCTGCAAGCCACCATTTTTTTATCAATGCCAATAAAATAAGAACAAACGCCCATGTAGGTGATAAAATTTTACGTGGTGTATGCAGTTGTTGTGCAATGCCACACGGTTGTTGATATATATCGTTTAAGCCTTTTGCATTTTGTACACGGGCAATAGGACCTGCACTGATGGTGGCAAAAAATGAAAAATGAAACAGTAAGTCACGCAAATTTAAACGCGTGGTGGTGTGTTGATAACAACTGGTTAAATAGCTGATCGCTTGAAAAGAATAATAAGAAATACCTAACGGTAAAACCAAATCTGTTAAAAGGTCTGTACTGTTTTTAAAGAAATCGAAGTATTTCCAAAAACACAGGTGCAGTACAGTCAAGATAAGCCCAAAAATGTACCAAGATTTAGAGGTTTGCACAAAACGTGAAATGGCATAAATTGCAAAACTAAACGTTGCGAGTACCACCACCGCTGCCGTACTTGCCATTGCATAGACCACAGCATAACTTGCCAAAGTCAGTAAATAATTTTGAAGATGTGGTCTGGATTGAAATGCCCAATAAACACAAAAAAATGCAATGAATCCTAACGCGAATTCTATGGATAAAAAGGAAAACATCTTGGTTTTTCAAGGGCATAAAATGATGGCGTATTCTTATGTAAACAATTACAAAAGTATAGGTAAATTCATCAAAACATGGAGGGAAAAATCTTTTAATTTGATGGTTTTAATCGGCTGATATTGTGGTTCGACCTTTATAGTAAAATATGCTAATGTTGCCCCCCTAAAATTAGGCAGATGGTGCCTTAATCCAAGACAATCTGCTCCTGATTCCACTATTTTTATATTGTGTTCATTGATACACAATAAACTCATGATCTTTAAATTAAAATGCAAAATTCTCAGGCAAAAAAATTAAGCCTAGCGACACTTATGTTTCCGCTAGCTTTGGTTTTATTTGAGCTTGCCACCTATATTGGCAATGATCTTATTCAACCCGCAATGTTAGCAATTACGCAAGACTTTGGCGTAAGTGCAGATTGGGCACCATCTTCTATGTCTTTGTACCTTTTAGGTGGGGCATGTGTGGCATGGTTATTTGGTCCACTTTCAGACCGTTTAGGGCGTAAAAAAGTATTATTGGCAGGGGTAATGTTTTTTACCGTATGCTGTTTAATTATTCTTTTTGCACAAAACATGTATCAATTTTTAATTATGCGCTTTTTACAAGGTGCAGGTTTAACGGTTGTTTCGGCAGTGGGTTATGCTGCAATTCAGGAATCTTTTGAAGAGCGTGATGCGGTAAAAGTGATGGCAATTATGTCTAACTTATCTTTACTTGCGCCGTTACTAGGACCTGTATTTGGTGCATTTTTGATTGACCATATCTCTTGGCATTGGGGCTTTATTGCCATTGCTGCGATGTCATTTTTAAGTTGGTTTGGTTTAAAGTCGTCTATGCCGTACATGGCACCCACGATGGAGAAAAAACCATTAGGGCAACTGTTTGGTGATTTTAAACAAACCTATGCAGACAAACGCTTTTTAAGTCTTGCCATTGCTTTACCCTTGGTGGTGTTGCCACTGATGTTATGGATTGCAATTTCACCCATTATGTTGGTAGATGAGCTTGGTCTAAGCAGTTTGCAATATGGTTTATTCCAAATTCCAATTTTTGCAGGGTTAATTTTAGGTAATATTGTTTTAATTAAAGTGGTTGACCGCTTTGAGTTAGGTAAAACCATTTTGGTGGGCTTTCCAACCATGTTGGTGGGTGCCATTATTGCAGCATCAAGTTTAGTATTGACTCAATTTACTATTCCATTACTTGTGATTGGGATGACTATCTTAAGTTTTGGTGAAGGGATTGCCGTTTCTGTGGTGTTCCGTTATGCGTTTATGTCATCTGAAATGGGCAAAGGTACAGTATCTGCGGCAATGTCGATGTTAAACATGACATGCTTTTTTGCAGGCATTGAAATTGTACGTGCGTTATATACGCAATACCACATGGCAGCGTATTTAATTGCGAGTATTGTGATTATTTTAATTTGGTTTACGTTCCCAAGAAAAGCATTGGTTAATGCAATGCAAGAACGCCGTGCCAAAGGCGAGTTCTAAGAAAAAAGGAAGGGCAAGCCCTTCCTTTTTTTATTTGATTTTATAAATACCCGATTGCCACGGTGCTAAATTGAGCTGTGTGGTATTGGGTTTAATGGTTCGTTTTGCATTACTTTCAGTGATTACACTTTGAACTACAACATTATTTGGCAAGTTGTATTTCACTTTATGTTCTTTAAAGTTTGCAACTACTAAGTATTTTTCTGCACCTAAAACACGTGTATAAGCATACACATCATTATTTTTAAGATCTAAATCTGTATATGTGCCGTAGGTCAGTGCAGGAATTTCATGACGTAACTTAATCAGCTTTTTGTAATAGCTAAAGATAGAATTTGGATCATTAATTTGGCTTGCAGCATTAATCTGTTTATAGTTTGGATTAATCTTTAACCATGGTGTGCCTGTGGTAAAGCCTGCATTTGCAGTTGCATCCCATTGAAATGGCGTACGTGTATTATCACGACTGGTTAAGCGTGCTGTTTTTAAGAAATCAGCTTCGGTTACTTTGCCTGTTTCAACTTTGTCTTTCCATAAGCCCTTAATGGCAATATCTTCAAAGTCATAAATATTTTTGAATGGGTAATTGGTCATACCCAATTCTGTACCTTGATAGATAAACGGCGTTGCACGTTGCGTCAGTAACACTGTGCCCAATGCTTTTGCCGATGCTTCACGCCATTTTGGACGGTCATCACCAAAATGTGACAGCATACGTGGATTATCGTGGTTATCTAAGAAAAAGGCATTCCAACCATAGTTCCCTGTTATGGTATCTAAGTCATGAATAATTTTTCTAAACTCACTGAGTTTCCAGTCTTTACGACGCCATGATTCTTTTGGATCAACATCCACACGAATAAGATCAAACGTAAATGACATATTGAGTTCTTGACGACGACGATCAGAGAATTTAATGGATTCTGCTAGCGGTACACCAAAAATCTCACCTGCTGATACAGCATCATACTTCGATAAAACCTCTTGGTTCATCTCTTTAATGTACTTATGAAGTTCTGGACCTTTGGTATAAGCAACGGCGTAGTTATCTACTTCTGCTGGGCTTAGCTCTGGAAAGTTTGGAATTTTGGCATAAGTAGCTACCGTATCCATACGCAAGCCAGATACGCCTTTATCTAACCAAAAACGCAAAATATCGTACAATTCTTGGCGAACTTTTGGGTTTTCCCAGTTTAAGTCGGGTTGTTGTTTAGCAAAATAGTGCAAGTAATATTGGTCGGTATTGCCGTCTTTATCCCATGCGCCACCACCAAAAAATGATGGGTAATTGTTGGGGACTTGACCATCTTTACTATCACGCCAGAAATAGTATTCTCGGTACGGGTTATCTTTACTGCTTTTACTTTGAATAAACCACGGGTGTTGATCGCTGGTATGGTTAATCACCACATCAATCATTAAACGCATATCACGTTTTTTCATTTCTGCAACAAGACGGTCAAAATCTTCCATCGTGCCGTATTCTTTCATGATGTTTTTATAATCGCTAACATCATAACCATTGTCTGTATTAGGAGATTCGTAATGCGGATTAATCCAAATTGCATCGACACCTAAACTTTTTAAGTAATCTAGTTTTTCTATAATTCCGTTTAAGTCACCAACACCACTACCATTGGTATTTTTAAATGAGCGTGGATAAACCTGATAAAAAACGGCTTGTTTCCACCAAGCAGGGAGTTGCTCAGATTGTTGTACGGTTTCTTGTGGGGCAGGGGCTGCCATCACTTGCTGACATGAAGTGGATAATGCGATAGTAAGGAGTGCCGTGACAATTGAAGTCATTCCATAACGATGCATAAAATTACTCTCCAAAGCTGTAGGTTCAGCTTTTAAATGATCTTACTTTTTTAAGCATTTATATGCCAAATAAGCATATTCGTCCGTGTACTTAAAACTCGCTGTATATTTATATAATTTATTATTTAATACAAAACAAATTTTGATGAATTTTTCTAATTGTTTTATTAATAGCCATTTTTTAAGGTTTATTTCATATTAATATTTTTTAAAGATTAAAAAAGCCCACAAGGGGCTTTTTTTACATATTTGGATAGTTTGGACCACCGCCACCTTCGGGCGTTACCCAAGTAATATTTTGTGATGGGTCTTTAATATCACACGTTTTACAATGTACGCAGTTGGCTGCATTAATTTGGAAATGCTTTTGTCCTGCTTCTTCTACAATTTCATAGACCCCTGCTGGGCAATAACGCTGTGCAGGCTCATCCCATTTGGGTAAGTTTACATTAACAGGAATATGGGCATCTGTGAGTTTTAAATGAGAAGGCTGATTTTCTTCGTGTACAGTATTTGAAATAAATACCGAAGATAAACGGTCAAACGTGAGCTTGCCATCTGGTTTTGGGTAGTTAGGTTTAAAGTTTGTGACATCAACTGTATCAAGCGCAGAAAAATCAGGCGTGAGATCATGCAATGTAAATGGAATTCTAAATACATTTTGATCGATAAAGTTAAATGCACCACCACCGTATTGTCCAAATTTATGCATTGCAGGACCAAAGTTACGGGTTTGGAATAATTCTTCTTTTAACCAACTTTGTTCAAATTTTTTGCTATAAGCTAAAGGCTCTTTCATAAAATGATCTTCGCCTTCAGTCACACGTGCGATAGACACTTCACCACCTTGAGCTACACCTTCTTTAATTGCTTCAAAAATGGCTTCGGCACATAACATTCCCGACTTCATAGCGGTATGTGAACCTTTAATTTTAGCAAAGTTTAAGAAGCCTGCATCATCACCAATGAGTGCACCCCCTGCAAAGGTGAGTTTTGGTAAAGAATTCAAACCACCTTTTACAACTGCACGCGCACCATAAGAAATACGTTTGCCACCTTCTAAATACTGTTTAATGAGTGGGTGCGTTTTAAAACGTTGCATTTCCATAAATGGATACATATGTGGATTTTTATAAGCAAGGTCAACAATCATACCCAAACTAATTTGGTTGTTTTCGCCGTGATATAACCACCAACCCCCTGATGAACCTGTTTCAGAGAGCGGCCAACCTGCACCATGCATTACTAAACCTTCTTGATGCAACGATGGATCGACTTCCCACAGTTCTTTAATACCAATACCGTAATGTTGTGGGTCTGCATTTTTGTCTAGGTCAAATTGGGAAATTAAACGCTTACCCAAATGCCCACGGCAACCTTCTGCAAAAATGGTGTATTTGGCATGTAACTCGTAACCTGGTGTGAAGTTACCTGTAGGTTGTCCATCTTTACCGACACCCATGTCACCTGTTTGAATACCTTTTACAGTACCATCGGTATGGTACAAAATTTCTGAAGCTGCAAATCCTGGAAAAACAGCAACTTCAAGCTCTTCGGCTTTTTCACCTAACCAACGTACCACGTTGCCTAAAGACACTACATAGTTGCCCTCGTTATGCATTGTTTTAGGCACAACCCAATGAGGTGCTTCTTGGTGTTTTTGGTCTGAGGTTAAAAAGTATGTTTTATCCTGTGTTACAGGCACATTTAACGGTGCGCCTTCTTCTTTCCAATTTGGAAAAAGCTCGTTTAGCGCGCGTGGTTCTAATACAGCACCCGATAAAATATGTGCGCCCACTTCGGAGCCTTTTTCTACCACACAAACGGTCAAGTCAGGTAAGTCATGTTGAATGGCTAACTGGCGAAGTTTAATTGCAGCAGAAAGTCCCGCAGGTCCTGCGCCAACAATCACAACGTCAAACTCCATCGATTCACGTTCGATGTGTTCCATGTAAGGCTCCTCATATATAGCTAAAGGTGGCAACCAAATTGGTGCTGCCATGCGTGTATACGGCGTATAGTCCTATGATACGCTATATTCAACCTTTCGGCTGAAAGTTGCTTATTTTCTGTTAAATAGCCAAAAAAAGCGATCATTTTTTTATATGGATTTCTTATGAGCCTACAATCTTTACTACATGATTTACCATCAGATTTTAACTTACAAGATTGGCAACCCACACGCACAACACATATGGATTTAACCATTAAAGCCAATGGTGAGTGGTGGCATGAAGGTACACAAATTAAAAAGACACGTTTAATTGATTTATTTTCTAAATTACTTTGGCAAGAAAATGAATTGTTTTACTTAAAAACGCCACATGAAAAATTCCGTATTCAGGTAGAGGATGCCCCCTTTTTTATTATAGAAATTCAGCAAGACCAACAGATGTTATATGCCAAAACACTTCAAAATAAATGGATTAAATTAGATACTGACCATCCTATGATGATGAAAAATGATCGACCTTATCTAGAAGTGCGAGATGGATTACTTGGGTTGTTGAGTCGTAGTGCTTTTTTTCAACTTATTGAATATGGCAAACTTGAAGAAACCCCAACAGGTGATACGGTTTTAACATTACAAAGTGGTGATTTTTGTTGGCAATTAAAAGCCTGAGGTTTAAGATTTAGCACATTGTTTTAAATGAGTGTAATAAAATGGCATCTGATGCGCCGATTGGTATATTTGATTCTGGTATTGGTGGATTATCAGTTGCGCAAGAGATTATGCGTCATTTACCTCAAGAAAAAATAATTTACTTTGCAGATACGGCACATGTACCGTATGGCGCAAGAGAAGATGATGACATCCGTACACTTACTGCAAATGCTGTAGAATGGTTATATCAGCAAGGTTGTAAAGCGGTGGTGGTTGCTTGTAATACCGCATCTGCTTTTAGTTTAGATCATCTACGCCAACATTATGGCGATACGTTTCCAATTATTGGGCTTGTACCTGCCTTAAAACCTGCCGTAATTAATTCTAAAACCAAAACCGTTGCTGTTTTAGCCACACCTGCTACCTTTAGAGGTCGGCTCATTCAAGAGGTGATAACCCATTTTGCACAACCTGCACAGGTCAAAGTATTGCCTGTGACTTGTTTAGAATTAGTACCCCTTATTGAAGCAGGGCAGTGTAATAGTACGCAAATGCATCAGTTGCTTAAATCGGTTTTACAACCTGCCATTGAACAAAAAGCAGATCATTTAGTGTTAGGTTGTACACATTATCCTTTTTTAAAAAATGCTCTAAATCATGTCTTTAAAGAACAATTCACTTTGGTCGATTCAGGGCAAGCGGTTGCACGCCAAACAGCAAAAATATTATTAAAAAATAATTTACAAAGTACACAAAGCTTAAATGACGATGCTCAAATTGAGTGCTACTTTACAGGTGGTAATATATTAAAAATAAATAATATAATATCAAAACTTATTAACTGTGAATTTTCTTGGCGAGCACATCAAATTTAACTTGGCTATTGTTTAGTTTGTGTTATAAATAAAATTATATTAATTAAAAAAATGAATATATCCTATGGCAAATCAACGCTATCACATTTTTATTTCGACCTCTGGACAACGGATGGAACGAGATTATGCGATGGTGTGTCAAACATTAATCAACATGGGACATTTTATCTCAGGCGTACAACAATGCCATCAATCTCAGGCCACGAGTATTCGCCGTCAAATTGATATAAGTGATTATGTGGTGGTATTACAAGGAGATAGTTATGGTGAGGAAGCCCCCTTTGGGGTAAGTCATGTCCAACTTGAATATATTTATGCAATGGCAAGACAAAAACCTATTTTTGTGATTTGTCTGAATCAGTTATCGCTTAATCAGTCGGTAGATCAACAAGAAAAACTGATCGCTTTCCAAAATTCATTTAAACAAGATCAAACACATGTGATGCGTTATTTATGTGTTTATGAGTTGGTCAAAAAATTAAAACATGAATTTCCTATTTTTATTAAAGATCATCCTTCTATGGGATGGGTTAAAAATCAAGAAACAGCCGATTTGCAATCTCAAATTTTTGATTTGGAAAAACAGATTTTTTGTTTAGAACAATATAATAAACGACCTGCATAATCGTTCATTTCGATCAAATTAAGTTAAAAAAAGATACTTGTTATAGGTTTCCTTCATTTAAGGAAAGCGGTAGAGTAAGCGCAAATGATAGTGAATGATACTGCCCTATGTCTTTAGTGAGTAAGCCAAAAGTCACGGTGATCTTAGCCAATTTAGGTACGCCTGACGAGCCAACTGTACCTGCTGTGCGTCAATTTTTAAAAGAATTTTTGTCAGATACGCGTGTGATTGAAATTCCTAAATTTTTATGGCAAATAATTTTACGCATGTTTATTTTACCCTTTCGTCCAAAACGTGTGTCTCAAGCGTATGCAAGTGTATGGTCAAAAGACTCACCGATGCGTGAAATAATGTTTCGTCAGGTGAATCATTTAAAAGAACAAATTGTTGGGCAGTATCCTGAATTTGAGTTAAAAATTATCCCTGCCATGACGTATGGTAATCCGGGCATGGTGGCATGTTTAAAAGAAATGCAAAGCCAACCGCAAGACCATGTGGTGTTATTGCCTTTGTATCCACAATATTCGGCAACCTCAACAGCACCCCAATACGATTTGCTATCAAAATGGATGTTGAAACAGCGTAATTTACCCGGTTTAAGTATTATTAAAGATTACTATCAGCACCCGCTATATATTAAAGCGTTAGCCGAAAGTGTGCGCCGTTATTGGAAAAATCATGGCATTGCTGAAAAATTATTGATGTCTTTTCATGGTATTCCACAGCCTTATGCCGATAAGGGCGACCCGTATGCAGACCGTTGCCGTATTACAGCAAAATTAGTTGCCAAAGAATTGCAATTAAATGACGATGCTTGGGCAATTAGTTTTCAGTCACGTTTTGGTAAGCAAGAGTGGGTGAAGCCTTATACAGATGTATTGCTAGAAGAATGGGGCAAAAAAGGTGTTAAATCTGTACAGATTATGAGTCCTGCATTTTCGGCAGATTGCTTAGAAACACTTGAAGAACTTGCTATGGAAAACGCAGAAACATTTAAAGAGGCAGGGGGTGAATCTTATGCTTATATCCCTGCACTTAACACGGATGAGCTACATCTAGAACTGTTTGAAACATTAATTCAATCTCAGTTAGATGCTTTAAAAATTTCTTTGGCGCAATAAGGAGATTGCCATGCTACAAGTCAAAATTGTACCTGTGACTGCTTTTGCCCAAAACTGCTCAATTGTATGGGACAGTGTAACCAAAGATGCTATTTTGATTGATGCAGGTGGTGATGCACAGCGTTTAAGACAAGAAGTGGATGCGTTGGGTTTAACCGTTAAAGCAATGTGGTTGACCCATGGACACTTTGACCATGCAGGTGCTGTGGGCGAGTTAAACCAATATTGGGATGTACCTGTGATTGGTCCACATCAAGATGATGCCTTTTGGTTAGATATGATTCAGGATGTTTGCGCGCGTTATCACTTTCCTATTCCTCAACCTGTGGAAGTGACACAGTGGTTAAAAGGCGGAGAAGTATTAACGCTAGGTGAACATCAGTTTGAAGTGCGTTTTACTCCGGGTCATACACCTGGGCATGTGATTTTTTATAATGCAGAAAATAAGCTACTTTGGACAGGTGACGTATTGTTTAAAGGCTCGATAGGACGCACCGATTTTCCTAAAAGTAACCATGCACAGTTAATTGAATCTATTCAGACTCAATGTTTTACGCTACCGGATGACACACGGTTTATTTGTGGACATGGCGAAATGAGTACGATTGGCTATGAAAAACAGCATAATCCATTTTTGTCAGGTAAGGCAGGTTAAACATAAACGTTTTTAGCAATTTTTTATCCTAAACTATAATAGTGGGTAGTTTTTTAGTTTGAGACCAAGTAATAGACGAGCTCATTTTTTTTTGCAGTAAGATTGAAAAAAATTGAACTTTTGTAAATTAGTTTACTTTTGGGGCAGTAAATTAGCCTTAAAAAAACAATAGAATATCTGCATATGTATTTTACGTGGAACTCAAAGTTATTTTAATAAACTCTAAAGCAAAAACTCTTGATATAGGGTGGGTTGCCGTGCGGTATTAGTCTTTAATACTCTGGCATACCCACTCTTAAATAATTTTTCTGTAATTATAACGGAGTTAAAACTTTCTCCTTTTTAGGTATGGTTAATACAAGATGGGCTTCAGTGTAATTAATTTCTTTTTCCATACTTGCAATAACCAATGTCGCAACGCAGTTACCCACTAAATTACTAGCTGCACGTACCATTCCAACAAACCAATCAACCGATAAAATAAGTACTAATCCAACAGCAGGGATGGCAGGAAAACTAGACAGCGTTGCTGCAAGCACAACAATGGCAGAAGCCGGAATACCATGAGCACCTTTTGAGGTAAACACAGCAATTACAAGCAAAATGGCTAAATCATGTAGTGATAAATTCACACCTGTAGCTTGTGCAATAAATACCACAGCAAGTGTAAGATAAATTGAAAAACCATCTAAATTAAATGAATACCCTGCAGGTATAACTAAACTGACGATATTAGATTGCACACCAAGTTTATTAAGTTTATCCATTACTTGGGGCAAAACGGCATCTGAAGAAGCTGTGCCTAATACCACCAAAAGTTCTTCTTTAAAGTAGCTGATAACTTTAAAAATATTAAACCCAAATAAATAAAGTACACTACCAAGAATTGCAAACACAAAAAAGAAAATGGCAACGTAATAAATCAGAACAAAATAAAGTAGATGAGATAAAGAACCAATACCATATTTTGCAATGGTATATGCCACAGCACCCATCACGCCAAGTGGGGCAAGTTTGATGATGATTGCCATCATTTTAAAAATAATTTGGGAAATCTTATCCAATAATGATGCCACAGGTTGTTTTACGTCTTGAGGTAAACAACTTAAAGCACAACCAAAAATAATGGCGAATACAATAACTTGTAACACATCGCCGTTAATAAAAGCACCCATCGCACTTTGCGGAATAATATTTAAAATAAAGTCTGAAATATTATTAACCGCATGAATATGGTCGGTATATTGGTTTAGATGACTACTATCTAAAGTATGAAGATCAATCTTCATGCCTTGTCCGGGGTTAAATATATAAGCCACAACAACACCTAATACCAATGCAATAGTGGTCATCAGCTCAAAATAAATGAGGGTTTTTAACCCCACTTTACCTGCTTTTTTAAGGTCTCCAACATTATAAATGCCCGTTACAATGACACAAAAAATAAGTGGTGCAATGAGCATTTTAATGAGGCGAATAAAACTATCGCCTAAAATTTGTAAAGAAATAGAAAATTGTGGTGCATTAATACCCAGTAAAATGCCAATACCTGCTGCAATAATGACTTGTAAAAAGAGCGAGTTTTTAATTTTTTGCATTGGCATTCGTTCCATATCAAGAGACAAGCAAAGATATGCATAAAGAATGCCAAGCTTAATAATTAAGCATGTAGTATGCTGTTTAAAACGGTTTTTTCAATTTCAAAGAACGCATGGTTTTTTACACGAGGGCGAGCTAAATCTACTTTAAATTCTTTCGCAATTTTGCCTTCATCAAGCAAAATAATGCGATCAGCCAATTGCACTGCCTCACTCACATCATGGGTCACTAGTACAGAAGTAAATTGATGTTCAAGCCATAAATGCTCAATGAGTTGTTGCATGTCTAAGCGTGTTAAAGCATCCAGTGCACCTAGAGGTTCATCAAATAATAAGACATTGGGTTGATGTAATAAGGCACGTGCAAGTGCTACACGTTGTTTTTGCCCACCTGAAAGTTGATTTGACCAAAGATTTACTTTTTCTTTTAGCCCCACTTTTTCTAAAAACTGTAATGCTTTGGCTGAGTGTGTGGTGTTGAGTCCAAGTTTAATATTATCAATAGCTGTTTTCCAAGGCAGTAAGCGTGCATCTTGAAACATGACACGAATATCACTTGGTTTTAAGATGTTTTGTTGCTGATCTTGAATATAGCCTTGATTAGGTTGTTCTAAGTTGGCAATCAAACGTAATAAAGTGCTCTTGCCACAACCACTTTTGCCCACAACTGCAACAAATTCACCTGCACCAATCGACAAATTTAAGTTTTGAAGGACATGCGCATTTGCATAATGTTTATGTAAGTTTGAAATTTTAATTTGAATACTCATCTTATTTATATCCTATATGCCAACGCAAAAAATAACGCTCTAAAAGTTGTGCAAAAATATCTGCTAACTTGCCTAAAAAGGCGTAGAGTAAAATTCCTACAAGTACAACATCAGTTTGTAAAAATTCCCGTGCATTCATGGTCATATAGCCAATACCGGATTGCGCGGAAATAGTTTCTGCCACAATTAAAAGTACCCAAACTAAACCTAAAGAAAAACGTAAACCGACTAAGATAGAAGGCATTGCACCCGGTAGTACAATTTCTTTATACAGTTGCCAACGGTTGAGTCCATAACTTTGACCCATTTCAATGAGGTCGGGATCAACTGATCGAATGCCATGATAGGTATTGATATAAATTGGAAAAAATACACCCACAGAAACCAAAAAGAGTTTTGCCGATTCATCTATTCCAAACCACAAAATAACTAATGGAATAAGCGCTAAAGCAGGAATGTTACGTACCATTTGTAAGGTAGTGTCTAAAAAGTGCGAACATAGTTTAGAACTACCATTGAGGAGGCCTAGAATGAAACCTAGTCCACCTCCTACAGCAAGTCCCATTAAGGCACGTTGGGTACTAATTTTAACATTCACCCATAACTCACCCGATAACAGTAACCGCCAAAAAGCCATGGCAACTGCACTGGGTGAAGGTAAAATTTGAGGATTTAACCAACCCAGCATAGAAGAAATTTGCCATAAGCTGAGTAAGCTAATAGGCAGAATCCACGGTACGATTTTATGCATTAGGTACTTCCTTGCGGTTGGCTGTGATTAGCAACGATTTCGCCTCTTGGCCCCTGATATTGTTGTATTTTTTGTTGTGTTTCCAAAGGTAAGAGTGGAAATACAAGTTCTGCAAACCGAATCGCTTCTTCTAAGTGGGGATAGCCTGAAAAAATAAAGGTACTAATACCTAAATCTGCATATTCTTGGATGCGTGTCGCCACCGTTTGCGGATCACCCACAAGTGCTGTACCTGCACCACCACGAACTAAGCCAACCCCTGCCCATAAATTAGGTGAAACTTCTAGATTGTCACGGCTACCATTATGAAGCTTTGCCATCCGTTGCTGACCCACAGAGTCCATTTTTGAGAATTTTTGTTGGGCAAACAAAATCGTTTCATCATCTACATATTTGATTAAGTCTTCTGCTGCTTGCCATGCTTCTTCATTTGTTTCTCGCACAATGACATGTAAGCGAATACCGTAGTTAAGCGTTCTACCTTTGGCTTGTGCTTTTTGTTTAACAATATCTAATTTTTCTTTAACAGCAGCAGGCGGTTCACCCCATGTGAGATATGTATCTACTTGATCTGTAGCAAGTTCAATTGCAGGTTCAGACGAACCGCCAAACCAAAGTGGAGGATAAGGTTTTTGGACTGGTGGATAGAGCAATCGAGCATTATCTACACTAAGTTTTTCGCCGTGAAAAGTAAATTCTTCATTTTGATGTGAACGAGTTAAAATTTCCCGCCAAATTTTAACGTACTCGTTGGCAGTTTGATAACGTGATGCATGATCTTCGTATAAACCATCGCCTTTAAGCTCATTGGCATCGCCACCTGTGACTAAATTAAGCAGGACGCGTCCATTAGATAAACGGTCAAATGTAGATGCCATACGTGCTGCTAAAGCAGGTGTTGTTACACCTGGACGTAATGCCACCAAAAATTTAAGGCGTTGTGTGGCATCAATTAAACTAGCCGCTGTAATCCAAGGGTCTTCACACGAGCGACCTGTCGGTAGTAGAACACCTTCGTATCCTAAATGATCAGCCGCTATTGCAATTTGCTTCATATAAGCATAATCCACAACACGTGAGCCTTTAGACGTACCTAAGTAACGGCTATCGCCATGGGTAGGAATAAACCAAAAAATTTTCATGACATGCTCCTATTGTGAATTAACTGCTTGTTGAATATTAATTTTTTGTGGAATGACCTGATCGTGTGTAAATCGATCTGCAATATTTTGCTGTGCTGTAATCACGGTTGGTGTAATAGGGTGTAGTAATGAGGGTTGGTATTTCTTAGCTAAAACTTTTTGGGTAATATTTTTATCTAAACCAATTGCATGTTGGTAAAGATCTAAAGTTTGCTGAGGATGTTCAACAACCCATTGGGCAGCATCATTATTGGCTTGAATAAACTTTTGTGTTTCTGTGGGATGATTTTTAATAAAGTCGGGTTGTCCAATTAAAAAGTTATAGGTGGTTTCAAATTGATCGCCTTCAATGAGCGGACGAGCCTGACCTTCAACTTCAGCCGCAGTTAAAAATGGTTCCCAAATTGCCCATGCATCTACTGCTTTTTTATCTAGCGCTGCCCGTGCATCTGCAGGTGCAAGCCAAACAGGTTGAATATCCGCCCAAGTCAAATGGGCTTTTTGTAAAACGCGTCCAAGTAAATCGTGTGCACTTGAGCCTTTTTGTACGGCAATTTTTTTGCCTTTTAGCTGTGTGATATTGATAAGAGGGCTATCTTTGGGAACTAAAACTGCTTGCCATTTTGGGTGTACATTCTCATATGCCACATAACGAATATTTTTATTGGCGGCTTGAGCAAAAATAGGCGGTGTATTACCCACAGAGCCAAAATCAATAGAGCCTGCTGATAATGCCTCAAGCATTTGTGGTCCTGCAGGAAATTCTTTCCATTCAATTTTGGTATTGGGAAATGATTTTTTTAATAAATCTTCATTGGTTTTTAAAACAATAGCGTTGAGTGTCGATTTTTGAAAGCCAACTTTAATTGTTTGTTGTTCTTGCGGTGTTTGAGAAGATGAGCAAGCAGTCAAAAAGATAAAGCTACTTAAAATTAATTGAATTTTCATGCTAAGCCTCCAAAACTTTTAAACCAATTTTCTTGGTTTTTTCATGGTTCAAAAATGGAAGCGCGCGTTGTACAGCAAGTTGAATGCGGTTGTCTAAAGCAGAACTAGTAACTTGGTAGTTTTTAAAATCATTATCAATGGCATATACCCCAATTGGTAAGGTATGCGCTTGAAAAAAACTAAATAATGGGCGTAATTGATGCTCTAAAATTAACGCATGGCGGTGACTACCACCTGATGCAGATAGCAAAATAGGCACATCAATCAGAGCATTTTGATCGACAAAATCAAATAAATGTTTGAATAAACCTGTAAAAGAAGCACGATAAACAGGTGTACCCACAACGAGTAAATCTGCGTTTTCAATTGCTGTTAAATCATTTTCAATATGAGTGGGGAGTTCTGAGCGAAACAATGCACCGCTTAAATCACGCCCAATAGTACTGAGTTTAACAAAATGAACATCAATCTCTTGAGTTTCTTTAAATTGATCAATAATTGTTTGAATTAATATTTCTGTTTTAGATGGGGAGGATACACTCCCCGAAACAGCCACTACTTTAAAACGCATCTTCTTATCTCTAAATACAACGTGTATGTATTAACGCCAAACCACGTTATTTTGAGAAATAAGAAAAATTGCTTTGCTTATTTAAGCACAGATCATAAAGATACGACTAAAAGTTAAATAGACTTAAGTAATTGTTTTTATTAATTTTATTAAAACTTCCATTTATTTAACAGTAGATATTAAGATAAGGATATCTCTATTCTTCAGAATTTTCGGCTTGTGGAGCATCTTGAGTAGGCAGGCGATACTCATCATTTGCCCAAGCACCAAGGTCTATGAGTTTACAACGTTCTGAGCAAAACGGACGAAAATCATTACCGTGCCATGTTGAAGGCTCACCACAGCGTGGACATGAAAATTTTTGAGTCATTGAAAATACCTTTTGAGATTTAAATTAGGTTAGACTTACACTAATTTTTAGTGATTTTGATTTGGTTATGCAAATTCGTCAATTTCAAGCACAATATATGGTTGCGCCTCGTGATTTTCAACCGATTAAACGTACAGCAGTTACGGTAGAAATTGGAGCAGGTAAGGGTAAACATGCGGTTTTATTTAGCCAAGAAAACCCTACAACTCAATTGTATGCGATTGAACGTACAAAAGAAAAATTTGAAGCCATGCAAAAACAGCATGCCGTACTTAACTTAAATAGTCTGACGCCCATTCATGCCGATGCATTACCTTGGATTACCCATGCGTTGTATCCTGCCCAAGTTGAGCAGTTTTTTATTTTATATCCAAATCCTGAGCCACACAATTCGGCACAGCGTTGGTTAAATATGCCATTTTTTGAATTTATTTTATCGCGTTTACAAGTAGGCGGTACCATTACGCTTGCCAGTAATATTGTGGAATACATTGAAGAAGCAGAACAGCAATTGCAAAACGTATGGCAATTACCCTACAAAAAAGAAGTAATTGCAAAGACATCGGCACGTACACATTTTGAGATTAAATATTTAGAACGTGGCGAGCTATGCCAACAGCTGATTATTACAAAACCACAAGGCTACACAACACGTTTTGATGCATTTGAGCCGTTACTAGGGCAAGCGCAACATGGCTAAAACGGTGGCAATTGTGGGGGCAGGACCTGCAGGGCTCATGGCAGCAGAATTTTTGAGTCAGTACAATTATGAGATTCATATTTTTGAGCAAATGCCATCGGCTGCCCGTAAGTTTTTAATGGCAGGCAAGACAGGTCTAAATATTTCTCATGCAGAACCATTAAAGCAATTTATTGCCCGTTACGATCAATCTGCTTGGTTACAAGCAGGCATTGAGCAGTTTAATGCTAAAGCCATTCAAGCATGGATGACAGGCTTGGGTATTGAGTCTTATGTCGGGAGTTCAGGCAGGATTTTTCCTGTAGAAATGAAAGCTGCGCCATTGCTACGGGCATGGTTAAAGCGACTAGCTGATACAGGTGTTCGGTTCCATTATCGTCATCGTTGTACAGCTCTAACACGTAATACCCTTACATTTGAACAGCAACCATCGCAATGTTTTGATGCCATTGTTTTGGCATGTGGTGCGGTGTCTTGGTCACGTTTGGGTAGTGATGGGGCATGGCAAAAGTGGCTTAAATCTTCAGATATTCAACCTTTTATGCCAAGTAATGCAGGGGTTGAATACAAATGGTCTGAGTTTATGCAGCCTGTGTTTGGGCAACCGCTTAAACGAATTGAAGCATGGGTAGACCCACACTATAAAGCCCAAGGCGATATTGTAATTACACATTATGGGTTAGAAAGTGGCGTGGTTTACAAGCTCAATCGTCAATTACGTGAGCAAGATATGACGCTCACGCTTGATTTATTGCCCGATTTAACTATTGATGATTTAGTAAAAAAATTAAAGCCTAATAAAAAACAGTCTATGGCAAATACATGGCGTAAAGCAGGTTTAGACAGTGCCAAAGCCAATTTGATACGAGAAATTATTGCAAAAGAGATCTGGCAGCACCCCGAACAACTTGCGCAAATCATTAAGCAATTAAAAATTGAACTGAAATGTTTTCGCCCGATTGAAGAAGCGATTAGTTGTGCAGGGGGCGTACGCTCCGATGTATTGACCAAACAGTTACAGCTTAAAAGTAACCCGCATGTGTTTTGCTGTGGAGAGATGTTGAATTGGGATGCACCTACAGGGGGCTATTTACTGACAGCATGTTTCTCTACGGGGCGGACAGCGGCACAAGGTGTGCATGATTACTTGAAAACCAAATAGTTTTACAGTAATTTAAAGATAAGGAAATGGCATTCTTCCTATTACAAACCGCTCATGATGAGCTAATGATGCCTGCGAACCCAATTGATAGGGTGCGTAGGTTTTTGTGCGTGCTCTATCCATTTTTAGGAGTGCGTTAAATGTATTATGCTTTGTTTGCAATTGCTTTAGGTTCTGTATTGGGTGGTTGGTCTAGATGGTTTATTGGATTAAAACTTAATTCAATTTATCCTCATATCCCCCTTGGTACCGTTGCCGTTAATTGGATTGGTGGCTTTATTATTGGCTTTGCCATCGCCTATTTTGCACAAAGTGATCTAAGTCCAAATTATAAATTATTTGTGATCACAGGGTTTTGTGGCGGACTAACCACATTCTCTACTTTCTCTGTCGAAATTGTATCACTTTTACAACAAGGTCGTTTTTCCACGGCAATGCTTGCGATTTCTCTACATGTGATTGGTGCGCTGTTATGTACTTTTGCAGGTATAGGTTTATATGAATATCTCTCAAATTAAAACGCGTGAAGACTTTTTAGAGTTTATGAGAACGCTTCAACAGCATACGTCTACTTGCTATAACTCTAATTTACCTGATTATTTAGGGGGTATAGAAAGTTGGGTAGAAGATATGGATGGTTACTTTAACAATATTGGCGATCAAGAAGCGCTAAATAAACTCAATTCAAATTGCTTAGATTGGAAAATATTAGCCCATATTCTGTATGCGGCAACGATGTATGAGTAAACTTCACATCAAGATAGTCATGCCATAAAAAATTAAGTTTAATGTACATGTCTAAACATGTATTTTGAGTCGCTGTTTTTATATGTGGGATTTTTATCAAGTAATAATCCACTGCCATTTTGTTGTTGATTATAAATAGTCGAAGGGTCGAGGGTATTAATCACATCGCTATGTGTCTTTGCCAATCGGCGTTGATGATCTGCTTCGTTTTCAGGCACTGTACTACAACCTGCGAGGAAAATAAGGCTTAAAGAGAGTACACTTTTCATTTGAGTTTTAATTTAAGTATATTTCTATCATTATAGATAAAAATATACTCAATAGGTTGTTATTTTGTAGTTAATGCTTGTCCCTCAAAAGTAATGCCTTGCCAACCGTGTTTTAAAAATTGACGGATATTTTGATGTGCTGTGCCTGTTGGATCTGCGATCACGCTGTCGTAATGCTCGGCAAATAATTCAAGCGTTTGTTGTTCACTGAGTTGGTTTAACTGTGCAAAGGCAAAAATTTTGGCACTACCTTGATTTTCTTGAGCGCTATTATATTGCTCGCCATTTTTAAACGCAGTTGGTGTGTGGGTGTAATGTGTATCAATATGGGCAATGTTATCTGCAAATTTTTTCATGTCTTACTCATCTAAAGGAACTAATTCGTTAAAAAGGTCAGTTAAATCATCTTTAACTTTGAGATGGATCATATTCCAATAATGCCCTGAAACTGTCCGATTGACCATCAATGTATCGGGTGATGGTTTAAAAATATCCCAATATTTTAATGATTTCTTTGCAAGTTTTACCCCATCATGATGAGCAGAGTTTTCTTCAAAATCATAAAATGTAGTAAGTGGACGTAATAGTACGTTTAACCATTCTTCATACAGCTCATGCGGAAAAGCATTGCGTTCTGAAAGTGCATTTAAGTCAATAAGTTGATTTTCAATTTCAGTAATGTTGTGTGTACGGCAAGCACGAATAAGCGACTTAAACGTGGCAACATGTTGCGGTGAGAGTGTTTTAACACCGCCGTAATCATAGACCACGACATCGCCATTTTCTCTAAATGCGAAGTTACCTGGATGCGGGTCACAATGAAAACGTCTAAGATAAAAAATCTCTTGTCCCATGGCTTTAAATAAGCGTTTGCCTAAGGTATTACGTAATTCTTGTGACCATGTACTTGCTGTTTCAATACTGTTACCCGCTTCATAGCTAAGCGTTAAGATATGACGTGTTGAATAGTCGGTATAGACCGTTGGAATAATAATGTGTGGATCAAGCTTGCCATGAAAGGTACGTGCAACTTCTAGATTTTGGGCTTCAATTTCGTAGTTTAGCTCGTTGGTTAAACTGTCTTGAATTTCGGCAAAAAGTTGGTCTTGTAATTTTTTGTCAATTTTCAGAACACCCATCATGCGTAGGGCAAGGCGTACTTGTTTTAAATCACTTTCACAGGCTTCATCAACACCAGGGTACTGAACTTTTACCACCACTTGTTGCCCATTTTTAAGTGTTGCTTTATGGACTTGCCCAATAGAGGCTGCTGCAAAAGGTGTTTCTTCAAAATGCGTAAATACATCAGAAATTGGTTTTTGTAGCTCTTTTTCTACTTGTACTTTGATGTCTGCAAAGGGCATTGCAGGGGCTTGACGTTGTAATTTTGCAATGGCTTTTGCCACTTCAGGTGGGAAAATGTCTTTATACTGCGATGCAATTTGTCCCACTTTCATTACAGCGCCTTTCATTTCGCCTAATGTATTGGCAATTTGTAAACCAATTTCTTGAAACAGTTGACGACGTGCCGCATCTTTTTGTTCTTCATCTGCGGTTAAACTGCGAATAGAGTTAGAAACGGTTTTGGTGGCAATACTTGCCGTCATGCTTGCAAGTTTTAAAAAGCGACGACTTGGAGAGCTTGCTGACTTTGCCATGCGATTTTGCCTTGAATTGTTTTTCTCATCGTAACGATTATTTTAGGCTTAAATTGTTATTTTTTGCTAGTAAAAAAAAGCCACCCGTTTGGATGGCTTTAAAGGCTTATGCTTTGCCTTCAGCTTCTGCTGCTTCCATTTGAGCGCGTTGCATGTTCGCTTCAAATTCAGCATCAAAGTTGATTGGTGTAAGCAATAATTGCGGGAAGCTACCTTTAGTTACAAGGTCATTTACTGCTTCACGTAAGAATGGGAATAAAATATTTGGGCAGTATGCACCTAAAATGTACGGAAGACGTTCATCTTCTACACCATCTACTAAGAAGATGCCTGCTTGCGTAATATCAACAATAAAAGCAGTTTGATTGTCGTTTTTTGCTTCAACCACAACTTTTAAAGATACTTCGTAGTGTGTTGGATCAATTTTGTCTGCTGTAGAAGACAAGTTGATATTAAGTTCAGGTTTCCACTCTTTAGTGAATACTTCTGCGCTTGGAATTTCAAAAGAAACATCTTTTGTATAAAGGCGTTCTAACGCAAGTTGCGGTTGTTGTTCTGTACTCATTTTTTAAAGTCCTTCGTCAAGTTTACCTTCACGCTCTAAAGCATAAAGCTGATCAAAACCACCAATAAATTGATCGTTAATGAAAATCTGTGGCACAGTGCGGTGATTGGTACGTTGCATCAGTTCTACACGTACTTCTGGCGCTTCGTTAGATAAATTAATTTCTTTATATTGAATGCCTTTACGCTCAAGAAGCTGTTTTGCACGAACGCAATACGGGCATACGGTTGTTGAATAAATGACAACATTAGCCATGAGTGTTCTCCTTAAACGTTATTTTGCTTTAATTAAAGGTAAGCCTTGCGCTTTCCAATTGGCAATTCCACCATCTAAGCGGTAGCTATCTGTATGAGCAACTTGTGCCAACGCAGTGCCTGCCACTTGTCCTAAATTACAAATAAAGACAATTGGGCGCTCAGATGTTTTTAATTCATCGAGATGGTTTGCAATTTGACTATACGGAATATTACGGCTACCACTGATATGTCCTTCACGGAAATCTTTGGCATCACGTAAATCAATCAGCATTGCATTTTTGATTTTCACCAAAACACCAAGTGATTGTGGAGAAATTTTACGACCGTTACGCTTTCCTTCAAAAATGAAGAACATGACGATAAGAACGGCAAGTAGACCAAACAAGAAGGGGTGATTCCCCATGAATTCGAACCAACGTTCCACAATTCACCTAATAACCATCAAAATTGAGCTAGAGTATAGCCTATATTAATTGTGAGCAAAAACCTTGCTTAGTTTTTTTGCTGTGCTTCTTGAATTTCATCGCACAGACGTAAAAAGCTTTCTAAGCGTCTTGGTAAAATTTCTCTTGTTGATGCGGCACGTTCTAATGCACAGTTTTTGGCATTTTTATGCGTACAGTTTCTAAATTGGCATTGCCCAATGAGGTTATAAATCTCAGGAAAACCGCCATATACCGCATCTTCTGTTAAATGCCATAAACCAAATTCACGAATACCGGGCGAGTCAATTAGCGCACCATTTTCGCCAAAATCAATAAGGCGAGTTGAAGTTGTGGTGTGCTGCCCAAGTGCTGAATTTTCAGAAATAATATTGGTTTTTTGCGCTGCATTGGGCACAATATTGTTAATTAAAGAGCTTTTACCCACACCTGATTGCCCAACAAATGCCACTGTTTCATTATCAAGACGCTTTGCGAGTTCAGATAAATCGCCATCAGCATGGGTCAGCATGATTTCATAACCTAAATCTTGATATTCTTGAATAAGTTTTAAGATTGGGTCATTTTCTTTAAGTAAATCTGTTTTGTTAAGCACCAATAACGCAGGAATATTGGCATTTTTACATGCCACTAAATAGCGGTCTATTAGCATTGGGGCAGGTTCAGGCAAAGGTGCAAATACAATGACAATTAAGCTGATATTGGCTGCCACAGGTTTTACTTTGTGATAACGGTCTGGACGCGTCAGTAGTGACGAACGCTCGTGAATGGCGGTGATAATGCCAAGCCCTGTATTGGGGTCAGCTTGCCATTTCACACGGTCACCTGTTACCAACAGTTCTAAATTGGTACGCGTATGACAACGCCAAATACTGCCGATCTCAATCGGTTTCCAAAAGGATTCAGGTTCACCTTCGGCAGTTTCTGGTTTAATAGGATGTGGGTCTGGCGTATTTAAGGCTTTAACTTCAAGTTGGCGTCCGTAATGTTGAACGACTAAACCTTCTAAATCGTGAGAGGTGTCTAAATCTTCTTGACGTGTTTGATGCTGTTTTTGAATACGACGTTTTTGTTGGTCAGTTAAACGACGCTTACGAATTAGAGCCATTCGTGTCCTAATAAACCAAAAATTAAGATGGCAAAAATAGCATGAAGGGCAGGTGAATTACAGCCAAGAAGCAAGAAATTTGCTACTATTCTTGTTTTAAGCCTATAAGAATTGAAAGCGCAATGAGTAGCACGCCAAATACACGGTTAATTTGGATTGACCTTGAAATGACAGGTTTAGATACAGATAACGATAGAATTATTGAAATTGCCACCATTGTGACCGATGACAACCTAAACATTTTGGCAGAAGGTCCTGTGTTGGCTATTCATCAGTCAAATCAAATTTTAAATGGTATGGATGAGTGGAATACGCGTCAACACGGTCAGTCTGGTTTAGTCGAGCGTGTGCGTCGTAGCCAATTAACAGTGCGTGATGCTGAGGAAAAAACTCTTGAGTTTTTGAAAAAGTGGGTTGATCCAAAATCTTCGCCAATGTGTGGTAACTCAATTTGCCAAGACCGCCGTTTTATGCACCGTGAAATGCCTGAGCTTGAGCAGTTTTTCCACTACCGTAATTTAGATGTATCATCGGTAAAAGAGTTAGCAAAACGCTGGCGTCCAGAAATTATGAGTGGACTGAAAAAAGGTGCATCTCATTTAGCAATGGATGATATTCGCGATTCGATCCGCGAACTAAAGTATTACCGCGAATACTTCTTTATTACGAATAATTAACACAAGATGCAATTCTACTAAGGATTGCATTTTTTTATCATTATCAGTCGATATGTTGAAGTGTATAATATCAATTAAACTTTTATAAAAAGAGTTCAACCATGCAAAGTAATAATCCTATTTTAACGCGTGTGGAAACTTACGCGGATTATCATAAGCCCATGACTGTTCGTGGTGCGATTAATAAGTCAGTTTTACTTACATCTATTTCTGCAGGTGTGGGTATTTTATTTTTCCTTTATTGCCTACTCACGCAAAATTTCAATATGGCAATGATGGGCAGTGTAGTGGGTGGTATAGGTGGTTTTATCTTAGCCATGATTATCACGTTTAAACCTAATACAGCACCTAATCTTGCTGTGCCATATGCATTGTTTGAAGGTGCATTTTTAGGTGGGGTATCGGTATTATTTGAACTTAAATATCCTGGTGCACCTATTAAAGCTTTATTGGCAACCTTCATTACCATGTTTGTGATGCTTGCACTGTATAAACGTAAAATTATCCGTGCAACAGAAAAATTTAAATCTGTAGTGATGTCTGCAACACTAGCAATTTTTATTTTGTTCATCGCACAATTTATTTTAAAAATGGTATTTGGTTCAAGTATTCCTTACGTTTTTGAAAGCAATGGTTTAGGCATTGGGGTTGCGGTATTTGTTGCAGTTATTGCCTCTTTAAATTTAATTTTAGACTTTGACTTAATTGAAAATGCAGCAATGCAACGTGCGCCACAGTCATTTGAGTGGATTTGTGCAGTGTCATTACTTGCCACACTCATTTGGATGTATACCTCGTTTTTACGCCTCATTGGCTTATCATCGAATGATTAATTACAGTCGCCTCACTTGTTGAGGCGATTTTTTTGCAAAAAAGATGCTTTATGCAATTTATAAATCGTTTAAAAATGGGCATTATTTAACAAACATCTTTAAGAAGAGAATATATAAATGGCAGGATTATTAGCGGGTAAGCGCTTTTTGGTTGCGGGTATCGCAAGTAAACTTTCAATTGCTTATGGTATTGCACAAGCACTTCACCGTGAAGGCGCAGAACTTGCATTTACTTATCCAAACGAAAAATTAAAAAAACGTGTGGATGGTTTTGCAGAAACATTTGGTTCTAATCTTGTTTTTCCATGTGACGTGGGCGTAGATGCTGAAATTGATCAAGCATTTGTAGAGCTTGCAAAACATTGGGATGGTTTAGATGGTGTGGTTCACTCAATTGGTTTTGCCCCTGCACACACGTTAGATGGCGATTTCACTGATGTGACTGATCGTGATGGTTTTAAAGTGGCACACGATATTAGTGCATATAGCTTTGTGGCAATGGCACGTGCAGCGAAGCCTTTATTACAAGCGCGTCAAGGTTGCTTACTTACGCTAACTTACCAAGGTGCAGAGCGTGTAATGCCAAACTACAACGTGATGGGTATGGCAAAAGCATCTTTAGAAGCAGGCGTACGTTATTTAGCTTCTAGCTTGGGTGAAGAAGGTATCCGTGTTAATGCGATTTCTGCAGGGCCTATTCGTACATTGGCTGCATCGGGTATTAAATCTTTCCGTAAAATGTTAGATGCAAATGAAAAAATCTCACCGCTTAAGCGTAATGTAACCATTGAAGAAGTGGGTAATGCGGCATTATTTTTATGCTCGCCGTGGGCTTCTGGTATTACAGGTGAAATTATGTATGTAGATGCAGGTTTCAATACTGTGGGTATGAGCCCTGCAATTATGGATGATGAATAATCCAAATGAGCGACCGTAAGGTCGCTTTTTTATGGCGTGTAAATAAATCCAGTTGCTGTTTTATTATATCTTAGATAGCGATATTGCGTTTGGTTGTTTTGGTTAACAATTAGAAAGTCGATATAATTCAAGTGAGGTTCAAATTTTATAATCTTATCGAAACCTAAAGCATAAGTATAAGGAACTGAAATTTCATCATATTGATGTTTTTTGTTTTAAAAATAAATTCCTTTTGAATACCATTTTTTTGTAATGAGATACTTTCTGATACGTTGTCATCTTTAGACGGTATGCTCATTGACGGATATTTGTAATATAGCCACTTTCAAAGTCTTCAGCTTTAACTTGCAGCTAAAATCATATATTCACCCATTGTTCCTACAAGTTTAATTTATGGTCTGGGCTAGTTTTAATATGAACAGTTCCATTATATTGAGCTTTGGTAAAACCGTATTGAAAACTTTTGGGGTCAGTCTCAATGATATCCATGAGCGCATATTCTTTTAGAAAATCAAATCGCTCTTTTTCTTGTATTTGAATAACACGTTGTTCTTGTTAAGTAAGCGTGAGTAGTTTTGCCCACGCTGTACTCAAATGCCCTCAAATTGGACGACCACCGAGCGCTTGCATTAATGTAACGTAGGCATTGTATTGGCTTTGTTGTAGGTTTAATAAAGCCAAACGCGTAGAACGTGTGGTTTGCTGTTGATCTAGCACATTTTTAAGTGCGACCGAACCATAACGATACTGTACATTAATTAAGTTTTCTGCCTTTTGCGCTAAAGCAAGGTTTTGCTGTTGTGCGTTCATTTGCGCTGCAAGTTGAGTCCGTGCAGAGAGGGCATTCTCCACATCGGCAAACGCTTGATACAAAGATTGACGGTAGTTGATAATGGCTTTTTCATAATCAAGTTGACTGACTGCAATATTTTTCTTCATATCGTTGTACTGTAAAAAAGGCAGGCTTAAATTAGCGCCTAATGTGAGTACAGGGTTTTTAATGAGTGCAACCAATGAGGTGCTACTTGCACCTAAGTTACCTGTAAGGCTAATAGAAGGATAGTAGCTTGCACGTGTGGCATCGGCAGTTGCAAGTACTTTTCTTAAACGCAGTTCCGATGCCTTTAAATCGGGACGTCTTGCCAATAGCTCGGCAGGCAAACCACTTTCAATAGCAGGTAAAGTAATATTAGGCAGTTGGGTAGGTTCAGTAATATTAAGTTGTTGCACAGGCACATGTAACAACACGGCAATAGCGGTGCGAGTTTCAACAAGGTTTTGTTCAATTTGGCTAAACGTTGCTTTTTGGCTTTGTACGGCTTGTGCTGCTTGCGTTAGCTCTAAACCTGATACAGCACCTGCCTTATACTGAATATTTACTAAATCATATAGTCTTTGCGAGCTTGTAATATTAGCTTGAGCAATAGTTCGGCTTTCGTGTAAGTAAGCAAGTTGCCAGTACAATTGAGCCGTTGTACCTACAAGTGTTTGTGCCGTAGCTTCTAAGTCTTGCTCTGTGGCTTGTGCTTCCCATTTAGCTGCATCTGTTTGGCGTGCAAGTTTACCAAATAAGTCTAGTTCATAACTTACGCCTGCACTTGCAGATAGTCCTTGAGAGCTGTCATCACCACTATGAATGTCTAAGCGGTGTCCTGCCGAGACAGAACTACTTACACGTAATCCTTGCTGATCTGCTTGAAGTCCTGCTTGCAAACGTGCTTGCTGAATTGCAATACCTGCAACAGCAAGGTTATTATTTTGTGCTAAAACATGGTCTATTAACTGATTAAGCTGAGCATCATTAAATAACATCCACCAACGGTCGTTAATTTTTTGCCCTGTTTTTTGATAAGCAAACTGTGCAGGCGTGTTGACTTGTGGCGCTTGATAGGGTGTTTTTACAATGGCAGAACAACCAAATAGGGTAGTGCATGCCATTGCTAAAATTAAAGGTGTTTTCATTGTTTATTCTCGTGCAAGGGCATTAACAGGGTCTAATTTGGCTGCATTTTTGGCAGGTAAAAAGCCAAATACCACACCAATTAAAGTAGAGCATACAAAAGCCGCCACAATGGAGGTAGTTGAATAAATCACGGCAAAATTGCCTCCTGCAAAGTGGGTAATGATTTGCCCTAAACCCAAAGAAAGTAAGACACCCAAAATACCCCCTAAGATACAGACCAGAACGGCTTCAATTAAAAATTGCTGTAAAATATCGCTTTGCCTTGCACCCACCGCCATACGTACACCAATTTCTTGTGTACGTTCAGTCACTGATACAAGCATGATATTCATCACACCAATACCTCCTACCACCAATGAAATGACAGCAATGGCAGAGATAAGCAGTGTCATTGTTCCTGTGGTCTTTTCGATGGTTTGACGGATACTATCACTGTTCATGGTGTAGATATCTTGTGCGCCATGACGTAGGGTTAGAAGGTTTACAATGGCATTATCAGCTGCATCACTCGAGTATTTATCATTAATACGTACAATAATATTACGTACATTGGCTTGCCCTAGCATACGGCTCATCACCGTGGTATATGGCATATAAACGTTAAGTGTCTCGTCTGCGCCCATTGGGTTACTTTGAGGTTCAACTACACCCACAATACGTGCAGGTACACTGCCTAAAAGTACAACTTGTCCTACAGGATCACTGCCATCACTAAAAAATTGTTTTTGTGTATTGGTATCAATAATCACATCTTGTGAGCGTTCGCGCACTGTTGTGGCAGCAAAAGTTTGTCCCTCTTTAAATGTAAGCCCTTTCACATCAAAAAAATCATTACTGACACCATTAACGGTGGCAGTTGCTTCATTTTCTTGATAGCGAATAGTTTTTGAGGAACTGACAACAGGGCTGACCGCACTTACATAAGGTTGGCTTGCAATAGCATCTGCATCACTTGGGACAAGCGTTTTAAAGCTAGCTGTCTTAGAGTTATCACCAAAGCCACGCCCTTGAAATACAGTAATGGTATTGGTACCTAAGCTACTGATATTTTTTAAAATCTGTTCTTGTGAGCCTTTACCAAGAGCCACCACGGTAACGACCGAGGCAATCCCAATAATAATGCCTAACATGGTTAAGAATGTACGCATACGATGCGCATTCATGGCAAGTAACGCCATGTTAAATGCTTCAGAAAGGCGGTCTAATGTAGAGCGCCAAGCCGATACTTTTTTGCTTTTGGTTTGCTGTTTAGGTAAAGCTGTTGAGTCTGTTTTTACAGAATGTTGTTCGGGTGTATTGGCACGGTCTGCAATAATCATCCCATCACTAATTTCAATAATACGCGTTGCATTTTGTGCAACTTGCATATCATGCGTGACTAAAATGATGGTATGACCTGCTGCATTGAGTTCGCGTAAAATACGCATCACTTCAATACCACTTTGCGAGTCAAGTGCGCCTGTGGGTTCATCGGCTAAAATGACATCGCCACCATTCATTAACGCCCGTGCAATACTGACACGTTGTTGTTGTCCACCTGAAAGTTGGCTTGGGCGGTTTTGGGTTTTATTGCCTAGACCGAGTTCTGTGAGTAGTGATGTGGCACGTTTTTCTCGCTCAGATGCTTCTACACCTGCATAAATTGCAGGCACAGACACATTACCTACGGCACTTAAGTCACCTAAAAGATGGTAACGCTGAAAAATAAAGCCAAAGTATTCACGCCGTAGTTGGGCAAGTTGGTCAGGCTCGAGTTTTCCTGTTTCATGCCCGCTTACTTTATAACTACCACTTGTGGGGCGGTCTAAACAACCTAAAATATTCATGAGGGTAGATTTACCCGAACCTGATTGCCCTACAATGGCAACTAGCTCACCTGCATGAATTTGTAGATTAATCCCTTTTAAGATTTTGACCGTTGTTTCGCCTGCGGGAAACTCACGTGTTAAATCGCTTACTTCAAGTAATACCGTCATGCTTACATTCCCATCGGTGGACCGTTACGACGTCCACTTTTTGATTTTGCAGCAGCAGCAGAGGTATCTGAACTATCCGCAATGACCACTTCATCACCTTCTTTTACTCCAGCAAGGACTTGCGCATTCACACGGTTATTAATACCAACCAATACTTGTTGAGCATGTGCTTTACCTTGGGCATCAAGAATACGTACGGTTCCTAAAGATGCTTTACCCTGTGCAACAAGATTTTTTTGCTCAGCAGTGAGTTCTAGTTTTTTTACATGTGGTGTTTCTTTGCCTAAAGCAGCAGAAGGTAAAAGAAGGGAATTATTGGCATCATTTAACACAATATAAACTTGTGCTGTCATATCAATCCGTAATTTACCATCAGTATTAGGTACATCAAATAACGCATTGTAGTAGATGGCAGTAGATGAGCTACTGCTACTTGTAGATGTGCTTGAGTCACTTGAAATAGATTCAGGCGCAGGTTCAATTTGACGTAAAGTTGCGTAGCGTTTTGTACTATCACCCAGTGTTGTAAAGTAGACTTTTTGTCCTTTTTCTACTTTCATAATATCAGCTTCACTGACTTGTGCTTTGATTGTCATATTTTGAAGCTGTGCAAGTTTAACAATGGTGGGTGTACTTTGGTTGGCGTTTACCGTTTGTCCTTCTTCTGTCACAATTGCCACAATGGTGCCATCCATTGGCGCAATAATACGGGTATAACCTAAATTAGTTTTTGCAGTAGATTCACTGAGTTTGGCTTGTTCAATTTGAGCATCAACAGCTTTTACTTGTGCTTGAGCCGTTTTATAACTTGCTTCTGCTGCCTCAAATGTTGCGCGTGGCGTTGCATCTTGTGCAAGCATTACTTTTTGGCGATTAAAGTCTAAACGTTTTTCGTTAAGATTCGCTTCTTGTTGTAATCTTTGTGCTTCTAAATTACGAATATTTGCCGCTGTATTTTTAAAGGTATTTTGTTGCGTTTCAGAGTCAATTTGCGCAATGAGTTGTCCTTTTTTAACTTCATCGCCTAATTCCACATACATTTTTTTAACTTGCCCTGATGCCTGCGAACCAACACTCACGAGTTTGGTGGCATCTAGTGTACCTGTTGCAAGTACCGTATTTTCTAAGTTACCCCGTGTAACAGTTTCTGTAATATATTGGGGCTGTTCTTCTTTTGGCTTAAAGTAATGCCAAGCCCCAAACCCCAAAATAGCTAAAATTAATATTGTGAGCGTAATTTTAATCGTTTTCTTTGACATGAATAAAAATAATACAAATACGGTGATATAGCAGTATAATCATGAATTAAGAAGAAAACATGAACATTTTTAGGTGTTAAATAAAGTTTTACCGCACAGTAACGTAATACTTTGTAGAATAAGATGAGCAGGATTTTCTTGTGATATGCCTTTGATTGCACTGTCTATTCTAAGTAATAATGAAGGGAACTGCAAAAACTGTTGAGGTGTAAACCGTCTTACAGCACGCTGATAGTTTGAAATCTTATTTTTCCAGATACCTAATTGCATAGCATTTTGTGGCTGTTCGAACAGTTGCATGAGCAAGCGCATTTCTTTAGCAATTACCCATAACATTAAACTTAAAGGCTCACCTGTAGAAATGAGATATTGGTAAATTTTAACAGATTGTGCCAAATGACCTGCAATGAGTTGGTCGCTTAAGTCGTAAGTGGTATAGCGTGATTGATCGTGTAAGCATTCGTATAGTTGTTCCTGACCCATTTGAGTTAAATCAGGGAAAGTATCACTCACACGAATTAAACTATTTTTTGCTGCTAACAAATTATGCTCATGATGTTCTAACAACCATGTCCAAGCATCGGGTTGGAGCGTGATATTTAGTTTTTTTGCTTCTACTTCTAAAATGCGTTGACGGTCTTGTGGATAATGCGCCGTAAGGGATACCACTGTACCATTGGCATCCACCAATTGAAAAAATTGTCCTTTTAACGCACTACTATCTTGTTTAGGTAGCACAATTACCAAAAGATTACTTTCGTTATATTGAAGGTAGTCTTTTAATAATTTTAGCGTACTCGCATCAGGTTTGATGTTGCCATGAACTTCAACTGCCAATTGCTGGGCAAATAAAGATAAACTATTGAGTGCATTAAATACCGTTTTCCAATCGCTCATATTTTGAATGTCATAGCGTTGGCGTTCAATTTGTGCAGAGTGCCATTCTTTACGAAAAGCATCTAACAAATTTTGTTCTAAAAGCGGTTCTTGCCCATGTAAAATCCAAGCCCCTGTCGCATTTTTAGTTTGCTTGAGGGCTTGAAGATAATCTATTTTCATTGCTGCTGTTGAATAATTGGTAAACGATTCGATGAAATTTGGCGCGACATTTGCTGTGCGACATCATCAATTAAAACATCAATCAAATAATGCTCTTCATTATCGTCTACGTTTACAGTTGCCACGTTATATTGATAGGTTTTAATCCCTGTAATGGTGCGTGGTGTAGTAATAGCATTACCTTGGCTATCTTCAATTTGAAATGTCACATTTAAATGAAGCAATACTTCTGCCACACGTCCACTTAGTTTTTGACGCTTATAATCATAACTTAACACATGCAGTGTATAGGCGTTGGTTGCGTTATCAAATTTCGCCCCATTGCCTGTCAGATACATGGTGAGTTTATCACCCAATACATTTGCATCAGCTGGTAAATTCAGTTTCATATGCTGATAAGCAATAGGCGTTGACTGTGGGCCACGACCAATGAGATGAAAGCCACAGCCTGTCAAGCTTGCACTCAAGCCTAAAGTTAAAACCACTGCTGCTAAACGATGGACTAAGTGCATGCTTGTTCCTCTTTTTTTATACGACTAAATTAACAAGTTTGTTAGGTACAACAATTTCTTTTTTGGTTTCACCTGTTAAGAACTGTTGTACTTCGGGTAGTGCTTTTGCTTGCGCTAAAATATCTTCTTTAGATGTTCCAACGGCAACCTCTAGCTTACCACGAAGTTTACCATTTACCTGTACAACAATCGTTTGACTGTTACGGGTAAGGGCAGATTCGTCTACTTGTGGGAATGCTGTTTGGGTTAAGTCTAAACCAAACTGTGCAAGTAATGTCTGACTTAAATGCGGTGCAAATGGTGCAAGTAAGGTCAGTAACGTCACAATCGCTTCACGTTCAACCGCAATATCGTTTTCCGATGTTGTGTTAAATTTGCTAATGGCATTTAACAATTCCATTTGTGCTGCAATTGCTGTGTTAAACGCATGACGACGTTCAATATCATCTCCTACTTTCGCAATAGTTTCGTGTACTTTACGGCGTAAGTCTTGTGCATCTTTAGAAAGATTTGCTTTATCTAGCGTTATAGTAGATGAAGCTTTTTCTAAGAAGTTTGCTGTTAAACGCCATACACGTTTTAAGAAACGGTTAGAACCTTCAACGCCTGCATCCGACCATTCAAGTGATTGATCGGGTGGTGCAGCAAACATCATAAATACACGTGCGGTATCTGCACCGTATTGGTCAATAATGGCTTGTGGGTCAACGCCGTTGTTTTTAGACTTCGACATTTTTTCTTGACCATTAATGACAACAGGCTGACCATCTTTTACAAGTTTAGCTGATAAAGCACGGCCTTTTTCATCACGTTCAAGCTCAACATCGGCAGGGTTAAACCACGTTTTTTTGCCTGCTTCATCTTCACGATAGAACGTATCTGCAAGTACCATGCCTTGTGTAAGTAAGTTGGCAAATGGTTCGTTGCCTTGTACCACGCCCTCGTCACGCATCAATTTATGGAAGAAACGTGCATACAATAAGTGTAAAATTGCGTGTTCTACACCACCAATATATTGATTAACAGGCAACCATGTTTGTGCAGCTTCAGGCTTAATCATGCCATCTGTAAAGTCAGGCGATGCGTAGCGTGCATAGTACCAAGATGATTCAACAAAGGTATCAAGCGTATCTGTTTCACGGCGTGCATCTTTACCACACGATGGGCAAGTAGTCTCATAAAACTCAGGCATTTTAGCCAAAGGATTACCCGAGCCGTCTGGTACAACATCAGTTGGTAATACCACAGGAAGTTGCTCTTCAGGGACAGGCACTTGACCGCAATGATCACAGTTAATCATTGGAATTGGACAACCCCAATAACGCTGACGAGAAACACCCCAATCGCGTAAACGGAATTGAACTTTTTTGCTTGCAAGTGTTTGTGGCTCAAGTTCTGCAATAAACGCGTCAAATGCAGATTGGAAGTTTAAGCCATCAAATTTGCCTGAATTAACCAATTTGCCATCTTTACTGCCGTACCATTCTTGCCACTCGGTTGCATTAAACGCTTGGTCATCTTTGCCCTGAGCATCAATAACCTGTTTAATGGTTAAACCAAATTTATTAGCAAATTCAAAGTCACGCTCGTCATGTGCAGGCACAGCCATCACCGCACCTGAACCGTAAGACATCAACACGTAATTGGCAATCCATACAGGTACTTCTTCGCCTGTAAGTGGGTGCTTCACAGAAAGCCCTGTTGGCATGC
Organism: Acinetobacter sp. HY1485; assembly: GCF_027568475.1. Classification (GTDB taxonomy): domain Bacteria; phylum Pseudomonadota; class Gammaproteobacteria; order Pseudomonadales; family Moraxellaceae; genus Acinetobacter. Next base: position 80,629 of record NZ_JANKZG010000002.1, on the reverse strand, counting down.
CTTTTTTCTCGGCAGTTGCCATGTCTGCTTCTGCAACCGAACCATGACGGCACTCTTCAATAAATGCTTGAAGTTCTGGGTTGTTTTCGGCAGCTTTAGTTGCCATTGGGTGTTCTGCTGCAATGGCAACATACGTTACACCCATTAAGGTATCTGGGCGCGTGGTGTAAACCGTTAAACCATCTGCATAAATGTTTGGATTTGCTGATGGGAAGGTAATGTCCATTCCTTCAGAGCGACCAATCCAATTGCGTTGCATAGTTAAGACTTGTTGTGGCCAACCATCTTTTAACTGATCTAAATCGTCTAATAATTCTTGTGCATAATCTGTAATACGGAAGTAGTACATTGGAATATCGCGTTTTTCAACCAATGCACCTGAACGCCAACCACGACCATCAATGACTTGTTCGTTTGCAAGTACAGTTTGATCAACAGGATCCCAATTTACAGTAGAAAGTTTGCGGTAAATTAAACCTTTTTTATAAAGTTGAACAAATAACCACTGTTCCCAACGGTAATATTCAGGTGTGCAGGTTGCAATTTCACGATCCCAATCAATTGCAAGTCCTAAACTTTTAAGTTGATTACGCATGTAATCAATGTTTTCAAATGTCCATTTTGCAGGGGCAACTTTATGTGCAATGGCTGCGTTTTCTGCAGGTAGACCAAAGGCATCCCACCCCATTGGTTGTAATACAGTTTCACCTTTGAGTTGGTGAAAACGACTAATCACATCGCCAATTGTATAGTTACGAACGTGCCCCATGTGCAGTTTGCCACTTGGGTAAGGGAACATAGAGAGGATATAACGGCGTTTACCTTCTACTGTATCTGCAACTTTAAATACTTTGCGATCTTCCCAGTCTTTTTGAACTGACGGTTCAATCGCACCCGCTTGGTATTCTGGGTCAATGTGTGTAGTCATAAATGTATTAACAACAACAATAAGTTAAAAAATAGAGAGTGCACAGAATACCGTGAATGACGCTTAAAGAAAATACTTAGTGTTTTGGTTCTTTAGGGCTAATTGCTATAGGTTCAGAGCTTGCATGACTGCGTTCGTTTGCTTTAACGGCTTGTTCGACATCAATCCGTCCTGATTGTGTTCTCACTTCTATAGGAATAGCTGGTGTGCTAGGTGCTGTTGTTTGTGTAGGATTACTATTATTCCAACCATAGGTGTGGACTTTGGTTTGTTTGGTAGATTTAGGTGGTGGTGTATCTGTGTAGTGTGTTGAACCATTGGCATCAACCCATTTGTAGAATTCTTTTGCATAAATACTCACATTACTGAGTAAAAGTAATGTTAATAAACACGGTTTCACAATATTTGTAGTCATTTTTATCCTACTTTTTTAAAAAATAAGCGAGATGGGTGAAATTTTTTTTTACTTTAGCCAAAAAATAGCAAAGATTCGATAAAAAATATATCCAAAAACGGGGAATAAGATTTTATTTTTCTTGCATTGTCGTGAACGTGATAAGAATTACGAAAAGGCAATGTGTGGCTTGACTTTCTAAGCCGAAACATCAAGAATGCTTAACAGAAATACCTGCTTTATCTGATCACCCTTTAGATAAAACAAGATTGCAATAGGTACAAATTCTAGCCGAATTTTGTATAGGCATAGATATATTTATCCCAACATATCTATGTACTGATCGCCGTATCAGAGATTTTTTTCTATTGCACTAAAAAAGCGCGAAATCTGTGCTATAAAAGTTCAGAGTCGGATGTAAAAGTAATCGTAACGTCTGTAGTACGTTATAAAAAAAGATAGGGTGAATCACGTTGGAACTTCTTTCTGGTGGAGAAATGCTTGTTCGCGCATTGGCGGACGAAGGTGTTGAACACGTTTTTGGTTATCCTGGCGGAGCCGTTTTACACATTTACGATGCACTGTATCGACAAGACCGAATTCAGCATTACCTTGTACGCCATGAACAAGCGGCAGGGCATATGGCAGATGCATATTCACGTGTAACGGGTAAAACAGGTGTAGTACTTGTGACCTCAGGTCCGGGTGCAACCAATACGGTAACAGCGATTGCAACTGCTTATATGGACTCGATTCCAATGGTGGTGTTGTCTGGACAAGTGGCATCACACCTTATTGGTGAAGATGCATTCCAAGAAACCGATATGATTGGGGTGTCTCGCCCAATTGTGAAACATAGTTTCCAAGTACGTCATGCCAGTGAAATTCCTGCCATGATTAAAAAAGCGTTTTACATTGCATCAACAGGGCGTCCGGGACCTGTGGTGATTGATATTCCAAAAGATGCAACAAATCCTGTTGATAAGTTTGCATATGATTATCCTGAAAAAGTAAAAATTCGTTCGTACCAACCGCCGTACCGTGGACATACAGGACAAATTCGTAAAGCAGTAGAAGAATTAATTCATGCTAAGCGTCCTGTAATTTATACAGGTGGTGGTGTGGTGCAAGGTAATGCATCTGAATTATTGACAGAGATTGCACACTTACTTAATTACCCAGTAACCAATACCTTAATGGGCTTAGGTGGTTTTTCAGGTACTGACCCGCAGTTTATTGGTATGTTAGGGATGCATGGCACATACGAAGCCAATATGGCAATGCACAATGCTGATGTGATTTTTGCGGTGGGTGCACGCTTTGATGACCGTGTGACCAATAACCCAAGTAAGTTCTGTAAAAATGCCAAAATCATTCATATTGATATTGACCCTGCGGCAATCTCAAAAACAATTTCTGCGCATATCCCAATTGTGGGTGCGGTAGAGCCTGTTTTACAAGAGATGTTGGCACAATTAAAGCAAATGAATGTGTCTAAACCAAACCCTGAGGCACTTGGGGAGTGGTGGAAGCAGATTGATGAGTGGCGTACTGTTCATGGCTTGCGTTATGCACCAAGTGAAACCAAAACGTTAAAACCGCAACAAGTGGTTGAGGCGCTGTGTAAAGTGACACATGGCGATGCCATTATTACGTCTGACGTTGGACAGCATCAAATGTTTGCAGCGTTATATTATAAATATAACCGTCCACGCCAATGGATTAACTCAGGTGGCTTAGGCACGATGGGCGTTGGCTTGCCGTATGCCATGGCAGCAAAACTTGCATGTCCCGATCAGCAAGTGGTGTGTGTAACGGGTGAAGCGTCTATTCAGATGTGTATTCAAGAGTTATCTACCTGTAAGCAATATGGTTTAAATGTAAAAATTTTATGTTTAAACAACCGTGCTTTGGGCATGGTAAAACAGTGGCAAGATATGAACTATGAAGGGCGTCACTCTAGCTCTTATATTGAATCTTTACCTGACTTTGCAAAATTGATGGAAGCCTATGGGCATGTTGCCATCACCATTGAGCATGAAGATGAATTAGAGGAAAAGCTTGAACAAGCAATGGCGATTACCGATAAATGTGTCTTTATTAATGCCATGATTGAGCGTTCTGAGCATGTTTATCCAATGCAAATTGCAGGGCAATCGATGAAAGATATGTGGTTGCATAAAGGGGAGCGCACAGCATGAGACACATTATTTCAGTGTTAATGGAAAATGAATCTGGTGCGTTATCTCGTTTAGTGGGATTGTTTAGCCAACGGGGTTATAACATTGACACTTTAAATGTTGCACCAACTGAGGACTCAACATTATCTCGTTTAACTTTAACGACATACGGTGATGATCATCAAATTGAGCAAATCACAAAGCAACTCAACAAATTGTTAGAAGTGGTAAAAGTAGTTGATTTGAGTGAAGGACCACACGTAGAGCGTGAACTGATGCTCATTAAAGTAAAAGCAACAGGCATTGCGCGTGACGAAGTAAAACGGACGACGGATATTTTCCGTGCCACGATTGTCGATGTTACGCCATCAACGTATACCATTCAAATTGTGGGTACGACTGAAAAATTAGATGGGTTTATTGAAGCTCTATCTGAAACCACGATTTTAGAAGTTGTTCGCTCGGGTGTATCAGGGATTTCTCGTGGCGAAAAAGTTTTAAGTATTTAATTAAACATTATAAAGAGTTTTACTGGAGACAAAAATGCAAATTTTTTACGATAAAGATTGTGACTTATCTATCATTCAAGGCAAAAAAGTAGCGATTATTGGCTACGGTTCACAAGGTCATGCACACGCATTAAACCTTAAAGATTCAGGTGTAGACGTAACAGTGGGTTTACGTGCAAATTCTGCATCTTGGAAAAAAGCTGAAGGTGCTGGTTTAAAAGTTGCTGAAGTGCCTGCTGCTGTAAAAAATGCTGATGTTGTGATGATCTTGACACCAGATGAGTTCCAAGCACAGCTTTATCGTGATGTGATTGAACCAAACATTAAAGAAGGTGCAACGCTTGCATTTGCACACGGCTTTGCGGTTCTTTACAACCAAGTTGTACCACGTAAAGATTTAGACGTGATTATGGTTGCGCCAAAAGCACCTGGTCATACTGTACGTTCTGAATACCAACGTGGTTCAGGTGTACCTGACTTAATTGCAATCCATCAAGATGCTTCTGGTAATGCACGTAACGTAGCACTTTCTTATGCTTCTGGCGTAGGTGGTGGTCGTACGGGTATCATCGAAACTTCATTCCGTGAAGAAACAGAAACTGACCTTTTTGGTGAGCAAGCTGTTCTTTGTGGTGGTGCAGTAGAATTAGTAAAAATGGGTTATGAAACGCTAGTAGAAGCGGGTTATGCACCTGAAATGGCATACTTTGAATGTTTGCACGAATTAAAATTAATCGTGGACTTAATGTTTGAAGGCGGTATTGCAGACATGAACTATTCAGTATCTAACAATGCTGAATATGGTGAGTATGTAACGGGCGTTGAAGTAATCAACGAACAATCTCGTGAAGCGATGCGTAATGCGCTTAAACGTATCCAATCTGGTGAATATGCAAAAATGTTCATCCAAGAAGGTGCGTTAAACTACCCATCTATGACAGCACGTCGCCGTCAAAATGCTGCACATGGTATTGAAGTAACAGGTGAAAAACTTCGTTCTATGATGCCATGGATCAAAGCAAACAAAATCATTGATAAAGATAAAAACTAATCTTTAATTGATTTGAAAAAAGCCTCACACTAGTGAGGCTTTTTTATACTAAAAACAAAGGGAAAAATAATGGAAGATTGTATTTTTTGTCGTATTGCTCGTAAAGAGCAACAAGCATATGTGATCAAAGAGGATGATGAACACATTGCATTTTTATCTATCTTTCCTAATACAGAAGGGGTGACTGTTGTTATTCCTAAACAGCATTATTCAAGTTATGTATTTGAATTAGAAGAAACAGTATTAAACAAACTCATGCAATTTTCAAAAGCTGTTGCCAAGCAGTTAGATGAAGCATTTGAAGATGTAGGGCGTACTGCATTAGTATTTGAAGGATTTGGAATTGACCATGTACATGCTAAATTATTTCCAATGCATGGCACGCAACATCTCATACAAAAATGGCAAGCGGTTTCTTCACCTGTAAATCATTTTTTTAAAGAATATCAGGGTTATATTTCTTCGCATGATTGTGATCAGGTGTCTCACGAACACTTGGTTCAGACTGCTCAAAAAATCAAAAATGCTTCAAACTAATTATGGTAAGATTTTTTGCAATATAAAATGAGGTAAAACACGTGAGCCTACGCTGGACAGATACTATAGATATTGCCATTGAACTGTTAGAAGCACATCCAGAAGTTGACCCACAGTGGGTACGTTTTACAGACATGCACGCATGGATTTGTGCACTTCCCGATTTTAAAGATGATCCAACAAAATCAACTGAGGGTTTACTCGAAGCAATTCAAATGGCATGGATTGACGAAGCAAGCTAATAAAAACTTAACTTTTACATATTCTAAGCTGATTATTTTGGCTTAGATGGGTATAATGCGCAAAATTTTCCAATCATTGTTTAAGGAGCCACAATCATGGCAATTGAACGTACTTTATCTATCGTAAAACCAGATGCAGTTGCTAAAAACCACATCGGTGACATTTTTGCTCGTTTTGAACAATCAGGTTTAAAAATTGTTGCAACTAAAATGAAGCACCTTTCTCAAGCAGAAGCTGAAGGTTTTTACGCAGAGCACAAAGAACGTGGTTTCTTTGCTGACTTAGTTGCGTTCATGACTTCTGGTCCTGTTGTTGTATCTGTATTAGAAGGCGAAAACGCTGTTCTAGCTCACCGTGAAATTTTAGGTGCAACAAACCCTAAAGAAGCGGCTCCAGGCACAATCCGTGCAGATTTCGCTGTAAGCATTGACGAAAACGCTGCTCACGGTTCTGACTCTGTAGAATCTGCTGCTCGTGAAGTATCTTACTTCTTCGCGCAAACAGAAGTTTGCCCGCGTACTCGTTAATCGAGCACTTAAAACCAGATAAGTGTTATACTGCTTATCTGGTTTTTTTATTCTCAAAATTTTGCTTTTTAAGCACCCTCTCTTTTTTAGATATTGTTTAGGTAATGTACATGACACACGACGCAGTTAAAATCTCGACGCATACGCCAGAGGTAACGTCAAAAGTTAACTTACTGGGGATGTCACGTGTACAGTTAGAACAATTTTTTGAAAAATTGGGTGAAAAAAAGTTTCGTGCTGGTCAAGTCATGAAGTGGGTACACCAATACTTCGTTACTGACTTTGCGCAGATGACCAATATTTCAGGCAAACTTCGTGAAAAATTAGAAAAAGTATGCGAAGTAAAAGCGCCTGAAGTGGTACACCGTCATTACTCTCAAGATGGAACACGTAAATGGGTGTTTCGTGTGGGTGATGGAGAAGGCTCATTAGTAGAAACCGTGCTTATTCCTGCTGATGATAAAACAGGTGCACGTAAAACTTTATGTATTTCATCGCAAGTGGGTTGTGCGCTAGATTGCTCGTTTTGTTCAACAGGTAAACAAGGTTTTCAGCGTGATTTAACACCTGACGAAATTATTGGACAGTTGTGGGTAGCAAACCAATCTTATATGGAAGATGTGGAAATTGCTGAACGTACCCGCTCTGTCACCAACGTGGTGATGATGGGTATGGGTGAACCATTGCTTAACTTTAAGCCTGTGGTCGATTCAATGTCATTAATGCTAGATGACTTTGCGTATGGTATGTCTAAACGCCGTGTTACGTTATCAACATCGGGTATTGTACCGATGATTGACAAATTGGCAGAAGAGTTAGATGTGGCTTTAGCAATTTCACTACATGCACCAAACAATGAATTACGTAACGAACTTGTACCAATTAATAAAAAATATCCATTAGAACAGCTTATTCCTGCGGCACAGCGTTACATCAATAAAGATGGCAATGAAAGTGCCCGTAAGCATGTCACAATTGAATATGTGATGTTAGAAGGTGTGAATGACAAGCCTGAACATGCACAACAAATGATAACACTATTAAAAAATCTACCAAGTAAAATCAACCTCATTCCGTTTAACCCGTTTCCACATGCACCATATGGTCGTTCAAGCCGAAACCGTATTATGGCGTTTCAAAAAACATTATCTGATGCAGGATTTGTGTGTACAATTCGTCAAACACGCGGTGATGATATTGATGCAGCATGTGGTCAGTTGGTTGGACAAGTGGCAGATCGAACACGTCGTGCAGAGCAATGGAAAAAGAAAATTGCACAACAAGGCGAGATTGTTCGTTCTCAGGGGTAACTCAACATAGAGGCATATTTCGGTGAACAAGATTGTAAAATCTGTTTTAGCAAGTTTAACGGTACTGGCATTGCAAGGATGTCAAACCACTTCTAATTTACCTAAAAAAGATCCTAAAAAATCTGCAGAGGTAAGAACTCAAATTGCAGCAGAATATATCCGTACAGGACAAATTGATGCTGCAAAACGTGCTTTAGATGAAGCACTTGCTAAAGAAAGCCGAGATCCAACAGCTAATATGATGATGGGCGTTCTTCTACAACAAGAAGGTAGCCCAAGCAATGTAGAAAAAGCAGATAGTTATTTTAAAAAAGCGGTAGCACTTGAGCCAAAAGATGCTCAAATCCGTAATAACTATGGACGTTACTTGTATCAAGTAGGGAACTACAAAGAGGCGTTAAAGCAACTACAAATTGCAGGAACAACATTAGGATACGACCAACGTTCAATGGCGTTAACTAATCTTGGACAAACGTATCAAAAACTAGGCGATAACGAACAAGCAGAAGCCACATTTCGCCAATCGTTACAAGCCGATTCAGCAAATCCAATTGCGATGCTTGAGTTGGCTGAGATTTATTATTTACGCCAACAAAATCGTTTAGCTTCACCACTTTATGAAGATTACGTCTCTATTGTTGGTAAGAAAAATCAAAGTGCCCATGCGTTATGGGTCGGAATTCGCATTATGCGCGCAAATGGTGATACCATGAGCACGCAAGTCTTGGCAAATCAACTCAGGGCATTATTCCCAGATAGTCAAGAATATCAACGTTATTTGCAATTACAGTACAGTACTGAGGCGGTATGGAAGTAAATCCAAATTCACAGCAAGCAACCCCTAATACTTTAGGCAACGTTCAACGTCCGGGTGAATATTTACGTCATATCCGCCTTACACAAAAACGTGAATTAAGTGATGTTGCAAAAGCACTTAACATGCCTGTTAAAACGGTAGAAGCATTAGAAAAAGATGACTACACCCTTTTACCAGAAGCAACGTTTATTAAAGGCTATTATCGTAGTTATGCCAAACATTTAAATGTGGATGCATCTGCGATTATTCAGCGTTTTGATGAAATTTACGTAAATGATACAGGGTTGCGTGCCAGTCAATCACTAAAAGATTCACCGATTAAAACGATGGGTAAATTGCCCGGTTCAAATACAGACCGTAACCGTAAGTGGTTAAAGCGCATATTACTGACGTTAATTGTGGTGGTGCTTATTGCATTGGTGGTAATGGGTATTCAGAAGTGGTCTAGTCAGAAAAAAGTACAAGCACCTGTTACGCCACAAACCAATACGCAAGTTTTACCTGTTACGCAAACACAAGCATCAGGTGACCAACTTTCGATTCAAGTTTCACGCCCAACATCGGTTCGTATTGTAGATTCAACAGGTAAAGTCTTGGCATCAGGTCGTCAAGCAGAAGCCTTAAATTTACAAGGGCAATCTCCATTTCAAATTCGTTTAGATGATGCACAAGCGGTATCGTCATTAAGTTTAAATAACGAAGTGATTTCATTGTCACCATACACCGTCAATGGTAAAGCGGATTTCCGTTTATCTCGTTAATAGGTAAAACACATGATAGAAAATCCGATTAAGCGTCGTCCGACACGTAAAATTCGTGTCGGTTCTGTGTATGTGGGTGGCGATGCGCCCATTAGCGTACAAAGTATGACCAATACAGAAACCTGTGATGTTGCTGCAACGGTGGCACAAATTGAACGTTGTGCTCAAGCAGGTGCAGATATTATGCGTGTTTCTGTACCGTCTATGGAGGCGGCACAAGCGTTTGGTGAAATCCGTAAGCGGGTTAATATTCCACTTGTTGCAGATATTCATTTTGACCATAAAATTGCTTTAGCCGTTGCCGATGCAGGTGCAGATTGTTTGCGTCTTAATCCGGGTAATATTGGCTCTGAGAAAAAAATCCGTGAAGTGGTCGCCGCTGCTAAACACAACGATATTTCGATGCGTATTGGTGTAAATGCAGGTTCGCTTGAAAAAGATCTACAAAAAAAATATGGTGAGCCAACAGGTCAGGCACTTTTAGAGTCTGCATTACGCCATATTGATATTTTAGACCGTTTAGACTTTCAAGAATTTAAAGTTAGTGTAAAAGCATCTAACGTATTTTTAACCATGGACGCGTATCGTTTACTTTCACAGCAAATTGATAACCCACTACATTTAGGTGTGACGGAAGCAGGTATTTACCGTACAGGGACTGTAAAATCTGCAATTGCACTGGGTGGTTTGTTGATGGAAGGAATTGGCGACACCATGCGTATTTCGCTTGCCGCTGAACCTGAAGAAGAAATTAAAATTGGTTTTGATATCTTAAAATCATTAAGTCTTCGTTCTAATGGCATCAATTTTATTGCCTGTCCAAGCTGTTCACGTCAAGAATTCAACGTGATTAAAGTGATGCAAGACTTAGAAGAGCGTTTAGAAGATATTCGTACACCAATGGATGTGTCTGTTATTGGTTGTAAAGTAAACGGTCCGGGTGAAGCCAAAGAAGCCGATATCGGTGTGGTGGGTGCAAGTCCACGTTCATTGGTTTACCGTAATGGCGATAAGAGCCATTTAATTGAGACCGATCAATTAGTTGATGAAATCGAAACGATGGTTCGTCAACGTGTTAAGCAGCTTGAAGAAGCTAAATCAAAAGAAATTATTCGTAGTTCATCATCATGATTTCAATTACCGCAATTAAAGGCTTTAACGACATTCTTCCAACGCAAACTCCTGCGTGGAGACGTTTAGAACAACATTTGTCATCTTTAATGGATGCTTATGGCTATCAGCAAGTACGTTTGCCAATTGTTGAGCATACAGGTTTATTTAAACGTGCTATTGGTGATGCAACGGATATCGTTGAAAAAGAGATGTACACATTTTTAGATAAAGGTAACCCGCCTGAATCTTTGACCTTGCGTCCAGAAGGTACAGCCGGTTGTGTGCGCTTAATGCTTGAAAATAACTTGCTACGTGGTGCTGCACCACGTGTGTGGTATTTGGGACCGATGTTCCGTTACGAAAAACCACAAAAAGGGCGTTATCGTCAATTTCATCAATTTGGGGTAGAAACGTTTGGCGTTGCCACACCTGATATTGATGCTGAGCTAATTTTAATGACAGCACGTTTATGGAAACGTATGGGTGTTGCCGATAAAGTTCAACTTGAACTGAATACTTTGGGCGAAATGGATGAGCGTGCTGAGTACCGTACGGCATTGGTTGAATTTTTAACTGTACATAAAGCAGATTTAGATGAAGATTCGCAACGCCGTTTAGACACAAATCCGTTACGTATTTTAGATTCTAAAAATGAGCGTACCCAGCAAATTTTAGAAAATGCACCTCAGTTACACGACTTTTTAAAAGAAGAAAGTTTGCAACACTTTGCGCAGTTAAAACAGTATTTAACGGACGCAGGCGTATCGTTTGTGATTAATCAAAAATTGGTACGTGGTTTAGATTATTACAATAAAACCGTATTTGAATGGACAACTACGCATCTTGGTTCACAAGGTACTGTATGTGCAGGTGGGCGTTATGATGGGCTAGTGGGTCAGCTTAAGGGTAAAGCAGATCAGTCTGTGCCTGCGGTTGGTTTTGCAATGGGCATAGAGCGTTTACTATTACTTTTAGAGCAAGTAGAAGACAACACCCCAACGCGTGATTGTGATGTATTTATTGTAGCCGATCCAAACTCACAAGGGCGTGCATTGGTACTTGCAGAACAATTACGTAATGCTTTGGAAGATGCAAATAGTACGATTCGTATTAAAACAGGTTCTCAAGGAAGCATGAAAAGCCAAATGAAAAAGGCAGATCAAGCAGGGGCAATTTTTGCATTAATTGCAGGCGAGCGTGAGTGGGAAGCACAGCAAGTTGCACTGAAAAAACTAGCAACGGCAGAACAGTCTGATGTAGAAATTGAACGTATTGTCCCGTTCTTGCTTGAACAGTTTGCGTAAAAAAGGATACAACCATGAGTAGTGCATTAACAGAAGAAGAGCAACTCAGCAAATTAAAGTCAGTAACAAAAAAATATGGCTCATCTGTGGCAACAGGTGTGCTTATTGCCGTGATTGCTTTTTTAGGCTGGAACTATTGGCATAAAAAAGATAACCGTGCATTAGAAAATGAAACTGCTCGTGTGCAACAAATGATGGATCAAGCTCCAAGTGCAGTGACAGATAAAACTGCGTTTGCCAATGTTGCAACACTTGCAGATACGGTAGTTAAAAAACAAAGCAATTCTGCACAAGCCATTCAAGCACAATTAGTGATGGCTAAAATTGACTTTGATAAAGCAGATTATGCGGCGGCTGAACGAGAACTGATGAAAGTTCAAGGCTCAACAGTTAAAGATGAGGGTTTAATTTCTTTAGTAAACCTACATTTGGCATATGCACAAACAGCACAAAAGAAATATGACGAAGCATTAAAGACACTTGATTTGATTAAAGTACCGTCTTTTGCAGCAACCGCAAATGAAGCGCGTGGTGATATTTTTGTTGAGCAAAATAACAAAGAAAAAGCACGTCAAGCGTATCAAGATGCATGGAAATTGGCAGTTGAACGTAAGCAAGAACGCCAAATTTTACAAATTAAACTCGAAAGTGTTGGTATTTTAGTTGATGATCCTGAAATTGATAACCCAATTTTAGATAAACAAGAGGATGCATCTTAATGAATATTAAAATACCTTTTGCATTTGCAATACTTACGGCTGCGCTGATGGGATGTTCAAGTCATCAACCCAAAGTAGAAAAAATTAAGCCGAATCCATTACCAAAATTGGTGCAAGCCAAACAATTGGTTCCTGTTTTTTCAACAAGTGTTTCTGCAACTGCTGAAAATGATCCGTTACGTTTACAAATGGCAACTGATAATAATATGTTGTTTGCTGTGGACCCTAAAGGAACGGTTGAAGCTTTTCAAAATAACAAACGTGTTTGGGCAACACAAACCACTAAAAAGCAAGGCTTAAGTGCAGGTGTGGTTGCAGGGCAAGGTATTGTTGTTGCGGGAAACCAAAAAGGTGAACTATTTGGTTTAGACCAACAAACAGGTCAGATTAAGTGGACGAGCCAATTATCTGCACCCATCATTGCACCATCACACATTCAGTTAGGGCGTGTGATTACGGTCAGTAATGATGGCAACGTGTATGCACATGATGCACAAACAGGGCAACAGCTTTGGGTCTATCATTTACCAAGTGTAGAATTTAGTTTACGCGGTCAAGCAGCGCCAATTGCATTAGATCCAAATAATGTGCTTGTGGCAACGGCAAATGGCTATGTGTACGGTATTGATGTAATTACAGGTGTTGCACGTTTACAACGTCAGGTTTCTGTTGCCGAAGGACGTACTGATGTCGCGCGTTTGAACGATGTTGTAGGCGATCCTGTGATGATGGGACAGTTTTTGGTAACAGCAGGCTATCAAGGACAGTTGACTGTTAATGATTTAGAGCAACAACGTGTGGTATGGAGTCAAGACGTAAGCAGTAGTAAACGCCCTGAAGTGACTCAAAAAGCTGTATATGCAACAACAACAGATGGAAAAATTCTCGCTTATGATTTGATCACAGGTGAGAAACTGTGGGAAAATACACAGTTATTACATCGTAACTTAAGCAACCCCGTTATGTTGGGTTCAGACCTTGTGGTTGGAGATTTAGATGGGGTGTTAAACCTTGTTGATCCAAGTACAGGTAATCTTATTGGTCGATCAAAAACCAAAGGAGATATTACTTCTTTGCGTGTCATTGATGGACAACTCTATGTTTCAACTCAAAAAGGCGCGTTAAGCGTTTGGCAGAATCGTTAATTTATGAAACCCGTTATTGCGCTCATTGGGCGTCCAAACGTCGGCAAGTCGACGTTATTTAACCAAATTACCAAAAGTCGTGATGCACTGGTTGCAGACTTTGCTGGTTTGACTCGTGACCGTAAATATGGTGATGCTGTTTATCAAAACAAATCATTTATTGTGGTTGATACTGGCGGTATTGGTGAAAGTGAGCAAGGGATTGATGCCTATATGGCAGAGCAATCTCAAACTGCTATTCACGAAGCAGACATTATTGTGTTTGTGGTGGATGCTCGTGCAGGCTTACTTGCTTCAGATGAGCAAATTGCGCGTGAACTACGTACTTTAGGTAAGAAAGTTTATCTTGTTGCTAACAAGGTAGATGGTGTACATGCAGAAGCAGCTGTCGTTGAGTTTTATAAACTTGGCTTTGGTGAGCCAATCCATGTTGCAGCAAGCCATGGTCGTGGTGTGGCGCAAATGCTTGAAGATGTTCTTGTAGATGTGCCTGAAGATGAGGACGCTGAAGAACTTGATAAGCAAACGGGTTTACGTTTAGCGGTGATTGGTCGTCCAAACGTAGGTAAATCAACATTGGTTAACCGTTTACTTGGTGAAGACCGTGTTGTTGTTTACGACATGCCGGGAACAACGCGTGATTCGGTTTATATTCCGTATGAACGTAATGAACGTCAATATACGTTAATTGATACTGCAGGTGTGCGTCGTAAAGGTAAAGTAGATGAAACGATTGAGAAATTCTCAATTGTAAAAACGCTACAAGCCATTAAAGATGCTCACGTTATTGTAGTGGTAATTGATGCGCGTGAAGGGATTGTTGAGCAAGATCTTCATTTAATTGGCTATGCGTTAGAAGCAGGTCGTGCGTTAGTGATTGCCATTAACAAATGGGACAACATGTCTGAGTATGACCGTAAGCAGGTTAAATCAGATGTAGATCGTCGTTTTGACTTTATTCCTTGGGCAAAAATTCACTTAATTTCTGCCTTACATGGTACAGGTGTGGGTGATTTATATCCATCTATTCACCGTGCATATGAATCTGCAAACTTAAAAGTGTCACCTGCAAAATTAACGCAAATTTTAAGTGATGCAACAGAAGCACATCAGCCACCAATGGTAAGTGGTCGTCGTATTAAAATGCGTTACGCGCATATGGGTGGACAAAACCCACCAACGATTGTGATTCATGGTAATAAAGTTGATAAAACGTCTGCAGATTATCGCCGTTACTTAGAAAATGTATTCCGTAAAGTATACAAACTTGAAGGAACACCTGTACGTATTGAGTTTAAAACGTCTAAAAATCCATTTGAAGGACGCAAAACGCAGTTAGATGAGCGCGTGGCTGCACGTCGTCGTCGTTATGTACAGAAATTCAAAAAAGCCGAAAAGAAATATAGAAGTTAATAAAAAAGCCCAAGTACCAGTGACTTGGGCTTTCTTTTACAAAAAAGTTGTTCGTATTATTTTTGTATCTAGACAGACTTGGTTATAATCCCATTTTTTGTAAAATATGGGGTGAGCGTGGAGTTACAGTTGCACATTGAGCAACTTTTTAAAAGTGTTGCCTCATCGGAATTTGAAGCATTGAAGGCTATTCCGCCTATGCAACGCCGTCGCCTCTCACCACTTGCAAAGCTTGCCTTAAATAGTGCGCTTAATGTTTTGCAGTATCATCAAGTAGACTATATTGTTTGGGCATCACAATTTGGTGATGAAGAAAAAACACTTAATATTTTAAAAGATATTCTCCAAGGTGAGCTTCCATCACCAACACAGTTTTCAACTTCTGTACATAATGCGATTGCAGGCTTATATTCGATCTTAAAAAAAGATGACACCATTTCTACAAGTTTAAGTGCAACATGGTCAGAAGCTATAGTAGATGCATATGCCTTTTTAAAAACCCATTCTGCTAAGAAAGCACTCGTAGTGTATTACGATTTTCCTATTCCAAATGTTTATACAGATTTAATGTCTTTTGAAGCATTTTCATTGGCAGGAATTGTTTCACTAGATCAACCCAATTTAATTTTAAATTTAAACCAAGTGGCGATGCTCAAGCGTGAGCGTGATGCAATTGATTTTGAAAATTTTTGGAGTAATCCTGAGTTAAAACATTCTCAACAGGGAGTGTGGCAAAGATGACATTAAAAAAGAAATTGAATTATGCTTGGCGCGTTGGTGCAACAGGTTTTAGCTTTGTAAGTTTTGGTCTTGGTGGTATTGCTATTGGAACTTTACTTGCACCATTAGTAAAACTTAAAACACAAGACAAAAAACAATGTACTGAAATTACTCAGCGTGTGATTCAGCAGAGTTTTCATGGCTTTGCCGAGATGATGGTAAAGCTAGGGATTATGACTTATGAAGTTGAAGGTTTAGAAAAACTTAAAAGCAGTGAGCAAGAGTTAGTTATTGCTAACCATCCTACATTGATTGATGTGGTACTTTTGATTGGCTCAATGAATAAAGCCAATTGTGTGGTTAAACAGGCGTTA
The DNA here is from genome assembly GCF_027568475.1 of Acinetobacter sp. HY1485. Taxonomy (GTDB): domain Bacteria; phylum Pseudomonadota; class Gammaproteobacteria; order Pseudomonadales; family Moraxellaceae; genus Acinetobacter. The sequence continues at coordinate 64,584 of NZ_JANKZG010000002.1, read as the reverse complement.
TGGAAAAATCCTTTTACGCGCGGTCCTGTACAAAATGCTAACTATATTTTAAATGCAGGCTCTGAGCAGTTTATGTATGATTGTGTGGCGCGTTTACACGAAAATGGTGCACCATCATTGGTTATTTTTCCTGAAGGAACGCGTACAGAAAAAAATCATCACTTAAATGATTTTCAGCGTGGCGCAGCAAATATTGCTTTACGTGCAAATGTGCCAATCCGTCCTGTTAAAATTACCTGTACGCCATCTACACTCACCAAAAATGAAAAGTGGTACCACATTCCAGATCAACCTTTTCATATTTCTATTCAAGTTCTAGATCCTATCTACGTAAAAGACATTATTCCTGATTTGAGCGTCACACCTAAAAATGTACGTTTATTAAATCAATACCTTTATCAATTTTTTGACCATGAGTTATCGAAGTAATGAGTAATCTTGCGACAGAATTAAAGCAAATGATTATTGATGTATTAGCACTAGAAGACATTAGTGTTGATGACATTGATGATACTGCACCACTATTTAATGAAGGTTTAGGGCTAGATTCTATTGATGCCTTAGAACTTGGTTTAGCACTTAAAAAACGTTACAACATTCATTTAAATGCTGAATCTGCAGATACGAAAAAATATTTCCAATCAATTGAAACACTTGTAGCGCTGGTAGAACAGCAAGGAACACGCTAGAGATATGAGCATGTTAACTGAAGACTATATTTTAAATCAGATGCGTGAGTGGATGGATGATTTATTTGAAATTCCGCCAAGCAAAGTAAATATGGATTCAAATCTTTATACAGATTTAGACGTAGATAGTATTGATGCGGTTGATTTGGTCGTAAAAATTAAAAACTTAACAGGTAAACAAGTGAAACCTGAAGATTTTAAAAATGTACGTACCGTGCGTGATGTGGTATTGGTCATTCAAAAAATGTCGGCAGAATGCGACGCTTAATTCAGCTATTGAGTGGTGTGCTATTGGTTGCTTATCCTTTTTTGATGGGATGGTGCTTGGCACATGGCTATTTATGGCAAGTGAGTAGCCTGCTTTTAGGGCTTGGAATTATTCGTCTTTTTACGCAAAAAAAGAGTGCCCTTGCACCTCTGACATGGCTTGCCATTTTATGTGGTGGGCTAAGTCTCATCATGCGTGAACATACATGGTTACAGTTTTATCCTATTGCCATGAGTTTAGGTGCTCTGAGTATTTTTGCTTATACGTTATATCGTCCACCTTCTATGATTGAACGCTTTGCACGTATGTTTGAGCCTGATTTACCACCACATGGCGTAATATGGACAAAGCAAGTGACCAAAGTGTGGTGTGTATTTTTTGCGTTAAATGCAACAGTGGCATTGATCACAGTTTTTATGTCGATGCACGCTTGGGTGCTGTATAACGGCTTTATTTCTTATTTAATTATGGGCGTGTTGTTAGCAGGTGAGTTCATTTTGCGTAAAAAACAACAACGAATTCACAATGAAACATGCTAATCAAATTTTATGTTGGGATGAACAATTACAGCAAATTACCTTTGCTGAGTTTTGGCAAGATGTAGCGCAACAAGCAGGCATACTTGCCAAGCATAGTGCTAAGACGATGGCATTATGGCAAACAGATAGCTATGACTTTTTAGTTTTATTTTTTGCTGTACTTGCTAGCAATAAAACCTTGATTTTACCTCCTCATCGTGTGGCACAACTTGAACAACAGTTTAAAGCACAAGATATTGTGTTTGTAGAACGTCAGGTTAGTACCAACCATTTAAGTGTTGAGTTAGAGCAATTAAAGCACGCTAAAATTGTATTTTTTACATCGGGCTCTACAGGTGAGCCAAAGCATATTGAGCGTACTTTACAGCAACTACTCAATGAAGTTGATGGTTTAAAAAATAGCTTTGACTTGCCTAAACATGCAGTTGCCATTGCCACAGTCAGCCATCAACATATTTACGGACTGTTGTTTAAGCTGTTATTGCCTTTAATGTCGGGCGGAAGTTTTTACCGTGAGCAATTGTTATATCCTGAATATGTGGTTCAGCTTCAAAAAAAATTAGTTGAAGCAGGAAAGCCACATTATTTGGTGTCTAGCCCTGCATTACTAAAACGCTGGGCATCTGATGTTTCTTTGGTTGAATGTTCCCAAGTGTTTTCATCGGGTGGGAAGTTGGATACGGGGATCCGTCCTAATATTAATGCCCCTATTACAGAAGTTTTGGGTAGCTCAGAAACAGGGGGAATTGCCCATCGACAAGCAGATGATGCACTATGGAAACCATTTAGCAATGTACAGGTTGATGTTGCTGAGCATCAACAGTTAAAAGTAAAAAGTAACCATGCACAAAGCCGAGATTGGGTACTGACAGGCGACTGTATAGACCTAAATATAAACGGTACATTTAAATTATTAGGTCGGATTGATCGTATTGTAAAACTTGAAGAAAAGCGTTTAAGTTTAGATGCAATCGAACAGACCGTTTTACAACTTTCCGAAATTGAGCAGTGTCATGTGTTGATTATTGAACATGAACAACGGCAGATGTTGGCATGTGTTGCAGTTTTGGCGGAACACGATATAAACAAAGCAACTGTAGTAAATCATATAAAAAACCAACTAAGCTCAATGCTTGAAAAAATTGCTATTCCACGCCGTTGGCGTTTTTTGTCTAAGCTTCCGATTAACACACAATCAAAACTCAATAAAAAGGACTTAAAGGCCTTGTTTAAACCGATGATGCATCCAGTTGTTTTATCTAAAAACATTAAAGATGAACAACATATTTTTGAACTTGAGTTTCCTGTGGAACTAGAGTGTTTTAAAGGACATTTTCCCAATCAACCGATTTATCCTGGTGTGGGACAAATCGCGTTTGTTGATGCATTTTCACGTCAAATTTGGTCGGATTTATTGTGGTGTGCAGGCTATGAGCAACTTAAATTTCAAGAAGTGATTCAACCGCATCAAATTGTAGAGCTTGCTTTATCACGCAAGGCGCATAAAGTGATTTTTAAAATAACAGCAGGCGAAAAAACCTTAGCATCAGGGCGTTTTTTGTTTGAGTGCCAATCATGAAAATAGCATTTATTATTCCTGTTTATAACCATCCGCATTATTTAAATGCTTTGATTGAGCATTTAAAAACATATGCATTACCCATTATTTTAATTAACGATGGCAGTGATGAAGAAACAACAACGATTTTAAAAACCTTTGCTCAGGACGTGGTGCTTGTTGAACATGCACAGAATATGGGGAAAGGGCAAGCTGTGATGACGGGTATACAAAAAGCAAAAGCATTAGGTTGTTCGCATGCTCTACAGCTTGATGCTGATGGACAGCATTGTTGGGAAGATATTCCTCAGTTTTTAAAAGCCACTGAACAAAACCCAAATGCGATGGTGATTGGAAGTCCTATATTTGATGCTTCTGTGCCAAAAAAACGTTTGTACGGACGCTATGCCACTCATATTTGGGTATGGATTAATACGTTATCGTTAGAAATTAAAGATAGTATGTGTGGGTTTCGAGTTTATCCTATTGAAAGCACAGTAAAGCTCATGTCGCAATATAAGCTTCGTCCACGGATGGGGTTTGATAGTGAAATTTTAGTTCATTTAAAATGGCAAGGTGTACCGTTTATTAATATTCCGACATCTGTGGTTTATCCTGAAAATGGGATATCACACTTTAAAGTGTGGGAAGATAATGTGGAGCTATCTAAGATGCATGCCACTTTATTTGCAGGAATGCTATGGCGTTTACCTCAACTTTTAAAGCAAAAAGTAAAAGGTCGCTAATGTCTGCCCCACGTTGGAATGAGTTAAAAGAGCGAGGTGGCATGTTGCCACTCATGCTTATTTTATGGATGTACCGTTTAGGTGGGCGTTGGCTCATTCATGTGGTGTTGTATTTTATTGTGTTATGGTATTGGTTATTTGCCCGTTATGCACGTCAAGCCTCGTTAGATTATTTGCAACGGCTACATACATTTGCAGGCAAAGCATCGCCGTTTAAACATTTGCCCACAAGTGTAAATACCTATACGCATCTTATGAGTTTTTCCCAAGCAATTTTGGATAAAATAGAAGGATGGATGGGAAAATTTTCATCACAAGACCTTCAAATTGTTGGACATGAGCATTTAAATAAGCACTATCAAAAAGGGTTGGTTTTAGTCGTATCACACTTTGGCAATATTGAATTGTTGCGTGCCATTAAAGCAGAACATCAACAAAAAATTAATGTATTGGTTTATCAAAAACACGCTTCAGATTTTAATAAATTTCTAAAAAAGATTAGCAATAAAGCCAATATTAATTTAATCCCTGTAGATGAGTTAGGGCTTGAAACTGCCATTATTTTAGAAGAAAAACTTGCTTTAGGTGAATGGGTACTCATAGCAGCAGACCGTGTACCTGTGCATTCTAACCGTACAGTTGAAGTTAATTTTTTGGGTGAAAATGCGTTGTTCCCACAAGGGGCTTGGGTGTTGGCAAACTTACTTAAAGCCCCTGTGGTGACGGCTTTTTGCTATCGTACAAGCCAAGCCGTTGAGGTACATATTCACCCAATTGCAGATCAATTGAATTTTCCGCGTCAAACACGCCAACAAGCCTTACAAGCTGTAACCACACAGTATGTACGGTTGCTTGAACAACATTGTATACGTGCACCGTATCAGTGGTTTAATTTTTATTATTTTTGGAATAAGTAACAATGCAAATAGTTGGAGAGCAGTTGCTCACGATTGAACATGTGGTGGCAATTGCTAAAAATCAATGTAAAGTTGCTTTGCCTGAAAGTACGGTATGGCAAGAAAAAATTCAAAAGGGTGTCGATTTTTTAGATCAGCTTTTACAAGAAGAAGGCGTGATTTATGGGGTGACCACAGGTTATGGTGACTCCTGTTTGGTAAGTGTGCCGTTGCATCAAGTAAACGAGTTACCTTTACAGTTATCGCGTTTTCATGGTTGTGGGTTAGGTGAAAATTTAGATATTACAACCGCACGTGCCGTGGTGGTGACAAGATTATGCTCGTTAGCACGTGGATTTTCGGGCGTATCTTTAGCACTACTTGAACGCTTGGTGTGGATGCTCAATGAAAATATTATTCCTGTGATTCCATCTGAAGGTTCAGTGGGAGCAAGTGGTGATTTAACGCCGTTGTCTTATATTGCAGGTGCTTTGGCAGGTGAGCGTGATGTTTATGCCAACGGTAAAATTGTGCCAATTGCGCAAGTGTATCAAGAGTATGGTTTAGACCCAATTGTCCTACGCCCAAAAGAAGGCTTAGCATTGATGAACGGCACTGCTGTAATGACAGCAATTGCATGTTTAAATTATAAAAAAGCAGAACAAATTGGTTTAGCAAGTACGATGATTACGGCACTCAATGTATTGGCATTAGAGGGAAATCCAAGCCATTTTGATGAAGTTCTATTTGCACAAAAACCACATGTGGGGCAACAACATATTGCGCGTCAATTACGTGAATTTTTAGCCTTTGAGTCAGATACTCAACATCAAAGCTCACGTTTACAAGATCGCTATTCACTACGTTGTGCACCGCATGTGATAGGGGTATTTGAAGATTCTAAAGTGTGGTTACGTCAGTTTATTGAAAATGAACTTAATTCAAGCAACGATAATCCATTGATTGACCCGATTGAACAACGCGTTTTGCATGGTGGACACTTTTATGGTGGGCACATTGCTCAAGCGATGGATAGCTTAAAATTGATGATGGCAAATATTGCAGATTTAATGGATCGTCAAATTGCACAATTAGTTGATCATAAAATGAATCATGGTTTGCCACGTAATTTAACAGGGGCAAGTGCCGAGCGTTTACCGCTTAATCATGGATTTAAAGCTGTACAAATTGCAGTTTCGGCATGGACAGCCGAAGCACTCAAGCATACGTTGCCTGCTTCTATTTTTTCGCGTTCTACCGAGTGCCATAATCAAGATAAAGTGAGCATGGGAACGATTGCTGCGCGTGATGCCACAAGAACAATTGTACTCACTGAACAGGTTATTGCTGCTTTAAGCTGTGCTGCTGTACAAGCGATTCATTTAAAACAAGTTGACGTTACACCTGCTTTACAAAACTTTATTGATTGGACAAAACAAACCTTCAATTTGGTAGAAGAAGATCGTCCATTACAAGCTGAGTTACAAGAATTGGTTGATCGTTTAGAAGATTTAACGCTTTTAACACAATGGGAGCAAAACCATGCATGCGGATGTTGAAATTGAAATTCCCTTTCATGATGTGGATACCATGAATGTGGTGTGGCATGGACATTATATTAAATATTTTGAAATTGCTCGTTGTAAATTATTAGATCAATTTAGCTATAACTATAATGATATGTTTGCATCAGGTTATGCTTGGCCAGTGATAGAAAGTCATGTGCGATATATTTACGGTATTGAGTTTATGCAAAAAATTCGAATCCGTGCTGTTTTAAAAGAATGGGAAAACCGTTTAAAAATTGATTATTTGATTTTTGATGCATCGACAGGAAAGCGTTTAACTAAAGGTTATACCACCCAAGTGGCAGTAAATATGCAAACACGAGAATTATGTTTAGAGTCACCTAAAGTTTTATTTGAACGTTTACAGGCGTGGGATGGTTTTGTGGAGAATAACGCATGAAAAAAATATTATTTGCCTTATGTTTGGGTCTGAGTATGCCAATTTTGCATGCAGAACCTACACAAGCAATTTTTCAGCAATTAGCACAAACCTCGCTTGTGCGTGCACATTTTGAACAGCAAAAGAAATTAGTTTCGTTAAATAAGACCTTTAGCTCACAAGGCGAGATTTTGTTTAATAGACAACAGGGCGTATTGTGGCAAATCAAAAAACCTGTACAAGCAGATTTAGTGGTAACGCCAAAAAAATTAGTGCAAAAAACCCAACGTACATTGAGCGAAATTAATGTTCAACAATCGCCGTATGGGTCTGTTGCCACATTATTTTTACAGTTGATGGCAGGTGACCAAGCTACGCTTACACAAAATTTTAATATAACGCATGTAGAAAATACATCTAAAGGTTGGCAAGTTCAATTAACTCCCAAAAATACATTGTTTAAAAAGTTATTTACACAAGTAGATGCCCAAGGTGGACAGTACGTCAATCAAATTGTATTACAAGAAAAAGATGGTAATACCACCACCATTCGCTTTAGTCAGCAAAACTCGCAACCTATGAATGTACAAGAAAATGAACTTTTCAAATTGGCAAAATAAACTTACAGCCGTTTGGATTGTTTTATTGGTTGTAACGAGTCTGTGTTTAGGTTTGGCATGGCTAAATAAATCGATCCATATTCAAGCGAACATCTTTGCGTTATTGCCAGAAAAACAACAGCAGGCAGGTTTGCAAGAAACACAAAACTACATGAGCGATCAGCTTAATCAAAAAGTTTTTGTGGTGTTAGATGCAAATAACGAAAAAGCACTTAATGATGCAACCAATAAGTTAACGCAGGCTGTTCAGCATACCCAGCTATTAAAACCATTACAGCATCAATTTGATGTGGAAAAGTTTGGTAAAGTTTTATTTGAGCACCGTGCAGGACTTTTAAGTACACAAGATAAAACATTACTTAAACAGCAAGATTATGCTGCTTTAGGCGAACAAAGTGTTTTGCAAATGATGAGTCCCGGAATGCCGATAACAGCAGACCTACTTAAGCAAGACCCGTTGTTGTTGTTTCCACGTTATGCCATGGGGTTAAGCCAGCTCCAAACACAGCAAAATGTGCAGTTAGAGCAAGGCTTTGCCACCATTCATGATGAAAAAGAACACTCTCGCTTAATAGTATTGGACTTAAAAAATAGTCCTTACAATATTGAATATCAAGAAAGTGTGATGGCATGGGTTGAACAGCAAAAAACGGCATTATCAGGTGTGAAAAGTCACTGGACAGGAACGCTTATTTTTGCAAGTTTTGGAACAAAATCGGCACAAGAAGAAATCTCGACCATTGGTTTAGGGTCAAGTTTAGGGCTTATTTTTTTAGTTTGGTTTGGCTTTCGTTCATTACGCCCAATGCTCACCGAGTTTATAGCAGTCAGTAGTGGTTCTATTGTTGCGTTTGCTGTAACACATCTTATTTTTAACGAAATTCATATGATTACGCTTGTGTTTGGTGCAAGTTTAATTGGTGTGTGTGTCGACTTTTCTTTTTACTTTATGGCGTTGCAATCACAGCACCGTAAACATGATGGCTTTACGATTTTAAAACCACTTTTGCCTAGTTTGTTTATGGGCTTAATGACCACCATTGTGGCGTACTTAGCATTAAGTTTTTCGCCGTTTCCGGGGTTTAGGCAAATTGCGGTATTTTCGATGGTCGGGCTTGCCGCAGCATGGGTAACGAGTATTTTATTATTACCAAGATTGCCTGCACTGAATGCTGAACCTGCATTAAAACGTTTGGCATTTATTGGCAATATACGGGATCGTTTTCAGCAGAATAAACCTGTGTACTATGGTGCAATCGTCGTAATTTTAATGAGTGGTGCATGGGGCATGACACATTTAAAAATTAATGATGATGTGCGTAACTTGCAAAGTATGGATGCCACACTTAAAGCTGAAGATGCTTATGTACGAGAACGCTTTGCACAGCCTCAAACCACCAATTATTTTATTGTACAAGGCGAAAATACCGAACAACAACTGATTAGTCAGCTTGAAGCATTAAAAGTACAAGGCAAAGTTCAAAATATTCAAGCCTTAGGGCAATGGCTACCATCAACTGAGCAACAGCAACAAAACAAAGATTTACTGCTGAGTATTCCTAAAGATGCATTAGTTGAATACGCCCATACGCTAGAGTTACCTGTGCAAAATGTCTTAGATTGGCAACAACACATTAAAACAATGCCATTACTCACGGTTCAGGATATTCAAGCACATCCACTTGCATTTTTACAACCAAAAGCAAGCGTACGTTTGGTGTTAGTACAAGGCGATGCACAAGTACTCAAGGCATTACAAACGCCAAATATTCAGTTTCAACAACCTATTCAGACCATGTCCGATATGTTTAAAGCACATCGCCAACAAGCGACATGGTTGCTTATTTATGCACTGATTGGTTTAGGTGTTGGATTGGGTCTTATTTACGGTGTGCGTTCGGTTATTCCGCTTATTTTGCCTGTGAGTATGGCACTGTTAACCACATTTGCTATTCAAGCATTCATCGGTGTAGAAATTAATTTATTTAGCTTGATGGGTACATTTTTAATTATTGGGATTGGGGTAGATTACGCTATTTTTTACCGTCATGGACATGACCATGCCAAAGTAGTGGGAATGGCATTATTTTTATGTATGTTATCGACATTGCTAGGTTTTGGGCTGTTGTCTTTTAGTCATACCTATGCCATTCATTGTTTTGGACTTACGGTATTGTTAGGCGTTGTCTTTGCTTTTATCTATGCCACTTTATTTACGGTCTCTGACCAACACCACCAAGTATTAACGCATTTAAAAAAAGGATCATCTTGTGATTGAACAAACAGATGTTGTGATTATTGGTGCAGGACCATCAGGGAGTTCTGCATCGGCATTGTTACGCCAAAAAGGCTACAACGTGGTGGTGTTGGAGCGTCAGCATTTTCCACGCTTTAGTATTGGGGAGTCATTACTTCCTCAAGCGATGGTTTTTTTGGAAGAAGCAGGCTTATTGCAAACTGTACGCGATCATGTGGATGAGTTTGCTTTTCAATATAAAAATGGTGCAAGTTTTTTACGGGGTGATGAGCGTAGTTTTTATGACTTTCGTGAAAAATTTACCGATGGTCCGGGTACAACATGGCAGGTTAGACGTGCCAATTTTGATCATTTACTTGCACAAGGTACACAAGCACAAGGTACAGATTTACGGTTTGGGCATGAGGTGCTTGAGGTTGATGTAGAGCAAGCACAACCCTTACTCACGGTTAAAGATGAGCAAAATAATACTTACCAAATTCAAGCTAAATTTTTGCTTGATGCAAGTGGCTTTGGGCGTGTATTACCAAAACTACTTGATTTAGAAAGCCCATCAAATTTTCCTGTACGCCGTGCTGTGTTTACGCATATTGAAGATGGGATTACTGAAAATTTTGATCGAGAAAAAATCTTAATTACGGTACATGAAAAAGACCACCGTGCTTGGTATTGGACCATTCCTTTTGCAGATGGACGCTCATCTTTTGGGGTTGTAGCAGAGCAAGATTTTTTTGATGCTTATGGCTTTGATGAGTGCACACCTGAAGAATTATTGAAAAAGATTTTAGCAGATGACCCTGCCTTGTCTGATGTTTTAAAAAATGCCAAGTTTGATACGTCTGTCCGTACATTGGTGGGATATGCAGCCGATGTAAAACATCTTGCCCAAAATAATTATGCGTTACTTGGTAATGCTGGTGAATTTTTAGATCCTGTATTTTCTTCGGGCGTGACGATTGCACTTAAATCTGCAAGTTTGGCAGTGCCGTTGGTGGAGCGTGTATTACAAGGCGAGCAAGTCAATTGGTTAGAAGAATATGAAAAGCCATTACGTGCAGGCATTGATGTATTTCGTGCTTATGTAGAAGGTTGGTATACGGGTGAGTTTCAGGATATTGTTTTTTCAACTTACCAGCATAAAAATCCACAAATTCGTAACATGATCTCTTCGCTTTTGGCAGGTTATGCATGGGATGCAACAAATCCAATTCATAAAAATGCCAAACGCCGTTTAAGCACTATTGCAGAGTATTGTCGTGAAGGTGAGCATGAGACTTCTTAAATATCTAGCTATCAGTATCATGTTGGCAGGGTGTCAGCTTCCGGTGGCAAAGGGTTTGCAAAATTCTGCTTGGCAAGTACAGCAGTATCAACGCCAAGATCAACTTGAGGTACAGTGGAAAAATAAAAGTTTTAGCTTTTTGCTGTATCAACAACAGCAAGGCAAACAGTTATCTATGGTTGCTCTGAGCTTAACAGGGCAACAGCTATTTAAACTCAATTTTGATGGCAATACCGTAAAGGTTGAACAACGCATCGATGCAATGAAGTTATTGCCTTTTAATTTTTTAGTACGTGATATTTTGTTTGCAACGTATCCAAACTTTATGCCCGTGAATACGCAAATCAAACAAAACAATGCAACTCGTGAAATTGATATTCAAGGTGTGCATGTGCTCAATATACAGACTCAAACTGAACAGGTCACATTAAATAATATACAAGTGCCTTATAGCATTGTGTTTAGTGCCATACCTGAAGGATTAGACCCGTGAAGCCTGTTGGAATTGCATGTAGTGCAAGCTTATCAAGCTTAGGGAAAAATATAAAACAGGCACTTACTACCGATCAAATGATGCTGACGTCTAGAGATGATTTGCTCATTGATCAATCTGTATTGGTAGGTGCATATCAAGGTGAAGTATTTAGTGGTCAGCTTGCTCCTGCAGTAGCATATATTGACTCACGAAATTTTCGTTTAGCACTGACTGCTCTTGAACAGATGAATCTTGCAGAACATACCGCACATGTCTCAAAAACAAGACTTGCAATTGTGATGGGGACGTCAACTTCGGGGATTGCCGATAACGAACCTGCTTTGAAACAACGTTTTGATAATCCAAACGTAAAAGTATCTTATAAAAAACAAGAAATGGGCTGTTTAGCGCGTGGCTTACAAACTTATTTGGGGTGGCAAGGTATTGCTTATACGATTTCAACCGCCTGTTCTTCTAGTGGAAAAGCCTTTGCCGCAGGGCAACGTTTAATTAATGCAGGTTTAGCCGATGCCGTATTGGTGGGGGGTGTAGATACGCTTTGCCAATTAACGCTGAATGGTTTTAATAGTTTAGAAAGTTTATCCAAAACGCAGTGTACGCCGTGTGGCACTCATCGAGATGGGATTAATATTGGAGAATCTGCAAGCCTATTTTTACTGACCAAAGAACAAGCACCTGTAATGTTGATGGGTTGTGGTGAATCTATGGATGCTTGGCATATTTCTGCACCACATCCTGAAGGAGCAGGTGCACAATCCGCTATGCAACGTGCGTTAGACAGTGCTCAACTTCAGGCATCTAGCATTGACTATCTTAACTTGCATGGTACGGCAACACCTCAAAATGATGCGATGGAAATTAAGGCCGTACGTCAAGTTTTTGGTTCAAACGGTGTCAATATTAGTAGTACAAAGCATAAAACAGGACATTGCTTAGGGGCAGCAGGGGCTTTAGAAGCCTATATTTGTCACCAAATTTTACTTGAACAAACATGGTTGCCTTTGCATCAAACAGGTGAAATTGATTGTGAACTTTTAGATCAATCTTATGTGAAAGATGCTGTGCTGAAACAGCCTATCCATTATGCAATGAGCAATTCTTTTGCTTTTGGTGGTAGCAACGTTAGTTTAATTTTTGGAACATCATGAAAGCAGTAGATTATATCCCGCATGCTACACCAATGGTATTTGTAGATGATATTGTGGCAGTGGGTGATGAGTGGATTGAAACCACATTAAATATTACTTCTGAGTTAATGTTTGTAGCCGAACGAGGTTTACCGACTTGGGTAAGTATTGAAATTATGGCACAAACTATTAGTACTTATGCAGGGCTACAAGGTCAAAAGTCTGACCGAGCACCAAGAGTGGGTTTTTTGCTTGGAACACGAAAACTCAATTTGCCCGTGCCTTATTTTGACTTAGGAACAACACTTAAAATTCGTGCTGAACGCCAATACATACATGAAGGCTTGGGGCAGTTTTTATGTGAAATTGAATATCAGCAACATTATATATCTGCACTGCTAAGCGTGTATGAACCAGAACAATAGGAATTAATATGACAAAACGTATTTTAGTCACGGGCTCTAGCCGTGGTATTGGGCGTGCAATTGCATTACAACTTGCTCAAGCAGGATTTGATATTACTGTCCATGCGCGCTCACGTTTGGCAGAAGCAGAGCAAGTGGTGCAAGAAATCCGTACTTTGGGGCGTGAAAGCCATACATTGATGTTTGACGTAAATGACCGTGAAAAATGTAAAGCGCTTCTTGAGCAAGAAATAGAACAATACGGGGCATTTTATGGCGTAGTTTTAAACGCAGGTTTAACACGCGATGCGGCGTTTCCAATGTTAGAAGATAATGATTGGGATGAAGTAGTATCTACATCACTCAATGGGTTTTACAACATTATTAAACCATTAATTATGCCAATGATTCACCTACGTAAAGGTGGACGTATTGTCACATTGTCGTCTGTTTCGGGCATGATGGGTAATCGTGGACAAGTCAATTATAGTGCTGCAAAAGCAGGCTTAATTGGTGCAACAAAAGCTCTGTCTTTAGAACTTGCAAAACGTAAAATTACGGTGAACTGCGTTGCTCCAGGTTTAATTGAAACCGAAATGGTAACAGAAGAAGTAAAAGAACACGCCATGAAAATGATACCAATGCAACGCATGGGGCAAGTAGAAGAAGTGGCAAGTTTGGTTAAATTTCTGTGTTCTGACGAAGCTTCTTACATTACCCGTCAGGTGATTTCTGTCAATGGCGGTATGGTGTAATGAAACGAGTCGTAATTACAGGTATGGCAGGCATTACCTCATTGGGTGAAACCGCGGATGAGATTTTTTCTAACTTTGAAGCCAAAAAAAATGGGATACGTTACATGCCCGAATGGGACGTATATCCCGATTTACGTACACGTCTAGGCGGTGCCATCGACCAATTTACCATTCCATCTCATTTTACGCGTAAAGTCATGCGCGGTATGGGACGTGTGGCACTGATGTCAGTTATTAGTGCAGAAAAAGCATTAGAAGATGCACAATTATTAGATGACCCGATTATTAAAAGTGGTGAAACAGGCGTAGCTTACGGCTCATCGGCAGGGAGTGTAGACGCTGTTTGCGAAATGGGCAGAATGGTGCTTGAGCAGACAATGGATAAGATGAATGCAACCACTTATATTCGCATGATGGCACATACGAGTCTTGTCAATATGACGGTTCATTTTGGTATTAAAGGATTGTCATTACCAACGTCAAGTGCGTGTACGTCGGGTTCTATGTCTATTGGTCAAGCCTATGAGGCGATTAAATATGGCAAGCAAACGGTGATGCTTGCAGGCGGTGCAGAAGAGTTGAGTGCACCAAGTGCAGGTGTATTTGATGTATTAATGGCAACGAGTGGAAGTAACGACACACCTGAGCAGTCGCCACGTCCGTTTGATGCAAATCGTGATGGGCTTGTGGTAGGTGAAGGTGCAGGCTGTTTAATTTTAGAAGAATTAGAACACGCTAAAGCCCGTGGTGCAAAAATTTATGCTGAAATTATAGGGTATGGTAGTAATAGCGATGGCACGCACGTGACACGTCCAGACCAAAATAGTATGGCACATTGCATGAAATTGGCTTTAAAAGATGCACAGATTTCGGCAGATCAAATTGATTATGTCAATGCACATGGTACAGCAACCGATCATGGTGACGTAGCAGAAACACAAGCTACCCAAGAAGTTTTAGGCTTTAAACCGATTAGTTCCCTAAAAAGCTATTTTGGGCATACGTTAGGCGCTTGTGGTGCTGTGGAAGCATGGCTCAGTGTTGAAATGATGAAACGCCAGAAATTAATCCCCACGCTTAATTTAACGCACGTTGATCCGCTATGTGGCAAGTTAGATTACATTGTTGATCAATTACGTGATGTACAAGCACACATTGTGATGACCAATAATTTTGCCTTTGGTGGCATTAATACCTCTATTATTTTAAAAAACTACGAAGGAGAGAACCATGTTTAAAAAACTATTTACAGCAGGGATGCTTTTAATTGGTACAACAGGTGTATATGCAGCAGATCATGCGCATCAATTTGATTTTAATAGTGCTGTACAACGTGCTGTGGCAGATGGAACTTTAGATGGCAGTGTAAAGTTTTATTTAGCAGGTAATAAAACAGGTGGCAAGCTGATTCAAGCGAATGTTGTGACCAATAAAAAAACAAATGGGTTTGCCAAATCCGCTGAAGAGTCTTGTGATTGGGTACTTCGTTCTGCTTTGATTCAGCTACAAAATACTGCCCAACAACGTGGCGGAAATGCAGTGACCAATATAGTGAGTTACTACAAATCAAAAGAAATGAGAAGTACGACAAGTTATGAATGTCATAAAGGAATGGCAGTCACAGGATTGGCGTTAAAAGGCAACATTGTCAAATTTTAGTAAAAAAAAGATTGCAAAAAACTCTATATTTCTTTAAATATAGAGTTAAACTTAATAATAAGAAACGGAAGTACTACAACAAAAAGGGTATATTTATGCTGAGCACGCATCACGAACACAGTCTCGCAGGCTATACACATGGCGCAAATATCATGAAAATTGATCATATGCGCGATCAAATTGATGAGATAACAGGCATTATTTATTCTCAAATTTTTAAAATGCGTTCAGTTATTCCATTGCATATGTCTTTGTTAATTCCACGTACGTCTGAGTTAAAACCAACAGTTGTTTATTTTCCAGGAGGTGGATTTACTTCGGCAGATTACGAAAAATTTATCGAAATGCGTATGGCATTAGCTCATGCTGGTTTTGTTGTGGCATCAGTTGAATATCGAGTAGTACCGCATACATTTCCTGCACCTGTGATTGATGCAAAAGCAGCAATCCGTTATTTAAAAAAGCATGCCGTACATTTAGGAATTGATCCAAAACGTATTGGTGTAATTGGGGATTCTGCAGGTGGATGGCTTGCTCAAATGGTAGCCACCACTGCAAAAGAAAAAGAATATGAACAAGGCGACTTTTTAAATCAAACTACAGATGTACAATCTGTTGTATCTTTGTATGGTATTTCAAGCTTATTAAATATCAGTGATGGTTTTTCTGAGAAACTCCAAAAAGTACATGAATCACCTGCATCAACAGAAGCGCTGTTGGTGAATGGGGTTGCATTTAAAGAGTTTGCAGGTGCTTCTATTTACGAATGCGATGATAAAGCACTTAAAGCAAGCCCGATTGAGCATATTAAAGGTAAGTTACCGCCGTTTCTAATTATGCATGGTAGTGCAGATAGCTTGGTTTCACCTCAACAAAGCGCACAGCTGTATAATGCACTTAAAGCACAAGATAGTCCTGCACATTATATTTTGGTTGAAGGAGCAGAGCATGGTAGTGCTCATTGGTTCCAACCTAAAATTATAGATTGTGTAGTACAATGGTTTAATCAAACGCTTGCGCAAACGCCAAATCAGCCTGTATATCGTCCGACAGACGAACATTGCTGTTTATAAAATAAAAATAAGTACGTATGATAACCTTTTATCGTGCGTACTTTTATGATTTACCTACAATATAAAAAAATTACCAATTTACTTCATTTACCTGATCAGGGTAATTTGCGTCTAAATATGCAACAGCGTGAACAGCTACGGAATTATCGAGATACACAACTTCAAGAGCAATGTTGCCAACCGCTCATCATCACAAAAAATGAATTTGATAAACCAATAAGCCCACAAATTGCATTTAATCACTCACATAGTCAGCAATACTATGCATTAGCGTATAGTCATGATGTTAAACAGCTTGGTGTTGATATTGAAGATTTTTCACGAAATGTACGTATGCAAGCGCTTGCCGAGCATTATTTTCATGCAGAAGAAATTGAAACATGGCAGGCTTTAAATGAAGATCGTACGTTTTGGTTTAAGGTATGGACAATTAAAGAAGCAGTGCTTAAAGCGCATAGTTTAGGTATTCGCCTAGATTTAAGAACGTTAAACACGCAAGCGCATCCAACTCAAATGTACGGTACAGTAACGCATCCAAAATTAGGGCAGTTTTTTTATCAGAATATTACGCTAGCGCACTCTATGCTTACAGTAGCGGCAGAACAAAAAATAGCTGTAAGTTGGGCATAAAAAAACAGCATCCGAAGATGCTGTTTAATTGAATTAAGGAATATCTTCTTCTTCAAACTCTGGTTTTACTTGCACAATAAAGTCTTGACGGTTAAGACCACGCCAAAGTGCAAATGCTGTACCAATATAAATAGAAGAGTACGTACCGACAAAAATACCCACAAATGTTGCAACAGAGAACCAATGTAAACCATCACCACCTAAGAACATCATTGCAACCACCACAAGTACCAAAGTCATAGACGTATGGAATGTACGGCGCAATGTTTCTGTTAGTGCAATATCTACAACTTCTCTTGGAGATGCCCCACGGATTTTACGGAAGTTCTCACGAATACGGTCAGACACTACGATGTTATCATTAAGTGAAAAGCCCATTACCGCAAGGACAGCAGCTAAAACAGTGAGGTCAAATGGCCACTGCATTAAGGCAAAAATACCTAAAATGGCAATCACATCGTGGAATAATGACAGCACAGCACCCATTGCAAGTTTAAACTCAAAGCGAATGGTGACATAAATCAGCATCAGTACCAATGCAAGAGCAATTGCCCCCGCCGAACGTACATATAGTTCGTTACCTACTTGACCGCCAACAGAATCAACTTTATGTAGTGTTGCCACGTTATTTGGCAGTTGTACTGCTTTGGTTAACGTATTATTTAAATCTTCAACTTTGATGTCCTGTACAGGCATACGAATAAGCAAGTCGCTATTACTGCCTAGCGTTTGTACCACAGCATGTTTAAAACCTGATTGTTCTAATGCTGAGATCACTTGATCTTGCTCTGCTGCTTTTTGATAGGTCACTTCAGCTGCAATACCACCTGTAAAATCTAAACCTAAATTTAGACCTTTGAAGCAGATAAAGAACAGACTAGCCAACGTAATTAAGATAGAAATGATTGCCGCAGGTTTGGCAATTTTCATGAATCCAATAATACGTTCGTTGTCTGGGCGAGTGTAATTTTCTTGTTGAGTCGTTTTGGTCATAGCAATCTCCTTACATACTCAACTTGGTTAAATTACGACGCTTACCATAAATGAGCTGTACAATTGCACGCGTTACGGTAATAGCAGTAAACATTGAACATACAATACCAATCATCAGGGTAACGGCAAATCCTTTAATTGGACCTGTACCCAACGCAAACAAAATAAACGCAACAATAAATGTGGTTAAGTTTGAGTCAAAAATGGTGTTATATGCACGGTCATAACCTGCCACAATGGCTTGTTTAGGTGATGCACCCCATCGCATTTCTTCGCGGATACGCTCACAAATGAGGACGTTGGCATCTACCGCAATGGCAATGGTAATTACAATACCTGCAATACCCGGTAAAGATAACGATGCACCAATCCAAGACATGAACGTTAAAATCATGGCAAGGTTAAACACAAGTGCAAAGTTTGCGATTAAACCAAATAAGCGGAAGAACACAACCATCCAAATGGCAACCAAAATAAAGCCAACTTCGGTTGATAAAATACCTTTATCGATGTTTTCTTGACCAAGACTTGGTCCCACAACACGTTCTTCTACAAAGTACATTGGCGCAGCAAGCGCACCAGAACGTAACATAAGTGAAAGTTCAGCTGCTTCTTGGGGTGAGCTTAGTCCTGTAATACGGAACTGTGAACCTAATACTTGTTGAATGGTTGCTGCATTAATCACAACAGATTCGGTATAAGGTGTGCGTACTTCTGTTTGTACGTTAGTTGTTGGGTCGGTTACATATGAGATTTTTTGCTTATTCTCAATAAATAATACCGCCATACGTTTGCCCACAGCACGGCGTGTTGCATCAGACATCAACTTACCACCTGCGCTATCTAAGGTAATATTAACCTCAGCACCGCCTGAATCTTGGCTTAAACCTGATGATGCATTTTGAACACGTTCACCTGTGAGGATACGGTTACGTTGTAATAATAACTGACGACCACTATCAAGCGATTGATAGGCAAAAACTTCTGTTCCTGCTGGTATTGGCTGTTCGTTGTATTTACCTGTGTAACTATTAATATACTGATCGTTTTGATCTGCAACTAAACGAAACTCAAGGTTTGCTGTACGTCCTAAAACACGTTTTGCTTCTGCTGTATCTTGTACACCCGGCAATTCAACCACAATACGGTTGTTACCTTCGCTTTGTACCACAGCTTCTGCAACACCTAACTCATTAATACGGTTACGTAATGTGGTTAAGTTTTGGTTAACTGCATAAGATTGAATTTCTTGACGGCGTGCATCGGTATAAGTGAGCTGAACAATAGGACCATCGGCATTAACAAGTGCTTGTTGCGTAAAGTCTGCACTGTTACGGCGTAAGAAACTCATTGCGCTATCGCGGTCTGTATTGTTTGCAAATGCAACCGTAATCACATTGTTATTGAGTGATAAGTTATTAAATTTAATGTTGTTGTCACGGAATTGACGGCGCAAGTCTGTGCTTGAGGTTTCCATACGTTGGCTAAGTGCCTTGTCCATATCCACTTCAAGTAAGAAGTGAACACCACCACGTAAATCTAGCCCTAATTTCATTGGTTTTGCACCAATTTTTTGAAGCCATTCTGGAGTGGTTGGTGCAAGGTTAAGTGCAACCACGTAGTTATCGCCTAAACCACGACGTAATGCATCTTGCGCTTTAAGCTGGGTGGTTGAGTTACCCAAGCGGATCAGTGCTGCATTATTGGTAAAGCTATTGTCGTGACTAACAATATTATCGTTTTTTAAAATTTGCTCTGCTTTTTGTAAAATAGACTGGTCAATCGTTGTTCCAGCCTTTGCCCCTGAAATCTGAACGGCAGGTTCATCTGGGTACAAACTTGGCAGTGCGTATAAGGTGCTGATAATCAGTACAAAAATAATCAGCACGTATTTCCAAGCTGGGTAACGCATTTGCTATCTTCTTAAAATGAGAAAGTCGTGCATGGCACGACTTGGGTAAAAATTACAGGCTATCTAAAGTACCTTCTGGAAGTACAGAAATGACACTTGAACGTTGAATTTTAATTTCTACGCCACGGCTGAGTTCTACTGCTGCATAGTCGCCTTCAATTTTTTTGATACGACCCATTAAGCCACCCGCAAAAACAACTTCGCTACCAACGCCCAAACTTTCAATTAAAGCACGGTGTTCTTTGGCACGTTTAGATTGAGGACGCCAAATTAAAAAGTAAAAAATGGCAATAAAAACAGCAATCATACCAAAGTTAGCAATCATGCTTGGCTGCTGTGCGGCACCTTCAGCGGCGTGAGCAGTAGAGATAAACAAGCTCATTTAAGTTTCCTAAAAGTATTAAAATTATGATGCAATTTACATGGTCTTGTATGTAATCGCAAATGATTAAGGGCAGGCAGGAACGTCAAGTCCACGGCGTGCATAGAAGTCTGCAACAAATTCGTCAAATGTGCCTGCATCAAGTGCATCACGCATATTTTCGGTTAAGCGTTGGTAGTAACGTAAGTTATGGATTGTACCAAGCATTGACCCAAGCATTTCGCCACATTTTTCGAGGTGGAATAAATACGCACGGGTAAAGTTTTGGCACGTATAACAATCGCAATGTGGGTCAAGTGGGGTTTGGTCATGGCGGTATTTACTGTTACGAATACGCACTAAACCGTCTGTAACAAAGTAGTGTCCATTACGTGCGTTACGGGTTGGCATAACACAGTCAAACATATCCACACCACGGCGTACTGCTTCTACGATGTCTTCAGGTTTGCCGACACCCATCAAATAACGTGGTTTATCGCTTGGCATTTTTTCAGGAAGATAATCTAATACTTTGATCATCTCATCTTTAGGTTCACCCACAGACAAGCCACCAATGGCATAGCCATCAAAACCAACATCAAGTAGTCCTTTTAAAGACTCATCACGTAAGTCTTCGTACATACCACCTTGAATGATGCCAAACAATGCATTTGGGTTTTCATTTTTTTGATGTTGATCTTTACAACGTTTTGCCCAGCGTAAGCTCAGTTGTAATGATTCTTGTGCTTGTTGATGTGATGCAGGATAAGGCGTACATTCATCAAAAATCATCACGATATCTGAATTTAACGTATGCTGAATATCCATTGAAATTTCAGGCGATAAAAACACTTTTGAACCGTCAATCGGTGAGCGGAACGTCACACCGTCTTCTTTAATTTTACGCATAGCACCCAAGCTAAACACTTGGAAACCGCCTGAATCTGTTAAGATTGGTTTATCCCATTTCATAAAGCCGTGTAAACCACCGTGTTCTTTAATGACGTCTAACCCCGGACGTAAATAAAGATGGAAGGTATTGCCCAATACGATTTGTGCTTTAATGCCTTCAATGTCGCGTGGCAACATGCCTTTTACCGTACCGTATGTGCCTACAGGCATAAATACAGGTGTTTCTACCACGCCATGTTCAAGCGTTAAACGCCCACGGCGCGCACGACCTGACTGACCTAATTTTTCAAATTTCATGTTAAACCCACATCAAGGCGAAAAAACAGTTCGCTGATAAAAAAGGAGTATTTTCCTAGATTATGCTGATGAGTACCACCCCTGTTTTGTAAGACTTAATGGAAGTTTGGACGATATTGAAAATTTTGGTTCATCACAGGGTCTCTAAACGGACGGATGGGGCGTTTAGATAGCGTGAGTGTGTTGATTATATTATTTGGAAAAACCTGAATTTGATTATTAAAAAACTCAACATTACGGTTAAAAATACTCAAAGATGCTGCCACATTGTCATTTTGCTGTTGAATTTCATGCATCATCGTTAAATAAACTTGATCTGCTTTAAGTTCAGGATAGTTTTCTACCACCATATTCAGTTTATGCATCACATCATGATTGAGTTGTTCAACGTGTTGCAGTTGTGATGTGTCAGTACGGCTTAAATTAAGATTCATAATTTGCTGACGTAACGCCGTAATTTGTGTGAGCGTGTGTTGTTCAAACTGAGTGTATTGCTGTAATTTTTCTTCAAGTTGTTCAAGCGTACGGACTTTTTTTAATTCAAAATTGGTGACATCTGACCAAGAGCGTTGCGTGGCATTTAAATGTTTTACAATAGTATTGCGGATATAAATGCTCCATACAATGAGGGCGACAATAAGTCCGATAAAAATAAGCATGATGTTTCCTTTTTTATAATGATGAGAGTAACGTTATCATTTGTTTTTTAAACTGTTCGTAGTGTAGCAGACGCGATGTGCGTAAATGCCCTCTTAGATTAGATATTGTTTTTATGTCATTGTGTTGACTGTGCATTTCAAACAAAGGGGCTAATCCCAAAAAGCAGGCAATATCTTGTTCATAATGAAAAATTAAATCACCTGTTTGTTGTTTAAAAAATTGATCAAACTGCACAACACGATGCGGCGTTAAATTTTTAGCAAGTTGTAAATCTTCATAACCTCGAATATACAAATATTCATTCATTTGAATATCACTGGTATTCCAAGGCACTTGGTAGGGGGCTTTAAACGTATTTTGTGTATTGTTAATGGCAATCCCTAAAGCAGGCATCTTAAATATAAAAGCACCCCATTGTCGGTGTTCTTCTTTACGCCACGAAATTTTTGTTCCATCTTCATCATGTGTTTTTATTTCAATAATATTGACGTATTCAAACAGTAAAACAGGGCAGTCTTGTTGGTTAATCTGCCAATTTGTACTGGCAAACCGTGAAATATAAGAAGCACTAGAATGTGCGGAAAATAAGGTACTAAAATGCTGTTTGAGCTGATTAAATAAAAAAAGACTTTGTGTACTAAAAGGCAAATGTGAGGGCAGATGATTAAACGCTAGGTCATAACGTACTTGTATCATTTTTTGTTCGAGGGCTTGAATGACAGCATTTATGCCACGGTCACTATGATAATTTAAATACGCCAAGATGAGTAAAATACAACCAATCACAAAACCTATTTTTATTTTAAGTAAAAAACAAAACAGTAAAATGAGCCCACCACTTAAGGCATATAAAAAGCAAGCTTGTTGGTTAAATTTGAGGTTTTGCTTGCCATGCCAAGGGTGTAGGGCATTGAGTAAATCTTGTTCGGTTTTGACATCACGTTCAATTTGCCAAAGCCGAGCAACATTTCGGGTCACGCGTTGCTCAGCTTTCATCATTATACTCGGTCAATTAACATGGCATCGCCGTAACTAAAAAAGCGATACTGCTGTGCAACAGCATGGTGATAGGCATTTAAAATATTGTCACGGCTAGAAAGTGCCGAAACCAACATTAATAGTGTTGATTCGGGGAGGTGGAAATTGGTAATTAAACGATCGACCACACAAAATTCATAACCTGGATAGATGAAAATTTGTGTATCGCCTGTCCATGCTTCAATTTTACCTTGATGTGCCTGTGCTGCACTCTCAACTGCACGTGTTGCCGTTGTACCCACCGCAATTACTTTATTACCACGTGCTTTAGTTTCTTGAATAAGCTTGGCAGTGTCACTTGGAACATCACACCATTCACTGTGCATAATATGATTTTCTAAGTTTTCGGTACGTACAGGGGCAAATGTGCCTGCACCCACGTGAAGGGTAACAAAAGTTCTTTGAATCCCCTTTTCCTCAAGACGTTTTAAAATATCTTCATCAAAATGCAGGCTTGCAGTAGGCGCTGCCACACTTGCCATTTTTTCAGGGTCATTAAATACGGTTTGATAACGCTCGGTATCAATATCTTCTGCTTCACGGTTAAAATAAGGCGGAATAGGGAGCTGTCCGTATTGGTCAAGTACATGAATAATCGGCTGTTCAAACTCAACAATAAATAAATTTTCGTGACGACCCAATACAGTCACTTTGGTATCGCCAATAAATAGTTCTGCACCTGCTTTAGGTGTATTACTGGCTTTAATATGGCAATGTGCAATATGTTGATCTTGTAGACGCTCAACCAAAATTTCAACGGCACCGCCTGTTGCACGTTTACCTTTTAAACGAGCTTTCATTACTTTGGTATCATTTAAAACGAGTAAGTCGCCTTCGTCTAATAAATCAACAATATTTGAAAATTTAAGATCTTCAAAATGACCATCTTTTTGTAGATGAAGCAGGCGGGATGCACTGCGCTGTTCAAGTGGATAGCGTGCAATTAAATTGTCGGGAAGATCAAACGTATAGTCAGAAAGTTTCATAGTCATAATAAATTGGAATTTGGGGCAGTATAAAGTTTTTTTAAGCGTATCAAAAGCACACTGATTGTACTAAAAACAAGCAATTAAAATTGACAATGGCACAAAATAGAGTAAGATAGCTTACACAAACCATACTCTCCCGAGGTGGTGAAATTGGTAGACGCGGTGGATTCAAAATCCACTATCAGAGATGATGTGTCGGTTCGAGTCCGACCCTCGGGACCAAGATTCCAAAACCCCAAGCTGGTATCAAAGGCTTGGGGTTTTTTAATGTTTAAGTTTGAATAGATAATGCACCCAAATAAAGTGTAACTATTTCTCTATATAGTTGCATTTTGTGTGATAATTGTTAATGATAAGATGCATTATTAATTAAATTTAAAATAAGAAGAACATCCAACGAGGACATATGTTATGGCATTATCGTTACTCAATATTGATCAGATGGGTCAAATCAGCGCATGTCATTTAGCGTTGTTATTAGATGTTGTATCTCCTCAAAATAAACTTGAAACCTTTTTGGCGCGTGCAAAAAAGATTTTGCGAGTTGATCATGCAATTTGTATTTTTCAGCATGAGCCCTATGCGTGGTCGCATTCGGCATTAGGTTTTAAATCATTTAAAATCGCTGCAACGCATGTGGTAAAGTTGCTTACTAAAGAAATGCTAACTTTAGGGCATCAGCAATATACGCAATACCAACAAGCAATTATGCCTCATATTCCACAAAATCAACGCCTTGTTGCTTTTCCTTTACTGTCTAAAAAACAACATAGTATTGGGCAGCTTATTTTTATAGATGATTGTAAAGATTGTTTTGCTGTTGAAGATATTGCATTTGTACAAGAGCTGCTGAACGATTTGGTTGAGTATTTAGAACTTAAAGCTAATTTTGCTACGCTTCAAGAGTCTTACGAGCAGGTTTCAACGCTTAACCATAGTAAAACTAAATTCTTTCAAATTATTGCACACGATTTACGTGCACCTTTTCATGGTTTAATTGGTTTTTCAGAAGTGCTTGCCGAAGAGTTAGACACACTAGACCCTGCAAGTATTCAAAATATTGCAAGCTATCTAAACGATACTGCAAGCTCAACGTATCATTTATTAGAAAACTTACTCAATTGGGCAATGGCAGAAGGTGGGCGGTTTACTTATCAACCCATTAATTTTGAATTAAAACAAGCTAGTCATATTGTTATGAGTGTTTTAG
Source organism: Acinetobacter sp. HY1485 (assembly GCF_027568475.1). Lineage (GTDB taxonomy): Bacteria > Pseudomonadota > Gammaproteobacteria > Pseudomonadales > Moraxellaceae > Acinetobacter. The sequence continues at coordinate 39,266 of NZ_JANKZG010000002.1, read as the reverse complement.
GTAGCTTGGCACTAAATAAAAAAATTCAACTGATTGATCGTATACCTGACAATTTAAAAGTGTATGCCGATTTAAATATGGTCACATCGACTTTACAAAACTTGGTATCTAATGCGTTAAAGTTTACGCCAACAGATGGCACGGGCTGTGTCACAATTTCGGCAGAACGTAAAGCAGACGGCGTTTATTTTTATGTGACGGATACAGGGTTAGGTATGAATAATATTCAAATTAAAAATATTTTTGACCCTAAACTCAAATCATCTTTAAAAGGCACAGCAGGCGAAAAAGGTACAGGCTTAGGGCTGGTGCTGTGTAAACGCTTTGTTGAGCTGAACAAAGGACATATTTTGGTAAATTCCAAAGAGGGTCACGGGACAACTTTTACCGTACAACTACCATGTGCCGAACTTGACCATACAGCATTGGTACTAGAAAAAACAGCGTAATTATCTTATGTTTTGACGAGGTATTAACTAGGTCATGCATCATGGACGCGCTACAACTTCAAACAACTTGCCATGCCAGTGAGTATGCAACACAGGTGTTGGCAATTTATTCGCATCAATTACAACAAGATTACATACAAGACCAATTTTTAAAACCCCTCTCAAGGCAAGATATTTTTAAGCGTGTGCAAGATGTTGTTCAATCTATTGAAGATGAACAGCTATGGATGAAAGCCTTGCGTGGCTTACGTGCATGCTTAATGTTTCGATGGATTTGGCAAGATGCCAATCAACTCACCGATGTTGTGACCTTAACCAAAGAGCTTTCTGATTTTGCTGATGCGTGTATTGAAGTTGCCAAAAGCTATGCACGTGAGCCACTAGTAAAAAAATATGGTGAGCCGATTGGGGCAAATGGCAAAGTTCAAGACCTGACAGTGATTGGCATGGGGAAATTAGGGGCACAAGAGCTTAATTTATCTAGTGATATTGATTTAATTTTCACCTTTGATCAACAGGGCGAAACCAATGGGCGTAAATGTATAGACGTCCAACAGTTTTGTATTTTTTGGGGTCAAAAACTAATTTATTTGCTTGATCAGATGACTGCCGATGGTTTTGTATTTCGGGTAGATATGCGTTTACGCCCTTGGGGTGATGGCTCGGCACTTGCAATGAGCTACACCGCATTAGAAAAATATTTATTACAACATGGGCGTGAATGGGAAAGATACGCATGGATTAAAGCACGGATTATTACAGGTGATGAAGGTAAAGCCCTGCTTAAAATGACCCGACCTTTTGTGTTTAGACGTTACGTTGATTATTCTGCTTTTGAAGCCATGCGCGAAATGAAAGCGATGATTGAACGTGAAGTGGCACGCCGTCAGCTTAAAGATGATATTAAACTAGGTTCAGGCGGTATCCGTGAAATTGAGTTTATTGTGCAGGTTTTTCAGCTTATTTATGGCGGTTCAAAACGTGAACTTCAAGATAGACAATGCCTTGTTAATTTACAACATCTAACCGATTTACTTACGCCACAAACTGTACAACAGCTCACAGATGCTTATTTGTTTTTACGCCGTGTAGAACATGCCATTCAAGCGTTAAACGACCAACAAACACAGGTGCTTCCTGTAGACGAAACATTGCGTCAGCGTTTAATTGACACACTTGGTTTTAATTCATGGCAAGCATTTATAACGGCTTTAAATGTGCATCGTGAGCATGTGTCGCATCAATTTAAAGTATTAATTCAAGCACCATTGCCTGAACCAACAGAACATCAACAAGATGATGCCCTTAAGCAAATTGTCGATGAGGAAACATGGCAACGTATTCAAACATTTTGGGCATCACAAGCAGTTAAAAAATTACCCGAAAAAGCAAAAGAACGACTCAAAATATTTTGGGGTATTTTTAGCCAAGCGATTGTAAAAGTAGAACAACCACAAATGGCACTTTTACGCTTAATGCCGTTAATTGAATCGGTAATGCGTCGTACCGTTTATTTAGTGATGCTGATTGAAAATAAGGGTGCATTACAGCGTTTAATTAAAATGGCAGAAGTGAGCCCGTGGATTTGTGAAGAACTGACACAGTATCCTGTGTTGTTAGATGAATTTTTGTCGATGGACTTTGAGTTGCCACAGCGGAGTGATCTTGAAGATGCAATACGTCATCAACTGTTACGCATTGAGCTTGATCAAGTAGAAGACTTAATGCGTGCGTTACGTTTATTTAAAAAAAGCCATGTTTTAGCCGTTGCTGCCAGTGATGTATTGGCAGAAAGCCCACTGATGAAAATTTCTGATGCATTAACAGATATTGCCGAAGTTTGTGTAAAAACCACATTGCATTTAGCGTATCAGTTGGTGGCACAGCGTTATGGGCATCCTATTTTAAAAAATGGGGAGCGTGCATCTAATCATCAACAAGGGTTTGCCGTGATTGGTTATGGCAAACTTGGCGGTATTGAATTGGGTTATGGCTCAGATTTAGATTTGGTGTTTGTGCACCAATTGGATGAGCAAGCCGATACAGATGGCAAAAAAGAAATTTCAGGCTTTCAGTTTGCTTTTAAAGTGGCACAAAAATTTATGTCGTTGATGACCACGCAAACGCTTGATGGGCGTGTGTACGAAATTGACACACGTTTACGTCCATCGGGTGAAGCAGGCGTGCTTGTGACCAGTATTCAGGCATATCAGAATTATCAAACAAAAAGTGCATGGTTATGGGAGCATCAAGCTTTAGTGCGTGCTCGTGCCATTGCAGGCGATGAGAAATTAAAAGCCCAATTTAATGATATTCGCCAATCTGTTTTAACCCAAGTGCGTGACATTGAGTATGTTCGCCAAGAAGTGGTTCAGATGCGTCAAAAAATGAAAGACCATTTAGGAAGCAATACAGAACAAAAAAAATTAGGCATTTTTCATTTAAAACAGGATACAGGTGGTATCGTTGATATTGAATTTATGGCACAGTATGTTGTGTTAGCGTGGAGTGGGTCGAAGCCCGATCTCGCCCATTACTCCGATAACGTACGAATCCTTGAAGATGCTGCACGCTTAGGGTGTCTATCCCACCTCGATGTGCAGGCTTTGATTCAAGCTTATCTCAGTGAACGAGCCGAAAGCCATCGTTTAGCCCTTGCCAATCACAATATGCAAGTAAAAGCAGACGCATGGCAAAACACCCGCGAGATCGTTTGCAAGTTATGGCAAAAATTAATTGATCCAACTGTAGTTATGTAATGGAGTATATGTCATGAATTTGGCTGATCGTGATGGTTTTATTTGGCAAGATGGGGAATTAGTAGATTGGCGTGACGCAAAAGTTCACGTTTTAACGCATACATTGCATTATAGTATGGGTGTTTTTGAAGGTGTGCGTGCATATGAAACGCCACAGGGCACTGCAATTTTCCGTTTAAAAGAACATACCAAACGTTTATTAAATTCTGCCAAAATTTATCAAATGAAAGTTCCATTTGATCAAGCAACATTAGAACAAGCACAAATTGATGTTGTACGTGAAAATAAATTATCGTCTGCTTATTTGCGTCCTTTTATTTGGATTGGTTCAGAGCGTTTAGGTATTGCATCCACTTCAAATACCATTCATGCCGCTGTTGCTGCGTGGAGTTGGGGTGCCTATTTGGGCGAAGAAGCCATGGCAAAAGGCATTCGTGTTAAAACATCTTCGTTTACGCACCATCATCCAAACGTGACCATGTGTAAAGCAAAAGCATGTGGTAACTACACAGTGTCTATTTTGGCACATCAAGAAGTTGCACAAGCAGGTTACGATGAAGCAATGCTGTTAGATCCGCATGGTTTTGTGTGTCAAGGTGCAGGCGAAAACGTATTTTTAGTGCAAGATGGTGTGTTGCATACCCCTGAATTATCAAGCGGTGGTTTAGATGGTATTACACGTCAAACTGTGATTCAGATTGCACACGATTTAGGTTATAAAGTGGTAGAACGCCGTATCACGCGTGATGAATTTTATATTGCAGATGAAGCATTCTTTACAGGCACAGCTGCCGAAGTAACGCCAATCCGTGAATATGATGACCGTCAAATTGGTGAGGGTGTACGTGGGCCAATTACCACAGAAATCCAAAAAACGTATTTTGATGCCGTACAAGGTAAAAATCCAAAGTATGCACATTGGTTAACCTATGTAAAATAATGACAATAAAGCGAAACTTCGGTTTCGCTTTTTTATTTGCTAATATAATGCCTAGAGAAAAACTCCACAAAACCGTGGACGCGATATAGGTGTACTTGAACCAATGCAATCAACAACATTAGATTCACAAGAAAATATTGTACTTTGTATGAAATGGGGCACAAAGTATGGTGCAGATTATGTGAATCGTTTGTATAACATGGTCAAAAGACACTTAACATTGCCTTTTAAAATGGTGTGTTTAACAGATAGAACAGAAGGTATTTTACCTGAAATTGAATGCTATCCGATTCCACCTTTAGATTTACCTGAAGGTAGCCCTGAAAGAGGCTGGAATAAGCTCTCTACATTTGAGCCAGATTTATATGGTTTAAAAGGAAATGCACTTTTTTTAGATTTAGATGTGGTGATTGTTGATAATATTGATTGCTTTTTTACTCAAAAAGGCGATTTTTTAATTATTCATGATTGGAAACGCCCTTGGCGAATTACAGGTAATAGCTCTGTTTATCGTTTTAAATTAGGTGCTTTTCCTGAGATTTTGCCTTATTTCCGTCAAAATTTTGATGAAATTAGAAAGAATTTCCGCCATGAACAAGCCTATTTATCTTGGTTTATTGATGAGTACAGTGTGTTAAGTTATTGGCCAGAAAGCTGGTGCAAGAGCTATAAATATCATTGTTTACAAAAAATTCCATTTGCTTATTTTAAACCACCTGTAAAACCACAAGATGCAAAAATTATTGTGTTTCATGGTGAAATTAACCCACCTGATGCAATCAATGGTGGTGGTGGTAAATGGTATCGTCATGTGTTGCCATCTGACTGGATTAAAAAGGCATGGAAATAATGCAAAATTTAGATTTTGTGATTACTTGGGTAGATGGAAGTGATCAAAAATTACAAGCGAAGCGAAATCAATACTGTAAATCGGTAGAAACCACTCGTTTTGCAAGTGATGAAGAAATTTATTTTTGTATTGCTTCTATTTTAAAATACGTACCGTATTGTAGAACAATTTATTTGGTGACAGACCAACAACAACCCACTTGGTTAACAGAGTTTGTAGCACAAGGCATTTGTACAGCAGACAAAATTCAAGTGATTGATCATCAAGTTTTATTTGATGGTTATACTCAGTATCTGCCTACATTTAATTCATTAAGTTTAGAAACAATGCTTTGGAATATTCCAAATATTTCTTCTAAGTTTATTTACCTTAATGATGATTTTTTCTTTAATGCACCGTCTAAAATTGAAGATTTTTTAGTAGATAATAAAGTGGTTATTTATGGGCATTGGCAGAAAAATATAGCTAAAAAATTTAAATATGAAATTAAAAAATTATTGAGTAAAACAGTTTCTGCTAAATATACAGTTGCCCAAATGTTAAGTGCTGAGATGGTTGGTTTATCTCAATACTTCGAAATTCATCATCGTCCACATCTTATAAATAAAGATTTATTAAGGCAATTTTTTAAAGAAAATACGCATATTTTGAATGAGCAAATTCAATTTAAATTTAGACATCATCAACAATTTTTACCTGTTGGATTGTCTAATCATCTTGCGATTCAAAAAGACCAAGCAACACTCAAAAATGATTTGAATATTGCTTATTTAAAAAATCAAAAAGGTGTAGAGCGTTGGCGTAATGAATTACACGATGACAGCATTAAGTTTGGCTGTGTGCAAAGTTTAGATCAGCTAGACATAACGTACAAACGTGTTATTCAACAAGATTTGATTAAAAAATTTGAAGATTTTTTACCTTCTCAGATATTAGAGCAAAAATGAAAGTAGAAACCTATTTAATTAATTTAGATGGAAGTGATGAGCGTCTTGCAAGTGCAACAACTCAGTTGAATGCTCAACAGTTCTCTTTTACTCGGTTTCCTGCTTACGATGGAAGAAAAAAACAGCTGAGTGATTTTGTTGATTATAATGATCAAAAAGCAAATCAAATTATGGGTCGGAGTTTATTAAATTCTGAGCTTGGTTGTTACATGAGTCATCTTGGCTGTGTTAAAAAATTCTTACAAACAGATGCTGATTATTTAATTGTTTTAGAAGATGATTTGAAAGTTTCAGAGCATTTTAAAGAAACGGTAGATGATATTTTAAAATATTTAGATACTCATCGTGATTTGGATTGGTATTTAATTAATTTGGCTGCCAAAAAAAGAAAGATTTATACGCCTATCCAAACATTTGAACATCATACATTAATCCATGCTTATTATTTTCCTATACGAGGTATTGGTTTAATTTGGTCTCGTCAGGGTGCTCAGGCATTTGTAAACTATATTCAAGATATTTCTATGCCTGTTGATAATGTATTTCAAACATGGCTCAGCCAAAACGGTAAAGGATTATCTGTTTGGCCACCTTTACTTAAACCGAATGGTTTAGATAGTGATATTGATGGAGCTATTGCAACGCAGAGTCAAAGAAGAAATGACAAAGCACATCGAAGTTGGTCATACAACGTGAAAAAGCAAAAAAGAATGTGGTGTGATCGTTTATCTGCATTAAAAAATAAATATAAAATCTCATGAAAATTTTTAAAAAACTTTACTACGCATGTAAGTTTAAATATCTATTTATGAATCATAAATGGGTGAAAAGTGAGATTCAGATTGATAATTTTGCGGACAAGATTAGTCTTTATCCGATGCAAAAAAATGAATCTTCTCTTCCAAAAATTATTTGGATTTATTGGCAAGGTGAATGCCCTGATTTAGTTCAGGCCTGTTTACAAAAAATACAAAAAGAAAATTTAGATTATCAAGTTCTTATTCTAAACCCAGAAAATATGGGGCAGTATAGTCAAGTTGATTGGACTATTTACTCGCATTTAACACCGCAACAAAAAGCCGATTTACTCAGATTTGACTTGCTATATGCGCATGGCGGAATTTGGTTGGATGCAAGTATTTTACTGTATCAAAATTTAGATTGGATCAACCACTTATTATGTCAAGAAAAGACCGCTATTTTTGCTTATTACAGAGCAAAAAATACGATACATTCAGATTATCCTGTTATTGAGAATTGGTTGTTAGCAGCAAGACCAAAACAAGAATTTTTTAAAGCATGGTTTGATGAATTAGCTTATGCACTTAAAATTTCTCCGCAACAATATATTGCAGATATAAAACAGCAATATGAAAATCCTAAAGAAATTTTTCAAGAAATCGGAAATCTAGAATATCTTATTGCTTATGTAGCATGTCAAAAGATTATGCGTTGTACTAAACCCAGTATAACGGTAATAAATTGTGATGAAAATGCCTTGAGTTATCAAGTAAAAAATCGTTGGGTAAAAGAAAAAGTATTAATTGAGCTGGCAATTTCTACGCCTTCTATACCTCATCCTTACTTAATTAAATTGACAAAAAAAGAACGTAACTACTTGAGTAAATTTTATCAACATCAATACTACTTTAAAGGGTCACTTTTAGATTTATCATAATCTGCTAAGCACGCATATTTAGTAAAATTTTCAATTGCACTGCTTGGTGATAAATTAATAACTTTTATATGATTTTGAGTCATATATTCGCTTGCTAGTGCAAACGCATTAAGCACTGTAGATTGGTGTAGATCTAATAAGGTAGGTTGTTGGTTCTCTTTAGTTTCATAAAAGCGGGGCTGAGAAAAATTATTCATATCTAAGCCTGCTAAAAATATAGTTGGATATTTTAAAAATACGCCAATTTGCAATGCTACATATGCAACCGTAAAGTAATCAAATACACTATGAAAGATATTTTTAGAAAAACCATATCCTTCATGAATATAGTAATTAGGATCATCAAACGAAATAGTTTTTTTTGCATTTAAAAAAACTTCAATTTCGTTGCGTGTGATCACTTCTAATACTTTAATATCACTCTTAATTTGTGAAAAATTCATTTTACGTAAAATTAAATCTAAACAGCGTGGTGTGGTAAATAAAGTACAAGGCGTATTTAACACTGCTTTTACAAGATCAAATTTTTCCATCACAAAATTATGATCAATAATCACGTAATATTTAAAATGAATTTCTTGGCAGGAAATTGCCCCATTTACACCAATATAATCAATATCACTTTGAGTCAAATCTTGTTTTGGTAGTTGAGTTAAAGAAGGGCCTGTCGCTATCAGCATTAATTTACGATTTTTAGAGCGTGTAACTGTATTTTGAGCAACAATTTGTTTTTTAAAAATGACTCTTTGTATGTGATGCTCGGAATTTCTTTCTACACGATAGTAAGGCCAAAAACGGCGATTATGTTTGTGTGTTTTAGGAAAACTCAGTTTATAAATAAATTTAAAAATACTGCGATTAAGCATATCAAGAGAAAAAGATGGCATGCATAACTCTAGTGACGAATTCTTTGCATGCCATTATACATGGGCTTTAGTTATCCAAAGAAAATTTATTATTTTTAAATTTTGCTTTTAATTTATGAATAAATCGGCTTACTGTAGATTCAGGACGCGTCACACCATTACCGTGATAATTTACTTGTGTCGCTTTAGGGAAGTGACCATAAGGTTCTATGCGGTATTGTTCGGGTGTATAACCCGCCTCTAGAGCTTCATGATAATACTGATCAAATAAAGCAACAAGATCTTCACGAGGATGCGGCATAATCTTGCCATCAAACCAATGTTTTTGCTGATTTTGCTCTAAACGAGGTAAAGAGTATTTATGACTAAATTGCGTTCCCATATCTGAGTAATGCAAGATTTTAATCTGCTCAATCTCTAATCCCTCACCATCTACACAGTTATATGAATTTTGGTATGGTTCTACTAGGTTTGGATGGTCTTTTAGGGTTTGCATCATTTTTTGATGCCCATTTTCATCCATTTTAAATTCTGATAAAGCAGGGATATACGCTTTGGCTTTGGCACAGTCCCATACACATGTGCATAAACGAGCTGATTTTTTGCCCCCTTTAGCCGCTACAATTGCATTTTCCCCAATCGGATGATGCCATAATTCTAAAAGGTCACACAATACAATAACGTCTGCATCCATATAAATGGCACGACCTTCAAAATTACAATATTCAGGAATTGCCCAACGAAAACCTGAAAAAGGAGTCGCCCATTTTTGGGTGTTCCAGCCTAAATTTTTATTTTTTTCAGAAAACCAAAAACTATTTTCATCGTGTGAGATTTGCATCCACACAATTTCTACAGGGTTTTGAGTATGTTTTTTAATACTGTACTCAAGCACCATCATTTGCTCTAAGTCGCAGTTATTTGGGTCACAGCCGACAAAGACTTTAATTTTTTCATTCGACATTTTATTTTCCCCTTAAAGTTTCGTTGTTAATCTTAATACATTTAACTCTACAGAACACCGTACAATTTGTTTTACAAACGTGCGGTATTATACAATTCATTTTTATAGGTTTAGACGCTTTTATTTTATAGGATAACTATGCTGACAATTTTTGGTTTTTATACAGATGATAAGTTATATACAAAACACGCACAGATCTTAGAGCAGTCAGCAAAAAAATTTGATATTAATGTAGAACTCCGTGAGTTTTCAAAAAATGATTGGCAAAAAATTATTGCATTTAAGCCTACATTTATTGCACAAATGCGTCGCGAGATTAAAGGCCCTATTTTATATATTGATGCTGATGCGGTGGTTTTAGAAGATATTCGCCCATATTTTAGTAATATTAAAGAAGATATTGCTGTCCATTTAATGAATGACGAACGTTTAGTAAGTAGTACCTTATTTATTAATGAAACGCCAAATGCTCATGCTTTAATGAATGAGTGGGAAAAGCGTATGTTGGCAGAGCCAGAACGTTGGGATCAGGTCATTTTACAAGAGCTTGTTTTTGAATGGTTAGAGGCAGGAAAAATTACGTTAAAAAATTTACCACCAAGCTATACATTTATTTTTGATACATCACGACGCGTATATGGCAATGATGTAAAGCCCATTATTGAGCAGTTACAAGCAAGTCGAGATATGCGTTGGATTGAGAAATATAAAAGAAGAAATGCACTATATCAGTGGTTAATGCGTTTTCCACACTTACTTAAAAGTAGTCAGAAAATTTCAAAGCGTCATGCGGTGGTCAATGACCGAACCCAAAGACTCGGTATTGATATTAAATTGACACTTGATGATTTAATTTAGTAAGGATGACCAATATTGGGGATATGTTTAAAGCGTTTATATCCCCACATATATTCAGCAGGAAAACGATTCACCATTTTTTCTATTTCTAGATTTAAAGCGGTGGTCGCAATATTGATATCTGAATTGTAAAGTTGTGGATGATCTAAAAGGTCACAATAGACCTCAAAGCCTTGCCCATTTTTTTTCCGAATACAACTTAAACCAATGAGTCTACATTGTGTTTTTTGTGCCATTTTACTAGCAAGTGTACTAGTCAATGTATGAATACCAAAAAATGGAACAACGACACCCCCTGATGGATGAGGCACATGGTCAGGTAAAATAACGCTAAAACCACCTTGTTTTAAATTTTTAAATAAAGCTCTTACACCTGTTGCATCCGTTGGTACAAGGTTTGCATTTAAACTTTGTCTTGCTTGGAGGACAAAATCATTAACAAACTTATCTTTCATAGGTTTATACATAATGGTTGGTATACCATACTGATGCACCCATGCGTTCATCATTTCCCATGTACCCAAATGCGGTGTAATAATTAAAGTACCTCTGGGGTCTTTAAGTGCATTTTGCAGTTTTTCGATATGATGAACAGTTGTAATTTGATCAATGCTCCATTGCGGTGGCATTGCCCAGCATTTAATAGATTCAACATAAGATAAGCATTGTTTTTGAACACTCGTTTTTGCAAGCTGTATTCGTTCTTGTTCATTAAGCTGAGGGTAAGTAAGTTTCAAATTAATTAAAACTTTTCGTAACATGCCCTTGTTTGGATTTTGATTAATAATCCAAGCCGTACAAACGGCAAGTTTTCTAAGTACAGAAAGCGGAATATAACGAAAAAAACGAAGCATATGCATAATTAGCGACTATCAGCGTTACCTTTTAAAACCATATAAATGAGTGCTAAAAAGATGAGTAAAGCCGCAGACAAACTACTTACACAAAAATATAAAATACGCTGGTATGTTGTAATATTAAACATTTCATTATGGAGAATATAGTTCATAATTCCCCATTGAACTAAAGAGAAACCAATCACAACAAATGAACGACGACGTACTTCTGGACGCATAGCCATGTTACGGTACCTTTGCTATTTTAGGGCTTTATTATGCCATAGTTACAAAGTCTAAGACAAAAGTTAATTTAAATTCAGTTTAGAAGCATATAATTAAAAGAAAAGAGAAAATAAATGAAAAAAATATTAATTATTGCCGATGGACTGAGTGGCCATGGTGGCACAGAAAAAGTTATAAGAGATTTTTATGATTATTTTACTGATAATTATAAAATTAAAATTTTACTTTTAAATCATTGTTTAAATGAAGAGTGGTTGTGTGATACTCATTTTGAGTATGTATCAGCAGAACTCATTTTAGAGGATGTTCTAAAGCAAAGTTTGGAACAGTATCAACCTAACTTAATTCTAACGCCTAATTATTTTTATCTAAAAGTACTTAAAGAGTATAAGCAAGCGAGCATTATTTTTTGGGATCATATGTCGTATAGTTATTATCATGCGCAAAAGCCTGTATTTTTAGAAAACATTTATTATGCTGACCATTATTTTGCTATTTGCACAGGTATTGAGCATTCATTACATGATTTGGGCATTTCTCAAGAGAAAATCTCATTAATTTATAACCCAATTGAACAGCAACAAGAACTAAAAAGAACAACTGAAAAAATAAAATTTATTTATGTTGGGCGTTTATTTTGTTATCAGCAAAAACGCTGTATGGATATTTTGCATGCAATTAAAAAAATTAAGAAGCTCAATTTTACCTTTGAATTTTATGGTGATGGGCAAGACCGCACTGAGCTTGAACAAGCCGTACAACAGTTTGGACTACAAGAGAAAGTAAAATTTTTAGGTTGGTTTGATAAACCTTGGCAAGCCATTACAGAGGCAAGTTGTTTAATATTACCTTCTCAATATGAAGGTTTGCCTTTGGTGTTAGGTGAAGCGATTTCTTATGGTATTCCATGTTTAGCTTCTGATTGTAAATTCGGACCTAAAGATATTATTACAGAGAGCGTTAATGGCAGTTTGTTTGAAGTAGGTGATGTAGAGGTGCTTGCAAATAAAATGCAGCAATTTGTTGCCAACCCAAAAAACTTTTATAACGCAGATAAAATCAAAGAATCGATCGCTTACTTATATAGAGAAAACTATTTTAAAAATTTAGAAAAGATATTAGAACATTTATAAAGAAAAACCCTGCCGAAGCAGGGTTTTTAAATTAAGCTTCTTTTTTAGCTTGTTCACGTAAACGAATACCTAAATCACGCAGTTGCGTTGTTTCAACTGGTGCAGGTGCTTGTGTCATTGGACATTCAGCTGTTTTCGTTTTCGGGAATGCAATCACATCACGGATAGATGATGCACCCGTCATGAGCATAATTAAACGGTCTAAACCAAATGCTAAACCACCATGCGGAGGTGCACCGTATTTAAGCGCGTTAAGTAAGAAGCTGAATTTCTCTTCTGCTTCTTCATCAGAAATGCCAAGCGCTTCAAAAATTGCTTTTTGCATTTCAAGTGTATAGATACGAAGTGAACCACCACCAAGCTCAGTACCGTTAAGTACCATATCGTAAGCAACAGATAGTGCTTCACCTGGATTGTTCTTCACATCTTCTACGCTGCTTTTTGGAAGCGTGAATGGATGGTGAACAGATGTCCATTTGCCATCGTCTGTTTCTTCAAACATTGGGAAGTCAACCACCCAAAGCGGTGCCCACTCGCATGTTGCAAGGTTAAGATCGTGACCAATCTTCACGCGTAAAGCACCCATTGCATCATTTACAACTTTTGCTTTATCTGCACCAAAGAATACGATATCGCCATTTTGTGCGCCAACGCGTTCAAGCAATTGCATTACAATTGGTTCGATAAACTTAACGATTGGTGATTGAAGACCTTCAACCCCTTTTTCGATTTCGTTTACTTTGATGTATGCCAAACCTTTAGCACCGTAGATGCCCACAAATTTAGTGTATTCATCAATTTGACTACGTGTAAGCGAACTTGCATTTGGTACACGTAACGCCGCAATACGTCCTTTAGGATCGTTTGCAGGACCTGAGAATACTTTAAATTCTACACCTTGCATTAAATCTGCAACGTCTACTAATTTAAGTGGAATACGTAAGTCTGGTTTGTCTGACGCATAATCACGCATTGCTTCTGAATACGGCATACGTTGGAACTTATCAAACTTAACATTTAGCAATTCGCTAAATAGTTTAGTTGTCATGCCTTCCATCAAATCCATGATTTCATCGTCATTTAAGAACGATGTTTCAACGTCGATTTGTGTAAATTCAGGCTGACGATCTGCACGCAAATCTTCATCACGGAAACATTTTGCGATTTGGTAGTAACGATCAATACCACCCACCATGAGCAATTGTTTAAACAACTGTGGTGATTGTGGTAATGCGTAGAAGCTACCATTTGATACACGGCTTGGTACTAAATAGTCACGCGCACCTTCTGGTGTTGCACGCGTTAAAATTGGTGTTTCTACATCTAAGAAACCGTGGTCGTCTAAGTAGTTACGAATTAAGTTGGTTACTTTAGAGCGAAAACGTAAACGATCTAACATTTCTGGACGACGAATATCTAAGAAACGATATTTTAAACGGATGTCTTCAGAGATATTTGTTGTTTCGTCATTGAGTGGAAACGGTGGTGTTTCTGAAGCAGCAAGCACTTCAATATCTTTACCTAAAACTTCAATTTGTCCGCTAATCATGTTGGCATTTTCTGTGCCTTCATAACGGCGACGTACACGACCTGTTACTTTTAATACAAATTCAGAGCGTGCTTTATCGGCAGTTGCAAATGCTTCAGGGGTGTCTGGATCAATCACTACCTGTACAAGACCATCACGGTCACGCATATCAAGGAAAATGACACCGCCATGATCGCGGCGACGGTGTACCCAACCGCATATTGTAACTGTTTGATCAATTTGGGCTTCTGTTAATGAGCCACAGTAATGAGTTCGCATCATGGCGTACTAAGTCCAACTTCTATTATTTAGTGAGATAAAGCCACGAATGACTTATGTAGTAAAGCCTTTAATTATGCCTATTTCATACTGTGCGCTCAAGGATTAAATCAAAATGTCATTTAAATGACGCATAGTGGGGCAATAATGAAGTTTTTTACAGGTTTGGCTTGTAAAAATAAAACAATGTTATAACATAACGTAAAACTTTTGAACGGAACTCGGATATGTACCTTCATCACAAAGCTTTTGTTTTGTCGTTACTTGCTTTTTCAGTGCAACATGCCATGGCAGACCAACCAACTGAGTTGGCAACAATACAACTGCACGCGCAACCTAAAACATTACTAAATGTAAATGATAAAGCAATTGAACATGAGCAATTGATGGAAGGTGCTACCACAATTGGAAACGCATTAAATGGGCAAGCAGGGGTTTATGCTGCGCAGTACACAGGTGGCGTGAGTCGTCCTGTTATTCGGGGGCAAGATGGGGCACGTATTAAAATTACAGAAAATGGAGGCGATGTTTTAGATGTATCATCAGTTTCGCCTGACCATGCTGTGACTGTAGACCCAAACAGTGCCCAAGAAATACAACTTATTCAAGGTGCAGATACCTTGTTGTATGGGGCAGGTTCTGTGGGTGGTTTGGTAAATGTGGTGGATAATAAAATTCCAAACCAAATGCCAAAAGATGGTTTTGAGGGGCATATTGGTACACGCTACAATACAGGTAGCGATGATATGTTGTATTCGGCAGATACGACGATTGGTTTAGGTAGCCAAGTAGCACTTAAAGTGGGTGGCTTAACCCGACGTGCAAATGACTATATCTTACCAAATGATTTACAACAACAAACTCGTCGTGAAGACAGTACATTCGCCAAATCTGATAATTATAATGCAGGATTATCTTGGATTTACGACCGAGGCTTTACAGGTATTTCGTTCAGTAATCGTCATGATCGTTATGGTATTCCGGGAGATGTGGAATCTGAATGGGAGCCTGATGCAAACATGATGTTAACTGTTCCTGCCGAACATGAGGATGACGAAGATGAAGCAGGTGGTTCTTCTTGGATTAATCTTAAACAAAAGCGTTATGACTTTAAAACGCAATTAAATGATCCATTTGCAGGATTTAATAAATTAACGGTACAAGCTACGCATACCACGTACGAACATGAAGAAATGGATGGTGATACACCTGCCACTATTTTTAATAGTACAGGAACAGATGGACGTATTGTTTTAGAAAACAACCCGTGGGCAGGGTGGAGTGGACAAATTGGGACACAATTTACACGACAAAAACTCACCATTGATGGTGAAGAAGCCTTAATGGCACCAACTGATACTAAACGCTATAGTATATTTGCTTTACAGGGCAAACAATTTGGTACGGTCAATACCAAATTTTCAACCCGTATTGATCACCAAGATTCGCATGTAAATTCAGATCAGAAAGATTTTAAAGGTACAGCATATTCTGTAGCAGGCGAAACAGCTTGGGAATTTGTACCTGATCATAAGTTATCTTTAAATGCATCTCATCAAGAACGTTTACCTATGGCACAAGAGCTTTATTCAAATGGTGGTTTGCATGGACCAACTAAAAGCTTTGAGTTTGGAAATGATGAGCTAACAAAAGAAAAATCAAATAACGTAAGCTTAGGGTTTCATGGTGCTCAAGATGCACTGAAATATAATGTCAGTGTGTACCATAATTGGTTTGATAACTTTATTTATGCCAATACCATTGACCGTGTGGGTGAGTTCCGCTCTGTGCATTATGAACAAGCAAAGGCACGTTTTTATGGTGTAGATAGTGACATAAGCTATCAACTTTCTTCTATATATAACGTCGGGCTGTTTGGTGATTATGTACGTGGCAAAATTGAAAGTGAGAATGCCCCACGCGTCCCAGCAGGGCGTTTAGGCACCCGAATTAATGCCAATTTTGCTGATGGTTATACGGCAAATGCAGAGTATTACCATGTGTTTAAGCAAGATAAAATTGCAAGTTATGAAACCAATACGTCGGGTTATAACATGCTCAACTTGGGCTTAGCGTATAGTGGTAAACTGAATGATAAAACAGGCTACCGTTTATATACCAAAGCAAATAATGTGTTAGATAGTAAAGTTTATCAACATGAATCCTTCTTGGCTGATGTACCACAAGTTGGACGTAATTTTACAGTAGGTGTAGATTTTAATTTCTAAAATCTACTTGAAAAAAGTGACTATTCGACCTAGCCTGAGCATATCGGGTTAGGTTTTTTATTATGCGTATTTTTGAACGAGTTCAAAGTAAACTCAAGTGGTCTAAGCGTCGGTATGTTGGGCTTATCTTGGGTGTGTTTGCTTTAAGTTATGTTAGCTCTGCGGTCTATCAAACTATTAAACCCTTACCCGAAGGGCTGAGTGTGGAAACACCGTTACGCCATGCCGATGTTAAATTTGTTGCAGATACAGTGCAAAAACATCAAATTTTTGATGAAATGTTGAGCATGATTAACGAGGCACAAACCACGATTGTGTTAGATATGTTTTTATTTAACAGTGAGGTAGGAAAATCTACACAGCCACAACGTGCCATGACGCAAGAGCTTACACAAGCGTTAATTAAAAAGAAAAAGATTAATCCAAATATGTCAATTACAGTAATGACAGATCCGATTAATTCTGTTTATGGTGGCGTTGTACCTGAACATTATATTCAGTTACGCCGTGCAGGCATTGATTTAATGGAAACCAATTTATCTGTATTACGTGCGTCTAATCCTGCGTGGTCTGGATTTTGGTATTTGTGCTGCCAAGTGCAAAACAACCCACAAGCAGGCTGGCTAACTAATCCATTTGGGCAAGAAAAAGTAACTTTACGCAGTTATTTAAACCTACTTAATTTTAAAGCCAATCATCGTAAAACACTCACGGTAGATACCACACAAGGTTGGAAAGCATTAGTAACCTCACAAAATACGCATGATGGAAGTTCGCATCATGATAACGTGGGTGTGGTGGTACAAGGTGCAACAGCCGTAGATGTAATGCGTAGTGAGCAACCTGTGGCAAAAATGTCCGAAGGGGATGTACCCATGATTGTGGTGGGGCAAAAAGATGGTGATAAACAGCTACCTCAAGTTCAATTGCTCACTGAAAAAGCCATTTATAATGCCGTATTAAATACCATTAACAATGCTCAAGCCAATGATCAGCTTGATTTAGTGATGTTTTACTTATCTGAGCGTCAGATCGTTGAAGCATTAAAATCTGCACATCAACGTGGTGTGAAGTTACGTATTTTACTTGATCCTAATAAAGATGCATTTGGGCATCAAAAAAATGGTATACCTAACCGTCAAGTGGCATCTGAGTTTCATCAAGCAGGCATTAACGTTCGATGGTGCGATACGCATGGTGAGCAGTGTCATAGTAAAATGATGATGAAGCGTCATGCACAGCAAGCCGAAATGATTTTAGGTTCTGCCAACTACACCGCACGTAATTTAAAAAACTATAATTTAGAAAGCGATATACGTGTGGTGGGTACTGCTGTACAGCCTGTATTTGTAGATGCACAGCAGTATTTTGATACCAAGTGGACAACCACAAGTGTGGACTATGCCCAATATGCAGACGAATCTACATCAAAATATTGGTTATATCGTTTTATGGAATGGTCGGGTATTTCAACTTTTTAAAGCGTTTGAATGTCTTGTTGTAACAGATCAAGGCTTTGCTGAAGTGCCGTTTCATTGCGTTTGAAGTATGTCCATTTACCTACGCGTGTGGCAATCACAAGATTGGCATCAAGTAAGATCTTTAGACTTAACGAGGTAGCAGGTTGCGATAAACCTGCTTTATGCTGAATTAAACTTGCACACACGCCGTATTGATCAAATGGATACAATTGTGTTTGGCTGGCAAAGGCAATACTTGGCGCTTTTAACCATTGCAAAATTGCACGGCGTGTTGGGTTGGCAAGGATTTTTAACAGTTCTTCGCTAGCAAAACACATAACAGATTACGGTGTTGAATAAGTTGGATAGTCAGTATAGCCTTTTTCTGTACCGCCATATAGTGACCCTGCATCAACCTCATTCAATGGTAGTTGATGTGCTAAACGGTGTGGTAAGTCTGGATTGGCAATAAATGTACGTCCAAAGCCAAATAGATCGCCCCAACCATTTTCAATCACATATTGTGCTTTTTCTAAGGTGTATTTGCCCGCATACATAATAGGTGCTTTGAATGTGTCGCGTAGCGCTTGACGAAACGATATTGGTAAATCAGGAGCGTTATCCCAATCGGCTTCTGCAATAGATAAATAACCAATATTTAAGTCATTGAGCATTTTGGCTGCTGTAATGTACGTATGATGTGGGTCTGACTCAACTAAACCTAAATAAACACGTTCTTCATCTGTACTATGAAATAGCGGGGCAAAACGCACACCGACACGTTGTGAACCAAATGCACTGCTTACCGCTTCTACAACTTCTTTTAAAAAGCGTAAACGGTTTTCTAAACAGCCACCATATTCATCGGTACGTTGGTTGGTATGTTCAGAAATGAACTGATTAATCAGATAACCATTGGCAGCATGAAGCTCTACACCATCAAAACCTGCTTCTTTGGCATTGTGTGCAGCTTGACGATAAAGCTCAACAACTTCTTTAACTTCTGCTGTGGATAAAGCGCGTGGTTCGCTTGGACTTGTAAGTATTCCTTCGTTAGGGGCTGTTTCAATAAACACACGTACATTGGTTGCAGGCAGTGCAGAAGGTGCAATAGGGGCTTGTTGTTGGGGCTGTAATTGGTTGTGAGAGACACGTCCTACATGCCAAAGCTGACAAAATAACGTACCCCCTGCTTGATGCACGGCTTGCGTTACTTTTTTCCAACCCTCAATTTGGTCTTGTGAGTGAATACCGGGTGTCCATGCATAGCCTTGTCCACGCGGTTCTATTTGAGTGCCTTCTGTGACCATAAAGCCAGCGCTTGCACGTTGCGTGTAATATTCCACCATACGTTGATTTGGAATATTACCCGGTTGGCTACTACGGCAACGTGTAAGTGGGGGTAATGCAATACGGTTTTTAAGCGTTAAACCACCAAGTTTTAATGATGAAAACAACATATTTATCTCCTTAAATATGTTGCTATTATATTTATAAATTTAAATTTGTAAATATGTTATGCAAGTTCATCATCTTGAGGTTGTAATTTTCTATTCGGTTTTTCGTGTTTTTCAACCACATTTGATGGGTAATGCCATGATGCATAGCGCACAATAAAAATTGAAATGGCTAAAATTAAAATTGCACCTGTAATAATTAAAAGCCCCCAATCGGCTTGGTGCTCTTGCTGAATAACTGAAATGAGCAAACGTGTGAGTGCTGTAATCGCAATATAAATAAGAAAACGTACAGGCATACGGTTGGTTTTAAAGTAAATTCCCACCATCGCACCAAGCTCTAAATAAATGAAGAGTAGTAAAATATCATCAATAGAGGCATAAGATTTGTCTGTAAAAATATCTATGGTGGTATGCACTGCAGACCACGCAATCATACAGCCAATAATAAACAAGGCAAAATAATGAAAGCCTTCTACAGCAATGTTACCAATTTTATCAAGTACGGTTTCAAAACTTGGTCTTTTTTTGGGAGATTGCATGACTGACTCCAAGCAAATAAAACCATAATATAAAAGAAAACCCCAACAATGTGGGGTTTTATACTAAGGATTTACAGCAGGAGGTGGCGGTACATCTTTCGGTGGTTGTGGTGCCATACCTTTTGGTGGCTTATTTGGTTTAAAGTGAAGCTCACATGTACCTTGAATCACTTTATCACCCACGCTCAGTTGTAGCGTTTGTCCTTCAGGTTGTCCCTTACATGCTTGGTTAAATTGCTCCATCATCGCTTTGCGTTCAGCACGATCTTTGTGCGACATTGGTGGTTTACCATCATGTGGTGGTTTATTTGGCATACTCGAACAAGCCGTTAAAACACCCATTCCACCGAGTAACATTATTTTTATTAAGTTATTCATCAAAATTCCTCACTTATGTTTATTTAAATATATCCAACCAACATGGAGGAACTATGAAGAGTTTTTTAGCAATATGTTGGTTACAATACACACAAGATACATATTGAGATGGTTAAGTTGCAAAATCGCCGTATTCCGATTGCTTTACGCTTATTTTCTACAGTGTTGCTCACCACAGTTTTTATTACAACGGTAAGTTTGGCAGTGTTCCAGTGGACGATGAAAGAAAACTTTGCCAAGTACGTGGCTGATGTTGAGATGCAAAAACTTGACCATCTAATTGATAATTTAGAAGGCGTCTATAAGGTTTACCATGATTGGGGTGATGCCATTCAAGCACAAATTTTGCAGGTAGATGCTTCTCCAAACCCCGAAAATCTAGAACATTTATCGCGTATGTGGTTACGCCGTCAGTACGATATTTCTTTGCAACAACGATATTTTAAAGACAATACAAGTTTAAATATTCCTACAGGGTTTAAACATGGTCTGTGGGATGAGGCAGATCATTTACAGCTATTACAACAAAACTTACCTTCAGAGTACCAGCCTTTCGATGGTTTTGAATTTAATAGACCAATGCCTTCTCGAGAAGGTCGCTTTGATAGGCGTTTTCCACCACCATTTCCCGATAAATTAGGACTGAGTGGGCGCTTGTCGTTATATGATCAAAACAAAAATCTTATTGTGGGAGAGCAAAGTCACGGAACAGTGTCATATCGTGAAATTGAGGTGAATGGCAAAGTAGTGGGTTATTTGGGGCTTAAACCCGTTTTAAACCAAGATGATGCACTCAGTCTAAATTTCTTTAGTACACAAAAACGTGTTTTACTTCTTATTTATGCAGTGACTGTATTGGCCAGTTTGCTTCTGGCTATTTTACTTGCAACTTACTTTAAAAAACCAATTCATCGTTTGCTTAAAGCGACACAAGAACTCACACAAGGCAACTACCAATACGAAGTAAAAGTGAAACGAAATGATGAATTAGGGGATTTATCAACACAGATCAATCGACTTTCGGAAATTTTATATCAGCACGAACAGTCACGCCGTCAGTGGGTAGCAGATACCTCCCATGAGCTTAAAACCCCACTTTCTGTACTTCAAGCGCAAATTGAAGCGATGCAAGATGGCATTAGAAAAGCAACACCTGAGCATTTAGGTTCAATGATGGCGCAAGTGTGTAGCTTAAAAAAACTCACACAAGATTTATCAGATTTAGCACAAGTTGATGTGCAACAATTAAAATGTTACTTCACAGAAGTTGATCCGTGGCAGATTATTTGTCAGGAAATTGAAAGTTTTAAAACAAAGTTTGATCAATCTGAATTTGAGGTCACAGTTCAGGGACACAGTACACGATTAACACTAGACCAAGACCGTTTTAAACAAATTTTGGTTAATCTTCTAGGCAATAGTATTCGTTATACCGAGCGTGGCGGAAAAATTCAGATTCACACCGAGGAAACAGAACGCGATTGGACACTTTATGTGGATGACAGCCCACTGGGTTTAAGTGATGAGCAATTAGAACGTTTAGGCGAGCGGTTTTATCGAGTAGATGATTCGCGTACACGTAGTACAGGTGGTACAGGTCTAGGGCTTGCGCTTTCAGTACGTCTTGCTCATGCCTTAGGTGGCGAGTTAACGTTTGAACATTCACCTTTAGGGGGATTACGTGCCAAACTTACATTTAACAAGCAATTATTAAAATTAAATTAGGATCGGAATATGCATCAAATCTATTTAGTTGAAGATGAAGTAGAACTTGCAGGCTTAGTAAAAGACTATTTAGAAGCATCGGGTTTTGCGGTGCGGGTATTTCATGATGGGTTTGAGGCGTATCAAGCGTTTTTAACCAAAAAGCCAAGTTTAATGATTTTAGACTTAATGGTACCGCGTATGGATGGTTTAGAAATTTGCCGTAAAGTACGTGAACAATCAGATTTACCGATTATTATGGTAACAGCACGCACTGAAGAGATTGACCGTGTATTGGGCTTAAATATGGGTGCAGATGATTATGTGTGTAAACCATTTAGTCCAAAAGAGTTGGTTGCACGTGTACAAGCTGTGTTGCGCCGTTTAGAACGTAAAGCAGAACCTGAGCAACAAGAAACGTTTAGAATTGATGCGTCTCAACAGCGTATTTGGTATAAGCAAAAAGCATTAAATTTAACGCCAACAGAGTTTCGCTTATTAGAATTATTTTTAGAACATGTGGGGCAGGTCTATTCTCGTACGCAACTGTTAGATCATATCAACCCCGATAGTTTTGATGTGGCTGACCGTGTGATTGATAGCCATATTAAAAATTTACGCCGTAAAATCACCGAAATGAGTGATACAGATCATGAGTGGGTACAAGCAGTTTATGGAATAGGCTATCGTTTTGAATATCCTTAATTTATTTCTATAAAATTGAATACTTTAAAGCATAAGGTGTCACTGTTTTAAAAATAGTGACACCTTATAATTAAGACGAGCAACTAATTGCTAAAGCAGGCTCATTGGTCAGTAAGTCGCTCGGTTGTTCTAACTCAGGCTGTACGGTAAACGGATTTGCTAATAATTTAAATAAACGGTCAACTTCAGAAAAGTCCTCACATTCTGCATGCTCAATGGCTTTTTGTGCCATATGATTACGCAAAATATAACGTGGGTTTTTCATATTAGCTTGTAATGCACTGACATCTTGATGTTCACGTATTGCATGATAACGTGTGATGAATTTTTCAAATGATGTTTGGTCAATGCAGTCATGTTGGATTGCTGTGTATTCTTGCTGTTGTAAACGCCAAAAACTTTGCGTGTAATCTAACTGTTCTTTTTGTAAAAGCTGTAAAAATTCTAAGCCACAATCAAAACTATCCTTATGGAAACTTGGTAAGCCCATCTTTTGTGCGAGTCCATTTTGGTAATACTTTAAAAAAGTGGGTTCAAAGTGTTCGATGGTCGCAAGGAGTGTTTGTTCATCATCTACCAAAGGACGCAGGTTATTTACCCATACCCATAAATTCCATTTAGCAATACTTGGCTGTTTTTGGTAGGTATAGCGTTTGCTATGGTCTGAATGGTTGTTTTGCCAATCAGGACGAAAACGCTCCATAAATCCGAATGGTCCAAAATCGAGGGTCGAACCTGTAATATTCAAATTGTCGGTATTCATTACACCGTGTGCAAAACCCACTAACTGCCAATTTGCCACCATTTGAGCGGTGCGTTCAATGACGCCACGTGCAAAATCAATAGTAGGACTAGCACTATCTAAAAGGTGTGGGTAATGCCATTCAATACATTTTTGCGTAAAGTCTGCCAATAGCTCAGGTGCATATTGATTAATCCATTCAAAATGTCCTAAACGGATATGGCAATCCGATGTACGAAGCATCATCGCACCTGGTTCAAGTTTTTCACGTTGTACGCCTTGGCGTGAACTTGTGAAACCAAGCGCATTGCTTGAGGCAACACCCAATGAATTTAAAGCATGACCTGCTAAATATTCACGAATTACTGAACGTAATACGGCACGTCCATCACCCATTCTAGAATATGGCGTTTTACCTGCACCCTTAAGGTGTAAATCAATGGTTTTTCCGTGTGTGTTAAGCACTTGAGCAATCAATAAACCTCGACCATCGCCTAATTGTCCTGCCCATTGCCCAAACTGATGCCCTGCATACACCATTGCAAGCGGTTCAAATTCATCAAAGGTTTGTTGCCCGCTACAAAGTGCAACCCAATCACCATTAAATTTTAATTCATCGGCAAGTGCATGGTTAAAATGCCCTGCTTGTGGGTTTAATAGGGGATGAGGTTTTTGATGGTGATACAGTTTAGACGCAAGTTGCGTATATTGAGCATTAAATTGCATAACAGCACATTAAAAATTGGCACAACTTAAAATATATCAAATATTATGTTGTTTCAGGTAAAGTGTGTGTAACGCAAGATTAAAAGATTAAAGATGCGAGTTCGAACCAAAATTTGTGGGATTACACGTTTAGAAGATGTAAACAGTGTGGTGAGTTTAGGCGCAGATGCCATTGGCTTTGTATTTTATCCACCTAGCCCACGTGCTGTAACGCCTGAGCAAGCAAAAATATTGTTGCATGCCGTACCTGCTTATGTGCAAACGGTCGGGCTCTTTGTTAATGCGTCACTTGAAGATATTTTAAGTACACTTGCCAAAGCCCCTGTGGATATTTTACAGTTTCATGGTGATGAATCAGCCCAAGAATGTGCGCAAATTGCCAAGCACGTACAGCGCCGTTGGTATAAAGCTATTCAAATGAAGCCTAATTTAGACATTATTGCAGAAATTGAACGCTACCAAGATGCAGGTGCAAGTGCTATCTTATTAGATGCTTGGCATCCTGAACTAAAAGGTGGAACGGGACATTCATTTGATTGGTCAACGTTTCCCAAACTCAGTATTCCACTCATTTTAGCAGGTGGATTAAACCCGCAAAATATTCAACAAGCAATAAAACAAACACAGCCATTTGCAGTGGATGTAAGTGGTGGTGTAGAAGTTGCAAAAGGTATTAAAGACCATCAGCAAATAAAGATGTTTATGCAAGGAGTCCATTGTGGATCAGCAAAATAAAATTGACTACACACAATATCCAGATGCTCGTGGGCATTTTGGTATTCATGGCGGACGATTTGTGTCAGAAACGCTTATGGCGGCATTACAAGATTTAGAAAACTTGTATACACGCATGAAAACAGATGAGCAGTTTCTTGCAGAATTCGACCGCGATTTGGCGCACTATGTTGGTCGCCCTAGTCCACTTTATTATGCTGAACGATGGTCGAAGCACCTCGGCGGTGCGCAAATTTACTTAAAACGTGAGGATTTAAACCATACAGGTTCTCATAAAGTAAATAATACGATTGGACAAGCTCTATTGGCTAAACTTTCGGGTAAACAGCGTATTATTGCCGAAACAGGTGCAGGACAACACGGTGTTGCCACTGCAACCATTGCAGCACGCTTAGGACTAGAGTGTGTGGTATATATGGGCGAGGACGATGTAAAACGTCAAGCGATGAATGTATACCGTATGCGTTTATTAGGTGCAAAAGTTGTGCCTGTGACTAGTGGTTCACGCACACTCAAAGATGCCATGAACGAAGCCATGCGCGATTGGGTATCTAATGTAGATAATACTTATTATGTGATTGGTACGGTAGCAGGTCCACATCCTTATCCACAACTTGTACGTGATTTTCAATCCATTATTGGGCGTGAGGCACGTCGCCAAATTTTAGAACAAGCAGGGCGTTTACCCGATGCACTTGTGGCATGTGTGGGTGGTGGCTCAAATGCAATGGGCTTATTTTACCCATTCTTAAATGATGATGTGGCAATGTACGGCGTAGAAGCTGCAGGGTTAGGCATTGAAACAGGTAAACATTCTGCACCGTTGAATGCAGGGCATGTGGGCGTGTTACATGGTAATCGTACTTACTTGATGAGTGACCCTCAAGGGCAGATCATCGAAACTCACAGTATTTCGGCAGGTTTAGATTATCCAGGCGTAGGGCCTGAACATAGCTTCTTAAAAGATATGCAACGTGTGAATTACGTGCCAATTAATGATGAAGAAGCGTTACAGGGTTTCCGTGATTTAACGCGTATTGAAGGGATTATTCCTGCGCTTGAAAGTGCCCATGCAATGGCGTATGTGTCTAAACTTGCACAAACCATGCCAAAAGACCAAATCTTAATTGCAACGGTATCAGGGCGTGGCGATAAAGACCTGATGACGGTAGCTCGCTTAGATGGTATAGAAATGGTAGATATGTAGCCATTTCTTGAGGCACTGCAATGATGCGGTGCCTTTTGCTATTACCCTATATAAACCCAAAATGTTTTTAAATCATTGTTTGGGCTATTAATTTTAAATATTATTTTGCTTATTACCGTTAAATTGCGTCTTTAGAAAACAACGAAAAAAGGTATCTTTGATCATTGAGAAAAAACCTTAAATATTGATTAATGTACCTCGCGGAAAATTGCAGTGAATGTTGAATGCGATTAGACCAGTTTGATGAATCGGTAATAAGCCATTATTCAAGGAAATAGAGCTTATGTCGCGTTTAGCCACACGTTTTGAACAGCTTAAATCTCAACAGCGTAAAGCACTTGTGTCTTATGTAATGGCGGGTGATCCTGTGCCTTCTGTTACTGTCCCTTTATTACACCGTATGGTTGAAGCAGGGGTAGATGTCATTGAATTAGGACTTCCTTTTTCTGACCCAATGGCAGATGGACCTGTGATTGCATTGGCTGCTGAGCGTGCATTAGCAGGCGGAACAAATACACTTGATGCGCTGAGCATGGTGAAACAATTCCGTGAAAAAGATAGCACAACACCTGTGGTGCTGATGGGTTATCTCAATCCGATTGAAGTGATTGGTTACGATAAGTTTGTTCAAATTGCACACGAAAGCGGTGTAGATGGTGTGTTACTTGTGGATTTACCACCCGAAGAAGCAACAGCGTTTAATGATGTGTTGAAAAAACATGACATGAACCAAATCTTCTTACTTGCACCCACATCAACCGATGATCGTATTCAACATGTAGCGCAACAAGCAAGTGGGTTTATCTACTATGTGTCGCTAAAAGGCGTAACAGGTGCTGCTACATTAAATGTAGAAGAAGCAGCCGAGCGCATTGCCAAAATTAAAACTAAAACCAATACACCTGTGGGTGTGGGTTTTGGAATTAATGATGCAGCATCTGCAAAAGCCATGGGTGCTGTTGCCGATGCTGTGATTGTAGGTAGTGCGTTAGTTAAACCTTTTGCAACACAACCTATCGAGCAAGCCGCAGATCAAACGATTAACAAAATCAAGGAGCTTCGAGCAGCGCTCGACGAGTGAGTATGACAGCAAAAGTATTAAATGCCGCAACGCCGTGGACAGATCGTCCTGTACCAGGTATCCATGTACCTGATGAAAAAGAAACGCTAAAAGCCAGCTTTTCTGAACCAACGATTGAATGTCCAGAATGTCATTCACTGACGACAGTAACGGCAATCTCATTTAATGGCTATGTATGCCCACAGTGTGATGAACACTTACGCATGAAAGCACGTCCGCGTTTAAATTGGTTTTTTGATCAAGTTACTCAAGAACTTGGACAAGAGTTTGTTACAAAAGATCCACTTAAATTTGTAGACAATAGACCGTATACAGAACGTATTTCTGAAGCACAAAAGAAAACAGGTGAAACTGAAGCCTTAGTGGTATTTGAGGGTGTTCTAAAGGGCATTCCAATGACAGCGTGTGCATTTGAGTTTGATTTTATGGCAGGCTCAATGGGTACAGTAGTGGGCGACCGTTTTGTAAAAGCTGTTGAACATGCCATTGCAAATAAGCAAGCAGTAGTATGCTTTGCTGCTTCAGGTGGCGCGCGTATGCAAGAAGGTATGTTGTCTTTAATGCAAATGGCACGTACATCAGCAGCAGTTGAGCGCCTTAAACAAGCACGTTTACCATACATTGTGGTACTTACACATCCTGTATATGGTGGTGTAACAGCATCATTAGCAATGCTAGGTGATGTGCATTTGGCAGAACCTAAAGCGATGATTGGTTTTGCAGGTAAACGTGTGATTGAGCAAACGGTACGTGAAAAACTAGATGAACCGTTCCAACGTGCTGAATATTTATTAGAGCATGGTGTGGTTGATCAAATTGTTCACCGTCATTCATTACGTGATACTGTATACAGAATCGTAAGCAAACTAATGAATGTAAAGTGAACGCACCATTAAGCACTGACTCTTTAATGACGTGGCTCAACTATTGGGGTCACGTTCATGTTACAGGGATTGATCTTGGATTAGAACGAGTTCTCCCTGTTGCACAAAAATTAAATATTACACAGCCTAAAGCCAAAGTGATTACTGTGGCGGGTACCAATGGTAAAGGCTCTACAACAACAACAATTGCTAGTATTCTAAAGCAAGCAGGCTATCAAGTTGGCTTGTATCAATCTCCTCATATCTACCGTTTTAACGAACGGGTTAAAATTTCGGGTATAGAAGCGACAGATCAAAAATTAATTGATGCTTTTGTTCAAGTTGATCAAGCACGCCGTGATTGCGGATTGACACTTTCTTTTTTTGAAGCGACCACGCTAGCAGCATTTGTTATTTTTCAACAGCAACAGTGCGATGTTTGGGTATTAGAAGTCGGACTAGGTGGGCGTTTAGATGTTGTAAACATCATTGATCCTGACTTAGCAGTTATTACAAATATTGGTTTGGATCATATAGATTGGTTAGGCGATACCATCGAAAAAATTGCATTTGAAAAAGCAGGTATTATACGCCCGCATATTCCTGTTATTTTTGCAGGACAACAGGCATTACCACAAGCGATTGAGAAAAAAGCGCAACAATGCCAAGCGCCGTTGACAGTAGCAGGGCATGACTATGTTTACGAAAATTTAGATACAGAATATTGGGCATTTGCAAGTGGTGGGACAACACTACGTTTACCTCGTGGGCATCTTGCGATTGAAAATTTATCGACTGCTTTAGCAAGCATTTTAAAAAGTGGTTTAAACGTATCTAATGATGCCATCATACAAGGTATACAAAATGCTAAAATTGCAGGGCGTTTTGAAATTAGAACAATTAAAAATAAAACCGTTATTTTTGATGCGGGACATAATGCACACGGTGTTGAATTTTTGTTGCGTGAATTGAAAAATTTCTTACAATGCAATACACAATATACGCAAATCAAAGCTGTATTTTCTATGCTGGTAGATAAAGACATTCAAAGTGTTGTACAGCAATTAAAGCCTGCTATTGCTTCGTGGAATATTGCAGCTTTATCGGCACCGCGTGCAGCACCTTTAAATGCAATCGTAAATGCACTAGACAATGAACCTGTTGAGGTATTTGAAACAATTTCACAGGCATTTGAAAATGCATTACAACAAGCAAATGAAGAACAAATTATTTTAGTATGCGGTTCGTTTCATACATTAGAAGCGGTTTGGGAGTACATTGAATAATGTC
The DNA here is from genome assembly GCF_027568475.1 of Acinetobacter sp. HY1485. Taxonomy (GTDB): domain Bacteria; phylum Pseudomonadota; class Gammaproteobacteria; order Pseudomonadales; family Moraxellaceae; genus Acinetobacter. Next base: position 9,815 of record NZ_JANKZG010000002.1, on the reverse strand, counting down.
AATGAATAACAAACAACGTTGGATGGGTGGCGTTGTTCTATTAGGAGGAGGTGTTTTACTTGCCGCCTTACTACATAAAGGAACACAAGAGTTAAAACAAGCGCCAGCACCTCAAACAGCACAGGTTGCACCTGAAAAAGCAACTGTTGCAGAAATGCAGTCGTTACAGCCTGTAACCGTGGACGTAGAAACAGAAAAACGCCTACTTGCAGAGCAAAAGCGTGCGCGTGAACGTGCCGTGGCTGAGCAAGAAGCAAGAACACAGCAATATTTGGCACAGCAACAGCAAGCAGAAGCGGCAGCCGCGCAAAAAGCTGCACAAGAATATGCTGAGATTAATGCGCGCCGTAAACGTGAAACAGAAAGTTCAGATAATATTCCACCTGAAGTGACCAAAGCTGCAACAGCTGCAGAAGATATAGCAGCTAAAAGAAAACAAGTTGCAGACGATGCGAAAAAACAAGCTGATGCTTTGGCGTTGCAAGCGAAGAAAAAAGCAAGTTTGGAAGCGGAGCAACAAAAACAGAAGTTTCAGGCAGAACAGTCTGATGTATATGCAAAACTTAAAAAACAAGCAGACTTAGACGCAAAAGCAAAACAAGCGGATTTAGAAGCAAAAGCCAAGCACCAAGCTGAACAGGCCGAAGCAAAAGCGAAAAAGCAAGCTGACGTAGAGGCAAAGGCTAAGCGTCAAGCTGAACTAGATGCTAAAGCGAAAAAGCAAGCAGATTTAGAAGCAAAAGCAAAACATCAAGCAGAGCTAGAAGCAAAAAAACAAACGGAAGCTAAGACCGAGCCTAAAGTAAAAAAACATGAAGCGGATACTTCAGAAGTAGCGAAGAAAAAAGCAGATACAGAGAAAGCCCGTGAGATTATGGGCGGCTCAAGCAAAATTATGGTGCAGGTATCTTTAGCAGCTAATCAAGCTAATGCTGATAATACTGTGGCAAAATTACGTGCTAAAGGTTACAAAGTTACAACCAGTCCAACATCGAAAGGTATTCGTATTATGATTGGACCGATGAAAGATCGAGATAGTGCAACAGATATACGTAAGAAAATTCAAGCTGATGCAAGTTTAGGAATGAAGTCTGCATGGGTCATTGATTGGGTACCATTGGATCAGCGTTAAAAAAAGCCTGCGTTATGCAGGCTTTTTATTGGGTTGTGGTGTCAAACGTAAATAGGGTTTCACAGCCTTATATCCTTGTGGAAAACGTGTTTTTAATTCTTCTTCATCTTGAATTGAAGGCACAATCACCACATCGTCGCCTTGTTGCCAATTTGCAGGTGTTGCCACTTTATGCTCATCGGTGAGTTGTAAAGAATCAATTACACGTAATACTTCATGGAAGTTACGCCCTGTAGATGCAGGATAAGTAATAATAAGGCGTACTTTTTTATTTGGATCAATAATCACCAGTGAACGTACAGTGGTGGTATCGCTTGCATTTGGGTGTAAGAAGCCATAAATTTCCGAAACTTTGCGGTCTTTATCTGCCAAAATTGGAAAATTAACCTCTGTCTCTTGTGTTTCATTAATGTCATTAATCCAACCACGATGGGATTCTACATCATCAACAGAAAGTGCAATGGCTTTAACATGTCGTTTTTCAAATTCTTTTTTTAATTTAGCTGTAAAACCAAGTTCAGTTGTACATACAGGAGTATAGTCAGCAGGATGAGAAAATAAAACACCCCAATCATTCCCTAAATATTCATAAAAATCAATCATACCATCGCTAGAATTTTGCTGAAAATTAGGTGCTGTATCGCCTAAACGTAATGTCATTTTTGTACCCTTTAATTTTTGTCTGTCTTTAATATGCGTGTTTTAAAGCGAAATAAAAAATAGTCTTTTGTTATGTTTATATAATGAAAAGTGCTAAAAACGTATAAGAAAGGTACAGCATCAAAAAAGAAAAATCATAAAAATACTTGTACTTCCTAAATCTAACACCATAATAACCTATTATTAGAAATGTATTTTGACTAGCAAAAATTAGAGAGTTTATTCATGTTGGCAAGTCTGATCGGAGGCATCTTCGGTACAAAAAATGAGCGCGAACTTAAACGCATGCGTAAAATTGTCGATAAAATTAATGCGCTTGAACCGACGATATCAGCCCTTAGTGACGCAGACTTATCTGCAAAAACTCAAGAATTTAAAGATCGTTACCAAACAGGGGTGAGTTTAGACGATCTATTACCAGAAGCATTTGCGGTTTGTCGTGAGGCAGCCAAGCGTGTGATGGGAATGCGCCATTACGATGTTCAGCTGATTGGTGGTATTACCTTGCATGAAGGTAAAATTGCTGAGATGCGTACAGGTGAAGGTAAAACCTTGATGGGTACTTTGGCATGTTACCTTAATGCAATCAGTGGCGAAGGTGTGCATGTTATTACCGTCAATGACTATCTTGCACAGCGTGATGCTGAGATTAACCGTCCGTTGTATGAGTTCTTAGGTCTAACGGTAGGTATCATTTACTCAATGCAAGCGCCAGATGAAAAGGCATTGGCATATCAAGCCGACCTTACTTATGGTACAAACAACGAATTTGGTTTTGATTATCTTCGTGACAATATGGTGTTCTCACTTGCTGAGAAAAAGCAACGTAGTTTGTCATATGCCATTATTGATGAAGTCGATTCAATTTTAATTGATGAAGCACGTACGCCACTGATTATTTCAGGGCAAAGTGAAGACTCATCACAGTTATACAGTGCAATTAATCATATTGCACCAAAACTACATGCCCAAAAAGAAGAAAAAGTGGCAGATGGTGGACATTTTTGGATTGATGAAAAACAACGCTCTGTAGAAATGACAGAAGTGGGTTACGAGGCAGTTGAAAAAGAACTGATCGAAATGGGCTTACTTCAAGAGGGTGAAAGTTTATATTCAGCTACAAACTTAAGTTTAGTGCATCACGTTTCTGCCGCTATTCGTGCTCACTTTTTATTCCATCGTGACGTACATTATATTGTTCATGATGGCGAAATTGTGATTGTTGATGAGCATACAGGTCGTACCATGCCAGGGCGTCGTTGGTCTGAAGGTTTGCATCAGGCAGTAGAAGCAAAAGAAGGCTTAGAAATTCAACCTGAAAACCAAACGCTTGCGACCACAACATTCCAAAACTATTTCCGATTATATAAAAAACTTTCAGGCATGACAGGTACAGCGGATACCGAAGCTGCCGAAATGAAAGAAATTTATGGTTTAGATGTTGTTCTTATTCCAACACACCGTCCAATGGTACGCCAAGACCACAACGATTTAATTTTCTTAAACCGTAATGGGAAATTTGATGCCATTGTTGCAGAAATTAAACGTATCCAAGAAACGCGTGCGCCTATTTTAGTGGGTACAGCAACCATTGAAGCTAGCGAAGTATTAGCGCATAAACTTACTCAAGCGGGTATTAAACACGAAGTGCTGAATGCAAAACAGCATGAGCGTGAAGCAGATATTATTGCACAAGCAGGTAGTCCAGACTCTGTTACCATTGCAACAAACATGGCAGGTCGCGGTACAGATATTATTTTAGGTGGTAACTGGAAAGTTAAACTAGCTAAAATTGAAAACCCAACCCCTGAAGACGAAGCTCGCTTAAAAGAAGAGTGGCAAAAAAACCACGATATCGTGCTTAATGCAGGCGGTTTACACATTATTGGTTCAGAACGTCACGAATCGCGTCGTATTGATAACCAGTTGCGTGGTCGTGCAGGTCGTCAAGGCGATCCGGGTGTATCTCGCTTCTACTTATCACTTGATGATGACCTAATGCGTATCTTCGCAGGTGATCGTATGGTAAATATGATGCGTGCGGCAGGTTTAAAAGAAGATGAAGCAATTGAGCATAAAATTGTAAGCCGTTCAATTGAAAATGCACAGCGTAAAGTTGAAGCACGTAACTTTGATATTCGTAAAAACTTATTAAAATATGACGATGTAAATAACGAACAGCGTAAAATTATTTACTCTCAACGTGATGATGTGTTGGCAGAAAATTCACTGCAAGATTACATCGAAAATATGCATACCGATGTAATGCATGGCTTTATTGCTAACTTTATTCCACCTGAATCAATTCACGATCAGTGGGACGTTGAAGGTTTAGAAAGTGCATTGCGTACAGATCTTGCAATTGATTTACCTATTCAGCAGTGGTTAGAGCAAGACCGTCGTCTAGATGAAGAAGGCTTGGTACGCCGTATTACAGACGAGGTATTGGCACGTTATCGTGACCGTCGTGAGCAAATGGCAGATTCAGCAGCAATGTTAGAACGTCACTTTATGCTTAATTCGTTAGATCGTCATTGGAAAGAACATCTTGCAGCAATGGATTATTTGCGCCAAGGTATTCATTTACGCGGTTATGCACAGAAAAATCCTGAGCAAGAATACAAAAAAGAAGCATTTAATTTATTTGTGAACATGTTAGGTGTCATTAAATCTGATGTTGTTACAGACCTGTCGATGGTACACATCCCAACGCCAGAAGAAGCAGCAGAATTAGAAGCACGCCAACAACAGCAAGCTGAAGAATTGAAACTGTCTTTTGAACATGATGATGTTGATACCCTAACAGGTACAGTAATTGAAAATACAGAAGAAACTGTACAAGAGGTTACACCACCTGCAAGTCGTAACTCGCCATGTCCGTGTGGCTCAGGGTTAAAGTACAAGCAGTGTCACGGTAAAATTTAAGCTTTTACAAAAGCAGAACAAGAGTTCTGCTTTTTTTATAGACGAACTTTAGTACACTTTTGATTTTGAGATTTGAAAATGAAGAAAATAATACAAATTATTGCTTTTTCAGCGGTAGCATCATCTGTATTTGCAGCCCCTACAGAGCCATTTACCACAACACCTGACAATGTAAAAGCTGCAATGGGTAATCAAACAGCAGAAGCAAGCATTAAAAAAGGCTCAACGACCGTCGTTAGCCCTCGTACTGGCATTAGCTATACACTAGGCAATACCAATGGTCGTTCAGTGGTATTTCAAACAGAAGCAGTTGCACCTGCTAATGAGGTTACAGTAAAACGTATTGTGGCAACCAACCCTGCATTATCTGCTGAAAGCCAACAAAAAGCAGAAAAAGCATTATTAGATATGCCAGCGAACTAATCAAAAACCAGTCATAAAAGACTGGTTTTTTTTTAACTAATCTCATAAGCTAAATATTTAAATTCTAGGAATAAAAAATGGCGGTTGGTGATATTACAATGCCACAAATGCAAGTGGTGAAAGGAATAAAAATTGGTACAGCAGAGGCTTACGTACGCTATCCCAACCGACGAGATTTAGTAGTTTTTGAACTTGCAGAAGGCAGTAGTGTTGCAGGTATTTTCACCCAAAATGCATTTTGTGCTGCACCTGTTCAGGTCAGTAAATTAAATTTAAAACATTCATCTATTCGTTACTTAGTCATTAATACAGGCAATGCCAACGCAGGTACAGGGCAACAGGGATTACAAAATACCTATGCAACATGTGAAGAACTTGCCACTATTGCAAATGTAGATTCAACGCAAATTTTACCTTTTTCTACAGGTGTCATTGGCGAACAACTTCCTATTGAGCGTTTGACAGCAGGTTTAACCCCTGCATTGAATATACTTTCAGAAAACGCATGGGTAGACGCTGCACACGGTATTATGACGACTGATACTATCCCAAAAGGTGCATCTGAAACATTTGTACTTGATGATATTAAGTACACTATTACAGGAATTAGTAAAGGCGCGGGCATGATCCGCCCAAATATGGCAACGATGCTTGGTTTTGTAGCAACCGATATGCCAATTGAGCAGTCGTTGCTTCAAACATTACTTAAAGAGACAGCAGATCAATCATTTAATCGCATTACAGTAGATGGTGATACATCAACAAATGACTCTTGTATTTTAATGGCAACAGGACAAGCAGGCGGTCTGCCATTAAAAGAAACAACAGATGTACGTTACAATGCATTTAAAACGGTTTTAACGCGTATAATGAAACGTTTAGCGCAATTGATTATCCGCGATGGTGAGGGTGCAACAAAGTTCATCACTGTACATGTAGAAGGCGGAGCGAATACGCAAGAATGCTGCAATGTCGCTTATAGTATTGCACAATCACCGTTGGTAAAAACGGCAATATTTGCAGAAGATCCAAATTGGGGTCGAATTTTGTGTGCAATTGGTTATTCAGATATTCAAAATTTAGATGTAAATAAAATTCAAGTTTGGTTAGGTGATGTCCAACTATGTAAAGATGGTGGTGCAGCTTCAACCTATACAGAAGAAGCAGGTGCAGCAGTAATGCAACAAAAAGAAATTACGATCCGAGTAGATTTAAATCGCGGTGAAGCAAGCGATACGGTGTATACCTGCGATTTATCGTATGATTACGTTAAAATCAATGCAGACTATCGCTCATAAATTTTAAAAAAGATGGTTAAACCATCTTTTTTTGTACTAAAAATCGACAATAAGTTGTTGAAAATAAGAAAATAACTGAAAAACGAACAATTAATGCGCTTTCGATTGTTTTTTTTCAATATAGTGCTTGACGTAAGATGAACTCACGCCTAAAATGCACACCGTACCGCACGATGTGCGATACAACAAAAGCTGAGAAGCGGAACGGAGCATAGCACAGCCTGGTAGTGCACCTGGTTTGGGACCAGGGGGTCGTAGGTTCGAATCCTACTGCTCCGACCAAAAAGTCGGCAAGTGTATCGAGTCATCGATTATGCGCCTGTAGCTCAGTTGGATAGAGCATCCGCCTTCTAAGCGGATGGTCACAGGTTCGAATCCTGTCAGGCGCGCAATTTAAAGTGTCTGGTGTTGTAGAACTTAAGCACTACGGTGGATGTAGCTCAGTTGGTAGAGCCCCGGATTGTGATTCCGGTTGTCGTGGGTTCGAGCCCCATCATTCACCCCAATTTTCGGAGCATAGCACAGCCTGGTAGTGCACCTGGTTTGGGACCAGGGGGTCGTAGGTTCGAATCCTACTGCTCCGACCATTAAATAAGAGATCCGCTTAAATGCGGTTTTTTTATATCTAAAAAAAGCCCCCTTCAAAGGAGGCGATAATTTTAAGGTACAATAATAATAGATACGCGTCGGTTATTTGCTCTATTTTCATCAGAATCATTTGGAACAATTGGATTTTCTGAACCACGTCCTAATGTTTGTATATTAATTGGTTTAAATCCATTTTGTAAAAAAATTGAAGAAATATACTCAGCGCGTTGTTGAGATAATTTTAAATTATAAGCTTCTTGTCCAATATCATCGGTATAACCTACAATTTTTAATTGCTCTAAATTATATTTATGTAATTTGATTGATAATCCTTCGATCTGTCGAATACTTTCAGGTGAAGACTCAATCTTGTCAAATCCAAATAATAATGGATCATTTAACTTAAGAGACCAGCCTTCATCTTCATGATAGGTAAAGCCTTGTTGCTTTAGCATGGTAATTTGACGAGGTTTTAATCCACCTAGTCCAGTACAACCTGTTAAAATAAAACAAATACAAACAGCAAATAATAATTTGAACTTCATAAAGAATCCTAAGGTTTTTGGCTAATCGCCCAATGCTTAGAGGAGTTTTTTGCTCGATACATTGCTTGATCAGCTTGTGTAATTAAATCTTCAGGAGATGAGGAATAGGCAGAAAATGCAATACCCATACTAAAACTAAAATCAATCATATTATCTTTAAAACGTAAAGGTGCTTGGCTTGTTGCCATAATTTTTTCAATTACTTTGAACAAATGCTGTTTTTCTTGAATTGAGCGAATAATAATTGCAAATTCATCCCCTCCTAAACGAGCAATAAAATCCTCATGCCTTAAACACATTTGAATACGTTTTGCCATTTCAATTAAAACTGCATCTCCTGCTAAATGCCCATATTCATCGTTGATCATTTTAAAATTATTATTATCTAAAAATAAAAGAGCAGAATGGTTCCGATCATCAATATCTTCAAATATAGCCAACAGCTGTTGATAGAAATAACTGCGATTAGGCAGTTTAGTCAGTGGATCATGTTTGGCTTGAAAAGAAAGTTGAGTATTTTCTTTTTGTAGATGAGTATGCCAAATTTGGATTTCAGAAAGTAATTCGTTAAAAACATTGTTAATTTTTTGAAATTCTTTAATTTTATTGTTTGGAAATCTAAGATTATAAGCTTTTTGCTCACTAACAAGTTGCGCAATTTGTGTGAGTGGATAAATGGCTTGCATAATAAAACGATACGTCATTTTAGTTGAAAGCCAAAGCGTGATTAGCATGGCCACTAGTGAAATAAAAATGCCGACCAAAATAGTAAGTAAAAACTGTAAAATTTTTTCAGAACTCCCATAAATTTGTAGCTTTCCAATTTTTTGCTGATGATAAATATTAAAAGTAGCAGGTTGGCTTAAAAACCAGTGATCAAATAAACGCTGAGCACTCGAAAAATGGTTGGGATTTTCAGTACTATTTGCAATTAGATTATTGTTATTATCAAAAACATAAATGGTTCGGATAGAATGTTCTTGAGTGTATTCATTTAAAATTTGCTTAAGGGTTGTATCATCTTTAAATACAATTGCTGGTTGAATTCTTTCACTTAACGTATTACCCAATAAGTTTAAATTTTGAGTTACATACGTTTTCATTGTAAAGATAGAAATAGATACAAAAGTTAAAGAGCAAATTGAGAACATTACAAACAATGTAATGAGTTGTGATTTTCTAAATAAACCCCTTAGCGAAGTAGAGCTTTGCTTATACATTACTTACTCCGAATTACGGGCTAATAACAACACACGTGGATCAATATGAATTCGTGAACGTGTGAGAGCGTCAAGATTAATACTAAAAGTAACTTTTTCAGTTTTTTTGTACAAACAAAAAGAGCTACCTAATTCACAATTACTATCATTTTCAGTGAAAATTAGCGTATTTGTTGTTAATGATGAGTTTAAAATTAAAGTGCGCTGTTGATTTACAGCTATTGCAGAAGAAAAATAAACAATTTGACAATTACTTTTTAGTACGTCATTAACGATGACATTATTCACTCTATAATTATAACCATAGTGCTTTATATAGTGACTAAAAAGAGTAGCTGTATGATTGTCCTCTACAACACATAAAGTTGGTGTTTGATTGCTCGCCCATTTACTATAGCTCAATATAGATAAAGTTAAAGTATAATAGTTATGTAAAGGAGTTGCATGAACAATCGGAATTAAAAAGAGAGAAAAAACAAAAAGGCAGAAATATATTTTTTTCATAGTAAAAAATACACAAATTAAAAATGCCTAAAACATAAAAAATGCATATTAAAGTATAAAAATGATGATAAAAAGAGCATAGTAAAAGAAAATAATAATAATGTTTAAAAAACATTCAAATATTACAATTTGCTTATTAAATACTTGAGCTAGAAAATTTTAAATTTAATGCTATATTTTTTTAAAAATAAATTATTTATAAAAAACAATAACTTGATTTATTGTTGTGTGATTTATAGTACAAAAAAAAGACGCTTGTAAAGAAAATTTAAAAATAAGCTTGTCAAAGAAAAAAAACGTCCTATAATGCACCCCATACCGACGCGATACAACGAAAAGCTGATGTGTTTTGGAGTGTTGTGTTGATGCTTTTCACTGACGAAGTGAGAAGAAATCATTAAGAGAATTGAAGAACAACTTGTGTGGATTTTTACTGATTGATCACTGATAAATTAAAATCATTGGTTACAATTAGTAAGAATTTACTCGAAAATTTATTTGAGCGAATATTGCTAGTAAT
>NZ_JANKZG010000027.1 GCF_027568475.1 Acinetobacter sp. HY1485 | reverse complement strand
TGTGCGATGTGCGATGTGCGATGTGCGATGTGCGATGTGCGATGTGCGATGTGCGATGTGCGATGTGCGATGTGCGATGTGCGATGTGCGATGTGCGATGTGCGATGTGCGATGTGCGATGTGCGATTTTTTAATTGATTTCGTATAACCGATGATTTTTTGAGATCATATATTGAAACTTTGCTTAATAAATAAAATGATCCCAATGCATAAAAGCATAAAGCCTTCTTTTTATTATAGTCAAAGTAAAATTTTCTACCTTTCATTATTATTAAATAAAGATTTTAAAGAATTTTATGATTAATACAAAAGAGTTCAGTTGATTAGTTACCGTTTCGCTAATTAATTGGTGAGTACCTAGAGGGCTTTTCTTGTAGGTTAGATAAACTATAAAAGCTATTATTTATATAAGATTTATCATCAGCATAGTCTTATTAAAATGCAATAATTTTAGATTGAGCTTTATGTATAATTTGAATTGAATAAGAAAAAATAGCCCATTTATCCGTACACCAAGTCAAAAACCCAGTCTGTTTATGGACAAAAAGAAATAAATCATTCAAAACGGTAGGGAGAAAGCCTACAAATTGAGCAGATATCATAGTTTTTCACTCAAATTGTACTATAAGTGATCGTTCGTTAAAAAAAGTAAAAAAAAGGGTTGAGTTGTGTGAGGGATTGTCTATAATGCGTATCCATAGGCAGGGCGACTGAGAAAAAGTTGTTAAGAAACAACGAATTACGAAGAAGCTAAAAAACATGTTGACAAAGATTTTAAATCGAGTAACATAGCCGACCTAG
>NZ_JANKZG010000026.1 GCF_027568475.1 Acinetobacter sp. HY1485 | reverse complement strand
TAGATCAAGTTGCAGGTAATGGCGTGCAATATGATAAAAATACAGATGGTACGACAAACTACAACAGTATCACTGCTGGAAATGGTAAAGGTACTACTGCTCAGATTGGAAAAGATGCGCAAGGCAATAGTATTGTGACCAGTGGTGGAACAACCATTAGTAATGTTGCAAATGCAGTTAATGCTTCTGACGCAGTAAACAAAGGACAATTAGATTCTATTATCAGCACAAACCTAACGAATGTGACAGATGGTAATGGCAACTCAGTTAATATTACGGATCAAATTGTTAATAAATCTCCAAATAATAATAACCAAGATTCTTTATTCTTAACATACAACACTAATGGACAAGTGACGACAGATCGCTTAACCATTGGGCAAACTGTTCAGAAAATGAATACTGAGGGGGTGAAATACTCACATACCAACGGTGATACCTCATCAGGTATATTAGCAAATGGAACAACCAATGACTCAAGTGCTGCAGCAACAAACTCAACGGCAATTGGTGTTAATGCCATTGTTGAAGAAGGTGCAGCAAGTACGATCGCGCTTGGACATGACACAACAGCAGAAGATGCCGCAACGAATTCTGTGGTGATTGGACAAGGCTCTACGGTAAGCGGTGCATCGTCTATTGCCGTTGGTCATGGTGCAACAGCATCAGGTACACAATCCATTAGTATTGGTACAGGCAATACTGTATCAGGTAACAACTCAGGTGCTTTTGGTGACCCATCTGTTGTAAATGGCGATAGTTCTTATTCAGTTGGTAATAACAATACCGTATCTACAGATGACACATTTGTTTTAGGTAACAATGTGACGAATACCACAGCAGGCTCTGTTGTATTAGGGACAGGTTCAGCAGCACGAACAGGCGCAGGTGTAGCAGGTTACACACCAGCCAATTCAAGCCAAGCAACTCAAAATGCGATAGCCGCAACACAATCGACGACAGGTGCAGTTGCTGTAGGGGATGCTGATAACAATATTTATCGTCAAATCACAGGTGTTGCAGCAGGTACACAAGATAGCGATGCTGCCAACGTTGCTCAGCTGAAATCTGTAGATAGCAAAGTAGATACCAGCACTCAATCTATTGCAAACATCTTAGGTGGTGGTGCAACGGTTAATTCAGATGGTTCAATTTCAAAACCGACTTATACGGTTGCAGGTAATCAACAAAACAGTATTGGCGATGCATTAACTGCATTAGACCAAGCTGTGAAAGATACAGGCACAGCAGCAACCAAAGCCAAAACAACTGTAAAAGCAGGCGATAACGTTACGGTTGAATCTACTACAAATGCTGATGGTGCAACTGAATATACTGTAGCAACGGCAAAAGATTTAAATGCCAACAGCATTAATGCAGGTGGCACTAAAATTGATAGTACAGGTCTTTCATTTGTAGATAGTACAGGTACGCAGATTGCAAATACACCAAGTATTACACAAGCAGGTATTAGTGCAGGAAACCAAAAAGTAACCAATGTGGCTGATGGTACAGTGGCTGCAGGTTCTAAAGATGCCGTTAATGGTGGACAGCTTGCCAATGTTCAAAGCCAAGTCACAGCGAATACAAACAATATTAGTAACTTGCAAAACAATATTAGTGATGTGACATCAGGTAAAACAGGCATTGTGAAACAGGCGGATGCCAATAGCCCAATTACCATTGGACAAGACACAGGGGGTACAACTGTAAATGTTGCAGGAACATCAGGTAATCGTACGGTAACAGGTGTGGCAAATGGTTCAGTTGCCCAAGGGTCTACAGATGCAATCAATGGTGGACAGCTTTCTAATGTATCAAACAGTGTTGCAAGCGTTATTGGTGGTGATGCAACGGTTGATGCAGATGGCAAAGTAACTGCAACTAACATTGGCGGTACAGGTGCAACCAC
>NZ_JANKZG010000025.1 GCF_027568475.1 Acinetobacter sp. HY1485 | reverse complement strand
GATGACCAGTACAGTGCAGACAATATCAAAACCACCACAGATGCCGATGGCAACTTGGTGGTGATGCAAGACCGTAACTCAACATTTGATAGCGTAACCGCTGATGATGGTAATGGTAACAGTACGGTTCTAAATACATCAGGCACGACTGTTAAAGATGCATCAGGTAATACAGCAAATTATGGTGCTAAAACAACCAGCTTAACAGATGGAACTAATACCACCACAACCACAGCGTCAGGCACTACAGTTGACAATGGCAAAACCAAAACTACCGTGGGTGCAGATACCATTACGGTTGGACAAGGTGCTAACCCTGTTGTCATTAATGGACAACAAGGTACGGTAACAGGTTTAACCAATACCAATTGGGATCCATCAACAGTACAAACTGACCGTGCAGCGACAGAAGGTCAAGTATTACAAGCAACTTCTAACTTAGATGGCACAGTGACACAGCGTGGTCTTAACTTTGCAGCCAACAGTGGCGACGTGGTTCATAAAAACCTCGGCGAGACACTGACTGTTAAAGGCACAGGCACTAAAGCAGATGACCAGTACAGTGCAGACAATATCAAAACCACCACAGATGCCGATGGCAACTTGGTGGTGATGCAAGACCGTAACTCAACATTTGATAGCGTTGTTGCAGGTAACACAACCTTAAATACAAATGGCTTAAGCATTCAAAACGGTCCAAGTATTACAACGGCAGGTATTGATGCTGCAAATACAACGGTGAGTAACGTTGCTGATGGTAGTAACGCCAATGATGCAGTGAACAAAGGTCAATTAGACCAAATTGCGCAGTCGGGCAATGATAAGAACAATGCATTGGGTAACAGCACAGCATCGAACTTAGGCGGTGGCGCAACGTATGATGCCACTACAGGGACGATCAGTGCACCAAGTTACATCACTACAAAAACAGACGGCACTACGACTACTTCTAACAATGTTGGAGATGCCCTTGGCAACCTCAATAACGAAGTGATTAAACCGATCAGCTTTGGCGGTGACAGTGGTACAGACGTTGCGCGTAAACTTGGTCAAAAACTAAGTGTAACAGGTGGTATTACCGATACATCTGCGCTCAGTGATAACAATATCGGTGTGGTTGCCAATGGTACAGATGGCTTAAGTGTTAAGTTGGCAAAAGACATCAATATCAATAGCGTAACAGCAGGTGATAGCAAACTAGATAGCAATGGTTTAGTGGTGACCAATGGTCCAAGCGTAACCAAAGATGGTATTAATGGTGGAGGTAAAGCCATTACCAACATTGCAGAGGGTACAAGTGCCAATGATGCTGCAACAAAAGGTCAGCTAGATCAAATCAGCCAATCTACCAACAGCAAAGGTCTTAACTTTGCAGCCAACAGTGGCGATGTGGTTCATAAAAACCTCGGCGAGACACTGACTGTTAAAGGCACAGGCACTAAAGCAGATGACCAATACAGTGCAGACAATATCAAAACCACCACAGATGCCGATGGCAACTTGGTAGTGATGCAAGACCGTAACTCAACATTTGATAGCGTTGTTGCAGGTAACACAACCTTAAATACAAATGGCTTAAGCATTCAAAATGGTCCAAGTATTACAACGGCAGGTATTGATGCTGCAAATACAACGGTGAGCAACGTTGCTGATGGTAGTAACGCCAATGATGCAGTGAACAAAGGTCAATTAGACCAAATTGCGCAGTCGGGCAATGATAAGAACAATGCATTAGGTAACAGCACAGCATCGAACTTAGGCGGTGGCGCAACGTATGATGCCACTACAGGGACGATCAGTGCACCAAGTTACATCACCACAAAAACAGATGGCACTACGACCACCTCTAATAACGTTGGAGATGCCCTTGGCAACCTCAATAACGAAGTGATTAAACCGATCAGCTTTGGCGGTGACAGTGGTACAGACGTTGCGCGTAAACTCGGTCAAAAACTAAGTGTAACAGGTGGTATTACCGATACATCTGCGCTCAGTGATAACAATATCGGTGTGGTTGCCAATGGTACAGATGGCTTAAGTGTTAAGTTGGCAAAAGACATCAATATCAATAGCGTAACAGCAGGTGATAGCAAACTAGACAGCAATGGTTTAGTGGTGACCAATGGTCCAAGCGTAACCAAAGATGGTATTAATGGTGGAGGTAAAGCCATTACTAACATTGCAGAGGGTACAAGTGCCAATGATGCTGCAACAAAAGGTCAGCTAGATCAAATCAGCCAATCTACCAACAGCAAAGGTCTTAACTTTGCAGCCAACAGTGGCGACGTGGTTCATAAAAACCTCGGCGAGACACTGACTGTTAAAGGCACAGGCACCAAAGCAGATGACCAGTACAGTGCAGACAATATCAAAACCACCACAGATGCCGATGGCAACTTGGTGGTGATGCAAGACCGTAATTCAACATTTGATAGCGTTGTTGCAGGTAACACAACCTTAAATACAAATGGCTTAAGCATTCAAAACGGTCCAAGTATTACAACGGCAGGTATTGATGCTGCAAATACAACGGTGAGCAACGTTGCTGATGGTAGTAACGCCAATGATGCAGTAAACAAAGGTCAATTAGACCAAATTGCACAGTCGGGCAATGATAAGAACAATGCATTGGGCAACAGCACAGCATCGAACTTAGGCGGTGGCGCAACGTATGATGCCACTACAGGGACGATTAGTGCACCAAGTTACATCACCACGAAAACAGATGGCACTACGACCACCTCTAATAACGTTGGAGATGCCCTTGGCAACCTCAATAACGAAGTGATTAAACCGATCAGCTTTGGCGGTGACAGTGGTACAGACGTTGCACGTAAACTTGGTCAAAAACTAAGTGTAACAGGTGGTATTACCGATACATCTGCGCTCAGTGATAACAATATCGGTGTGATTGCCAATGGTACAGATGGCTTAAGTGTTAAGTTGGCAAAAGACATCAATGTCAATAGCGTAACAGCAGGTGATAGCAAACTAGATAGCAATGGTTTAGTGGTGACCAATGGTCCAAGCGTAACCAAAGATGGTATTAATGGTGGAGGTAAAGCCATTACCAACATTGCAGAGGGTACAAGTGCCAATGATGCTGCAACAAAAGGTCAGCTAGATCAAGTTGCAGGTAATGGCGTGCAATATGATAAAAATACAGATGGTACGACAAACTACAACAGTATCACTGCTGGAAATGGTAAAGGTACTACTGCTCAGATTGGAAAAGATGCGCAAGGCAATAGTATTGTGACCAGTGGTGGAACAACCATTAGTAATGTTGCAAATGCAGTTAATGCTTCTGACGCAGTAAACAAAGGACAATTAGATTCTATTATCAGCACAAACCTAACGAATGTGACAGAT
>NZ_JANKZG010000024.1 GCF_027568475.1 Acinetobacter sp. HY1485 | reverse complement strand
TAACCTAGGTTGTGTTTTGGACGCTCACACTCCGTTCGCTTTGTTAAATCTGTTTTATAATTTGGTGAAAAGCAAAAGCTCAAACAGCACTCACACAAGAAAATCCTAAATTTCCCATCTATGTGTGCATTGTATTAAACAAAAAGCCCTGTTTATTGATATAAGTTATTGTTTTTTATTATTTATTTGGTTTATTCATCATTATTTAGACCATTAAATGATATGTATAAAATACTTAAATTTCAGCAACTTACTTACATTCTTTTACAAAATCCACGATGGTTGAATATTCATACATAGGTTAAACACATCAGAAAGAAGGCTAAATAAAACTTAACCCCTTTTTCAAAATATCCTACTGCATCTTAGTTTTAGCAACTCGATAAACTGTAGCCACACCAACCCCAACAGCCTTAGCTATTTCATCTTTGGTCATCTTTCCTGTTTGTAAAAGCTCAGCAATACGCTCATGCTTTGCAGTATTGGCTTTCTTTCCTGTAGGTACATATCCTGAACGTGCTAAGCCTTGTTTAATGCGTTCTTTTCGCTTGTCGTTATCTAACTTTGCCATTGTTGCAAGTAGATCAATCAGCATGGAATTGATGACGTTTAAAATCTCACTTGTCATATCTGTGCCAATGCTGTGAGTGGTAGGCAAGTCAGCAATAATTAAACGTAATCCTTTTTCTTTGATCTTAGATTTCAACACATCAAATTCATTTTGTGATAAACGACTTAACCTATCCACACTTTCCACAAGAAGAATATCCCCCTTGTTTGACTCATCTAAAAGTTTATTCAGTTGAGGGCGTTCTAGTTTTGTCCCTGAACAGTTTTCTATGTACTTGGTATATTGATCCCCATAATCTTCACTAAATCTTATTAAATCATTCAACGCTCTTTCAGCATCTTGTTCTTTTGTACTTGCTCTCACATAAATTCTAATATTCACAACCCACCTCTAATTTATCATTTAGTAATCATTTTGTAAGTCTAATGATAAACCTATCATTTAATAATGTAAATAACTCTAATGATAGTTAGATTATCAAAATACTTATTTATATTTTGGGTATACTCTAATGATAGGTTTTAAAGTATTATCTTTGAATCATTTCTTTAATAAAGTAAAATCATGAATTGATTTTCAGTCACTTAGCAGGAACCCAAAGAATGGCTCTAATTAATTGTCCTGAGTGCAAGAATACAATTAGTGATACTGCACTTAACTGCCCCCAATGTGGTGTAATAATTAGAGAGGCTAGGCGTGGTTTTTGGGGCGTAACTTTTAAGTGGCTATTTATTTTATTTAATCTTTTGATGGTGGGTATCACTTTTAAATCGTGTAGTAGTGTTGCTGAATTAATGAACTCTACTCAGGATAAATATTCACAAGCAGGTTATACACTTGGTTTGTCAGTTGGCATGGGTGCATTACTTATTTTTTGGGCTGCTGTAGATATTATATTAGGCCTTTGCGTAATTCTTACAAAACCTAAGCAATCATATTCATTAGTACAAAATAGAAAAAAAGAGACTTGGCCTCCTGCCCCCACTTCTGTTTCGTCCAATGATAATGGGCAATGGCTTCCGTCTACGTTATTAATTACATTAGTTTGTTTAGGTATATTTTATTATAACCTTACATCTCCTAAATCAAATGAAGTAGCTGATTCTTCACTTCAAAAAACCTATGAAAACACATCTAAACCTAAAGAATGTTATTACCTAACTTCTCTAGGTTTGAAAACAGGAGATTATTACAACACAGAAGAAAAAGAACTAGCTGCTGCCCAAAAAGCAGGTATACCTTATGAGAAAGACAGCAATATAGAGTATGCATGTATTAGTGATTATCTATCAGTAGGTAACTCAGAAAATCAAATGGCATATTATGCTTATGGAAATTCTGAGAATGTAGATCGTGTAGTTTTGACATTAGGTATAAGCGACAGATCACAAGAAAAAGCAAGTTTGAAAAAATACAGCTCAGCTATTGCATTGCTTTATCAAGAGCATACCAATACACATCTAAATCAAAAGTATCTTACAAAAATAATTCATCATCAGCCATTTCAAGCAAGAATTGGCAAACATTTAATTACTCTTGAAAAGAATGGTAATCAAAATTATGGCTTGAATTTTGAAATCAAATAGATCTCTTATAGAAAAAGCCACACTCCAAACTAAACATGCGTTTAAATAGCGCTTATATAAGCAATATAGCCCATGTTACCACCATCAAGGTACTACCCTACCTTAGGTTTGCTTAAGAGGCTTTATAACCACTATAATCAACAGTTAAGCAGATAGATCAAACACATCATCATTTTTTGCTCGTTTACGGCGAGCAACTGATTTGTTGTAGCTCATTTCACTACGAGGTAATAGCGGCTTCAATTTTCTTGTTCCGTCAAATGATCTGTAATTTTTTGTCATGTATTTGGGTTTCTGATCTACTTTTGCTCTGTAGCCCATTCTGAATACACAATCGTTTAAACCATCTTTATGGTCAGGACTTCTTTTCAAATAATGGAAATGCTTTCTTTCAGGGCTTTTATGGCTCACCAAAAGGTCATCATTGAATTTTCTTGGTGATATGTAAGCCGTCTTAACACCATCAAGATTTTCAATATCCAATTTTAATTTTCCTAGTAAAAAGTTTAACGAAACATGATTACCAATTACCATCAAGTGACAATGTCTACCATACTTAGGACTAATTTCTTTTGAATAACGGTAGTAAAAATGCTTTCTATCTAACAGCTTGGTTAGATCATTGTAGTTAAACTCTAAAAACTCATACCCACCATCATCACATGAGAATACATCATCGTTGATTGTTGTAGGCTCCTCAAGCTGAATGGTTACATCAAACACCATGTAATTACTGTTTAAGTCCTCACTAGATAGATCAGAATAATACTCAAGAGCTTTAATAATTGTATTCAACTGTTGTTTGTCATAGCTGTATTTAGGATTGAGTTTGTATCCTTTGTAATTGGTAGGATTAGTAATGATTATTTGTCTAGGCATATATTCCTCTTAAATTATAAATGTAAAAAGCCCCTGTTACCTACAAATAACTATATCCATCCATAGATAAGGAGCTGTGGGTTCTGTGTTCACGTTGACTTATTTAGATAACCCAATAATAAATCAATGATTTAGGTGTAATATTTTTTCTTTAGCAATTCTCCGTATAAAATAATTAGGTACATTCTCAAACTAACACTGACTTTTGGTTTTGTGTAGTCTTTAAGTGGTTTTGTAGCCAACTTCTTTCAAGTGTGGCAACCATTGCTGTACGTTCTTTGGTTGCTTTAGCTTCTCTTTAATTTGTTGTGCATACTGGTCTATTGTTGCCCCAACATCAGCAACATACTCAGCTTGGAACTTCTCAGATTGTGCCAATCTGTCAGCAAACATATCTAGTTGCTTCTCTGTTAAATCCTTTGGCTTCTCAGATTGTACTACTGTCTTAGGCTGTGGCTTTTGCTTCATCTTGAAAAGAATATGTGTGATTGTTCTACCTTGTTTAAATTGCTCATAACTCACTGTGATGTCTGTTTTCTTATTAATCTCATTTACTGCTTTATCTATAACATCACGTTTGAGATATGCCACTGATTTATACTCATTATCAGCAATATCTAACAGTTTTCTTAATTCTAATACTTCAAATTTCTTACTGTTACCTAGTGGCAAGTAACGAGCAAATAACTCATAAAACCTAATGCTGTATTGGCTTTTAAGCATTGCCACTTGATCTAATAGGTACTTGGTGAAGTGAGCTTCTAGTCGACTAATCATCGTAATAACAGTATCAGATAAATAAAGAACAACTGTCCCTTTGGTTTTTACATAAGTAATAGTTTTTACCCATCTTGATACTGTTATAGCATTAACACCTTTGTAAGTATCAAGGTAGCTAAATTGACGGTTGAACAGTTGTTTACTTGCTTCTACGAGCTGATTGTAGGCTTCTGCTTGTCCAACATTGTATTGATTATTGTATGTTTTGGCTGTGATTTCTAATGCTGTACTAGGTGTTAAATTTTTTATTTCTCTTGCTTCTACAATTGCCAATAAAAGTACTCGTTGCTCTACTAGTGATAAATTAAAACTCGCTTCAATCAGAGCATTACTTTTAACTACAAGTTTCGTTTTATTGTTCATAAAATTA
>NZ_JANKZG010000023.1 GCF_027568475.1 Acinetobacter sp. HY1485 | reverse complement strand
GTCTACAAATTTAGTCCCATATGTCTACAAATTTAGTCCCATATGTCTACAAATTTAGTCCCAATGTTTACATTAGCTGTTAATGTAGATATATTTACATTAACTATAACTATAGAGATATTTTTAAATGGATTTAATTGTTAAAGATAATGCTCTAATTAATGCAAGTTATAATTTAGAATTAACGGAACAAAGAATAGTTTTACTCGCAATTTTACAAGCAAGAGAAACTGGAAAAGGAGTAGATGCTAATACGCATATAGAAATTCATGCTAGTGACTATATGCAAAAGTTTAATGTGGTGAAAAGTGTTGCTTATCGTGCTTTAAAAGATGCTGTAAATAATTTATTCGAAAGAAAATTTAGTTTTGAAAAAGACAATAAAGGAAAACGTCAAGTTGTAAAATCTCGTTGGGTAAGTCGTATTGCATATACAGATGAGCTTGCAACTCTTGAAATAACTTTCGCCCCTGATGTTGTTCCTTTAATTACAAGATTAGAAAAAGAATTCACAAGTTATCATTTACAACAGGTTGTTAATTTAACAAGTAAATATGCTGTTCGCTTGTATGAATTGTTGATGTGTTGGCAAGAATTGAAAAAAACGCCTGTGATTAATATAAAAGATTTAAGATGGCGTTTAGGTGTAGAAGATAATGAATATAAAGTTATGGGTAATTTCAAGGAACGTGTACTTGAGCATGCTATTACCCGTATTAATGAACATACCAATATAGTTGTTAAATATCAGCAATTTAAAAAAGGTAGAAGTATTGTAGGGTTTGCCTTTACCTTTAAATATAAAAACCCTCAAAAAGTTACCTCAGGTAGTTTAAAAGATAAAAATACAATAGATATATTTACAGGTTTAACAGAGAAACAGATTACTTTTTTTGCTCATAAACTTGCTCATGACAATAGTTTTGCTAGTCGATATGCAGAAGTTGGGGAAGAATATTCAGATTTAGAGGCACGTTTAAGAAAAAAATTAGCTGATCAAACTTTTGTTGAAAAGATATCGAAGGATTTAGTGCGTCTAGGCTTCAAATGATTAGTTGCGAAGTGGTTTTTATAACTACTTCGCATAAGAGATTTTATGTTAAATAAAGTTTTTCTAAAGTATTTTGTAAGTATAATATATACCTGATTAATATAAATAAAATTTAAAAAATATGGTTCTTACATTTACTCCAGCACTTATAGTACTACTTGAGGCAGGAAAAAACATGGCTGGACGGCAATTAACTAAAGTTGAAGTTGAAGAAATTCGTGATAAAGCCACAGTTATCAACTTACCAACAGAAATAGCACAAGCTATAGTTAAGGAGCGAGGATATGAAGATATTGATCCAGATAATGTTTGGGAAGAGTGGCTGATATATAGTCAACAATAATTTACTGGTATTTTAACTTCAAAATTGCAAGCCATTAGCTCTTATTTCATATAACGTCCATTATGTTAAATGGAGTGGATTTCTACATAACTATTCTAAATTATGGAATAATTAGTTACTTGAAAAATATAAACCTTTTACTGGAATACTATGTGGCTGATTTAATAAAAAAACTGTCCGAAAAGCCTAGATTAAGATTAGCTTTAAATACGGTATTAACAATTGTTATTGGCGTATTATCAAGTATTCTAGCTAGCCAAATTATGCCAGAAGGTAAACTAACATGGAGTTTACTACCTCAAGTCTTATCATTTTGGATATTACTGGTCGTAAGTATTTTATGGTTCTGGATTCAATGCTCATTACTTAATTATGATGAAGATGTTGCTAAATTTTCAGATGATGCACATTGCAAAGCTCATATGCGAAGAACGCAATTAGAAGGAATAGCACAGATGATTAAAAATGATCCTACTCAGGCTAATCTAATTGACTGCAAAGAGTTTTTGAAAAAAATGGGGGTGAAATGAATATATCTATCACTAGAGAAGTTCAAGAAAAAATTGAACGTAATAGAAGTCTTTTAAATCCTCTAAATTCTGTAATTAATAAGTTGGAACATAGTGATGAAAATGAACATAGATATGGATATAGATCGAGCGAAAGTAGAGTAAGTGATTTAAGTAGTGACGTTTCTGTAATTAGACAAGGAAATATCCGAGTGTATTTCACTAGGTATGGAGAACATATAGTTATCCTCGATATTGACTAAAAAGTTAGATTATATTTATTTTTCTAAAATTAACATAATACTGATTATGGGAAGTTAAATAGCTTCTCATTTTTGTCTTTATAGAACTAAAGAATTTACGTGACATATCAATCTAGCTCAAAACTCTCAATTTCTTTACAGGCTTTTGAGCTAAATCTGCCTGTAGATTTAGACTAGGACTTAAAGTAACTGAGCAAAATATGTTTCAATTTCACTTGAAGTCTTTAAAACTTTATTGGACTCGAAAATAATTACTTTTGTTATATAGGAAACTTTAAAAACTTCATATGATGGCAATTTAAAATACAAATGATTTCCTTCATAAAATGCTTTTATTTCAGATATTTTGATTTTCTTTTGAATAGTATCGTTATCTATACCATGATAGTTAATTTGAATACTTTTTAATAAATTTTGATTTTCCATTTGGCTTTTTTTAGGTATATCCCATATATTCTCAAATTCTTTTTTGATTATACTTAAGTCTTCCTTTATGGGACGTCTTTCTCCCTTTAGTGCCTCTTTACAAACAAAATAAAATGCTAAAATACTTAAAATTATCTCTAGTAGATCAATCATTAAAATTCTCTAAAAATAATTTCCGATCACGTTCTTCTGTTAAATATTTATCTAAATGACTAAGCACTTGCTGATTAAAATTTTCATCTTCTGCCATACGTTTTAAGTACATAGAACCCACTAAGATTTTTCGTCTTGTTTCTTCTTTTCTTTCTTGTTCTTTACGTTTAGTACGCTCTCGATTTTGAACTGCTTGTTTTTGAGCTTTAAGCTGTTTTAATTTTTCTAACTGTGCGTCAATTTTTTTATCTAAGGCATCGATAGATTGACTCATAATTTAATAACCCGTGAAAATATATTCTATAAATTAAATTAATTTAAAATGAATTACAAACCTAAATTTGGTAAGGTGGAAGAACCCGAAATGAAATGAAGGGCGCACTTACGACTTGAATTTCATTCAAGTCAAAAGATGCGTAAGGGAACACCCCTTAACCCCACCACAAAATTAAAAGGTATTTTGAAATTGGCAATTTATCATTGTTCAACAAAAACAATCAGCCGTAGTACGGGACGGACTGCGGTCGCATCATCTGCTTATCGAGCAGGTGAAAAATTACAAAATGAACAAACAGGACTGACCCATGACTTCACAAAAAAACAGGGCGTTGTTCATAGTGAAATTATCTCAAATCTTGATCTCAAAATTGACCGTAACCAATTATGGAATTTAGCGGAAAAATCGGAAAACAGAAAAGATGCCCGAACTGCTCGTGAATGGGTGATTGCTTTACCTGATGAACTTAACAAAGAAGAGCGTAAAGAATTAGCTCAAAACTTTGCTCAATCTTTAGTTAATCGCTATGGCTGTGTTGCAGATCTCGCTATCCACGAACCCAGTACAGGTGGAAACGATAAAAATCACCATGCCCATATCATGCTCACCACTCGAAAAGCTGAATTAAACGAGAACGCAAAACTAACACTCACGACTAAAACCGAGATTGAACTCAGCAATACCAAAAGACAAACCCTCAACTTAGGGACAACCCAACAAGAAATTAAACACGTCCGAGAAAAATGGGCAGAACTTGCTAACCATGTACTAGAGCAAGCAGGTAAACAGCACAAAATCGACCATCGTAGCTATGCAGAACAAAACAGCTCACGACAAGCGACCATTCATGAAGGTGTCAGCGTGACACAAATGCGAAGACGTGGAATTTCAACAGAAATTAGCCGATTTAACGATTCAGTGAAGCAATATAACCAAACACAACAAGAAAAACGCCTTCAACAAGGGCTTAACCGAGCAGAGCAAGGCTTTGAGCAATGGCAAAAGCGGAAATCAGAGGAAAAACAAAAGAAAATTTCTTATCAAAGACAACCGCAGATCAGTCGAGAAGGATTTGAACGATGAAGGACAAAAATGACCTTTTGGAAGAGCAGTATATTTTACTTGCTACTATCAAAGAACAACGAGAATTACTAAAAGACGATAGGAAGCGATTAGAGCAATTTTATAATCAAGTGGCTAGGGGTGTATTGGAACAGTCCGAAAAGACGCTAAAAACAACCAATATGGAGCTTATAGAGGCATTAAAACCTCGTATCTCAGCCTTAGATCAAGCAACATCACGTTTAAATAGTAAATTTATCTTGATTTACAGCTCGATTTTTTTGATTTCAGCCATGAGCTTAATTTTAATCTTTTTTTGTTTTATTCCAAGTTTAGATGAAATCAGTCAAAGACGAGAAGAGTTTAAGAATCTTGAACAAAAATTAAATTTAGATATTGCACGTTGTGATGGAAAAACTTGTGTGAGAGTCATTAAATCATCATGTCACTTTGGAAAAAATTCTGACTATTGCAAAATTGATCCTAAGTAACCGAGCGTTAGCGACCAAAATACAAGTTGATGTTTCCCCCTCTGATTACGCTTTTTTCGGTATCTAAATTTACCACCAATATTTGCTATTTAACGAAGAAATTATCTTTAAAAAAAACAAAGAAAAAATCAGCGAAGCGGGTTTTTAATAGTTTTTAAAGCTTTTAAAAGCTTTTAGACAAGCTGAAAGCATTGAATAGAGAGGCTTTCCAAGCTTATATGTCTACAAATTTAGTCCCATATGTCTACAAATTTAGTCCCATATGTCTACAAATTTAGTCCCATATGTCTACAAATTTAGTCCCAATGTTTACATTAGCTGTTAATGTAGATATATTTACATTAACTATAACTATAGAGATATTT
>NZ_JANKZG010000022.1 GCF_027568475.1 Acinetobacter sp. HY1485 | reverse complement strand
ATCATTAAGAGAATTGAAGAACAACTTGTGTGGATTTTTACTGATTGATCACTGATAAATTAAAATCATTGGTTACAATTAGTAAGAATTTACTCGAAAATTTATTTGAGCGAATATTGCTAGTAATTGATGAGCAGATTAGTGCCCTTAAGGCAGTAAATGATTTTTAACTGAAGAGTTTGATCATGGCTCAGATTGAACGCTGGCGGCAGGCTTAACACATGCAAGTCGAGCGGAGGAAGGTAGCTTGCTACTGGACTTAGCGGCGGACGGGTGAGTAAAGCTTAGGAATCTGCCTATTAGTGGGGGACAACGTTTCGAAAGGGACGCTAATACCGCATACGCCCTACGGGGGAAAGCAGGGGATCGTAAGACCTTGTGCTAATAGATGAGCCTAAGTCGGATTAGCTAGTTGGTAGGGTAAAGGCCTACCAAGGCGACGATCTGTAGCGGGTCTGAGAGGATGATCCGCCACACTGGGACTGAGACACGGCCCAGACTCCTACGGGAGGCAGCAGTGGGGAATATTGGACAATGGGCGAAAGCCTGATCCAGCCATGCCGCGTGTGTGAAGAAGGCCTTATGGTTGTAAAGCACTTTAAGCGAGGAGGAGGGTACCCTGATTAATACTCAGGAGTATTGGACGTTACTCGCAGAATAAGCACCGGCTAACTCTGTGCCAGCAGCCGCGGTAATACAGAGGGTGCGAGCGTTAATCGGAATTACTGGGCGTAAAGCGCGCGTAGGCGGCTAATTAAGTCGGATGTGAAATCCCCGAGCTCAACTTGGGAATTGCATACGATACTGGTTAGCTAGAGTATGGGAGAGGAAGGTAGAATTCCAGGTGTAGCGGTGAAATGCGTAGAGATCTGGAGGAATACCGATGGCGAAGGCAGCCTTCTGGCCTAATACTGACGCTGAGGTGCGAAAGCATGGGGAGCAAACAGGATTAGATACCCTGGTAGTCCATGCCGTAAACGATGTCTACTAGCCGTTGGGGCCTTTGAGGCTTTAGTGGCGCAGCTAACGCGATAAGTAGACCGCCTGGGGAGTACGGTCGCAAGACTAAAACTCAAATGAATTGACGGGGGCCCGCACAAGCGGTGGAGCATGTGGTTTAATTCGATGCAACGCGAAGAACCTTACCTGGCCTTGACATACTGAGAATTTTCTAGAGATAGATTAGTGCCTTCGGGAACTCAGATACAGGTGCTGCATGGCTGTCGTCAGCTCGTGTCGTGAGATGTTGGGTTAAGTCCCGCAACGAGCGCAACCCTTTTCCTTATTTGCCAGCACTTCGGGTGGGAACTTTAAGGATACTGCCAGTGACAAACTGGAGGAAGGCGGGGACGACGTCAAGTCATCATGGCCCTTACGGCCAGGGCTACACACGTGCTACAATGGTCGGTACAGAGGGTTGCTACACAGCGATGTGATGCTAATCTCAAAAAGCCGATCGTAGTCCGGATTGGAGTCTGCAACTCGACTCCATGAAGTCGGAATCGCTAGTAATCGCGGATCAGAATGCCGCGGTGAATACGTTCCCGGGCCTTGTACACACCGCCCGTCACACCATGGGAGTTTGTTGCACCAGAAGTGGATAGTCTAACCTTAGGGAGGACGTTCACCACGGTGTGGCCGATGACTGGGGTGAAGTCGTAACAAGGTAGCCGTAGGGGAACCTGCGGCTGGATCACCTCCTTAACGAAAGGTGAATTGATTGGTAAGAATCCACAACAAGTTGTTCTTTGATAGATCGTATGGGGTCTGTAGCTCAGTTGGTTAGAGCACACGCTTGATAAGCGTGGGGTCACAAGTTCAAGTCTTGTCAGACCCACCAGTTTGGCGACTGCATATGATTGGTATGATATAAGCTGGGGACTTAGCTTAGTTGGTAGAGCGCCTGCTTTGCACGCAGGAGGTCAGGAGTTCGACTCTCCTAGTCTCCACCAAGATATCGTAACTCTTAAGATGATAAGGTGAGATAGTAGAGATTAGTAAATAGTTATATTTATTAATCTCTGTGATTTCACAGAGAATACTTAGACCTGACGAAGGGTAAGTTATTCATTAACAGATTAAAGATTGAGTCTGAAATAAATTGTTCACTCATACACTCGAAAGAGTGAGATGAGAACTAGCGAAATTAACTGAATCAAGCGTTTTGGTATATGTTATTGATTGAAGCTGTATGGTGATTAAGTTCACAAGACTTTAAACGATAAGTTGTTAATGCTCCTTGTAGGTGTTATCGACTGTTTGGGGTTGTATAGTCAAGTAATTAAGTGCATGTGGTGGATGCCTTGGCAGTCAGAGGCGATGAAAGACGTGATAGCCTGCGAAAAGCTTCGGGGAGGCGGCAAATATCCTGTGATCCGGAGATGTCTGAATGGGGGAACCCACTTGCTGTAAGGCAGGTATTGCAACATGAATACATAGTGTTGCAAGGCGAACGAGGGGAAGTGAAACATCTCAGTACCCTTAGGAAAAGAAATCAATTGAGATTCCGTCAGTAGCGGCGAGCGAACGCGGAACAGCCCATGAAGTTATCTAAGTTTTAGTGGAACGCTCTGGGAAGTGCGACCATAGTAGGTGATAGTCCTGTACGCGAAAGGGCTTAGATAATGATATCGAGTAGGGCGAGGCACGTGAAACCTTGTCTGAATATGGGGGGACCATCCTCCAAGGCTAAATACTCCTGACTGACCGATAGTGAACCAGTACCGTGAGGGAAAGGCGAAAAGAACCCCTGTGAGGGGAGTGAAATAGATCCTGAAACCGCATGCATACAAGCAGTAGGAGCCCACTTGTTGGGTGACTGCGTACCTTTTGTATAATGGGTCAGCGACTTATATTCAGTAGCGAGGTTAACCGTATAGGGGAGCCGTAGAGAAATCGAGTCTTAATAGGGCGTTTAGTTGCTGGGTATAGACCCGAAACCAGGCGATCTATCCATGAGCAGGTTGAAGGTTGGGTAACACTAACTGGAGGACCGAACCCACTGTCGTTGAAAAGCCAGGGGATGACTTGTGGATAGGGGTGAAAGGCTAATCAAGCCTGGTGATAGCTGGTTCTCCCCGAAAGCTATTTAGGTAGCGCCTCGGACGAATACCATAGGGGGTAGAGCACTGTTTCGGCTAGGGGGTCATCCCGACTTACCAAACCGATGCAAACTCCGAATACCTATGAGTACTATCCGGGAGACAGACTGCGGGTGCTAACGTCCGTAGTCAAGAGGAAAACAATCCAGACCGCCAGCTAAGGCCCCAAAATCATAGTTAAGTGGGAAACGATGTGGGAAGGCATAGACAGCTAGGAGGTTGGCTTAGAAGCAGCCACCCTTTAAAGAAAGCGTAATAGCTCACTAGTCGAGTCGGCCTGCGCGGAAGATGTAACGGGGCTAAAACTATGTGCCGAAGCTGCGGATTTGACAATAGTCAAGTGGTAGGGGAGCGTTCTGTAAGCCGATGAAGGTGTGTTGAGAAGCATGCTGGAGGTATCAGAAGTGCGAATGCTGACGTGAGTAACGACAAAACGGGTGAAAAACCCGTTCGCTGAAAGACCAAGGGTTCCAGTCCAACGTTAATCGGGGCTGGGTGAGTCGACCCCTAAGGCGAGGCCGAGAGGCGTAGTCGATGGGAAAATGGTTAATATTCCATTACTTCTGTGTAATGCGATGAGAGGACGGAGAAGGTTAAGTCAGCCTGGCGTTGGTTGTCCAGGTGAAAGACTGTAGGCATGCATCTTAGGCAAATCCGGGGTGCTTTATGCTGAGAGTTGATAGCAAGCTGTACTTGTACAGTGAAGTGGCTGATACCATGCTTCCAAGAAAAGTCTCTAAGCTTCAGTTACACAGGAATCGTACCCTAAACCGACACAGGTGGTCAGGTCGAGTAGACCAAAGCGCTTGAGAGAACTCTGCTGAAGGAACTAGGCAAAATGGTACCGTAACTTCGGGAGAAGGTACGCTGTTGATCGTGATAGAACTTGCTTCTTGAGCGATTGACAGCCTCAGAAACCAGGCCGCTGCAACTGTTTATTAAAAACATAGCACTCTGCAAACACGAAAGTGGACGTATAGGGTGTGATGCCTGCCCGGTGCTGGAAGGTTAATTGATGGGGTTAGCGTAAGCGAAGCTCTTGATCGAAGCCCCAGTAAACGGCGGCCGTAACTATAACGGTCCTAAGGTAGCGAAATTCCTTGTCGGGTAAGTTCCGACCTGCACGAATGGCATAATGATGGCGGCGCTGTCTCCAGCAGAGGCTCAGTGAAATCGAAATCGCTGTGAAGATGCAGTGTACCCGCGGCTAGACGGAAAGACCCCGTGAACCTTTACTGCAGCTTGACATTGAACTTTGACCTTACTTGTGTAGGATAGGTGGGAGGCTTTGAAGTGGTGACGCCAGTTACCATGGAGCCATCCTTGAAATACCACCCTGGTAATGTTGAGGTTCTAACTCTGCCCCGTGATCCGGGGCGAGGACCATGTCTGGTGGGTAGTTTGACTGGGGCGGTCTCCTCCTAAAGAGTAACGGAGGAGTACGAAGGTGCGCTCAGCGTGGTCGGAAATCACGCGTAGAGTATAAAGGCAAAAGCGCGCTTAACTGCGAGACCAACAAGTCGAGCAGGTACGAAAGTAGGTCTTAGTGATCCGGTGGTTCTGTATGGAAGGGCCATCGCTCAACGGATAAAAGGTACTCTGGGGATAACAGGCTGATACCGCCCAAGAGTTCATATCGACGGCGGTGTTTGGCACCTCGATGTCGGCTCATCTCATCCTGGGGCTGAAGCAGGTCCCAAGGGTATGGCTGTTCGCCATTTAAAGAGGTACGCGAGCTGGGTTTAGAACGTCGTGAGACAGTTCGGTCCCTATCTACCGTGGGCGTTGGAAATTTGAGAGGATCTGCTCCTAGTACGAGAGGACCAGAGTGGACGAACCTCTGGTGTACCGGTTGTGACGCCAGTCGCATCGCCGGGTAGCTATGTTCGGAAGGGATAACCGCTGAAAGCATCTAAGCGGGAAGCCTACCTCAAGATTAGATTTCCCTTAGACTTTATGTCTTCTAAAGAGCCGTTCGAGACTAGGACGTTGATAGGTTGGATGTGGAAGTACGGTGACGTATGAAGCTGACCAATACTAATTGCTCGTGAGGCTTGACTATACAACACCCAAACAGTTGGCTGTTGATAGCAATATCACAACATAAACTTGATTGAGTTAAGTATTCGCTTATAATGAACAACTCAGACGCAATCTAATCTGTTATGCACTAAATTTGACAGTATCTTGGCAGTTGTAAGACCATAGATCGTCATACCAGTTGTGCTGGCGACCATAGCAAGAGTGAACCACCTGATCCCTTCCCGAACTCAGAAGTGAAACCTCTTTGCGCTGATGGTAGTGTGGGGTTACCCATGTGAGAGTAAGTCATCGCCAGCTCATTATTC
>NZ_JANKZG010000021.1 GCF_027568475.1 Acinetobacter sp. HY1485 | reverse complement strand
ACCAACAAGAGCTGTTTGAGTTTAAGCAGTGGTTGGTCAGACGTATGGGGCAGTATCGTCCGTTTTACATGCCAAGCTATGAGAGCAATTTACGTTTGGTGAGTCTGAACGGCAATAGTTTGGTGGTGCAAGATGATGATGTGATGTCCTGTGCATCCAATCGTTTAAAACTCGCCATTAAAGCGAATGGACAATGGTATGCGGTGCAGGCGAGTCAGGTTGAGCAAGTGTCATCTACCCAAGTGAAATACACCCTCACATCAAGTTTAGGGTTTGCCACTTCACAGGTGCAA
Organism: Acinetobacter sp. HY1485; assembly: GCF_027568475.1. Lineage (GTDB taxonomy): Bacteria > Pseudomonadota > Gammaproteobacteria > Pseudomonadales > Moraxellaceae > Acinetobacter. The sequence goes on along the minus strand of NZ_JANKZG010000021.1, from coordinate 6,844 downwards.
CGCATCAGTTATTTGGGTCTGTATCGCTTGAACAGCGATTCGATTGATTTTACGTATAAAGGCAATGAAATCGTTGAAGCTAACACCTCAATTATGGAAATTGAAGCATGAATATTTTTAAAAGAAAGCATGAATTATTTCGCTTCGCAGAAGGGGAGAGTGCATTTTGCTTAACCACCGCCAATAAGTTCATCACACATAACAATGAAGTATATGAACCCAGTGCAATTGAGCGAACCACCATCAACTTAAAGTCAGAAATGGAAAAACAAAGTGTGACCATTTCACTTGATCTCAACAACACGGTTGCACAACGTTACCTCACCACCACGGTTGAAGTAGCAGTCGGCTTAACCATATTTGAAAACTACGATGGCGACACCCAAGTGATCTGGAAAGGGCGTTTAACCATGGTGAGTGTGGATGGTGCAACGGTGAAGCTTAAGTTTGAGAATGGCTCAACGATGCGTAATCGAGCAGGGGCATATCGACGCTATCAACGCACTTGCCCTCATGCACTGTATGGTAAGTCTTGCCGACTCAGTAAAGATGATTTTAAACATCAGGCTGTGGTTGCAGAAATAACATCTAGTACGGTGACGTTATATAGTATGGACTCGTTTGCTGCGGCATATTTTGCAGGGGGTATCATTGAAAACAATACCGAGATCATGCGATATATTACAAAGAACCAAGAAGCGGTGCTTTTAACACAGCAGGCAACCATCAATACCACGGTTAGCAAGGAGTGGGATGAAACAAGCAAAACCCTTACGACCACCACACAGGTAGACACTGTTTACCCCAACACAACGCTAAGCAATAGCACTAAACAAACACAAACCCTTGAAACCACGCCTAGTGATACAGACTTAGCGACAACAAGCAATCGAAAAACGGTTGACCTGTATCAAATCACACTGACGTTATTTAATTCATTTACAGCAAGCGACCTTGCTTTAGGTGACGTTGTCAGTATTTATCCGGGGTGCGACAAGCTCAATACCACCTGTACCGATAAGTTTAATAATATTTTAAATTTTGGCGGCTTTCCTTTTATGCCAAGTAGCAACCCATTTGTGGGTACCATTATTTAGGAGTAAGTGATGACACCAATTGAGTGGATTGTTTACGCAATTCTTTTAATTATCTCCATTGCTACTTATGTCACCGCACGCAAAGCAGCCAATCAAGATACACAATCAACCGCAGGTGATTTTGAAGCAACCACAGCAGAAGAAGGTAAAACCATTCCTGTCGTGTTTGGCACCTGTTGGCGTGGGCACAATGTGGTGCAATATGGTGATGTAGACAGTGAAGCGGTCAAAGCGAAGGGAGGGAAAAAGTAATGGATGATGATGTCATTGTTCGATTTGAACACGTTAAACAAGCTCGGATGTGTAGCAAAGGCACCCGGGCTTTTTTTATATCTCATAATTTAGATTTTCAGTCGTTTTTAAAACATGGTATCAAAGCATCAGAACTTGCAAAGCTTAACGATGCAATGGCCAATCAAGCCATAGAGGTGGCACGACATGGGAAGTAGTAAAAAACAAACCATTGGCTATAAATTCTTTGCAGGCATCCACATGGTGCTCAGTCATGGTCCAATTGATGCCATTAAAAAAATCTTAGTGGATGATAGCAAAGTGTTGCTTGAGGGAAATTATGTAGCAGGGTCGTACACTATTAGTAAAGAAAGTCTATTTGGTGGTGAGAGTTCACAAGGCGGTATTGCCGGCACACTGGACATTCTTGACGGTTCTCCTGATCAACTGCAAAACAGTTATTTAACCAAACTTGCAAAAAATGCCGAGTCTTCACAAGCGTATTTGCCTGCTTATCGTGGTGTAGCATCCATGGTATTGCACGATAAATATAGTTATGAATACCTTGCAATAGACAAACAAACTGGACAATACACAACTAAAACTATCAGTGGCGACCGAGGGATGTTGTTAGGGATGAACCCCTACCTTAAAACATGGAAAACCTTAGTTCAACGGATCCACAAAACCAGTGATGGTGATGTGCAATGGTACGATGAAAAGGCAGCCATTGGCACCGTAACTATCAATAACCTTGGGCAGATTGCTTTTATCTTAGATGATTCGGGATCAATGTCTGATGCCAACATGAAAAATATGAAGGCAGGGGTCAACAATGTTTTAGATAGTATCAGTGGCAACAATATCGATGTGATGATTCAGGCAATTAACTCAGGTGTTCGGATTTATCGTAAAGCAAGTTCAAGTGATATTGATAGTGCGAAAGCATTTGTGAATAGCTTGACTGCAAATGGTTGGACATCGGCAACCAATGCCTACGGAAATATTAATAATTTTTTTACCTTTAGTGATAGTTCAACCCTAAGCGAAAAAATCGTTTTAACGCTGTCCGATGGGGAGATGCAAGACGTAGAAACAGCGAAAGCAAATATTCAAACCGCCTTTAAGAAAGTTAAGTTTGTTGGCTTGGGTATGGGTACTGTGGGTAGTCTCAATGATTTTGATAACACAGGTAATCCTGTGCAAGTCGTTTCAGCTGATCAAATCGCAGCTGCAATTTCAGGTGTATTTTACACGTATGCAGATATGAATCCTGCTCATATTATTCGTGAATGTCTTGTCAATGATGTTTGGGGGATGGGTAAACCTGAATCAGAGATTAATGACGAATCATTTAAAACGGCTGCCGATACGCTTTATGCTGAACAACTCGGTATGTCGATTACATGGACACAAGAATCAGCGATTGAATCGTTTTTAGAACAGATTCGTAATCACATTAATGCTGTGATTTATGAAGATCCAAGCACAGGACTGACCGTGCTGAAACTGATTCGCGATGATTATGATGAAGCAAGCCTTGTCATACTCAATGAGAGCGATATTAGCGAAGTCACCGAGTTTCAACGCGCAACCTTTAGCGAACTCATCAACCAAGTTACCGTGACCTATACCAATGTGGCCACAGGTGAAGATGGTACGATTACGGTACAAGATACAGCTTTGGTTTCCATGCAAAACAGCATTAACTCTAAGTCAGTTGAGTACAAAGGCTTCTCCAATATCAACAACGCAGGTCGTGTAGCGATGCGTGATCTTAAGGTTTTAGCTACGCCACTAATTAGTGCCGAAATCAAGGTGAAACGCTCCGTTGCACGTAACTTTAGACAAGGTGATGTGTTTAAGTGGGATTGGAAAGATTACAACGTTAATAGCGTCGTGATGCGTGTGTTAGCGGTGGATCTTGGCAACGGTAAAAACAACAGTGTCACCGTGACTTGCACCCAAGACATCTTTGCCATGCCCGACTCTACCGTAACAGCCGTGCAGCCAAGCAATCCAGAAAGTATAGATTTAACTCCTGTCACACAGCAAATTGCCTTTGATATGCCATACCTTGAGCTTGTGCAACGCCAAGGACAAAGCGCTATTGATGCCATTTTAGCAAACAATCCTGAAGCCTCCTTCTTTGGTGTGGCATGTGCACGACCCACCACAGGGGCAGTGGCGCAAAACGTACAGCTGTACTTGATGAGTGAAGCAAGCGGTAATTACTTGCGTGACTCTAATTTTGACTTTTGTTCGGTGTTTACGCTGGCAACAGATCTTGATTATTTGGATACGCAAATTGTCACAGCAAGTACCGCTGATTTCTCACTGATTGATGTCACAGAAGATTTACCTGTTTGGGCGCAAATTGGTGATGAAATCGTGTCGATCACCGCAATTTCAGTAGACGACAGCAACAATATTGTCTTAACAGTCAAACGTGGCGTATTAGATACGGTACCTGCACAACACAGCAAAGACAGTGTGGGTTATGTGTGGGATGTCATGAATGGAGGCAGTGAAACCGAACATGTGGAAACTGAAACGATCTCAGCCAAACTGGTAACATCATCACTCAGTGCTTTGCTTGATGTTGGTGATGCCACTGCAATTTCAGCCACGATGCAAGGTCGTGCATATCGTCCATATCCACCTGCTAATGTTCAGATTGATGGGAAGTATTACCCTGATACCGTTGGTGACAAGATCAACTTAACCTGGTCACACCGCAACCGCCTACAACAAACCGGGGGTGACTACTTAGGATGGGTGGATGGCAATGTCACACTTGAACCTGGTGTGACGTATTACCTGACCATCACTGATGAAAAATCCAATGTACTGCTTGATCAAAATATTGGTGCAGTAGATCAATATAGCTTTGATGTTTCAGCTTCCAGTGCAAATCAATTTCATATCACGCTGAAATCAGTACGCAATAGCATTGAAAGCTATCAAATATTTACACACAGCGTTAAAGCATCTTTTGAAGCACCTTATAACGTTGTAGCAACATATAGCGAGTAAAATAATGAGCAACATTACATTAACGTGGGATTCAGACGGCTCTAGTGAGTCGTTTTCTGTTTATCGAGCAGAGCAAACCATTGATACAAGCAATCTACCAACGCCGATTGCCACAGGTATTACTGATAAAACCTATATCGATAGTGACATCATTGAGGATAAAACCTACTTTTATCGGGTTGCATCAAATAAAGGGAATCAACAAAAAATTAGTGATGAAATTAGTATCATCGCAACAAACCATGATCAATACTTCCAGTTTGTTGATTTTCTTCTTTTCGCAGATGGCGATATGGGTACAGCAACCTTTGTTGATGCTTCGCAAAAAAAACGCACAGTTAAGGCGAGCAATGTTGTATTAACCAAACCCAAGTTTAGCCAGTACATTAAAGCAAAGTCTGCTCAGCTATCTGCCAATATTTCAACGCTTGGTATTTCTGATTTTACACTTGAAATTTGGGTTTGCCCAAGTTCATCAAGCTCAAGTTGGGCAAGAGTATTTCAAATTGGAAGTGAAGGTGCAGGCTACCTATCGCTATTTAGAAATTCAAATACCACACCAATGCAGTTTATATTACATGCACGAGATTCTTCAGGATCATCCGTTTCATTGATTAATGCAGACAAGGCAATTAATACGGAAACAGCATATAGTCACATCTGCCTAATGAGAAAAGATGGTGTGTTCTATTTATTTATTGATGGCATTCTTTCAGGGAGTAATTCCCAAAATACTGCCCTAAGGATTTCCCTTAACACACTGTACTTACTTAACAATAATCAATCTGCGTACTTAAACGCACTGTTTGATTCATTTAGACTTACAACGGTTGCACGTTATGATCCTACAGGCTTCCAAGTGCCTGCAAAAGCATTTGGGCGTGACGTTTCCAATGATAAATTCTCTGATAAAGTTGATCTTTTAATTGATGCAAATGAGACAACACAAATTGGTGTAATTAAAGATTTATCAAGTAATGCTCGCACACTTAGCTTAAGTGGTACTCTTAATTTACTTATGCCTAAATTTAGTGATGGGTTAATTGAATATAATCCATCCACTTCGTCATTATCTACTCAAGTCGAGGTATTAAATACTTCAGATTTTACACTTGAGTCGTGGCTTATGATTGATATAGCAAACTCAATTAACAATGGAAGGCTTTGGCAGTTGGGGGAAAATACAACTCAAGGGATGCTGAATGTATATCTTGAATTAGACTCGAAAAAACTCGTACTTTCAATTTATACCAATTCTTCTTATCAATATCTTGCAACACTTAATATCGATTCAATGCAAATGATGCATCTTTGCTTAATGAGAAAAGATGGTGTGTTTTATTTATTTAAAGATGGTGTAGCAGTACAGAGTACAGCGTTAGAGCAATTTACCTCCTATTCCATTTCTTCATCTAACTTAAAACTATTCTCAGACAATGCAGGTCGAGATATATCTGCCCACTTAGACAGTTTAAGATTGACGCAGTTGGCTCGTTACGAGCCTAAAGGCTTTACCCCACCAATCACTAAATTCTTATCATCTTAACTATTTAACAATCCCCTGCGGGTTAAGACGTGTAGGGAATTATATTGCTCAAATTCTTTTGATTTGTTGTGGGTTAGTCAGGCCAACACAAATTAATTCACCTTATAAACACCCTGCGTTTTAATTAACTCGGGGTTTTTTATTGCCCAAATTTAGGAACTCCAATGACAGATCAACGCATTATCGAAACGGCATCGAGTGTCGCTTCTGTATCAACTAAAACCACGATGGGCGTATCAGGCGCGAGCTTATTAGCTTGGGTTGCCAACTTAGATCTATTGGCACTCATTGGCTTGGCTGTCGGTATCGGTGGCTTTTTTATTAGCTTATCTAGCTTCTTTGTGAATTGGTATTACAAGGCAAAGGAAAACCAACGCGCAGAGGAACTTCATCGCGCAGAACTGAAAAAATTACAGGAGCAATTTCATGTCGAACAAAAATAAACTTATGGTGGGATTACTCACCGCATCCCTTGGCTTTATCGGTGGGGTAAAACTCAATGAGGGCTTTACCTCAAAACCTATTGTTCCAACCAAGGGCGATGTGCCTACGATTGGCCACGGAACTACCGTTTACCCCAATGGGGTATCAGTCACACTGCATGATCGACCCATCACCCGAGCCACCGCAGATCATTACTTACGTCAGCATGTGGGTAAAACAGAACGTCAGCTTAAAAACTCAATTCCAAAAGTTGCATTGTCACAAACTGAATATGACGTGTATCTCGACTTTGTCTACCAATACGGCATTGGTGCATTTAACAAGTCGTCTATGCGTACCAATCTGTTAAATGGTCAATATGCACAGGCTTGTCGCTCACTCCTGCAATACCGCTACGTGGCGAAGCGTGACTGTAAGGTTCGCTCAAACAATTGCTATGGCGTGTATACGCGTCAATTAGAACGCTATCAGAAATGTATCGGAGAGAACC
>NZ_JANKZG010000020.1 GCF_027568475.1 Acinetobacter sp. HY1485 | reverse complement strand
GATGACATTGTTTACGGTGGTAAAGGTAATGATAACTTGTACACCAACGCAGGTAATGACATTTTAAGTGGAGATGAAGGTGACGATCACCTAGATGGTAACATTGGCAACGATACGTATTTATTTAGTCGGGGCCATGGTAACGATACTATCGTAGACTTTGATACTCATGAAAATACAGACCAAATTAAATTGAGCGATGTAGCATCAACAGAGGTTTCATTTACGCAAGATGGGTCTGATTTAGTACTAGATGGGTATGAGTCAGGTGATTCTATTCGTGTTCAAGACTTTTTCTTTGGTAAAGATCACTATATTGAAGAATTTAATTTCACGGACAAGCAATTAACAGCTGAAGAAGTCATTAGTCAGTTAAAGCAAAAACCAACGCAACCTACTGGATCTAAGGCAACTTATGGTACAGATGGTGATGATACAATTTATACAGAAGAACAAGATGACATTGTTTACGGTGGTAAAGGTAATGATAACTTGTACACCAACGCAGGTAATGACATTTTAAGTGGAGATGAAGGTGACGATCACCTAGATGGTAACATTGGCAACGATACGTATTTATTTAATCGGGGCCATGGTAACGATACTATCGTAGATTTTGATACTCATGAAAATACAGACCAAATTAAGTTGAATGATGTAGCGTCAACAGAGGTTTCATTTACAAAAGACGGATCTGATTTAGTATTAGATGGGTATGAATCAGGTGATTCTATTCGTGTTCAAGACTTTTTCTTTGGTAAGGAACATCAAATAGAAAAAATTTACTTCAGTGACAATACTGTATTAGATAATAGTTATTTCGATCAATATCAAAATGCTAGTAATATAATGATTAATGCCATGGGGGGAATTCACAGCTCTCAAGAAGTTTTAAACACTGAAATAGGTATTTCAAATCAACAAATAAAATTAAGTTCTAGTAACTAAAATTCTTAGAGGAAGTATTATTATTTATCTAATAAGTAATAATACTTCTTTCTCTGCTAAATTATAGTCTAGTCTAAATCTACATGCAGATTTAGGCTAAAGATCTGTAAAGAAATTGAAGATTTTTAACTAACTTGATATGTCAGTTTAAATCTTTATTTCTATAAAGACAAAAATAGGAGGTTATGTAACCTCCTATTTTAAGGATGTATTATTTGTTTTAGTTTAACTTTTTATATGGTATTTCTACTCATAACTCCCAGTTTTCTTTTAATACATTTACTAGTTTTTCTTGCCGTTTTTCCAAAATTTCTTTTGTCCAACTACTTTCACTGAGAACTTGTGTTGTTAAAATATATGATGAAACAGCTTGAGATCCTGAAAAATACACATTCTTTTTAATGTCAAAGTCATAATTTTGAGCTTTAGAATTACGTCTTCTATTTAAAGGAACTAAATTTGCAAGACGATGAACCCAAAGCCTACGATCTTCAGTATTATCCCATTCTTTTGCCCAATTACTTTCCTCCTTAACTGTTTGAGGTAAGACATGTTCAATAGTTAAAATTTTAGAATCGTATGTTGCACCACCATCTGAGAAAAAAGAATCTAAACGTAAAATAATATAATTTCGTCGTCTCGAATTAAGCGTATAGATATCTCCATTCAGAACATTTATCAAATTAGTTTTTTCATAATCTGTGAGTTCAATTGATTTTATAGGATTACTTAGTGAATGTTCTTGTTCTAAACCTAAGAGAACTGATTTATATCGTTCTATTCGTTCATTAATATTTAGACCACATATATGCATATAAGAAGCTAAACGCTCTAATTTTTTAAAAAAGAAATTCATGTATTCAGGATTATTTTTATTCTGAACAGTAAATTCAATGGCTGATGGGATCCAATCTGAATTATCTATACGATTTAACCATTTTAAATAACTATTGATTTCATCTGCATTTTTATCTGAAATATATATATTATTTCTAACTATATCGTATGCTTTTACGTATGGAGACAGTACATTGTCTATAAAATTTTTAGGTTCTTGATGTAGATTAAGGACATTACTACGAAACTCAACTAAAATATTTTTTTTAGCTTTTTCTTTAGAATAAATCATCCTTATATGGCTAAATAAGCTATTAAAGTCTTCTCTACCAATAGTAATTTCTAAGCCTTCCCATTTATCACTATACGTATTTTCTTCTAGTTCATTTTTCAAAAGCCCTATTACATCAGCTTTAATTATATCAGTAGGTTGTAAATCTAATCCACGACTATTCATTACAGAGAAGACTCTGAATGCTGTACTTTTACTTGATGTTGTTACTGTCACAATAAAGCATCTTTGTAATAAAAATCCTATGAATTGTTTTAATTTTTCGGGATCAGTTTTAAACAAAATTTCTAGCTTATTATTTAATTTCTCGCTATTTCTTTTGATATTTAATCTTGCTTCATTTTCAATTTGACTTTCATCTAATTTAAATAATTCATCAAAATTGAGTTCTTGAATATAAAATTTAAAAAACTCTTTATCTCTAGCCCTTAAGGTTAGTCTTGGTTTTGCTTCTAATCCTTCAAACTCATTACCTGCTTCTAAAATATAATTACATAGAGTTTCTCTTTGTTTACCAGCCAATTTTGATGCAAGAAGTGCTAATAAAATGGTTAAAGTAGTTAATCTTTGCTGACCATCTATCACTTCGGCTAATATTTTTCCTTCTTCTTTTATAAGAACAATACTTCCAAGAAAGTATTCTTCATTGACTTCAGACTCAAAAAATTCATACAAATCATCAAGTAATATTTCTGATTGCTCAGTTCCCCAAGAATAGGGGCGTTGATAAGAAGGTATGATGTATTCAAAATCTGAATTAAATATCTTTGCTAAAGGATGTTCTGAACCACTAATTTTTTTACTCATTCTTTCAAACTACTTGATTATTTTGAATATTTTACAATATAAAGTTTATGTTTGAAAATTAGAAAGAAGATAGATAAATATACTTGCATATTGTATTCGATCGAATACAATAAGATAAAAAGAAAAGGAGTCCTAATGATTGAAATTAAACGTCTGCCAGAATTTGATGAATGGTTAGATGGGATTAAAGACAATATGACTCGTATCCGTTTGAATCGTAGATTAGATAAGATTCAACGTGGCAATTGGGGAGATATTAAACCGCTTCAAGATGGCGTTTGGGAAATGAGAGAATTTTTTGGTTCTGGGTGGCGAATGTACTACATCCAACATGGAGATGTTGTCATTGTAATGCTTGGAGGTGGAGATAAATCAACTCAAAAACAAGATATTGATCGTGCGGTTAAATTATCGAAAACATTGGAGAAATAAAATGGTTAAAGTGGCTGATTTACCAAGTTTTGATATGGCTGAATCACTCAAAACTGAAGAAGATATTGTGATGTACCTTAATATTGTTCTTGAAGAAAATGATCCTTCTGAATTAGCACATGCCCTTGGTGTTATTGCGAAAGCTAGAGGAATGAGCCAAATAGCTAAAGAAGCAGGAATTGGTCGTGAAGCTCTTTATAAAGCACTCCGTCAAGATTCAGCACCTCGTTTTGATACAATTAATCGAGTAATGAATGCTTTAGGGCTAAAATTAACAGTGCAACACGTTTAAAATTTAGAATAAATTTTGAACCATTTAGGAAAATATATGTCTGAAGTAAGCTTCTTTCATTCTGATGAATCTATAGAAACAAACTTCCGCTCTATTTTTCTTTTAGGTGCTAATACGGCAACTTATAAATTTGCCTTAGCTAAATCACTTTTAGAGTTAAAAGAAAACAATAAAACATTTGTGAGTTTAGACGAACTGAGTCCATTTTTCTCAAAACATCTTGTTGAGCATATTAAACAAAATAAAAAACAACTTGTCGGTAAAGGAACCTCTAAATTACTCAATGCTTTATACCTTTACTCACAAGAGCAAATTTCAGAAGATTTGATGCTAAATGTTACCAAAAATGAAGGTTTTAAAATTGTATTAGATGCTTTTCATAATTTGCCAAAAAGACAAAGATCAATTTCATTTTTTGAAAAGGCAGTTCAAGATAAGAAAAAAGGCATAATTTTAACTGATTCACTATTTCAGCTTTTAGATTCAAGCGATTACGAGAATTTTTTTAATGAAATTGAGGGACGTTGGAATCTTGTTGAATCTGCATGGAGTGAAAATCATTTAATTAACGTGCAGTATGATACAAATACTGAGCAGCTTTATTATTTGAAACCAGTATCGAACAACTCATTTTTGCACTCTCATCTGAGAACAAATCTAACACCTGTTCGCAAGCCTTTGAATGGGTACCAAAAAGGGAAATGTTTTTACTGCAATAAGTCAATTTCAATTGAATCTAATAAAAAAAATACCTGTGATGTTGACCATGTAATTCCTATGTCGATTCAATATGCATCTAAATATGATCTTCAATTAAATGAAGTATGGAATCTTGTTTTGGCTTGCCAAGAGTGTAATCGTTGGGAGCAAGGTGGCAAGGCAGGAAACGTTCCATTAAAAAAATACATATTAGCTTTAAACAAGCGAAATGAATGGTTGATTGAAAGTAATCATCCATTGAAAGAGAATATCATTTTTAAAACAGGTAAAACCTCAGAAAAACGCATAGATTATCTCTTAAAAAGATTTGAGATAGCATGTGATATCCGAAAGGAATCTTGGTCACCTAAATATACATATAAAGATTAATTGAGTTTTTGTAAGATAATATTGATCCATTGTTCTGAGTATTCAGGGCGATTATCTTTAGTTATCCATTGCTTAATTATCTTTAAATCGAAAGGCATAAGCAGCGTTTCTAATTGAGTTTCATTTAAATCAGTAAAAAATCGACCATCTTTTTCACGGTCTTGATCACCATATTTAAAAGACATATAACACACACCAGTAATTTTTAATGCTTTAACAATACGACCTATTACTTCAGTTAAACGATTCCTGTCACAGTGTAAAAGAGATGCACAAGCCCATATACCATCATATTTTTCTACTTCATTTAAATCATAAAAACTGGCATGACGAACATTAATACCAGTCTGCCTTTTAGCCAGTTCTACTAATTTGATTGAATAATCAATAGCATCTATTTGATAACCATGTTTCTTAAAATACAAAGCATCTCGACCAGAACCACAACCTAAATCTAAAAGGTAACCCTTACTAGGAATATTAGCTAAGAAGGGTTCATAAAGATTTTGCATATTTACGTTGTAAGTTTTTTGATTAAATTCATTAAAATTTTGATCGTAATATTCGATGCTTTGATTCATTTTTGAGAATTTCATAATAGACAATTATTTAGCTCTAGATTTCGTTCTAGAATATTAATAATACCGTTAAAAGTGATATTAAATGAGTTTAATTATCCTAATAAAATGATTTTTGAGATTAAAAAATTAGAACAAAAGTAAATATTTAGCTGGTTTTTAACGTAATTAATTCGGTTTTGAGTAGAAAACTAACGAAAAAAATGGGTATTTTTTACTGAAAATCTTCAAAAAAATACAGAAATTTTCACGTTTTAACGTAGTTTTTAGCCATTTTTCTTTAAAAAGTAGTGCTTTTTTCTTCTAATTTGAGCGTTTTAACACACTTTTGGGACTAAAAAATAGTATTTTTATGACCCCTTAATTTGTAGTAACAGACCCCCTAATTTGTAGTAACAGACCCCTTAATTTGTAGTAACAGACCCCCTAATTTGTAGTAACAGACCCCTTAATTTGTAGTAACAGACCCCTTAATTTGTAGTAACAGATCACTAATTTGTAGTAACAGATCCCTTAATTTGTAGTAACAGACCCCTAATTTGTAGTAACAGACCCCTAATTTGTAGTAACAGACCCCTTAATTTGTAGTAACAGACCCCTCAATTTGTAGTAACAGACCCCTAATTTGTAGTAACAGACCCCTTAATTTGTAGTAACAGACTCCTAATTTGTAGTAACAGCTTTTTCTTGTATAAAATAAAATCAATAGGGGTAAAAAACTCGCTATTTTAGTGTGAAAATTAGTCATTTTTGGGGGTTTCGGGGGCTTTGCCCCTGAACAAGGTCATTCTAGAAATCTCGTTAGAGTTACTAGATGTGTCCTTGCTGTCTATAGTAAAGTGATACGTTTCCACAAAATCGCGTTATAATGACAAAAAAACGAATGAAAATTAAGCGTCCTCATCATATTAAAGTTTCATTGAGTGACGAAGAGGTGAAAAAACTAGATGAATCTAGGGGTGAACAACTTCGTGCCGTCTACTTACGAGAGCTCGGTTGTTCGCAAAAAGCAGCACGTAAAGTGAACGTTTTGAAAGTTGATCCTGATTTACTTCGGGCTTTAAATAAAATTGGCGGTAATTTAAATCAGCTTTCTTATTTTATTAATCGTTTGGATGATCATCATTTAATTGAAAAAGTTGAAGCGTTGGTTAATCTCAATGATATTCGCTTGGCATTGGAGCGGTTAAAGTGATTGTTGAGTTTTTTCAGAAGTCAGGCAAAACACCCCCTGTTGCCATGTATCGTTATTTGCTCCGACTCCGCAATCAAGATACCGATGAAGATCGGGCACAGGTTCGGTTATTGGCAGGTGATGTGAATTTATCGAAGCATATTATTCACGATATGAATTTTGCGACCAAATACACGGCAGGTTGTTTGTCTTTTGCTGAACCTGATTTACCTACAGCAACCAAATATGCGTTGATGCAAGATTTTGAAAAGACGTTGTTGCATGGTTTAGATGCCAGTCGTTACAACATCGTATGGATTGAGCATTTAGACAAAGGGCGATTAGAGTTGAATTTTGTGATTGCCAATCAAGAACTCGAAACAGGGATGCGATTACAGCCCTATTTTGATCCGATAGATCGTCCGTTGGTGGATAGTTGGAAACAAGTCAAAAATGAGCAATATGATTTAATCCGCCCTCAAGCACCCAAAGGAACCGCCAATCGAGCACGGTTATCGAAAAAAAATCAGGCACTCAAAGATGAAGCGGATGCATTGGTCGCACAAGCAGAGTTACGTTCAAGGCAACAGGTCATTCGTTTGCTTCGGAAAAATGGCTTTGAAGTAACACGGCAAACCAAAAATAATCTCACCGTTGAACGTGATGGTTGTCGGGTACGTTTGCATGGCGTGTATTATCAACAAAGTTTTGATGGACAGATCTACGAGATTGCCCCTGACATCACGCTAGCAAAGCAGAAGCTCAATCATGCGATGGATGTAAAGAAACAGTTCAATACGAAGAAATATGGGCCATCTGAGGCCATTGGAGAGATGATTCAACATGATCCCTTATCAAGAACCGCAAGAATTGTCGTTAGCAGTGAAAGAATTAGAAATGCTGATCGACAAACTCACACAGCAGAACACGCAATTAACCGAGCTGAACAACAGCTTGGTGATGCAAAACGAAGCGTTACTCAAACAATTACGTATGAGCAGACGTTAGAGCGATACCGAAGAATTGAACAAGAACGAACAGTCGCACCGAGATCAGATTTTAATTTTAATATGTGATCAAAATGTGGTAAAAATACAGGCATGAAAAAGCCCCATCAACTTTCTATTCTTGGCGGAAAGTAGTTGATGAGGCTTGAATCCTGAAAACAACAACGGAAGAAATCCGTCTATGCTTCACGAATAATTATATCGTGAGATATGGATTTCTCCAAGAGAAACCGTATGAATTACGCCAAAAACAACGAAACTTTACTAAAATTTAAGCACCATTTGCCAGAAAAACCGTATTGTTCGAATGATTTAGCGCATGGTTTAAAGATTTGTTCGCAAGAAACAGCACTTAAATTAAATTACATTCAAGCCAATCATCCCTATTACACGTACTACTTGATTTTAGATTTAGACTACGAAGCTTCACTGATTGAAATCTTGTATTCACTGATCGGGATTCCATTACCCAATCTATTGATTGAAAATCCTGAAAATGGTCGTGCTCATATTTTATTTGAGTTAGAAACTCCGATTTACAATACCGATGCCAGTCGTCAAAAACCTATCTTGTACGCATATGCTATTTTAAGAGCATTACAGCGTTTGTTTGGTGCTGACGTAGGGTACGTTGGTTTGGTGACAAAAAACCCGTTCTCGAGCCAATGGCGAGCATATACGCTATGTTCTACCCCCTATACGCTAGATTCTCTTAATTCATATCTTGAAATCACATGGAAAGATGCTCAAAAGCCAATCAAGCAAGAAGAAGCGATTGGTTTAGGGCGTAATTGTTATATTTTTCATACAGCACGTCATTGGGCGTATGTTGAGATTCGTCAATATCGCGGTAAAACCTATAGCCAATGGCTTGAATGTGTTATTCAGCATTGCATGGGTTTAAACCAAGGGCTTTCTCAACCTATGCAATATGGCGAAATCAAAGGGATCTCGAAGTCAATTGCACGGTTTTGTTGGAAGAATGATGCATACTGCTATCAAGAGTTTATTCAGCGTCAAAGCTATAAGGGAAAGTTAGGTAATTCAAGCCATGGCGGGAAAGCCCGTTCAAAACAATATACTGATCTTAGATACCAAGCTAAAACAATGTATGCAAATGGAATGCGAAAAGTTGAGATAGTTAGACAATTGCAAATTAGTAAGATGACATTAAATCGATGGCTTCAAAAAAGGTAACAGTGCAACCTAAATCAGATATTAGACTTCCTGTGCTTGCAATTAATATCAAAT
>NZ_JANKZG010000001.1 GCF_027568475.1 Acinetobacter sp. HY1485 | reverse complement strand
ACGTTGGCTTAACAACAACATCAGGCTTTGCGTTAATCCAACGTATTGCCACTATGCTTGCATCATCAACGATGGTGCCTGAACAGTACCGTAAAGTAATTGACGTTAAAGTGGGTAAAGACAGCTACGGCAATGCTATCTACGAACCAAGAGATAATCCAAACGGCGTAGCGAACAGCATTGTGGCAGTGAACATGGCCAATCGTTTAGGTGCAGATCCACTCATGATTATGCAGAACCTTTACATCATTGATGGTCGCCCATCATGGTCATCACAATTTGTTATTGCTTCAATTAACTCATCAGGCAAATACTCATCTTTACGCTTTGATGTTGAAGATCGTGGTGAAGTTGAGCTGACCTATGTAAGACGTGTATGGGAATATAATCAAGGTGCAAACAAGAAACTACCTAAAGATATTCAAGAGACCGTTAAAGTACGTGACCTTGTGTGTAAAGCATGGGCTATCGAAAAAGAAACAGGCGAACGCCTAGAATCTGCTGAAATCAGCATGAGAATGGCTGTTGCTGAAGGATGGTATCAAAAGAACGGTTCTAAATGGCAAACCATGCCTGAACAAATGTTGCGTTATCGTGCGGCGGCATTCTTTGGACGTATCTATGCACCTGAACTATTGATGGGCATCAAAACACAAGAAGAAGAACTAGATAACTTGGTTGATGTAACGCCCGAACCTACAGAAGAAACACCTGCAGTTAATTCATCTGATTTAAGAAAATCAGTGACCAAAGAACCTGAGCCACAACCTGCAGAAGAAACTAAAGCTGAACCAAAGGTAGAAACACCTGCACCTGCACCTGCACCTGCACCTGCACCTGCACCTGCAGAGCCTACTCCAGTAGTTCAAGAAACCAAAACACCAACACCTATCGTTGACTCAACAAAGGTTCGTACGAAGTACATAAAAGAGATGAATGCATTGAAGTCAGTAGACGGCATTCAAAAGAAGTTAGCTCAAGCTATTGCAGATGACGGTTTAAGTACGACTCACAAGCAATATTTAGAAGCACATGCCAAACAACGTATTGAGCAAATTAACCAACCTGACGCAACCAAAAGTGAACTTGCACGTAACGAACATATACAAGTCATCCAAGGTATTAAAAACCTAGAAGAACTTAAAAAAGTAGGTGCAGTCATTGCTAAAGATAAACCAAATATGACGCGAGATGACCAAAACGCTGTTGCAACTGAATATGCACAACAGTATGAGCGACTTTCTCAAGGTGAAATTTTAGATGACCTAGATGATGATGCGGTGATTAAAAAGATTGTTACGGCGATAGAACACGCTAAAAACATAGACGATCTGAACGCGATCATGGCTGAACCATATACCAAAGATTTTAGCGGTATTCCTGAAATTGATCAGGCTTATGAAAACCGAATGATTGAACTTGGCGAATAAAACCATACGGCCACTTCGGTGGCCACTATTAAGATTATTAAACAAGAGGATATATAGAGATGAGTCAACTAACTCCTGAACAATACCAAAAAAACTATGACGACTTGGAACTTGAAGTTGAGCAAATAAAAGATAGTTTTCTTGAAGATATTTTCCTTAGTGATGAACAAGAAGAACTGCTCAATCAGTTAATTAAAAAATCAATTGAATTAGGAATGTATAACAAAGCACCCTATATCGCATCATTAAAAACAGAAATTGAATCACTCAAAGTACAGTATCAAAGTGATGATTATGTACGAGTGCCTAAAAGTGATATTAATTTTTTTTGGCAAGATAATGAAGAACCAGAAAACCTTTGCTCTTCAGCTTGTGGAGATGATATTGAGTGCCTAGGCCATAATTTAGATCTAGGCGAAATTATGGCTATAAATAAAACCCATGAAGTAATTCTTAAAACAGAAGAGATTTTTGGTACGTGGTACGCTGAAGTAGATCAACCTCATCTTAAAGCAAATTTTCATATTGGAACACACGAAGAATGTCTGGCTATTGTAGCTAAAAATACAGCCCTGACTGAAGTACAGGAGCAAGACGAGAACTAAAGTTATTAGACCTATATTGATTGGCTTATAACGAGCCAATCATCAAAACAACACGGCGTAAAAATATTTAAAGCTTTAAAGATATATGGAGTTAATAATGGATATTGATCGCAGAGTACGTGCCAAAGAGTTTATGTATTTCTTGGGTATTGGTCGTGAGCAATTTTATAGATTAATTAATGATGGTAGTATTAAACAACCTATTAGAATTAATGATAAAAATGTATTTTGGTATTTTTCGTATGTAAAAGAAAAAGTAGAAGAACACAAAAGTGATGATAAATTAGCCGTTTAAACAAACGGCTTTTTTTATCACACTAGAACGGGTAATTTAACGGGTAACGTAATTTTGAATAACGATAAAATCATATAAATATCAAAAACTTATATAATTAGTATCAGTTATCAATCATTAAGTGCATGAGCTTCCATTTTCATCCTATGTAGTTTTTAACACATTGTTTTTACAGCCAATATATTTTTATTAGTCCGTGTTAGTCTCTGTCTATTCGTAAGAAAAACGGGTAACTTGTTCAGTGTAATTATGCTACTTCGATATTGTTTGATACTAAAATTAAAAACTTAAAACCTGCTGAAATTGTTCAACCAAATAATCAATAAACTTACGTGATACAGAACGAATATGACTGCTGTTCGGATAAACAATTGTAATATCTTGAAGTGGTAAGCTATATTCTGGTAATACCTGCACTAAAGTGTTTTGATCTAATTCCTTTTGAACTAACCATTTAGGTAAAATACTGATCCCCATGCCTAAACAGACCATAGATTTAATGGCAAATGCAGAGTTTGTATAATGTTGCGGCGTAATTGAAAATATGTAATTTTGCTTATTTTTTGTGAGTGTCCATTGGCTAAAGTTTTTTAAATTACGATTAGATATCCACACCATCTCTTTTAGATGTTCTAAAGTTGAGCAAGGCGATTGTTTTAAATAGTCAGGCGAAGCAACAATAATGACCTCGTAATGCCCTAACTGTCTACATTTTAGATCTGAAGCTTCAAGCTTGCCCAAGCGAGATGCATTGGCATGCCAGTACAACTGGTTTATTGATGGTGCTTTATGGTATTGGCTGTGCCTGTTCTATTCGTTATTGTGCCTTCAACTATAATCGACTTGGATATCAAAAACTTTTCAAAAGCGCAATTTTTTTTCATATTATTGGCATATTGTGCCTATGTCTTGTATCTAATTTTAATCCTTTTTTATTTGTTGCGTATATATTAATGGGTATAGGTGGTGGCTTGGGCGCAAATACAGCGCAAACGACTGCAATGCTCGATTTCACAGAGCACAAGTTACAACAAGCGAGTTTATTATGGAATCTTAATCGTCAGATTTCATTTTGTATCATGCCTACGGTATTACTCTTTATTTTTAAGTTACTCCAAACACATTTTTCTATTGTACTAAGTTACCAAATTATATTTTTTATTTCAGCCTTGCTGGGCTTACTTCCTTTACTCTTACAGAAGCCAAACAATGAACCAAATCCATCGTAATTTAGCCTATCAGAGTATTTTTGAACTTCATGAATGGATAGAAGCACTCTTTACAGGGAAAAACCGATCAGTATTAATCCCGTTATTAGATAGTTTTTCACCAAATTTTGAGATGATTACTACAATAGGAACACTTATTAATTTAGATCAAGTGAGGCAACTTTTTACAAATAACACAGGCAAACACCCAAATCTTAAAATAACGATTTCTGAAGTTTCTTTAATACAACAAACATCCGACAGTTGTTTATACCGTTATAAAGAAACGCATAACCACCAGCTGATAAGATGGGTAACCATTTTAATAGTTTTCAAGAAGAACCAACCTTTTTGGTTACATTTACAAGAAACCATGGAGAAACAGCCCAACATCTAGAGACCACAGAGTACAAGCACCAAACATCATCAAGCTTGTATTTTAACAATAGAGCACTTTCAGCAAATTCACGTTTGGTATTTTGGCGATCTCCCAATACCCACATTTTTTCTACAGTCTGTGGCTGAAAGTGTTCTAAATTAATGTCCGAAGTACTGTACTCGTCAAATAGGTATAACAAAAATATTTGTTTCAAAAAAATTAATTTTTATAAAATCTTCTGTAGTAATTCAACACCATGTAATAAGACCTTTTGCTCATCAATATTAAGTTGTTCTCTAATCTTTTCGGCAAGCCACAAATCACTTTCTCGCTTAAATGCCGTAACTTCTGCCTGACATTGCTCACTTAAAGATAATAAAGTTTTTCTTTTATCATTTGGATCCGGAGTTGCAATAATTAGCCCCTGTTGTTTTAAACTATTTACAGTTACACCCATTGACTGAATTGAAATTCCTTCTTCTTTAGCTAGAGCAGTGACGGTACTTTTTTGATTTTTTTCAAGATGAATTAATGCATTAAGTTGAGGTGAGCTCAGTTTTGCAAACGTGGGTTGATCGGAAAGCCGTTTTTTCAAAATAAAAATCACTTGGCGTAAATGATCAATTACATGCTGCTCAAGTTCAGAAATTTTATACATTACAAAAACCTTATCAAAGTCACACAACTTAATAGTAAGTTAAACTTGCAAGTTTTCCTTACTATGAAATAATCACACTATAGTCTAACCGAAGGCAAGAAAAATGAGCAAAAAAGTATTAATTGTGGGTATGGGTATTGGTGGAATGGCAAGTGCAATTGCCCTTAAAAAGAAAGGTTGGCACCCCATTATTATTGAACGTGCCTCACAACGCCGTACGGGTGGTTACTTTATTGGATTACAAGGAACAGGAAAAAAAGCAGCCTCTAAACTTGGAGTATTGCCTGACATTCACATTCGCACGCCTCAAAATTCTTGTAATTGGGACTTACTAGATGACGGTAGCCGGATTCGTGTAGCAGGATTTGCAGACCAATTAACTAAACCTGCCGTTTTGTTACGTGGTGATATTGAGGAAGGCTTATGGCAAAATATTGAAAAAGAGAATATTGAAGTCCGCTATGATCTTGTACCCACAGAAATTAAAGATTTAGGGCATGAAGTTCAGGTCACTTTAAAAAGAGGATCAGATGAATCTATAACTCACGAAATATTTGATTTAGTTGTTGGTTGTGATGGCTTACGCTCAACAGTTAGAAAACTAGTGTTTGGTCCACACGAAAAATATCTTAAATATATGGGTTCTATGATCTGTGCTTACCAACTTAAGCGTGGTATTGAAAACTTTAAAGAACACGATGGCATTATGATTGTACAACCTAAAAAATCATTGTGGATCTTCCCACTTGCAGACCATCCCAACACAGCGTTATTTGCTTATCGTTGTGATGACCCAAATAGTCAATTTAGTAAACCACCTATTGAAACCCTTAAAAAAGTTTACGCAAATATGCCAAACCAAGAGATTATTCAACAAGCTCTTGATGATTTAAAAGACAGTAAAGACTATTTATTTGATTCTGTTAATACCGTAAATATGGATAAATGGCACAAAGGTCGCGTTGTTCTCGTTGGAGACGCTGCATGGTGTTTAACGCTTTACTCGGGTATGGGGGCAAGTACAGCCATTGATGGTAGCTATGAACTTGCCGAAGCACTAAGTGCTCAAGATGATATAGCAAACGCATTAGCATGCTGGGAACAAAAAATGCGACCTTTAATTAAAAAGAATCGTTTACTTGTACCTTTAAAGTCGCAGATTTTCTGTCCATTAACACAAGGTACCTCTCTTTTAAGACGAGTATTATTACGAATAGGCGGTCGGCAAATTGTGAAAATTAATAGCTAAACAATAGGCTTAACGACTTGTTCTAGACAACATGAGTTTTGACTATATTCCCGAATAACAATTAAATGCCACTGTAAAAAGCTGATAAAAACGCTGAATAAAATAGAGAAGCGATGACGCCATATTAAATTTAAATATTTCATCGTTTTTCTCCTTTATTTTGGTATTTGGTACGTTTAAGCATATTTTTTCCTTTCATAAAAAAACCTTGCGCTTATTAAAACGCAAGGTTTATAAATATTTAATATGTTTGAGTTGGTTGTAATTCTATACAACGACCTTCGATTAAAAACTATACGAGCACCCTAATTGAGATGCCGCAACAAACAACAACCGACTTTTGTCCATAGTTTCTTGCCACTCATTTTCTGCAATAGAATCACTTACAATTCCCGCCCCTGCTTGCACATACATCGTATTGTCTTTAAGGACACTTGTACGAATGGCAATCGCTAAATCTGCATTACCATGCCAATCAATATAGCCAACAACGCCGCCGTATACACCTCGTGGTTGTGGTTCAAGCTCCTGAATTATTTCTAAAGCGCGTACTTTAGATGCGCCACTGAGTGTACCTGCAGGGAATGTTGCAATTAAAGCATCTAAGCCTGTGATATTTTGATTTGTTGGTGCTGTAACGGTAGACACTAAATGCATCACATGAGAATACAATTCAACTTGCATTAAATCTTCAACGCATACACATCCTGGTAGTGCAATTCTTCCTAAATCATTACGAGCTAAATCCACAAGCATCATATGTTCTGCTTGTTCTTTTGGATCATTTAATAGCTCTGTAGAAAGTACAGAATCTTGGTCAGGCTGACCTGTACGGCGCCGTGTGCCAGCCATAGGGCGGCTGCTAACGTGATGATCGTAATACTTTACAAGTTCTTCAGGCGATGCACCCACTACTTGAAAATCATTTAAATCAATACAATACGTATATGGTGTATAACACACCGATTTCAGTGCTTCATAATAAGTTAAAGCATCACATTCAAGCGGTGCTTGCATACGGTGCGATAACACCACTTGCATCACATCCCCTGCATTAATATATTCTTTAACTTGTTGCACTTTTTTTAAAAATTCAGGGCGATTAATGCCACACGAAATTTGATGATGCTGTGTAGTTGCTTTAGGAACAAATTTATCTTCAGACTGCACAAAACATGCCATCACTTGGTCAGACAGAGTGTCACATGCTTGCTTTGCTTCTTGATAAGTCTCTGGACACGCATATGCCACACAGTAAACCGCTTGTTTTTGATGATCAATTACCAAAAACTGTTTTGCTAAAATTTGTACAACATCAGGAATATATAAATCGGTCTGTTTTAAGTCATTTTTAGCAAGGCGTGGCTCAATCAGTCGTGTAGTTTCAAATCCAAAATAGCCAATATATCCTCCAAAAAATTCAGGAACATCACAAAATTTGGGAACACGATACTGCTGTTGAAGTTTTTGCAGTGCTTTTAGTGGCTCATCACTGTGTTTTTGCCAAAGAATCGCATCATCTTTAAAATAAGATAAAGTATTTTCTTTGATCTGAATTCTTTCTTTTGTGTCTAAGCCAATAATAGAATAACGTGCCTTACAACTGTTTTGTTGATGGTCATATTTTTCAAAAATAAATCCACCTTGCTCTACAATATTTCGATATAAATGCGTTGCAGAAATGGGCTGTTTTGAATGAAGTTGTTTCCAAATTGGAACCAGATTATAGCCTTGCTGAATATAACGGTGATATGTTTCTTCATCTACGCCGTAAGATGCTACTTCAACCTCTAAATTTTTACTCTTGATATAATCTGAGGCAATCGTTTTAATCTGTTTACGATCAATCTTGCCATTAGAATTTAAGGGCGTTTGATCAATGATTAAAACTTCATCAATATTTTGATATCGAGGTAAATGTTGATTAACACCCTGTAAAGTTTGTAATTGCGTTTTATCGCCAATCACGACCAAAACAACACGTTCAAAATCGTGGGCATCTTGTACGCATGTTACATAACATTGCTCAATAGTTGGATGGTTTTCTCGGATTTTATTTTCAATTTCTAACGGAATGACCCAACGTCCATTGATTTTAAAACGATCATCAACTCGCCCATGAAAATATAAAAACCCATTTTCATCTTGATGACACAAGTCGCCTGTTGTGAACCACTCCTCTTTAAAAGCATTAAAATGTTGATTGTCTGTATACCCTAATGCCAATACAGGGGACGAAATAAGTAACTTACCTACATGCCCACAGGCAACCGTAAGTCCGCCATCGTCCACAATTTTAATTTTATTTTGCCCAATTACACGTCCTACAGAACCATATGGATTTCCTGATGCTGTAGTACCTGCAAAAATATGTAACAGTTCCGTAGAACCTATCGCATTTAACAGCTCAATTCCAAATTTATCAAGCCATTGTTTTGCAATTTCAAATGGTAAATGTGAGCCTGAAGATTGTGCAATTCGTAAGCTCACTTGGTCTAGCTGTAACAGTTGATTAAACACACTTGGAACAGCAAATAACACGGTCGGTTGGTATTTCTGTAAATTCTCTTTTATCAGTGCAATAGTGGGCCAATTGTGGTCTAACACAGCACAAGCACCATTAAATAAAGGAAAAAAGAACGTATTGCCCATACCAAAACCAAAAAAGGTTTTTGATACTGAGTACACAATATCATTCTTTGTTAACGCCAAATGATCAGACACCACTTGGCAACATTGTAAAATTGCTTCGCTACTGTGGTGTACACCTTTAGGTTTTCCTGTACTTCCTGAAGTATACTGAATCACTGCAACATCACATGGATTTACACTCACATAGTGCACTGCCGTTGCTTGAGGTAGCACAATATTGTGGATATTGATGTGTTTAATCGGTGTATCAAAATCACAAAATACAATATCTACTGCTGAGTCATGAATCATGTAATCAATTTCATGCGGTTTTAAGCGCGGATTTGCCACAATAGGGGTTGCACCTAATGCCAATACACCAAAGAATAAACCTGCTAACGTTGGTGTCTCATCCATCATGAGTAATACTTTACTCGACGAATTAATTTGAGGGCGTAAAAACGTAACCCATTGAGCAACATAATGACGAAATGCGTGATAGGTGATTTTTTGATCTTGATATAAAAAGCACACATCATCAGGTTGACCATGCTTTAAAAGTGATTCAGCTAAATTCATGGTTATCTCCTCAAGATAACTCTTCACGTAATGCAATATCGCCTAAATTTTGAAGCAATGGCGCATTTTCACATGCTACATATGTACATGTGCCTTCACCTGTATTTACGTGTTGATGAGGCGCCCAAATTGGAACATAAATCGCATCACCTGCTTGCCAACTCACACGCTCATCTGCAATTACCGAATACCCTTCGCCTTCAATAAAATAAATCATCGTTTCATAATTATGACGATGCAAACGGGTTGCTTCTTCATGTTGTAAGTGACCAATGGTCATACTAATCGTACGACTGGGTAAATCTACTACATTTACACGGTGTTTACGCTCTTTAGAAAATTCATCTATTTTTGACGTAATCACTTTGGCATGTTTTAAGCGAGATGGGATGTACGGTTTTAGCTCATTTGGTACTTGTCCAAAATCGCGCGAGCTATAAAAAGTAGCTTTATTTTTGTAACGTTGCTTTGTATTTTGAATTTCGTCATAGATACGATCAAACATATAGCCACGTAAGGTAATGAGTTTTTCACCAATTTGTTCTACTTTACGGCGCTTTTCTTGATCATCACCAATTAAACGCGCCATAATATCAATCATCACTTGCGCATGGTCTTCGTCTTCTTGGATATGTAGGCGGAAAAATTCTGTTGCCTCTGCGCTATAACCGTGATGTTGTAATGCGTGGTAAATTGGCGTGTATAAGATAGGAACAATAGCTTCTGCCCCTAAACATAATGCTGCAAGACCTTCTAAAATATCCTCGTTATAGCAATGCTCAATCATGGCTTGCTTAAGCTCGAGTGTTTCCTCAAATGCAGGATAATCCTGAGGATCAACCCCAATTAACTGTAAACTATGCTGATATAAGTCTGCATGGGTAATTTTTTCACTGCTTTCAAACCCCATTTCTTCTTGTAGGTTTTCTAAAAGATGCTCTAAATCATCTTGCTGTTTAATCTGACAAATTAAAGCACACAGATATTTTGTAAAATTTTTTGAGTAGTGGCTATGTTGTGCTAAAACCAACTTTACTCCATTTTTATCAATCTGATTTTTCTCTAATGCCATTAATAATTTATTATTTGATAATGTTTGTAGCGCATTATGATTTAACCAATTATTTTCTAACGTATCCATTATTACATCCCATGTTATTTTATTACTCTATTATTAAATAAAATCATAAAATAAACAGATCTGTCTACTAATATTTATTTTTTTACAGAACCTGAAATAAAACAGTTAATTAGTATTAATTTAAGATTTTCCTAATATTTTTTTAAGATTGAATTAATATTTTTTCAGTAGTAACTTGGATTTTAGCCATTATATGGTTATTGTAAAAGAATCTTATTTTCATTAAGGTAAATTAAATGACCAAAAAGCAGCATATTATTGAAATAGCAACTGAGCTGTTTAACCAATATGGTTATCATGTCGTTGGTGTAGATTTAATCATCAAAGAATCAGGTGTATCTAAAAAAACCATGTATAGATACTTTCAATCGAAAGCCAATTTGATTATTGAAGTACTGCAACAACGCCAAGCATTATGTGCTGCCTCTTTAAAGCAGAAGATTCAGCATGAAGTTGATAATTTCAAAAAGTTAGAACTTGTATTTGAATGGCATGATGAATGGTTTAATAGCAGTACATTTACAGGGTGTTTATTTGCTAAAGCTGCAACAGAATTTCCGAATAAATCTGAGGAAGCACATCAAATTGCGATGCAACAAAAAGCAGGATTAATGTCTGTTATTGAACAATTACTCGCCCCATCAAATAAACATCTTGCTCCTGTTTTGATTATGTTATTAGATGGTGCAACATTATCTGCACAGGTATTAGGTGATAAAGAAGCAGCTCTTAAAGCATGGAAAACTGCTCAAAATCTTATATTAAAATAAGATTATTATATTTTACCCAAAATTATTATTTATAAGACATGATATAATCACAACAATAATATAAATTAAACGGGGTAAAAATGGATTATTTAATGAATAACACTTTAAATGAAGTTGTTCAGAACATCGAAAAATTTAATACGATAGCAACACAAAATGCGTATTTAGAAAATTTGGTAGAAACTGCAAAACATGCTTTTAAACAGCAAGATGAAGATGCCTGTTACCAAATTCACTCAACACTGTATCAACTTTATAACTTACAAATTTGTGATCCTGCATCCGCAGAAGCTAAGGTTCAACATCATCCTTTTCTATATCAAATTCGTAAAACCATTGAAGATTTATGGTTAACTGAGCTTCAATATAATTACATCACGCAAACTAAAAATGCGGATCAACACGCATCTATTTCTGCACGTATTACACAGTTATGTGATGATGCTAATTTATCTGAACATCCGTTATTTGACTTTTTAGCTAATGACGCAACAGAACGTCAGCTACATGCCTTTTTTATGAGTGATTACGAACTCAATATTCGTTTTTTTGACTTACTCATACTTGCGTTGTTAAATTCTCCTGCCACTGCCCGCAACGAGATGATTAAAAATTTATGGGATGAATCAGGGCGTGGTGACCGTAAAGAAACGCATGTCAAAATGTTTGATGATTTGATGGAACATCACCGTATTTCGGGTAAAGATCAAATTCAACCGCATGACAGTTGGCAAAAATTTGCAGGCTATAATTTGTTTATGTTGGCCTCTTTAAATCGTCAATTTTATTATTACCTTATGGGGATTATGGCAGCAACGGAAATTATTGATCCTAAATCTTATTTAAAAGTTCAAGCATCGTGTGAACGTTTTGGACTAGATCATTGGTTATACCGTTACTATTCAGAACATTCTGAAGTAGATATTGAACATGCTAAAGGCTGGTTAGATTACGTGATTGAGCCACTTGCTAAAGAAAAAGATATTAAAGATGATATTCTGATGGGTGCCCATTACCGTTTAGAGACGTGTAAAAATTACTATGATAGCTTGTATGCTTACCTAAAAAATATTTAAATTATAGGAGCGGTTACTCGCTCCTATATCCCCCGCCAATCTACACGTGCATAGCGCTCCGTTGCATAAATTCTTAAAACATACTGCCCAAGTGGTAAACCTAAAACATGCTGTTTTAATGTGGTGAGTGTTGGGTTAAGTTGTGTATTTTCCCACGGTGTTCCCATAATATTTAAAATGGGTGCAAGCATAGAACATACCGAAATATCAGCAAGCCCTAAGCGTTCAGAAACAAAATAACGCCCCTGTTGTGTAATGATTCTTTGATTGAGCTGTTCAATTAATGTATAAATTTTTTCTTCTGCTAGGTTTAACTCCGCCTCACTTGGCGCTTTTTTAATTAACGATTTTAAAACAGGTTTAGTGAATTTTTCAAAACGGCGTAAATATCCTCGCTCACCTAGCATAATATCTAATGTTTCTACATCATTGAGCGCCGTAAATAACCATTTTTCTAGCTCGACCCCTAAATTATTAGCAAGACTGTCTATCTCAAGAGTTTCTGTTTTTAGTTTTTTATTGGCACGGATCAAATTATGTTCAGGGTAAGTTACATCTAGATAACGAGCAATTTGTGTTGCTTCTGACACCAACTCAGTGTCGTTTTTTAAAATAGGAAGTGTTTTGTGACCAGTTTTAACCTGCGTAAACATCTGCTGAAAACCAGGTAATACGTTTTCAGCCACATAATCAAGCTCTTTATAATCCAGTAGCCAACGCGCTTTTTCACAAAAATGCGATAAAGGAAACTGGTATAAAATACGCATACACACTCCAATTTTATATGATTTTATCAAGTTACTTTAGAGGGCTTGTGATAAAAAAACAATGCACTTTTCTACCAGATTTAAATGCTTTGCCTGACTTTGCATTCAGTTTTGATGTAAAATCCGTGCTAATTAATAAGACAACTTTTTTGTGAGTTCTTCATGGGTTTTAATTGCGGTATTGTTGGTTTACCAAACGTTGGAAAATCAACCCTGTTTAATGCATTAACAAAAGCGGCGATTGCAGCAGAAAATTTTCCATTTTGTACCATTGAACCAAACACAGGGATTGTTCCTGTACCTGATTCACGTTTAGATAAACTTGCAGCAATTGTAAATCCACAGCGTGTTTTACCAACCACGATGGAGTTTGTAGATATTGCAGGTTTGGTTGCTGGTGCATCTAAAGGCGAAGGACTTGGAAACCAATTTTTAGCAAATATTCGTGAAACAGATGCGATTGCACATGTTGTACGTTGTTTTGAAGACGAAAATGTAATTCATGTAAATGGTAAAATTGATCCATTAGACGATATCGCAACAATTAATACCGAACTTGCCCTTTCAGATTTAGAAAGTGTGACCAAGTCTTTAGTGCGCCTCACTAAAAGTGCAAAAGGTGGCGATAAAGAAGCGATTGCAACAAAAGCAGTATTAGAAAAAATCCTACCATTATTAGATGAAGGTAAACCTGCACGCGCGGCAGATCTTTCTGATGATGAGCATAAAATTTTACGTGGTTATGGCTTACTTACCCTTAAACCAACCATGTATATTGCCAACGTTGCTGAAGATGGGTTTGAAAATAACCCACATTTAGACGCCGTACGTCAATTAGCAGTAGAAGAAAATGCAATTGTTGTTCCATTATGCAACCAAATTGAAGCAGAAATTTCATTACTTGAAGATGATGAACGTGCTGAATTTTTAGAAGCAATGGGCATGGAAGAACCAGGTCTAAATATTGTGATTCGCGCAGGTTACGGTTTATTGGGTCTACAAACTTACTTTACCGCAGGCGTGCAAGAAGTGCGTGCATGGACGGTAAAAGTTGGTGCAACCGCGCCTCAAGCAGCAGGTGTCATTCATACAGACTTTGAAAAAGGCTTTATCCGTGCAGAAGTGATTGCTTATGATGCCTTTGTTGCACACAATGGTGAAGCAGGCGCTAAAGAAGCAGGTAAATGGCGTTTAGAAGGAAAAACTTACATTGTGCAAGATGGCGATGTGATGCATTTCCGCTTTAACGTATAAATTCAAAAGGCTAAGATTTTTCTTAGCCTTTTTTTTATTTCTGCTTTACACTCTTTTGTTTTACGTTACTTTTTTATTTTTATGACCAAGCTAAGTACCCGAGACATATTTGCTTTGGGGTTTATGACCTTTGCACTGTTTATTGGTGCAGGCAATAT
Organism: Acinetobacter sp. HY1485; assembly: GCF_027568475.1. Taxonomy (GTDB): domain Bacteria; phylum Pseudomonadota; class Gammaproteobacteria; order Pseudomonadales; family Moraxellaceae; genus Acinetobacter. The sequence goes on along the minus strand of NZ_JANKZG010000001.1, from coordinate 376,854 downwards.
TATTTTTCCGCCCATTGTAGCCCAAGAGGCAGGTAACCATGTTTGGTATGCCGCTTTAGGTTTTTTGGTCACCGCTGTTGGTTTACCTGTTTTAGCAATTGTTGCTTTATCTCGTGTTGAAGGATCCATTGAACAGCTCAGCTCACCTATTGGTAAAATTGCGAGTCTTATTTTGACTGTAATTTGTTACTTGTCGGTTGGGCCTTTGTTTGCAATACCACGAACAGCCACAGTTTCTTACGAAATTGGATTTTCAGCATATTTAGGAAATGGCACTGCACCTTTATTTATTTACAGTGTAATTTATTTCATATTAGTTGCAGTAATTTCACTTTATCCAAATAAACTTCTTGATAGCATTGGACATATTCTTGCGCCAATTAAAATTGTAGCTCTTGCCATTTTATGTATTACAACCATTGCATTACCTATTGTTGGTACTGCACCTGCCATTAAAAACTATGTCGCTAGCCCCGTATCTGAAGGACTAGTTAATGGTTATTTAACCATGGATACATTAGCAGCATTGGTGTTTGGTATTGTGATTGTACAAGCGATTACTTCGCGCGGTATTACAGACCGTAAGCTCATTACACGCTATGCCATTATTGCAGGTCTTATGGCAGGTATTGGCTTAACCATTTTATATTTATGTTTATTCCGTTTAGGCTTACAAAGTCATGCATTTATTCCAAATGCAGCCAATGGCGCCGTAATTTTACATGCTTATGTCGAACATGCTTTTGGTGGTTTAGGTTCTTTATTTTTAGGAACACTTATTTTTATTGCATGTATGGTCACTGCAATTGGACTGACTTGTGCATGCGCAGAATATTTTAATAAAATTACTCGTATCCCCTATAAACTATTGGTTTTAATTTTAGTTGGGTTTTCATTTGTAATTTCCAATTTGGGTTTAAACAAACTCATTGAGTTTTCAATTCCTTTATTAACTGCGGCTTACCCACCTGCCATTGTTATTATTTTATTAAGCTTTTTAATTAAGTTTTTTAATCGTCCAAAAGTTGTATTTATGCCTGTTACGGCAGTTGCAACAGTATTTGGTATTATTGAAGGTTTACGTGAATCAAGTTTGAAATCACAGCTTCCTGAATTTTTTCAAAGCTTACCTTTGGCTCAACAAAATTTAGATTGGTTAATTCCTGCCCTTATTGTTCTTGTTATTTGTACAATTTTAGATAAAACAATGAAAAAATAAAAGTTAAATGCCTATCAATGTGATAGGTATTTTCATACTTGACCTATATTTTGGAAAATTTTACCAAAATATGGAAATAAAAATAATAATATGAAAAAAATTTCCGTTTTTTGTAAATAATTAAAGAATATTTTTAAAAAATAAGCCAATCTTTTAAAATCTATTATTTATTCTTATCTTCCTATCGTATGAAAAAATTAAGTGTACGAGATATATTTGCTTTAGGGTTTATGACCTTTGCACTATTTATTGGTGCAGGTAATATTATCTTCCCTCCTATTGTGGCTCAGCAAGCAGGCGATCATGTTTGGTATGCTGCCTTTGGCTTTTTGCTAACGGGTGTTGGTTTACCTGTTATTACCATTATGGCCTTATCAAAAGTTAAAGAAGGGTCTATTGAAAATTTGAGCTCGCCTATTGGTAAAATGGCAAGCCTCATTTTAACTGTAATTTGTTATTTATCTGTAGGTCCACTTTTTGCAACGCCAAGAACAGCCACGGTTTCTTATGAACTCGGATTTTCTGCTTATTTAGGTGAATCTGCACAGAGTTTATTTTTATATAGTCTGATCTATTTTGTCATTGTTGGTGTTGTTTCACTTTATCCCAATAAATTACTTGATACCATTGGCCATGTGCTAGCACCGATTAAAATTGTTGCATTGGCTATTTTATGTATTACCACTATTGCACTGCCTGTGATGGGTACTTCACCTGCAATTAAAAATTATGTAAGTAGTCCTGTATCTGAAGGTCTAATCAATGGTTATTTAACCATGGATACTTTAGGGGCATTAGTTTTTGGTATTGTGATTGTACAAGCAATTACCTCGCGTGGTGTGACGGACCGTAAACTCATTACACGTTACGCTATTATTGCGAGTATTATGGCGGGCATTGGACTTACAGCGCTTTATCTTTGTTTATTCCGCCTTGGCTTACAAAGTCACGAGTTTATTCCAAATGCAGCCAATGGCGCCGTAATTTTACATGCTTATGTACAACATGCATTTGGAAATATTGGTTCTGTATTTTTGGGTGCACTTATTTTTATTGCATGCATGGTCACAGCAATTGGACTTACCTGTGCATGTGCTGAATATTTCCATAAAATTACAAAACTTCCTTATAAAGTTTTAGTTTTTTTATTAGTAGGTTTTGCATTTATTGTATCTAATTTAGGTTTAACAAAACTTATTGAAGTTTCTGTTCCTATGTTAACTGCAATTTACCCACCTGCTATTGTCATTATTTTTATGAGCTTTTTAGTTAATTTCTTTAATCGTCCAAAAGTTGTATTTATGCCTGTAACAGCAGTTGCAACTGTATTTGGTATTATAGAAGGTTTGAAAGCATCTGCTTTAAAAGATTATGTTCCTCATGTTTTAAATCATTTACCACTTGCTGATCAAAACTTAGATTGGCTAATCCCTTCTGTTGTTGTCTTTATTATTACTCTGATTTTAGATAAAAGTCGTAAATAGATAGAAAAATCCCATTAATTTGATGGGATTTTTTTTGATTGTCATAATTCTTTCATAAAGAAATGTTAACAGCACTTGCTATTTGATACAGAAGCGGTAAGATTTAATTTGTGGTTTTCCTGACTAAATTAGTCAGTTTTTTAATTTAATTGGAGAGTGAAGATGATTTCTATAAATAAACAAGCCTTCATTCATGCAATGAAAAACGACTCTAATCTTGCAATTTATGTATCTACTACATTTGCATTACTTGCTACTTTGGGTTTTCAAGAAGTCATTCGTGGTACTTTAAAACCTGAACACTTTATGTATGCATTACTTGTGTCATTTTTCTTTGTACTTTGGGCTGTAATCGACCGTAAATTCCGCAAATCATAATCAAAGCTGGACATCGTTCCAGCTTTGATAAATAAAATAACAACAAATCTTCTTTTTTACTTCTCATTTTTTATTTACTATATGTTTTTATATAGGAAAATCTCATGAAAAAAATTCTTTGTGCTTTAGTAATATCTGCTGTAAGTGTAACTGCAATGGCATGCCCTAAAGGAACAACTTTACAAGGTGGTACAGGTCCGCATCATAAGGGCGGCAAATGTGTTGCTAAATCTAATGTTAAACAACAACAAACCACTAAAAAAGATACATCATCACAGCAAAAGACTGTAAATAATAAATTTTAATGATCGTCCCCTATTTAATTAGGGGATGTATTTCCAAGCTCAGGATGATCAATTGCATCTTTACATTGGTCTTTATTCATTAAATAAACATCATAATCATTTTTTTGCTGTGTTCTTGCCCATGTATCTAAGTCGGTTAGTGCCTTACGACACATTGCATATTTACCTTCTGTAACAGAATCTGTCATTTTCACATTAATACGCCAATCAGTTGTCAGCTCTCTTATAGATTTACGTAATTGTTCTGATTTTCCATCTTTAACCATTGGCTCTGCTTCATTCATTAATGCCCATGCATGTTTTGCGTAAAATGTTGCATCATTTGTCAGTTTAGGTGCAGGTTTAATTTCTACCTTTTCTTGTTTGTTACACGCTGTTAAAGCACAAGATAAAACAACAATTAGACTCACAATACTTTTTTGCATGGTTCTTTCCACTCATATACTTCTATTTATGCTATTCAATTCAGATGAAATTCTCAATTGTTTTCTGATATGCTAAAACGAATTTAAAACAAGCATGGATAGCAAATATGAATGTAACGATTGGAACACCATTGCAATCATCGGCATTTAAAGTATTACTTCTTGGTTGTGGTGAATTAGGTAAAGAAGTTGTCATTGCTTTGCAACGCTTAGGTGTAGAGGTTCACGCAGCAGATCGCTATGCAAATGCACCTGCCATGCAAGTTGCTCATTTTAGTTATGTTTTGGATATGGCAAATCCTAAAAAATTAGAAAAATTAATAGATCAAATTAAACCAAATTTAGTTGTCCCTGAAATTGAAGCTATTGCGACAGAAGTTTTAGTTAAAATTGAAAAAAATTACAACATTGTACCTTCTGCAAAAGCGGTTAACTTAACAATGAACCGTGAAGGTATTCGCCGTTTAGCTGCTGAAAAGTTAGGTTTACCAACGTCGCATTATCGTTTTGCTGATTCTTTGGAAAGTTTTAAATCAGCTTGTGATGATGTGGGCTACCCTAATTTTGTTAAGCCTGTAATGTCCTCTTCAGGTAAGGGTCAATCAAGAGTTAAGAATTTTTCAGAAGTTGAGCAGGCTTGGCAACATGCTATGCAAGGTGGTCGTGTCAATCAAGGTAAGGTCATTATTGAATCCCAAATTGACTTTGATTTTGAAGTTACTTTATTAACAGTACGTGCTAAAAATCCGAAAACTGGACATATCGAGACCCATTTTTGTGATGCAATTGGACATCGGCAAGAAAATGGAGATTATGTCGAAAGCTGGCAACCTCAGCCTATGTCTGATAAAGCACTAAAACTTGCTAAGGAAATTGCAGATAAAGTGACCACAGCTTTGGGGGGTTATGGGTTATTTGGTGTAGAGTTATTTATTCAAGGTGATAAAGTTTGGTTTAGTGAAGTTTCTCCACGTCCTCATGATACAGGCTTAGTTACTCTTGCATCTCAATTTCAGAATGAGTTTGAGTTACATGCGCGTGCAATTTTAGGATTACCTGTTAATACAGCTCGTTATAGTGATGCAGCAAGTGCTGTTATCTATGCAGGACATGATGCTCAAAATTTAAGTTTTCAACATTTAGAGCATGTTCTAGCACATCCAAATACAGAATTACGTTTATTTGGAAAACCTGAAGGTTTTAAAAAACGCCGTATGGGTGTGGCTGTTGCTCGAGGAGCAAACATACAAGAAGCACGACAAATAGCAACTCAATCAGTGAATAAAATTTTGATATGTACTCAGGAGTTATAACTATGTTAGAAATATCTCCTCTTAATACTTCACCAAATATTAATGATTGGCGTATAAAATTTGAATCACAATTAGATGATGCATTAAAAAAAGATTATCCAATTCGAGATATTATTCAATATCGTGCTCTTGCATTAGATCAAATTTTAATTCATCTTTGGGATCAAGCAGGACTTAGTCAAACTTCACTTGGATTATTTGCAGTAGGTGGATATGGTCGTCAAGAAATGCTTCCCTTTTCTGATATCGACTTAATGATTTTATCAGAAGAAAAATTAACCGATCAGCAACAAGAACAAGTCTCTCGTTTTGTTTCAAATATTTGGGATATTAAACAACTTAAACCAGGTTTTAGTGTACGTACAATCCAAGAGTGTTTTGATGAAGCTGTAAAAGATATCACAATAACAACCTCTTTAATTGAAGCTCGTTTAATTACAGGTGATATAACATTAGACAAGTACCCTCGCCGTATTGCATTAAAAGCATGGAATGATAAAGATTTTTATAATGCTAAAATGCAAGAGCAAAAAAAACGTTATGCACAGCATAATAATACTGAAAGTAATCTAGAACCTGATATTAAAAATGCACCTGGTGGTTTACGTGATATCAATCAAATTGGTTGGATTGCGAAACGTCATTTTAGAGTAAACCGAATTTATGATTTAGTTCATCTCGGTTTTTTGTCTGAATTTGAGTTACATTTATTAGAACAAGCTGAAGATTTTTATTGGAAAATCCGTTATCACTTACATCGCTTAGCTAAACGCGATGAAAACCGCTTATTATTTGATTATCAAAGAGAAATTGCAACTGAATTTGGTTATACAAAACAAGAAAATCATCACCCAAATTATCCAATAGAACAATTTATGCATCGTTACTATCGTTGTGCACAACAAGTAACAACACTTAATGATATTCTTTTATCTTATTTTGATGAAGTCATTATTTCTGTAAACCATCAGGTCAATATACAGCCATTTAATGAAAATTTTAAGCTTATAGATAATAAAATTTCTGTTGTTCATCATAAAGTTTTTTCAGAAAAACCATCTGCAATTTTGGAGATTTTTTATTATTTGAGTATTGATCAAAATATAAAACAAATTGAAGCTAAAACGCTTAGGCTATTAGTACTGGCAGCAAAGGGAATTGATCAAAAATTTAGAGATGATGCAACTCATCGGCAAATTTTTATGAAAATTTTACGTGAGTCTACTCATTTATACCGAACACTTTCTGAGATGAAACGATACGGTATCTTAGGGCAATATATCCCTGCATTTGGGCAAATTATAGGATTAATGCAGTACGATTTATTTCATATTTACACTGTCGATCAGCATACTTTACTTTTATTACGTAATTTAGAACGTTTCAAAAATCCACAATTTGCCAAAGACTTCCCTATTGTTAGCTCGGTTTATCAACGTTTAAATAATCCCGATATTGTCTTACTTGCTGCTCTTTTTCATGATATTGCGAAAGGGCGTGGTGGTGACCATAGTGAATTAGGTGCAACAGATGCAATTGAGTTTTGTAAAAATCATGGTTTTAACGAGGTAGATACACACACGATTGCATGGCTAATTCAAAATCATCTATTAATGTCTTTAACAGCGCAGAAGAAAGATATTTCCGATCCCGATGTGATACAAGATTTTGCTAAAAAAGTAGGTGATTTAGCGCATTTAGACTATTTATATACGCTTACCGTAGCAGATATTAATGCAACAAATCCAAATTTATGGAATACATGGCGAGCTTCTTTGATGCGTCAACTATATACTGAAACACGAGATGCGCTCCGTTTAGGTCTAGAACGCCCGATTGATTATCAAATGAAAGTAGAAGACACCAAATTTCTAGCAAGCGAGCATTTAGTACATGATTTTCCTTTGGCGCAAGTTGAAGCAGTATGGCAAAGCTTAGGAGATGACTATTTCTTAAAAGAATCGGCAGATGAAATTGCATGGCATACTCGAGCAATTTTAGAGCACACAATGCCCGATCAACCTTTGGTTATGTTAAGGGCGCAACGCCAAGCGGCTCAAGATGCAGTGCAATTGTTTATTTATACGCATGATAAACCTAATTTGTTTGCAACAACGGTTGCTATTTTAGATTGTATGAATTTAGATGTTCAAGCTGCCAAAATTATTACAGCGAATACCTCTTTCAGCTTAGATACTTATATTGTTCTCGATCGTTTTGGTACATTGCTTAATGATCCACAACGTCAAGAAACCGTTAAAAAAGCATTGATTGATGCTCTAAGCCATTTAGATCAATACCCAAATCTTATTCAACGTCGTATTCCACGCCAATTACGTCATTTTGATATCGAAAATAAAGTGAATATATTCAGAAATGATATTTTACAGCAGACTGTTATTGAAATCTCAACATTAGATTATCCTGGACTCTTAGCACGCATTGGTGGGTTATTTATGATGCAAGGATTGGACATTCATTCGGCAAAAATTGCTACTTTAGGTGAACGTGCCGAGGATATTTTCTTTGTAACAAAACAAGATCGTCAGCCTCTTTCTGAAGATGAAGCGAATATTTTTACTCGACAGCTTAAATCTGCTTTAGATGAAGCCTCAAATCAAGTCACTATTCAACATTAATGCTTATGAATACTAATCTAGATCAATTACACCCTTATCCATTTGAAAAACTAAATCAATTATTCAAAGATATTGAACCACCATAAGATTTACCATGTATTTCTTTGTCTATTGGTGAGCCAAAACATTAAGTAGCTACTTTTGTAAAACAGGCGCTAATAGATAATTTAGAACTTCTTTCTACTTATCCAAGTAGTAAAGGTTTACCTGCTTTGCGTCAAAGTATTGCAAATTGGCTAGAGCAGCGTTTTCATTTAAATAAGATTTGTTCTGAAAATCAAATTCTTCCAATTTCAGGTATGTGTGAAGGTGTTTTTTTTGTACAAGCAATGGTAAATCGAGAGAAAAATTTGTATGTCGTTACGCCTAGCATTTTATCAAATTTATGAAGGTGCGATTTTATTATTAAGTGTTATTCTCTATTTTATAAATTTTAATGAAAAAACTAACACTTAGGCTATTTTGGTCAGATATCGGAAAGTGTTTAGAAAAAACTGCGATTTTATTTATCTGTACGCTAGGAAATCCACCAGATGCTGTAATTAGTAAAGAACAGATCAAACGTCTGATTGAACTTTCAGATCAGTATGGATTTATTATTGTTTCAGATGAATGCTATCCAGAGCTTTGGTGTGATAAGGCTCCAATTGTTTTATTAGAGGTTTGTGCAGAATTAGGACGTGATGATTATAAAACTGTGTTGTTTTTCACTCTTTATCTAAGCGTTCTCACTTACCGAGTTTACGTTCTGGATTTGTGGCAAGTGATACAAAACTACTTCAATGTTATCTTCAATATCGTACCTATCACGGTGCAGCAATGCCTGTTCAGCATCAACTTGCCTCTATTGCAGCGTGCAATGATGAAACGCATGTAGAAGAAAATCGTCAACAATATCGTGCAAAGTTTGAATTATTTCAAACACAGCTAGGCGATAAGGTTGCATTACAAAAGCCAGAGGCAGGTTTTTATTATTGGCTTAAAGTAAATAATGACGAGGAATTTGCGCAAAAAACCACTAAAAGAAGCGAATATTAAAGTCCTTCCCGGACGTTATTTATCTAGAGAAGCACATGGTCTTAATCCTGGTGAAAATCATGTACTTTTAGCACTTGTGGCAGATTTAAAGCAGTGCGAAGAATTTATTCAGCGACTAAAGAAAATTCTATAAAGAAAAGGAGCTTATGCTCCTTTGTTATAAACGACTCAACATATTGTAGCAATTTAGCACATCATATTTTTTAATGACAAAACTTGAATGTAATGCAACAACGTTATCTATTTTAGCAATTTTTCTTAGAAGAATTTCACTATAATTTTCCATATTCTTTGCAACAAGTTCAACAATAAAATCGGCTGACTGCCCTGTCACTAAATAAGCATTGATCACCTCAGGAATTGCTTCAATTTCTGCAAGAAAACTATCAAAAGTTTCACTATCATGTTTATTTAAAGATACTTGCAATAAAATATGAAGTGTAAAACCTAATTTTTCGTAATTAATTTCTCGCTTTAACCCCGTCATAATTTTTGATTCAATCAAATTTTTAATACGGCGATGGACTGAACTTACAGATAAATTAATACGTTCTGATAGTTCATTTAAATTGAGGTCTTCATGAGTTAAAATTTCAAGAATTTGTTTGTCGTAGCGATCTAGCTGCATGGTTTTCCTACTCAAGAAATGATAAGGAAAATAGCTCTGTGTAGGTAGGCTTCAAGGGTCAGGGAAAAACTTACGTTTACTTTTAACATATAAGTTATGGATAACAACTTACACAAACAACATACTTTTGGTATGTAAGCGTTAAAAGCCGAGTTAAGACCTTGTAAGTCAGGTTAGTGCCCATCTCCCAATTTGACTAACCGTTGTTCTCGATTCCCATCACACCCTGATTCATAATATAGCGATATCTACGTTGAATTATTTTCCGTAATTTAATTAATTTTCTCTTATTTTTAGAAAAATTTCTATTTTTTTCTTATTTTTATACATTTTTTTCCAAAATAGTGTTTTATGTACTTAAAACTTGGCATAAATACACGATTTAACGAAATTTTTTAACATCTATTTTTCAATTCTTTTACCATGTTGTAAAATCCATGCACGCTCTAAATCGCGCTTACTATGGCGTTTATAAGCAATATATAAACCAATAAACCAAATTGGTGAACAAACCAAAGCAATCATGGTATCGTGATCAAGTGCCAAAATGACAGTCACAAAACCTAAAAACACAAGTGTCATCCATGCCATAAAATTACCACCAGGCATTTTATAAACTGAGCTTTCATGTAAATGCGGTGCTTTTTTACGATATGCCAAATAAGAAATTAAAATCATCGCAAATGTAAAAATAATCAAAATAGATGTAAGGGTTGAAATAATAGTAAATGCTTTCATCACATTTGGAACAAAAAATAAAATTGATGCGCCAATCACCACACACAACATTGAAAACAACAAGCTATTAACAGGAACTTTACGACTTGATAATTTCTTGAACCAAATTGGGGCATCTTTTTCGACAGATAAACCATATAACATACGGCTTGTAGCAAAAATCCCACTATTGGCAGAAGACATGGCAGAAGTTGCAACAACAAAGTTAACAAGGCTTGCAGCAGCAGGTAATCCAATTAAAGTAAACATATGCACAAATGGACTTTGATTGGGTGATATTTTTGCCCAAGACGTTACTGCAATAATGCAAACAAGTGCACCTACATAAAATAATAAAATTCTTACAGGAATTGTATTAATTGCTTTAGGTAGTACTTCTTCAGGATTTTTTGTTTCGGCAGCAGTTGTACCTACAAGCTCAATTCCCATAAAAGCAAATACAGCAATTTGAAAACCTGATAAAAAACCACTTACACCATAAGGAAAAATTGAACCAGACTCTGTAATATGTGACAAAGAAGCTTTAACTCCATCGGGAGATGTAAAACCGATTGCAATTAAATAAACACCAATACATAGAAACACAATAATCGCAATAATTTTAATGAGTGCAAACCAAAATTCCATTTCTCCAAACAGTTTTACCGTAAGCAGGTTGAGTACTGTCAGTAAACTAATCGTAAAAAATGCTGGAATCCATGCGGGCATATCAGGGAACCAAAATTGTGCATAACCCCCAATCACAATAATATCTGCAATAGCTGTTACAATCCAACTTAGCCAATACGACCATCCTAAAAAGAAGCCTGCCCATGGTCCTAAATACGCAGTTGCAAAATCGGCAAATGATTTATAATGAGTATTAGATAAAAGCAATTCCCCCATTGCTCGCATAACAAAAAAGAAGAAAAAACCAATAATGGTATAAGTCAGTAAAATGGACGTACCTGACACTGCCAAAGTTTTACCCGAGCCCATAAATAGCCCTGTACCTATTGCACCCCCTATAGCAATGAGCTGAATATGACGATTTCCTAATGATCGTTCTAATTTTTCCTCTTCTGCCATTGTGGCATAGTGTCCACCCAAAAGGTCGCCTGAGATCGGTTGATTTTTTTCATATTTGTGACTCATACATTACCTTCCTTACTTTATGTAATGTGATCTATATTCATAAAGTAGCAAAAGGTATGCCAAAAAAAAGCCTGCTTTTAGCAGGCTTTTTTATTTTTAAAACTTATTGACCAACTTGATAAATTGTATCGACTAAGCGGTTAGAGAAACCCCACTCGTTATCATACCAACTAATTACTTTTAAGAATTTGCCGTCAATAACACGTGTAAGTTCTGCATCAAAAATAGAAGATGCTGGATGACGAATAATGTCTGAAGATACGATTGGATCTTCTGTATAAGCAAGAACACCTTTAAGCTCGTTTTCTGCTGCTTTTTTCACTGCTGCATTTACTTGCTCTGCTGTTACTTCTTTGCTTAGGTTAAGTGTTAAATCAACCATAGAACCTGTAATTACAGGAACACGCACCGCACCGCCATCTAACTTGCCATCTAATTCAGGAATAACAATACCAATTGCTTTAGCAGCACCCGTAGATGTTGGAATGATGTTTTGTGCAGCACAACGCGCACGACGTAAGTCTTTGTGCGGTGCATCTTGTAAGTTCTGATCTTGCGTGTAAGCATGAATTGTGGTCATAAAACCATTTTCAATACCAAACTCATCGTTGAGTACTTTTGCAACAGGTGCTAAGCAATTTGTTGTACATGATGCATTTGATACGATGTTATGTTTTTCTTTGTCGTATAAATCGCTATTTACACCTTGTACAATTGTCAAATCAACATTAGTTGCTGGTGCAGAAATTACAACTTTTTTAGCACCTGCTTTTAAATGTTTAGATGCAGAACCGCCATCAACAAATACACCTGTAGATTCTAAAACAACATCAACATTTAGATCTTTCCAAGGTAAATTTTCAGGATCACGTTCTTGATATACTGCGATCTTTTTGTCGCCAACTAAAAAGAAACCTTCTTCTACTGAAATTTCAGCAGGGAATTGACCGTATGTCGTATCATATTTTAGTAAGTGAGCAAGTTGTTTTACAGACCCCAAATCGTTGATTGCAACAACGTTAATTTTGTCTTGATGCTCTTGAACCGCGCGTAAAAAACTACGACCGATACGTCCAAATCCATTGATAGCAACATTAATCATTTTTTTACCTCTAATCTATGAGATTTATTACTTATATAAAAATAAAACCACTACCTTTATATTAAACACCTGCTTTGGCTTTTAACCATTCAACAGAATCTTTATCTAAGCCCCATGATGCCCATGGTGACTCGTTGTCCTTAATTGAAATCACAAATACTTTATCGTCAAAATCAAGCTTCAAGTAATGTTTAATATAATCTCGAACTTGTTTTGCATCTTTATGGATCGTATTTACAATCCAAAAACCTTCAAAAAATTTCTGACAATCACCTTTTGCTACGGTTTGAATTGCTGTATCAATTCTTCCATAATTATTTTGTTGTGTATCGAAGATTATAGCAAAATATGACATATTCAACTCCATCTGACTATCAATCAAAACGGTTAATGATAGTGCGGTTCAGATTTACTTCTACCCTGAATTTTTCAGCTTTCTTTATAACAAGTAGTTTTTTATTTAAAAATTCTACTTTAGTCGGCTAGCTTATAAAAGTTTCAGGTACTTATTTATCTTTGACACTATCATTAATCTAAATAAAAATAAGATTCAAGTATTTTATTTAAACATGAGTTGTTTTTTAACCAAACAGACTAATTAAATGCCATTCCCCCATCAATAATAAGGGCTTGCCCTGTCATATAGTCAGAATCTGAACTTGCTAGATATGCCACACAGGCAGAGACATCTTCAGGTTTAGATAACCGTTTAAGTGTAATATTTTTAGCAAATTGCTCATATCCCCACTCAAGAGTTTGGTTAGCTTCATCTGCTGTTTGTTGTGCTAAATCTTTCATCATCGGAGTAAGTACAATGCCAGGGCAGTAAGCGTTTACAGTAATATCTAGATGTGCCAAGTCTTTTGCAGCAGTTTGTGTAATCCCTCTTACTGCAAATTTACTACCACCATATACTGCAATTCCTGGATTACCCACTTGACCTGCTTGAGAACATGCATTAATGATTTTTCCACCATGTCCAAGCTGTTTAAATGCTTGTGTTGCTGCTTGAATACCCCAAAGTACACCACCGACATTAATATCGAATACACGGCGATAGGTTTCATAGGTAATTTTTTCAATTGGTGTTGCAGGTGCAATACCTGCATTGTTAATCACAACATGGAGATCTTTAAAATGTTCAACGGTATGTTGGATAGCCTCAAATACACTCTCCCGATCTGAAACATCAACTTTTATTGCAATTGCGTTTGCACCTTTTTGTTTTAATTCTTGTGCAACTTGTTCAGCTTTTTCAATATTAAAATCTGCAACGGCAACATCAAATCCATCTTTAACCAAGCGCTGACAAATCGCTTCGCCGATTCCTTGCGCACCACCTGTAACAAAAGCAACTTTTTTCATCATATTTTCCTGCTTCAATTGTTATTTTTAGAATAACGCAGGTAATTTTTTAACGATGTAAAAAAGCATTGAGGAGCAGTAAAAAAAAGTAAAATAAGATGCACCCTCAATGACGACAGACTATACTTAAGACGTTATACACTCTTTAATTGTACGGCGTGCGGCATGCAATACAGGCTCTGTATAGCCAGAAGGTTGTTTATCCCCATCAATGATCAAGGCTTTTGCCGCATTAAATGCAATATCGCTCATTTTAAGTTGGTTTTGCTGTTCTACAATACCTTGCATACGTTTGAGAGTTTCATCTAATTGCTCAACAGAAATCACACCATATTTAAGCCAATTTGCAATATGCTGTGATGAGATACGCAAAGTTGCACGATCTTCCATCAAACCAACACCATGAATATCGGGCACTTTAGAACAACCTATACCCAAATCTACCCAACGCACCACATAGCCCAAAACACCTTGGCAATTATTGTCTAGTTCTTGTTGAATTTCTTCAGATGTCCAATCTGTATGGCTTGCCAACGGTGGTGTTAAAAGTTCAGAGAGTGCAGGCACTGCCTTTATTGTTTTTTGCACATCACCCACATAAGTTTGGTGATAATGTAATGCATGAATGACTGCTCCCGATGGAGATGGTACCCATGCACATGATGCACCTGCTTGCGGATGCTCCATTTTAGTTTGATACATCTCAAGTAATAAATCAGGTTTTGCCCACATACCTTTGCCAATTTGGGCTTTACCCCCTAATCCACATTGTAAACCAATCGCCACATTACGTTTTTCGTAAGCATCAAACCAAACTTGTTGCTTAATTTCATTTTTACGTACGACACAACCTGCCTGCATAGATGTGTGAATTTCATCCCCTGTACGATCCATAAACCCTGTATTAATAAAAATAGTACGGTCTTTGGCTTGAGCAATACAGGCCTTTAGATTGACAGAAGTACGTCGTTCTTCATCCATAATGCCCAATTTAATACTTTTAGACGGTAGACCATTCAGCTGTTCAGATGCTTTAAATAATTGAACAGTAAAGGCAACTTCTTCGGGTCCATGCATTTTAGGCTTAACAATATACATTGAGCCTGTACGTGAGTTTGGTTTTGGGTTTTGCCCTAAAATATCCACTTTAGATAATAAAGGTGTAATTAAACCATCCATGATTCCTTCGTAAATTTCTTTGCCATCTATTAAAATGGCAGGGTTTGTCATTAAATGCCCAACATTACGCAAAAGCATTAAAGAACGCCCATGTAATTGTTTTTGTTTCCCATCAAATGTTTGATACACAATATCATCGTTCAATGTACGCTCAATTTTGGTTTTAGCTTTATTAAATTCAACAGATAACTTCCCTGTCATTAGCCCTAACCAATTTTGATAACCTATAACTTTATCTTCGCCGTCTACTGCTGCAACAGAGTCTTCTAAGTCTTGAATTGCAGTAATGGCAGCTTCAATTAAAACGTCTTTGATTTGCCCTTGTTCAAGCTGTAAAATAATGTGTAAATCATTATTTTTGAGAATAAGCCCATCATTTGTATAACCAATGCATTTTGGAATACGGCGTTCTGTTTGATCTTTTAAACGTACAATCGGTTGGTGTGTACTGTAAGTTGCAATATCTGCATAGCTTGCATTTTCAAGGGTAAAATATTTATCTAAAAAATTGACCGCAAAAGCAATGACTTTTTGTCCACGTACTGGGTTATACGTTGCGGTTTTTTCTGCACCATCTGCATCAGAAATTACATCAAAGCCATATAACGCATCGTACAAAGAGCCCCAACGTGCATTGGCAGCATTAAGGCTATAACGGGCATTTAATACAGGCACAACCAACTGTGCGCCTGCTATTTTAGCAATTTCATCATCTACATTGGTTGTAGTAATACTAAAATCTTCAGGCTCATTCACCACATAGCCAATTTCTTTTAAAAATGCCATATAGGGCTGTAATTCAAAATGATTGTGTTGATGCCAATCGTCAATTTTTTGTTGTAGCTCTTCGCGTTTTTGTAGCAAGGCATCATTCATTGGGGTAAGTTCAGCCACAATCTTGGCAAAATTTTTCCAATATTGTGCAGGGTTTATATCTGTGATGGGAAACACATCCTGTTGTAAAAAATCATATAAAACCTGATCTATGTGTAGGCGTCCTTGTTGAATATACGACATACTATTTCCTTAACTAAAAATACATTGCAACGTTACGCTAAATAAAAACAAAATCATCATCAATCGCACCAATCTTGCTGTCGTACCAGCGTTTTATGAGAACCGAGGTGCATTTAATTTCCCCTTACTTAACGCATTGTTTTTATTGTCCTAATATCTAGCATCATTTACAAAACCACTAAGTGGTTTTTGCCCTATTCCCACACTTTTGGTGTGCCTTTAGCAATCGTCTATTTATCAATGAACGACTAATAACCATATTTTGATTTGACCCAAACTGATATATCTGACCATCCACTTTGAGCCACAACTCAAGGTTCTGTAAATGTTCTAGTCAAAAACTAAACTCATCAAAATCCTTCTCTTTATCCCAACTACCGCCACCCCAAACTAATATTCATGCTCCGATAAGTCATTTACCACACAGTAGCTCGCTAAGGCTTGCTCAAAAGCTACGTTTTCACAGGTTGTGTAACCTAAGTTCAACCTTCCTATTTATTCTAGTCAAACCATAAGTCAGAAATTGGATATCTACTTAATACCTTTAAATACTGTGATACGTTAGTTCAACATTTCCATATTAGTTGTCTAATATTACGTGATAACCGAGTAATGTAAGTTTTTAGACTCTAGTAACCCTTAAACTAATAACAATAATATGTGGCATCGTTTTTTCTTTAACGAATACCCCATTTTTCTATGTAACTAAGATTTTTTAATTTCTCCGATAAACCTATACAGTTACTCTCTTTTAATAATAAATATTTAGCAAATAGCATGCCAAAAAAAACGAGAGCCTAAGCTCTCGTTCAAAACAAACTCCTATTACAGCTCGCGTACAGCACCTTTAGCAGCACTTGTTGCGTGTTTTGCATACGCACGTAATGCCTTAGATACTTTACGTTTACGCACTTCTTTAGGATGCCAACCTTTAGCATCTTGTGCTTCACGGCGTTCTGCCAATACTGCATCTGTTACTTTTAAATGAATAGTACGGTTTGGAATATCAATTTCAATAATATCGCCATCTTCGACCAAACCTACTGCACCACCTTCGGCAGCTTCAGGTGAAATATGCCCAATAGATAAGCCAGATGACCCACCTGAGAAGCGTCCATCTGTAATAAGTGCACAATCTTTGCCCAAACCTTTAGATTTTAAATAGCTTGTTGGATAAAGCATTTCTTGCATACCCGGACCACCACGCGGTCCTTCGTAACGGATTACAACCACATCGCCTGCTTTAATGTCGTGTCCTAAAATTGCATCAACAGCCGCATCTTGGCTTTCAAATACGCGTGCTTGCCCTGTAAATTTTAGGATTGAATCATCCACACCTGCGGTTTTTACAATACAACCATCTAATGCAATGTTACCGTACAACACAGCTAAGCCACCATCTTGTGAAAAGGCATGTTCTGCACTACGAATAACGCCTGCTTTACGGTCACCATCTAAGGTTGCATACTGACGGCTTTGTGAAAATGCTACTTGTGTTGGAATACCACCCGGTGAAGATTTATAAAAATCATAAACCATTTGATCTTCTGTACGGATGATATCCCATTTATTAATGGCATCTAACAACGTTTTTTCATGAACTGTATTTACTGATGTTTGTAACAAACCTGCACGCTCAAGCTCACCTAAAATGGCCATAATACCACCTGCACGGTGTACATCTTCCATATGCACATCTTGTTTTGCAGGGGCAACTTTAGAAAGTACAGGCACATGACGTGATAATTGATCAATATCTGCCATGGTAAAATCGACTTCTGCTTCATGTGCAGCTGCTAATAAGTGCAATACAGTATTAGTAGAGCCACCCATTGCTACATCAAGCGTCATTGCGTTTTTAAACGCATCTTTAGTTGCAATTGAACGTGGTAAAATGCTTTCGTCATTTTGCTCATAATAACGTTTTGCAAGTTCAACAATTAATTGTCCTGCACGTAAAAATAGTTTTTCACGGTTTGCATGCGTTGCAACTAAAGAACCATTGCCTGGTAAAGACAAGCCAAGTGCCTCTGTTAAGCAATTCATTGAGTTTGCGGTAAACATACCCGAACACGAGCCACAAGTTGGACATGCAGAACGCTCAAACGCTTGTACTTCTTCATCTGTATAACTTTCGTCTGCTGCAACCACCATTGCATCTACAAGATCAATCGCTTTTTCATTTCCGCGGAATTTAACTTTACCCGCTTCCATTGGCCCACCCGATACAAATACAACAGGAATATTTAAACGCATTGCTGCCATTAACATTCCCGGCGTAATTTTGTCGCAGTTAGAGATACACACCATTGCATCTGCACAGTGAGCATTGACCATATATTCAACAGAATCGGCAATTAAATCACGTGAAGGTAATGAATACAGCATGCCATCATGTCCCATTGCAATACCATCATCTACGGCAATGGTATTGAATTCTTTAGCAACACCGCCTGATGCTTCAATTTCACGTGCAACCAATTGCCCTAAATCTTTTAAATGCACATGACCCGGTACAAACTGTGTGAAAGAGTTAACCACCGCAATAATCGGCTTCCCAAAGTCATCATCTTTCATTCCTGTTGCACGCCATAAGCCACGTGCCCCAGCCATATTTCTTCCGTGTGTTGATGTTTTCGAACGATAGTCAGGCATTTTTATTTCCAATAAATCAATTTGTTTGATGGGAGTTTGGGCTCTTATACTCTAAGTGATAATTTTAATTATGACTACTCTTTTTAAACGAAAAACCCGACACAGGGTCGGGTTTCAGTTTAGTAAGCCAACATCAGTAAGCCTCTAAAAATCCCTGCAATGATTGCAAGTGCGAAGAAACCACCGAGCCAAAGTAAAATAAACCATTTCATTTGTGACTTGTTCATTAGTGATAACCTTCATCTCCAATACGCACTTTGTGACGAAATACCCAATAACTTAAAATGGTGTACATTAAAATAATAGGGATTAAAATCAGCGCACCAATTAAAGCAAAAAGCTGACTATCTTTAGGTGCCGCAGCTTGCCAAATGCTCACAGATGGCGGAATAATATTTGGCCAAAGCGAAATAATAAAACCTGTATAAGCCAAGAACATGAGACATAAGGTATAGGCAAACGGTTTGTATTCGTCTTTAGAAGAACAAGAGCGCCATGCCAATAATCCAAATACTGCTACCAAAATAGGTACAGGGCTAAAATAATAAAGCTGTGGCGTGGTAAACCATTTTGTTGCAATATCTGCGTGTTGTAGTGGCGTGTAAATACTTACTGCCAAGAACATGACTAATAAGGTAATAATAAGTTTTGGCATAATACAATACATTTTTTCTTGTAACTCATGGTCAGTTTTAATAATCAACCAACCACAGCCAAGTGCTGCATACATCACCACCACACCAAAGCCGGTAAAAACAGAAAATGGTGTTAACCAATCTAATCCACCACCTACATATAAGCCATTTTGTGTTTTAATGCCTTGAATATAAGCGCCTAAAATAATCCCTTGACAGAAACTTGCTAAAGTAGAGCCACCAATAAAAGCTAAATCCCACAATTTCTTAGTCCGATTTGCTTTAAAGCGAAACTCAAAAGCAACACCTCTAAAGATAAGCGCTAACAACATAATCATAATTGGCATATAAAACGCGGCGAGTACCGTACCATATGCAACAGGAAAAGCCGCAAGTAACCCTGCACCACCTAATACCATCCATGTTTCGTTACCATCCCAAATAGGTGCAACCGTGTTCATCATGACATCGCGTTCATCTTGATGCGGGATGAATGGAAATAAAATACCTATTCCTAAATCAAAGCCATCTAATATCACATAGATCAAAACACCAAGGGCGATAATACCTGCCCAAATTAAAGATAAATCAATCATGGTTTACCTCCTTCATCTATGTCTTCTTCAACGGCACTAAGCGGTCGCATTGGTGTACCATGTTCAGGTTGTTGGCTAAGCGCTTCAGGACCTTTATGAATAAGCTTTAAAATATAGTAAACACCTGTACCAAATACCACGGCGTAAACTAAGACAAACAATATAAGCGTTAAACCCACTTGGTCTGCAGACACAGGGGATAAAGCATCTTTTGTTCTTACTACACCGTACACCACCCAAGGTTGACGCCCAACTTCTGTGGTAAACCAACCTGCTAAAAGTGCAACATAGCCCATTGGACCCATCACTAAAGCAAATTTATGAAACCAAGTTTTTTCAAAAATGGCTTTATTTTTTCGTAAGAAGACACCTAATACAGCAAGTAGTAGCATTAACATGCCCAACCCCACCATAATTCGGAAGCTCCAAAATAAAACAAGCGAATTAGGACGATCTTCTGGTTTATATTCTTTTAAACCAGGCACGACACCGTTGAGTTCATGCGTTAAAATTAAACTCCCTAAATACGGCACGCCCACTGCATAATTGGTTTTTTCTTGTTCCATATTTGGAATACCAAATAAATACAACGGCATCGCTTCGTTATGATTGGTTTCCCAATGCCCTTCAATCGCAGCAAGTTTGGCAGGTTGATGATGAAGCGTATTAATGCCGTGTTGATCGCCTACTAAAACTTGTGCAGGCGCTGCAAATAGCAACATCCACATTGCCATTGAAAATGAGGTTTTAACCATCGCATCACGGCGTCCGCGCAATAATTGCCATGCAGAACTGCCCGCAATCACTAAGCTTGAAACAAGGAGTGCTGCAATTGCCATATGTGCAAATCGGTAAGGAAATGATGGATTAAATACAATTGCAAGCCAATCTTTAGGCACAATTACGCCATTTTCTATACCATAGCCTTGTGGGGTTTGCATCCAGCTATTGGATGACAAAATCCAAAACATGGAAATACACGTCCCTACTGCAACCATAAAAGTGGCAAAAAAGTGAGCTCGCTCACCTACACGTCCCCACCCAAACAACATAATGCCTAAAAAACCTGCTTCTAAGAAAAAAGCAGATAGCACCTCATAAGCAAGTAAAGGACCTGTAACACCACCTGCAATCCGAGAAAACTCACTCCAGTTTGTCCCAAATTCATAACTCATTACAATGCCAGAAACGACACCCATTCCAAATGCAACAGCAAAAATTTTGACCCAATATTTAAATAAGTCTTTATACACAGCGTTACGTGTGCGTAGCCAACGCCATTCTAATACTGCAAGAAAACACGCAAGTCCGATGGAGGTTGCAGGGAAGATAATGTGAAATGAAACTGTGAAAGCAAACTGGATTCGTGCAAGTTCTAAAGCAGTTAAACCTAAATCCATATTTAACTCCAGAATCTAAAAAGATAACAAAAATTAAACGATAAACGCTTAAAATTTAGAGAATATATTCATTCTGCGCGCAAATAGGTGATATAACAAACGACATTAAATATCTCCTATTAAAAGAAAATCTTTATCGCTATGACCTCTCCTGCATACTTAAATGCATTACGTGCTTTTGAAGCAAGTGCACGCCACCAAAGTTTTTCTGAGGCAGCAAAAGAACTGAACGTGACTCCTGCTGCTGTTGGACAGTTGGTTCGTCACTTAGAACAAGTTTTGGATATTCCTTTGTTTATACGCGAAAAGTCGGGAAAACAACGTCTGATTACCACCAAAATGGCAGATATGGTTTTGCCCGATATACGAGCGGGGTTTGAACAAATTAATCTAGGCTTAGAAAAACTAAAACAAGCCGATACAGGGCATACGCTAACGGTTACGGTTAGTCCTGCCTTTGCAGAGAAATGGCTATTGCCTAAACTCGATCATTTTCAACAAATGTATCCCGATATTGATGTCTATTTGGATACAGATCGCGAATTAACAGACTTTTTAAGTAAAAAAATTGATATTGGTATCCGTTATGGATATGGCGTATGGGATGGACTCACTGCAATTCACTTTTTAGATGAAGAAATTTTTCCTATTTGCTCACCTAAATTCTTAGAACACAATTCAATACACGAACCCCAAGATTTATTAGATAAAACGCTAATTCACGATCTATCCGTCAGTAATCAAGAAGATTTTCTTAACTGGAAAAAATGGCTGAACAAAGTTGATGTAAGTAATATTAATATTATGCGCGGTATGCGCATTAATAATTCAGCAACTGTCATACAAGCAGCAATTGATGGCTTTGGTATTGCTTTAGCACGTAGTGTGATGGTCAATGATGACTTAAAATCAGGGCGTTTAGTACGCTTGTTCCCACAAATTCATTTTAAATCAAGTATGTCGTATTATATTGTATATCGTGAAGAAAATAAGGACTCAACACAAAAATTGGCTTTTAAAGATTGGCTTATTTTTGAGGCAAATATGTGATAAAAATCACATATTGTTGAATTAATCCGATTATAAACTCAATAAACATATATATGTTTAGTTATTAATAATGATAAAGATCTAAAAAAGAATCATTTTAATCCATTTTTTATACATATATTTTTTGTATATTATTTAAACCAAAATTTAACCCACTTTAATTAAGGATATATTGATGGACGAAACGCTCAATCTCAACGTGATTCGCGATCAATCAGACGAAATTGTGATGGTTCTTAAATCATTAGCAAATAAAGATCGTCTGATTATTCTGAGCCACTTGCTTGTTGAAGAGCTTAACGTCTCGGAAATTGAGAAAAAAACACAAATTTTACAACCGACATTATCACAACAGCTGATGATCCTTCGTAAGAATGGTGTTGTTTCAACACGTCGCGCTGGAAAACAAATTTTTTACTCAATCAAAGATCAACGTTTCGTTAATATTTTAAATAATGTTTCTCAGTTTCTTTAATTTTTAAAGATAACTAATCTCCCAAAAAGGTTTTATATTGCAAAATATAAAACCTTTTATTACTTTTATTTGACAAAAAGAATAAAAAACAAACAAAAACATTGATTTTTCATTGAAATATTATGCTTTTCTAAGTAAAAAGAAGCTCTCCTGTAATTTAACATTCATTTACACAGATAAAACCTTTTGAGACAGGTCTCACTTTCCCCTAAGCAGTGAGTTACTCATAAGGTTTAAAAGGCTCTTTTATGCTGTCAGCTCTTAAACGCTTAAGCTTGGTGACTCGAATTGTCATTGCAATTATTTTGGGTGTCTTAGTTGCCCTATTATTTCCTAATATCGCGCCTTACTTTAGCTTATTAGGTGAGGTTTTTATTAAAGCATTAAAATCGGTTGCCCCTATTTTAGTGTTTGCGCTTGTAATTTCCTCCATTGCAAACTTTCATACATCCCAAAGTGCTAAAAACTTTAAACCCATTATGGTGATGTACACCGTAGGGATGCTTTTATCTGCGTTTAGTGCTGTAATAGCCGACAAATTTTTTCCTGCTACACTCCATTTACAACTTGCCCCAGAACACGCGGCTCAAGCGCCTGCAAGTATTGGTATCATTTTAAAAAACTTAGTACTTAGCTTTGTATCAAACCCTGTGGTTGCACTTGGTGAAGCTAACTTTATTGGCGTACTTGCATGGGCAGCTGTATTAGGCGTTGCTTTTCGCCATAGCTCAGACACCACAAAAACCTTTTTAAATGATACAGCTGCAGCAATTAACCGTATTATTCAAATGGTCATTGCGTGTGCGCCTATTGGTATTTTTGGTTTGGTTACTGTTACTTTTGCAGAAGCAGGTGTAGATACTCTTAAAAGTTACACTCATTTATTAGGCTTATTGCTTGGTACGATGGTCTTTGTTGCTTTAGTTGTGAATGCAGTTATTGTAGGTATTGCTTTAAAAGGGAATCCTTACCCACTTATTTTTAAATGTTTAAAAGAAAGTGGAATTACAGCATTCTTTACGCGTAGTTCTGCTGCAAATATTCCTGTTAACTTAGAACTGGCACGTAAATGTGGTGTGGATGAATCAACCACTAATGTTGTGGTGCCACTAGGTTCAACCATCAATATGTGCGGTGCTGCCGTGACTATTACGACACTTACACTTGCAACAGTAAATACCCTTGGTATGCATGTTGATTTATCAACAATGCTGATTTTATGTGTTGTTGCAAGTGTTTCTGCTTGTGGTGCATCAGGTATTGCAGGTGGTTCATTACTACTTGTTCCTGTTGCGTGTGGTTTGTTTGGTATTCCTTCAGAAGTTGCAATGCAAGTGGTTGCCATTGGCATGGTGATTAGTGTTTTACAAGACTCAACAGAAACAGCACTTAACTCATCAACCGACGTTTTATTTGTGATTGCTGCGGATATGGGCTCTAAACGCTAGCATCCGCCGACGTATCTTATATAATCGTATCCAAGTTAAATATTTGGATACGATTATGGTTAAAAATGCACTCCAAGCCCAGTTGCTTAAAGCAGGACTTGTTGATAACAAAAAAGCAAAGAAAATCTCAAAGCAAAATCAACATGCTCAACGTTTAGGACAAAATGATGAAGCAGAGCTCAAAAATAAAATTGCTCAGGATCAACAACAAAAACTAGCCAAAGACCAAAGCTTAAATGCCGAAAAACAGCGTGTTTTAGAAGAAAAAACACTAAAAGCCAATATCAAACAAATGATTGGTCAACACAAAATTAAAGACTCACAAGGCGATATTAGTTACCAATTTATTGATGGCAAAATCAAAAAAGTTTATGTGAATCAGCAAGTTTATAATGCATTAGTTTCAGGTAGTTTAGTCATTGCAAAAGAAAACGAATCTTACGCATTTTTACCAAAAGAACTAGCTGAACGTATAGATCAAAAAATGGAAGGCTTTTTACTTTGGAATAAATCAGAAGAAAATGATCAGGCTACTGATGAAGAAGATCCATATGCAGCCTATGTTATTCCTGATGATTTAATGTGGTAAAAAAAGCAAGACTCTCGTCTTGCTTTTTAGTTTATGGTAAAAATTTAATGTCTGTCGGTTGCCCAATTTGTAGCGCAACCCGTGTTGGTGTAAGTGCACCTGTGGTTTTGTTACGCTTAAATTCGCTTACTGTATGAGTAAATACATTAGATACAATTAAATACTCACCTGATGCATCAATTGCAAAAGCAC
Organism: Acinetobacter sp. HY1485; assembly: GCF_027568475.1. GTDB lineage: Bacteria > Pseudomonadota > Gammaproteobacteria > Pseudomonadales > Moraxellaceae > Acinetobacter. The sequence continues at coordinate 351,850 of NZ_JANKZG010000001.1, read as the reverse complement.
GTGGTTCTACGCCACCGCTTGAGTAACGCCCAACTAATGTTAATTTTCCATCATTCACAGCGTAAGTAACAATTTCATTCACTTTCTTACGATTACCGACGTAAAGGAACTTCTGGTCAGGTGAAAAAACTAAACCTGCTGCACTTTTATGGTCTTCATGATCACGCGCTGCTAAGTTTTCACTCTGGATGACTTTATATTTTCCTACTTCTTTTTTCAGAACCGTCACTTGTGCATTCATTTCTGTCGTCACATAGGCAAATTGCCCATCATGCGAAAAAAGTAAATGACGAGGGCCGCTACCTTGAGCAAATTTCATATCTAAAGCAGGATTAGCTTTTAACGGCGCTTTTTGGTTAGGCACATAGTCATAGGCACGGATCACATCTGCCCCTAGGTCAGCAACGTATGCCACCTTTCCATCAGGTGTAAATGTTGCTGAGTGCGCATGTCCAGATTTTTGACGATCTGCAACACCACCACTGCCCTCAATAAATGGAATATTTTGTACAGCTTCGCCTATTGCACCATCTTTTAAGATTGGAAAAACAGCAACACCTGCATGATTAGGTTCTACTGAGTAATTCGCTGCCAGTAAGTAACGCCCATCTTTAGAAATAGTGGCATGTGTTGGATGATCACCTAAACTTTTTACACTGTTGATTGTAGTTAAAGTTCCATCTTGATTCACTTTAAGTGCTGTTACATTTCCTTTTTCAGTTTCATTGGTAACGTAAGCAAATTTACGGTCTTTTGAAAGCACAATCCAAGATGGATGTGGAATTTTTAATTCGCTAATTGGTAACAAACTACCATCTCTATTTAATTTAACTGTATAAACACCTTCACTTGGAAATACGTTGTTTTCACCTTCTGTATTTGTCCAAGTACCGACTAAAAATTTTTGTTCAGGTACCACATTATTCTCCTTGGCAAAGCCCACTGTACTTAGACAAAGTGGTAAGCAAAGCCCCATTATTTTTGTTAATTGCGATAGTTTCATTTATGTATTCCTGACAGTTTAAAACTTTGAGTCTATTATAGTTTTTATCGTTATGTTAGATGTTTTATGCAAAATATTTTCAAGTCGTAGGTTTTTTGTATAAGATAATCAGTAACTTTTATTTGAGCTAATTTATGAATCATCCATCAGACTTAAAATATGCGTCTACACACGAATGGGCAAAACAAGAAAATGACTATATTGTTACAGGTATTTCTGACCATGCACAAGACGCGTTAGGTGACTTAGTCTATATCGAAATGCCTGAAGTAGGACGTCACCTTACACAAGGTGAGCAAGCAGGTGTCGTAGAATCTGTTAAAACTGCATCAGATATTCATGCTCCTATCTCAGGTACAGTAATTGAAGTGAATACAGCTTTAGAGGATGATCCTGATTTTATTAATGAAGATCCTTATCAACATTGGATTTATAAAATCAAACCTGATCATCCTGCTGACTTAGACGCATTATTGTCTAGTGAAGCTTATGAAGCAGATCTATAAGGAGGGGCTTACCCTCCTTTTTTTACGCCATTTCTTTTTGCTTTAATGTAGCCGCAATTAGTTCTAATAAATGCTGTGTTTTTTCCCAACCTAAACAACCATCTGTAATAGATTTCCCATACACCATATCGTCAGAAATTTTTTGTGCCCCATCTTCAATGTGGCTTTCTAACATTACCCCACGCACATGGGTTAAATGACGTTCCTCAATAATTTGTTTCAAAATTTCAGGCTGTTTAAGTGGATCTTTCCCACTGTTACCATGGCTACAATCAATTACTAAAGTAGGCATGTGTCCTTTGACTTTTTGTTGAATATTACGAATTGAATGTACATCGTAATTTGAACCACTATTTGCCCCACGTAAAATTAAATGGGGCTTAGGGTTACCTAAACTGGTTTTTTGTACAGGTAATCCCTGTTGTCCAAGTGCAAAAAAGTCGTGCCCTGCTTGTGCAGATTGAATGGCATCTAATGCAATTTGTACCGAACCATCTGTCCCATTTTTAAAGCCAATTGGAAATGCCACACTACTCGAAATTTCACGATGAATTTGTGATTCTGATGTTCTTGCACCAATTGCACCCCATACCAATAAATCATCTAAATATGCAGTTGCCATGGGATTTAAAATCTCACCTGCTAGTGGTAGTCCCAATTCAATCAGTTGTAAATACAATGCTCGAGACTGCTGTAATCCCGCTTCAAGGTTGCATTGTTCATTAATATTTGGGTCGTATAAAAAACCTTTCCATCCTACTGTCGTACGTGGTTTTTCAATATAAGCGCGCATTACAATAAAAATTTCTTTTTGTACTTTTTGCTGTAATTTTTGTAGACGTTGTGCATAGTCTAAAGCAGATTTTGGATCGTGCAGTGAGCATGGACCTGCAATAACAAGTAACCTATGATCTTGTCCATTTAAAATATTTTGTACAGTGTTTCTATGTTGCTGAACTTGTTGTTGTAATTTCGCTGTTAAAGGATACTGTTGTTTCAGCTGTTGCGGTGTTAGTAATTGTTTCTCTTGATTTAACATGGTGCGTCCTATCTTTGTAAAGGTATTCTGGTTTTATCGGTTTGAGCAGATGCAAAGTAATATGGTGTGCTAAATGCGCTAAAATAAGTGGTGTTAAACATAGCTATGTTCCTAAATTAAATTCATAAAAAAAACCTGACTGTTGCCAATCAGGTTTTAAAATTTTGATGGGCAACCTATCTTTTCTTTGCCCATACGCATATAGGCAATTATCTAAACTGCCAAAAATATGCGTAAGTTGTAATAGGTTGCTGTAAATTCATGAGAATTCTGTTTTAAAAGTAAACGTATATATAATATATACTGCTTTTTTTAATGAAATACAAGAAAAAAAGCACCCGAAGGTGCTTTTTTTATTTGATTTTTGCTGTCGATTTTAAATAATCAATATAATCTGACATTTCTTGTTCATTACGGGTTTGTTGATATAGTTGCGTAATTTGTTGCGCTTGAGCAGGTGTAACTAATGCATGGCTTACATTTGCTACAGCAACAACCACGACTTCATCACTTAAGTCTGATGTACCTACAGACCACATACCTGCTTTTGGCGGGTTAAGCGTAAATGCAACATTTGCGACGTCTCTTTTGAGATTTTGACGCGTAAATGTACCTGCTTTTTCAAACTTAATGGCACTATGTGTCAATGCTTGTGCCGCAGGTAGCGTTTCAAAGTCTTTCAACGTTTGTGCTACTTTTGCTTTTGCAAGTGCAGCAGCTTTAGTATTAATCAGCTTTTGTTTAATTGCAGGCGTTGCCTGTTCTAATGTCTCAACACCTTGTGGGTTATAAGCACGTACTTTTACCCAAATTGTTTCACCATTAGCAAGCTGAATACTACTAGATGCATTCTTATCGCCATTTTTAACCTCATCATTAAACAATTTTGCTTTAACGTTTACATTGCTTAAGTATGGGTCTTTTGTCCAAATGGTGGTGGCAGGTGCATGTTTAATTTGTGCAGTTTTCACTTGTTGTGTCACTGCTTCTAATGTATCACCACTAATCACAGTTTCATTTAAGTTGTTAATACTATCTGTATAAAAATTTGTGGCTTTTTGCTTTTGCACATTTGTGGTCAACTGTGCTTTCATTGTTTCAAATGACGCAATTTTTGGCTCATTCGTTTTAACTTCAATAATATGATAACCAAAGTTTGTTTTAATAGGTGCTGATAACGTATCGTCTTTTAAATTACTAACTGCTGTATCAAACTCTTGTGAACCTAGTGTACCCGCTTGATAACCCTCTAATAAGCCACCTTTTGTTTTTGAAGTTGGATCCTCAGAATACGTTTTTGCAGCTTCTGTAAATGACATACCTGCTTTTAATTTCGCTTCAACATCATTTGCAAGTTTTAAAGCTTCTGCTTCACTACGTTTTTCTTGTGTAATTAAAATATGACGAACTTGTTTAGTCGCATTTTTTAGCTGTGCATCTTTATATGCTGTATAAGCATGTTGTAAATCTTCTGCTGTTACTTCTACAGGTTTAGTATTCACCATATCAGGTGTTACAACGACATAATCAACATCAACTGAGGCACTGCGTTTGAAGTTTTCTTTATATTTATTGTAGTAAGCTGCAATATCAGCTGCTGTTACATTAATATTCTTTTTATATTCATCTAATTTAATACTTGCTAGATACAACTCACGCTGTTCTGTTTCTAAATTTGTGAGTTTTTCAATATCGTTCTTACTTACCACTGCATAGTTTGCAATTGTATTAGATAGCATTTTTAACGCATGGTCTTGACGAATATTTGCAATCAATGTTTCTTTTGTAAGTCCTTTGGCACGCAAATAGTTACCAAACACTTCATTACTAAACTGACCATTTACCTGAAAATCGGGAATTTGTGAAAGCATTTTAACGAATTGATCGTCACTTAAGCTGATACCTAGTTTTTGTGTTTGTTGGAGTAAAAGGGCACGCGCAATTAATGTATTTTCAGCAGAATTACGAATCGCCGTCATATTCAGTAAAGACTCATCGCCCTGAACATATTGTAAGTATTGTTGTTGATAGGCTTTAACAAGATCATCTAATTCTTTGTTTGAAATATCCTGACCATTTACGGTTTTAGCAACATCCGTTTTTTTTGATCCACCAAAATATCCTTCAATACCTACCAATACAAGAGGCGCTAGGAATAAGACTAAAAGTGCTTTACCTAACGGTCCTTTTATCAGTTTACGAAACGATTCCATAAGTATTCCAATATTTTATTTGCGTGCGATTTTAACTGAAATATGTAAATGAATGAATGCCATTTACGGTTTTTCTTTTTAATAGCTCAATAAAAAACGCGCCCCAAGGCGCGCTTCTTTTTAAAACGCTAATTATGCTACAGCGTCTTTTAAGCCTTTACCTGCTTTAAAACCAGGTACTTTGCTTGCTTTAATTTGTAATTCTTCACCAGTCTTTGGGTTACGACCAGTACGCGCTGCACGCTCTTTTACGCTAAATGTACCAAAACCAACTAAAGTTACAGTGTCATTTGCTTTAAGTGCGTCTGTAATAGAAGCAATAGTCGCATCTAATGCTTTACCAGCATCAGCCTTAGACAATCCCCCTTTTGCTGCAATCGCATCAATTAATTCTGATTTATTCATGAAGATGATGTCCTCTTAATTTGGTTTATTTAAGATCTAAAGAACCGTAGTGCCTTTATAGCAATGCTTTGGGGCAAAACGCAATACTCGATAATTCCTTTTATGGCTTTTTCATTTCAAAAACTCAAAAAAAATCACAGAATGAGCAATTATTGAGTATTTTTTTGATTTTGGTTAAGTTTTAAACTCATTTACATGTTTAAATGAAAAAAATTCAATTACATATTCTTATTCGTGCTATGTCCAATTTAGATCTTAATTTAATCGCGCTTTTTGTCCTCTTAGCATGTGGTGTACTCAGTCATAATAGCTCCGTAACCATCGCAAGTGCTGTGTTAATTATTGTACGTATTTCACCACTTGATCAATACTTTCCTTTTTTGCAAAGTCATGCCCTTAATTTAGGAATTACCATTTTAACCATTGGTGTTTTAACCCCAATTGCCAGTGGTAAAATTTCGGGAGAAACGATTATTAAATCGTTTGCTAGTTATAAGTCTGTTCTTGCTATTTTAGTAGGTCTATTAGTGGCGTGGTTAGGCGGACGTGGCGTAAAACTGATGAGTAGCCAACCTGATGTGGTTGCAGGTCTACTCATCGGTACGGTTGCAGGGGTTGCTTTTTTCCGTGGTGTGCCCGTAGGTCCACTTATTGCAGCAGGGATACTTTCACTGTTTATTTATAAACCGTAAAACAGATTAAGTATTGTAATATTGCGTACGGTTTTTTGAAAAACGCTCAAGTTGCTTTAAAAAACCTTCAAAATAATTTTTGTCTTTTTCTTCAGTTCGATAACCTGCATATAAGGTACGGCGTAGTCCATTTGCAGACACACACTGCAAACGACGACTGGTTACCCATCCTTTTTGTTCATATTCATTCACAACCCAATCAGGTAATGCACCTATTCCGCGTCCACTTGCAACTAACTGGATCAACATTTGCGTTAAATCTGTAGTACGAATTTTTTTAGGCTGAATATTTGCAGGAATAAATAAGTGCGCCATAATATCAAGGCGGTGTTTATCTACTGGATAAGTAATTAATGTTTGTTCTGCAAGATCTTGAACCGTTACATGTTCTGCACGTACTAAAGGATGTGTATTAGATAGTACTAAGCGTGATTCATATTCAAAAATAGGAAAATATTCAATCCCTTTTAGTGCAATTGGATCTGCAGTAATTAACAAATCAAATTCGCCATTTTGCAATAACTCATGCGGATTGGTTTGAAATGCCGAAGCGAAATCTAAATCTACATCAGGATATTGCTGACGATATTGATTAAGCAGTGGCATAAGCCAATCAAAACAACTATGGCATTCCGAAGAAAAAATAATTCGCCCTGTTTGCCCATGCACAATACGCGTAATATCGCTTTGTGTAAGCTGAATTTGAGGCAAAATATCATCTGCAAGTTTAAGTAAACGCTGACCTACATTAGAAAACTGCACAGGACGACTACGGCGATTTACAATTTCAACTCCATACCAATGATCTAATTCTTTAAGTTGATGGGAAATTGCCGAAGGCGTTAAACATAAATCGTTTGCAGCCGCCACTAACGAGCCATGCTCTCTTAATGCAAGCAACGTTCTTAAATGACGTATTTCCAACATTCTTCCACATCTTGTAAATTGAATTAAATTCAGTATATCACATAAATTATTAGCTTCTCTCAACACCTTAAATTTGCAATTTTATAACTCTTTACGTATATTTCAATAATTATTGAAATATTCAAATTAGTTATGTTAGAAACACAAGCTTTAAAGGCATTTACAGCTTTGTCTCAAGAAACACGCTTAAAAATTGTGCGCATTTTAGTGGTTGCAGGCGCAAAAGGCTTATCAGCAGGTGACATTAGTAAATCATTAAACACCAATGCACACTCGCGCATTTCTTTTCATCTTAACCATTTAGAAAATGCAGGATTAATTGTAAGTCGCCGTGAAGGACGACAGATTATTTATTGTGCCATATTTCCTGCACTTTCTGATTTAGTCGCTTTTTTAATGCATGATTGTTGTCAGGGACACTGTAAGTATTGTGATGATGCCATTAAACTTTTTGCTCAATGCACCGGTAATCCTACATAAACACCTACTTTAGAACAAAATTATGCAAGAGATTTTAGAGCGCTATCAAGTCATTATTTATTTTTTAGCCATTTTATTAGGTCTATTTATTCAACCTAACTTAACCACTTTTATGAATGTAGCTTTAGGATTTATGCTCTTTGTTACGTTTTTACAAATTCCGATTATACAGCTTCATCATGCGTTTAAAAATTTGCGGTTTATTAGCGCATTGTTTGTGACTAACTTTATTGCTGTTCCTATTTTTGTCGGTATTCTAAGTTTCTTTTTACCTACTGATCCACTCATACAGTTTGCTATTGTATTTGTATTACTCGCGCCGTGTGTAGACTACGTGATTAGCTTTACAGGTATAGGCAATGGTAATTCAAGGTTATTACTCGCCTTTACACCTGTATTACTCATTGTACAAATGTTTATTGTTCCATTTTATATGCATCTTTTCTTAGAACAAAACGGTTCAACAGTTATCAGTTTTTTACCGTTTTTACATACTCTCGTTTTTTTTATCTTTATTCCTCTAATATTGGTTTTAATAACACAACTGATTAGTCCACGTATTCCAAAACTTACAGCATGTTTAAATACAATGCCTGTACCTGCTACGGCGTTAGTTATTTTTATTGTTATAGGTAGTGTTATGCCACAAATTGAGCTTGCAAAAACGGCAGCGCTCACTGCTCTACCATTTTATCTTCTTTATGCTATTTTTGCCCCATGTTTGGGTTATGTTATGGCAAAAACTTTTAAATTAGATGCATATTCACATCGCGCTATTTTGTTTTCATCATCATATCGTAATTCTTTTATTATTTTACCTATAGCACTTGCTGTACCAAATGCCATGCCAATTGTGCCTGCAGTTATTTTAACGCAGACACTTGTAGAACTATGTTTTTTACCTATTTATGTAAAACTATTTTCAAAAATTTAAGTATAGTCTTTCAAATATTGTGCCGTGACAGAGTCACTTCTTAAAAATGGTGCAAGTGTTCCTTCATAAATTAGTTCACCACCTTGCTTACCTGCTAAAGGTCCAATATCAATAATCCAATCGGCTTGTGCCATAATATCAAGATTATGTTCAATCACCACGAGCGTATTCCCGCGCTCAATAATTTTATCCATTAAACTCAGTAATTTTACTGTATCTGATGGATGGAGCCCTGTACTTGGCTCATCAAGCACAATTACATTATTGGTATTTTCAAGTTCACGGCTCAATTTTAAACGTTGGCGTTCCCCGCCAGAAAAACTGCTTAAACGTTGGCCTAAGGTTAAATAATCCAAACCCAGCTCTTTTAAAAGTTTGAATTGCTCATTTATTTTTAGTTCATCAAAAAATGAAGTTGCTTCTGCCACCGTCATATTCATTAACTGTGCAATATTTTTATTTTGATACTTATACTCCAAAACCTCTTGTTTATAACCCGAACCACCACATACTTCACACGTCATGGACACATCTTCTAAAAATGCCATCTCTATTTTTTCTATTCCTGTGCCTTTACAGTTACTACATGCACCATCACTGTTATAACTAAATAATTTAGCACTCACTTTATTGGCTTTAGCATAGTATTGTCTAACTAAGTCAAACAAATCTAAATACGTGAGTAAAGTAGAGCGAATACTCGCATGAATAGGAGATTGATCGATGATTTTCGCATCAGAATATTGCTGTGGCAAGACTTTGGTCATAAGCGTACTTTTGCCCGAACCTGCAACACCTGTTACCACTGTTAAACAACGCTTTGGAATACGAACACTCACATTCTTTAAATTAAATAAATTTGCGTCTTTAACTTCAATAAACTCATTTGCTGTACGAGGTGTTTTTTTATAATGTTTTGACTTTAAAAAAAACTGCCCTGTCAGTCCTTTTGAATGCTTTAAATGCTCAAAATCGCCCTCGTACATGATCTGCCCACCTTGCTTACCCGAAGCAGGACCAATATCAATCACATGATCTGCAATTTCAATTAAATCAGGGTCATGTTCTACCAATAAAATACTGTTACCTTTATCACGTAGTTTACGAATAATTTGAATGATCTTTTGTAAATCGTGCGGATGTAATCCAACGCTTGGCTCATCAAAAATATAAAGCAGATCGACCAAACTATTGCCTAAATGCTTCACCATTTTAATACGCTGTGACTCACCACCAGATAATGTAGGCGTAATACGATTGAGTGTTAAATAGCTGAGTCCCACTAAATCTAAATAATGCAGTTTATTTTTGATCTCCTGTAAAATAGTGTTGTATTTTGGATGGTCAAGTTGCTCAATAAATGTTTGAAGCTCAGTAACAGACATTGCCGTACACTGTGCAATATTGTGCCCCTCAATGGTACAAGATAACGATTTTTCATTAAGACGTTGTCCATGACACAGCGTACATTGTTTGGTTTCAATTAAACTTTCCAAACGTTTTTTATAGCGTGTACGCTCTTGTGCTTCACCTGTTAAAAAATTTCGTTCAAAACGGGTGAGCAATCCTTCATAAAGTGCTGTTTTTTTCCAGTTTTTTGTAGGGTGCTTAGGTTTATGTTGGGGTGCATGTAAAAAAAGTTCCCATTCTTCTACGGTGTAATCTTTTAATTTTTTATCTAAATCAAAATAACCTGAGTCTGCATAACGCAACCAACGCCAAGCATGGGGCTGATACGTTGGAAAATTAATTGCACCTTCTTCATTTAAAGATTTATTTTTATCTAAAATTTTCTCAACATTAATCGTCTGTTCTACACCCAATCCTTCACAGCGTGGGCACATACCCTGCGGATGGTTAAACGAAAATACTTGTGAATACCCCACAAACGGCGTACCCATACGCGAAAACAGCAACCGTAAACTCGCGTAAATATCCGTAATCGTACCTACAGTAGAACGAATATTTCCACCAATCGGTTTTTGATTAATGATAATAGGCACATTTAAATTTTCGATTTTATCAACATCTGCAATTCCTGCTTGTTGCATCCGATTACGGGCAAAACTATCTTGTGTTTCATTCATTTGGCGTTGTGCTTCTGCACCAATAGTTTGAAAAACAAGTGATGATTTTCCTGATCCTGAAACACCTGTAAATGCCACAATTTGATGCTTGGGAATTTTTAAAGAAATATCTTTCAGATTATTTTGACGTGCACCTACAATATTTATTGTTTTATTCATTTTTTTCACCACAATTTTATTTATTTGTATATTAAAAGGCTTTTGATTTGAAATTCATCTGTAAGTTACGCTTTATTACAAACAATACTTAAATTTTCTCTTATTTATGTTCAAAATAGTCAAAAATGCAAAATGGAACAGAAATGAAAATTCTAGGTGTTTTATCGTTATCTTTACTTTCGGCAAGTGTCTATGCCAAAGGTTTAAAATTTGATGCTACCAAAAACTATAGCGTACAAACCATTCAGGTAGATGGTCAGTCATTGCAAGTACGTGCTTACGAAAATATCAGCTATGTTAAAAAACCCGTTGATCCTGAATATGAAGTAATGAATATCTATATTCCTGAAGCGTATTTTCAACAAAAAAATATTGGGCGTTACAATGCTCAAAATGCCCCTATTTTCTTCCCCAATGATGTAGGCGGTTATATGCCTGCTAAACCTACCCCACTTGTATCACAACGTGGCGATACAACTGTTCGAGCCCTTGCACATGGTTATGTGGTTGCATCGGCAGGTGCACGTGGACGTACATCTGCTTTGGGTAAAGCACCTGCTGCAATTGTCGATCTAAAAGCAGCGGTGCGTTACTTAAAATATAACGACAAGTATATGCCAGGAAATGCAGAAAAAATTGTTTCAAATGGTACAAGTGCAGGCGGTGCAATGTCTGTACTTTTAGGTGCAACAGGTGACAACCCAGATTATTTACCCTACTTAAAAAAATTGGGTGCTGCTCCTACAAGCGACAAAATTTTTGCTGTTTCGGCATACTGCCCAATTACAGATTTAGACCATGCTGACATGGCATATGAATGGCAATTTAACCAAATCCACAACTATAAAAAAATTGACATTAGCATGTTAGATTACAAAGTACAGCGTAAAGAAACAGCAGGTACATTAACAACGGCACAAATTCAAACTTCTAATGAATTGAGTCAATTATTTCCGCAATACGTTAATCAATTAAATCTTAAAAATAAACAAGGACAATCACTTACTTTAGATCAGCAAGGACACGGGTCATTTGAACAACTCATCAAAAGCTATGTGATACAGTCAGCTCAAACCGCTATAAATAATGGTGAGAATTTATCGCAATACTCTTGGATAAAACAACAAAATGGTAGGGTTGTAGATATTGATTACAACCAATACTTAGGCTATTTACAACGTCAAAAAACGCCACCTGCTTTTGATGCTTTAGATTTATCTTCAGGTGAAAATCAAGAATTTGGTACAAAAACTATAGATAAACAGCATTTTACTGAATATTCATATCAACACCGTACCAATGCTAATGCAACAATGGCAGATGCACACATCATTAAAATGATGAATCCACTACAGTATATGACACAAGCCAGTACATCACAGCATTGGCGTATCCGTCATGGTGCATACGATAAAGATACAAGCTTAGCTGTTCCGACTATTTTGGCTACAACTTTACAAAATAAAGGCTACCAAGTTGATTTTGCCCTACCTTGGGGACGTCCTCATAGTGGCGATTATGATTTAAAAGAACTCTTTACATGGATTGATGGCGTAGTGAATGAATAATACTTGCAAAATTAATTGCAGTTTGTGCATGATAATCTTCTTTATAAACAAGGGCTAATCCAATTTTAGCCTGAGAGTTTTTTAAAGATTTATATTGCACACCATCAATTTTAAGTTGTTCAGTTGAGCTAGGCACAAGGGCAATACCTAAGTTTGCGGCAACAAAAGATAAAATTGAGACAATTTGGGGCACTTTTGCCCCAATTTTTGGTTGAAACCCATGTAATTCACATGCTCTTAAAGTTGCATCATACAGCCCTGCACTTACACCATACGGCGATATTATAAAGCTTTCATTTTTAAAATCTTTTAAATCGAGAAGTTGTTGATCATAAGGATAATTCTGAGGCAATACTGCCACAAGTTCTTCTTCTAATAACATTTGTACTTTTAAAGATGTTGGTAATGCATAAGCAGGACGGATAATGGCAATATCTAATTCATCTTGTTGTACCTTTTCCATTAGCAATAAAGAGTTTTCTTCTGTTAATGCAAGCTCTACATGAGGGTATTGTTTTTTATACGTTTTAATTGCCTGTGGAATAAGTGGATGCAAAATGGATGTACCCGTAAACCCTAACCTGAGTTGCCCAATTTCGCCATTTGCAACTTCTTTTACCTGACGAACTGCATTCTTAAGTTGTTGTTCTATAGGACGTACCATTTTTAAAAAATGTTGACCTGCTTGGGTTAAATGAACACCGTTTGATGTGCGTAAAAACAATAAACTTCCTAATTCTTCTTCTAATTTTTTAATTTGCATGCTTAAAGGCGGCTGCTGAATACCAAGCCGTAAAGCCGCTTTTGTAAAACTTTTTTCTTCTGCAACGGCAGTAAAATACTGAATGTGACGGATATCCATATTTTATTGATTTCGGTTAAAACATAACTACATTTTACAGCATATATAAAATATATCACTCCATCCAATTAAATATATTTTATATATAAAAAATGCAGTGCTATTTTTATAGTATGTTCCTCACAAAGATAATGCTATGACTACCGCCACACAAAGTTGGATTTTGCAAGGTTCTCGGACATTTTATAAAGCAGGATTCGCTTTATTTCTATTGGGTTTTGCAAGTTTTTCTCTTATTTATTGTGTGCAACCCTTACTCCCTGAATTTACAAAAAGTTTTCATATTGGTGCAAGTTCAAGTTCTTTGGCACTTTCTCTCACCACAGGTTTTCTAGCAGTTTCTATTTTATTGTCGAGTGCGTTCTCTCAAGCACTTGGTCGTAAAGGACTTATGTTCTGTTCAATGGCAATAGCAGCATTGTTAAATTTAGCCTGTGCTTTTGCACCTAATTGGAATAGCTTGCTTGTTTTACGTGCAATAGAAGGATTTATTTTAGGTGGTGTACCTGCGGTGGCAATGGCATGGATTGCAGAAGAAATCCATCCCGAAAACCTTAGTAAAACAATGGGTCTATATATTGGTGGAACAGCTTTTGGTGGCATGATGGGCCGTGTAGGTATGGGATTACTGACAGAGTATTTTTCATGGCGAATGGCATTAGGTATCTTAGGAATACTCTGTTTAATTTGTGCCATTATTTTTTATTTTTTGCTTCCTCAATCTAAAAATTTTGTTGCTAAAAAAGGGATTAATTTTAAATTTCATCTTACAGCATGGCACAGCCATTTAACTTCAGTACCATTATTTAAAACTTACTGCTTAGGCTTTTTACTTACAAGTATTTTTGTAGCCCTGTTTAATTATATTACTTTTCGTTTTTCTGAAGCACCGTATAGTTTAAGCCAAACGCAAGTCAGTTTAATTTTTCTGTCTTATAGTTTTGGTATTTTATCTTCTTCATTAGCAGGGCAAATTGCACAACGTATTGGTACTAAACCTACACTTTATCTAGGTTTTATTTTAATGCTATTCGGCAGTTTAATTACGCTATTAAGTTCATTGTTTTGGATTATTCTAGGCGTAGGTATTATTACAACAGGCTTTTTTATTTCTCATGCAATGGCAAGTAGCCGTGTGAGCATGAGTGCAAAAACCAATAAAGGTCATGCTACATCGCTTTATCTTTTATTTTACTATTTAGGCTCTAGTATTGTGGGTTCTTTTATTGGGCTTTTTTGGCAATACGGCGGTTGGAATGCCGTTGTAGGTGCAACATCTGTTTTAGTTTTTGGTGCATTTTTTCTTATCTCTTCCACAAAAAGATAAAGTTTTGTACCCTATGCCGTTTTAACTCCCCTTGATGACCATGTGGATTTTGCCAAACTCAAAACAATTTTTAAAAGCAGGTTTAGCACTTTTTCTGCTTGGCTTTACGAGCTTCTCTTTGGTGTATTGCATACAGCCTTTACTGCCTGAACTTACACGAACCTTTTCCGTGAGTGCAACACAAAGCTCATTGGCTTTATCTTTAACCACCTGTTTGCTTGCACTTTCTATTTTACTTTCAAGTGCTTTTTCTCAAGCACTTGGGCGTAAAGGCTTTATGTTTTGCTGTATTTTAATTGCTGCTTTACTTAATTTTTTATGTGCCCTTGTGCCAAGTTGGTCAAGTTTTTTACTTATACGCACATTGGAAGGTTTTATTTTAGGCGGTATCCCTGCGGTAGCTTTAGCATGGGCATCAGAAGAAGTACATCCAGAACATATTAGTAAAATTATTGGTTTATATGTCAGTGGTTCTGCATTTGGTGGCATGGTCGGACGTGTAGGTATGGGCATCATTACCCAATATTTATCTTGGCGGATGGCATTGGGTATTTTAGGGGTTGTATGTTTTTGCTGTGCTTTTAGCTTTTATTATTTACTCCCTGCATCTAAAAATTTTACAGCACATAAAGGTAAAAGTTTATTTTTTCATTTTAATATTTGGAAAAATCATTTAGCCACGCCAACTCTGCTTAAACTCTATGGATTAGGTTTTTTACTGACCAGTATTTTTTCAGGTATTTTTAATTACATGACATTTCGTTTGTCGAGCACGCCTTATCATTTAAATACCACACAAGTGAGCCTGATTTTTTTATTTTATGTATTTGGTATTGTTTCGTCTTCCCTAACAGGCAAAATTGCAGACTATATTGGACAATTAAAAACACTTTACTTAGGCTTTTTTCTTATTTTTATTGGCAGCTTATTCACACTTAATACGTCTTTATTTTGGATTTTAGTGGGTATTGCACATTTAACCACAGGCTTTTTTATGGCACATACCATGGCAAGTAGTCGTGTGAGTATTACTGCACAAACTTATAAAGGTCATGCCACTTCTTTATATTTGTTATTTTACTATTTAGGCTCAAGTACCATTGGTTCACTGATGGGGCTAAGTTGGCAAGCAGGCGGTTGGCACGCTGTGATTATGACAACCTCTGCTTTGATGGTTGTTGTGTGTGTCATTTTATGGTCTAAATCAAAGGTTGATTAACGTCAATCTTAGTACCTTTAAAATGCTTTTGGATATAATCTTTTACAAAAGGCTGATGATACAGTTTTGCAAGTTTAAGTAAGTCGGGATCTTGAGCTTTTTGTTTATTTACTACTAAGATATTGATGTTGTCCCCAACACTTTGGTCTACTTTTTCATAAAAAAGGGCATCATGTGTCACATCTAGTCCACTTTCTAAAGCATCTGTATTGCCAATTGCCACTAAATCTACATCTGTTAGGGCACGTGGGGCTGTCCCTCCTTGTACTAAAGTAATTTTAAGTTGCTTAGGATTACTCACAATATCCTGTACATTGCCTGTAAGTGCATTAAAATTTTGTGTCAGTTGAATTAAATCTGCCTTTTGTAACAGTTTTAATGCACGCACAGTATTGGCAGGGTCACTTGGAATAACAACACTTGCACCTGTTGGCAAATCTTTAAGCGATTTATATTTTTTAGAATAAAGCCCCATTGGTTCCAAATACGTGGTTGCAATGGCTTGGAGTTGTTGCTGATGTGCCTGATTATAAACTTTGAAATATCCCCAAGATTGAAACGCATTCACATCAATTTCATTTTCTAGGGTTGCATTATTTAGTGCCACACCATCATTAATTTCTTTGACTACAATATTTAAATGCTCATCTTTAGCCGCCTTTGACTGTGCAATAAATTTCCAAATTTGAGCATCTGAACCTGTAGAACCCAACACAATTTGTTTATTTTCGGTAGTTTTAGAAAAAAACGAACATGCCACAATGCCAATCACCAAAATACCTAACGTTAAAAGCTGTACTGTTCTTTTCATTTTATTTGTCCTTGAGCATATTCTGGATAAAAACGTTGCGTGACTGCTAGATGTGAACGTAAGCGACTTTTCATCCCATTTTCACCTACGTTTTTAAGTAATGGATTAAGTGGGTCACTTTGTGGACCCTGTGCAAGTGCTTGTAAGTGAGGTGCAAGCTTTAAAATAGGGACTTCACCTGCATCTAGTGTGGGTGCAAGAAAATAAGCAATACTGTAGCGGTCTGTTTGTTTTTTGGGAGAAACCACTTGATGCACATTGGCAACCAAGTAGCCATTGGTTGCTAGTTCTAAAATTTCGCCAATATTTACAACAAAAGCATTCTCTACAAATGGTACGTCTATCCATTCATTTTGATGTTTTACTTGTAAGCCACCTACACGATCTTGTAAAAGCAATGTTAAAATATCCGTATCTTTATGTGCCCCTACCCCTTGTGTATGTTGTTGATTATTTGGGTAATGAATAATTTTTAATGATTCGTTAGGTGTACCTGTCACAAAACGATCTAATGCATTTTTAGGTAGATCGAGTGCCAATAAAAATGCATGCAATAATTTAATAGCAATAACACGTAAATCCTTTTGCCATGCCTCTACAATAGAACGAAACTGCGGTACGGCTGGCCACTGATTAGGTCCTTGCAAACGTTTCCATAATGGATATTGCTCAGTGTTTACAGGTAACTCGGGTCCTAAATCAATTTGCTCTCTAAAATCGGGGTGATTACGTGTAATTTCAGTATTTAAACGTGTATAGCCGCGAAAATGAGGCGAATGGTCTATTAAAATACGGTCTTTTTCTGCTTGGTCTTGAGCAAAAAAAGCCTTAGATACACGCTGTATTTCTTCAAAACGTTGTGCAGAAATACCATGCCCTGTTAAATAAAAGAACCCAATATGACGTGCCGTATGTTTTAAATGTGCTAAAAATTCTGGTTGTTTTTTTAAATCATCAAATGCAGATAAATCTAAAATAGGAACGGTGCTCATATTTTGCTCCAATCATGTTTTATTGAAGCGTATGAGCTTTTGATGTTGTTTTGAAATAAGTTTTCGAGCTATTCATTGCTCAAAATTTCTTAATGAACAACTTGGATAATCTTAGGTTTTAAATGCCTAAATTTAGATCAAAAAGTGCATAACTTATGCCAATTATATAAATAATCTTTTCTTATAAATCACGCTGTTTTTCTTATTTTTGTTTAAAAATGAATATGGTTATTCTTTTTTGTATTCAACCAACTGGATAAAAAAATGAATAAAATCCAATTTGCTGTACTTTCAGGTTTACTTACATGGTCATCTTTAAGTCTTGCAACAACCAAAGAACTACTTAATGTTTCTTATGACCCAACTCGTGAATTATATACATCTATTAACCAAGCCTATGGCACGTATTGGAAGCAAAAAACAGGTGAAACTATTACATTTAAACAATCACATGGTGGTTCGGGCAAACAAGCACGTGCTGTAATAGATGGTTTAAATGCAGATGTAGTGACACTTGCACTTGCCGCAGATATTGATGCAATTGCAGAAAAAACCCATAAACTACCACTTGATTGGCAAAAGCGACTGCCTCAAAACTCAACGCCTTATACCTCTACCATTGTATTTTTAGTGCGTAAGGGCAACCCAAAACATATTCGTGATTGGAATGATTTGGTTAAACCCGACGTGGCGATTATTACGCCTAACCCTAAAACAGGGGGTGGTGCACGTTGGAACTATTTAGCTGCATGGGCATGGGCAAAGCATCAACCAAATGGTAATGATCAGACTGCACAAGAATTTGTCCGTAAAATCTATAAAAATACCAAAGTGCTTGACTCAGGTGCGCGTGGTTCTACCACAACCTTTACAGAACGTAAGATTGGTGACGTGTTAATTGCTTGGGAAAATGAGGCGTATCTTGCTCAAAAAGAACAACCCGGACAATTTGAAATTATTACGCCATCACTATCTATCTTAGCAGAACCTACAGTGGCACTAGTTGATGAAAATGCGAAGAAAAAAGGCAATACCTTGGTGGCTAAAGGCTATTTAAACTTCCTTTACTCACCACTTGCACAAAATATTATTGCCCAAAACTATTACCGCCCACGCAATCCTGGGATTTTAAAAAAATATAGCACTGTTTTTAAACCACTTAAATTAGTCACCATTGACCAAGAATTTGGCGGTTGGAAAAAAGCACAGAAAACTCACTTTGATAATGGCGGTATTTTTGACCAAATTATCAAGGCAAATCAGCAGTAGGAGATGGCTATGCAAAATGCCCGTACTGTATTGCCAGGATTTAATATTTCCTTAGGCTATTCGGTGGTTTACTTGTCTATTATTGTGCTTATTCCACTTGCTGCAGTTTTTATAAAATCGTTTGGTATTGGATGGCATGGTTTACTTGATATTTTAAAAGACCAACGAATTTTACATGCACTTTTTTTAAGCTTTAGTACGGCGTTTTGTGCAGCACTCACAAATGTATTGTTAGGCACCCTTACGGCATGGTGTTTGGTACGTTATGACTTCCCTGCCAAAAAGCTCATTGATACCTTAATTGATTTGCCATTTGCTTTACCTACAGCAGTGGCAGGCATTGCACTCACGTCTATTTATTCTGCCAATGGTTGGTTATTTAATGTCGCTTATACCCCTACAGGTATTACGCTTGCACTTATTTTTATTGGTTTACCGTTTGTTGTACGTACGATTCAGCCTGTATTAGCAGATATCGAAACTGAACTTGAAGAAGCTTCATCCTCTTTAGGTGCCACACGTTGGCAAACCATTCGTTATGTGATTTTTCCTACACTAGTGCCTGCCATTTTAACAGGATTTGCTTTAGCGTTTGCACGTGGTGTCGGTGAATATGGGTCTGTTATTTTTATTGCGGGCAATCAACCTTATAAAACCGAAATTGCCCCACTGTTAATTATTTCTCGCTTAGAAGAATACGACTACGCAGGTGCAACGACTATTGCCGTGATTATGCTATTGCTCTCTTTTACCGTGCTGCTTGCCATTAATCTTTTACAAAACCGTGTTAATCGCCGTTTGGGGAGAACAGCATGAGTTTACAACAACGTAGTGCAACGCGAGAACCTGCATTTGTTCGCTATCTTCTAATTACAATGATGTTAGTGGTTTTTATCGGTTTGCTGTTATTACCGTTAATTTTGATTTTTATTGAAGCATTTAAACAAGGTTTAGACGTCTACTTTCATGCATTGGTTGATGCCGATACCCGATCGGCGCTCAAACTGACATTACTTACTGCCGTCATAGCGGTTCCACTTAATGTCATATTTGGCACAGCTACAGCTTGGGCAATCACCAAATTTCAATTTAAAGGTAAAACACTGCTTGCCACGCTTATTGATGTGCCATTTTCTGTTTCGCCTGTGATTGCAGGGTTAATGCTAGTGCTTATTTTTGGTACGCAAGGTTGGTGGGGACAATGGTTACAAGATCATAATATCCAAATTTTGTATGCACCCCCTGCAATTGTGCTTGCAACTATTTTTGTCACTGTTCCTTTCGTTGCACGTGAGCTTATTCCCTTAATGCAATCGCAAGGTACAGAAGAAGAAGAGGCTGCCATTTTATTAGGTGCATCAGGTTGGACTACGTTTTGGAAAATTACCTTACCCAACATTAAATGGGGTTTACTCTACGGCGTTATTTTATGTAATGCACGTGCTATGGGAGAGTTTGGTGCCGTGTCAGTCGTTTCAGGACACATTCGTGGCGAAACTAATACGCTTCCTCTTCATATCGAAATTTTATACAACGACTACCAATACAGTGCAGCGTTTGCGGTGTCTTCCTTACTTGCATTTCTTGCCATTTTTACGCTGCTCATTAAAACGTGGATTGAGCACAAAAAGGATACCCCATGAGTATACAAGTCAAAAACATTCAAAAGCATTTTGGGCAATTTAATGCACTCAATCATATTTCTTTAGATTTTCCCGAAGGGCAACTGGTCGCACTACTCGGTCCTTCAGGCTGTGGTAAAACCACGCTCTTACGCATTATTGCAGGGTTAGAACAACCCGATGCAGGGCAAATTATTTTATCGGGTACAGATGCAACCAAAACCCATGTGCGTGAACGCGAAGTTGGGTTCGTCTTCCAACATTACGCTCTTTTTAAACATATGAGTGTGTTTGATAACGTAGCATTTGGTTTACGTGTACGTCCACGCCAAACACGCCCATCAGAAAGTGAGATTAAAACTCGCGTGCATGAGCTTTTATCGCTTGTTCAGTTAGATTTTTTAGCAGATCGCTACCCTGCACAACTCTCAGGTGGGCAACGCCAACGTATTGCACTTGCAAGAGCCTTGGCAGTAGAACCGCGTGTTTTACTACTGGATGAACCCTTTGGTGCACTTGATGCCCAAGTACGTAAAGAATTACGTCGTTGGCTCAGAAGCTTACATGATGAGCTACACATTACCTCTATTTTTGTGACCCATGACCAAGAAGAAGCACTTGAAGTTGCAGACCAAATTGTAGTGATGAATAAAGGAAATATTGAACAAATTGGCTCTCCGCAACAGGTTTATGAACAACCTGCCACACCTTTTGTTTTTAACTTTTTAGGTGCAGCCACACAATTTGAACATGGCTATGCCCGCCCACACGAGTTACAAATTCATACTAAGCATACACCACAGGCAATTGAAGCAACGTTTATTCGGCATTTATGGGTTGCAGGCAAAATTATTGCAGAACTTAACGATACGCAACAAAACACTATTGAAGTCATTGTCACTCAACAAGAAGCACAGCAATTTTTGCCTTTACAAAAAGTGTGGGTCACTGCCAAACAATTGCATACGTTTGAAAAGGAGTTCGCATGAATTTCCAACAACTTAAAATTATTCGTGAAACCGTCAGACAACAGTTTAATTTGACCGAAACATCGCAACATCTACAAACCTCACAGTCAAATGTCAGTAAACATATTCGTGAGCTAGAATTAGAACTGGGTGTGCAATTATTTATACGAAAAGGCAAACGCTTACTCGATTTAACCGAAGCAGGAAAAAGTTTATTTCCAACAGTTGAACAAGTTTTAATTGATGCCGACAATATTAAACGCATTGTGGATGAGTTTACGCTTATCAACCAAGGAGAGCTTATAATTGCTACCACCCATACGCAAGCACGTTATGTCTTACCGCCCATTATTCAAAAATTTAAACAACAATTTCCAAATGTGCATCTTGTTTTACAACAGACAAGCCCAAACGAAATTGTAAACTTACTTTTACAAGGCAAAGTAGATATTGGCATTGCTACAGAAGCCTTGACTCAAGAACAACTACTAACAGGAACACCCTACTATACATGGCAACATTCTATTATTGTGCCAAAAAATCATCCACTCAGCTTAAAAGATAAAGTAAGTTTAGCCGATTTAACCAACTACCCTATTGTAACTTATCACGAAGGCTATACAGGACGCACCAATATAAACCAAGCCTTTGCTGATGCTCGCTTAACACCAAACATCGTAATGTCTGCTTTAGATTCTGATGTCATTAAAACCTATGTAGAACTTGGCTTAGGCATTGGAATTATTAGTCATATTGCTTATAACGCAGAGCGTGATCACAACTTAGTTGCAATTAAAACCAATTTATTTGAGTTTAATACAACATGGATTGCTATTCGTAAAGGACGCTTATTACGTGAATATAGTTATAAATTTATAAAACTTTGTTCACCTGATACCAATTTAGAAGCACTAAAAGCCTCTATAAAAAAGCCCCTCTAGCAAGGGGCTTTTAATTGTTATGCTGTCAATTCTTTGACTGCATCTACAACCGCTTGTGTTGTAATACCAAAGTGTTCAAATAAAGCTTTAGCAGGTGCAGACTCACCATAAGTGCTCATACCAATCACTTTGCCATCTAAACCAACAAACTTCCACCAATAGTCTACATGTGCAGCTTCAACTGCAACACGCGCACGAATGTTTGTAGGTAATACGTGCTCACGATAAGCAGCATCTTGCTTCATAAACTCTTCAGCACATGGCATAGAAACAACACGTACACCCTCTAACTGTGCATATGCTTGCATTGCCAATTCAACTTCAGAACCTGTTGCAATAATAATCGCTTTTAGCTCGCCCTTTTCTGCTGCAAGCACGTAACCACCTTTTGCAACATCCGCAATTTGCTCGGCTGTACGTGTTTGGAATGCTAAGTTTTGACGAGATAAAATTAAAGCAGATGGACCATCTTTACGAATAATAGATGATTTCCATGCCACTGCTGTTTCTACAGTGTCTGCAGGGCGCCATGTATTTAAATTTGGTGTATTACGTAAAGATGCAATTTGTTCAATAGGTTGATGCGTTGGACCATCTTCACCTAAACCAATAGAGTCATGCGTATATACATGGATAACACGTTGTTTCATTAACGCAGACATACGTACTGCATTGCGTGCGTATTCCATGAACATTAAGAATGTTGCAACGTAAGGAATAAAACCACCGTGCAATGCAACACCATTGGCAATCGCTGTCATACCAAATTCACGTACACCGTAGTATACGTAATTGCCTGCTGGATTATCCTGTACACCTTGGCAACCCTTCCAAAGGGTTAGGTTAGAGCCTGCTAAATCTGCAGAACCACCTAAAAATTCAGGTAATAATGGACCAAAAGCATGTAATGTATTTTGACTTGCTTTACGTGTTGCAACAGTTTCTGCTTTTTCGTTTGTTTGCGCAATAAACGCATCTGCTTGAGCAATAAATTCAGCAGGCACATCGCCATTCATACGGCGTAAAAGTTCTGCTGCTTCAGTTGGATATTTTGCTTGATACTGTGCAAATACTTCGTTCCAAGCCGCTTCTTTTTTTTGCCCTTGTTGCTTAGCATCCCATGCGCTGTAAATATCAGCAGGAATAGCAAATGCTTCTGTTTCTGCCCAACCTAATGCCGTACGTGTCAATACAATTTCATCTACACCCAACGGCGCACCGTGGCTAGATTCTTTACCTTGCTTGTTTGGAGAACCTAAACCAATCACAGTTTTACAGATAATAAGCGTTGGTTTTTGTGTTTCTTGTTTTGCTTCAAGCGTTGCTTGACGGATTACCGCTGTGTCATGACCATCTACACGTAGAACTTGCCAACCATATGCTTTAAAACGTTGCTCAGTATCGTCACTAAACCAGCCCTCAACTTCCCCATCAATTGAAATGCCGTTGTCATCGTAATAAGCAATCAGTTTACCTAGCCCAAGCGTACCTGCTAAAGAACATGCTTCATGCGAAACACCTTCCATTAAGCAACCATCGCCTAAGAATGTATAGGTGTAATGATCAATAATACTTAAATCTTCTTTGTTAAATTGTGCTGCAAGCGTTTTTTCTGCAAGTGCAAAACCAACAGCGTTAGCAATACCCTGACCTAATGGACCTGTTGTAGTTTCAATACCTGGTGCATAACCCAATTCTGGATGACCTGGTGTTTTAGAATGTAACTGACGAAATTGTTTTAAGTCTTCTAATGATAAATCATAGCCAGTTAAATGAAGTAAAGCATAGTGCAACATAGAACCATGACCATTTGAAAGTACAAAACGGTCACGATTTGCCCATTGTGGGTTAGTCGGATTGTGGTCTAAAAATTCACGCCACACGACGTCAGCAATATCTGCCATCCCCATTGGCGCACCTGGATGCCCAGAATTCGCTTGTTGAACAGCATCCATAGCTAATACACGAATTGCGTTTGCAATGCGACGTTCATTTAAAGGGGTTGTCATAGGTCAGAGTCCAAAATTCAAGTTGAGGAAGTAACGCGTGTATTGTCTTAAAAAAATGAGGTGGGGTAAAGTCAAATGGTGGTTTTTTCGTCCAAAATCATCATTAAAATCTCTAAATTTAGATTTATTGAATAAATTCATTTACTTATTTTCAACATAAACATACATTTTTATTATTTTTTATTGCGTTGTTTTTCTTCAAGATAGGTATCTAAAGTTAATTTCCTCGTATATTAAGGAAGAAAAATGAACAAGACAACAATTTTACTTATGGGTGCTCTTTTTTCTACAGCAACGTTTGCTGAAGGTAACCCATCATATATTCAAACTTTAAAAAGTGATGTTGCAACACATTACGATAATGCAAAACAAGATGTACGCCATGCTGGACAAACGATTGCTGAAGACACTAAAAATTTAAAAGACAAAACAGTAACTGAAACGCATGACTTAAAGCAAGCAACAGCAGACAAATACAATAATGCTAAATTAAGCACATCTGAACATTCAACAAACTTTAAAGATGGTGTAGAAAATAAGTACGACAGTGCTAAACAGGCAACAGATCAAAAATATCATCAAATTAAAGATAAAACCGTGACTGATGCACGCGACTTAAAGCAGGCAACAGCCGATAAATACAACAATGCTAAATTAAGCACATCTGAACATTCAACAAACTTTAAAGATGGTGTAGAAAATAAGTACGACAGTGCTAAACAAGCAACGGATCGTAAATATGACCAAGTAAAAAATAAAACCAAGCAAGATTTTTCACGCGCTAAACAAGGTACAGTAAATGGCTATGATAAGACTAAATCAGTGGTAAAACATAAAGCGCAGCAAACCAAAGATTTTTCAAAGCAAAAATATAACCAATCTAAAAACTACTTACACAATAAAAAAGAAGAAGTAAAAGATTGGCAACGCGCTAACTAAAAAAAAGCGCCTTAACGGCGCTTTTTTTATTCTTTTGCCATTGGTGTATTTACAACACTTACTTTTTGTTTAGACTGAATACTATCAATACGTTGTTGAGTTTGTTTGATCTGATTGGCATTACTCAACAATGAATAAGTTAAATCAAACGTAACACTTTGACCAGGCTGTAATTGTTTTACACGTTTTTGTGCACGCTCAATGGTTACAGGATAAGCATAACTTGTACCTGGTTCAATTCCTGTTACATATCCTTGTTTTAAGGTATCTGTATTTTTCCAAAGAGTTAAAACAGGAAGCTGTGACGTATTAAACTCAATAGAAACACCTTTTGTCCCTGCTTTATTAATTAATGCTGCTAAAGTCTGCCCTTTAGCATCTGCAAGCGGTTTTAAATTAAAGACCATCTCATCAAATCCTTTGGTTGGACCCAAATACGTTTTCCATGTATCTAGTCCCTTAACCGCATAATCATTAAATGGACTTACCTCGCTCACAGGTGCTAAAAACTGTGCGCCTTCTTCTAAAATTGGTTGGCTAAAATTACTGTGATAAATAATTTGATAATCATGTGCATAGTCTGCTTGGTTCGTAAGCACATCATGTAATTTAAATGATGTCTCTCCCGGCACGTAAGTCAATTCTGTCATGGTTTGCAGATCTGCTTTTTTGAACGTACTTTCTTTGATTAAACCACGTATATGAATCGCATGTGGCGCTTGATCATCAATTTGGACTTCTACATAAGAAGCAGGCGTATTTTGTGCTTTACCATGCAAAGTATAAATTTGCCCATCTGCAGTAACAGGATGCCCTGTCCATTCATACCCACAGCGCACTACCATTTCATTAAAGCCTTCTAACCACCCTAAACCATTACGGCTCTCTAAATTCATATAAGCGGGGTTCACTACTTCTTTAACAGGTGAGTTCCAACCCAAATGCACACCATTTCCATCTGCATGAAGTAACCCCATACCACGCGTTGGCGATAATGCAATGCTAAAATTTGGGCTTGTAATGGTAATTACTTTACTACCCTCTTGTTTACCACCATGCAATATTTGCTGTTGGACTTTAAAATTTTGACCTGCAATTTGCCAATTACCCTGTTCAATTCCTTTATTTACATCTGTCAATACATAAGTTTTTGCATGTGCAACCGATGCCAATGCCGAAACCGCCATTAACCCTAATATCTTTTTATATTTCATGAGGATATCCCTATATGCGTGGTTTTTTTAATGTTTTAATGCAAACTTAATTTTATTCCTTTTGAAATTGACACGCAATCTGCTCTCACCCAAAAGTCTTAGATGCAATAGGTGAAATTTACTAAAAATAAAGTACATTTGCGAGAATTTTATTCACTTGCTCTAGTGCTTCTAACGTAGTCGATGTAACATATAGCGCTGTTAATTAAATTTACTCTAATAGGACTTCCATGCGCGAGTACGCTGTTTTTACTTCGGAATCTGTAAGCGAAGGTCATCCTGATAAAATGGCTGACCAAATCAGTGATGCTATTTTAGATGCGATTTTAAAAGAAGACCCATATGCACGGGTTGCTTGTGAAACATTAGTAAAAACAGGTGCGGTGGTACTTGCAGGTGAAATCACAACAACTGCAAATGTGGATGTCGAAGCAATCGTACGCCAAACAGTAAATGGCATTGGTTATCATCATTCAGATTTAGGCTTTGATGGTTCTACATGTGCTGTTATCAATATGATTGGTAAACAATCTCCAGAAATTGCTCAAGGTGTAGACCGTCAAAAACCAGAAGACCAAGGTGCAGGCGACCAAGGTTTAATGTTTGGTTATGCAAGCCGTGAAACTGATGTTTTAATGCCTGCACCAATTTCTTATGCACATCGTTTAATGGAGCGTCAAGCGACTTTACGTCGTAACGGACAACTCGCATGGTTACGTCCAGATGCCAAGAGCCAAGTGACGTTTGCCTATGAAAATGGTCGCCCTGTGCGTTTAGAAGCAGTTGTACTGTCTACACAGCACGACCCTGAGATTAGTCAATCACAGCTTAAAGAAGCAGTCATTGAAGAGATTATCAAGCCTGTTATTCCTGCAGATATGTTCTCTGAAAGCACCAAGTTCCATATCAATCCAACAGGTAAATTTGTGATTGGTGGTCCTGTTGGCGATTGTGGTTTAACAGGTCGTAAAATTATTGTAGATACTTACGGCGGTATGGCACGTCACGGTGGTGGTGCGTTCTCAGGTAAAGACCCATCAAAAGTAGACCGTTCGGCTGCCTATGCAGGACGTTACGTTGCAAAAAATATTGTTGCTGCAGGTTTAGCAGACAAATGTGAAATTCAAGTGAGTTATGCCATTGGTGTTGCAGAACCTACTTCAATTTCAATCAATACCTTTGGTACAGCAAAAGTTGAAGAATCTTTAATTATTGCACTTGTACGTGAGCATTTCGATTTACGTCCATACGGTATCACACGTATGCTAGACCTTATTCAACCAATGTACCAACAGACTGCAACTTATGGTCATTTTGGTCGTGAAGGGTCTGACCATGCCTTTACATGGGAAAAAACAGACAAAGTTGAAGCACTTCGCCAATCTAGCGGACTGTAAGTACATAAAAGCCCGCACGATGCGGGCTTTTTTATAGGATCAAAATATGCAACTGATTAACAAAGGTGGCTTTAGAGAACGTGCGAACCGTAGCCGTAAATATAAAGATTCGGAAAATAAAAATACCGTACTCGTGCCAAATACATACAATAAGCCTGATACAGAAAAGCAACCGCATATAAAACAAACAAATTAAGTATTGTTTTAATGCAAGTTCACTTATCATGGTGAACTTTTGTTGACTAGGATGTGGTCATGCCCTTAGAAACCGTGAATTTAGCACTTTTTTCTTTGATTAATGCCACGCCTCATGCCTCTAGTTTATCAATACATGTTGCAACCTTTATTGCACAAGACCTACTTTATATCTTAGCTTTGCTTCTTGCATTTTTGTGGTGTCAAGGTAATAAAGCGATGAAAGAGCGTGCTTTAAAAGCTGTTGTGATTACTGCAATTGGTTTAAGCATTAGCTTTTTTATCTCTACGTTATTCTATCATCCACGCCCTTTTGCTATGCCTATTGGACAAAACTACCTTGCCCATGCTGCCAATGGCTCTTTTCCAAGCGATCACATGCTCATTTTTAGCACTGTTGCTTTTTCCTACCTTTTTTCTGGGCGTAAAATAACAGGAAGTATTTTATTATGCTTAGCGTGGTGTGTCGCTTGGTCACGTGTTTATTTAGGTGTTCACTTCCCATTTGATATGATTGGCGCATTTATTTTTGCGTTTTTACTTAACTGGGTGGGTTATCGTATTTGGCAACATTACGGTATATATCTATTCAAAATTACCTTAAATATTTATTATTATGTGCTTGGATACTTTGTATCAAAAGGCTTCATTCGTTAAACATACGTTACAACATTCACGCTTTAGATTTAGCTATAATAAGTCGATGTTGGAATTCTTAATGTATAGGATTTTTATATAATGAAAAATACGCAACAAAATCAGAAATCGCCACATTTGTTGCTAAATTTGAGCATGATTGCGTTAGAAACTTTTTATAGCTTTATTTTTAGCCATGATGATGTTGTAAAACAACACGCTCAGTATTTTATACAGCAACAAACCGTTGTTAAGGTTAATTTATATATTCCTTATCTTAATTTTTATGTCAGATTTACTCCACATGGTTTACTTTTTGATAGTGAAGCACCCACTCAAAAGCCGCAGTTAGAAATAAGCAGTACGTTATTTGGCTATACCCAAGCATTTTTATTGGGTAACAAGCGTGGTTTACGTGGTATTAAAATTTATGGTTCACAACAAGAAAAAGACCAATTTAGAGACCTTCTCTCACAACTTGCACTGCCTCATTTACTCAGTGATTGGCATAAATGGTTTCTATCATCACCTAATAGCGAAGTAACTGCTTCAAAAAATCGTATTCAGCCTTTACTCGAAAAAATTGATTATCAGCGTTCAAAAATTAACTCTTTGCAAGTAGATGTTAAAAAATACCGTAATCGCTTACAAAATTTAAAGCGTCAACAACGACTGATTAATATCAGTTTTAGCATTATTATTGTTCTATTACTTGGCATAATTTTGTATCATTATTTTATGAATTAAAAACTTGACTATTTTAGTCAGGATTCTTAAAATTTACCTATCTAGTCTTAACATGTGTATCGAATCATGCGCTTAACTACTCGCGGTCGCTACGCAGTGACTGCTCTACTTGATTTAGCTTTGCAGCCATCTGAACAAACGATCACGCTTGCCGAAATTGCAGCTCGCCAGACCATTTCAGTTGCTTATCTCGAGCAGTTATTTGCTAAGCTTAAAAGACATGGTTTAGTTTCGAGCGTTCGCGGTGCCAACGGTGGTTACCACCTTGCTAAACCCGCTGATGCCATTACAATTTTAGAAATTATTGAAGCTGTAAATGAAACAGTAGATGCAACTCGTTGTGACCATAAAGGAAATTGTCAAAACGGTGCAATGTGTCTTACTCACGATTTATGGCGAGACCTTTCTCACCACATTGCCGACTATTTAGCAAAAATCACATTGGCAGACATGCTTGCGCGCGAAAATGTACAAACCGTTGCACTTCGCCAAAACTCAAACCAATATGATTCGTTACTTGCGGCTACAGGTATATAATATGAAACGTCCGATTTATCTTGACTATGCAGCAACCACACCTGTGGATCCTCAGGTTGCTGAACGCATGATGGAATGCTTAACCTTTGATGGTACTTTTGGTAACCCTGCGTCACGCTCTCACGCATACGGTTGGCAAGCAGAAGAAAAAGTAGAATATGCACGTGAGCAAGTGGCTAACCTGATTAAAGCAGATCCACGCGAAATTGTATGGACATCGGGTGCAACAGAATCTGATAACCTTGCACTTAAAGGAATTGCACAGTTTTATGGCTCAAAAGGTAAACACATTATTACCAGTAAAATTGAGCATAAAGCAGTCTTAGACCCTTGCCGTGAATTAGAAGATCAAGGTTTTGAAATTACTTACCTTGAGCCAGAACCACAAACAGGTTTAATTACACCTGAAATGGTAGCTAAAGCATTACGCCCAGATACGATTTTAGTTTCACTAATGATGGTGAATAACGAGATTGGTACTGTCACTGACGTTGCTGCTATTGGCGAACTTACACGTGCGAACAAAACTTTTTTCCATGTAGATGCCGCTCAAGCTGCAGGTAAAGTAGAAATTGATCTTAGCACAATGAAAATTGATCTGATGAGTTTCTCAGGTCATAAAGCATATGGTCCTAAAGGGATCGGTGCACTTTATGTTCGCCGTAGCCCACGTACTCGTTTAAAAGCTCAAATTCATGGCGGTGGACACGAACGTGGTATGCGTTCAGGTACACTTGCAACCCATCAAATTGTAGGTATGGGTGAAGCATTTGAACTTGCAGGTAAAAACTTAGTTGCAGAACAACAACGTTTACGCATATTGCGTGATAAACTTTGGAATGGCTTACAAGGTTTAGAGCAAATATTTTTAAATGGTCACGAAACACAAAGTGTAGCGAACTATTTAAATGTAAGCTTTAACTTTGTTGAAGGCGAGTCTTTAATGATGTCGCTCAAAGATGTTGCTGTATCAAGTGGTTCTGCATGTACATCGGCAACGCTTGAACCATCATACGTCCTACGTGCGCTTGGTTTATCTGATGAACTTGCACACAGTTCAATTCGTTTTAGCTTTGGTAAATATACAACTGAAGAAGAAATTGATCATGTGATTGCAATTACCAAAACTGCGGTAGAAAAGCTTCGTGCACTTTCACCACTTTGGGATATGTACCAAGACGGTATTGACCTTTCTACTGTTGAATGGGCAGAACACTAATAACACCCAGGTTAAACCCTAGGTTTGGAGTAAAATCATGGCTTATAGCGATAAAGTAATTGACCATTACGAAAACCCTCGTAACGTTGGTGTATTAGACAAAAACTCAGAAAACGTAGGTACAGGTATGGTGGGTGCACCTGCTTGTGGCGATGTGATGCGTTTACAAATTCAAGTAAACCCTGAAGGTATTATTGAAGAAGCACGCTTTAAAACGTATGGCTGCGGCTCTGCAATTGCTTCAAGTTCATTAGTTACAGAATGGCTTAAAGGTAAAACACTTGACGAGGCACAAGCAATCAAAAACATTGATATTGCAACTGAACTTGCATTACCTCCAGTAAAAGTACACTGTTCTGTACTTGCTGAAGATGCAATTAAAGCGGCAATTGACGACTATCGTAATAAAAAAACGAACGTATAACGGTATATAAGGAGTTTTCATGATCAATTTAACAGAAAATGCTGCCACTCATATTAGCAATTACATTCAAAATCGCGGTAAGGGTGAAGGTATTCGCATTGGGGTGAAAACTTCTGGCTGTTCTGGCTTAGCTTATGTACTTGAGTTTGTAGACGAAGTTGACGAACATGACCAATTATTTGAGCAACGTGGCGTTAAAATCTTTGTAGATCCTAAGAGTTTAGTTTATCTCAACGGTTTAGAAATGGACTATGTAAAAAATGGGCTAAATGAAGGCTTCGAGTTCAACAATCCAAATAAAAAAGGTGAATGTGGATGTGGCGAATCGTTTACGATTTGATCCCTAAACATTTGTCTTTTACGCTTAATAAAACAGTGATTTTCACTGTTTTATTAACATTTACTGTTGGAAAAATAAAATGAACTATTTTGAGCTATTTGAACTTCCTGTTTCTTTAGATATAGACCAAACGCAATTAAAAGCAAATTTTCTGAAATGCCAGCAACAATATCATCCTGATAAATCTGCAAATAAAGAAGAAGCGCTTATTCGCTCAAGTGAAATTAATCAAGCATATAAAACATTAAATATACTTGATAGTCGTGCAGCTTACTTACTTACCTTAGTACAACAAGATCAAGACTTGGAACAGTCTATTCATGATCTTGATTTTCTTCAAGATGCACTAGAGCTTCGCGAAGCAATTGAAGAAGCTCAAACAGCCTCTGAGCTCAAAATACTGAAAGATCAAATTCACTCATCAACTCAACAATTGGTTGAAACATTTAAAAATCAATACAATCAACAGCAATGGCATGAGGCACGCGATATCGTTCGTAAACTTAAATTTTACCAACGGGTTTTAAATGATATTGATCAAGCTGAAGATCGTTTATTTGATGATAATTTTGATTTAGACGACGAATTTTAATTTTTAATAAGGATACGACATGGCGCTTTTGCAAATTGCAGAACCAGGACAATCGCGTGATCCCCATCAACACCGTACAGCTATTGGCATTGATTTAGGAACAACGCATTCCCTTGTTGCTACTGTTCGTTCTGGACAAGCTCAAGTCTTGCAAGATGATCAAGGGCGTGTATTGTTGCCTTCTATTGTTCACTATGGTCAAAAGCCAACAGTTGGATATCAAGCAAAAGAATATCTAACAACTGAACCACAAAATACAATTGTTTCTGTAAAGCGCTTTATGGGGCGCGCCAAAACAGATATTAAATTTCAACATCCTTATGTTTTATCTGGGCATGATCATCAAATGCCGAGTTTTCAAACGGTACTTGGTCAAAAAACACCAGTTGAAATTTCATCCGACATTTTAAAAAGCTTAAAAGTACGTGCCGAACAAAGTATCCAACATCCTATTAATGGTGCTGTAATTACTGTACCTGCCTACTTTGATGAGTCACAGCGCCAAGCAACACGTGATGCAGCGCAATTAGCAGGTTTAAATGTTCTACGTTTATTAAATGAACCCACTGCAGCAGCGGTTGCATATGGACTAGATAAACAACTTACACATGATCAAAACTATGTCATTTACGACCTTGGCGGTGGAACATTTGATGTTTCGATATTGCGATTTACTCAAGGTGTCTTTGAGGTTTTAGCAACAGGTGGACATACAGCACTTGGTGGTGATGACTTAGACCGTTTAATTGTTAAATGGGCAAAAAAACAGCTTAATATTGATACGTTAGATAATGCTCAGTATGCACATGCCCTCATGGCAGCACGTCAAGCTAAAGAACAGCTTTCTGAACAAACAAGCGTTGAAATCACGATCTTACAGCAAACTTTAATTTTAGACCGCAATTCGTTTGAACAAATCATTAAAATTGCACTAGATAAAACACTTCAAGTATGTCAACGTGTTTTAAGAGATGCAAAACTTGATTTAAACGATATCCAAAATGTAGTTTTGGTGGGTGGCTCTACTCGCTCTTACGCTGTACAAAAAGTCGTAGCACAATTTTTTAATCAAACCCCATTATGTACCATTAATCCTGATGAAGTCGTAGCGATTGGAGCAGCAATCACAGCAAACCAATTGGTTGGTAATGCACAAGAAGATGCACTTTTGCTCGATGTCACACCACTGTCATTGGGTTTAGAAACCATGGGTGGATTAGTAGAACGTTTAATTTCACGTAATACTGCTATTCCTGTAGCTCGCCGCCAAGAATTTACAACTTATCAAGATGGACAAACTGCCATGTTGATTCATGTTGTACAAGGTGAGCGTGATTTGGTGGAGCATTGCCGTTCTTTAGGACGTTTTATTTTGCGCGGTATTCCACCTATGACTGCTGGACAAGCAAAAATTGAGGTAACGTTTCAAGTTAATGCAGATGGTCTTTTATCTGTTTCTGCAAAAGAGCTTACTTCTGGTGTAAATGCTCATATTGATATCAAACCTTCTTACGGTCTATCTGATCAGGATATGGAACGTCTATTAGTAGAAGGCTTTGAATTTGCCGAAGAAGATAAGCACCTTCGTGCATTACAAGAAGCAAAAGTAGAAGCGCAACGCGAAATTGAAGCACTTACACAAGCGTTAATTGCAGATGCCAACCTTCTTACACAAGTACAGCAAGATAAGCTTGAATCGGCAACACAACTTCTTTCAGAAAGTCTAAAACATACTGACTTAGATGCCATTGAAAAAGCATCGCAACAGCTCAAAAAATATAGTGATGCTTTTGCAGCATTACGTATGAATCAACACATTGACCAAGCCTTAAAAGGCACTAAACTAGATGATTGGTCTAAATAATAGGTAATTCTTATGCCACGTATTAAAGTTCTTCCTCATGCCCAAATTTGTCCAGAAGGTGCTGAATTTGAGGTAGAGAAAAACACAAATTTATGCGCAAGCCTACTTAAAAATGGGATTAAAATTGAACATGCTTGTGATATGTCATGCGCATGTACAACCTGTCATTTAGTTGTTCGAAAAGGTTTTGACAGTTTAGAAGAAATGAATGATGTAGAAGCTGATTTACTTGATCGTGCTTGGGGCTTAGAACCTGATTCGCGCTTATCTTGTCAAGTAATTGTAGAGGATGAAGACTTAGAAGTTGAAATTCCAAAATATACAATTAATCATGCATCTGAAAATCACTGAAAATATTACTCCTAGGATTCTTTCTTAGGAGTAATTTCAATAACTTCATCTTCCAATCCTAATTTTGCCACTCCATCTTCTGTTGTAATACTTTGTTGAAGTTTTAAACGTTGAATCGTCTTTTCTAGAATTTTAACTAAACGCTCATATTCAAAATGTTGTACTTCTTTTAAATTTAATAATAGATGAAAACCTTTATACTCATAATCAAACCACTGTTGAATATCACTCTCTAAACCAGTATAACGACCAATTACCTGCCATGTTTGAATCGGCTCGCGTACCCCTTTTAAGCTTAATTTCTTTTTAGGTAAACAAATAAAATCATTGTTAATACGTTGATATGTGGAATCAGCAATTAAAATTTCATCTACATTTGCTGCCGCCTGTAATCTTGCTGCTAAATTTACATCATGACCAATAAGTGTATAAGACATACGGTAATCAGACCCATAGTTCCCCACGTGACAATATCCCGTACTGATTCCCATGCGAATATGTAACTCAGGAAAACCCATCTTTTTCCAACGTTCACGTAAAATATGCATTTGTTGACGCATACTAATTGCCATTGCAACACAGCGTTTAGCATCCTCATCCGTTCCATGTGAATATGGATCACCAAAGAACATTAAAATCCCATCACCAATAAATTTATCTAAGGTAGCTTCATGCTTTTTTGCAATTTCGGTCATATGACTTAAATAGTCATTTAATACAAAAGCTAAATCATCGGGAATAAGTTTTTCTGCAAGTTCAGTAAATCCTTGAATATCTGAAAAGAAAACGGTCATCTTTTTTCGCTTATATTCAATTTTAGCTTGGGTTTCCCCACTCATAATTGCTTGCCAAAGTTGCCTTGGCGCATATAAACTTAATTGGTTTGAAAATTGAACATAACGATTCATTTGTTCTTGATAATACGTTTTTGTAGTTTCTAAATCAGTGATTCGCTTTTTTAATAAAAATACACTTAAAGCTGCACATAGCATAAAACAAACAAAGCTATAAACAACAAATTTAAGTTCACCAACTGCAAAATAATTCTCAAACCCAAAAAAGAAAATGGCATTTAAATAAATAACTAAAATGCCAGCAACAAATGCTAAGCTTGAAACAGTAAATAAAATTTTAGATGCATATTTTAAATAGCTTAAACTTAATACAATTAATGCAGAAAATTCAATACTACAATGCACTGCAGATAATGCGACACCTGCAACAATTGCATCTAGAATAAATAAAACTTGAGTAGCATAGTATTTGTTAAATTTTTTTTTAATTGTGTAGTAAAGTCGAATTGATACCAAAAATGCAACGATGGCATAAATTGGTACAATTGCATGCTCTATCTCAAAGGGTACGGCAAAATAATAAAGAAGTACCCCTAAACACAGTATAAAATATGCTGTAAAACGATAAAGGCTTTCTACGAAAAAACGTCCCAAAGACATTTTATGAACCTAAATTAGTCCATTCTCCAATCAAATGGCATATCACCCTGTCCACGTAAAGCAAGCATTAACGTTTGGCGCATATGTGCTAAAACTTCGTTGTTGTAGGGTACAGCTTCGTTACCCCAAACAGGTTTTGGCCAAGCCATATCATTTTGATAGCGTACAACATGATGAAAATGTAACTGTGGCACCACATTACCTAACGCAGCAACATTCATTTTATCAGCACGAAAAACCCGAGAAAGTTGACTTGATAGCCAGCTTGATTCGCGTAAAAATTGTTCTTGGTCTGCTTGGCTTAATTCGTATAATTCTGTAACGCCTGGTACACGTGGAATTAAAATCAACCACGGAAACTGCATATCATTCATTAAACGACACGTTGATAAAGGAAAGTCACCAACAAAAAAAGTATCTTTGGCTAATTGTGGATGTAGACTAAACATATCTTTATTAATCGTCAAAATAAGTGTTCATCAATACTATCATATCCATATTACAATGAATATCTTTGATATAGCCTCCTGCTATTCTTATCAATGTTCAATAGTCACTTGCGTATAATCAAACA
Source organism: Acinetobacter sp. HY1485 (assembly GCF_027568475.1). Classification (GTDB taxonomy): domain Bacteria; phylum Pseudomonadota; class Gammaproteobacteria; order Pseudomonadales; family Moraxellaceae; genus Acinetobacter. The sequence goes on along the minus strand of NZ_JANKZG010000001.1, from coordinate 315,334 downwards.
CTAATCCTATTTCAACATTCTAAATCTTTTGCCGAGCCCATTTTAAACTTCTATAAATGCAATATTGAATATCTTTGTGCTATTGCTATTTTTTCATATGATACAGCCGTAAAATATAAATCTTTGCTTTTAAAGCATGGTTCAAACTCTTTAGAAATTTCATCATCTATGTAACATAATCAACCAACATAAGTACAAATTTTTGCACTTATGTGGTCTTAGCCTTCCTATCAGTTTATACCTATTTGTTTCAACAGTTGTTGCACAAATTCAATACGCTTATCGTATTCTTCAAGCTGAACCATTACTTTAAGACGTTGCCCCCCTTCCATACGGTAATGATTGGGTTGCTTTTGCATCATCTGAATAATGGTCATTGCTTCAACCGTTGTTTCAGGTGAAAAATCTATATAACCGCCCTGAGTATTAATATCAATCTTGGTAATACCCAAATGCTCTGCCATTAAACGGATCTGATGAATGCTAAACAATTGTTTAACAGGCATCGGTAATAAGCCAAAACGATCAATGAGTTCCATTTTGATATTATTGAGTTTATCTTGTGCATCTGTACTGCTAATTCGTTTATAAAACATCAACCGTTGATGCACATCACCTAAGTAATCATCAGGAATGAGTGCAGGCATATGTAAGTTAATTTCTGCAGTAAGACTCAACGGCGCATCAAAATTTGGTGTTTTACCTTTTTGAACCGCTTTAGTGGCTTTTTCAAGCATTTCCATATATAGGCTATAACCAATGGCTTGCATAGAACCACTTTGTTTTTCACCTAACAAGTCACCTGCTCCACGGATCTCTAAATCTTCAGTAGCAAGCATAAACCCTGCACCTAAGTTAGATGCACGCTGAATGGCATCTAAACGCTTCTCTGCATCACCTTTCAACCCTTTAATGGATGGTACAAGCAAATAAGCATATGCTTGATGGTGCGAACGTCCCACACGCCCACGAAGCTGATGTAACTGTGCTAAACCTAACTTATCGGCACGTTCCATAATAATGGTATTGGCATTAGGCACATCAATCCCTGTTTCTACAATAGTAGAACACACCAATACATTAAACTCTTTGTGATAGAACTGTTGCATGATGTGCTCAAGCTCTTTTTCGCGCATCTGCCCATGTGCCACAGCAACACGCGCCTCTGGCACTAAATGACGAATATTTTCAGCAGTACGTTCAATGCTATCCACTTCATTGTGTAAAATATAGACCTGACCACCACGTAATAACTCACGTAAAATTGCTTCTTTTACGGTGGCATCTGTTTGTTCTTGCACAAATGTTTTAACCGCTAAACGACGTGCAGGCGGCGTCGCGATAATAGATAAATCACGCATCCCACTAAACGACATATTGAGTGTACGAGGAATTGGCGTTGCTGTAAGGGTCAGCATATCTACATCGGCACGCAACGCCTTAATACGCTCTTTATCACGCACACCAAAACGGTGTTCTTCATCGACAACCATTAAACCTAAATCTTTGAACTGCACATTTTCTTGTAAGATTTTATGTGTACCAATTACAATATCAACTTTACCATCAGCTAAATCTTCTATTACACGTTGATGGGCTTTATTCGAACCAAAACGTGACAAGACTTCCACACGTACTGCAGTATCGGCAAAACGGTCTTTAAACGACTCATAATGTTGTTGGGCAAGTAATGTTGTTGGTACAAGCACTGCCACTTGTTTGCTATTTTGCACAGCAACAAATGCCGCACGCATCGCCACCTCAGTTTTACCAAAACCAACATCACCACAGACCAAGCGATCCATTGGACGTGCTTGTTGCATATCATACAATGTGGCTTCAATGGCATTGGCTTGGTCTAGTGTTTCTTCATAAGCAAAACTATTCGCAAAATGACGATACGCCTCTTGATCAATTTCAAACGCAAATCCTGGTTTAGACTGACGGCGTGCTTGAATATGTAAAAGCTCGGCTGCTACATCATGTATTTGCTCTAAGGCTTTACGCTTGGCTTTGCTCCACGCTTCCGTACCTAATTTGTGAAGTGGAGCTAGATTAGGGTCACCACCACTATAACGGCTAATCAAATGTAAGTTAGAAACAGGTACATAGACTTTCGCATCATCAGCATAATTGAGTTGTAAAAACTCATGTTCTTGATCATCAATGGTCAGCGTCATTAAACCTGCATAACGCCCAACCCCCTGATCAATATGTACCACAGGTGCACCAATACTCAGTTCAGTTAAGCTTCTAACCAAAAACTCTTCAGAAATTTCCTGCTGACGTTTTTTGCGACGTTGCACAACTCGGTGTTCATATAACTGATTTTCAGAAATTACCGAAAGTTGATCAGTAATCTCTAAACCACGATCTAAAGGGGCACTTGTAATCGCTAATTTCTTTTTAGAGCTGATAAACTCTTTAAAAGAAGTAACTTGAGGAATATCCCCTAAACTTTTACGCAATGCATCTTTAAGCGTTTCTCTACGTCCTGCACTTTCTGCCACCAACAATACAGCTTGCTGAGCTTGTTTAATATATTGCTCTAATTTGGCAAATGGTTCATCTAGCTTTGCATCAACAGGAAATTTTTGTGGTATCTGTGTAGGTAAGTTTACAACCCCTGCTCGATCGTCAAAACTCTCTTCAGACACAACAATACGTTTAAATGTATTTAGTTGTCCAAGCGTATCTTGCGGTTGTAGAAATAAATGATCAGGTGACAAAATAGGTTGATCTACATTATGCCGACGATCCTCATAACGCGTTTGCACCTCTTGCCAAGACTGCATCAAAGTGTCTTCTAACGCTGTATGACTGACAATCATCGTATCAACAGGCAAATAAGCCGTAAGACAACTTTGTGTCATCTCTTGTGCAGTAAAAAAAAGCGGGAAATAAAACTCAATCCCCGATGACGAAATACCCTCAAGTACATCTTGATAAATTGGGTTTTTTTTAGGATTTGCACGTGGAAACTGCTCAGCATAACGATCTCTAAATGTAGACCGTCCCTCTTTTAACGGAAACTCTTTGGCAGGTAATACTTTAAACGCATCAAGGTTTTGTGTTGTACGCTGTGTTTCAGGATCAAAAAACTTAAGCGTATCAATCTCATCATCAAACAAATCTATACGGATAGGTGCTTCTTGCCCTGATGCATACACATCCATGATGCTACCACGTACCGCAAACTCACCATGGTCATAAACTGTATCAACAAGATGATAGCCCGCTTGAATCAGTTGTCTTTTTTGTTGTTCTAAATCAAATTTTTGCCCAACTTGAATGTCAAAATGTGCCCCTTTTACCCAACTATAAGGCGCAACACGTTGCATGAGCGTATTTGCTGTCACTAATAATACGCCTTGAGTTGGCATATTCGATAAAATTGCCAAACGCTCAGAAATAATATCTTGATGGGGTGACAAACGATCGTAAGGTAAAATTTCCCAATCTGGAAAAACGGTAGGCTCTATACCATAAAAACTGAGTTCACTTTCTAATTGTGCTAAATGTTGATTATTTTTTGCCACCATCACTAAAAGCTGTGAAGTATTTTGAGCAATTTCTTTAAAAAAAAGTGACCCTGCCGAACCGACTAGTCCACCTACCCAACGTTTTTCGTTATTTTTAAGCTGTTTAAGCGCAAGGGCTTGAATCTGTTTTTCAAACATAAATACAAGATTTAATTTAAAGACTATCGCTAGATAGTACCATGCTCCCTTTTGAATCACATCAGATTTAGCATAAATACTAACCACTACAATTTTGATTAAATGATGCGTATTGCTTTTTTATTTAAATCTTCTATACTTTTTTTAGCATCTCAACACGTTCAAACCCTGATAAGGGTTGACTTCAACGCGATGTTTCATCAAAATATCGCACTTGTTTACGGGCTGGTTAAAACGAATTAAGTAGTTTTCAGCCCGCCCAGACCAATCTAATTCAAGGAGTGCAAGAGTGGCAAACTCTGCTCAGGCAAAAAAACGTGCGCGTCAAAACGTTAAAGCGCGTCAACATAACGCAAGCTTGCGTTCTATGGTTCGTACTTACATCAAACGTACTTTAAGTGCGATTGCTGCTGGTGATCATGCTGTTGCTACAGAAGCTTACAACAAAGCTGTACCTGTAATCGACCGTATGGCTGATAAAGGCATCATCCACAAAAACAAAGCTGCTCGTCATAAGAGCCGTTTAAATACTCAAGTTAAAGCATTAGCTAAATAATTTGTAGTATGAAAAAAGCCTCTTTTTAGAGGCTTTTTTTATGTAAAGCGTTAAATGCAATTGTTCTTTGGATTTCTGAACAATATGCAATAAACCCTGCATTAAGCAATGTATCTCTTTGATTATATATAAAAGGTTCGTTTTGTAAGCTGACTAAGCCCCCTCCAATACTTTCAAGCAACCCTTGACCCGCGCTCGTATCCCACTCACTGGTTGGATGAAACCTCGGATAAATATCAATTTTTCCTTCTAACATCAAACAAAATTTATAAGCACTGCCTGCTTTGATCAGTTCTACGGGCTCATTTAAATTTTGAATAAATTTGTCATACTGATCTTTTACACTACGGTAGCTAATGCCAATATGCAATTTCTCGTTTTGCTTTAATTCATCAAACTCAAACCACTGCCCATCGTTATATTTAAATGGTTTTTGCTGTTGATATCCAATGTATAATGTCTGTTCTACAGGAATCATAATCGCTGAAAAAATAGTTTTTCCTTTTTCAATTAAACTTAAATTAATTGTAAATTGATCACGCTTCGCCAAAAATTCTTTCGTACCATCTAAAGGATCCAATAACCAACATTTTTTCCAATCTTGCCGTTGTTGATTATCTTCTTCTTCAGAAATAATCGGAATAGAAGGCGTTAATTTTTGAAGTTCTTTTAAAAGAAATTTATTTATCGCTAAGTCCGCTTGTGTCACAGGTGATAAATCTGATTTTTCATAAATATTAAAATTTGCTCCTATTTTGTATGTTTGATAATGCTGTAAAGCTATAAGAGATGCCTGTTCTAATAATTTTTGAATTTGGACAATAAAATCATCATTTGGTTTAAAAACTGGGCTAAACATAGTTAATTTTTCATCGCTTTCTGTTAAATTAATATAAACGCAATTTAAGTAAAATAGAAAATGAAAAAACTAATCTTTCTTCTTTTGATTCCAACTTCTGTGTTTGCTGCACCATCAAATATTCAAGAAAAAATGAAAATTTGCTCTAAAATTTATGATTTAGCAGAAAAGGTTATGCTATCTCGTCAAGATGGTGTACCAATCAGTAAAGCCTTAACACCCGTTTATCAGCAAAAAAATGCTGATGTACAAAAATTACATAACGATATTATTGTTGCTGCCTATAAACAACCTATTCAGCAAAAAGATAAACAACTTCTTAGCCAAAATTTTGCCGAAAAATATGCAACCACTTGCCTTGAACTCGCAAGTAAATAAAAGGAGTAATATGGAAACACAACGTATCGATAAATGGTTATGGGTTGCCCGCTTTTTTAAAACTCGCTCACTTGCTAAAGCAGCTATAGAAGGCGGTAAAGTCCACCATCATAATGATCGAGTAAAAGTATCTAAAGAAGTGCGTATCGGAATGCAATTTACTATACAGCAAGGGTTTGATAAAAAAACTGTCACTGTGTTAGCTTTGAGTGCACAACGTGGGGCAGCTCCTATTGCTCAAACCTTATATGAAGAAACAACTGAAAGTATTGCAAAACGAGAGCTTATGGCATCTGAGCGTAAACTTCATAATCTAGCAAAACCAGACTATCGTCCAAGTAAAAAAGATAGACGCCAAATTCATAAATTTAAACAAGATAATTGGACATATAGTGATGATATTTAGTGCGACACAAACTGTCGCATTGGTTCAAAATAGGCTAGAGAAACTCAAGTAAATCTGTCAATATAAGCACCATAAAACATGAACATTTGAGGTTGTTAAATGGATGAGAATAAAAGTAAAGCTCTAAGTGCTGCTTTAAGCCAAATTGAAAAACAATTTGGTAAAAACACAGTAATGCGCTTAGGCGAGAATACCGTTCAAGCAGTCGAAGCAATCTCAACAGGTTCTTTAACGCTTGATTTAGCTTTAGGTATTGGTGGTTTACCCAAAGGACGTATTGTCGAAATTTATGGTCCTGAATCATCAGGTAAAACAACCATGACATTACAAGCCATTGCAGAATGCCAAAAAGCTGGCGGTACATGTGCCTTTATCGATGCTGAACATGCGCTAGACCCACAGTATGCACGTAAGCTCGGCGTAGATATTGATAACTTACTCGTTTCACAACCTGATAACGGTGAGCAGGCACTTGAAGTTGCAGACATGCTGGTGCGCTCTGGTGCGGTAGATTTAATTGTTGTCGATTCTGTTGCAGCCCTTACCCCACGTGCAGAGATTGAAGGCGAAATGGGTGACTCACATATGGGTCTGCATGCACGTTTAATGAGCCAAGCTTTACGTAAAATTACAGGTAATGCAAAACGCTCTAACTGTATGGTCATTTTCATTAACCAAATTCGTATGAAAATTGGTGTTATGTTTGGTAGCCCCGAAACCACAACAGGTGGTAATGCACTTAAGTTTTATGCATCTGTACGTCTAGATATTCGTCGTATTGGACAAGTCAAAGAAGCTGATGAAATTATTGGTTCTGAGACCAAAATTAAAGTTGTGAAAAACAAAATGGCGCCTCCTTTTAGAGAAGCACTTTTCCAAATTTTATACGGTAAAGGTGTCAACCATTTAGGCGAAGTAATTGATCTAGCAGTTCAAGAGAAAATTATTAATAAAGCAGGAGCTTGGTATTCTTATCAAGGTAATAAAATTGGGCAAGGTAAAAATAATGTGATTCGCCATTTAGAAGAACATTCTGAGATTGCCCAAGAGGTAGAAAAGCTTATTCGTGAAAAACTACTTACACCTGTCATTATTGAAGAAACTGAAAGTGAACCAGCTGAGTTTGTTGAAAATTAAATGAGAACGCCCTACGGGGCGTTTTTTACTATGATGAAAAAACCTAAAGATATTATCCCTACGCTTACGGGGTCAAAACTTCGCTCATACGCCTATGCCGTACTTACAAAACGTGAGTATTCAAAAGCAGAGCTTATTGAAAAACTTTGTTTATATGCAATTGATCGAAACGAAGTCATTGAACTTGTTGAGCAATTAGCTGAATATAATTATCAGAGTGATGAACGTGTAGCTGAAATGGTTGTAAGAAGCCAAATTCGTAAAGGTAAGGGACCACAACGTATTAGACAAACTTTACAACAGAAATCTATTAATCTTGACTATGTGGCTGATGAGCTTAATCAAACCAATTGGCTTGAAGAAGCCTATAAGTTAAAAATTAAAAAATTTGGTGTGGAAGCGACTAAAGATCCAAAACTCAAGGCTAAACAAGTGAGATTTTTACAATATAGAGGTTTTGATTTAGATATTATTATGAAAGTAGTTAATTTAGAAGAATTAGAATGGTGATGACCCTACTAGCAAAAACTCGGCACATCATAGTTTTGCTACCGTTGCTACCTTCCGGTCCTGGCGGGGTTCACAAAGTACAATTGCGAGATAACCAGCAGGATCATCATTACAACGCCAAGTATAAAGATTTTGTTTTTCTTTGCAAGATAAACTTAAGTTATTTGGCTATTAATGCAACACTTAATCGAACTTTTACAATTTGTAAAAAACAACTGACGCTTATAGAATAAAATCAACCTGTAATGCCGCACATTCGGATAACTCTATGCAATTTTTAAAATATAATACCCTTGGTTTACTTGCTTTTATCTTTACAACTACACATGCAGCACCTATTGAAAATGTTAATTTAAGTGAAAATTCTTCTCAAGTAATTACAACTGCTACCCCTACAGCTCCAACTAATTTAAATTGGGATTTAATGCAAAAAAATGAAAAATTAGAAGAAGATATAAGAAAACTACGTGGTACGTTAGAAGAACACGATCAACAGATTGACCAACTCAAAAAAGAATTAGAAAACCACTACACAGATTTAGACCAACGCTTACAACTTTTAGAACAAAAACCTGAAGAAAACTCAGAAAATATCAATGAAGCAGATGCAGGTAATGCAGGTAATGCAGGTAATGCAGGTAATGCAGGTAATGCAGGTAATGCAGGTAATGCAGGTAATGCAGGTAATGCAGGTAATGCAGGTAATGCAGGTAATGCAGGTAATGCAGGTAATGCAGGTAATGCTAAAGTAACAGCAAACGAAAAGAAACCGCTTTCAGAAAAAGATGCTTATACCGTTGCATTAGATGCTTATAAACAAGGTGGAGCTGAGCAGGCAATTAAACCGATGAAACGATTTATACAAAATTATCCTCAAAGCCCTTACATTGGTAATGCACATTTTTGGTTAGCAGAATTTAATTTAGCGATTACACCCGCAGATTATAATGAAGCAAAAAAGAACTATGAAATTGTTGTAAAGCATTTCCCTCAATCGGCTAAAGCACCTCATGCTTTATACCAACTGTACAGTATAGAAAAAGATGTAGATCAAAATACTGTTTCAGCAAACTTATACAAACAGCAACTCTTAAAAAACTATCCTAAATCACAAGAAGCAGGATATTTAAAATAAAAAAGCTAAACATTAACTGTTTAGCTTCTTCTATTTATCGGACAATACCACGTTTTGATTGTTCGATAGAATCTATAAAGAGTTGTACTTCAGAGGCTTTGGGTAAAACCTCTTCTCGAATACGTTCAAGCGCTTCTTTGGTTGTTAAACCATCTTTATAAACCAATTTAAATGATTGACGTAATGCTAAAATTACTTCTTTTGACCAGCCTTTACGTTTCATACCTTCGACATTCAAGCCAAATGCATGCGCTGGGTTACCAGATGCCATAACATAAGCAGGAACATCTTTTAAAATAAGTGATGCACCACCAATCATACTATACGAGTCAATTTTACAAAATTGATGAATACCTGAATTACCACCTATAATAACATAATCACCAATATGTACATGACCTGCAACACCCACATTATTTGCAAACACATTATGACTACCTACTTGGCAATCATGAGCAATATGCGTATTCACCATTAATAAATTATGGTTTCCAATGCGTGTAATGCCTTCATCTTGTACCGTACCACGGTGTAAACTTGAATGTTCACGGATAATATTATTATCCCCAATTTCCAACCAAGTTTCTTCACCCTTATACTTTAAGTCTTGGCAAATTTCACCAATACTTGCAAATTGGAAAATCTCGTTATTTTTTCCAATACGTGTATATCCTGCAACGACTACATGTGCATGTAATTTAGTACCCCTACCAATTTCTACATTTGGACCAATAATACAATATGGACCAATTGTCACATCTGCTGCAATTACAGCAGACTCGTCAATAATGGCAGTGGGATGAATATTGTTTATATTACTCATGCCTACTCTATACTTTTTGATGAGAAATAATAATTTCAGCTGTAGTTGCTACAATTCCATCTACTGATGCTGTACAACTATATTTATAAATACCGCGCTTTTGCATAACCAATTCAGATTTCAACTCTAATTGATCACCTGGTACAACTTGCTTTTTAAAACGCACTTTTTCTGCACCAGCAAATAAAAAGAGTGAACCTGGTTCTGGTTTAACACCATTCATCACAAAACTTAAAATGCCAGAGATTTGAGCAAGGGCTTCAATAATTAAAACACCTGGCATAATTGGATATTCTGGAAAATGTCCTTGTAAGAACTCTTCATTCATAGATACATTTTTATAGCCAACGATTTGGTTATCTGCAATATTTGTTACACGGTCTACCAATAAAAATGGATAGCGATGTGGTAAATATTCGCGAATTTGCTGGATATGCATTGGTAATTCAGGAGTTTTTAATTCAGTCATAGTACTATTTACGCGTTTTTAATGTTGATTCAATTGACTCAATCTGAGTTTGTATATGATCTAAGCGTTCACTCAACTTAGTCAATGGCACATCTGCTAATTGTTTTAAACGAACTACAGTTTTATGCCAATGTCTATTTTCTAAGAAGCCAGTACCTGAAGAATAAGTTCCTGGTTTTGTAATACTTTTTGTTATCATTGTCATACCTGTCAATGTAACATTATCTGTAATCTTCAGATGCCCAGCAACACCACAGCCACCAGCTAAAATACAATTTTTTCCAATTATTGTACTACCCGCTATGCCCGATTTAGCTGCAATTGCAGTGTTTGCACCAATTTTTACGTTATGTGCAATCTGTATAAGATTATCAATAATAACCCCATCTTCTATAATTGTGTCATCTAATGCACCACGGTCAATACTACAGTTCGATCCAATTCTGACCTTATTGCCTATTTTAACAGATCCTAATTGTGCTATTCGATGCCATTGTCCTTGATAAGGTGCGAAGCCAAAACCCTCACCACCTACCACCGTATTTGCATGAATACGTACTTCGTTTTGAATTTTTGTAAAACCTGTAATCACAGTATTTGAGTCGATAAAACATTGTTGACCAATTTCAACGCCTTGATCAATTTTTACATGCGCCGCAATGTATGTATGATCACCAACAACTGCATTTTCTTCTATTACTGTATAGTGCCCAATGTAGGCGCTTTCTGAAATTATGGCAGAAGGATGAATTTTTGCAGTACTTTCAATTCCTGTTTGAGTTTTTTTAAGCTCAAAAATATGTGTAAGTATCGAAAAAGCCAAATAGGGATTTTCTACAATGATAAAGTTTTTTTGTTTTAGTAGAGGTTGTAATTCTTTCGTTATAATAAGAACCCCTGCTTGAGATGCTTCTGCTTGATCAATATATTTTTGACCATTTACAAAAGAAATTTGACGATTTGTTGCATGTTCTAAACTAGCTAGACCATGCACAATAAAGTCTGATTGACCCACTAACTCACCTTTTACAAGATGAGCTAGCGTTTGTAACTTTTGTGGTTGTTGATTCATAGATTACTTAGTTGCATTCACCTTTTGAATCATTTTATCAGTTAAATCACTTGTGTTGTCATATGCAAGTACAGCATTTTTGTTTAAAACAAGGTCAAGATTATTCTCTTTGCGTAATTGATCAGCAGCTTGCTGTACACGAGTGGTAAAATTTTGACTTGTAAGTTGAGAAGTTTGCTGTACTTTTTGTTGTACAGTTTGTTCTAACATGTTCATTTCACGCACTTTAGCTTCATACTGTGTCTTTAGCTGTTGTACTTCATTTGGTTTTGCATTAGCGGCTTTTTCTTGCAATGCTTGTAATTCACTTTGCAGCTGCTCCGCGCGTGTTGCGTTTGGCTTTACTGTTTGTTGTAGTGTTGCATTTTGCTGTTTTAAATATGTACTACTTTCAACAACGCGTTGCATGTCTACAATACCGTAATTTGCTGCCGATGCTATCGTTCCGATTGCTGCCAATACACTTGCAACTAATAATTTTTTCATTACGTTTATATCCTTTTTAGAAAGTACGACCAATTTGGAATTGGAATGCTTGGGTTTCATCATTAGACTTTTTATTTAATGGATAAGCATAACTGATTGATAAAGGTCCGATCATCGTGTTCCACGTTAACCCAACACCTGCACTATAACGCAGGTTACTCAAATCAAACTCGTTGTTCTGCTTACAGTAAGATTTACCATTTACTAATGTAGTGCCATCGTAGAAGTCTGAAATATTTTTGCACTCTGTGTCATATACTTGCCCACCCTCTACAAACAATGTAGGGCGTAAGTTACGTGCCCAATCCCCTTTAGAAGGTACAGGTAAAATTAGCTCAGCACCAAACTGAACAAGCGCATTACCACCTACTGCATCTTTGTTAGAATCTGAAGTTTGATTAGTACTATAGTATTGCCCCGGATAGCGTGGCCCTAAAGTATTATCTTCGTAACCACGTACAGACCCCCAACCACCTGCATAGAAATTTTTCCAAAATGGTAAATCATGTCCATAACCTAACTTACCATACCCATGCAACCCAAAACCTTTACCAATTGGGAAAAACAACTGCCCACTGTATGTTAGTTTTTGATAATCTGCATCACTTCCTGGTGTTGCAATTTCTAAGTTTACTGAATGCAGTTGACCTGATGTTGGAAACAAGGGTTGGTTTAACGTATTAAAAGACCAACCTAAATTAGCTAAATAATTTAAATATGTTCCAGAATAAATTGGTACACCATCATCAGAGCTCTGCTTACCATCGTGGTTCATTAGATAACCACCGTAAGCTACAGACCCATATGCATCTGTGGTGATTTTATTTTGTTCTATACCTATAGATCCACTAATACTTTGATTCTCATCAATTGGATAGGAAAGACTTGTACTTGCCCCTAATGCTTTAGAGTAGTAGTCGCTTACATGATAATCGCTATAGGGTTTTGTTTCACGGTAATAAACATTATAACCTGCACTAATACCATCAATAGTAAAATATGGATCTGTTACAGATAAGTTATAGTAGGTTGAATACGATGAACGTGTAAAATCAAACCCAATACTGTTACCTGTACCTAAGAAGTTTGATTGGTTAATTCCCGCTTGGTATGTAATACCACCACTTTGTGAGTAACCTACAGCTAATGTACTGCTACCTGAATGTTGCTCTTCAACATTTACATCTAAATCCATCGCATCAGATGAGTTAGCAATACGAACAGGTTTAATGGTAATATTTTTAAAGTAACCTGTGCGTTGTAAGCGTACTTTAGAAAGTTCAATTTTTTCGTTACTTGCTAAAGCACCTTCCATTTGACGCATTTCACGACGCAATACTTCGTCTGCTGTTTTTGTATTACCTGTAAAATTAATACGACGAATCGTAACTTGTTGTCCCGGATTAATATAATAAACCACGTTTACAACTTTATTATCGTTATCAATCTGTGGTACAGCATTTACTTCGGCAAAATAATAACCTGCATTACCATACTTACGTAAAAGTAGATTTTTTACTGCATCAATTTTTGCCTGCGAATAAATTTCGCCTTCTTTGTAAACTTGTACAGACGTCAACTCTTCTGGTTTAAAGAGAGTATCGCCTAAAAATTTAGTCGTACCTACTTTAAATTGCTCACCTTCACTTATAGATAAGTTAATAATAACTTTTTGTTTATCTTTACTGATATTTAGGTCTGAAGAATTAATTGCGAAGTTTGCATAGCCATTGTCTAAATAAAGTGCACGCACTGCATCTAAACTTGCAGCCATACGTTCTTTAGCAAACTTATCGCTACTTGATAAAATAGAGTACCATTTTTTTTCTTTTAATGCGAATGCTTGTTTAATGTCACTATCACTAAAAACTTTATTTCCAACTACATTAATATCAATGACTTTTGCAGCTTTACCTTCTACAAAATTAATTGTTACATCAGCACGGTTATTAGGGCGTGGTGTTGTTTCAATTTTAACATCAGCCGTATAACGACCTTGTTGAATATATTGTTGCTCAAGCTCTGTTTCAATATTTTGTAATGTTGCTTGCTTTAGAACTTCACCTTCAGCAAGTCCCATTTTTTTGAGACCTTCTTGTAAAGCTTCTTTTGGAATGAGTTTATTGCCCTTGAATTCAACTTTTGAAATAACAGGACGCTCTGCAACTTTAAAAATTAACGTTCCATTTTCTTGTTCTGAAGCTTGAATATCATCAAATAAACCTGTGTCATATAAAATATGAATGGCATTATTCAAGCTCATTTCATTGACACGGTCACCTGTTTTAATTGGCAACATGCTTGCAACATTTGCAGGAGTTAAACGCACTAAACCATCAAACTGAATGTCACGTGCGATAAAATCATCTGCCGCATAGACTTGTTGTACTGCTGCCATCGCACTTACAAGTGCCAAAGGCATAAAAATATGTGTATGACGCATGCCTATTCTTTCCACTAAGTTGAATATTAATCCTGTTATAGACGCATAAAATCATTAAATAAAGCAAGGAACATCATGCTACCTAGCAATACCATCCCGATTTTAAATCCAATCATCTGAATCTTTTCAGAAACTGGCTTTCCTCTAATCGCTTCAATAAAATAATAAAATAAATGACCACCATCAAGCATTGGAATAGGTAAAAGATTTAAAATACCTAAACTAATGCTCATTAAAGCCATAAACGAAAAAAATGTTTGCCAACCTAACGCAGCACTTTGCCCTGCAACCTTAGCAATAGTTACAGGACCAGACAAGTTTTCTAAACCAATCAGCCCTTTGACCATTTTAGTCATAGAACCCAAAATCATACTAGAAACATCTGTTGTTTTGGTCAACGCTTTTTCTAGTGCTTGCACGGGTGTGTACTGAATCGTTTGTTTGTATTGATCAGGTATTATAAATTTGGTATTGCTTTGGACACCTAGCATTCCAGTAGTATGTCCCATACCATCAGACTTACCCTGAGGCATTACATCTAGAATAATTATATTTTGACCACGTAATACTTCTACTTTAAGTAATTTTTCAGGAGACCGTTGCACAATATCTACAACATCAAACCAATCATGTGTTTGTATACTGTTAATTTTTATAACTTTATCGCCTACTTGCATCCCTTGACGAATTGCAGCACCATCTGGACTTAGTACAGAAACAATAGGTTCTATTTTTGGTCGATAAGGTACAAAACCTAGCTGTTCTAACGCGGATTGATTTTGATCTTTAAGGAAGTTTTTTATAGACAAACTATATTGCTTTAATTGTCCGTTGTGTTCTGCCTGAATATTAATATGTCCAGTTTCTCCTGCACGTTCAACTAAGGCAAAATTAAGTGTTTCCCAAGTTGAAGTTGGCTTGCCATCAATACTAATAATTTTATCATCTTCTTTTAAGCCAGCTTGCATCGCGGGGGTATGATCAAATACTTTACCAACAACTGTGCTTAATTCCTCTTGCTTAGGCAAAAACAAGATCCAAAACAACAACACTGCAAATAATAAATTAATTATAGGACCTGCCGCAACGATTGCGATACGCTTCCAAACAGATTGTCTGTTAAACGCCTGATGTAATTCGTCAGATTTAACATTTCCTTCACGCTCGTCTAGCATTTTTACATAACCGCCTAAAGGTAATGCCGCTAGGCGATATTCAATGCCTGTTTTTTTTGATGTCCAACTCAGAATTCTTGGCCCAAACCCAATAGAGTAAGTTAGGACTTTTACACCTACTGCACGTGCTACCCAATAATGTCCAAATTCATGTATTGCAATTAATGGTCCTAGTAAGCAAATTGCGGCTAAAATCATAAATAAAATATTCAAGCAATTTCCCCTACATATTGGTGTGCAATATGTCGAGCTTGTTGATCTGCTTGTAAAATAATCTCTAAATCAGACGCAACACTATGCTCAAGTTTATTTAAAGTATGTTCTACCACAGTCGGAATATGCGTAAATTTTATTTTTTGATTTAAAAATGCTTCTACCGCAATTTCATTAGCTGCATTTAAAATAGCAGGTGCTGTCCCCCCTGTTTTCATTGCATCTCTCGCTAATTGTAGTGCAGGAAAACGCTTTAAATCGGGCGCTTCAAAATTAAGCTGATTATTTTTAAATAGATCAAGTGCAGATACAGGCGCATGAATACGCTGTGGCCAAGCAAGCGCATGTGCAATTGGCGTACACATATCAGGGTTACCCATTTGTGCCAAAGTCGAACCATCTATATATTGAACCATAGAGTGAATGATACTTTGTGGGTGAATAACAACTGTAACAAAATGTTCTGAAATTGAAAACAAATGACATGCTTCTATTAGTTCTAGTCCTTTATTCATTAAAGTTGCAGAATCAACAGAAATTTTTTGCCCCATAGACCAATTTGGATGTTTACATGCCTGTGCAGGCGTCACTGCATCTAAATTTTGTGTATTTAAAAATGGACCACCCGATGCTGTCAATAAAATTTGCGATACACCAAGTTGTGGTTTACCTGTTTTATCTAAATTTAAATACTGCTCCGGTAAACACTGAAAAATAGCATTATGTTCTGAATCGACAGGTAATAATAATGCTTTATGCTCTCGTGCAGCTTGCATCATTAAGTCACCAGACATAACTAGTGCTTCTTTATTAGCAAGTAAAACACGTTTACCTGCTTTCACAGCTGAAAGTGTAGGTAAAAGTCCCGCCGCCCCTACAATAGCAGCCATTACAATATCAACATCAGGATGGCGTGCTACAGTTTGTAAGCCTACGTCATCTGTTAAAATTTCCACATCAAGTTGGTGTTGTTTTAATAAAATAGCGAGCTCATCTTGATAACATGCAGGAACGACAGCGATTTTTGGTTTAACCTGTTTACATATTTCTACGAGTTTTTGAATACGGCTATAAGCTGTTACAGCAAACACTGAATATTGTTCTGGATGTTGTTGCAAAACTTTTAACGTACTTTCGCCAATAGAGCCAGTCGCACCCAATATACAAACAGATTGAGACATTTATAAATCTACACCAATTAATTTTAATAAATATATGCCCGTCGCAAAAATTGGGGCTGCTGCCAATAAAGAATCTATACGATCTAACACACCACCGTGACCTGGTAAAATGCTACCAGAATCTTTTACCCCTGCACGACGTTTGATCATAGACTCAAATAAATCACCTTGTACTGAACCTAAAACCGTAATAAAGGACAATACAAAAAATAAAACATGCTGGATTAAAGTTAAATGTAAATAATAACTTTGTACGCCTACAATAATGAGCGATGTTAATATTAAGCCACCAAATAAACCTTCAATGGATTTATTTGGACTGACACTTGGTGCCATTTTACGCCGTCCGAACTTACGTCCAACAAAATACGCACCACTATCTGCACCCCATACAAGTACAAATAAATACATTAACCACCAAGGTGAAACTGACCATACAGAGAAAATTGCCGTGACTGCCGCAGCAATTAAAACCACACCAATTAAATATAAGGCTTTATTGTACCACCCATCATATTCAGGAAAATTTTTGGTCCAAAATACGCTAAACCCCCATACTAATATAGAAGCTGCCCAAAATAATAAAGATACATCTGAATAGTACAAGGCAATTACTGTAACAACACACATTAATCCTGCATTTAAGTAGGCATGTACACTTTGGTTTTGTGGCATTAACTTTGACCACTCATACCCAGCAATTGTTCCTGCCAATACCATTAAGCCATACATTGGATAATGTGATGTTGTTGCAAACATACAAATTAGTACGATAGCCACTAAAACCAATGCGGTTTTAATACGCTCAAACATTTAATCGTTCTCTTGTTGGATTTGTTCAGTAGTTTTACCAAAACGACGCTCGCGTGCTGAAAACACGTTGAATGCTTTCTGTAATTCCTCTACAGTAAACTCTGGCCAAAGTAATGGTGTAAAATAAAGCTCTGCGTAAGCGCATTGCCATAACAAAAAATTAGAAATTCGATAATCACCGCCCGTTCTAATCAGTAGATCAACAGGTGGTAAATCCCCTAAACATACATACTGTCCAAATAATGTTGCATCAATCTGTTCTATATCTAATTTTTGATTAACAACATCTTGTGCAATACGTTTTGCACTATCTGCAATATCCCACATACCACCATAGCTAAGCGCAATGGTTAACGTCATTTGGGTGAAATGTGCTGTTTTTTGTTCTGCGTATTGAACCAGTTCTTGTAAATGCTGTGGAAGTTTTGCCAAATCCCCAATAAAACGTAATGCAATTTCAAATTTCATCATACGAGGTATTTGCTCATGAATTGTTTGTTCAAGCAAATACATCAATAAATCTACTTCAATTTGAGGACGTTTCCAATTTTCGCTTGAAAAAGCAAATACAGTGAGTGCTTTAACACCTATTTTGCGACAATGCTCTACAATTGGGTCTAATGTGATTTTACCTTCTTTGTGTCCATCGCCTGTCTGCATTTGCTTTTTCTTTGCAAAGCGATTGTTGCCATCCATAATGATGGCAACATGCTGAGGTAAATGAACGCTGAAATCAGTCGTCATTTATTATACCTTCATTAACTCAGCTTCTTTTGCAGCTAAACGCTTGTCTACTTCTGCAACAAATTTGTCTGTCATTTTTTGGATATCATCACCTGCACGGCGTTCATCATCCTCAGAAATTTCTTTTTCTTTTTGCAATGATTTGATATCACCTAAAACATCACGACGAATGTTACGAATTGCAATTTTTGCATTTTCAGCTTCAGTACGTGCTACTTTTTGCATATCACGGCGTGTTTCTTCTGTTAAGGCAGGAAGTGGAACACGAATGGCATCTGCTGTAATTGGGTTTAAACCTAAATCGCTTTCACGAATGGCTTTATCAATAGCAGACACCATTTGACGTTCAAAAGGTTGCACAAGCAACGTACGTGAATCTTCAACACCCACGTTTGCCACTTGATTTAACGGTACATCTGAACCGTAATAAGGCACCATCACATTATTTAAAATAGAAGGATGGGCACGACCAGTACGAACCTTAGCAAAACCTTGCTCTAAAGATTCAAGCGATTTTTGCATTCGCTGTTCACTGTCTTTTTTAAGATCATTAATCATGTGATTTTCCTTACTTTAAAATTTAGTTGGTTACGTGTGTGCCTTCTTTTTCACCCATCACAACAGAGAGCAATGCATTTGCTTTATTCATATCAAACACATGTAATGGCACATTGTGATCACGACATAAACAGATTGCCGTTAAATCCATAACACCTAATTTTTCATCTAACACTTGATCAAATGTTAATGTATCATATTTTACAGCATCATCATGCTTACTTGGATCTTTATTATAAACGCCGTCAACTTTGGTCGCTTTTAAAATTAGATCTGATTCAATTTCAATACCACGCAAACATGCTGCTGTATCTGTTGTGAAGAATGGGTTACCTGTGCCTGCTACAAATACACATACCTCACCATTATTTAAATGGCGAATTGCATCACGACTTGAATAAGGCTCTACCACGGTACCAATTGATAATGCAGACATTAAACGTGTTTTGATGTTACGGCGTACTAACGCATCACGCATAGCAAGACCATTCATTACGGTTGCAAGCATACCCATTTGGTCGCCTGTTACACGTCCAACCAAACCATCTTTTTGTAATTGGCTACCACGATATAAGTTACCACCACCAACAACAATCCCCACTTGCACGCCTAAGCCAACAAGATGTGCAATCGATAATGACATTTGATCGAGAACTTGAGCATCAATGCCCATTTCACGATTTCCTGACAGTGCCTCACCTGATAATTTTAATAAAATTCGTGAGTAACGCGGGCTATTTGTATCTGCCATGTCTTTCTCCAAAAATTAGATAATATCGATTAATTTTGCAAATAAATCGTATTCATCTGCATCCGTAATCTCTACTTTTAATAAAGCGCCAGGTTTAATTTGTGTTTTGTCAATATCTTCAACAAAAACGTTACCATCAATTTCTGGTGCATCAGCATATGAACGTGCCACTGCTACAGGAAATTCATCTTCTAGGCTATCGACAAGCACAGTCATTGTTTGACCAATACGTTGTTGTAGTTTTTCTGCTGAAATAGCTTGCTGTACTTCCATAAAACGCTCGTAACGAGACTGTTTTACATCTTCTGGTACATGATCAGGTAAATCATTTGCAGTTGCACCGTCTACAGGCGAATAGGTAAAACAGCCCACACGATCAAGTTTTGCTTCTTTTAACCATTCAAGTAAGATTTCAAAATCTTCTTCTGTTTCGCCTGGAAAACCCACTACAAATGTAGAACGAATGACTAAATCAGGGCATTTTTCACGCCATATTTTCAAACGCTCTAACGTGTTTTCACTATGCGCAGGACGCTTCATCAGCTTTAAAATACGCGGACTTGCATGCTGAAAAGGAATATCTAAATACGGTAAAATTTTACCTTGTGCCATTAAATCAATCGCAGCATCTACATGTGGATACGGGTAAACATAGTGTAAACGCACCCAAATCCCAAGTTGACCTAGTGCTTCGCACATATCAAAGAATTTGGTTTTAACAGGCTGGCCATTCCAAAAATCGAGTTTGTATTTGGTATCGACACCGTACGCAGACGTATCTTGTGAAATAACCAAAATTTCTTTCACACCCGAGCGTTTTAATGCCGCAGCTTCTTCTAATACAGAACCTACAGGGCGCGATACTAAATCGCCACGCATGCTTGGAATAATACAAAATGTACAGCGGTGATTACAGCCTTCAGATATTTTAAGATAGGCGTAATGCTTTGGCGTAAGACGAATCCCTTGTTCAGGAACTAAATCCACAAATGGGTTATGCTTAGGTGGTGCAGGTACATATTCATGTACTGCTTCCATTACGTCTTGATATGCCGCTGCACCTGTTACTTTCAGTACATTAGGATGCATATCACGAATTTTATCTTCATCTTTACCTAAACAGCCTGTTACAATCACACGGCCATTTTCGCTCATTGCTTCACCAATGGCATCTAACGATTCTTGAACCGCTGATTCAATAAAGCCACAAGTATTAACAACAACAAGATCAGCACCATCATAATCTGATGCTACTTGATAACCTTCGGTACGTAATTGGGTTAAAATACGTTCAGAATCGACCAACGCCTTAGGACAACCTAAAGAAACAAAACCGACTTTGGGGGATTTCATGAAACTCTGCACTCCACTAGATTGCGCGTATTGTATGATGTTTCGTGAATAAAGCATAGGTTTTGGCAACAATCATTTTACAATGCACCAAAAGGTTGCTTACGTTTTAACACAAAAATATATCGCCCCAAAAGAGTGCAACTTCTCTTAAATCATGCTATTGCTCTTTAGATAAACTGATGTTGGCTTGTAAATTGCTTAGCCACAAGTGAACTCTAAGGATGATATCATGGATTGTACGCCACCCATTGATTACCGCTTACTTGTCGATAATTTAACAACAGCGATACTTTTGGTTGATCAAGAACTCAATATATTTTATTTGAACTCTGCTTGTGAGGCATTGTTTGACATTAGTCTTTTGCGTGCCAAAGGTTTAAATGCAACGCATTTTTTACAATCTCCTAATGATAGCTTCGATACGCTTAATGCACTACAAGAAACATTAGAAAAAGGACAAGCTTATACACGGCGTGAAGCACTGATCTATATAAATCACAAAGATATGTATGTCGATTATTCAGTTAGTTTATTACAAAACTGGTTACTTATTGAACTTAATCCAATTGAACGTATGCGTAAAATTTCTAAAGAGGAAAGTTTAACGCAACAACATCAAGTGACCCGGCAACTTATTCGAGGTGTGGCTCACGAGATCAAAAATCCACTCGGTGGGATACGGGGTGCCACGCAACTACTCGCTCGTAATCTTGATGCAGAATACCAAGAATTTACAGATATTATTATCAGCGAAGTTGACCGACTCAGAAAGCTTGCAGACAACATGCTCGGCTCACGGCAATTACCAAGCTACCAAAACATGAATATTCATGAACCCTTAGAGCGTGTGCATTCTCTTATTATTAACCAAACAAAAAATAAAATTACGGTGATACGTGATTACGATCTATCACTCCCTGAGATTCAAGCCGACCGTGATCAACTGATTCAAGTCTTTTTAAACATTAGTGTAAATGCAGTTCAAGCCATGCTCGAACACAGTGATTTTTTTACCCATCATAAACCTAAACTTACGCTCAAAACCCGAATTCAACGTCTTGTCACCATTAACGGGACTTTACACCGTTCTGCTATTCGGATTGATATTCAAGATAACGGTATAGGTATTCCTGAAGAAATGCTGGAATCTATCTTTTATCCACTTGTGACTAGTCGTGCAAAAGGTACCGGCTTAGGCTTAAGTATTGCTCAAAATATTATGCATCAACACAACGGTATGATTGCTTGTCAATCTGTACCTAAAAAAACAATTTTTAGTCTATATTTACCTTGGGAGTAACACCATGTCGAACCATAGAATTTGGGTAATTGACGACGACCGTGCAATGCGTTGGGTACTTGAAAAAACATTTAAAGAAGAAGGCTTAGATGTTACAAGCTTTGAAGAAGCACAAAGTGCACTAGATCAATTAGCACTTGAACAACCCGATGTAATTTTAACTGATATTCGCATGCCCGGAATTGATGGACTGACCTTTTTAAGTAAAGTCAAAAACCACCACCCTGACCTACCTGTTATTATTATGACCGCACACTCAGACTTAGAATCTGCGGTGTCGAGCTACCAAACAGGAGCATTTGAATATTTACCTAAACCATTTGATATAGATGAAGCACTAGCTTTAGTACACCGTGCGATTTTACATCTCAATAAACAACAAGAAAGTACCAAAGCCACCCCTATACAATCTACTGAGATTATTGGCGAATCACCTGCCATGCAAGAGGTTTTTCGGGCGATTGGTCGTCTTGCACAATCCCATATTACCGTGTTAATCAATGGTGAATCAGGTACCGGGAAAGAACTTGTTGCACATGCACTACATCGCCACTCTCCACGTAAAGCAAAACCATTTATTGCTCTTAACATGGCAGCAATTCCAAAAGATTTAATTGAAACTGAACTTTTTGGACATGAAAAAGGGGCATTTACAGGAGCAACCACACAACGGCATGGGCGTTTTGAACAAGCCAATGGCGGTACATTATTTTTAGATGAAATTGGCGATATGCCGTTTGACACACAAACACGTCTGCTTCGTGTACTTGCTGATGGTGAGTTTTATCGTGTTGGTGGACATATTCCTGTTAAAGTTGATGTACGCATTGTGGCAGCCACGCATCAAAATATTGAGAAATTGGTTGAAGATGGGCGCTTCCGAGAAGATCTTTATCACCGTCTAAATGTTATTCGGATTCATATTCCAAAACTTGCCCATCGCAGCGAAGACATCCCAATGCTTGCACAACACTTTTTAAACCAAGCAGGCAAAGAACTCAATGTTAGTGCTAAAGTTTTACGCCCCGAAACCATTGCTTATATGCAACAACTGCCATGGCAAGGCAATGTACGTCAGCTAGAAAATACCTGCCGTTGGCTCACCGTAATGATTACAGGACGTGAGGTTTATCCTGAAGATTTACCCAACGAACTAAAACAACGTACAGCCACCACGGTTGAACGTATTGTACCGCAGCAAAAACAACAGTGGTATGAACACCTTGAGCATTGGGCAATAGATGCCCTCACCAAAGGTGAAATCAAAATTTTAGATTCTGCAACGCCATTATTTGAAACAACACTTATTCAAGTTGCATTACAACACACACAAGGGCGTAAACGGCAAGCTGCCGAACTTTTAGGTTGGGGTCGTAATACCCTTACACGTAAGCTAAAAGAACTTGGCATTGAAACTGATGATGATGACTTATAGAATTTGCTATACTCAATTAAATTCTGAATAAATTTTCATTGGCATGGTAGAACACAGAGAAACATACTCAACAGCCCAACCTCAAACAAAACGGGGGACGGAACGTTGTTTAGCATTTTTAGATGCCGCAACAACACTGTTTTTACAAAAGGGTTATGACGCCGTTTCTTTGGATGACATTGTACAATATGCAGGAGGCTCTAAAGCCTCTTTGTATAAATTTTTTGGTAGTAAAGAGGGTCTGTTTACTGCAATTTGTGACTATCGACGCGATATTTTTTTACAAGAGCTTTATAAAAATTTTAACTGCCAATCAAACGATATTCGAAAATTTTTGACTGTTATTCTAACGAATTTTTACAACCATATTACTGAAGAAGAAAATATTAATTTTTTGCGCTTAATGCTCGAAAGAGCCAAACATGATACACAACTTGCAGCCTATTTATACGAACAAGGTCCCGAACATATTGTAAAAGATTTAGCGCGCAAACTTCATTGGGCGACAAAGAACGGACAACTTGTTTGCGACCACCCCTTAAACTCTGCCAAAATGTTTCTAGGCTGTTTATGGCATTACGAATGGCAAGCACTGATGGGCTTACCGATCACCAAAAACCTCAAAGAAATAGAAGATTATATTCAGTATACCGTTGATTTTTTTCTAAAAGCACATCAATACCAATAAGGCTTTTGGCTTGTTTAACATTGTAGTATAGTGTTTTGTTTAACTAACTTTGGTGGAGTAAAATGGCTCTACGTCACTTTCTTACTTTAAGAGACTTATCTTCGGCAGAATTAAACCGCATTATTGAACGTGCACAAGAGTTAAAGCGCTTGCAACATACCCGACAAGTGTACCAACCTTTTGTTGGGCAGGTTATGGGAATGATTTTTGAGAAATCAAGTACACGTACTCGAATTTCATTTGAAGCTGGAATGACTCAATTTGGTGGTAGTGCTATTTTCTTATCATCACGCGATACACAACTTGGACGCGGTGAGCCTATTGAAGATTCTGCACGTGTCATTTCAAGCATGCTTGATATTGTGATGATTCGTACTTTTGGACATGAGATTGTAGAGCGTTTTGCTTCTTATTCTAAAGTACCTGTAATTAATGCACTCACCGATGATCACCACCCTTGTCAGCTTTTAGCAGATATACAAACCTTTGTTGAGCATCGCGGTAGTATTAAAGGAAAAACTGTTGCTTGGGTTGGCGATGGCAACAACATGTGTAATTCATATATTGAAGCTGCACATCAATGGGGTTTTAAACTCAAAATTGCTACACCTAAAGGTTATGAACCACAAGAAAAATTTCTTAAAGAGTTTGCGCACTGTGTAGAACTTGTAGATACAGCAGAAGATGCAGCTGTAAATGCCAATTTAATTGTCACTGACGTTTGGGCTTCTATGGGTCAAGAAGAAGAACAAAAAATTCGCGAACAAGCATTTGCAAGCTACCAAGTTAATGAGCATTTGATGTCTTTAGCACATTCTGATTGTTTATTTATGCATTGTTTACCTGCACATCGTGGCGAGGAAATTTCGGAAAATATGTTGGAACATCCTAATGCAGTGGTATGGGATGAAGCAGAAAACCGGTTACATGCTCAAAAAGCACTCGTTGAATTTTTACTACTTGAAAACCAAAAATAAGCTAAATGCCCTGATTTATCGGGGCTTTTTTTATTTATTATATTTTTTGCCCAAAAATTTGCTTTTTCTATTATGTCAAGAAAAATTAAAACAATCAGATAATGATACAAAATTAAACATTATTAGTACATTAAATTTCGCAAGCCCAACACAGTATATTTGCGTATCTTATATAATTATAACTAATTGAAAACATTTATATTTTTTTAATCGCAAGAAAAAATGAATGTTACAAGGTAAAATTTGCCACGTTTATTTTCTCTTGCTATGTTAAAAAATTGTTCTTTTGTACGCTTTTTCGTATTTGCATAAATGCCCAATCATTTTATGCTTAATTGATTATTTTTTATACTAGGATTTTTACATGCGCGGTTTTAGAAAAAAAAGGAAACCTATTGCAATTGATGACATTAGCATCATTGACAATAATAAAACCAAACAAGCCATTACTGCAGCTGCTCTTGGTAATGCCATTGAGTGGTTCGATTTTGGTGTTTACGGTTATGTTGCCTATATTTTAGGTAAAATCTTCTTTCCTGATGTCTCACCAAGTGTGCAGCTTATTGCATCTTTAGGTGCTTTTTCTATTCCTTTTGTTTTTAGACCGTTAGGTGGTCTTATCTTTGGGCGTTTAGGCGACAAATACGGACGTCAAAAAGTTCTAGCCACGACCATTATTTTAATGACCTTAAGTACCTGTGCAATTGGTCTAATTCCAGGTTATGAAACGATTGGTATTTGGGCACCTATTTTATTACTCCTTGTCAAAATTCTTCAGGGTATTTCTGTAGGGGGTGAATACTCGGGCGCTGTTATTTTTGTTGCTGAATACTCACCAGACCGTAAACGTGGCTTTATGGGCAGTTGGTTAGATTTTGGCTCTATCGCAGGTTTCTTACTTGGTGCAGGTTTAGTTTCTTTACTTACTTACGCAATGGGTGAAGCCAAATTTGCAGATTGGGGCTGGCGTATTCCGTTTCTTCTTTCGCTTCCATTGGGTTTAGTGGGAATGTACTTACGTCATTCACTTGAAGAAACACCTGCTTATCAGCAACACAGTGAAGATGCTGCAAAAACAGAGCCTAAAAAAGTTTCATTTAAAGAAATTATTGCAACACACAAACGTAGCCTATTGGTGTGTATTGGTCTTGTTTTATGTACTAACGTGACTTACTACATGGTACTTACTTACTTGCCAAGTTACTTTACGCATAATTTACACTACAAGAGTGGCGAAAGTGATTTAATCATTATTGCTGTAATGTTGGGTATGTTGTTTGTGCAACCACTGATTGGTTGGTTAAGTGACCGTTGGGGACGCCGTCCATTTATTTTTGCGGGTAGTTTTGCCTTAATTTTCTTATCTATCCCTGCCTTTTTACTTTTACAATCACAAACGAGTGCTTTAATTTTTAGTGGTTTAATCATTCTTGCATTGTCTTTAAATATGCTAATTGGGGTTATGGCATCAACCTTGCCTGCTTTATTCCCAACAGCGGTACGTTACAGTGCGTTAGCCATTGCATTTAATATTTCAATTGTTATTGCAGGTTTAACACCAACACTCAGCGCAACTTTAGTTGAATATACACAAAACCCAATGATTCCTGCATATTACCTTATTGTATTTGGGATAATTGGTGTTATTACTGCTGTTTATATTAAAGAAACTGCAAATAAACCACTTACAGGTGGTGCACCTATGGCAACGAGTCAAGAAGAAGCACATGAACTTCTTGAAGAGTACCATGGCACTATCGAAGAAAAAATTGCACGTGTTGATGCAGAAATTGAAGCTTTACAGAAAAAGCGTCAAAGACTTGCAGATCGTCACCCTGATATTCAGTAATTTTAGTTTTCCTCTATGGGTTATAGCGATATAGCCCATTTTTTTTGCCATCATATTAAAGAGTTTAGATATGAAACCCGTTAATCTTGATGATATTAATATCGTTGATCACACAAAATCCAAAAAAGCAATTACGGCTGCTGCTTTAGGCAATGGCATTGAATGGTTTGATTTTGGTGTTTATAGCTATGTTGCTTTTGCCCTTGGTAAAGTCTTTTTTCCAAATGCAGATCCAAGTTTGCAAATTATTACAGCATTAGCCACATTTTCCATTCCTTTTATTTTTAGACCACTTGGCGGTATTTTTTTTGGTCGTTTAGGTGATAAGTACGGACGTCAAAAGGTACTTGCAGCCACCATTATTTTAATGACATTAAGTACCGTATGTATCGGACTTATTCCTTCTTATGCTTCTATTGGTATTTGGGCACCTATTTTACTGCTTGTAGTTAAAATTGCGCAGGGCTTTTCGGTAGGTGGTGAATATGTTGGCGCTGCAACCTTTGTTGCCGAATATTCACCAGACCGTAAACGTGGTTTTATGGGCAGTTGGCTAGATTTTGGCTCTATTGCAGGATTTGTTGTAGGTGCAGGCGTGGTTTCTTTTCTGCATTCTTTTGTGGGAGAAACTGCCTTTTTAGATTGGGGGTGGCGTTTACCTTTCTTTTTAGCTTTACCTTTAGGTCTGATTGGTTTGTACCTGCGTAATGCGCTTGAAGAGACACCTGCCTATAAACAATATAAAAATAGTGATGCTACTAAAAAAGTAAGTTTTAAAGAGATTTTCTCTAAGTATCGTTACAACTTACTTGTTTGTATTGGCATCGTGGTCTGTACAGATATTGCGTATTATATGCTTTTGACTTATCTACCAAGTTATTTTACGCATAACTTACATTATTCAGAAGACCACGGCGTTCGTATTATTATTGCGGTTATGGTTGGTCTATTAATCACACAACCAATAGTAGGTGCTTTAAGTGACCGTTGGGGACGCAAACCATTTATTCTTACAGGCAGTACACTATTAATTGTCTTGTCGTACCCTGCTTATCAGTTTTTAAATACAGGAAGTGATTTTTATATTACGCTTGGTTTAATCATGCTATCACTTCCAATGACCATGTTAATTGGAATTATGGCATCTATCTTACCTGCGCTATTTCCAACAGCTGTTCGTTATAGTGCACTTGCCATTACATTTAATATTGCAATTTTAATTGCAGGTGTTACACCAACATTAACGGCAACGCTTGTAGAAAGTACGCAGAATCTTATGATTCCTGCTTATTATTTAATGGTATGTGGTGTATTTGGCGTGATTACAGGTTTTTACTTTAAAGAAACTGCCAATAAACCTTTAATTGATGCTACACCTATTGCAACGAGTAAAGCCGAAGCCGTTGAGCTTTTAGAAGAGTTTCATGATTCTATTGAATCACGTGTCGATGAGATTGACCAAGAAATGCATGACCTTAAAAAAGAGCGTCGTAAACTTGTTAATCAGCATCCTGAATTGAGCTAAAAAAAAGCACCCGCTTGGGTGCTTTTTTTTACATATTTAATTTGGTCCATGCTTTTTGTAAGCGTGATGCAGAAATTGGAATTTTGGTTTTCATCGGTTGCGAAAATAAAGAAATTCTCAACTCTTCCGTCATGCTATAAAACTCATCTAACCTTGAGTCTGCTTTAAACTTAAATAGTTTATCCATCCACGGGTCAACTTCATCAATCGCTTGCGTATCTTTTTGCAAGTTATGCGGTAAACGTTCTAAACGAATCAACAATGCTTTTAAATAACGCGCATAGTGTTGCCACACACTTAAAGGTCTTGAATAAACAAAATCTTTTAAGTGCATTAAATCAAGCTGATCTTCAATATCATCAATACTACGACCAAATACACTGCCGTTAAGCTGTTTAAGTTGTAAACGTATCTGTTGCCACTGCGTATAAATATCACTGAGCAAGGCTAAAACTGTTTGCCCAACTGTTAAAAATTCTTGTTGAACTTGCTTTTGCAAACTTAGAAACGTGTCTTGGTTGGTTGGTAGGCTATTAATTGCTTGATCAAGTGTTGCATACACCAACATATTCTCAAGTTGTTGCTTATCACCGAGTGGCGAATAGGCTAATGCAAGCGGCTTACTGATTTGCTTTTTGAGTTGACGGATTTTATCGCCTAATTGTAAGTGAATTAAACGAATCACCCCTTGTTTATGATTACGGACTGCTTCGGTTTGATCATTAAACGTTTGAATCACAACACCTACGTCATCTTTTGTTTCAAGCTGTGCAAATGGTTTTACAGGTACGAGAGCTTGATACTGCTTTACTACAACACCTGTCACCTTTTGCGATGCTTCAAACACAAAATTTTCAGGAAAAACGCTAAACTCACCTTTTTCCTGTTTGACAGGTTTATGTGTATCTACACGGCAACGTGATTTTAACTCATCAAGACTACGCCCCTGCTCAATTGGTCTTCCCTTTTCATCAACCACCTTAATTAAAGGCACCAGATAAGCATCTATACGATCAAAAGAAAAATCATTCGGTGTAATTTGTTCACCACGTAAAGCAAATGCCAAATATTCAAAAATATGTTGATTTAGATGTGTGGCATCTACACCTCGTAGTAGTTTTCGTGCTGTATCAGGAATCGGGACAATCGTACGGCGTTTATCTTTTGGTAATGCTTTTAGTAATGCTTCAATCAGTTCAAAACGCCATCCCGGAATTCCCCAAGACCACATTTTCTCATCCACTTGTGGTAACGCTTGTAGTGGAATTTTAACAATTGCACCGTCTTCATCATGACTTGGATCAAAGCGATACTTTGTTGCTAAACGCAATTCGCCATTACGCAAATAATCAGGAAATTGTTGCGTGGTTGGACGATCATTTAACCATAAAGCATCATCATCAATATATAAAAAACGTGGATCTGTTGGCTCTACTGTAGCGCGCCAATCTTCAAACGTACGTCGGCTCGCAATTTCTTGCGGTACTTTACTATCATAAAACTGATAAATAGTTTCTTCATCTATCACCAAATCACGACGGCGTAATTTATCTTCTACACGTTCCACTTCTTGCAACTTAAGTAAATTATGCTTTAAGAACGGCGGTGTAATGCCTAGATTTCCTGTTGTTAGGGCATCTCGTAAGAAAATTTCATGTGCTTCGGTATGGTTTACTTTTTCATAGTTAATTAAACGTTTTGGCTCTACAATTAAACCAAATAACGAAATTTGTGCATAAGCATTCACCAAGCCCGATTTTTTAGACCAATGTGGCTCAAAATAGTGGTACTTTAATAAGTCACGCGCGGCAAGTAAAATCCACTCAGGCTCTATCTTAGCAAGTGTACGTAAATAAACTTGAGAGGTTTCTACCATCTCAAACGCCATTACCCAAGACGTACTGCCTTTGTGTAACGTACTTGCAGGGAAAATACGTGCTTTTTGCTGACGTACTGCCATATAGACATTACGTTCATCGGTTTTATTGGCAATAAAAGACAGCAAACCTGTAAGTAATGCACGGTGTAGATTTTCATAATTTGCAGGTTTATCGTTAAACGACAGTTTTAAGCCTTCTGCTAGCTCAACCAATTGCTTGTGGGTTTGCCCCCATTCACGTAAACGCAACCAACTCAAATAATGCTGACGTGCAAATTGACGGCGTTTGCTTTCTGTCAATTCTTTACGGTTTGTTTGTAACGTTTCCCAAAGTTTTAAATAAAATAAAAAGTCTGAATCTGCCTCTTTAAATAAAGCGTGTTTTTGGTCTGCTTGGGTTTGTTTATCAGCAGGGCGTTCTCTTGGATCTTGTACGGCTAACGCACTCACAATCACCAATGCTTCATTAAGAACACCAAAATGTGCCCCACCAATAATCATACGCGCCAAACGTGGGTCAATTGGCATATGTGCCATCATTTTACCCACTTTAGTCAGCTCGCTTTTTTTCTCGCTTAACGCACCTAACTCAATTAAAAGTTTACGTCCATCATTCACTAAACGATGATCAGGTGGCTCAATAAAATCAAACGCTTCTAAACTACCTAAACCTAAACTTTGCATCTGTAAAATCACAGAAGCTAAATTGGTACGCTTAATTTCAGGTTCGGTAAACTCAGGACGGCTTAAAAAGTCCTCTTCACTGTACAAGCGAATACACACACCTGCAGCAATACGCCCACAACGCCCTTTACGCTGGTTAGCAGCGGCTTGCGAAATAGCTTCAATCGGTAAACGCTGTACACGCGAGCGATAACTGTAACGCGAGATACGAGCAAAACCACTGTCAATCACATAACGAATATTAGGTACTGTTAAAGCCGTTTCTGCAACGTTGGTAGCAATAATGATACGACGACCGCGCCCACTCGGATTAAAGATTTTTTGTTGTTCTGATAACGCTAAACGTGCATACAACGGTAAAATTTCGGTATGGCGAGGACCAAACTTATGCAATGTTTCTTGTAACTCACGAATTTCTTGCTCTGTACTGGCAAACACCAAAATATCGGCATGTTCAGGATGTCCTGAACTTTCTGCATCAGCAAAACACTCTTCAACGGCGCTTACGACTGCACGCGGTAGATTTTCTTCAAAATCATCGAATTCGTCATCATCACTACCACCAATTGTCATCTCTGAGATAGGTCGGTAACGTACTTCTACAGGATAACTCCGACCTTCTACTTCAAAGATAGGGGCATCATTAAAATATTGGCTAAAGCGATTTACATCTAACGTTGCAGAAGTAATAATGACTTTAAGATCAGGACGTTTTTTAACAAGCTGTTTTAAGTAACCCATCACAAAGTCAATATTGAGTGAGCGTTCATGTGCTTCATCAATAATAATGGTATCGTACTTTGTTAAAAAACGATCATGAGCAAGCTCTGCAAGTAAAATACCATCTGTCATTAAACGAACAATAGAGTCTTGAGACCCTTGTTCATTAAAACGCACTTTAAAACCAATGGCTTCGCCAAGTTTTTGTCCAACTTCCTCTGCAATACGTTGCGATACACTACGTGCCGCAAGGCGCCGTGGCTGTGTATGTCCAATCATACCCGTTAAACCACGCCCTGCAAGCATGGCAATTTGAGGAAGTTGTGTCGTTTTACCTGAACCTGTTTCGCCTGCCACAATAATAATTTGATGACGCTGAATTGCCTCAATTAAACGATCTGCATATTGGGTGACAGGCAGGTCTTGATTGAGTTTTATATTTGGGAGACGTTTTACACGTGCACGGACTTTATGATTCGACTTTTCAAAAAGTTCTTGATATTGTTTAGATTGTTTATTGAGTCGATTTAAACGATGGCGATCACGCGCCATAACACATGTATCTAAATCAGTTCGCACTGAGTACCTTTTCTAAAATATATAAAAGCGTTATTTTACTCGACTCTATCATTGATAGAAAGCTGAATAATTTTTCGGAGTTCTCTTGAAAAATAAGTTTCATACCCCATTTTAAAAAAATACATCGTGTATAAACGTGTAATTTGTTTTTCCGATTTTGAACATTAAAAAATACTATTTCCTCTATTAAGAAATTTTTTATATTCTAAATCTCGTAAACATCGAACACCCAATCATGGAGAATATGATGAGCTTAATTAATACAGAAGTAAAACCTTTCGCAGCAACAGCATATAAAAATGGTCAATTCATTGACGTTACAGAAGCTGATTTAAAAGGCAAATGGTCAGTATTCTTTTTCTACCCAGCAGACTTTACATTTGTTTGCCCAACAGAATTAGGTGATCTTGCAGACAACTATGCAGAATTTAAAAAATTAGGTGTAGAAATTTATGCAGTATCTACAGATACGCATTTCACACATAAAGCATGGCACGATACTTCTGAAGAAATTAAGAAAATCGAATACCCAATGGTAGGCGATCCAACTTGGACACTTGCTAAAAACTTTGAAGTACTCATTGAAGAAGCTGGTTTAGCTGATCGTGGTACATTTGTTGTTGATCCAGAAGGTAAAATCCAACTGGTAGAAATTACTGCTGGTGGTATTGGTCGTGATGCACAAGAGCTTCTTCGTAAAATCAAAGCAGCTCAATATGTACACAACAACCCAGGACAAGTATGCCCTGCTAAATGGAAAGAAGGTGACGCAACTTTAGCACCATCTATCGACCTAGTAGGTAAAATCTAATTTAGATTTGAAAAAGTCCCTCATTTGAGGGGCTTTTTTATGGGCGGTATAAAAACCTCTAAACTTAAGCTAAAGCCTTGTTTTAACTCTATACCCTACTTAATCAATTTTTTAGTTATCTTTATAAGCCAACTATTTGGTAAAAGTAGTACTGTATGATTGTTCGTGATGGGTGCTATATCCCAAACATCTGTATAATTTTCAAAAACTATGGTTTTAAATTAAAAAACCACCCATTAAGGTGGCTTTTTATTTAACTAAATTTTTGTTTATTTTGTTGATACAACATCCAACGTGCATCAATTTTGTCATAACACCATTGGTAAATAAACGTATAAACAAAAATACAATTTGTAATCGCAAAATCTAGTAAAAATGCATCAAGTAAGCTCATATTTAAAGCATAAGCAAACATTGGTGCAGTAATGATCATTAAACCACCTTCAAAACCTACTGCGTGTAAAATACGGAAAAAAACTGTTCGTTTAAATTTATATTTTTTTTCTGCTTTTTCATACAATACGTTAAATATCATATTCCAAACAACAGAAACCGAACACATGATAAAAATCAATAGACCGCTTTCTTCAAAAGGTAAAGTAAAAAAGTAACTAATACCATAAGTAATTAAAACCCATAGAATTGCTTCATATACAACGGCATGGATTAATCTTTTTTTTGTGATCAACATGATCTCACGCTTTAAAAAACCTTGAATATTTGAATTAAACTTATTATATTTTTATAATTCTGACTAATAAAGTTAGATTCTTTCAGAAAAATTGATAGATGAATATTAACCAAGAACAGCTTATTATTTTTAAAACAGTCATAGAGACTGGTTCTTTTTCAGCAGCTGCACGGCGTTTGGGTAAAGTTCCTTCTGCTGTGAGCATGTCTATTTCAAATTTAGAGCTAGATTTAAACCTAATACTTTTTGAACGTGTAGGTCGTGAGCCTAAACCTACGGTACAAGCCCAACAACTTTATGAAAAAACAAATCATTTGTTAGTCGAAATTAACCAATGGAAACAACATGCACATGCATTAAGTGAAGGTTTAGAATCTAGTTTAGATATTGTGGTGGTCTCTGAACTACTTCATACACATTGGATTAACTATATCCAAGCAATTGAAAAAGAATTTCCAACTTTACAAATTAATATTTTTTCAGCACCACAAGAAGATGCCATGAAAATGCTGATGAATGGTTCCGTACAATTTGCACTCATGTTTGAGCGTGAAATGTTAGACCATCGTGAAAGCTTTATTGAATTGTTGCAAGAAAGTTTAGTGCCTGTTTTAAGTCAATCACATCCTTTGGCACAAAAACCAAAAGTGAGTACAGAAGACCTGCGTCAAGAAAGACAAATCATTGTGACTAGTCGAGATCGTAATATCAAACCTGAACTTTTATTTTCAGATGACTATTGGCGAACAGATCATTATCACCTTGCCATTTCTTTAATTGAAAAAGAACTCGGTTGGGGGCTTTTACCTATGGAATTTTTACAAAATACCGTACATCAACTCAAAATTTTAGATATTCAAGAGTTTACAGCTAAGTTTGATTATTTTGTGGATTTAGTATGGAGTAAAGAAAAAGCATTAGGTTTAGCCAGTCAGTTTTTAATTCGATATGCAAAAGAACAAAGACACACCAAAAGTTGCGCATCTTAAACAAATTTGTCAAAAAGATATGTTATAACTAAATGATCTTTATACATTTTGAAGAATTCTTATGACGCAATCTGCCCTTTCTCAATTAAAATCACATAGTACGATTGTTGCAGATACAAGCGACTTATCTGCAATTGCAAAATTTCGTCCACAAGATGCTACTACTAACCCATCTTTAATTACAGCAGCAGCAGAACAGCCTGAAAGCCGTGAACTTATCGAAGCTGCATATCAACAAGCAAAACAAGAAGGTTATACCTCAGATACTTTAGTTGAGCGTACAATTGATATTTTGACTGTAAAATTTGGTGTAGAAATTCTTAAACTTATTGAAGGGCGTGTATCTACAGAAGTCGATGCGAGTTTGTCTTATGATACTGAGGCAACCATTAAAAAAGCAAAAGAGTTACTTGCACTTTACAAAGGCTATGGTATTGAATCTGACCGCATCTTAATTAAAATTGCTTCTACATGGGAAGGTATTCAGGCAGCTAAAGTATTAGAAGCAGAAGGTATACACTGTAATCTCACACTTTTATTTGGCTTACATCAAGCAAAAGCATGCGCAGATGCAAAAGTTACTTTGGTCTCACCTTTTGTAGGGCGTATTTTAGATTGGTACAAAAAAGCAGAACAAGTACAAAGCTACCCAATTGAAAAAGACCCAGGGGTTAACTCCGTTAAAGCAATCTATGATTACTATAAAGCCAATGGCATCAAAACTGAAATTATGGGTGCAAGTTTTCGTAGTGTAGAGCAAGTTTTAGCCCTTGCAGGTTGTGATTTACTCACCGTTGCACCTGCTTTACTTGAAAAGCTAGAACAAGAGCAACACAACGTTGAGCCACAACTCGTACAACCAAATCCTAGTACTAAACAGCCCCATGCTATCCAAGAAATTGTATTTAAAACGCAGTTAGAAGATGACTTGATGGCATTTCAATTATTACAAAGTGGAATTGATGGCTTTATCAAAGCAAGAGAGCAACTAAGTACCCTTTTACGCCAATCATTTGGTTTAAGTGGTGATTTAAAACTTTAATGTGTGCTAATTTTAAGCCGACACGGCGTCCTGTTTTAGGATTAAACCCACCTGTAACCAAAGATGATGTTTATCCAGGCGATGATTGTCCTTTAGTATTTAGTGATGGGCAATCTATACAGTGGCGCTGTGTTAAATTTGGTCTTGTGCCGCCTTGGGCAGAAGACCTAAAAATCACACGACATACATATAATGCTCGAACTGAATCAGTTGATCAAAAGCCAAGCTTTATATATAAAATTAGTTTGCACCCATTGCCGCTGATATTTTTATGACAAAGCTGAACGATGGGAAGTTTTTAGAAAATACGCAAATAAAATCAGAGCAAGTTCGTTCAGATGCGCAAAAACATGCGTTTATGCAACAGTTTCATCAACCGCAAGTACAAAACGGTCTGTTAAATCCCTGAACAGTATTGGTTAAACTGTGCATCACAACAAGCACCTCAGTTCTTTCTTGATTTAACAGCGCCAATGCCAAGACTAAAAACTATTTCTCCACAGGGTACTTTATTTTAAATTCTTGCATTTGCTTCATATAATCCAAGTTTTGTTTTGCTTCGTCCCATTTTAGTTTAAAAATTTTGGCTGCTTTCGCTTTAACTGGGTCTTCTTCAGAACGTGGTAGTTCTTCTCTACCATGTGCACCACTTAATCCTTTTTTATCATCAGGTACAGCACCTTTATATTTTTTACCTCCTTTATGGTTGGCATAACGGCGAGCACGCGTGTAACCCATTTGTAAAAATTTACGTGCCATGTCTGCACCCACAAAATCATCATTTTTTAAGTATTCTAAAAATAATGCATAAATCTTTTCGCTACTTTGTGTTGCTTTTTCTTCATCGGCAAAACGCCAATATGGCAAAATTTCAGATTTGTAAGGTTCAACCAATAAAACACCCTGTTCACCTTTACCAATCTTATAAAGTTCAGGATGTTCTCTAAAATTGACTGTTTTAAAATCTAAAGAATAATCAAAAGATTTTGAGTGTACCCGAGAAGCTGTCATTGTTGTTCTCCATAAAAAAACCCACTCAAAGGAGTGGGTTTTATGTGTTATACAGCAAGCATACTATTGAGTGTTTCACTTACATTTTTAGACTTAGGCTGTAATTGTGTCAGTGCATTTTTGACTTCTGTACGTTTTGGTTCAGCTAAGGTGTACCAACGTGAAAGTACTTGTAACAGACGCGAACCCACAATTGGATTCTTCTCATCAAGATACATCGCTAAATCAATAAAATGCTGAACACCAAAACTCCATGTATTCACAGGATTACTATTTAAGCCCCCACTTACCGCACGAATACGGTTTGGTGTACCTAAATCATAATCTGAGTGCTGTGTAAGCTGTTGAATGGTTTGTGCTGTTGCGTTTGGTTGTGCAGCTTGTAACATAAACCACTGGTCTAATGACAGTGGCTCATCCTTAAAGCGATTATAGAAATCTTCAATCACTTCTTGGGCTTGTGGTGCATCATTCCATACTAACACCTTAAATGCCCCTAAACGCTCAGACATATTATTGGTGCTACGGTATTGTTGGTACGCTAAATCAAATACAGCTGTATCACCCTGACGTGCCATATTGGTCAGCATAATATTTTTAAGTGCACGCTCACCCATTGCCTGCGAAAATTCATTTTGTAAAGCAGGGTCTAATGCTTGGTATGTTTCTTTCCAAAAACTGCCCATCTCACGTGCTAAAGCAGACAAAAGTGCGTTACGCTTTTCTTGGATGATCTCAGGTTCGTAATTTTCATCAATACGGCTACCTAAATACCCTTCACTTGGTACATCTAATAAACGAGAAGCCAATAATGGATCTTGTTTAACCATATTCGGTAACGTGCGTTTAAGTGCGTTAATGTACGGCGTTACAGCATGGTCTTTAAGTAAGATACGCTCTAACAAAGTTTGAGTTGCTTGCCATTGGTTAAAGCCATTGGTTTCGTGTTCAATTAAAAATGCAAGTTCATCATCAGAATAATCAAACTCTAAATTGACAGGTGCAGAAAAATTACGCAGTAGCGACACAACTGGTTTTTGGACAACATCAAACGAAATTGTTGCTTGTTCTTGGTCAAACAAATATACATCGCTGTTAATTTCTTGCCCTGTGAGTGGGTCAAACAATGCAAATGCAACAGGAATTGGCAACGCCTGTAAGTTTGGATATTTGTTATTCGCTTTTAATGATTGTTTAAATGTGAGTGAATATTTACCATCAACATATTCGCTAGTCACCTCAAGTTTTGGCGTACCTGGTTGATTATACCAACGTAAAAATGCACTCAAGTCTGTGCCCGAACCTGCCGAAAGTGCGTTAATCCAATCTTCTACTGTTACGGCTTGTCCATCATGGCGGCTAAAATATTCGTCTGTACCTAAACGATATTTTTCTTTACCTAATAATGTTGCCATCATACGGTTAATTTCTGCACCTTTTTCGTACACTGTTGCCGTATAGAAATTATTAATCTCAACAAAATGGTCTGGGCGTGGTGGGTGCGATAATGGTCCTGCATCTTCAGGGAATTGATGTGCTTTAAGTACCGACACATCATCAATACGCTGTACGGCAGCAGATTGTAAATCTTCAGAAAAAGATTGATCACGGAAAACCGTTAAGCCTTCTTTTAAACACAATTGGAACCAATCACGGCATGTAATACGGTTACCCGTCCAATTGTGGAAATATTCATGTGCAATTACAGATTGAACACGCATAATTGCTGCATCTGTGGTGTATTCTTCATCAGCCAACACACAAGAGGTATTAAAAATGTTTAACCCTTTGTTTTCCATTGCCCCCATATTAAATTGGCTGACTGCCACAATCATATAGTTATCAAGATCGTATGGACGCCCGTAGTGCTCTTCATCCCAACGCATCGAATGTTTAAGCGCTTGCATAGCAATTTTACATTTTGGAATGTCTTTTTCAATTGCATAAATCTCAAGCGCTACATCACGCCCTTCAGACGTTACATAACGATCTTTAAGAACAGCTAAGTCCCCAATCACACATGCAAATAAATAACTTGGTTTTTTAGTTGGATCTTGCCAAATGGCATAATGACGACCATTATCCAAATCGCCTTTTTCTAGCAAGTTACCGTTTGCCAATAAAACAGGATATTTTTTATCTGCCTCTACACGTGTGGTAAATACAGATAATACATCAGGACGGTCTGGATAAAAGGTAATTTTACGGAAACCCTCAGGTTCATTTTGGGTTACAAATAAATCACCTGCCTGATATAACCCTTCTAGCATAGTGTTCGTTTCAGGATGAATCACTACTTGCGTTTGTAGTTTGATCTGTTCAGGCGCGTTATGAATCACAAGCTGTTCGCTATCAAGCTGATAGTCTTGCTCATTTAATAACGTACCATTTAATGTGATATGTTTTAATTCTAAATCACGCCCCAATAATACAAGCTCACCTGCAGTTTGACGTGTCATTTCAAGCACAGCATCAACAATGGTATGATCTTGATGAACTTGGATATCTAGATAAACAGAATCGACCAAAAAAGAAGGTTTTTTATAATCTTTTAAATATACAGTTTCTTGTGACATTTAAATGTCCTCATTAAGTTCCATGTTGTTTATATTGGCTCAAATCTTAGATTTTCAATTGATTAAGGAAGAGAATGCTTCAAATTCTACAAAAACAGTTAGATGGCAGTACATTATGTCCGCTTTGTCGTGCAGCCATGTATTGGGTAGATGCTCAACTCATTGATGATACCGAGCTTAACTTCCATGAATGTAGCCATTGTGAGCATCGTATTTTTATAAACAACAATATGACGTGCCACTGCGAAGCATGTAAACAAAAACGTAAAAAACAAGTCAAAGAGACACGGCTACAAGAAATCCGAAAATTTAAGAAAAAGGATATCGAAACAAAGCCTTTAGAACGCCTTACATTTTTACAAAAGCTTTTTTTACTTGCACTTTTAGATGACAAAATTGGCGAAGCCACGCAACATGATGAATATATTGATTGGCAAAAAATTCAATATGCCCCTATTTCACCTAATATTCAATTTCAAAAGCAGCTCATTCAGCAACTTGAAAAAGATTATATTTTAATACCTAGTGATACCTCACAAGATTACTCACCTTACTACCTAAATGTGCGTTTAGATGGTTATACCGAACCAAGTCTTTTTAGCGTCACCTTACAACTACGTGCTTGGTTTTTTGAAAATTTGACGCAAGGTATTCCCTTCAAACAAAGTGATGAAGTTAAAGACACCCTTTACTTATTGTTGTATCAAGAAATTGTGCAGTTTATGCAAGCAACTTGCCGCCAATGGAATGTACAGATTTCGGGGCATGGTTCATTAAGACAACTTTGCTATCGCCTTCTTGATCACTTGGCAGTTGAACAAATTTTTCATCTTGTGCATACAGCCCTTGGTTATTTGCATAAACAAAATGCGCTTGAGACAAAAAATGATGGTTTTGTAAATACACATCGGCTTAAAAAAACACTCATTCAATACCGAGAACGTGCCATTGCTCAAAAATGGGAAACGCCAAATTTTCAAAGACCTCATGATCTACGTTTTAACAAAATGGGAGAAATTTTATATTTTAAATTTTTACAACATGATGAGCGAATTTTTAGTCAACCCATTTGGCATTTATGGCGCAAAATAGAACCACGTCTTCATTTTTATTCAGATAAGCGCTGTATGAACTGTGGCTCTAACGAACTTGATGTGGATTATGATGCAAATGATTATGTCTCATTGGTTTGTCGAAAATGTAAACATCAAGACCACTATTTTACACGCTAAGAGATCAATATGAATTTAACAGAACAAGTGATACTGACATGGCAAAAATTACAACAGCAGACACCGTTGGTACAGTGTATTACTAATAAAGTTGCGAGTAATTATGTCGCAAATGTACTTCTTGCTTGTGGTGCATCACCTGCCATGATTGACAACCCATTTGAAGCAGAAAGTTTCACTCAAATTAGCAGTGCACTGAGTGTTAATTTAGGCACACCTACAACCGAGCAAATGCAAGCCATGCAGATCTCTGCAAAAACAGCACAAAAAGCAAATGTACCTTGGATATTAGATCCTGTGGGATACGGCAATATTTTAAAATGGCGTAGTGATATCACTAATGATTTATTAAAATTTAAACCTACTGTTATCCGTGGAAATGCTTCTGAAATTAGTGCACTTGCAGGGCAACAAGTACAAACCAAAGGTGTGGATAGCACTTTACAAAGCGACCAAGTTTATCAACAGGCTCAAAATTTGCTTACTTGTACAGAATGCGTTGCCATTTCTGGAGAAACTGATTTTATTATTACACAAGATGAAATTATTCAGATATTCGGTGGCTCGAAATTACAACCTAAAGTCACGGCAACAGGTTGCGCTTTAGGTGCACTTATTGCTGCATATTGCGCTGTTGCACCTACAAAAATAGCAACCATTACAGCACATATACACTTTGCTATTGCAGGTAAATTGGCTTTTGAAAAATCACAACAAATTGGTAGTTTTAATGTGGCTTTTTTAGATGAGTTATTTAGCTTAACAGTAGAAAAAATACAACAACATATTAAAATTGAAAAAAAAGGATAGTAAACACTATCCTTTTTCATATCGCTTATGCGCGTTCTAGGTATTCACCTGTACGCGTATCTACACGAACTTTTTCTTCTTGCTGAACAAACAATGGAACACGTACAACCGCACCTGTTTCAAGTTTTGCCGGTTTACCACCACTACCCGCTGTATCACCTTTTACACCTGGATCTGTTTCTACAATTTGTAAAACAACAAAATTTGGTGCACTTACATTTAAAGGAACGCCATTGAATAACATGATTGTACATGTTTCGTTCGAGTCATCTTTAAGCCATTTTGCCGCATCACCCATTGCAACTTTATCTGCTGCAAGTTGTTCAAATGATGTAGGATCCATGAAATTCCACATTTCACCATCATTGTATAAGTAGTCCATTTCTACTTCTACAATATCTGCACTTTCTAATGTTTCATTCGATTTAAATGTTTTTTCTAATACTTTGCCCGTTTTTAAGTTACGTAACTTAACACGGTTAAACGCTTGACCTTTACCAGGTTTTACGTATTCATTTTCCATGATTGAACATGGGTTACCATCAAGCATGACTTTTAAGCCTTGCTTAAATTCATTCGT
The DNA here is from genome assembly GCF_027568475.1 of Acinetobacter sp. HY1485. Taxonomy (GTDB): domain Bacteria; phylum Pseudomonadota; class Gammaproteobacteria; order Pseudomonadales; family Moraxellaceae; genus Acinetobacter. The sequence continues at coordinate 273,214 of NZ_JANKZG010000001.1, read as the reverse complement.
AGAATAATTCGCCATGAATGGCACACTCCAAACTTACTAACAGAAATCAAATAATGCTAGACTAGCATTATTTTTTACAACTGGCATGATAAACTATTTGTATCGTGAGCAAAACTGGAAAAGTCAACTCAGTGACTTAATTACAGATCCTCAAGAACTGCTTAACATTCTTAATCTTTCTCAAGATGACCTATTATCAGGGGCAATCTTAGCTTCTGAACAGTTTAAATTGCGTATCCCTCGTGCATTTGTTGAAAAAATGGACATATCTAACCCAAAAGATCCACTTTTACTTCAAGTTTTACCCCACCATTTAGAATTAGAAGAACATGCAGATTTTGTGACAGATCCATTAGGTGAAGAACAAGCCAATCATTTACCAGGAATATTACATAAATACGAATCACGTTTTTTACTAACACTGACTGGCGCATGTGCTGTTCATTGTCGTTATTGTTTTAGAAGGCACTTTCCTTATCAAGAGAACCTACCTAAGAATCATGATTGGGAAAATATTCAAAACTATATTTTACAACACCCCCAAATTAACGAGATTATTTTAAGTGGTGGTGACCCGCTTACTATTAGTAATCAAAAATTAGAAACTTGGATTAAACGCTTAGAATCAATTGAACAACTTCAAACTCTAAGAATTCATACGCGTGTACCTGTTGTCATTCCGACACGATTAGATGATGAACTTCTCACTTTATTAAAAAATAGTAGGTTACGTATCGTTATAGTGATACACTCCAACCATGCCAATGAACTTGATGATTTCACTGTATCTCAATTAAAAAATCTTGCTGATCAGCATATTACAGTTCTTAATCAGGCTGTTTTTCTAAAAGGTGTAAATGATAATGCAGATGTTTTAGTTAACCTCAGCAAACGTCTATTTGAGGCGCGTGTGATGCCCTATTACTTACATGTTTTAGATAAAGTAAAAGGTGCACACCATTTTGATTTAGACAATGCAATCATTGAACAAATTTATACAGATATCTTAGCTAGACTACCTGGTTATCTTGTACCAAAGCTGGTTCGAGAAATTGCAGGTGAGAAAAATAAAACTCCCTTATATGGGGTCACAGTGGCATAGTGTGGGGACTTATGGCTACCAATATTTCATCAGATTTTTTTACAGCACCTATCGAATTATCATTAGATCAGCTGTCTTTTTGCGATACTACTTTAAAAGGTTTTGATAAATGGTTGTCTAGTTTATCTTCTATTCAATTAGGCGATACTTCAAAAGCACTTTTTGATGCCTTAGAAGAAATTTTTTTCTTGAAGTGTGTAGAAACTTTTAGATTCGAGCTAATGTATATATTACACCCTTATTTAGAGCAAGTTTTAGGGGTATTAGAAAAAAATTTAGCGCATCAAGATCTTGCTGGCCATAATGAAAATGTTATTGATTTAGCACAACAGTTTCGATGCTATATCGCTCGTATTTACAGTCATATTGCATTTTCAACACATAACGAATTAGTAGATAACGAGTTTTCATTATTTTCATTTAGACATAAAAAAAATCTAATTAAAACTCGTCTTTTAAGTTCATTTTTAGCATTAGAGCAGTTTAGTTTTCTTAAATATCAACAACTTGTATTATATCGCAACGCTTTTATTGGACAATGGCGTACAGCACATCATTTATACAATATTGCCTATGAACATAAATTTGATTTAGATGATATTTCGCAAATTATTAAAATGGCACAGAGTTTAAATTGTATTTGTAAAGTTTATAAACAAATTAATTTACTCGATTTGCTAAATACACATCAGGTTAGACCTATCGAGATTCATGCACTTTATCAATGTTCATTTCAGTGGATCGATTTAATTCATCTTAATTCACAAGAAAGTGCCTTATCACGTTACTTTTTGAATATAAAAAAAGATTTTCCACCTGTTTTAAACAATCTACATCTCAATAAAACACAGCAAGATTTTTTTATTGAAACACAAGGGCTTCTTGAACATATTAATCTTATTAATCTGCCTCAGCATCGTGCTCTTTCTAAAGTAGAACGTGCTTTTTTAAGCCCTTCTTTAATTTTTCATGTACAAAATCTTTTAAATAACACACCAGAGCGTCGCTATGAGCGTTATACATTTAGCTCAACTATCCAACTCACTTTTGGCTTACAAAGCGCACACTACTACTTATCTCATACTCAAAAGTTTGAAGATACACTTGCACTCACAACAAAAATTAAATTTCAGGCGAACTCAAAATTACTCTCGACATGGAATAGCGAAGTTAAAACCTCTCAACACAGTATAGTTCAAGAAACTAAACATATTTACTCATGTAAAATTTTAGATATTAGCATTAATGGCTATCGTATGCGTTGGCAAGGTAGCCCTCCTGCACAGCTAAGAACAGGCGAATTTTTACTAATTCAAGAAAATAATAAAAGTCCATGGAGAGGTGGTACAGTTCGCTGGTTAAAGCAAATGCCAAATAAACATATTGAATTTGGAGTAGAAATTTTATCCCAAGAATTAACGCCTTGTGCCATCCAAATTTCAACACATCACAAAAACTACCATCCTGCACTTTTGATGAAAAATAGTATATTAAATGAAATAACTTTATCTCTCATTGTGCCAGGCTCACAAATGTGTAAAGAACACCAAAATGTTTTCTTGCGCATCCAACAAAGTCAAGTCAAAGTTTACTTTACAAAAGCTAGAATGATTAGCCAAAGTTTTACACAACTTGATTTTGAATTTTTAAACGAAGAAGATAGTACAATAGTCAATCAGTTTATTGAGCAACATGCTGAAACAATCAAAAAACAGGATTTATGGGAAAGTTTAAAATGAGAAATACCTTCTTATCAAATAAATTAAAACAGACCAAAGTACGCCTGTTAATTATAGATGATAATCAAATTCGATATAATCAGATTGTTCAATTACTTACGTCTAAAGGTTACTCTGTTAGTGCACACTTACTTGATGATTTAAAAAGCTTTGAGAAACAACTAAAAACAAACTGGGATGTTGTGCTGTTTGGTCGAGCATATGATTTGAAAGTAGAGCAAGCTCTAACTCTCATGCATGCTTCACCACAAGCTCAAACTCCACTTTTATTACTTAACCCACAAGATTATGACCCTTCTCAATATTTATCATATATTAATCGTGGGATTTATGATTTATTTAATTTAGATTATCCAGATCGTTTTTATATTGGTTTAATTAGAACTCTTTCCTATAGCCGTGTCTTACAAAATCAACAACAACTACTAAAAGAACTTGAGCTCGTTGATGCACAAGTTAAAAATCAAACACAAGAAAACCATACTGCGACAGCAATTATTCAAGAAGGCATTCATTTAGAAGCAAATGAAGAATATTTAAATTTATTTGGTCTCAGTGAAGAAGATATTATTGGATTACCTTTACTTGATGTACTCCAACCTGAGGATATTATTGATTTTAAACAACGTTTTAAACGTATTTTAAACCAAAATTTTGATCAAGCACGTTTCGATATTCATTCACATAACTCTATTTTTCCAAATACTAAAACCCTTAAAATTGAATTTTTTCCAAGTACAGAAGATGCTGTTCAACTTAATATTGAAACTCAACAAACAGTCGAACAAGTGGTTAAACACTACTACGAACCTATTAATCGTAAATTAATTAATGAACCTGCAAGTGTAAATGCTTTAATTGTTTTCAAACTTCGCTCATTTGATGAGACAACTCAACAATTTAACCAAAAACAAATGGCAAATTATTTAGAGGCAGTCCAAGCATTTATCGAAGAACAAATTCATAATACAGTCATTAAGTTGACACCCTCAACCTATGTGAGTTTATGTCAAAGTTCGAGTAATGATCGCTTAAACTCTAAAATTATGAGTTTATTTCCTCTAACAAAGTCTCAGCTTTTAAAAGTAAGCGATCAAAATTATGCTCTAGAATTTGATATTGGCGCTTGCCCATTAATAGATATTATTCAAAACCAAGAAGAGTTCGATTTTTTATTTGCACAAGCACTATCTCACCCTATTGAAGCCGAACCTCAAAATGCCGTTTTTGATGAAGTAGAAACCATTGAATTTACACTTTTTGAAGAAGATCAACCAGAAATTGAAGCTAAACAGAGCGTCATACCTGAAATTCAGTATGAACCTCATTATTTTGCACAGGCATTAGAAAAGAATAGTGTACATCTTAAATACCAGCAGCTATACGATAAACAAGATACGAATCTTTATATTTACGAAGTTACGAGTGGAATTATTCATGAGAATGAGTGGATCAATATTTGTGATGCTGAAGACTTAACAAATGATCCAGAACTTTCAATCAAGCTTGATCGATGGATTTTAGTAGAAGCTTGCAAACAACTTAATAATTTTATTATTCAATATCCTACTGCCAAATTATTAATTAATCTAAATAGTGCTATTTTAGATGACCCACAATTTGTTAACCTCATAACTAAGCTTCTTTCTATTATGAGTAATGCTCATAAAGATGCTTTAATTTTACAATTTAGTGCAAATGGGGTTCAACCAACTTCAACTTTTGCAACATTACAATCACAACGTGTCGCAATTTCCTTACGTCACTTTGGGCAGAATAAAGAACATATTATCTTACTCAATCAAATTAAACCTGACCTATGTTATTTAGATGGTCAACTTACCAAAATGTTAAATTCTGAAAAGACGTTACTAACATTACAAGAAAAAATTCAACAGTATCAAGACATATATGGCGCAGATTTCATTTTATCTCAATTAGATGATATGAATACGTTTGCTAATGCTTGGAATGTTGATGCACGTTATTTACAAGGTGAATACTTTCAAAAGAAACTAGATCATCTTATTGATGTAAATTAAAAAACGGGCATAAAGCCCGTTTTTTATTTTGCATCGTATTAACGTTTGATAGAACGTGACATACCAGCAAAACGTTGTTTGAATTTGTCGATACGACCACCTGTATCCACACTCTTTTGTTTACCAGTGTAGAATGGATGGCAAGCTGAACATACGTCTAAGTAAATTGTTTCTTTACCTAAAGCAGATTTAGTTTCAATTACGTTACCGCATGAACAAGTAGCAACTAATTTTTCGTATTTTGGGTGAATATCGGCGCGCATGGTCGATGACTCCTAATTAAAGAAAGGCTTAAGCTGTCGTCGCAATTAATCACTCTCTTTACGAGGAATGCATAAAATGCAGATTAACACCACAACAGACCATTCTCTTGGCCCACCGAAACATAAGTAGTTAGGGCTAGGCTCAACAAGTCCTTCTATTTTACTTTAAAATACGTAGTATGGCGACTCTTTTTTTAGACACGTGCATCTTGATCTTGCTGAATCAATTCTATTTTGTAGCCATCAGGATCTTCAACAAAAGCAATAACGGTTTGTCCACCTTTCATCGGTCCTGCTTCACGCACTACCTTACCGCCTTTTGCTTTAATCTGTTCACATGCTTGATATGCATCTTCTACACCAACAGCAATATGTCCATAGGCATTACCTAAGTCGTAAGATGATTCATCCCAATTATGTGTTAGCTCAAGTACAGTGTGCGTTTCTTCTTCGCCATAACCTACAAAAGCAAGGGTAAAACGCCCTGTTTCAAAATCACGTCGGCGCAATAATTTCATACCTAAAACATCGGTATAAAATGCTAAAGATTTCTCTAAGTTACCTACACGTAACATCGTATGTAGCATACGCATAATTTAATCCTTTTGTTTTAGAAGTTTTGCTACCCATATAATAAGTATCAAAATTGGAATTCCCAACAATGTTGTCATAAGGAAGAATTTTGGATACCCAATATGAGTAACGATGGTGCCTGAGTAACCACCTAAAATTTTAGGAGTTAAGGTCATGAGTGAGCTAAAAATGGCATATTGCACTGCTGTAAATGATACGCTTGTCAGACTTGATAAAAAGGCAATAAATGCCGCTCCAGCAAGCCCTGAAGCCAAATTATCCACCACAATGGCAAAATATAACCAACCCGAGCTATAAGATTTAATGACCTTACCTTGGTATGCTTCTATCTGAATAGATGGGTCTTGATGTATATATTGCAAGTCTTTCTTAAACCCATTGCCTACTAATGTAGCAGGAAATTTTGCTGAAACCGTACCTGAAAAAAATCCATGCTCATCAATTTTAATTGGAATAATTTGATTGTTTTGCTCTACATGTAGCTCATCTATTTTTTGTAGGTCTACTTGACCATTAATAACTGTATGCTCTTGGGCATAAATTGGAAAAACACGTACAGGTGAAAGTGCTTGTAGGGTTATATGTGATGATTTCTGTCCAATCTCTGTAGTTATATTAATCTGCTCATTCGTTTTTGGAATTGTAAAATAACCTGCATCATCAGGTTGCACGGTAATTTTCTGTTGACCAATTTCTAATGTAACAGGGCTAAGTGGCTCACCCGACTTAATCAGCCCAATAAAAATAAGGTTAGTTGAACTTGCTAAAATTGCACCAATAAACATCAATTTCATGATGTTAAAGCGTTGGGCAAGTAGTCCACCTAAAAACCCACCTAACAAAGAAAAAATAACGCCATACACTTTAACAGCTTTGGCAATTTCCTCTTTGGTAAAGTTTAAATCTTGATAGAACACATTAGAAATAACGCCTGCAATAATGTCAGAAATTCGATAAAACCCAATTAAAAGCAACAATAATAATGCAAGCTTGACACCATAACGTTTAAAAAAGTCTTGTATCGGCAACACCCATGTTTCCACTGCCATTTTTTTAGATACAAAACCTACTTTGACCAGAACATATCCAATTAGTCCTGCTACACCACCTGAGATTAAAAAGCGAATTGCTTCTAAACAAAATGAGAAAAAGTTACCCTCAACTGATGGTAAGGCAATAATAAGATAGCTACCTATAAAACCTAAAACCGTAGCAAAAAAAACGCACACTAATCTAAAATAGTCTTTACGCTGATAATGACTTGGGGTTCGCTTGGTTTGAGGTTCACGAATAACCAATGTGGTGATAACTCCAATCAACATGACTGCTGCCATTGCAAAGTAGGTATTTTGCCAAGCACTATAAATATAATTGCCTTTGGCTGTGCCTAAAGATGCTGCTAAAAAAAGTGCCCCTGCCCCTGCAATGATCATCCCTAAGCGATAACCTGCATTGTAGGTAGATGCCAAAACAGTTTGCATATTTGTATCCGCAAGTTCAATTCGGTATGCATCAATCACAATATCTTGAGTAGCAGCAGAAAAACCGAGCAATACTGCACCAATTGCCATTTGTACCAATTGCCCTGATGCAGGATCTGAACATGCCATAATAATAATGGCGAGCATAATTAAACATTGTGCAACCAATAACCAAGAACGGCGACGCCCTAATTTTTGAGTTAAAAATGGAATAGGTAGCTCATCGACCAAAGGTGCCCATACAAATTTAAAAGAATATCCCAATGCTGCCCAACTAAAAAATGTGACTGCACTTTTACTGACGCCTGCCTCACCCAACCAGAGCGATAAACTTGAGAAGATCAAAAGGATGGGAATACCTGCGGAAAATCCCAAACAAAACATGACCAAAGCACGGCGATCTAAAAATGCCCGAAAAGCCTGTATCCAATTTGTTGTCATTACACGGGTCGTTTCTATTTTAAAGTTGCTATTCAACCGTTTTCAGTCTGATCTTTCAACTTTTTCTTGTACTTTTTGTTCAATACCATATACCTTTAACGCAGTTTCTATTTGGATTTTTTATAGTGAACCAAGAACTTACTACCGAACATTTAACACACAATATAAAACTCCAAACTATTCCTGCATCAACACGCCGTATTAAGCCATTAAATAACTTTTTAGGGCAAGACCGTGCCAAAGCTGCCGTTGAAGCAGGGATTCGTCTACCTTATTCAGGCTACAATATCTTTGCCGTTGGTACAGCAGGATTGGGTAAACGTACTATGATTAAACGTTTACTGATTCAACACGCCAAAACAATGCCAACCCCACCAGATTGGGTTTATGTTAATAATTTTGAAAATACCCGTCAGCCTATTGCTTTATATTTTGAAGCGGGACAAGGCTTAAAATTCCAAAAACAACTACATCAAACATGGCAAACTGTTTTAAAACAACTGGACCGCCGTTTTAGTGCAGAAACCTATCACACACGTATTGAAAAAATTAGACAAGCCACAGGACAAGAACAACAAGATGCACTTTTAGAACTTACTAAAGAAGGTGCAGAACTCAATTTAAAACTTGTGTCTCGCCAAGAACAACATTGCTTTGTGCCTTTTAGTCAAGATCAAGAACTCACTCAAGATGAAGTGAATGCACTTGACCAAGAAAAACAAATCCAAATTACACAAGACATGCGTTATATGGAGAAAAAACTCCAACGCTTGGGTAATCATTTGGGTAGTTTAGAAGACCATGCGCGCGATGAGATTATTAAGCTAAATCAAGAAATTACTGAGCAAGTCGTTTTACCTAAAATTCAAACTATTTTAAAAAAATACCCTGATGTAAAAGGATTAGAAAAATATCTTAAGCTTTATGCCAAAGATATTATTGATAATGTTGAGTTAATTTTAGACCAAGCAGAAGACGATTTTTCTCCTACTGTGTTTAGCCGTATTCCTGCACGTTTTCAAGCGAATGTTGTTGCAACGCACACACCAAATAGTGGTGCGCCTGTTATCTTTGAAGATTTTCCAACCCATTACAACTTGCTTGGACATGTAGAACAGCTCACTCAAAATGGAACCATTACTACCGATTTTAGTTTAATTCGTTCAGGTGCATTACACCGTGCTAATGGTGGTTTTTTAATGCTCGAAGCAGAACAGCTACTTGAGCAACCCTATGCATGGCAAGGACTTAAACGTGCCTTAAAATCAGGTCAACTTAAACTATCATCGCTAGAACATATGCTTACCCTGACAGGTAGTATTTCAATTGAACCTGAAGCCATTCCTTTAAATGTAAAAGTGGTGTTGTTGGCAGAACCTGAGGTTTATTACGAAATTTTAGATGTTGAGCCCGAGCTCGGCAGTATGTTTAAAATCCGTGCAGATTTTACCGATACCTTGCAACGTAACGCGCAAAATGAACATGCTTATATGCAACTCATTGCCGATTACGTACAGGTCGATAAACTCTTACCTTTTGACCGTAGTGCTTTAGCTGCTTTACTCACAGACTCTAGCCGTCAGGCAGAAGACCAAAGTTCATTATCTTTACACGCTTCTACTTTAGGCGATCTTATCCGAGAATCACATCATCATGCCCTACAAGCAGAACAAACCATCGTTACTGCCGAGCATATAGCAATGGCATTACAACATCGTCAATATCGCTTAGGCTATTTGCGTGATTTGTATTGGCAAGATATCACACGTGGTACACAGCTTATCGAAACACAAGGCGAGCGTTTAGGACAAATTAATGCATTATCTGTTATTCATTATGCAGATGTTGAATTTGGTTTGCCTTCTCGCTTAACAGCATCGGTTTATCAAGGTGGTGGCGATATTTTAGATATCGAACGCAGTGTAGAACTTGGTGGGTCGTTACATGCCAAAGGCGTATTGTTGATGTCGAGCTTTTTAAAAGCTCATTTTGGACGTGAACAAATTTTACACTTCTCTGCCGCACTTGCTTTTGAGCAAAGCTACGGTCAGGTAGATGGTGATAGTGCCACTGTGGCAGAACTTTCTGCACTGATTTCTGCCATTAGCCAACTGCCTATAGATCAGTCATGGGCAATTACAGGTTCTATGAACCAACTTGGGCAAGTACAACCGATTGGTGGTGTCAATGCCAAAATTGAGGGCTTTTTTGATGCGTGTAAATTACAAGGTTTAACAGGTAAACAAGGCGTAATTATTCCGCGTCAAAATATGCAACATTTAATGTTACGCCAAGATGTAATTGATGCCGTAGCAAATCAACAATTCCATGTACATGCCATTGATACCATTGACCAAGCTTTAGAGATTTTGATGAAGCGACCTGTTGGAGAACTAGACAAAAAAGGACGCTATACCAAAGACTCTATTTATGCTGCAGTGATGGCACAGCTTGAATATTGGCAAGCTATAGAAGATGGTGAATTAGTAGAGGAGAAACCGAAAAAGAAAAAAAAGAAGAAGAAAAAGACTGAGGAAGCTTCTGCATAAGAACAATGTGGTTTTATAATTATATAAAACCACACTTTTTATTCAAAATATGTCATATGGTAAAAGCGTTAAACTCTTTTTAACTGATGGTACGCTAAACGGAATTTTAACTGCTGAAATTACAAATTGGACAGGTCATATTGTATCTATACCTCGTAACCAAATTAGTTCTTTAATACAGAGAAAAGAAGCCAATCGTACTGGCATTTATTTTCTAATCAATGATGAGGAAGACCCTTTATATCCTAAAGTATATATTGGAGAATCTGATAATATTGGATATCGCCTAAAGCAACATGAAAATAAAAAGTTTTGGAATAAAGCTTGTATCGTGACAGGCAAAGATCAGAACCTAACAAAAACACATATTAAGTATTTAGAAAGTCGACTTATTCAAATTGTTTTATCTAATAGTCAATGTCAGCTTATAAATGCCACGACACACATATACGATAAATTACCTGAATCAGACAAGGTGGATATGGGATACTTTTTAGAACAAATAAAAATTATTTTACCTATCTTAGGCTACCATTTTTTAGAGGTATCAAAAATTACTCCACCTACTGATGATTTAGCAAAATTTATAATAAAAACAAAAGAGGTTTATGCAACCGCTAAAATAATCAAGGGTGATTTTTATGTTTTAAAAGGTAGTCAAGTCCGAAAAGATGTAAAAGATCCAAATTGTTGTTATTTGAAAAATTTAAGACCTAAATTAATTGCAGAAAAAATAATTGATCCCGAAACATATATTTTTACCAAAGATTATCACTTCAGCAAGCCTTCTGCTGCAAGTACTGTCATTTTAGGATATTCTAGTAACGGTCGTACAGCATGGAAACATGTAGAAACAAATCAAACATTTGCAGATTGGGAAGAATCTGCCCTGAACACTCAGGGCAAATCTAACTAACTAAACACCTGCTCAACTTTCCCTTTAAGAGTTTGTCCAATTAATGGCGTATTTTTGCCTTTAGACAACATTGTATTTTTAGTAAGTTGCCATTCAAGTGTTGGATCAATCACTACCCAACCTGCTTCTGCCTGCCATTTTCGTTCAAGATCAACCAATTTGGCAGGTGCAAGGGTTACTTTTTCTACCCACTCTAATGCGGTTAAGGCTTCTTGCTCCACTAAACTTAAACCTAAAGTAACATAAGTATCAAATGCACTAATACCCGACTCTGTTTCTGCAAATGGTGCCAATTTTGCAGATTCATTTAAAGGCTCATGATGCGTACAAATTGCATCAATAACCCCTTGGGCTAAGCCTTCACGGAGTTTTTGCTGATCTTTTAAGCCACGTAACGGCGGACGCACATGCGCAAGCGAATTAAAACCATCGATTAGTTCATCTGTTAAATGTAATTGATGCATAGCAACATCTGCACTTACAGGTAGACCTTTATCTTTTGCAATCCGAATGAGCTCAACCGATGCACCACAAGATAACAAGCTAAAATGTGCTTTTACCCCTGTTGCTTCTACTATTAACAAATATTTTGCAATTGCAGTGGTTTCTGCAAGTGGCGAAATCATAGGTAAACCCTGACGCGATGCGACAAACCCCTCATGCACACAACCATCTTTGGCAATGGTGGCTTCTTCAGGGTAAAAAATAACAGTTAAGCCTAATCCTGCTGCATATTCTAATGTGCGAATCACCACATCATCATCTTCAAAAGGTGCATTGGCATTTGAAACTGCCAAACAGCCGCCTTTTTTGAGCCCTGCCATATTTGCAGGTTGTTTACCTTGTAAGCCTTGAGTTTGTGCCCCAATAATATGCAGATGAATTTTTCCATCTAGCCATGCTTTTTCAACTAAACCATGAATGAGTGCACCGTTATCTTGCACAATGGGTTTAGAGTCTGGCGGCGTAACCACATGCAAAATACCATTTTGACGTGCTGCATTGCCTTCTGAACTTAACGTACCATGTTGCTGTTGACCTGGTTCACGCAAGCGTGCACATAAATCAAACATGGTTGGCATCAACCATTTACCTGCACCATCAATAGTTTGATCAACATGTTCTAAATGTTCAACACGGTGGTTACCGTCCAAAAAGACAGTTTGGATTGCATCTGTTTGTGTAGTCGGATCAAGTAAGCGAACATTTTCTATTTTAATTTTCATGCTGTTTGTCCTTGCATACTTAGCGCGAGCACTGCCATACGTACGGCAATCCCATTTGTCACTTGTTTTAAAATAACTGATTGTGCCCCATCGGCAATACTTGACGCAATTTCAACACCACGGTTCATTGGTCCTGGGTGCATCACAATACAACTTGGTTTAGCCAATTTTAAACGTTCTTCGGTTAAACCATACATCTTATGAAATTCAAGCTGTGAAGCAAGTGCTGGCGAATCAATGCGTTCGTTTTGGATGCGTAATGTGATAATCACATCACAGTCTTTAATGCCTTCATCCATATTATTAAATAAACGCACACCAAACTCTTCAAAACCAAATGGCAATAACGTATTTGGTGCAATCACACGCACATCAGTACAACCCAATGTTTGTAATGCTGCAATATCAGAACGTGCCACGCGTGAGTGTTTAATATCCCCAATAATGGCAATACTTAAATCTTTAAAATCCTTTTTGGTTTCACGGCGGATAGTCAACATATCCAACATAGCTTGGGTAGGATGTGCATGACGTCCATCGCCTGCATTAATGATCGCAACATTTGGGCACACATCTTTGGCAATAAAATGTGCCGCACCTGAAGATGAATGACGTACCACAAAAATATCTGCCGCCATCGCCTGTAAGTTCCACAGCGTATCGCGCAGTGTTTCGCCTTTAGATGTACTCGAGCGTGCAATATCAATATTTAGAACATTGGCAGATAAACGTTTTGCTGCTGCTTCAAAAGTCGTACGTGTACGGGTTGAATTTTCGAAAAATAGATTCATCACTGTTTTACCTTCTAATAGTGGCGAGGTAATCAGTTGTCCATTTTCATCAATAAAGCTTTGCGCTGTATCTAAAATTTGAGTGAGAGTTTGTTTTGAAAGACCTTCTATGGTCAAAAAATGCTTCAACTGCCCCTTGGGGTTCAGCTGAATTTGGCTCGGAGTATGCAATTGCGCAAGATGCATCAAAAATTCCTTTGTCTAGCCTTAAGTTGACCTATTGTAGCGGAAAATCTCAAGCACATTGATGGGAAAAAACGCACGCACAGACAGGCAAAAATACGTTAAAATCGCTCTTTGCTTGTTTGGTTTGGAAGTTTGCATGAATTCATCGCAACGTTTGTCTACATATTGGGTTACTTGTGCCGATGGCTTAGAGCTCTTACTCGAAGAAGAAATCGCTCAGCTTGGTGCAACGAATGTAGAGCGTAAAGCTGGACGCTTAATTTTCAAAGGGACATTAGAAACAGCTTACCGTATTTGCATGTGGTCACGTTTGGCATCACGCGTGGTATTGCCTATACACGAACACGTACTTGACCATACATTTGATGCTCGTGACGTGGCAGAAGAACTTTACGAAGGTGCCGTAAACTTTGATTGGTCTTTAATTTTTGCACCACAAAGTACATTTGCCATTCGTATTCATATCGACCGTGACATTAAAGTAAACAGCCAATTTGCAACTTTACGTGTCAAAGATGGCGTGGTCGATAGCTTTATGGAAGCGGTGGGGCGCCGTCCAAGTATCGACACAAAACAACCTGAAATTACCATGTACGTTCAAGCAGGTAAAACGTCGCATACGTACTGCTTAGATTTATCAGGTGATTCACTGCATAAACGTGGCTACCGTCGCTTCATGACCGATGCACCGATTAAAGAAAACCTTGCTGCAGCCATTTTGCACAAAGCAGATTTAAAAAATCGCCAACCTGATATGGTACTTGACCCAATGTGTGGTTCGGGTACATTTATTATCGAATCTTTAATGATTTTAACCGACCGTGCGCCAGGTTTAGTGCGTCGTTTTGGCTTTAACGGTTGGCATGGACACGACCATGAATTGTGGATGAGCATTAAAGCGGAAGCTGCTGAGCGTCATGCACAAGCATTAGAACAGCCACTGCCACAGTTTTATGCCTTTGATGCCGATTGGGATGCCATTAAAGCCACGCGTCAAAATATCATTGCCGCAGGATTTGAGTGTGTTTTAGACCATATTCAGCTAGAAGAACGCACACTTGCCGATTGGGGCGATTTTCCTGAACGTGGGAATGCTTTTATTGTCACCAACCCACCGTATGGTGAGCGTTTAGGTGAAAAAGCATCTAACCGTGCGTTATATCAAGGGATTTCAGCACTTTTACAAGACTATTTCCCAAATCAATATGCTGCCGTGATTGCATCGCAAGTTGAACAAGCCGATGTTTTAGCGTTTGCAGAGCCTCAAACGCTTCGTTTAATGAATGGTAAACTGCCAATTTATGTCCGTTTTGGTCATGTTAAGCCATCTGCAAGTGCACAACCGTTTTTAGTAAATTGGCAAGCACAACCTGTCGAAATTGAAGGTGCACAAGACTTTGCAAACCGCTTGCAAAAAAATATGACGGCACTCAAAAAATGGGCAGTCAAAGAAAATATTTATTGCTTACGTTTGTACGATGCAGATTTACCTGACTTTAACGTAGCAGTTGATTTATACGGCGATCGTTTACATGTACAAGAATATGCACCACCTAAACAAATTGACCCTGAAAAAGCAAAAAAACGATTTAACTTAGCGCTAGCAGTAATTCGTGCTGTAACAGGTTTAAATCGCGATGCTATCTTTATCAAAACGCGTGCTAAGCAAGCGGGTAAAAATCAGTACGAAAAACAAAGTACAGCCTCTAAACGCTTTATTGTACGTGAAGGTAAAGCTAAAATTTTAGTCAATTTAACCGACTATTTAGATACAGGCTTGTTCTTAGACCATCGTCAGATGCGTTTACGTATTGCACAAGAAGCTAAAGGCAAACATTTCCTTAACCTGTATAGCTATACATCTACAGCAAGTTTACACGCCGCACTTGGTGGTGCAGCAAGTACAACGAGCGTTGATTTATCAAATACTTATCTCAATTGGTCTAAAGAAAATTTTGTACTGAATGGTTTAACGATTGACCATGCAGATGAACAACATATGTTCTTTGCAAGTGACTGTTTTGAATGGTTAAAAGATGGGCACGAAACATACGACCTTATTTTTATCGACCCACCAACATTCTCAAACTCTAAAAAGTTTTATGGCACATTTGATGTACAACGTGATCACATCTCGTTGCTTAAACGTGCAATGAACCGCTTAAGTTCA
This sequence comes from Acinetobacter sp. HY1485, assembly GCF_027568475.1. GTDB lineage: Bacteria > Pseudomonadota > Gammaproteobacteria > Pseudomonadales > Moraxellaceae > Acinetobacter. Next base: position 257,714 of record NZ_JANKZG010000001.1, on the reverse strand, counting down.
GACGGTACACTTTACTTCTCTAACAACTACCGTGGTTTTGAGTTAGATGAAGAAATTGAAGCCATGTTTGACATTGAAGAAATCACCCAAGAAACGATTGGCTTAGATTACAAACGTAATCAAAAAATCCATCGCTCTTGGAAAATTAAACATTTCGGTGTTTAAAAGAAGAACCGAGGCAATCGCCTCGGTTTTTTTATTGTAGTTTACCGTTTTCAAATTTACCTGATAACGCCAATGTATGATCGGTTACTTTTGCATGATAAGCATCTGCGATTTGTTTGACATCATTTTCTGTCAATTCAGGGCGGATCAAACGCATAAAGCCTTTATCCACTTCTGCACTGTAATTAAACGTTAGATTTTGTGGCACTGTACGTATCATCTGTTCAAAATCTGTTGGATACGTACTTGGCTTCAGTGTTCCATCAAAATCAAAGGTTACTTTTTGATTATTTACTTCGAGCACATTTTGCTTAGAGTTAAATTTGAAGCCCTTTTCCAATAAAGGACTTACCGCTTTAACTAATTGACTTAAACGGTCTTGTTCAGACATACACGTTTCTTGTAAATGATTAATATCAACAAATGCTTTTTGTGCATCTGCTTTCGCAATATCTGTAATTTCTGTATTGAGTAAAAATTTATTTAACCTATACTGTCCAAATGTTGCATCTTGAATAGAAAATTTTTGAGTACCTGAAAATTTATTATTTTTATCAGAAACATTACCTGCATATTTGAGTTGATTAAGCTCTAAACGATCACCCCAATTTGCTTGAATTGATCCAATGCTTAGTTCCGATGTACTTGCAATCAATTTATTGGCATAACTTTGATCTACTTTATAAACAATATTTTGGATCATTGACTGTTTATTACCTTCTTGTACAGTCAAATTTGGAATATTTAATACAATATCTTTAAAGAAAAGATCGTCATTTTCTTTTTTGGCTTTAAATGCTAAATCAATCCCTGCCCAATCAACTTTAAATTGGTCTTGGTTTTTAATAAAACTTGGACTTTTGGCTTGTACATCTGCTTGTCCAAACCAATTAATATGGGTATCAACTGTAGCTACAGGCTTATTATCAAACAGTTGCTTAATTTTGTTATCATCTACATCAATTTTTGAATGAATATCATAACCTGTCAAACCACGCGTTACATGATCATTACCCTTAATTACAATATTTTGCTCGGGATGACATGGGTCAACCGTAATTTCTGCTTCCCAAATAATATCACCCGAAAAAGTACCAACGTTATAATCTACTTTTTTAAATTTAATTTTTTTACCATCTTGTTTATCCATGCTGTAGATTGCTTTTAGCTCTTTATCTGCATAAACATTACCGCCAACAACACCCCCAACAACCAACACACCTGCCACAATTCCTATCACTTTCTTGTTATTACCTGACATTTTCCGTTTACTCATCATCTAAATTTTACAAATACTATACGCTTTAATATTTTATTTTTCAAAAACATAATGATTGATTACGGCTATAGCGATCAGCTAATTTTAACAAATCAGGAATTCTATTTTTACCATACATTTTCTTTGCTTGATTTTATGGATATCCCACAGCTGTCACATAAATAGGTTTTTGGCTTGTACCACGATATAACTCACATTCTTTAGGAGTTTCTTTAAAGTAATTTTTTTCTACCCCAATTACAGGTAAATGAACCTGTTTGTATAGGTACATCCCTAGACCATCTTTCTGATCAGCCCCCAAATGTACATATCCATCAACAACAACCGTTGTGCTAGGTTCTAAAATGGTCTCAAACAAAGATAAAATACATGGCAGCTCACGTTTGTAAAAAGCACCCGGCTCATAAAGCGCAATATCATCAATAATTTTAGTATAAATCTGAACAGGTTTTTGACTCTCTACATTTTCAAAAACAATACCTACTGCTAAATCTTTATTATCAAAATATCCAACATAAAAAACCCATATCCTAAGATATGGGCATTATAAATTAATTTAACTTCAGTTTATCAAACACCAGTTGTCCATCTTCGCCTTTAATCAAAATGGTATCCCCTGCTTGAAAATCCGTTGCCAAGATTTTTTGTGCAAGGCTATTTTCAACCTGTTGCTGAATTGCACGTTTGAGTGGTCTTGCCCCATAAATTGGGTCAAATCCTGCATCAATTAAGATGTCGAGTGCACTATCATCTATCTGTAAACCAATTTCTCGGTCTTCTAAACGATGACGTAAACGCGCAAGTTGAATATCGGCAATACCTCGAATTTGTGCTTTTTTAAGTGAATGAAAAATCACCAACTCATCAATACGGTTAATAAATTCAGGTCTAAAATGCTGACTTACTGCATTCATCACCACTGTACGTACATCATCTTCAGGGGCATCTTCACCCAATTCACGGACATCTTGTGAACCTAAGTTAGATGTCATCACAATAACCGTATTTTTAAAATCAATAATACGCCCTTGTGAATCTGTTAGACGTCCATCATCAAGCACTTGTAATAAGATATTAAACACATCAGGATGTGCTTTTTCTACCTCATCAAACAAAATAACACTGTATGGTTTACGGCGTACCGCTTCTGTTAGCACACCGCCTTCTTCATAACCTACATATCCTGGAGGTGCACCTACTAAACGGCTCACAGAATGTTTTTCCATAAATTCGCTCATATCAATACGAATCATGGCATCATCGCTATCAAACAAAAAGTTTGCCAAAGCTTTTGTAAGTTCGGTTTTACCTACACCTGTTGGTCCTAAAAACAAGAATGAACCACTTGGGCGGTTAGGGTCGGACAACCCTGCTCGCGAACGGCGTACGGCATTAGACACAGCAATAACGGCTTCATCTTGCCCAACAACACGGTTATGCAAAAAACTTTCCATTTGTAAAAGTTTTTCACGCTCACCTTGTAGCATTTTTGCCACAGGAATACCCGTTGCCGCACTCACCACTTCTGCAATTTCGTTTTCCGTCACTTTAGTACGAATCAATTTTGGTTCTTCGTTCTCTTCAGCAACTTCATCTTGATTGAGTGCTTTTTCAAGCTCAGGAATATCGCCATATTGCAAACGGCTTGCTTCTTCCCAATTTCCTTCACGCTGTGCTTTTTCTAACGCAATACGAGCTTGGTCTAATTTGACCTGTGCTTGTTTTGTACCTTCAACCAAGGTTTTTTCTTTGCGCCATACTTCTTCTAAATCATCATATTCACGCTGTAACTCGTCAATCTGATTTTGAAGATACGTTACTTCGCCTTTACTGCCGTTATCTTCGTCTTTTTTCACCGCTTCTAATTGCATTTTAAGCTGAATAATACGGCGATCTAAACGATCTAATGCTTCAGGTTTAGAGTCAATTTCCATCTTAATACGAGATGCTGCTTCATCAATTAAATCAATGGCTTTATCAGGTAGTTGACGGTCTGTGATGTAACGATGTGACATTTTAGCCGCCGAGATAATGGCAGAATCTAGAATTTTTACACCATGATGCACTTCGTAACGCTCTTTTAAACCACGTAAAATTGCAATTGTATCTTCTACACTTGGCTCATCCACCAATACTTTTTGGAAACGGCGTTCAAGTGCAGCATCTTTTTCAATAAATTGACGATATTCATCTAAAGTGGTTGCACCCACACAGCGTAACTCACCGCGGGCAAGTGCAGGTTTAAGCATATTTCCTGCATCCATTGCACCATCAGTTTTACCTGCACCTACAAGGGTATGCAATTCGTCAATAAACAAAATGATCTGACCATCTTGTTTTGCAAGATCATTTAAAACCGCTTTTAAACGCTCTTCAAACTCACCACGATACTTGGCTCCTGCAAGTAAAGCACCCAAATCGAGCGAAAGGACTTGTTTGCCTTTTAAGCTATCAGGCACTTCTCCATTTACGATGCGTTGTGCCAAACCTTCTACAATGGCAGTTTTACCTACCCCCGGCTCACCAATCAATACAGGGTTATTTTTAGTACGACGTGACAACACTTGAACTGTACGACGGATTTCATCATCACGCCCAATCACAGGGTCAAGTTTTCCTGATAAAGCACGTTCAGTTAAATTAATGGTGTATTTATTTAAAGAGTCGCGTTGATCTTCATAATTGTCTGTCATAACTTTGTCGTTACCTCTAATTTTTTCGATGACTTGGCGTAAATTTACCGCACTGTCTAATAATTTTTTAGTCGCACCCGACTCACTCAGTGCCAACATCACCCAATCTGTTGATACAAACTCATCACCTACTTTTTGAGCATAACGGTCTGCTAAATTTAAAACTTTTGCAGATTCCGCACTTAGATTAATATCACCTGTTGGATTACTCAGTGTAGGTGCATCTTTTAATGCTTGCTCTAACTGTTGTTTAAGCTGAGGTAAGTTTGCCCCTGCTTGTTGTAACAGACTTAAATTTGCAGGTTCATTAAGCAATGTGGCTAAAATATGGATAGGCTCTATTGCCGTGTGATCTTTACCCATTGCCAAAGATTGTGCCGATGAAAGTGCATTGGTTAAGCCTTTTGTGAATTTTTCAAATCGCATTATTTTTATTCCTCACAATGTTTTCTCTTAACTTATAAATGAGGGACAAATTATTTTTTTCAAGAAATTTAATTAATATTTTTCAGTAGTTTATCTTTTAAAATTGGATATAGCACTATATAGATATTTGTGCAAAAATTGAGTTTTCAAGCTAGAATTATGTTTATGAAAAAAATTTTATTACTCTGTTGTTTTTGCACAACAACCTACGCCCAACTTCCTCAACAATCACTGCGTGCAGGTGGCATTGCTGTACTCCCTCTACCAAGTAACGTACAACAGGTAAGCTATAATCATCAATCTGTTTTAATTACGCAGGAGCAAAATCAAAAATATGCAGTGGTGGGTATTCCACTTTCTACACCCGTTGGCACAACATATGCTCAAATAGACACACAATCTGTGCCTATTCATGTTCAACCTTATGCTTATGCAGAACAGCACATCAAACTACAAAACCAAAGTTATGTGCAACCATCTTCTATACAGTTAGAACGCTACAAAACTGAAGCACAAGAACAACATCAAATTTATACATCATTTACGCCAAGCAACACATTGCCTCAATTTATTGCGCCAACAAAAGGAAAATTTAGCAATTCTTTTGGACGAAAACGCTTTTTTAATGAAGAAGAACGCGCGCCTCATTCGGGCTTAGATATTCCTGCTCCTGTTGGACAAACTGTCATTGCACCTGCTGATGGTACAGTTGTTAAAACAGGCGATTACTTTTTTAATGGTAAAACGGTATTTATAGATCATGGGCAAGGCTTAATTACCATGCTATGTCATTTAAGCGAAATTGATGTACAAGCAGGACAAACCGTCAAACAGGGCGAAGCAATTGCAAAAGTGGGTAAAACAGGACGTGTGACAGGGCCACATTTACATTGGGGAATGAGTCTAAACGATGCCCGTGTAGACCCACAATTATTTATTGCTCGATAATTTCAAAATCGTGTGTAATGATTACACCACCGTCAGACAGCATTTTACTTGCAGAGCAATATTTTTCTGCCGAAAGCTCAACCGCTTTTGCTACCTGTTTTTCTTTGATATTTGTTCCTTTTACAATAAAGTGTAAATGGATTTTAGTAAAAACAGATGGAATACCATCAGAACGCTCTGCTTGTAATTCACATTGTACGTCTTGAATATCTTGGCGTGCTTTTTTTAAAATAGTCACAATATCAAACGATGCACAACCACCTAAGCCTGTTAAAATGAGCTCCATGGGACGCGCACCGCGGTTTTCACCACCAAATGCAGGTGAGCCATCCATCATAATACGATGTCCACTTTCGGTTTTACCTTCAAATGCAACATTCTCTAGCCATTGAACAGTTGATTTCATTGCAACTACCTAAAAAAAATATTATAAATTACCTGATGCGTTGTACACTAACACAAATTTTTTGGATATTTCCATACTAAAAGGCAGATTGATCTGTCTTTTCTTTTTTATACTTTGGAATACACAACATGCCTTTCCCCTTTGCAAGTGATGCCCTCGCCCCTCACCAGCTACCAGAATCGGTTAAAGCTTTACTTAAACGTGCCTATATCAACCGTCATCAAAAACGTAAAACGATTATTGAAGCTGGAAGCGAATCTAAATCGCTGTATTTAATTTTAAAGGGTTCAGTTTCTGTTATTTTACGTGAAGATGAAGAACGTGAAATTGTAGTTGCCTATCTAAATGCAGGTGACTTTTTTGGCGAAATGGGTTTATTTGAAACAGAACCTCATCGTACTGCAGAAGTACGTACACGTGAAATCAGTGAAATTGCTGAAATTTCATATGAAAACTTTATTGAGCTGAGTAAAGAATACCCTGATTTAAATTACGCAGTATTTGCACAACTCGCGCGTCGTTTAAAAAATACAACTCGTAAAATGACAGACTTGGCATTTATTGATGTTACAGGTCGTATTGCACGTTGTTTAATTGATTTAGCAAATCACCCCGAAGCGATGTTACTTCCAAATGGACGCCAAATTAGAATTACACGCCAAGAGATTGGACGTATTGTGGGCTGTTCCCGAGAGATGGTAGGACGTGTATTAAAATCTTTAGAAGAACAAGGTATGATTTATACCGAAGGAAAAGCAATTTTAATTTACGATAGTGCCCTAGAAAGTACAAAAGAATAAATTTTCCAAAGCAAATCCTTTGATTTGCTTTTTTTAACTCTGGAGATCTATATGAAATACAATCGTTTATCTAATACAGATATTGAGGTTCCAGAAATTTGTTTAGGTACAATGACCTTTGGTGAACAAAACACCATGCCTGAAGCATTTCAGCAACTTCATTATGCCCTAGAACAAGGTGTCAACTTTTGGGATACTGCCGAAATGTATCCTGTGCCACCCAAATCCGAAACACAAGGGGCAACAGAGCGTATTATAGGTGAGTGGTTTAAACAATACGGTGGACGCAATAACGTCTTTTTAGCTTCTAAAATTGCAGGTCCTGCTTTTGGTGGTGGTCATATCCGTGATGGGCAAACACGTTTTAATCAACACTATATTTCACAAGCCATTGATGGCTCACTAGAACGCTTGCAAACAGATTATATTGATTTATATCAACTCCATTGGCCAGAACGCACAACCAATTTCTTTGGTCACTTAGGCTATAATAATGAGATGGCAACCGCAGAAAACCATCATGCGACACGCTTTGAAGATACTTTATTAACTTTAGAACAAGAAATTAAAAAAGGAAGAATTCGTTATATTGGACTATCTAACGAGACGCCTTGGGCAACAATGAAGTTTTTACAGGTTGCAGAAAAACTTAATCTGAGTAAATTTGTAACTGTACAAAACCCATATAGTCTACTAAATCGTAGCTATGAAGTAGGCATGGCAGAAATTTCTAAATACGAAAATATTGGGCTTTTGGCTTATTCACCGCTTGCATTTGGTATGCTTACAGGGAAGTATCGTCATGGGGCACGTCCTCAAAATGGACGTATCACGAAATTTTCGCGCTTTACACGATACACCAACCCTCAATGTGATTGGGCAACTGAGCAATATGCACAAATTGCACAAAAACACGGGCTCACTCTCACGCAGTTGGCTTTAGCTTTTATTAAGCAACAGTTCTTTGTCACCAGTACAATTATTGGTGCAACCAATTTAGAACAACTTAAAGAAAATATTGGCGCATTTTCAATTCAGCTAAGCCATGAAATTTTAGCTGAAATTGAACAAGTGCACATTCAACAGCCTAATCCTGCACCATAAAAAAAGGGGAGGTACCCCCTTTTTTTATTTCCGACTATTATATATTGCCATAGCAGCAGGCAAGTTCTTACGCATTGCTTCTATGCGTTGTCCATTTGATGGATGTGTTGATAAAAACACAGGACCACCTGCTCCCTCTAAACTATTCATTTTTTGCCACAACGTTAATGCAGCTTGTGGATTATATCCTGCTTTTGCCATTAACATTAAACCACCATAATCTGCACGTGTTTCTAGATTACGCGAATAAGGTAATCCAACACCCACTTGCTTACCTAAGTCAATTGCCGCAGAACCAAATTGTCCAATGTTATTACCTGCATAAGACTTACCAATACCTACTGCAAGATTGGTTAGCGCATCTGCACCAAGTTTATTTTTTGAATGCTCTTCTAATGCATGGGTCATTTCATGTCCCATTACTGCCGCAATCTCATCATTAGTGAGGTTGAGTTTGTTGACAATACCTGTATAAAAGACAACCTTACCACCAGGCGCAACATAAGCATTTACTGTATCAGATTTAATAACAGCAAGCTGCCATTGAAATGCTTGTCCTGTTTGATTAATTTGATTGGCATAAGGTTCCATACGTACAAGAACGCTATTAATACGATTATAAGTACTTGAAGACGTATCTAATGTACCTTTTTGCTGGGCATCTTGGCGCATTTTACTAAAACTTTGTGCCGATGTTGCATTTAATGTTGCAGAATCTGCACCTGACATATCTGCAATTGTGGTACAGCCACTTAAACCCACTATACACATCATTACAATAAGATGTAACTTCATGATTTTAATCCCATCATGCTTAATTTATGGGAAAATCATATATAAATTCAAAACAAAGAGATATTATAATTTTGTTTATAAAAAACCGCAGTCTAAACTGCGGTTTTATTAGGCTTATGCCGAGAACGGATGACGTAAAATAATCGTCTCATCACGGTCTGGACCCGTTGAAATAATATCAACAGGACAACCTACTAGCTCCTCTAAACGCTTAACATAAGCCAAGGCATTTTTTGGAAGTTGATCAATACGAGTTAAACCAAATGTCGTCCCTTCCCAACCTGGTAAAGTTTCGTAAATTGGTTTTAAGTGTTCAAAAGAAATAGCATCTGATGAGCCAACACAGCCTGAATCTGCATCCTCATAGCCCACACAAATTTTAACTTCTTTTAAGCCGTCTAAAACATCAAGTTTTGTTAGGCAAATACCACTTAATGAGTTTACTTCTACCGAACGGCGCAAAATAACAGCATCAAACCAACCACAACGGCGCTGACGACCTGTTGAAGCACCAAACTCATTACCTACAACACCTAAGTGTTTACCTACAGCATCACCTGTATCATTTGCAGCGTCATATACAAGCTCAGTTGGGAATGGTCCACTGCCCACACGCGTGGTATACGCTTTTGTAATACCAAGCACATAATCTAAGTGTAAAGGCCCCAAACCAGAACCCGAACTCACGCCACCTGCTGTAGTATTAGAACTGGTTACATATGGATAAGTACCATGGTCAATATCAAGTAAAGAACCTTGCGCACCTTCAAACATAATTGGTTTGCCCGCTTTACGGAACTCATGCAATGTTTCAGTGACATCAATCACAAGTGGACGTAAAACTTCACGCCATTCATTACACAGTGCCATCACATCATCAAACGCAATAGCTTCTACACCATAAAATTGCGTTAACTGAAAGTTATGTAACTCTAACATTTCGTGTAATTGTTGCTCTAATGCTTCGCCACCACGAATTAAATCTGCAACGCGGATTGCACGGCGTGCCACTTTATCTTCATACGCTGGCCCAATACCACGCCCTGTTGTACCAATTTTTGCATTGCCACGTTTAAGTTCACGCGCTTGGTCAAGCGCAATATGGTTTGGTAAAATTAATGGACAGTTTGGCGAAATACGAAGGCGATCTTTAACAGGCACATCTTCTTTTTCTAGAATATCCATTTCTTTAATTAAGGCAGCAGGCGAAAGCACAACACCATTACCAATTAAGCACAATACGTTTTCACGCAAAATACCCGATGGAATAAGATGTAAGACCGTTTTTTTACCACCTACAACAAGCGTATGCCCTGCATTGTGTCCACCTTGATAGCGAACAACCGCAGCCGCCTGATCAGTGAGCAGGTCAACGATTTTTCCTTTACCTTCGTCGCCCCATTGGGTACCCAGTACCACAACATTCTTGCCCATAATAGCCTCATCACATCATGCTGTTAAAATAAAAAAATCTGCTTAAGTTTGCACTTAAACAGATTCAATCACCCATTGCCCATTCGCATTTACCATTTGGTGGGTTGCTAAAGGCACAGAGCTTAAATCATCGTCACCTAAAAGCTGTACAACACGTAAGCCTTGTTGGCGTGCGGCTGTAATTGCCTCTATGAGTGTTTGTTCCAATCCTTTAGGTGCAACCACAGTTTGAATTTCTGCAAACTGTCCTGCACATAAAGCATATAAATCACAACTAAAACCTGTCGCAGGACGTGCACGCCCAAAATGTTGTCCAATACCATCGTAACGCCCACCTTGTGCAAGTGGTGCTGCACGGTTTGGTGCATATACGGCATACATTAAGCCGGTATGGTAGTGATAACTACGTAACTCAACCACATCAATACCAATATGCAAACCATTCCAACGGCTTTGAATGGCATGTACGGTTTGTTTTAAATCATCAAATGCTTTTTTAAATGTTTTATCGTTTAAAATATCTGCACTTAAATGCGTTTGTAACGCATCTAAATCACCTGCATAGCGACCAAGCGCATAAAAGTCTTGTCCACTTGCAATAGTTTTTGTTAGTTCTTCAAGTTCAGGTAACGCTTTACGCTGATATAAATCATGTAATGTACGTTCTGTATTCTTATCTAAACCTGCATGCTTAACTAAACTTCTAAATAAGCCGACATGTCCTAAATCTAAATGTGTATGCTCAAGTTCACCTGCATTTTCAAGCAATCCTAACATCACATCAATCATTTCTACATCAGCTTCAATGCTGTCATGTCCGTAAAGTTCTGCACCCAATTGTAATGGAGTACGAGACGAACTAAAGTTTTGTGGTTTAGTATGCAAAACTGTGCCTGCATAACAATAACGCGCCACGCCATCAACAGGATGAACATGGGCATCAATCCGTGCCACTTGTGGTGTAATATCCGCACGCACACCAAGTAAACGACCCGATAATTGATCAATTACTTTAAAGCTAACAAGGTCTAAATCTTGATTAGCTTCAGACAATGATGAAAGAGATTCAATATATTCGATAAATGGTGTGTATACCAATTGATATCCGCGTGATGCGAGGAAATCGAGAGAATGTCGACGAAGTGACTCAATAATATGTGCTTGTTCTGGTAATACATCTGCCACCCCATCAGGTAGCAACCATGTCTCTGATATTGGCATGTCTCAAACCTAAAATCTGGTCAAAGCGAATTAACTCGCATAAAAAAATCGGGAACACACCCGATTTATCTAAGTGTAGCATGATACTTTTTACCATGCACCTGTGTTTTAAACAAATTTTATTTACAGTGGTAAAGCAGTGGTTTGCTTAATTTGTTGCAAAGGAATTTCGGTTTTAACATTTTGAATTCCTGATATTTTACTTAAATGTTGAATCTGAAATTTACGATAAGCTTCTAAATCCTCAACAACAATTCGCAAAAAGAAATCACACTCACCTGCAATGAGTTGGCATTCTACTACCTCAGAAAAGGCTGTTACCGCCTCAACAAATTCATTCACAGTTTTTTCGTCTTGCCCACGTAACCAAATCCTTGCAAATACCGTTAGCCCTAAATTCACGCTTAATGGATCAACTAATGCTACATATTTTTGAATGATACCTTCATCTTCTAAATGCTTAACACGGCGTAAACACGGCGATGGCGATAACCCAACCTGTTCTGCAAGTTCATTATTGGGTAACTTGCCATGTTGTTGTAATACTTGCAAAATTTTCTTATCAATATGATCCATTTGGCACCCCATGCTGTCTTTCTTCTATATTGTAGAATTGCATGCCAATTTAAAGCAAATAAAAGTGAATTTTAGTGCCTTTCACTCCTTGAGTTACCATAAAATAGCGTTTTTACTTTTGTTCTATTGTATGCCAATGTCCACCCATCAAGATTTTATTCGTGGCTTAAAAGTCTCTGTACCTATGTTGGTTGGTATTATTCCTTTTGCTTTGGTCTTAGGTACACAAGCCACTCAAAAAGGTTTTAATTTAATTGAGCTTCCACTACTCACAGGGCTTAATTTTGCAGGAGGCTCAGAGTTTGCCATTTTAGAAATGTGGAGCAATCCGCCACAATTTCTTATGCTTATTTTTATTACCTTTTTAGTGAATAGTCGGCATTTATTGATGGGTGCAAGTTTAGTACCTCACTTAAAACACTTACCCAATAAAAAAGCCTATACCGCGTTATTTTTTATGTGTGATGAAAGTTGGGCAGCAGGATTGCAAGATGCTAAACAGCAGGGCTTTAATTTACGTTTTTATGCAGGTGTATGTTTTGCGCTGTATATTGTTTGGCTCACGTTTACCACCCTTGGCGGTTATATTGGTCCCATTTTAGGAGATATCAATCGTTTTGGTTTTGATATGGCATTTCCTGCGGTATTTTTAGTTTTATTACGGGGAATGTGGCAAGGCATACAAGCGGCTCGACCATGGCTGATCAGTTTAATTACCGCCGCACTTGCTTATTTATACTTACCACAAGGGTGGTACGTTCCTATTGGTGCGCTTTCGGGTATTGCTTTTGCTGTATTTTTAGGAGCATCAGAAGAATGAGTACTATTTTAGCCATTTTTTGTATTGCACTTACCACGTATTTAACGCGTGTTTTAGGTTATGCTTGCCTTAAAAATAAAACACTTACGCCTAAACAAACACAAATCTTAGAGGTTGTGCCGGGTTGTATTTTAATTTCGGTGATTGCACCTTATTTTGTCAAAGACAACCCTGCTGATCTCTGTGCAATTATCATTACGCTTATTGCAGCATCACGTTTTTCGCTATTGCCCACCGTTTTTATCAGCATGTTTGCAACTGCAATTTTACGTTATATGCTTCCTTAATTAAAAGAGGCACATAAATCTAATAAACGATTTGCATAGCCCCACTCATTGTCGTACCACGCATAAACTTTTGCTTGACGTCCAACCACCATTGTTTGTGTTAAATCAACAATAAGTGAATAAGGTGAATGATTAAAATCACTTGAAACCAAGTATTCTTCTGTTGTATCCATAATTTCAGAATGTAGTGCAGCTTGCTTGAACACCCGATTAATCTGTTCTGCAGTTAATTCAGTTTGAGATACAAAAGTTAAATCAATAGCAGCAACATTAATCGTTGGTACACGAATAGAATAACCATTGATACGGTTCTCCATTTGTGGCATTACTTGTTTGAGTGCACCTAATGCACTTGAAGTCGTGGGAATAATGTTATAACCCGATGCGCGCGCACGGCGTAAATCACGATGAGCATGATCAAGCACCATTTGGTCGGCAGTCACCGCATGTACTTCTGTCATTAATGCACTTTCTATTCCAAAATGTTCTTCAATGACTTTAACTAACGGTACTAACGCTTGTGTTGTACAAGAAACACTTGAAATAATTTTATCTGTCGCTTTGACTTCATGATGATTAACACCATACACAATTGCGGCATCAACCCGATCAAATGGGGCAGCCCCTACAATGACACGTTTTGCACCTGCCGTTAAATGCTTAGACGCATCATCATAAGAACGGAATAAACCTGTACATTCAAGCACCACATCAATGTGTTGCCATGCAAGTTGTTCAGGGTTAGCTTCTTGAAAAAACTCAACTTGCATTTCGTGATTTTTAGTTTTTATATTTAAATATGTATGCTCTTTTTCATAAATAATATCTGCCGTACCATCAAAACGCCCATGTGTAGAATCGTATAAAAATAAATGGCGTAGGGTTTCAATATCAGCAATGTCATTAATAGCAACAATCGAAAATGGTTTTGGGTTTTCAAACCATGCACGAACGACATTACGCCCTATTCGTCCAAACCCATTAATTGCGATTTGTTGCATGATTATTCCCTTTATTTAAATAAAACCCGATCATACACGATTCAGCTTTAATGCTCACTACTGGCTCATCTTAAAACTAACATTGGTCTAAACCTAATTTTTCGCTATAATTTATGGTTATTCTTATACATATATTTTGGAGTGACTTGTTAGTGAGTACACGTTTTATGACATCAGCTGAAATTCGTGAAGCCTTTTTGCATTTCTTTGAAACCAAAGGTCATACGCGTGTAGCCTCGAGTTCTCTCGTGCCTGCAAACGACCCCACATTACTCTTTAATAATGCAGGTATGAACCAGTTTAAAGACTGCTTTTTGGGCTTAGATAAACGCGCTTACACACGTGCCACGTCATCACAAAAATGCGTACGTGCAGGCGGTAAACATAACGATTTAGACAACGTTGGCTATACTGCGCGTCACCACACTTTCTTTGAAATGCTTGGTAATTTCTCATTTGGCGATTATTTTAAAAAAGACGCCATTCATTTTGCATGGGAATTTTTAACGGACGTTTTAGGTTTAGATAAAAACCGTTTGTATGTGACGATTTATCATACAGATGATGAAGCATTTGATATTTGGCACAAAGATATTGGTTTAACGCCAGACCGTATTATTCGCATTGGCGATAACAAAGGCGAAAAATACGCATCAGACAACTTCTGGGCAATGGGCGATACAGGTCCTTGTGGGCCATGTTCAGAAATTTTCTATGATCACGGCGAGCACATTTGGGGTGGTTTACCAGGTACCCCTGAAGAAGATGGTGACCGTTTCATCGAAATTTGGAACAACGTATTCATGCAGTTTAACCGTACTGCTGATGGCGAACTACATCCACTTCCTGCGCCTTCTGTAGATACAGGTATGGGGTTAGAGCGTATTTCTGCTGTTTTACAACACGTTAACTCAAACTACGATATTGATTTATTCCAACACCTCATTAAAGCAGCAGCACAAATTGTAGGTATCGAAGATCAAGGACAGCCGTCTTTACGCGTTGTTGCCGATCATGCTCGTTCATGCTCGTTCTTAATTGCCGATGGTGTTACACCAAGCAATGAAGGACGTGGTTACGTATTACGTCGTATTATCCGTCGTGCTGTGCGTCATGGTAACAAGCTTGGGGCAACAGGAAGTTTCTTCCACAAAATGTTACAACCTCTTATTGATGTGATGGGTAACGCTTATCCACAACTCATTGAAAACCGCGAACGTATTGAAGCAGCACTACTCAAAGAAGAAGAGCAATTTGCTAAAACCCTTGAGCAAGGTTTAAAAGTGTTAGAAACTGAATTAGCTCAACTTAAAACTAACGTTATTCCGGGTGAAGTTGTATTTAAACTTTACGATACGTACGGCTTCCCTGCTGACTTAACAGCTGATATTGCACGCGAACGTGAACTTACTATTGACGAAGCAGGTTTTGAAACTGAAATGGCAGCACAGCGTCAACGTGCGCGCGATGCAGGTAAATTTAATATCGACTATAACAGTATTGTTAAAGTAGACAGTACGACACAGTTTGATGGCTACGATGCAACTCAAGGTCAAGGTCAGATTATTGCAATCTATAAAGATGGCGAACAAGTTGAGACAATTAATGAAGGTGAAGAAGCCTTAATTGTACTTAATCAAACACCTTTTTATGCAGAAAGTGGCGGCCAGATTGGCGATACAGGTACATTTAAAAATGATACAGGTATTTTTGAAGTTCAAGATACTAAAAAATCAGGTAACGCATTTGTACATCAAGGTATTGTCACTGTTGGTCGCTTAGAAGTTCAGCAACATGTAAATGCACATGTAGACGCAAATTTACGTGCAGCTACTGCGCGCAACCATTCTGCAACACATCTTTTACATGCCGCGTTACGTCAGGTTTTAGGTAATCACGTACAACAAAAAGGGTCTCTTGTTGCATCAGACGTATTACGTTTTGACTTTGCAAATGAACAACCTGTTAGCTTTGAACAACTCCAAGAAATTGAACGCCTTGTAAACCTAGAGGTAATTGCTAATACTGCTGTAAGCACCGAGCTTTTAGACATTGAAAGTGCCAAAGAAAAAGGTGCAATGATGTTATTTGGCGAAAAATATGGCGATGAAGTACGTGTTCTTAGCATGGGCTCAATTATTGATGACAAGAACTTCTCTATTGAGTTGTGCGGTGGTATCCATGTTAATCGTACAGGTGATATTGGCTTATTCAAAATCACTTCCGAAGGCGGTGTGGCTGCAGGCGTACGCCGTATTGAAGCAGTAACAGGTCAAAAAGCGATTGAAACTGCCCAAAAAGCTGACTCAACAATTTATCAAATTAATAGCATTTTAAAAGCACAGAAAGATCAAACATTTGATAAAGTACAAGCAACTGTTGAGCATACAACTGTATTGCAAAAACAAATTGAACAACTTAATCAAAAGTTAGCGAATTTCCAAGCCTCTGAACTTATGAACCAAGTTGTAGAAATTAAAGAACGTCAAACTTTAGTTGCAATTGTTCAAAATGTAGATGCAAAATCGCTTCGTCACTTACATGACAGCGTTAAATCTAAACTAGAAGATGCTGTGATTGTACTTGCAGGTGTAGAAGGTGAAAAAGTAAGCCTTCTTGCTTCTGTTGCAAAACAATATATAACTCAAGTAAAAGCGGGCGATATTATTAAACACCTAGCAACCGAACTTGGTGGTAAAGGTGGTGGTAAGCCTGATTTAGCACAAGGTGGCGCGCCACTTAATGAGAAGTTTAACTCTGTTCTTCAAGCACTACCTGCTTGGCTTGAACAAAAATAGAAAAACTTTCAAATATGGCACTTATTAGTGCCATATTTATTTAAGATTACAAAAATACTTATTACCCATCTAACACAATAGAATAAATTATTTACCTTATATTTATAATTAAGGAAAATAAAATGCCAATTACAATAGGAAATTTTCTAAAAAAACGTTTAAAAGAAATTAATATCAAACATCTCTTTGGTGTTGCAGGAGATTTTAACCTCGATTTTTTAGAATTATTAGAAAAAGATGAGACTTTACAATTTATTGGTAACTGTAATGAATTAAATGCAAGTTATGCAGCAGATGGATATGCAAGAATAAATGGGGTTGGTGCTGTAATTACAACGTATGGGGTTGGTGATTTAAGTGCAATCAATGGTATTGCAGGTGCCTATGCTGAAGATGTTTCTCTCATTCATATATCGGGAGTTCCTCCATTGCATGCCATACAAAATCATGCACTACTGCACCATACGTTAGTAGATGGAAATTATAAAAATATATCCAAGTGTTTATCTGAGTTTACAATTGATCAGGCATATATCACCCCACAAAATGCAGTTGAATAAATTGATCGACTCTTTAAAATTTGTATAACTTCGAAAAAACCTGTTTTATTGCAAATTCCATCCGATATTATCAATCATAGTGTTGAATATGATAATAGTTCTCTTAAGTTTTATCCTGAAGATACATTTTCACAGAAAAATAAAGATTTTACCGAACACTTACAAGCTTTAGTGAATACAGCTAAAAAACCTGTTTTTATCTTAGATAAAGCAATAGAACGCTGGAAATTGATCCCTATTTTAGAACAGTTTTTTAAAGACACTTATATTCCATTTATTTGTATGTCAACTGCAAAATTTTTAATGAATGAAAATACGGCTAACTGCCATGGTGTTTTTGGCTCTACTAGATCTTTAAAGCTTATTAAAGAGGCTGATCTAATTATAGGAATAGGGGCAAAGTTTTCTGATATTACGACACAGTTTTTTTCCATCCCCACTCCTAAAAATAATTTTATTAATTTATTTGAAGATCATACATATATTAATAATCAGCATTTTTATAACTTAAGCTTTAAAAAGGTTTTTGAGCATATTCAAATTTATCCAAAAGCACCAATTTCATTACATGAATCTATTAATCCTGAAGTATCTACTTCAAATGTTTTACAGCATAAAAATTTTTGGCCTGTTATTGCAAAATTTATTCAAAATCAAGATATTATTTTAGGTGAAATGGGAACTTCAAATATTGCCCTTACAACTTTAAACTTAGATAAAAAGATTACATATATATCGCAGCCACTTTGGGGATCAATCGGTTATACATTGCCTGCACTTTTAGGAACGCTTTTTGCTGCACCACAAAAACGCCAAATACTATTCATTGGTGATGGCTCACTACAATTAACGGTTCAAGAGCTATCTACAATATTGCGGTTCAATTTTAAACCTATTATCTTTATTATTAATAATAAAGGCTACACTATCGAACGTGCTATTTTAGGTACTCACTCTTCTTATAATAATATTGAGAATTGGCAGTATTTAAACCTTCCGGATGTATTTAACCCGCAAACTACAATCAAAAAGTATAAAATAACTCATTTATCAGAATTAAAAGATTGCTTAATTGATATCAAAAAACATGACCATCTTATCTTAGTTGAAGTTATATTCGATCCGCTTGATATGCCAGAAACTTTAGAGGGTTTTGGTAAACTTGCAAACCTTTATGATTATGGTGATCGTAATTAAGCATTATGATTTATAACGAGATAAATTTAAAAGCATTCGTTTCTTTTTACGATTGTTCAACTTTTTAGCTTGCTATATACTCAGTACAAAGTTTATGGCTTGCTAATGGATTTAGTACTTTTCACTTATGTACATTGCGATGTACATAATAAGGAAAACAAAAATCTGCACTACTGTCTATCTCTATAGTAATAAGGGTTTAAGCGGAATGGCATTAATTGTTCAAAAATATGGTGGGACATCAATGGGAACACCCGAGCGCATTTTAAATGTTGCTCGTCGTGTAAAACGTTGGCACGATCATGGTCACAAGGTTGTTGTGGCTGTATCAGCAATGAGCGGCGAAACCAATCGACTGTTAAGTCTTGCTAAAGCCATTACCGAAACACCTGCACCACGTGAACTTGATCAGATGGTGTCTACAGGTGAACAAGTAACTATTTCTATGTTAGCTATGGCGTTGCACTCTTTGGGTGTAGATGCAAAGTCTTATACAGGTCGTCAAGTTTGTATTAAAACGGATAGTTCTTTTACCAAAGCACGTATTGAAGAAATTGATACACATAATATATCTGAAGACCTAGATGCAGGACGAGTAATTGTTGTTGCAGGTTTCCAAGGGATTGATGCTGATGGTAATATTACAACGCTTGGTCGTGGTGGTTCAGATACGACAGGTGTGGCGCTTGCAGCCGCTTTAAAAGCGGATGAATGCCAAATTTATACAGATGTTGATGGGGTTTATACCACTGATCCACGTGTTGCACCTAAAGCAAAGAAAATTGATCGTATCTCATTTGAAGAAATGCTTGAAATGGCATCATTGGGTTCTAAAGTTTTACAAATTCGCTCTGTGGAGTTTGCAGGTAAATATCAAGTTCCATTGCGTGTTCTTTCAAGTTTTGATAATGACAACGATGGTGCATTTGACGAAAACTTTAAACAAAATGTAGGCACACTTATTACCACTGAGGCAGAAGAAAATATGGAACAGCCAATCATTTCAGGTATCGCTTTTAATCGTGACGAAGCAAAATTGACTATTTTAGGTGTACCTGATGAACCTGGTATTGCTTCTAAAATCTTAGCACCAATCAGTGCAGCAAATATTGAAGTCGATATGATTATTCAAAATATCGAAGAAGATGGTACAACAGATTTCACATTTACTGTAAATCGTACCGACTTTGTGCGTGCAAAAGAAATTTTAGATACAACTGCAAAAGCCATCAATGCACGTGAAGTTACGGTTCGCAACGATATTGTTAAAGTTTCAATTGTTGGTGTAGGCATGCGTTCACATGCAGGTGTGGCAAGCAAAATGTTTACATCTTTGGCATCAGAAGGCATCAACATTTTAATGATTTCTACATCAGAGATTAAAATTTCTGTACTTATCGATGAAAACTATTTAGAACTTGCTGTACGTTCATTGCATACTACATTTGGATTAGACCGCGAACAAGGTATTAGTAGCGCTCGCGCATAATTTAGACATAAAATCCATATTTTCTATATGGATTAACTATAAATTTTCAAGTCACCCTATTTTATATATGGTGGCTCTGCTATATTAGCGCAATATTTTACAAGTATTCCTCGCAGGTTTAGCGTTTAGCAAGGAGATAAACATGCTGATTCTGACTCGACGTGTCGGAGAAACTTTAATGATTGGGGATCAAGTCAGTGTGACGGTACTAGGTGTCAAAGGCAACCAAGTACGCATTGGTGTTAACGCTCCAAAAGAAGTTTCTGTACATCGTGAAGAAATTTACCAACGTATTCAACATGAGCGTGCAATGCACGAGCATTTACAACAGATTGATCAAGATTTTCAACCCGCTTTTTTTGATCAAGAAAAGTTTAATCGTTAATTTAAAAAGCGACCTTAATGGTCGCTTTTTAATGCATGTTGTATGGGTTTATAACTTTTACGGTGTGCATCAATCACCCCAAATGCTTCTATTGCAGCAAAATGGGCTTTTGTTGGGTAACCTTTATGTTTGGCAAAACCATATTGTGGATATTTTGCATCCAATTCAACCATCTGACGATCACGCGTTACTTTTGCTAAAATACTCGCTGCACTAATTTCAGGATGGGTTGCATCTCCACCAATAATTGCCTCACATGCAATTTCAATTCCTTTTGGGATTTGATTGCCATCTACAATGACATTAAGTGGAGTTACTTTCAAACCTTCTACTGCACGTTTCATTGCTAAAAAAGTCGCTTGTAAAATATTCAATTCATCAATTTCTTGATAGTTTGCTTCTGCAATAGACCATGCTAACGCTTTTTCTTTAATTTCTAAAAAGAGCATTTCACGCTTTTTTTCAGTTAACTTTTTAGAATCATTTAACCCTAAAATAGGACGATCAGGATCTAGGATCACTGCAGCAGCCACAACTGAACCAACTAAAGGACCACGTCCTGCCTCATCAACACCTGCAATCATTTAAGTACTTCTGTCATACATTGGCTAATTGTTTTATCTACAGCCGTTGCGACTACTTTTGTACGTAAATTTGGATCAAATGCTGCATTTGCCAAATCAACAGCGGTTACACTTTGTGGTGCTTTATCACTTACACACCCACAAATATTATTTTGTAGTGTTTGTTGTTTTTCTTGCGTCATTAGTTTACTTGCTGTTTGCCATGCACTTGACTGATTTAACTCATAATTGCATTTTGCATTTACAGCAATTTTTACTGCACTCATACCTAATTGTTGAGTTTGTGAGCTACCATCTGCCACACAGCCTGTCAAACCAAGCCCCATTGCAATTAATAAAATTTTTTTCATATTTCACCTTCTTTCACTAGCTTAATATTTTGCCATGTTTAAAACACAGTGTCTCATTTTTATAGCTGGCAAATGGATATTTTATTTTTATAATTTGACGTATATAACACTTTTTTTATGTATTTATGAAACATCCTAAATTGACGCGCTTTTTACATTGGAGCACAGCATTTATCTTTATTTTGGCTTGGTTAATTGGTTTTTATAGCGGTAATTTTTTAACTTATGCAGTCGATGGAAACTTTAAAGGTGATGTAATCACATTACATAAAAATATTGCAACGCTGATTATTTTCCTTTTTATCTTTCGCATTACTTGGCGTTACATTCGCCCATTTCCACATTCAGAAAAAAGATTGTTAATATTGTTCACTTTTTACTATATCTCGTTTTAATTTTACTACCTTTGTCTGGTTGTTTATTTAGTTGGACAGCAGGGCATCCTGCACCTGTTATGTATTTATTTAATTTGCCTCAACTCATTAATAAAAATCAAGACTTAGTTAAATTCTTCAAACCTTTTCATATTTATTTTGCATGGATTACAGGTGCTCTCGTTTTATTACATATACTTGCTGCACTCAAACACCATTTTTTTGACAAAGATAATATATTGAAAAAAATGCTTTAAAAAAAACGCACTTTACAGTGCGTTGATTTGATCGATCCATTTTTTCTTTTCTTTTTCATCAATAAAAGAAGCTTCAAAAGAATTAATCGCAAGTTTTTTGAGATCATCTGCACTTAAATTGAGCGCATTATAAATGGCAACAAAGTTATCATTCATATATCCACCAAAATAAGATGGATCATCTGAATTTACTGTTACGCACAACCCTTGCTCAAGCAAACGTTTAATGTTGTGTTGTTGCATATCATCAAC
Organism: Acinetobacter sp. HY1485; assembly: GCF_027568475.1. GTDB lineage: Bacteria > Pseudomonadota > Gammaproteobacteria > Pseudomonadales > Moraxellaceae > Acinetobacter. The sequence continues at coordinate 235,513 of NZ_JANKZG010000001.1, read as the reverse complement.
AACGCAAAGCTTTAAATTACTTAATGGGCATACTGTTAAAGGCATACGCTCTTTTGCTAAACGTTGCATTAATACAGGATCTTGCTCTGAACTTACCCCATGATCAATACGGTTTACTTTTAACAAATCTAAGGCTTGCCACACATATTCTGCAGGTCCTTCTTCACCTGCATGAGCGACAATTAAAAATCCTGCTTCACGCGCTTTTGCAAATACACGTTCAAATTTAGCAGGTGGATTCCCCACTTCACTTGAATCCAAGCCAATTCCAATAATTTGATCTTTGTATGGTAATGCTTGCTCTAATGTTTTAAATGCCTCTTCTTCGCTTAAATGACGTAAAAAACACATAATCAAATGAGAAGAGATACTTAACTTTTCTTTTGCATCTTGACATGCGCGCAAAATACCATCGAGTACTGTTTTAAATGCAATGCCACGGTCTGTATGCGTTTGTGGGTCAAAGAAAATCTCAGTATGTACCACATGGTCTTCATGACATTTTTCTAAATATGCCCATGTCAAATCATAAAAGTCTTGTTCATGAATTAAAACTTTTGCACCAGCATAATAAATATCTAAAAAAGACTGTAAGTTCTGGAAATTATACGCTTGTTTGACTTCGGCAACTGATTTATACGGAATTTCTATATTATTACGCTGTGCAATTGCAAACATAAGCTCGGGCTCAAATGTTCCTTCAATATGCACATGTAATTCTGCTTTTGGTAAAGCACGAATAAGTTCAAGTTGATTCATCATTTAACCCCCAAATAATGCAAATTTTAATACCCATAAACATGCAATAATCCATGCCATCCAAGGGACAGTTTTTGCTTTACCTGTAAATAATTTAATTAGTGCATAACTAATAAAGCCCATTGCAATACCATCTGCAATTGAATATGCAAATGGCATAAATACAATTGTTAAAAATGCAGGGACAGCTTCTGTAATATCATTCCATTCAATTTTGGTGATTCCTTGAATCATCAAAACGCCCACAAACAATAACGCAGGAGCAGTGGCAAACCCAGGTACAGATTGTGCTAATGGAAATAAGAACAAGCAACCTAAAAAGCAAATTGCAACAAAGACTGCTGTGAGTCCTGTACGTCCGCCTGCAGCAACACCAGATGCTGATTCAATATATGGTGTTGTTGATGATGTACCTAAAGCAGCACCTGCAACAATTGCAGTTGAGTCTGCCATCAATACTTTTTTAAGACGTGGAATGTGTCCATCATCTTTGATAATACCAGCACGATGTGCAACGCCCACAAGCGTGCCTGTTGAATCAAATAAATCGACAAGGAAAAAAACAAAAATAACGCCAACCATACCTGCTGTAAACAGACCTGAAAAGTCCATTTTAAATAGTGTTGGTGTAATAGATGGAATTGCTCCCACTACCCCTTTAAATTCATTTAAACCCATGAAAGTAGCAATAGCCGTTACCACCAATATACTAATGATAATTGCGCCACGTACACGTAAATGATGCATTACGACAATCATTAAAAAGCCAAGCATTGCTAAAAGTGCTTTTGGATCTTTTAAATCACCTAAGCCCATTGTTGTTGCAGGGTTTGGCGCAATAATACCCGCATTTTTGAGTGCTACTAATGCCAAAAATAAGCCAATACCGCCACCAATTGCAAATTTCAGTGACATTGGAATTGAATTAACAATCAGCTCTCGAATACGCACCAAACTAATGAGAATAAATACAATACCCGACATGAACACAGCAGCTAAAGCAGTTTCCCATGGCACATGCATGCCAATACAAACCGAATAAGCAAAATAAGCATTTAGTCCCATTCCAGGTGCAAGTGCAATTGGATAGTTAGCGACAAGCCCCATCACTAAACATCCCACTGCTGCTGCAATACATGTAGAAACAAAGACCGCACCATGATCCATGCCTGTTGCAGACAAAATAAGTGGGTTTACAATAATGATGTAACACATCGTTAGAAACGTTGTTAAGCCTGCAACTGCTTCTGTTTTTACAGAAGTCTTATTGTCACTTAGCTGAAAAAGACGCTCTAATAATGAGGGTTGAGGAGTCGCCATAATAGCCTCTATCTAGATTTTACTTGCTCCAGAATTAGCAAATTTAATGCCATTTGGAGAAATACAGATCAAAAAAAGCTGCAAAAGCAGCTTTTTTTAGCAAGAACAAAAGTATAACAGAAACACCAACTGATACATCAACTTAATTTAACTGCCCTAAAGTTACTCGGTCATTTTTTCCATAATCTTGTATAGTTTTAACTTTTGAAAATCCTACTTTGGTTAGTAATGCTTGAACTTGCAACCCTTGATCATAACCATGCTCAAGTACTAACCACCCCTGTGATTTTAACCAATTTGGGCTTTGAGTAATAATCTCTTTAATATCTGCCAAACCATTATCGTCACTGGTTAAAGCACGTTGTGGCTCTGTGACCAAATGACTTAAATGATCATCAATAGGATCTATATACGGCGGATTTGACACAATCAAGTCAAACTTTTGCGCATCAAGTTGACTAAACCATGCACTACAAGCGAACATTACCTGTGTTAAACCATGTTTTTGGGCATTAAATTGAGCCACCTGCAAAGTTGGCTCATAAATATCTGTTGCAAGAACTTGCCAATTTGGTCGCTCACTTGCAAGTGCCAATGCAATTGCGCCTGTTCCCGTACCTAAATCAAGCATTGAGATGTCACCAAGTGGTAAACCAAGTACTGTCTCAACTAAAATTTCGGTATCGGGTCGTGGCACCAATGTATCGGTGGTGACTTTAAGATCTAACGTCCAAAATGGCTGTGAACCTGTAATATAAGCCAACGGTTCGTTGTTCTTTAAACGATTAAGCCCATCTAAAAACAAACATTCTTGCTCTGCTGTTAAAGATTGCTTTGTCTTAAATTTTAGCTCAAGAACAGAACAACCTAGTAAGTGCTCAAGCAACCATAAAGATTCTTGACGTTCGTAGCTATCTGCTTCACCCCAATACTGAAGTGCTTCTGCAACGTTCATTAACCGCCATTTTCCTGTGCAAGTAACGCAAGCTGATCTGCTTGGTATTCACGATGCAAGCTATCAAGCAGTTCTGTCAAATCCCCTTCCATCACTGCATCTAACTTATATAAAGTTAAGTTAATACGGTGGTCAGTCATGCGACCTTGCGGATAGTTATAAGTACGAATACGTTCTGAACGATCACCCGAACCGACTAAATCACGGCGCATCTCGGACGTTGCATTTTCTTGCGCTTGGCGTTTTGCATTTTCTAAACGTGATGCAAGTAGTGCCAACGCTTTAGCTTTGTTTTTATGCTGTGAACGCTCATCTTGACACTCAACCACCACACCTGTTGGTAAGTGAGTAATACGCACAGCTGAGTCAGTTTTGTTAATATGCTGACCACCCGCGCCCGATGCACGGTACGTATCAATACGTAAATCAGATGCATTAATTTCAACTGTTGTATCTACATCGACCTCAGGTAAAATTGCAACAGTACATGCTGATGTATGTACACGCCCTTGCGATTCAGTTGCAGGTACACGTTGCACACGATGCGCACCACTTTCAAATTTTAAGCGACCATAAACGCCTTCGCCATTAATACGGCAAATGACTTCTTTATAGCCCCCATGCTCACCTTCATTTTCAGAAAGAATTTCAACACGCCATCCTTGTGTTTCAGCATATTTACTATACATTCTAAATAAATCACCCGAAAAAATCGCAGCTTCATCTCCACCTGTACCTGCACGAACTTCTAAGTAAGCAGCATTGGCATCATTTGGATCTTTTGGAATCATTAAAATGTTAAGTTTATCTTCTAACTGTTCTATTAACGCTTTATTCTCTTTAATTTCTTCTTGCGCCATTTCTTTAAAATCAGCATCGCTTAGCATCACTTCTGCGGTCTGAATGTCTTCTTCAGCCTGTGTATAGCTTTTCCATACATCTGTAATTTCTGTTAAATCATTATGTTCAAGTGACAACTTACGAAAACGCTTGTTATCAGAGATCACCTCGATATCTGCCAATAATGCGGTTAATTCTTCATGGCGATCACATAGCTGATCTAATCGTAAACGTAACGATTCTTTCATTTTTTAATCTCAAACTAATAATTACCCATCATTTTAGCATAAGCCGTTACATAAAGTAGGTTGCATCCTCACTGTTATATTATAACATCTTTAGCTTTTTTACTTTACCACAATTATGCTTATTCGAATTTTTACCCTATTTGGACTCATCTGTTCTTGTGCTTATGCTTCATCTTATGATGTATGGTTAAAAAGCAATCAAACCCGTGTTAATCAATATAAAGCGTTTTTAAAACAAAATAACACTCAATTTCCTGCACCCGATGCTCAAATGCTTCGCTCTGCACGGGATTGGCAACGTTGTCACTACACCGAATTTGATGTGCCTCATAAATCGGTTTGGAAAAATGCCATTCCAACCTACAAACTGATGCAACAACTCAAATTACAACGCGTTATTCCTGCTGTTGAAGTGACCTCAAGCTACCGTTCACCTTTTTTAAACCGTTGTGCAGGCGGTGCAAGAATGTCGAGCCATGTAACTAATGCCGCAATTGATTTTAGAATTGGAAAAGAAAATCCAACATTACTAGATCGAGCAAAAATTTATACCACTAAAGTTAAGTTATGCCACTTTTGGAAAAAATATGGTCAGCAATACAATATGGGTTTAGGCGTTTATCCAACAGGGCAAATTCATATTGATACACAAGGCTATCGTACTTGGGGCGCAAATCATAAAGCTCCGTCATCGATGTGCTCTAAAAAATATTGGTAAATAAATTTGTTATGTTATAACATTATATTTATTTATTGGAGTAAATGTGGTGAAGCTACCTGTTACGGTGTTATCTGGATTTTTAGGCGCAGGTAAAACAACCTTACTCAATCATATTTTAAATCACCGTGAACAACGCAAAATTGCCGTGATTGTCAATGATATGTCTGAGGTCAATATTGATGCCAAAATGGTGACACGTACCAATGAAAAAATGGTCGAAATGAGTAATGGGTGTATTTGTTGCACACTAAGAGAAGACTTACTCATTGAGATTAAACAGCTTGCCGATCAAGGTAAATTTGATCAAATTGTGATTGAATCTACAGGGATTTCCGAACCATTACCTGTTGCAGAAACATTTACCTTTGAAGATGAAAACGGCGTCAAACTCAATGACTTTGCACAACTTGATACCATGGTTACCGTGGTTGATGGGTTTAATTTTTTAAAAGACTATGCCTCTTACGATATGTTGCAAGATCGAGGAGAATCGTTAGGTGAACAAGATAATCGAGGGGTTGTTGATTTATTAATTGAACAAATCGAATTTTGTGATGTCATTGTCTTAAATAAAATTGATTTAATCTCCGAGTCAGAAAAACAACGCCTATTTGCATTACTTAAAACCTTCAATCCACGTGCACACATCATTATTTCTCGTTTTGGTGAGGTCGATTTAAACCAAATATTAAATACTCAACGATTTGATTTTGAACAAGCTTCACAAGCACCTGGTTGGCTTAAAGAATTACGTGGTGAACATATTCCCGAAACAAAAGAATACAATATCAGTAGCTTTGTATATCGTGCGTCCCGTCCTTTTCACCCACAGCGATTTTTTAATTACGTGAACACCGAATGGAAAGGTGTTGTCCGTTCAAAAGGTTTTTTTTGGCTTGCAAGCGATCCAACTGTTGCATGGTCTTGGTCTCAAGCAGGTGCCATTGCACGCCATGGTATGGCAGGTTATTGGGAAACAGCACAGCAAGAATTAGTTATGATTGGGATTGAAATGAATCAATCACAAATTACCCAACAACTTGATATGTGTTTACTCACAGATCAAGAAATTAATCTTCCTTCAACAGCATTTGATAATCCATTTGAGGCCCTACAATGAGCCTTCCCGATATATGTTCAGAACAAACAGTAAGTAAAAGTAGTACATTGTCTTGGGTTGGAATGGAAAATATTGCTCTACCACTTTATATAGATGATACCCTTGTTACAGCAAAAATAAATGTCTATGTGAACTTGCCCTGTACGCAAACTAAAGGCATTCATATGTCTCGTTTATATCGTATATGTAATTCTATTAAAAACATTACCACCGAACGATTAGAACATAGTTTGAATGAGCTAATTGATAGTCATATAAGCTGCCAAACCAATGCTGCAAAAATTGAAATTTATTTTGAACTTCCCGTCGAGCGTCCTGCACTGACCGATCTAGCCTTAACAGGTTGGAAAACTTACCCTGTCAAAATTACGGTACAAAAAGTTCAACAAACATTTTCCTTAGATTATCAAGTTGATGTTGAGTATTCATCTACTTGCCCATGCTCTGCCGCACTTGCAAGACAACTTATTAGTCAAAAATTTTTACAACAACACAAACAAACACAAGTCGCTTGTGTTGATGTTGCAAATTGGCTAACAGAACATGCTTCAAGTGCCACTCCGCATAGCCAACGTAGTATTGCCACCCTTGCTATACAAACGCAACACTTTGACATAATGGGTTTAATTGATCATATAGAACATGCACTTAAAACCCCCACACAAACTGCCGTTAAACGAACAGATGAACAAGCCTTTGCTCAACTTAACGGCGAAAACTTAATGTTTGTTGAAGATGCTACACGACGTCTTAGCGAGGTTTTATCAAAGCATTACGCACATTGGCAAGTCAAAGTCAATCACTTAGAAAGCTTACACTCGCATAATGCAGTGGCTTACTCAGCTAATACGGCGTTTTAATCCTGTCATTTGCAACACACGTGTCGAGATCTCTTCAATAGACATCTCCGACACATTTAAGTATGGAATGCCTTCTGAAATATAAATTGCCTCTACTGCACGTAACTCTTTTTGACACTGACTATAACTTGCATAGCGACTACCCGCTTTACGTTCTGTACGAATGGCAACCAAACGCTCTGCATCAATCATCAAACCGAATAGTTTTTGTTTATGTGGTCTCAGCACTTGCGGTAAACGGTTATCGTCTAAATCTTCTTCAGTCAATGGATAGTTTGCAACACGAATACCAAACTGTAGCGATAAATAAATTGACGTTGGTGTTTTACCAGAACGCGATACTCCAATCAAAATAATATCCGCTTTATCATAATGGCGAGTTCGTGCACCATCATCATTATCTAACGCAAAATGAACGGCATCTATACGGTCTTTATAGTACTCAGTATCCGTAACAGCATGAGTTTGCCCTACAAGTGTTGTCGGCTTAGTACCTAACTCTTGCTCTAGCTTACTAATTAATCCCTCAAAAACATCTAGGTTCACTGCATTCGCTGTATTAATAATATCTCTTACATGTGGATCAACTAACGTATCAAATACCAGTGGCAAACCATCATCTGTCTGTCCACAACGGTTAATTTCTTCTACAACATGAGTTGCAGCTTCTTCACTTGCAATATAAGGAATAATACGCACATCAAACTCGACATTTGGAAATTGTGCTAATAAAGAATGACCTAGCGTCTCTGCAGTAATTGCCGTTCCATCTGAAATAAAAAATACACTTCTTTTAAGTTTGGTCACTAAAATCTCCTCAAATGTTTGTTTTAAGCCTCTATATTCATTATAGTAAACCCATCTTTGAGCAGATAGCCAATCTTAGAGTGGAGAGACTACATTGGAAGCGCGCGTAATTGGTCTAGAAAAGTTAGGGAAACATGACGTTGAACTAGTAGGTGGGAAGAACTCATCTTTAGGGGAAATGATCAGCCACCTATCTAATGCAGGAGTTTCTGTTCCTGGTGGTTTTGCCACAACTGCTGCTGCATATCGTGAATTTCTTGAACAAAGCGGACTAAATGCAAAAATTCAAGCAGAACTTGATCAGCTTGATGTTGACGACGTGAATGCTTTAGCAGAAACAGGTTCAAAAATCCGTCAATGGATTGTGGATACTCCACTCACCCAAACGCTAGAAGCTGAAGTGCGCGAAGCATTTGCAGAATTAGCAAAAGACAATGCTGACATTGCTGTAGCAGTACGTTCATCTGCAACGGCAGAAGATTTACCAGATGCTTCTTTTGCAGGACAGCAAGAAACTTTCTTGAATATCCGTGGTATTGATAACGTTCTGATCGCAATTAAAGAAGTATTTGCATCATTATTTAACGACCGTGCAATTGCCTACCGTGTACACCAAGGGTTTGATCATAAACTTGTTGCATTGTCAGCAGGTATTCAGCGTATGGTGCGCTCAGAAACAGGTGCTGCAGGTGTCATGTTTACACTTGACACAGAATCAGGTTTCCGTGACGTTGTCTTTATTACAGCATCGTACGGTCTAGGTGAAATGGTGGTACAGGGCGCAGTTAACCCTGATGAGTTTTATTTATCTAAACCACTTCTAAAAAATGAAAAACATGCTGTTGTACGCCGTAACTTAGGCTCGAAGCATCAAAAAATGATTTATGGTGAAGAAGCTGCAGCAGGTAAATCTGTGGTTGTAGTCGATGTTGAGAAACAAGATCGTCAACAATTTGCACTGAGCGATGCAGAACTTCATGAACTTGCAAAACAAGCTCTCATTATCGAACAACACTATGGCGCACCAATGGATATTGAGTGGGCAAAAGATGGTGATGATGGTCAAATCTACATTGTGCAAGCACGCCCAGAAACGGTAAAAAGCCGTCAAAACGTCAGTACAATGGAACGCTACCTACTTAAAGAAAAAGCAGAAGTACTTGCTGAAGGTCGTTCAATTGGTCAACGTATCGGTTCTGGTAAAGTTCGTATCGTAACGTCTATTAAAGATATGGACAAAGTACAAAATGGTGACGTACTTGTTTCAGATATGACAGATCCTGATTGGGAACCTGTAATGAAACGTGCTGCGGCAATTGTGACTAACCGTGGTGGTCGTACATGCCATGCTGCTATTATTGCGCGTGAGCTAGGCGTACCTGCTATTGTTGGTTGTGGCAATGCAACAGAGCTTCTAACTGATGGACAAGAAGTGACTGTTTCTTGTGCAGAAGGTGATACAGGCTTTATCTACCAAGGTTTACTTGATTTTGAAATTCAGCGTAACTCAATTGAGTCTATGCCAGATTTACCGTTCAAAATTATGATGAACGTAGGTAACCCTGACCGTGCATTTGACTTTGCACAAATTCCAAATGCAGGGATTGGTTTAGCACGTTTAGAGTTTATTATTAACCGTATGATTGGTGTGCATCCAAAAGCACTTCTCAATATTGACAGCCTACCACGTGAAACCCGTGCAGCCGTTATGGCACGTACTGCAGGTTATACTTCTCCTGTTGAGTTTTATGTAGAAAAATTAGTAGAAGGTATTTCAACCCTTGCCTCTGCATTTGCAGATAAGCCTGTGATTGTGCGTATGTCTGACTTTAAGTCAAACGAATATGCAAATTTAATTGGCGGTAAGTTGTACGAACCTGAAGAAGAAAACCCAATGCTTGGTTTCCGTGGTGCAAGTCGCTACGTGTCTGAAAACTTCCGTGACTGCTTCGAACTTGAATGTCGTGCATTGAAAAAAGCACGTGATGAAATGGGTCTAACCAATATCCAAATCATGATCCCATTTGTACGTACCGTTGCAGAAGCAAAACGCGTTATTGAACTATTAGAAGAAAATGGTTTAAAACGTGGTGAAAATGGTCTTAAAGTCATCATGATGTGCGAATTGCCAACCAATGCACTTTTAGCAGATCAATTCTTAGAACATTTTGATGGTTTCTCTATTGGTTCTAACGACTTAACGCAATTAACGCTTGGTCTAGACCGAGATTCTGGCATTGTTTCACAATTGTTTGATGAGCGTGATCCTGCTGTTAAAGCACTTCTTGAACTTGCAATTCAAGCATGTCGTCGTGCAGGTAAATATGTCGGTATTTGTGGTCAAGGACCATCAGACCATCCAGATCTTGCAAAATGGTTAATGGAACAAGGAATTGAGTCGGTTTCGCTCAATCCAGATTCAGTGTTAGATACTTGGTTCTTCCTTGCTAACTAAAAACATGTTAAAAAAGACCTATTCGTAGGTCTTTTTTTTCTTTTGAGATATTATGCAAATTTATTTGGCTCGTAATAATGAGCAAGCGGGTCCTTATTCTTTAGAACAACTCAACAATATGCTTGCTAACCAGCAAGTCCTTCTTACAGACCTTGTTTGGCATCAAGGAATGCAACATTGGAAGCCATTGGGTGAACTCACTCATGGACAGCTTTTTTATAATCCCTACGGTACAGCAAAGCGCCCACAACCTAAATTACCAACGTTTGCAACGATTCTGCAACGGACACTTGCAAAGTTATTAGATTTACTTCTTTGGCTACCTATTTTTGCAATGCCATCATTTTTTATGACATCCCAAGCAAAGCAACAACTCCTTGCTTTACAGTCCAAAACAATTACAGCCGATATGCAAGCACAAGTGATGAGTCTAGTTTCCCCACAGGCATGGCAAGCTATGGCAATTTACGCGCTTATTATGTTGGCTATTCAAGCCATCTTGCTAAGCAAAATAGGACAAAGTATTGGTAAACGATTGGTAGGTATTCAAATTGTAGATGCAAACACTTATGAGCCTGTTCCTCTAACCCGTGTTTTCTTATTACGTAGCATTGTTTTTATTATTTTAAATATGCTATTTTTTCCAATTATCACAATTATTGACTATGTTTTCGCATTAAGTGCTAAAAAACAAGCACTGCACGATAAACTTGCCACGACAATCGTGATCAAAAAAGCTAAAAAATAGACAATAAAATGTTGTTATGTATATAAACAAAAAAACATTAACATAATGAAAAAAAACATTTTTTCAATTTTTTAAATATAAATCCAACATTAAAAGTTGGATTTATATTCTTATTTTTTAACGTTTCTTTATGTAGCTTCACACATCAATATAAGGCATAATGGCTTACAAATTAGCGGTGCCACATGTTTTTGAAACATCAGTCACTAAAATCGCTATCCCCATCAATTGGGGCTCTTCACCGAGGTTGTAAAATGAGACAAACAATATTGGCTGTATTGTCTTTATCTGCGATTTCTGCACTTCTTACTGGGTGCGGTGGTGATTTAGTACTTCTAAACTCGAAAGGTCCAGTTGCTCAAGGTCTAAGTGACCTCATGATGACTGCGATCTACTTAATGCTATTGGTAGTTATTCCATCTATCATTATGGCATTATGGTTTGGTTGGAAATATCGCGCGTCAAATAAAGATGCAGACTATAAACCAACATGGGCACATTCAACTGCAATTGAAGTTGTAGTTTGGGGTGTACCTATCATTATTATTGCTATTTTAGCTTGGATTGCGTACTGGGGTTCTCACCAATACGACCCATATCGCCCTTTAGATGTGGAATCAAACAAAAAACCTGTTGATATTCAAGTTATTGCAGAGCCGTATAAATGGGTCTTCATTTACCCTGAGCAAGAAATTGCAACTGTAAACGAAATCCGTTTCCCCGAAAAAACACCAGTGCATTTTCATATCACGTCTGACTTTACAATGAACTCATTCTTCATTCCTCAGTTAGCTGGTCAGATTTATGCAATGGCAGGCATGCAAACGCATTTACACGCTTTAGCAAACGACCCAGGTGTTTATCGTGGTTTCTCTTCGAACTACAGCGGCTATGGCTTCTCTCAAATGCGCTTTAAAGCACACAGCGTTACCCAACCTGATTTTGATAAATGGGTTTCAAATGTAAAAGCTGGTAAAGGCACTGAAGAAAACGCAGATGCAGTTCAAAAAGATGCTCTTGATTATGCAACACTTCAAGCTTTACGTGATGGTGAACGTTCTGAACACCAAATCGAAGCAATGCTAGAAGATGCAAAAACTCCTGAAGAAAAAGCACGAGCTGAAGAAGAGAAGCGTTTGGGTTCATACCCTCACAAGCCAACGCCTGTTACTTACTATGCTTCAGTACAACCTGAATTGTTCAAACATGTTATTGATAAATACATGAGCAATTACCATGGTGCAGACAAAGCTGCTTCTTCTCACGCACATATGCAACAAGAAGTTGCTGCAGGGGAATAATTCATGGATATGCTATTAGGTAAACTTGGATGGGGTGCCATCCCTAAAGAGCCAATTGTTCTTGTAACAATGGCAATCATGGCAATTGGTGTACTTGCTGTTCTTGTCGGGGTAACTTACTTTAAAAAGTGGGGTTACCTTTGGAAAGAATGGTTTACATCTGTTGACCATAAAAAAATTGGTATCATGTATATTTTAGTCTCTGTTGTCATGTTACTACGTGGCTTCGCAGATGCATTCATGATGCGCTTACAACTCTTTTTAGCTCGTGGCGGCGGCGAAGGGTATTTACATCCAGACCATTACGATCAGATCTTCACCGCACACGGTGTTATTATGATCTTCTTCGTTGCAATGGGTCTTGTTGCTGGCTTAATTAACGTTGTTACACCATTACAAATTGGTGCACGTGACGTTGCATTCCCATTACTAAACTCATTTAGTTTTTGGGCATTTGCTGGTGCAGCTGGTCTTGTAATGGCATCACTTGTTTTAGGTGAATTTGCTGCAACTGGTTGGATGGCTTATCCGCCTCTATCTGGTATTCAGTATTCTCCTGGCGTTGGTGTTGATTACTATATCTGGTCATTACAGATTTCAGGTCTTGGTACATTGTTAACTGCGGTTAACTTCTTTGTAACCATTATCAAAATGCGCGCACCTGGCATGAAACTCATGGATATGCCAATTTTCACATGGACAGCATTAATGTTTGCTGTACTTGTAGTTGCGACATTCCCTGTGTTAACTGCAACGCTTGCAATGCTAACACTTGATCGTTACTTTGGTTTCCACTTCTTTACAAACGAGCTTGGCGGTAGCCCAATGCTGTATGTAAACTTGATTTGGACATGGGGTCACCCAGAAGTATATATTCTTGTATTACCTGCATTTGGTGTTTACTCTGAAGTAGTACCTACGTTCTCACGTAAGGCACTCTTTGGATACAAAACAATGGTTTATGCAACCGTTGCAATTGCTGTACTTTCTTTAATTGTATGGTTACATCACTTCTTTACAATGGGTGCGGGTGCAAACGTCAACGCGTTCTTTGGTGTGATGACCATGATCATTGCAATTCCAACTGGTGTGAAAATGTTCTCGTGGCTTTTCACAATGTACAAAGGACGCATTACGTTTACGTCTCCAATGCTTTGGACACTAGGCTTCCTTGTAACATTTGGTATTGGTGGTTTAACAGGTGTACTTATGGCAGTTCCGCCTGCGGACTTCTTAGTACATAACTCATTATTTTTAATTGCTCACTTCCATAACGTAATTATTGGTGGTGTTGTATTTGCTCTATTTGCTGCAATTGTGTTTTGGTGGCCAAAAATGTTTGGTTGGAAACTCAATGAAGCATGGGGTAAAGCATCTTTTTGGTTCTGGTTCTTAGGTTTCTACTTTGCATTCATGCCACTTTATATCCTTGGTTTCATGGGTATGACTCGTCGTTTGAATACATATGACAACCCAGAATGGGATCCGTACATTGCAATTGCAATGGTTGGTGCTGTTATGGTTGCAATTGGTATTTTCTGTTTTGTGATGCAAATTGTTGTTGGTTTCTTACAACGTAAGAACAACATGGATTACACAGGCGATGCATGGGATGGCCGTACATTTGAATGGGCGACTTCTTCACCTGCACCATTTTATAATTTTGCTTACTTACCAGATGGCGAACACATCGACCGTTTTTGGTTAGATAAAGAAAATGGTGTTGCATACATCAAGCCAACAAAATATGAAGATATTCATATGCCAACAAACCGTGCTGCTGGTTTCATGCTTGCCATGTTTATCACAGTAATGGGCTTTGCATTGGTATGGCACATGTGGATATTGGTTATCGCATCATTTGCAGCGACAATCATTACTTTCATTCGTAGTTCATATACGAAAAAAGTTGACTACTATGTACCTGCAGCTGAAGTTGAGCGTATCGAAAATGAACGCTTTGCCCTCCTTGAAAAACACTTGAAGAAGGACTAAGACTATGGCTGAAGTACTTCATCACGAAAACCACGGACACGATGATCATCATCACCATGATGATACAGATATCACTGTCTTTGGTTTTTGGACATACTTGATGAGTGACTTGATTTTGTTCGGTACACTCTTCATTGCGTATGTTGTCTTACAAAATCATATTCCTGCAGGTACACCAAGCCCGCATGAAATGTTTAGCGAATCTTTAAATTACGTTTTAATCGAAACCTTTGCACTTTTGATTTCTTCTGTAACGTTTGGCTTTGCAGTTCTTGCACGTTATAAAAATAACGTAAAAGGTGTAATGACTTGGTTAATGATTACCTGGTTATTTGGTGCAACCTTTATTGGTATGGAAATTAATGAATTTATGCACCTAGTGCATGAAGGTCATGGTCCAAGTCATAGTGCATTTTTGTCTGCATTCTTTACTTTAGTTGGTACACACGGTATCCATGTGACTTCAGGTCTTGTTTGGATGATCGTTTTAATGTGCCAAATCAAGAAAAATGGTCTGACATTAGCAAATACACGCCGTCTAGCATGCTTAAGTTTATTTTGGCATTTCCTAGATATCGTATGGATTTGTGTATTTAGCGTTGTTTACTTAATGGGAGCTATCTCATGAGTCATCATTCTGAAGCCGCACATGGCAGTATGAAGCAATATACAATCGGTTTTATTCTATCTATCATCTTGACTGTTATTCCTTTTGGAATGGTAATGACTGGTGGTTTTAGCCGTGAAATGCTTCTTAGCGTTATTGGTATTACTGCGCTTGTTCAAGTTCTTGTACAATTAATCTTTTTCTTGCACATGAATTCATCAGAAGAACAACGTTGGAATGTCATTGCCTTTACTTATACAATTTTAACCATTTCAATTTTATTGATTGGTTCTGTATGGGTAATGAATTACTTACACTTCAACATGATGATCTAAACTGGTTGTCATGCTGAAAAAGTATATATTCCTGACAAAACCAGGGATACTCTTTGGTAACTTTGTTACCACTTTGGGCGGTTTTTTCTTAGCCGCCCAAGGCAATATAGATATCCTGCTTTTACTCTACACGCTTGTAGGAACAACACTTGTTGTTGCTTCAGGTTGTGTTGTCAACAACTTCATTGATCAAGATATAGATCACAAAATGGAGCGCACACAAAATCGCGCTTTAGTTAAAAAAACCATCACTCCTACTATTGCTCTTATCTATTCCTTTATTTTAGGGATTATAGGGATCAGTATGTTGTGGTTTTTAGTCAATCTATATGCAGTTAGCTTTGCAGTTCTTGGCTTTATTGTCTATGTGTTCTTTTATAGTCTTTGGTCTAAACGCACTTCTATACATCAAACCGTAATTGGTAGTATTTCTGGAGCTTGTCCACCCGTTATTGGCTATACAGCTGTAAGTAATGAATTTGATGTTGCAGCATTGCTTGTATTTCTTGCGTATGGTTTATGGCAAATGCCACATTCATGGGGAATTGCAATCTACCGTTTCAATGACTATAAACAAGCAGGTATTCCAATTTTACCTGTAGCACGCACAATCTTTAGAACAAAAGTAGAATCTTTAATTTATGTTCTTCTTTTTACTGCTGTTCTAAATGGATTATATTGTTTTAACTATACAAATATCTTCTTTTTAGTGACCTTTAACACTTTATGTGGTTATTGGATCTATCTCTCTATCATTGGTTTCAAAGCAGAAGATAACCATGCTTGGGCAAAGCGCTACTTTTTGTATTCTGTAATTTTAATTACCGCACTTAGTTTAAGTTTAAGCTTTAGTTACCACTCTCCTGCACCTCATCTACCAATTTTTTAATTTAAGATAGAGTGGCTTTCCACTCTATTTTTTACCTTGCTTTACATTCAAAAAAATGTATAATCCAAGCTTCCGCAATTTGCGGCACAATAAATTTATTGTGACTCCTTGCTTTTAAATTATTAAAAGCTGTCCAAACCGTAAGGAGCTGACAATGCGTCACTACGAAATCGTACTTTTGGTACATCCTGACCAAAGCGATCAAGTGGTAGGTATGGTTGAACGCTATATCTCTCACATCAAAGAAGCTGAAGGTCAAATTCACCGTTTAGAAGATTGGGGCCGTCGCCAATTGGCTTACCCAATCAACAAAATTCACAAAGCGCACTACATTTTAATGAATGTTGAATGTGGTCAAACTACGCTTGATGAGTTAGAAGAATTGTTCCGTTATAACGATGCAATTATTCGTAACCTTATCATCCGTCGTGAAGATGCAATTACTGACGAATCTTTACTTGCTAAAAGTGCTGAAGAAAAACGTGCGCGTAAAGCTCAACGTGAAGAAGCACAACAAGCAACTCAAGAATCTGCTGAAGCTTAAGGAGAACTATCAATGGCACGTTTTTACCGTCGTCGCAAGTTCTGCCGCTTTACAGCTGAGAACGTTACATACATCGACTACAAAGATATCGATACTTTAAAGCAGTACATCACTGAAAACGGCAAAATCGTTCCTAGCCGTATCACTGGTACTAAAGCACGCTATCAACGTCAATTAGCGCTTGCAATTAAACAAGCTCGTTTCTTGGCTTTGATTCCGTACACTGACAACCATAAGTGAGGTGAGCTGTGGACGTTATCTTATTACAACGCATTAAAAACCTTGGTAAACTAGGCGATAAAGTTTCAGTTAAAGCTGGTTACGGTCGTAACTTCTTGATCCCTCAGGGTAAAGCAGTTGCTGCAACTGAAGCAAACACTGCAGCTTTTGAAGCTCGTCGTGCAGAACTTGAAAAGCAAGAAGCTGAAGTATTAGCTTCTGCTCAAGCACGTGCAGACCAATTAAACGAAGTAAATATCGTAATCACAGCGAAAGCTGGTGATGAAGGTAAATTATTCGGTTCTATCGGTACTCGTGATATCGCTGATGCATTAACAAATGCTGGCTTAAACGTTGATCGTGCTGAAGTTCGTTTACCTAACGGTGCGCTTCGTCACACTGGTGAATTCAACATCGCAATTCAATTGCACCATGATGTTGTTGCTGAAGTACTCGTAACAATCGTTTCTGAGTAATTCTTTAGCAAAAAAAAAGAGCATGCTTTTGCATGCTCTTTTTTTGCATTAAAATATCGCAAACTCAACTACCAAGGTTATTTATGTCTGCCACAGTTTCATCTGATGCTAAAGAAGCTGGATTCCGTACTCCCCCTCATAATTTAGCAATTGAACAAGCTGTTTTAGCAGCCCTTATGACTGTAGCTGAATCTTTTGAACAAGTCGGTGATATCTTAAGTGAAGATGACTTTTACGCAACACGTCATAAATATATCTATAGAGCAATTGAAAAACTAGCACAAGAAAACTCCCCTTATGATGCAGTTTTAGTACACGATTGGCTCATTACCCAAAACCTCATTGAGGCAATAGGTGGCGAAGACTATCTGATGCAGTTAATGTCGGATTCGCCTGCAAGTTTTTATAACTTAGAAACTTATGCAACTAAAATTCGTGAATTTGCAACATTACGCAGTATGATCAAAGCTAGCAGTGAAATTTTAAGCAATGCATATGATACAAAAGGTCGTAACGTTTCCGAACTTTTGGATTTAGCCGAAACCAATATTTTTGCTATTGCAGAACAACATAATAACAATAAAAAAAATGTAGGACCTAAACCAATCACAGCAGTTGTTTCAGATGTATTTAATAAACTCAGTGAACTCTCACAATTAGAAGGTAACATTACAGGTTTATCGACTGGGTTTATTGAACTAGATAATAAAACCTCAGGTATGCAAGCAGGTGATTTAATTATTGTTGCTGCACGTCCATCTATGGGTAAGACTACTTTTGCAATGAATCTTGTTGAAAGCGTACTGTTTAACTCAGATCTGCCAGCACTTGTCTACTCTATGGAAATGCCAGCAGACTCTATTGCAATGCGTCTTATTTCTTCTTATGGTAAAGTCCATCAAGGGCATTTACGTTCTGGAAAATTAGACAGTGATGAGTGGTCTAAAGTCACAGGTACTATCTTACAACTCCAAGAAAAGTCATTATATATTGATGACTCCTCTGCTTTACCACCCACAGAGTTACGTGCACGTGCACGACGGATAGCGAAACAACATGGGGGAAAACTTGGCTGTATTATGGTCGATTACTTACAGTTAATGAAAGTACCAGGTATGGGAGATAACCGTGTTGGTGAAATCTCAGAAATTTCACGGAGTTTAAAAGCATTAGCTAAAGAAATGAACTGTCCTGTCATTGCACTGTCTCAGCTTAATCGAAGCCTAGAAAATCGTCCAAATAAACGCCCTGTCATGTCAGACTTACGTGAATCTGGGGCAATCGAGCAAGATGCCGATTTAATTATGTTCATTTATCGTGATGAGGTGTATAACAAAGAGTCTAAAGAAGCAGGAACAGCTGAAATTGTAATTGGTAAACAGCGTAATGGTCCGATTGGTACTGTACGTCTTGCCTTTGAAGGACAATATACACGTTTTAGTAATTTATCTCCTGAATATTACAACCAATTTGATGATGATGAATAAAATTTAAAGGAGTAAACCGTGCGGCAAGCAACGATTACCATTGACAAACAAGCACTTAAAAAAAATTTTAATCGTGTTAAATCACTTGCCCCACATTCCAAAGTCGTCAGCATGGTAAAAGCTAATGCATATGGGCATGATATTAAAGCATGTTTAAGTGCTCTATCTGAAACAGACGCATTTGGTGTGGCATGTTTAGATGAAGCCATTCAAATTAGAAAATTAGGCTACACTCAAGATATTACATTGATTGAAGGTGTTTTTGACGAAGCGGAACTCGTAAGTGCCATTGAATATAACTGTGAATGTTTAGTACATCATCAAACGCAAGTTGAATGGATTAAAAAACATCATACATCTTACAAAAAGAAAAATTTAAAAGTTTGGGTAAAATTAAATAGTGGTATGAATCGCTTAGGCTTTAAACCTAATGAAATTGTGTCTATCATCAGAGAATTAAAATCTTTTGGTTTTACCTGTATTTTAACAATGCACTTTGCAAATGCAGATACAGAACATGATTTAAACCAACAGCAACAAAAACTATTTTTAGATATTAAAGAGCAATGTTCGCCGATCTTGGCGTCTTGTTGTAATTCTGCAGCACTTTTTAAGTGGCAAGATCTTCATTTTGATTATGTAAGACCAGGCGTTATGTTGTATGGAGCAAGTCCTTTTGCAGATCATACTGTTAATGAACTAGAGCTTACACCTGTTATGGATTTTTCAGCAGAAGTGATTGCTTTAAATACCATACAGGCAGGTGAAAAAGTTGGCTATGGCTCAAGTTTTATTGCTCCTCATGCAATGAAAATTGCAGTTATTGGTGTTGGATACGGTGATGGTTATCCAAGAGCTTATCAACAACAGAATTATGTTTATATAAATGGAACGCTTGCTCCTTTAATTGGACGCGTTAGTATGGATATGATGGCAATTGATGTGACTGATTTACCAACTTCTATTGGCGATAAAGTTGAGCTTTGGGGCAAACACCGTTTGGTTGATGATGTTGCTATTGCCAATGGTACGATTGGCTATGAACTCTTATGCCGCCTAACAACAAGACCTCACCGCATATGAATATACAAGAAACATCAAATAGCCTTTACCGCCAATGGCAAATTCTATCTAAACTCACTACAGGCAAGTGGACAGGCACACGTCAGCTTAAAGATGCTTTAGAACGTGAAGGTATCAAAGTAAGTTTACGCACTATTCAACGTGACCTAAATCAACTCAGCGAACGCTTTCCTATAGAAAAAAATGAAGAAGTACCACAAGGTTGGCGATGGAAAGCAGATGCACCTATTCAGAGCTTACCAAATATGACAAGCTCGCAAGCCGTTACTTTTATGATGGTTGAAGAACACCTGAAGCACTTGCTTCCACCAAGTTTATTAGAAGAAATGAATCCATGGTTTGATTTAGCACGTCATAGTCTTGCAAATCAAAATAACGTTAAGCAATGGATTAATCGAGTAAGAATGGTACCTGCCACACAGCCACTTATTCCACCTATACTCAATAAAGAAGCACAGCAAGTTATTTACGAAGCACTTTTACAAGATCAACAAATTGACTGTATTTATCGTACACGTAACAACCAAGATGATAAGCACTATACTTTGAACCCACTGGCTTTAGTTCAAAAAGGTCCTGTTATTTATTTGGTTTGTACACGCCATGATAAAACAGATTTACAAACGTTTGCCTTGCACCGTTTTCAATCAGCCACATTACTAGATACGCATGTGGTGCATCCTACAAACTTTGATTTAGATACCTATATAGACTCAGGTGCATTAGGTTTTAGAGTGGATTACAATACACCCACTCAAAATGTAATTCTAAAACTTACCATGTCTGAAAATACGGCTCAAACATTTTATGAAACACAACTGAGTAAAGACCAAAATATTCAATTACTTGAAGATAATATTATTGAAGTAAGCGCAACCGTACCTTTTACTTCGCAACTTGTTTGGTGGCTACGTAGTTTTGGGAAGAAAATTCTACATATAGAACCGCAAGAAGTAGCAAATGAAGTCTATGAAAAAGCCTGCTAGAAGCAGGCTTTTTTTTATTTCTTGGTTTTACGTATAGTAATCATAATTAACTGTACAGCCGCAGGTGTTACACCCGGAATACGGCTCGCTTGTGCAAGTGTTTCAGGCAATACTGTTTTTAGTTTTTGCGTAATTTCACGCGATAAACCTGAAACAATATCATAGTTAAAGTTAGTTGGAATTTTTGTTTCCTCCAAACGTTTTAACTGTAATACTTCTTCTTGCTGACGGTTAATATAACCTGCATATTTCACTGCAATTTCAATTTGCTCACCCACTTGTTCAGATACTTCTGAGTCTGTTAGTGTCGCAATTTGAGAGAAATTAATGTTAGGACGCTTAAGTAAGTCAATTGCATTACACTCTTTACTTAAATCTGCACCTGTGAGTTCAACAAACTTTTTACCCATTGGATTATTTGGTGCTGCCCAAAGATGCTGTAAACGTGCTGTTTCTGTTTCTACAGCTTCCATTTTTTCGCAATATGCCGCCCAACGCGTGTCATCTACTAACCCAAGCTCACGTCCTACTTCAGTTAAACGCTGATCGGCATTATCTTCTCGTAACATCAAACGATATTCTGCACGTGAAGTAAACATACGATACGGTTCTTTTGTACCTAACGTAATAAGGTCATCAACTAGTACACCCATGTATGCCTGATTACGTTTTGGCGTCCACTCTTCTTGTTCCCAAGCACGGCGTGCAGCATTTAAACCTGCAAGTAAACCTTGAGCTCCTGCCTCTTCATAACCTGTTGTACCATTAATTTGCCCTGCAAAATACAAGTTTTGAATGGCTTTGGTTTCTAAGGTAAACTTTAAAGCTTGTGGATTAAAATAGTCGTACTCAATTGCATAACCAGGACGTAAAATATGCGCGTTTTCCATGCCACGAATTGAGCGTACCAAATCAAACTGCACATCAAAAGGTAGCGATGTTGAAATACCATTTGGATAAAGCTCATGTGTCGTCAAACCTTCAGGCTCAATAAACACTTGATGTGAATCTTTATCTGCAAAACGATGAATTTTATCTTCAATAGATGGACAGTAACGTGGTCCAACACCTTCAATAACCCCTGTATACATCGGAGAGCGATCTAAACCACGGCGAATAATTTCGTGTGTTTTTTCGCTTGTATGCGTGATGTAACAGTTCACTTGCTCAGGATGCATTGATGCATCCCCCATAAATGACATGGTTGGCGATGGAAAATCCCCAGGTTGTGCTGTCATCACAGAAAAATCGACTGTACGCGCATCAATACGTGGAGGTGTACCTGTTTTTAGACGACCTACGGGTAAATTAAGCTCACGTAAACGCGATGCAAGTGCAATTGACGGCGGATCACCTGCACGACCACCACTTGAATTTTGTAAACCAATATGGATAACACCACCTAAAAATGTACCTGTGGTGAGTACAACTGTTTTGGCATCAAAACGAATGCCCATTTGTGTCACAACACCTTTTACAGTATCGCCTTCTACAATAAGGTCATCCGCGGCTTGTTGAAAAATATCTAAATTGGCTTGATTTTCTAAAGTCTCACGAATGGCTGCCTTATAAAGAACACGGTCTGCTTGTGCACGTGTTGCACGTACAGCTGCCCCCTTACGCGAATTTAAAATACGGAATTGAATACCACCTTTATCAGCTGCAAGCGCCATTGCACCGCCAAGCGCATCAATTTCACGTACTAAATGAGATTTACCAATCCCACCAATTGCAGGGTTACAGCTCATCTGCCCTAAAGTCTCAATATTATGAGTTAGCAGTAGCGTTTGTCGCCCCATACGTGCTGCTGCCAGCGCTGCTTCTGTACCTGCGTGACCACCACCAATAACGATAACATCGTAAACTTTAGGATAATGCATAATTTGTGTCAGAGCTTTAAAAAAGACGCAGTATTATATCAAATAAAATGCAAATTACATAAAACCACACATTCTTTTACTAAACGTCTATAAAAAAAAGAAGAGTTTATTCCTATACTAAAAATGCAGATAACAATTAAGGAACGAAGAAAATGAAAAATAAAGTATTCGCGTTGTGTGTAGGCTTAGGTTTAGGACTAACCGGTGTGGCGCATGCCGCACCAAGCGAAGGCCCTGCATGGTATAGCCCAACCACAATTGTCCAAAAATGTAAGGGTAAAACAGATGGTACGCCTGTATCTTATGCTGCACATGGTGTGTTATGGAACGGTACATGCCAAACACAGTTTGTACCCACTAAAGCAATGAGCCTACATGGTGATGAGCCAGAATTAAATAGTATTTGTAAGTCTGATCCAACTGCAACATCTGTAACAGTAAATGGGCAAGCTTATAAAGGTAAGTGTGCCGTGGCTTTTGCACCACCTCGCCCACAAGCTTAATAAAACACATAGCCATAGTTTAACCTATGGCTATTTTTTTGATTTATTGGCATAATTTGATCAATTTGATGTTGATTGATACAGTATGAATTTGGAGCGCGTTGACCTTAACTTACTCATTTACTTGGATGTTTTATTACGAGAAAAAAATGTAACACGCGCCGCAGAACAATTAGGTATTACACAACCTGCCATGAGTAATATTCTCAGGCGTTTAAGAAACCTATTTAACGATCCTTTACTCATTCGCTCATCAGAAGGTATGACACCAACCGAACGCGCTTTGGAACTTCAACCACGTATTCGTGATGCTCTGTCTGATCTTTCTATGATTTTAGAGCCACGTACTGAGTTTAGACCTTATACAAGTAAGCGCGTATTTCGTATTATGACATCTGATTATGCCGAAGCCACGCTTGTACCTCGACTCATTAAAGCCCTACGTGCTGAAGCACCGCATGTGGTTTTAGACTTTCTTACCCCAAGTGATGTATCATATCGTGATATGGAGCAAGGTAAAGTTGATCTTGCAATTAATCGTTTTAACGAAATTCCACAAAGCTTTCACCAAGTCCTTGTTTGGCGTGACAGTTTTTCTTGTTTAGTCAATCAAAATCACCCCCATGTTGATAATTTAAATCTTAAAAACTATTTAGATGCCGATCACATTTGGGTATCCAAAACAGGAATGGGAATTGGCTTTGGTGTTAACCCAGAAAAACAAACAGGTTTAGGTTGGATTGATCAGGCTTTAGAGCGCATTGGTCAGAAACGAAATATTTCAATCTTTACTCGTCATTACCAAATGCCTGCTTTACTTGCACGTAATGTTGACTTAGTTGCAACCCTACCCACACGTATTGCTCGCTTACAAGCAGAAAGTGAAGATCTTGTGATTAAAGATCCTCCTTTTTATATTCCAGAAATTGAACTAAAAATGGCATGGTGTCCACTTCTGCACCATCATCCTGCACACCGCTGGTTACGACAACTCATTTTGTATGTTGCACGCCAAATTGTGGATGAAGAAAATAGAAGCAAATGATACACTTTTACAAAAAACAACAGGTGCCCTGTGAGTCTGTTTCAAAATATCCTCGTGATTATTATTTTGATTGTAGGTGCAGGTTTTTTAGCACTAACCGAAATCGCCTTAGCGGGCGCACGTAAAGTTAAGTTAAAAATTCTTGCCGAATCTGGTGATGATCGCGCGCAAAAAGTTCTTGATATTCAAGAACACTCGGCAGATTTCTTTGCCGCTTCTCAAATTGGTTTAAATGCAGTTGCCATCTTAGGTGGTATTATTGGTGAACCTGCATTTAGACCCATGTTTTTAAATCTTTTAGATAATTTTTACCATGGTCCATGGAGTGAAAATATTTCTTTTGGACTTTCGTTTACTTTAGTTACCTCATTATTTATTTTATTTGCCGATCTAATGCCAAAACGCTTGGCAATGATTGCACCTGAAAAAATTGCAGTTGCTGTAGTTAATCCAATTCAAATTTACATCAAAATTTGTAAACCGCTTTCTTGGTTAATTAATGCAATTGCAAACTTATTATTTAGACTATTTAAAGTAAATACGATTCGTGATGACAATATCACGTTTGATGATATTTCTGCTGTTATGGAAGCAGGTGCGCAAGCAGGTGTATTACAAAAACAAGAACATCACTTTATTGAAAACGTATTTGAACTTGAAGAACGTACAGTTCCTTCAAGTATGACCACACGTGAAAATATTGTATTTTTTACGCTTACAGAATCCGAAGACAGTATTCGTCAAAAACTTGCAGAATATCCATTTTCTAAGTTTTTGGTGTGTAATGAAACGATAGATCAAGTCATTGGTTATGTTGACGCAAAAGATATTCTTGTGCGTATTTTAAATAATCAATCTATTAATCAATTAAATGAATCTACAATTCGTACGGTACTCACTGTACCTGATACGCTTACCCTGTCTGAACTTTTAGACCGCTTTAGATCTACAAAAGAAAAATTTGCCGTTGTTATCAATGAGTATGCATGGGTAGTTGGTGTTATTACCATTAGCGATATTATGATTACGGTAATGGGCGATTGGGTAACACCAATTGAAGAAGAACAACAAATTATTAAACGTGATAATAACTCATGGTTAATTGATGGTAGTACGCCTATTGAAGACTTAAAACATGCACTAGATATTGATGACATGCCAGATGATGGTCACTACGAAACTGTTGCAGGTTTTATTATGTACAAATTACGTAAAGTGCCTCGTCCTGCTGATGTAGTTGAGTTTGAAAACTTTAAATTTGAAGTTGTAGACGTAGACCATTATAAGATTGATCAACTGCTTGTAACTCGTACACTTGAACTGACCGAAACACTTATATCATCAGAAGATTAATGCCATTGTTGCTGTAATTGATACAATACCTCAATTTCGTCTTCTGATAAGTTATTAAATTCATTCATGCTATTTCTCCTTAATGGGGAAATAGCATAATTAAAAATTATTGATTGGTAAAACCGAATATTTTAATCATCTTTATTAAAAAAACCTCTGCTTAGCAGAGGTTTTTTATTAGTCTTTACGACGCATATGTGGGAATAACAATACATCTCGAATACTTTGCGCATTGGCAAATAACATAACAAGACGGTCAATCCCAATACCTTGTCCTGCAGTTGGTGGTAAACCATATTCAAGTGCTTCAATAAAGTCTGCATCAAAGTGCATTGCTTCATCGTCTCCTGCATCTTTTTCAGCAACTTGTGCTTGGAAGCGTTCAGCCTGATCAATCGGGTCATTTAACTCGCTGAAGCCATTTGCAAGCTCACGCCCACCAATAAAGAACTCAAAACGATCTGTAATGTGTGGATTACTATCGTTACGACGTGCTAACGGTGAAGTTTCTGCTGGATATTCTGTAATAAATGTTGGTTGACGAAGCTGTGTTTCTACCGTTTCTTCAAACACAATCGTTTGTAACTTACCAAGACCAAAACCTGGCTTAACTTGCTCTTTAAGCTCATTACGCACAAAGTCTGCTAAAAATTCACGGTCATTTACATTTTCAGGCGTAAATGTAGGGTTATGCTCTAAAATTGCATCAAACATTGAGATTTTTTTGTATGGTCCTTTAAAGCTATAAACTTCTTCTCCATACGGCACATCTGTTGAGCCTAGAATATCAACCGAAAGCTTTTCTAACATATTTTCTGTTAGTTGCATCAGATCTTTGTAATCTGCATACGCTTGGTAGAACTCAATCATGGTGAATTCTGGGTTATGACGTGTTGAAACCCCTTCGTTACGGAAATTACGGTTAATTTCAAATACACGCTCAAAACCACCAACGACTAAACGCTTAAGGTAAAGTTCAGGCGCAATACGTAAAAACAAGTCCATATCTAACGCATTATGATGTGTTACAAACGGACGCGCTGATGCACCACCTGGAATCATATGCATCATTGGTGTTTCAACTTCCATAAAACGTTCATTCGCTAAATATTGGCGAATACCTGCCACCACTTGGGCACGGATTTCAAATGTTTTACGTGTTTCTTCATTTACAATAAGGTCTAAATAACGCTTACGATATTTTGCCTCTGTATCACTTAAACCATGAAACTTATCAGGTAGCGGACGTAAAGATTTCGTTAATAGCTCAAAATCTTCTAAATGTACATATAAATCGCCTTTACCTGAACGACCAATATAACCACTTGCTGCAACAATATCGCCTAAATCGAGTGCTTTAATTGTTGCAAGCGTATCTTTTGGTAATCCTTTACGGTCAACATAAAGCTGAATACGCCCTGTCATATCCTGTAGTACAATAAATGAACCACGATTAAGCATGATACGACCTGCTACTTTAACGTAAACACGCTCGCCTGCTTCAATTTCTGCTTTATCTTTATCTTTAAACTGTTCTTGTAGATCAGCGGTATAATGCTCACGTTTAAACGTATTTGGCCAAGGGCTTACCCCTTTTTCTGCTGCCTGTTCTTGAATCTGTTTTAACTTGGCATGACGCTGTGCAATTAAATCGTTTTCGGAAATAGTGGGTTCGGAAGTCGATTGAGCGTTATGTTGCGTCATCTCTGCCTCAAAATTAGTTGAAAAAAGAAGTACGTAGAATAGCAGATTCATTAGACTAAACGCTAACTATTCAGCGTCAAAATTGAACGATACACTGTTTTTATTTAAACCGACATACAATGAAAAATAACAACGTCAAAATATTATTCTTTCATGGTTTAGATTCTTCTAAAGAATCTACTAAATTTCATGCCATTCACCACGCCCACAAATTTTGTATTGATATGGACTATCGTAATTTAAATTACGAGACTGTAAATCAGCTTTATCAAGAAATGGTCAAAAAAATAAAACCCAACTTATTAGTGGGGCATAGTCTAGGTGGCTATTGGGCACTTAAAATGTCATTATTGTTTAAATTGCCCGCAATTGTTGCCAACCCAAGTTTAAACCCAATGCTGACCGATTATCCGGAACTTTCTGATCAGTTTTTTAATCATGATATTCCACAATTTGCTTATTTGGAACTTGCCGATGAGTTGGTCGATATGCAAGCTGTACAACAGCGCTTAGAACGCTTTATGTTTGTTCAAACTTACGATGGTGGCTACCACCGTTTACAATATCCTGAGCACTTAAACAACCTCATTCAGGATGTAAAAAACCGACTCGCAGGAGTCGGTTAGTATCACGCAGGCTTAGAGCTTTCTGCCACCACTGCCCATACATCCATTCCAATATCACTTTCAATTGAATCTAGATCTAATAACACAGAAGTACCGAGTACAGTTAAACCACATTTTGTTGCTAAAGAGCGAACTGCTTTTAATGTACCGCCCGTTGCTAAAATATCGTCAACTAAAATTACATTTTGAGGCTTAATATCGGCAGACATTTCTAATGTGTCTATACCATATTCCAAGCTATAACCTTCTCCAATAACAGGAGGTGGTAACTTACCTGCTTTACGAACCAAGATAAGGCCTTTATTTAAACGCTGTGCCAAGAAGCTTGCTAATACAAAGCCACGTGCCTCAACCGCAATAAAGCTATCTACTGCTTCAATTTTTTCTGCTGGAATACTTGCTACAAGAGCTTCAGTTAAATCCTGAATACGATCTGTGAGTAATGGTGTTAAATCGTAAAAACAGATACCAGCTTTAGGAAAATTTGGCACAGCACGAATGTGCGACCAGAATATCTCAGAAAAATTCATAACAGTTAGGAGACAACAAGTTGTTTAAGTGATTTAATTTTAACCGCTAATAATAAAAAAAACTATTCTTGCTGTGTGATTTGAGTACAAAAAGACCCCAAATAGGTTGTGATAGTCTGTTTTAAGTACAACTTTAGTCGATAGACAGGTTAGACTTTACTTTAGAAGCAAACCAAGCGAAAATTTAATAATAGCTTGGAGTGTTTATGAAAAAGTATCAGTGCATTATTTGTGGTTTTATTTATGATGAAGCAGAAGGTTGGCCAGAAGATGGTATTGCCGCGGGTACAGCATGGTCAGATGTTCCTGCAGATTGGACATGTCCAGATTGTGGCATTACCAAAGATCAATTTGAAATGATGGAAATCTAAAAGGCCCACTTGTGGTCTTTTTTTCGTTATGCCAGCACTTTATGCAGAAACACTTGGTAATCCCAAAGATCCCTGTATTTTTTTGATTATGGGTTTAGGATGCCAACTCATACATTGGCCAGATGATTTTTGTCATGCACTGGTTAAACAAGGATTTTATATTGTGCGTTTTGATAACCGTGATATCGGTTTATCTTACAAAACTCAGCAATCCGTTTCTGCTAAAAAACTCTTATTTAAAATGGTACGCTTCCAACTTGGGCTTAAAAATACAGGTGCTTGCTATACACTAGAAGCTATGGCTGATGACTGTATAAACTTATTAGACCATCTTAACATTAGCACATGCCATGTTATTGGTGCTTCAATGGGCGGAATGATTGCTCAAATCCTTGCCGCTAAATACCCTCACAGAGTTAATAAGCTAGGTTTACTATTTACAAGCAATAACCAAGCATTTTTACCACCACCTCACTTCAAGCAACTTCAAGCACTGTTAAAGCGCTCAAAATCGAATAAACCGCAGGATATTATTGATCAAAGTGTTAAGCTTTACCAAATAATTGGCTCTACTGGCTATATAAATGATTCATATAACCGTAAAATAGCCCAACTTGCTTACAACCGCAGTTACACACCTATGGGTGTACTTCAACAGTTTTTAGCAATATTATGTACAGGCTCTTTGTTGAACTGGGATAAACAAATTAAACAACAAACTTTGGTTGTGCATGGACAACGCGACCGTTTACTTCCACCAAAGCATGGAAAAGCTGTTGCAAAGGCAATTCAAGGCGCAAAGTTTGAGTTAATTGAAGAAATGGGGCACGATATCTCGCCTCATTTTATCCATCACCTGAGTGGTTTATTTGGACATCACTTTAAATCTTAAAAAGTATTAGGACACTATGGCTGCACTACCTTCTTTAAGACAGCTTTCTTATTTGGTTACACTGTCTGAAACATTACACTTTACCGAAGCTGCGCGCCGTTCTTTTGTCACACAATCTACATTGTCTGGCGGGATTATGGAATTAGAGCGCTTGTTAGGTGGTGTACTCGTGGAACGAGATCGACAAAATGTTCGCCTAACACCCTTAGGTGAACAAGTGGTTGCTCGCGCTCGTGTATTGCTTGCAGATGCACAAGACTTAATGCGCTTAAGCCGTGAAATGAGTGAACCACTCACGGGAGACCTACATCTCGGCATCATTCCAACGATTGCACCTTTTATTTTAACGCAACTTCTTGATGAAGTTCATCGTCAGTTACCTAAAATTCAATTGCATTTACACGAAGCGCAAAGCGAGAAAATTGTAGAGAAGCTTGAACATGGCAACTTAGACATGATCGTACTTGCGCTACCATTTGAAACACGTGGGCTTAAAACAGCTGAAATTGCAAAAGAAGAGCTTGTTTTAGTCTACAATAAAGCAGATCAGCAATGTGTACGTGCACAATCTCTAGACGATCTAGAAATGTCACGTTTGATGCTACTAGAAGAAGGACATTGTTTACGCGATCACGTTTTAAGTGCTTGCCCTATTGGCGAGCGTAAAAATGATCACCGTTTAAAGGCAAGTTCACTACCTACGCTTATTGAGATGGTTTCTTCTAATTTAGGCTATACCCTATTGCCTAAAATTGCCCTACAAAAGCACATTGTCCAATATCATCCAAATATTGAAGTGAAGCAAATTCATGATGCACCAACGCGTACAGTTGCACTTGTAACACGCAAAAGTACGCCATTACATAATGAATTTGATGTGCTCGCAAATATTTTGCAAAAAATTACTGCATAAAAAAGGAGGGTTAACCCTCCTTTTTTTATTCTGCTTCTAGTTCTACTTCATCATCTTCGGGATCAACTGCCTCTACCGAAACAACCTTCACCAAAACTTCATCATTTAAACGAATCAAACGAACACCTTGTGCATTACGTCCAGTGTTTGCCACTTCTGACGCACGTGTACGTACTAGTGTACCGCCATTTGAAATCAGCAACATTTCTTTGCTTTCATCAATAGAGACTGCACCTACAAGTTCACCATTACGATCGCTTGTTTTAATGGCAATAATACCTTTACCACCACGGCGTTTCGTTGGGAATTCTTCAACAGGTGTGCGTTTACCGTAACCATTTGCACATGCACAAAGCACTTCACCAGACTCAGGCACAACCACAAGCGATACAATACGACTTTCTATTACTGCCGAATCTTCATTCTCATCGGTTTCGTCATCTACTTCAATATCTTCATCTAGCGTTTGAGCCATAGATACACGCATACCGCGTACACCTTTAGCCGTACGACTCATTGCACGTACATCTGTTTCTGCAAAACGAATGGCTTTACCTTCGTTAGAGAACAACATAATTTGTTGCTCGCCATCAGTAATGGCAACACCAATTAACGTATCTTCTTCATTAAGCTCAATAGCACGTAAACCATTAGAACGCACATTGCTAAATTTAGAAAGATCGACACGTTTTACCGTACCAGACGCTGTTGCCATAAATACATAATGGTCTTCTGGAAAATCTTTAACTGGTAAAATTGCCGTAATCGTTTCTTCAGGCTCTAATGGCAATAAGTTCACCATTGGACGACCTTTTGCACCACGAGATGCTTGAGGAATTTCAAACGCTTTTAAACGGTAAACCTTACCAACATTAGTAAAGAACAGCACGGTTGCATGGTTAGATGCCACAATTAAATGCTGAATAATATCGTCATCTTTCATGCCTGTTGCAGACTTACCACGTCCACCACGGCGTTGTGCCTGATAATCAGATAATGGCTGTGTTTTTGCATAACCTGTTTGAGAAACAGTAAGTACCACTTGCTCTTCAGGAATCAAATCTTCACGGCTAAAGTCTACGCGCGACTCTACAATTTGTGTACGGCGTTCATCACCATATTGTTGTAGTACTTGTGCAAGCTCTTGACGAATCACATTCATAAGTAAATTAAAGTCATTTAAAATTGCCGTAAATTCTGCAATCTGACTTAAAATTTCACTGTATTCCGCATGAAGTTTTTCTTGCTCTAAGCCTGTTAGGCGGTGCAAACGAAGTTCTAAAATTGCACTCACTTGAGCTGGTGATAAACGATAAATCTCGTTAGTTAAACCATAAGGACGTGCAGGATCTTCGCCTTCAATTTCTTCAGGACGTACAGACGTTGAACCTGCTTTTTCAAGTAAGCCAACCACACTACCTGCAGCCCACTCACCTGCTGTTAAGCGCTCACGTGCTTGTGCAGGATTTTCTGAACCACGGATTGTCTCAATAATCGCATCAATATTGGCAATCGCAACGGTTAAACCTTCTAAGATATGCCCACGTTCGCGTGCTTTACGCAACTCAAACATAGTACGGCGTGTAACGACTTCTTGACGGTGACGAATAAAAGCAGCAACAATATCTTTTAAGTTCATTAGCTTAGGTTGTCCATTATCTAGACACACCATATTGATGCTAAATGAATTTTCAAGTTGAGTATTAATAAATAAGTTATTTACAATAACTTCAGCATTTTCACCACGCTTTAAGTCAATGGCAATACGCATGCCTTCTTTATCTGACTCATCACGAATTTCTGAAATACCTTCAATTTTCTTTTCTTTTACAAGCTCAGCAATACGCTCAATCACGCGTGCTTTATTGACTTGATAAGGAATTTCGGTAAATACAATCGTGGTACGGTGTGTTTTTGGATCTTCTTCTAAGTGGTACTTACCACGAATATGCAAACGCCCTTTACCTGTACGATAAGCATCTACAATCCCTGCTTTACCGTAAATTGTACCACCTGTCGGAAAGTCTGGACCACTGATGTGTTCCATTAATCCTTCAACAGAAATACTTGGATTATCTGCATAGGCTAAACATGCATTAATCACTTCTGTCATATTATGTGGTGCCATATTGGTTGCCATACCTACGGCAATACCTGCTGCACCATTAATAAGTAAATTTGGAATACGGGTTGGTAAAACCTGTGGAATACGCTCCGAACCGTCGTAGTTATCTTCCCAATCTACTGTATCTTTTTCTAGATCGGCGAGAAGCTCATGAGCTAAACGTGTCATACGCACTTCGGTATAACGCATTGCTGCGGCACTATCGCCATCGATAGAACCAAAGTTACCTTGACCATCTACTAACTGATAACGTAAGCTAAAATCTTGAGCCATACGTACAATGGTTTCGTACACTGCCGAATCACCATGTGGGTGATATTTACCAATCACGTCCCCAACCACACGTGCTGATTTTTTATAGGCTTTGTTATAGTCATTGCCTAGCTCGTGCATAGCATACAGTACACGACGATGAACAGGCTTAAGACCATCTCTTACATCAGGCAAGGCACGCGATACAATCACGCTCATCGCATAGTCTAAATACGAGTGCTTGAGTTCATCCTCAATGGCAATCGGTCTAATTTCCGATACGCTCATGCATACTCCTTGTTATTTTGCTATAAAGCTTAAAATCTAAAAAACAGGATATTTTAACATATTAATTAAGAGGATTGCAGACGCTTTTGCTTGATGACAAAAGGAATAAAGCTTGCACGAGGATGTAGTGGAACAAACCGACGGTAAAGCCAAGTAATGCCCATTGGAAGAATACGTAATACTATTAGTAATACAGGTAAAAAAATGATAACTATAAGCTCACCAATGATTGGAACTCCCCCATCGATACCACTAACATGCCAATCAGAAAAACGGTCAGAAATTGGAAAATTGTAAAGTTTCTCTTTATCAGAAAAAATACCTTTGATAAAAAAACTTAAGCCGTACCACACAAAAACACCTAAAAAATAGCAAAACAAAATTTTCCAAAAATAATTTAGATTGCTTTGAATAAGATAAACAATTGGCATACTTAGTAAAAGCAAGCTTAACATTGCAAGCTCGACAATAAATAACCGTTTGTAAAGTGGATCGTATTGCATAAAAAAACGCTCCTTTTGGAGCGTTTTACTTTACTAAATCTTACTTACTAATTCAGGCACAATTTCATTTAAATCGCCTGTTAACCAATAATCTGCCACTGCATTAATTGGTGCATCTTCATCTTTGTTAATTGCAACAATCACTTTAGAGTCTTTCATACCTGCTAAATGCTGGATAGCACCCGAGATACCCACCGCAATATAAAGCTCTGGTGCAACCACTTTACCTGTTTGCCCAACTTGCATATCGTTTGGTACATAACCTGCATCTACCGCAGCACGCGAAGCACCTTGTGCTGCACCGAGCTTATCCGCTAATGGATCTAAGATTTTGTGGTAGTTTTCTGCAGAACCCACACCACGTCCACCTGAAACCACCACTTTAGCACCTGCAAGTTCTGGGCGTTCAGTTTTTACAATCGCTTCAGAAATAAAGCTTGATACACCTGCATCTTTTACTTCATCAGTATTTTCAATAGATGCTGTACCACCTTGAGCACTCACAGCATCAAATGCAGTGGTACGTACTGTACCTAAAACAATACTTTCATCAGATTGTACAGTAGCAATTGCATTACCTGCATAAATTGGGCGTTTAAACACATTCGGTGCATCAACTGCAATAATGTCTGTCACCATGCTTACATCTAACAATGCAGCAGCACGCGGTAGTACATTTTTACCTGTTGTTGTTGATGCAGCTAAAATATGCGTATAGCCTGTTAAAGATGCAACAAGTTCAGCCACATTTTCAGCAAGTTGATGTGCATATACTGCATGATCTGCTACTAAAACTTTTGCAATGCCTGCAACTTGTGATGCTTGTTCTGCTACTGTTTGCACGTTTTCGCCTGCAACAAGCAATGTAATATCACCACCAATTTTTTGAGCCGCTGTCACTACATGCAGTGTTGCAGTATTTAATGTGTGGTTGTCATGTTCAGCAATAACTAAAATACTCATTAGATCACCTTCACTTCTTTTAACTTTGCAACAAGCTCATCTACAGATGATACTTTTATGCCTGCTTGACGCTCTGCTGGTGCTTCTACTTTAATAGTTTTTAATTTTGTACCTGTTGCAACACCATAATCACTTGGTGCTTTTACATCTAAAGGCTTTTTCTTTGCTTTCATGATGTCAGGTAGTTTTGCGTAACGCGGTTCATTTAAACGTAAATCAGCCGTTACAATTGCAGGCAACGTGAGCTCAATGGTTTGTAAACCACCATCAATTTCACGTTTTACTTGTGCCTTACCATCAGCAATCACAATTTCTGATGCAAATGTTGCTTGCCCTGCACCCAAAAGTGCTGCCAACATTTGTCCAACTTGGTTAGAGTCGTCATCAATCGCTTGCTTACCTAGTAATACAACTTGAGGTTGCTCTTGCTCAACCACACCTTTTAAAATTTTAGATACTTCTAAAGCACCTACTTCTTCGTTAGTTTCAACCAAGATTGCACGATCTGCACCTAACGCCATAGAGGAGCGAAGTTGTTCTTGTGCTTCTTTTGGTCCAACTGAAACTACAACGATTTCAGATATAATCCCTTTTTCTTTTAAACGAATCGCTTCTTCAACTGCGATTTCACAAAATGGGTTAATTGACATTTTAACATTCGTTAAATCAACACCACTATTATCTGGTTTAACACGAACTTTGACGTTGGCATCGACCACACGTTTGACAGCAACAAGAGCCTTCATGTATTCCTCGGCTGTAAATTCCAAATGATACGAAGAAAAGTAATCCACTTTTCATATTCTTGCTTATCTTGCTATGCGTTTGCAGATGGGTCAAGTCACAATTTGGTGCAAGCAGACCCTTTTAGGCAAAAACAACGCCTTATCTACATAAAAACACAACAAGACAAGCCATAAAACATATTTAAATCAAAAACTTAAACTATCAGTTTTTCTCATTTAATACATTAGAAATATCTTAATGTGAGATTAGCCATGTTGCTGCCACAGCAATCATGGTACCTGCACCTGCATCAATCCACTTTTGTTTGCTTGGATCAACTGTTTTGGTAAATTTGCCAAAAATAAAACTAAGCGAGCTATACACCACCAAACACAATCCAATAAAAATAAAAGATAAAGTTAAACCTTGTACAATGGTATTGCCTGTCTTATCCATAAACTGCGGTAAAATTGCAAAATAAATCAACATCCCTTTTGGGTTAAGCAAAGCAGTAAAAAAACCTTTCTTAATGGGATTACTCGACACCTTTTTATTTAACGCTAACGTGTTTTTAGAAAAAACAGAACGAAACAATTGAAAAGCTAAATAAAGTAGATATGCCACACCAATATAACGAATCGCATCAAACAACAACGGATATGCCAAAATAATGGCAGAAATACCCAATGCCACTAAAACCGAATGAATAAGATAGCCACAACACACACCTACGGTTGCCATTACACCTGCACGGGCATCTTTTCCCATCACCTGCGATAAAATAAACAGCATATCGGGACCAGGCGTAAAAATTAAAGGTAAGATGGTTAAGGTAAAAAGAGCTAAATTTGACATGGCGATATAACACTAAAAACTTAGGCTAATTATCTTTATTTTTATCTAAAATTAGATTGCAAATATTCTATAATTTATCTTATTTTTAGAATTTAATTTGAAATTATGAAAATTCAACGTGCTTCTGTATCAATAAAGTTAGATCGTATAGACAAAAATATCATTAGACAACTTCAACAACATGGACGTATTCAAAATAACGATTTGGCACAACATGTTGGGCTTTCACCTTCGTCTTGTTTACGGCGGGTAAAATTACTTGAAGAGGCAGGCGTTATCCAAGAATACACCACCATTGTGGATGCACAAAAAGTCGGTTTAAACCTCATTTTATTTTCTAGAATTTGGCTCATCGGACAAGATGCCGAAACAATTGATGGCTTTATCGAAGCAATGAAAGAACTGCCTCAAGTGATGGAATGCTATATTATTTTAGGTGAATGTGATGCTATGCTCAAAGTGGTTGTACCCGATTTAGAAAGCTATCGTAAATTTCAGTCAAGTCATCTGACCAAAAAAAATGGAATAACCAGTGTTAAAACTGACTTACCTAGTCAAATTATAAAACAAAGTTACCAACTGCCATTATAAGGATATAAATATGAGTTTTGTTGAACCTGTGGTTTTGCGTAAAAATAATGTTCGTTTAGAACCTTTAACCGATCAACACATCGAAGGCTTAAAGAAAGCCACACAAGATGGCGAGCTATGGAAACTACGGATTACCTCTACCCCAACGCCCGACCAAGTAGAGGCTTATGTACAACTTGCACACACAACATTAGACCGTTTTGCTTTTGCGGTTATTAATGAAACGACCAATACTGTGGTGGGTACAACCAGTTATCACGATATTTTACCCGAACCTAAGCGAGTTGAAATTGGCTATACATGGTATGCCAAAAGCGCACAACGTACCCACATCAATACCACTTGTAAATTCTTATTGCTTGAACATGCATTTGAAACACTTGGGGTGAATACCGTTGCTCTACGTACTGATCAATTTAATTTTGCGAGCCAAAAAGCTATTGAACGCATTGGTGCAAAAAAAGATGGTGTGATTAGAGGTAATGCATGCCGTAAAGACGGTTCAATTAGAGATACGGTGATGTATAGTATTATTCAAGGAGAATGGACAAACGTAAAAGCACATCTTCAAGATTTACTTGCCCGCGGATGAGCCTGATCATAAACCGATGCTAAACGGTCAAAATCTAAATGGGTATAAATTTGCGTCGTCGATAAATTAGCATGACCCAACATTTCTTGTACGGCACGCAAATCGCCACTTGCAGACAGTAAATGGCTTGCAAAACAGTGCCGTAACAAATGAGGATGTAAATTAACCCCTGCTCGTTGTGCTTGTAGTTTTACACGATTTTCAATTTGACGGGCACTAAGAGCCTTTTTTTGCGTAGAAATAAAAACAGGTGCGTCAGGTGTAAGCTCTCCCCAATAAATCTGTAACCAATTTTCTAATGCGTGTTTTGCTTTAGAGCCAAATGGTACAATTCGGGTTTTATTGCCCTTTCCTGTAATACGCACCAACTGCCGTGAAAAATCGATATCACGCAAAGTGAGTGATTGCAATTCTGCCAAACGTAAACCACTTGAATAAAATAACTCCAAAATGGCTTTGTCACGTAACCATAAGCGTTTTTCTTCAGGCTCGGTTTGGTCTAATACTCGAATAATGGTTTCAATATCAATCATACCTGGCAATGCACGAGACTGACGCTTTAACTTAAAATCTTCGACAATATTTTGCTGTAAAATATGATTTTCTTTTAGCCACTGCATAAACTGCCGAACTGCACTGAGTTGGCGTTGCAAACTGCTTGCACTGAGTTGGTATGTATCCACCTGATATGCCAAAAACTCACGTAAATCTGATGCTTCAATACTGTCAAACTCAAGTTTTTTTTGCTCACAAAAACCTAAAAAAGCACTCACATCCCGCTCATACGCTTTTAAGGTATGGGCAGACTGATTTTGTGCTTTTCGTTCGCTCAGCCACTGTGCTAAGTTATTTTTGCTCATAAAACGGTTGCGTTTCGTTTAGCATGTATTCACTTACCGTATCTTGCTGTATTTGTATAAATTCACAAGTTACATCTAATGCATCTAAAACATCCATCACTGCTTTAACATCTTGTGTTACCTCTACACCCACAACCGTTTTTGGCTCACTTTTGATGTCTAAATACATCATGGCAATATAGGCACGTTTTATATTTGTGTGTTGCACAAATACCTGGCGTAATTGCGCAAGCAATTCTTTTGGCATTGGCTCAGGTTTGCCTAATACCACATCAGGTTCTTGAGCTTTTGGCATACTGATTAAAAATTCAATTTCATGTGGTAAAAACGCACGACCATACGGCGACATTGGATGTAATACTAATGTTTCGCCTTTTGTCATTTTAAAAAGCTGTTGTGATGATAAACACACATAAGGGTGTGGTGCTTGAACAGAACGCTCAAGCTCCTCTAATGACAAAAAAAATGGAATTGCTGCCTGTCCTGTTGAGTTTTCCCATTTTTGAAATTGAATACGCTCAGTTAAGTTAAGTGCCTGCGTATTTTGTTTAGGATCTATCGCCAAACAATATACGTTTGCTTGTGCCAAATAAGCTAAAAATTCAGGGCGTGCCTGTGGGTTTTTCGCTGCTTTTTCTAGTAAATCTGTCATGGTTACCCCTGAAAATAACTTAGATCAAAGCGTCCTTCATATACGGTTGCTGTAGGTCCTGTCATCCAAACTACATCGTTCTCACGCCAAGAAATATGTAAACGCCCACCTGCAAGCTCCACTTCTACATCGTTTGCAAGTAAACCACGGCGTATACCACTTACTACAGCAGCACATGCACCTGTACCACAAGCTAATGTTTCACCTACGCCACGCTCAAACACACGTAAACGTATGTGCTTTTCGTCAATCACTTGCATAAAGCCTGCATTCACACGCTCAGGAAAACGTTCGTGCGTTTCAATCTGACGCCCTAGAGTTTTTACATCGGCTTTAATCACATCAGACACAACCGTAACAGCATGCGGATTACCCATACTCACCACAGCAAGCTCTACTGTTTTTTCCTTCAGTTCTACGCTATATAAATCTTCAGTTTCTTCGGCAACAAATGGAATATGCTGTGGCTCAAACTTTGGTTGCCCCATATTCACACGTACCCACCCATTTGCCCCCAATTCAGGTTCTACAATCCCTGCTTTGGTTTGCACACGAATTTTGGTTTTATGTGTAAGCTGACGATCATGCACAAATTTTGCAAAACAGCGTACGCCATTGCCACATTGTTCCACTTCCGAACCATCTGCATTAAAAATACGATATTTAAAATCAACATTTGGTAAATCAGGTGGTTCAACAATTAGTAATTGATCAAATCCAATACCAAAATGACGATCTGCCAAACGCTGAATGGTCACTGTGTCTAAATAAGCACGTTGCGTGACAAGGTCAATGACTAAAAAGTCATTGCCAAGCCCGTGCATTTTTGTAAATTCTAACAACATTATTTTATTCCTCAGGCAAGAAGTGTTCTTTTTCCCACAATGATTCAATGGTTTCACGCTCACGAATTAAATAAGCCTGATCATCACTCACCATCACTTCGGCAGCACGCCCTCGGGTGTTATAGTTTGAACTCATCACAAAACCATATGCCCCTGCACCAAATACAGCCAATGTACTGTTTGGTGTTAAGGCAAGCTCACGTTCTTTACCTAAAAAATCGCCTGTTTCACAAATGGCACCCACAATATCCCACGTTTTTACATCTGCATCATTTGGGCTAACGGTTTGAATATCCATCCATGCTTGGTACAACGATGGACGAATTAAATCATTCATTGCTGCATCAACAATGACAAAATTGCGGTGATTGGTTGGTTTGAGTAAATCAACATGCGTCAGCAACACACCTGCATTAGCACTAATACAACGCCCTGGCTCTAAATAAACTTTTAAGCCTAATTTTTCGAGCGTTGGTTTAAGTGAGTCTGCATATTCTTTAGCTGTTGGTGGTACTTCATCTTGATACACCACACCTAAGCCACCGCCCAAGTCAATATGTTCAAGCGTAATTCCCAATGCTTTTAATTGCTCAATCATGGCAATCACACGATCTAGGGCATCAACAAATGGCTGTGTTTCAGTCAGTTGCGAACCAATATGGCAGTCAATCCCCGTAATTTTTAAATGCGGCAATGTGTTTGCATATTGATAGGTTTCTAAAACAGTATCGCTTGGAATACCAAATTTGTTTTCTTTTAAACCTGTAGAAATATATGGATGTGTATTGGCATCTACATCGGGGTTAACACGCAAAGAAATTGGTGCAATTTTGTTTAAGCGTGATGCAACTTGCTCAATACGGTCAAGCTCTGCATAAGACTCCACGTTAAAACACGCAATTCCAACTTCTAGTGCTTTTTGAATATCTGCTTCTGATTTACCCAATCCAGAAAATACAATTTTAGATGGATCTCCACCTGCCGCCAGTACGCGTGCGAGTTCTCCCCCTGTCACAATGTCAAAACCCGCACCCAATTTAGCAAGTACCTTTAACACAGCAAGATTTGAGTTTGACTTTACGGCGTAGCAAATTTGATGATCAATAAATTCAAATGCTTGATGCAAATCTAAATAGTGCTTTTCAAACGCTGCCTTAGAATAAACGTAAAGCGGTGTACCAAACTGTTTTGCAACTTGTTCTAAGTTACATTGTTCTGCGTGCAAAATTCCTTGAATGCGGGTAAAACTCATTGATGCGATCCTTTATTGCTGTTCTGAGGTAGGTTGAGCGGGTTGCTCATTTTTATGCCAAAGTAAATATTTTGGGCGAGTATCTAAATGTGGGTCATTTGTAAGCTGTAACGCACCAGACTGACCACAGCCTGCAAGCGTTGCACCAAGTAGTAAACATGCCAATAAACGCATTACTTTATTCCTTTGTTCTAAAAAAATAACCAATCAATAAAATTAAAAACCAAATTGGACTCACTTGTAAGGCACGCAACGTATCGGGCTGTAACGACAAAACATACACCATGCCTACAAAGAAAATAACCGTAATCCAACAGGTTAGCAACCCACCCGGCAGTTTAAATTGAGATGCCTGATGCAGTTGAGGACGGGTTTTATAATAAATCATATAGCTCCAAATAATCATGAGCCATACGCAAATAAACAAAATTGTGGATAGTGTCGTCGCAAGTGTAAATGCTTCTACCGTATTAGGGACAAAATATTGAAGTGCGGCACCGCCTAACAAACATAATGCCGAAAAATATAACGCATTGGCAGGCACATGACGGTTGTTTAAACGCCCAAACAATTTAGGTCCTTGCCCTTCTTTAGACAGCCCAAACAACATACGGCTTGTTGAAAAAACACCACTATTCATTGAAGACATGACAGATGACAACACCACCAAATTCATAATAATGGCAGCAGCGGCAATCCCTGCTTGGCTAAATAAACTTACAAATGGACTAATGGTTGGATCAATTTTATTCCATGGCGTGACAGCCATGACAATACATAAGGCAAACACATAAAAAATAATAATACGTATAGGAATAGAATTCACCGCTTTGGGTAAATTTGTTTCGGGGTCTTGTGTTTCGGCTGCTGTGGTTCCTACAAGCTCAACCCCAACAAATGCAAAAATTGCAATCTGAAAACCTGCTAAAAAGCCATCCACCCCTGTTGGAAACCAACCACCGTTTTGCCACAGGTGTGTAAAAGATGCCACCTCGCCTGCGCTAGATGTAAAGCCTGTAAACACCATCCACAAGCCCACTAAAATAAGGACTACAATGGCAATAATTTTCACCAATGCAAACCAAAACTCCATCTCACCAAACAGCTTAACTGTAACTAAATTGAGCCCCATAATAAAAAAGATAGAAGTGGCACAAATCAATGCACTTTCGGCAGGACTAAACGCCACACCATTATTAAAAAATTGTAGATAATTAATAATGGCAGATAAATCGGCAATACCAATTGAAATCCAACACAGCCAATACGTCCAACCCACAAAATAACCTGCCCATGGCCCAATCAAATCTGTGGTAAAATCAATAAACGATTTATATTCTAAATTAGATAGTAAAAGTTCACCCAAGGCTCGCATGACAAAAAACACCATCAACCCAATAATCATATAAATAAATAAAATTGATGGTCCTGCCAGTGAAATCGTTTTTCCAGACCCCATAAATAAGCCAGTACCAATGGCACCCCCAATGGCAATTAGCTGTAAATGTCGGTTAGATAAACTCTTTTGCAACTCATGCGACATGCGTGTTCCTCGACGTTTTTTATGTACTATAGGTGATATATGAGTAAAGTGAAAACTGTTTATCGTTGCGAACAGTGCGGTACAGACCATTTAAAGTGGGCAGGTCAATGCTCAGAATGCGGTGAATGGAACTCTTTACTTGAAGTACAACCCACTGTGACACATCGGGCACGCCCCAAAACCACAGGTGGTGGCTATGCAGGACAAATTGCCAATGTCACTACACTTAATCAAGTCTCTATCTCACGCGAATCGCGGGTTTCAACAGGAATTAGCGAGTTTGACCGTGTTTTAGGCGGTGGTTTAGTGACAGGTTCAGTCGTTCTAATTGGTGGTGACCCTGGTATTGGTAAATCGACCATTTTGCTACAAACTGCCACACACATGGCAAGTGCCAATAGCCCTGCACTTTATGTCACAGGTGAAGAATCTTTATCGCAAGTCGCTTTACGTGCCCAACGCTTAGACTTACCCACCGAACAACTTAAAGTGATGGCAGAAACTTGTGTAGAGCGTATTTGTGAGGTATTAGCACAAGAACGCCCTGCCGTTGCCGTACTTGACTCTATTCAAACGCTTTTTACCGAGACCTTACAATCTGCCCCAGGTGGTGTTTCTCAAATCCGTGAATCTGCCGCTCTGCTCACACGCTTTGCCAAAAATAGTGGTACGGCGCTGTTTTTAGTTGGACACGTCACCAAAGAAGGGGCACTTGCAGGACCGCGTGTTTTAGAACATATGGTGGATTGCGTATTGTACTTTGAAGGGCAATCAGACTCACGTTACCGTATGATCCGTGCGGTAAAAAATCGTTTTGGTGCAGTCAACGAGCTTGGCGTATTTGGTATGACAGATAAAGGCTTGCGTGAAGTTGCTAATCCTTCGGCTATTTTTTTAAGCCGTTATGACGAAGCCATTGCAGGTTCTATTGTCATGATTAGCCGTGAAGGTACACGCCCATTGTTAGTAGAAGTACAGGCTTTGGTTGATGATGCACACGGACAACCACGGCGTGTTGCACTAGGTTTAGAGCAAAACCGTTTAAATATGCTCCTTGCCGTTATGCACCGTCATGGCGGTGTACACACTACAGGGCAAGATGTTTACGTCAATATCGTTGGTGGTTTAAAAATTACCGAAACAGGCTCGGATTTAGCGGTATTACTTGCCTGTGCATCCAGTTTGCGTGGTAAAGCATTTCCACAACAACTTGCTGTATTTGGTGAGGTTGGGCTATCAGGCGAAATTCGCCCTGTACCCAATGGACAAGAGCGCCTAAAAGAAGCAGCAAAACATGGCTTTAAATACGTGATTTTACCGCGTGGCAA
Source organism: Acinetobacter sp. HY1485 (assembly GCF_027568475.1). GTDB lineage: Bacteria > Pseudomonadota > Gammaproteobacteria > Pseudomonadales > Moraxellaceae > Acinetobacter. The sequence goes on along the minus strand of NZ_JANKZG010000001.1, from coordinate 191,566 downwards.
TGCACCACAAAAAGCCATTGCAGGCGTTAAAGTTATTCCTGTGGCACGCTTACACGAAGCATTAACGGCTGCATTACAATTAAATGATGAGTTATAAACAAAATATGCTCAAATTTGATATAAATAGTTGCAAAATTTACATCGTAACTATTGAATTTTTTATCATTTAGTCCCATAAATACATCACTAACTTTAATTTTCATAGGAAAAATTAATGAAATTACGCCAGCGTGGCTTAGTTGCAAGTATTTTAATGGCAACTTTGGTGGTTTCACCGTTGGTTGAAGCAAAACGTGCAGGTGGCGGTCGTAGCCAAGGCATGACACGTTCTGTTGCACCAAGTCAGTCGTATCAACAACAACGTGCACCGTCTTATGCACAACCTGCTCCTGCGCCTGTTCAACAACAGCGTCAAGGTTCAGGTGTCGGTAAAATGGTTGCTGCAGGTGTAGCAGGTGCTGCTGTGGGTGCTATTGCTGCAAATGCAATGGCAGACAACCACAACAATAACGCTGCTGCTCCAACGCAAGCGACTGCAACAGCAGCAAGTCAGCCTGCTCAACAACAAGCACAGCAAGAAGAGAAAAAATCTGGTATTCCAGGTTGGTTATGGCTTGTACTCTTAGGTGGTATTGGTTTCTTTGTATTCCGTAAAATGAATGCAAAAAAAAAACCAGTAAATAACTCACCATTTACAGGTACTACGCCTCCACCGCCAAGTGGTGGTAATACAAATGTGTTTGGTCAAAGCACAGCAGGTGGTACAGCCTATACCAACAACGGTAATCAATTACCAGATGGTACAGAACCTGCTGCGTTTTTACGTATTGCACGTCAACGCTTTAACCATATTCAAGCCATGAATACGGCAAGCAACATTGAAGAAATCCGTCGTTACTTAACGCCAGACTTATATAACTCAATGTATCAAGACATTATGGCAAACCGTGACCAAGACGTTGCAGAATTTGAAAACTTAAATGCGATGATTGCAGACAGTGCAACAGAAAATGGTCAGTACGTTGTAAGCGTTCGCTTTACAGGTACAGTCACTGAAGATTTAAACAGTGCACCAAAACCATTCTCTGAAGTATGGCATTTTGTAAAACCTGTTTCTAATCAACAAGATTGGTTAGTTGCTGGTATTCAAGTCGAAAGCTAAGCATAAAAAAGCCTGCATTTGCAGGCTTTTTTTTAACGTTTTGGTAGTGGAATATACTGCGCATTTGCATTTTGTTGTTGACGCTCACCCACTTGTACATCAACTTTAAATGGTTCACCATTACGTTCTATTTCAATTTGCACCGTACTATTTGGCGGTTGTAACGCTACATAGTTAATAAGGTGCGATGCTGATGGCATGTTCTCATTATTTACCTTTAAGATACGGTCACCTTTACGCAAACCTGCATCTGCAGCAGGACCACGACTGAAAATATCTGCAACTACAATACCGTCTGTTGGTTTGACTGTATCAAAATCAGAGTTATAAGATGGTGGTAATAAACTAATACCTAACCAACCACGTACAACTCGCCCATCTTTTAAAATAGAGTTAAATACTTGTTGACATACTTTAGCAGGTACTGCAAACCCAATGCCCAATGAGCCACCTGATTGTGAAAAAATTGCTGTATTTACACCAATTAGGTTTCCAGATACATCAATGAGCGCACCACCAGAATTACCTGGATTAATCGCCGCATCCGTTTGAATAAAATCTTCGTATGTATTAATTCCTAAATCAGAACGCCCAAGTGCCGAAACAATACCCTGTGTTACAGTTTGTCCTACACCAAATGGGTTTCCAATCGCTAAGACCACATCCCCTACTTGGCTACCTGTCGGCTTAAATGGCAATACAGGTAAATCTTGCAGATCAATTTTAATCACTGCTAAATCTGTATCAGGGTCTGTACCAATCACTGTTGCTTTGGCACGTCGCCCATCACGTAATCCCACAATAATTTTGTCGGCTTGGGCAATAACATGGTTATTTGTTAAAATATAACCATCAGTACGTACAATCACACCCGACCCTAAACTGTTTTCATTTTGATTTTTTTGTTCAGGCAAACGATTACCAAAGAATTTTTTAAAAGCAGGGTCTTTAAGTAAAGCACTGTCTGTACCATTGAGCTTTTGAGTTGTAAAAATATTTACAACTGCAGGTGCAGCAACATTCACTGCATTACTATAAGAATCGACTGCATTTGGTTTAACTAAAGGTTCTTCTTTTTCAACTGGCATTTGTACGCCATCTGCCGCTATGGGTGCTTCAACACGTGTTTTTTGCCAAAACATCGTTCCCAAAATTACAAGCAGAATCCAAGGCAACCATGTTAATGCTCTACGCACGTTATTGTTCCTCAAAATAATATTGTATTCTAGTATCAGGTTTAACATCATATAGGAAAAATATGGCGCAATTAAACGATATTCTTGAATGGTGCGATAAGACCCTGAAAACACAAGAATTTAAAGACTATGCTCCTAATGGGTTACAGATTGAAGGTAAACATGAGGTCAAAAAAATCTTATGTGCTGTCAGTGCCTCTTTAGATGCCATTGAAGCTTGTATTGAACAAAAAGCCGATATGTTATTGGTTCATCATGGGTATTTTTGGAAAGGCGAGCCAAGTATCATTACAGGGATGCGTGGCAAACGTATCAAAACACTGATTCAGCATGATATTTCATTAGTTGGCTATCATCTACCGTTAGATTCCCATCCTACTCTCGGTAATAACGCAGCAATTGCAGAAAAACTAGAGTTAAATACCATTGAACCTTTGGATCCAAATGAACGTCATCCCATTGGCAATACAGGTTATTTATTACATGCTTTATCAGCGGAAGATTTCAAAATGCTGTTAAATTATCATTTTGGACAAGTGATTCATTTACCTGCAAAAAACCAACTGATTAGTAAAGTTGGTTTTTGTACAGGTGCAGCGCAAGACTTTATTACTAAAGCCGCAGAACAAGGGTGTGATGCTTATATTTCAGGCGAAGTTAGTGAACGTACATTTTATGAAGCCAAAGAATTGGATGTAAATTATTTTGCTTGTGGTCATCATGCAACCGAACGTTATGGAATTCAACGACTTGGGCAAGAAATAGCAAAAAAATTTGATGTGGAATATTGCTTTTTTGAGCAAAATAACCCAATTTAATATCTCTTACTGGGTTGATTTTGTTACGCTGTGTAATAAGTAAGCTCAAAACTGCTTTTTATTATTACACTAAACAACTTACCCAGCTTCAATAGCAAGGAAATAAATTATGACAACCATTACACTTCCAGATCTTCCATACGGTTATGACGATCTTGCACCGCACATTAGCCGTGAAACATTAGAATATCACCACGATAAACATCACAATACTTATGTGGTTAACTTAAATAAAGCAATTGAAGGCACAGAACTTCAAGGTAAAACGCTAGAAGAAATTATTGTTGCAACTGCAAAAGATTCATCTAAAGCAGGCGTATTTAATAACGCTGCACAAGTATGGAACCATACTTTTTATTGGAACTGCATGAAACAAAATGGTGGTGGCCAACCAACAGGTGTTTTAGCGGATAAAATTAATGCAGCTTTTGGCTCTTACGAAAAATTTGCTGAAGAATTTGCAAATGCTGCCGCAACTCAGTTTGGTTCAGGTTGGGCATGGCTAGTTGCAGACAAAATCAATGGTGATTTATCTATTCTAAAAACATCGAATGCAGACACACCACTTGCACATGGTAAAGTCGCTGTTCTTACGATTGATGTATGGGAACATGCATACTACATCGACTTCCGTAATGCACGTCCAAAATATATCTCAACTTTCTTAGAAAGCCTAGTAAATTGGGATTATGCAACTGCAAAACTTGCAGGCGAAGATGCAGGCGTAGAAAAATAAAATATTGAAAAAACCCTGCTGAGTGCAGGGTTTTGTCTATAAATAAAACAAGTAATTCTTTTTTTTAAATAAAAACTTGACGACTGTTCATTAAATCCATAGAATCCACATCAGATTCTCCAATAGCTCAGTCGGTAGAGCGACGGACTGTTAATCCGCAGGTCCCTGGTTCGAGCCCAGGTTGGAGAGCCAAATACTAAAGCCCCTAAGTGTACTAATCTTAGGGGCTTTTTTAATATACATATTTCAGCATTCAGCATTCAGCATTCAGCATTCAGCATTCAGCATTCAGCATTCAGCATTCAGCATTCAGCATTCAGCATTCAGCATTCAGCATTCAGCATTCAGCATTCAGCATTCAGCATTCAGCATTCAGCATTCAGCATTCAGCATTCAGCATTAGAATAATTAAAAACGTTCAAAATCAATACACATAAATCATTTATCTATTGACGTATTTAAATTTTATCCCTAAAATCCACCTCAGATTCTCCAATAGCTCAGTCGGTAGAGCGACGGACTGTTAATCCGCAGGTCCCTGGTTCGAGCCCAGGTTGGAGAGCCAAATACTAAAGCCCCTAAGTGTACTAATCTTAGGGGCTTTTTTTATATCAATTAAAAGCACTACCCTACACTAAGCCTAAAAAATGCTTAAAATAAATACATATAAATCATTTATCTATTGACGCACTTAAATTTTATCCCTAAAATCCACCTCAGATTCTCCAATAGCTCAGTCGGTAGAGCGACGGACTGTTAATCCGCAGGTCCCTGGTTCGAGCCCAGGTTGGAGAGCCAAATACTAAAGCCCCTAAGTGTACTAATCTTAGGGGCTTTTTTTATATCAATTAAAAGCACTACCCTACACTAAGCCTAAAAAATGCTTAAAATAAATACATATAAATCATTTATCTATTGACGCACTTAAATTTTATCCCTAAAATCCACCTCAGATTCTCCAATAGCTCAGTCGGTAGAGCGACGGACTGTTAATCCGCAGGTCCCTGGTTCGAGCCCAGGTTGGAGAGCCAAATACTAAAGCCCCTAAGTGTACTAATCTTAGGGGCTTTTTTTATTGATGTTGACTGGTACTTACTTCAGGATCAGATGCGAGTTGACGTTGCTTTTCATAGACTACACGCTGTGCATCATAGCCACGTTTAGTCTTTACATCTTGAGACGCAGCAAAAAATAGCATTGTCACCAATAAAACAGGCACTAATAAACCAACAGCAAACAATGTCCAGCGCTTACGATCTCGACGGCGTATATCTTCGTTCATGGGACTACTCAATTTAAAAACGGTTTCATTATAACAAACTGACAAAAATTCCTAAAAAAATGATAATACCAATCCAACGATTGTGTAAAAACATTTTAAAACACTGTGTAGGATCACGCTCTTTGGTTTTTATCCACTGATAGAAAAAATCTAGACCTGCAAGACTCAAAGCAATAATGCCATATGGATGTAATAGATCTTCTTGATACAATGCAGTGCCAATAAAACACAAACTAAAAAACTGTAATAATCCGATAATAAGCAAATCAAAACGTCCAAATAGAATAGCCGTAGATTTAACGCCAATTTTCAAATCATATTCACGGTCTGTTATGGCATATTGGGTATCATATGCAACTGTCCATGCCAAATTACCAAAATAAAGTAACCAACACGTACTGTCTAACGGATGCCCTACCGCTGTAAATGCCATTGGAATAGACCACGAAAACGCTGCACCTAATACAACTTGCGGTAAATGCGTATAACGCTTCATAAATGGATAAATAAATGCTAAAAACAGCGCACCAAAAGAACAGTAGAATGTCTCAATAGGCAAAAAAAACAGTAACAAGGCACTTGCAAGCACCAATGCTAAAAATACAAATATAGCTTCTTTAGGTTGAATTGCACCTGTTGCCAATGGACGATTTTTGGTTCGCTCTACATGTGCATCCACTTTTCGGTCTGCAAAATCATTAATTGCACAACCTGCTGCACGCATAAAAATAACACCCAGTGTCATTGGAATTAAAATACCTAAAGCAGGAATACCTTTTGCAGCAATCCACAATGCCCACATTGTGGGGAAAAATACCAACTCTGTGCCAATTGGTTTATCAAAACGACATAAATAGTAATAAGCTTTCAGTTTATGCATCGTATACTCTTATTTATTTGTAATAAATTGCTCAAATGCAGGTAAAAATGTTTCTTGAACAATAAACTTACATCCATGCCAAGTATAGCAACTTTGACGTGTCCAGCCTTGTTTTAAATATAAAATACGCCGTTCACACTTTGGCGTTGTACGTTTAAATAAGAAATAACCAATTGGACGTGTCCCCAAATGCTTAAAAATACGTGCTTGTTTTTGTAAACTTAAAATTGGAAAAATACTTTTTGCATGTACCCATGGTGTTCTCTCAGAACCATACAAATAAGCCTCACGCACCCAAGAAGTATGGGTATTAGGCATTTTTAGCCACTGGGCATCTGCTTTAGTTAAACGACAAAAATGACCTGTAAGAGGCTCAACACAAAACTGCCCCTGCCCTAGCTTAGTGAGTTGCTGTGTTAGAGAGCCTTGAGCGTATAACCATGCTTTGAGATAAGAAGGGATTTGTTTTGACACTTCATTAAAAGAATAAGAAAAAAGAAATAATATACTATTTTAAGTAAAAAAATGCGCTCTTACCGAGCGCACTATCTTAAAGAACAATATTAAGGTCAACATCAATATTATTACGTGTCGCATTTGAATATGGACATACTTCGTGTGCAATTTCTACAAGTTTTTGTGCTTCTGCTTCATCCATTTGTGGTAAATGGATATTTAATTTTACTTGTAAAGCAAAACCTGTTGGAATTGGACCAATCCCCACCTCTGCCTCTACAAATGCATCTTTAGGAATCGAAATTTTGTCACGTCCTGCAACAAATTTCATTGCACTTAAAAAACAAGCTGAATAGCCTGCAGCAAACATTTGCTCAGGGTTTGTACCGCCACCTAAGCCACCCATTTCTTTAGGTACACCAAGCTTTACATCTAATGCTTTATCGTCAGATGTTGCACGACCATCACGACCGCCTGTTGCTTGTGCTTTTGCTGTATAGATTACTTTTTCTAATGCCATTTTCAACTCCAAATTATTTAACGCACAATTAAATCGTACACGACTTAAATTAAGAATCAACTATTTTTTCTTGAAGCTGTTTTGATAATTGCATAAGTTGATATTTTAAATCTGCATAATTTTGCATGGCTTGGGGTATTTTTTGTGCCTGTTGTTTTAGCTCTTCACCATGTTGTGTTAAATGAATTAAAACTTGTCGCTCATCTGCACTTGAACGTTGCCGATAAATGAAATCTGATGCTTCCATTCGTTTAAGCATAGGTGTAAGTGTCGAAGATTCTAGTTTTAATAAATCTCCAATTTTTGACACAGTGACTGCGTCCTTTTCCCACAAAACCAACATCACTAAATATTGTGGATAAGTTAAACCAAGTGGTTTTAATAATTTACGATACACTTGATTAAAAGCAAGATTGGCTGAATAAATGGCAAAACAAAGCTGATGATCTAATTTTAATAACTCATCTGACTGCATGCAGCTTTCCTAACATCATAAATAAATAGCAGTGTAATAAAAAAGCCCACCGAAGTGGGCTTCTTTTTTTAACTTAAACGCTGTAGTACATATCAAACTCAACAGGATGTGTCGTTGTATTTAAACGGCGTACATCTTCTGTTTTTAATTCAATATAAGCATCTAGCATTTCTTTCGTAAATACACCGCCTTTTAACAAGAACTCGTGATCTGCTTCTAATGCATCTAATGCCATTTCTAAGCTATGTGCCACTGTTGGAATTTGTGCTTCTTCTTCCGGTGGTAAATCATATAAGTTTTTATCTGCTGCATCACCTGGATGGCTTTTATTTTGAATACCATCAAGACCTGCCATGAGCAATGCTGCAAATGCTAAGTACGGGTTAGCCGCTGGATCAGGGAAACGTGCTTCAATACGCTTACCTTTAGGACTAGATACATAAGGAATACGGATTGATGCAGAACGGTTACGCGCTGAATAAGCCAACATAATCGGTGCTTCAAAATGTGGTACTAAACGCTTGTATGAATTCGTTGATGGATTGGTTAATGCATTTAATGCACGCGCATGTTTAATGACACCACCAATAAAGAACAATGCCATTTCAGACAGTCCTGCATACTCATCGCCTGCAAACAGGTTTTTGCCATCTTTAGAAATCGACATATGCACATGCATACCAGAACCGTTATCGCCTACCATTGGTTTAGGCATAAACGTTGCCGTTTTTGCATATTGATGTGCCACATTGTGTACTGCATATTTAAACTGCTGTACTTCATCTGCTTTACGTACCAATGTGTTAAAGCTCACACCAATTTCTAATTGGCAAGATGCAACTTCATGGTGATGAACTTCTACACGCCCCTCGCCCATAATTGCTTCAATTTTTGCACACATATCAGCACGCATATCGTGTGATGAGTCAACAGGTGGTACAGGGAAATAGCCACCTTTTACGCGCGGACGGTGACCACTGTTACCTGCTTCATAATCTTTACCTGTTGACCATGCCGCTTCTTCTGCAATTAAAGTATGACGAGCGCCAGACATATCAATGTCCCATTTCACTTCATCAAATACAAAAAATTCAGGTTCAGGACCAAAAAATGCCGTATCACCAATCCCTGTTGATTTTAAATATTCTTCAGCACGGCGTGCAATTGAACGTGGATCACGCTCGTAACCTTGACCTGTTGATGGCTCAATCACATCACACGTTACCACTACAGTTGGTTCAGCAAAGAACGGGTCGATAAAGCCAGTTTCTGCATCTGGACGTAAAATCATATCTGATGCTTCAATGCCCTTCCAACCTGCAATAGAAGAACCATCAAACATTTTGCCATCTTCAAATGTATCTTCGTCAATTGAATCGGCAGGATATGTTACGTGTTGCTCTTTACCTTTTGTATCTGTAAAGCGAAAATCAACCCAGCGAGCGCCGCTATCATTAATGAGTTCAAGGACTTTATTCGCCATGTTCTTGCTCCAATATTTTTGCACTTTGCCAGTGCGTGTTAGTTGTTAACTAGTATTAAGCAACACTCATGCCAATTCACAATAGATATGATAAATTGACATGCGCGCATTTAATTTGCGTATTCTGCACCAAAATAACACACTCAAAAAATATTTTGGCTTCTACCACTGCACAATTTAAGTGCATTTAAAGGTGTACTATGCGTCAACTTCAATACTTATCTTTAGCTGAAGGTACAACACTCTTACTTTTACTCTGTATTGGTTTACCTGTGAAGTATTTTTTAGGCTATCCAATTGCAACCAAACTTCTTGGGTCATTACATGGCATTGTTTTTATTGCTTACATGGCACTTTTGTTCAAAACATTTTCACTTTGGACACCTAAACAACGCTTACAACTTTTTGTTTTAGCATTTATCCCATTTGGCGGTTTTATTAATGAAAAGTTAATTAAGCAAAAATGCCAGCACAACAATTATTTAAATTGATAGGTCAATGATGTTATTACAAATAATTTAAATTCTGCTAAAGTAGTAAAACAAGTTACTTTTTGGGTAATATTGTGGGTAAGAATGAAGGTTCAATTTAATTATTTCTTATAGTTCAAAAGGTTAATACCGATATGCTTCTGATGATCGATAACTACGACAGTTTTACATATAACATCGTGCAATATTTTGGCGAGTTAGACCAAGATGTAAAAGTGGTTCGCAATGATCAAGTATCACTAGAAGATATCGAACGATGGCAACCGCAATACCTCGTCATTGGTCCAGGACCTTGTTCGCCAAGTGAAGCAGGCATTTCTATTGCTGCAATTCAACACTTTGCTGGCAAAATTCCGCTTCTTGGTGTGTGTTTAGGACACCAAAGTATTGGACAAGCATTTGGAGGCGATACCGTACGTGCTAAAACAGTGATGCACGGGCGTTTATCCAATATGTATCACAATGATGTAGGTATCTTTAAAAATCTGCCTTCTGAATTTACAGCAACACGCTATCACTCTTTGGTCATTGACCAAGAAACACTGCCTGAGTGTTTAGAAGTGACCTGCTGGACACAAGAAGCAGATGGCTCAATGGAAGAAATTATGGGTGTACGGCATAGAACGTTACCTGTAGAAGGGGTGCAATTTCACCCAGAATCTATTTTGAGCCAACACGGACATCAAATTTTTAAAAACTTCCTTGAAACTTATAAGTGATGACAATGGACATTCAAAACGCTCTCAAACGTATTACAAAAAATATTCATTTAACCGATGCCCAAATGCAAAATGTTATTCGTCAAATCATGAGTGGCGAAACAACCAACGCACAAATTGGCGCGCTTCTTATGGGTTTACGTCTTAAAGGCGAAACTATTGAAGAAATGACCGCAGCAGCACGCGTCATGCGTGAATTAGCCATTAAAATTAATGTGGACGATGTTCCATATTTAGTTGATATTGTCGGTACGGGTGGTGATGGACAAAACATTTTCAATGTTTCTACAGCCTCTGCTTTTGTAATGTCAGCCGCAGGCGCAACCGTTGCTAAACATGGTAACCGCGGCGTTTCAAGTAACTCAGGCTCATCTGATTTATTAGAACAAGCAGGTATTCACCTTGATTTATCGCTTGCACAAACCGAACGCTGTATCCGCGAGATGGGTATTGGCTTTTTATTTGCACCTAATCATCATAAAGCCATGAAGTATGCCATTGTGCCACGTAAAGAATTAGGTATCCGTACCATCTTTAACTTATTAGGTCCAATGACTAACCCTGCAAATGTAAAACGCCTTGTGATTGGTGTCTTTTCAGAAGAACTCTGTGTACCTATGGCAGAAGTAATGAAGCAACTAGGTGCAGAACATGTGATGGTTGTTCATTCACAAGATGGTTTAGACGAAATTACCCTTGCCAACAAAACGAGTATTGCCGAACTAAAAAATGGTGAAATTACCACATGGACACTTGTTCCAGAAGATGTAGGCATAGATTCACAAACATTAAGTGGTTTAAGTGTAGAAAACTCAACAGCAAGTCTAGCTTTAATTAAAGATGCACTTGGACGTAAGAAATCAAAAATTGGTGAAAAAGCTGCTAATATGATTGCACTCAATGCAGGTGCAGGTATTTATGTCTCTGGTTTAGCCAATAGTTACCAACAAGGTGTTGCTTTTGCACAAGATATCATTGATGGTGGACAAGCACTTGAAAAAATGAGTGTATTTGCAGAATTTACCAAAACGCTTAAATTGGTTGAAACCGTATGAGTACTATATTAGATAAAATTATTGATCGTAAAATTGAAGAACTTGCGATTCGTCGTAAAGAACGCACCTTTTATGATTTAGAACAACTCGTACAAGCTGCTAGCCCTGTACGTGGCTTTGCTCAAGCATTAAAAGCTAAACAACCCGGGGTAATTGCAGAAATTAAAAAAGCCTCACCCTCTAAAGGCGTTATTCGTGCAGACTTTGACCCTGCCGAAATTGCACAACAATATGAAGAAGCGGGTGCAGCATGTTTGTCAGTACTCACAGACATTGATTTCTTCCAAGGTGCAGATGAAAATATTTTGATTGCCCGTCAAAACTGTAATTTGCCTGCACTACGTAAAGATTTTTTAATTGACCCTTATAATGTAGTCGAAGCACGCGCATTACATGCTGACTGCATTTTACTCATTGTGGCATCTCTGTCTGATCAGCAACTTGAAGAAATGTCCAAAACAGCATTTGAGCATGGTTTAGATGTTTTAGTTGAAGTGCATGATGAGAAAGAACTAGAACGTGCGTTATTACTTGATGAACGCTGCTTACTTGGTGTCAATAATCGCGACCTAAAAACATTTAAAGTAGATTTAAACAACTCTCTTCGCATTAAAAAACAACTCCCTGCATCTCGTTTGCTTATTACAGAAAGTGGTATTGCAACGCCACAGGATGTTGCTTTAATGCAAGAAAATCAAATTCACCACTTTTTAGTTGGTGAAAGTTTTATGAAACAACCTCGCCCCGATGAAGCATTTACGGCTTTATTTGGTAAATTGTAAGGACAGATGATGAGCCAAAACTCTTTATCTAAAGATCAGCAAAAACTCTTAAAACAGTTTAAAAAACAAGTTGGGCAACCTGTTTTTGTTGCCCCTACTGAACCTAAAGAAGATGATGATATTGATCTTTTTGCAAAAGCCATGCAGGGTGTTGCACCTATCAAAAACGACAATACAGTTGTGATTGATAAGCCTAAAAAGAAAAAACTTGATGCCCAAATACTGGCAAAACGTATCGCTGCAGAAGGCGGTGCAGAGCAACAAGATGAGGTGATGTCTGATACACAAGCAGCACTTAATCCTGTGGGTAGTCAACAAGCACTTAACTACCGTATTGCAACTTTGCAACATCGTGTCTTTGAAGACTTAAAGCAAGGTAAAATCCGCTGGTTTGAAGCAGTAGATTTACATGGTTGTACCGTAGAACAAGCGCGTGCTGCTGTCTTACAAGTCATTCAAATGGCAAAAGATGAAAATCAAAATGTCGTTAAAATTGTGCATGGTAAAGGACCAGACGCCATTTTAAAAACATACGTAAATGGTTGGCTTAGACAGCATCGCGATGTTTTAGCTTTTGTGAGTGCACCTGAAAATCAAGGTGGTACAGGCGCTGTTTTAGTTTTAATTAAACGGACAGAAAAAAATCCAAAGTACAAAGCGTAAATTTTCTGTTACAATCATGCCCTTGCTCAACCCGTGTAAGTGAACACCTGTTATGTCTATGCAGCAATCCTACGAAAAAATTCTCACAGCCGTTGGCGAAGACTTACAACGTCCTGGTTTAAAGGATACGCCTTTGCGTGCTGCAAAAGCATTTTCGTATTTAACTTCAGGCTATACGCAGTCTCTCCAAGAAGTAACAAACGATGCGGTTTTTCCATCAGATAACCGTGAAATGGTACTCGTTAAAAATATTGAATTTTATTCTTTATGCGAACACCATTTGTTGCCTTTTTATGGACGTGTACATATTGCTTACTTACCAGAAGGGCACGTTTTAGGTTTATCTAAATTTGCACGTATTACAGAAATGTTTGCACGTCGTTTACAAATTCAAGAAAATTTAACGCAACAAATTGCAGAAGCAGTTCAAGAAGTTACGCAAGCACGTGGTGTTGCTGTTGTGATTGATTCTGCGCATATGTGTATGATGATGCGTGGCGTTCAAAAGCAAAGTTCTACCACACGTACGGTTTCTTTTTTAGGTGAGTTTAAAACCAACCAAGAAAGCAAACGCGAATTTTTACAGGCTGTACCCGATTAAAAAAAGGACATTTAATGTCCTTTTTTTATGTGCCAATTGCCATGTTGGTCACGTTGTCCAAGTAAGCGCATCACCAAAACTAAACTAAGTAATAACAATAAATACCAAGAACCAATTTTACCCCACCATACAATATGCCACCCATCGGTTTGGTTAGGATAAACCCAAATATCATAAAATGTACTAATATTTTCAGCAATCCAAATGAGTACTGAAATACCACCTAGTACCACTAACATCGGCAGTTGTAACGTATAATGTTGAATTTTAAATGTGGCTTTTGCTTTATAAAAAATCAAAAAACTCCATACAAATAAAATGCTACGAATATCAATAATAAAAAACTTACTCATAAAATTGACATATGCACAAATAGACAGTGCAAGCATGTTATTTAGACTTGGAAGCCGTTGGAATGAAATATCAAACAACCGAATCGAACGAGCAAAAAAACTACCTATTGCAGAGTACATAAAACCTGCAAATAAAGGTACAGTTAAAAACTTTAATACAGAAGGTTGTGGATATTGCCAAGAACCAATATTGGGTGCAGTGAGTACAAGTTCCATCACCATTGCCATAATATGAAATAAAGCAATGACTTTAGCTTCTGCCCATGTTTCTAACTTAAAATAAAGCATAAATATTTGAATAAGGACAGCAAAAAAAAACAGGTAATCGTAACGATAGAACCCGTAATAATTGTGATGCCCCATTTTAAAACTCATTGCAAATACAATGAGCAGTAAGATACCAAATAGCGCAGCGGAAATCGCCCGCTGTGCTATCCATAGAACAAGGTTCACCCTAAATACTTCGCGCTATATTCATGCACAGTATCCACAAATATTTTTGGCATATCAGGGTTAACCCATTGTGTGATTCCATGCCCTAAATTTGCCACGTAACCCGTTTTTTCACCGTTACAATAAGCATCGTCAAGCATCGCTTTTACTGCTTTTTCAATCGTTGCAGGCGAGCCATAAAGCGTTGCAGGGTCTAAGTTACCTTGTAATGCAACACGTCCATTTACTAAACGACGCGCTTCATCTAAACGTGTTGTCCAATCTAAACCAAGTGCATCTGCACCTGTTTCAAGCATGACATCCAACCACTGACCACCGCCTTTGGTAAATAAAATAACAGGAATACGGCGACCATCTTTTTCACGCTTTAGACCTTGTACAATTTTTTGCATATAGTTCAGTGAAAATTCAACATATTCACGATGTGCTAATGCCCCACCCCAACTGTCAAAAATTTGAATAGCTTGTGCGCCTGCATCGATTTGTGCATTTAAGTAATCTGTTACAGATTCAGCAAGATGATCTAATAATGCATGTAATAATTCAGGCGTTTTATACAACATTTCTTTAGTAAAACGGTAATCTTTACTTGAGCCACCTTCAATCATATAAGTTGCTAGTGTCCAAGGGCTACCAGAAAAACCAATTAAAGGCACTTGCCCACCTAAAGCAGAACGAATCGTTGAAACAGCATTCATGACATAATCTAAATCAGATTTTGCATTGAGTTTTGGAAGCGCTTTAATATCTTGTTCTGTACGCACTGTTTTTTTGAATTTAGGTCCTTCACCCGTTTCAAAATAAAGTCCTAATCCTAATGCATCGGGAATCGTTAAAATATCAGAAAATAAAATAGCTGCATCTAAGTCATAACGACGTAACGGCTGTAATGTAACTTCACATGCAAATTCAGTATTTTTACACAATGATAAAAAATCACCTGCTTGTGCGCGTGTTGCTTTGTACTCAGGTAAATAACGCCCTGCTTGACGCATCATCCAAATTGGCGTGGTGTCTACAGGTTCACGTAATAATGCACGTAAAAAACGGTCATTTTTAAGAGTCGTCATGCTCTTTCCAATCATTAAAAAAATTTAACCTATCATATCAAACTTTGGATTTTGTTAATGCACAAGCGAGAAAATTCTGTAATACTTATTGTGTTCGACAATATAATTCTAAGGTTAAATACATGTTTGTTCGCTCATTACTAGCTGTAAGTCTTAGCTGTTTAATGCTCAATACTGCTTCTGCGGCTTCTGAGGTACAGCAATCTGTGGTCGAGGATCCTATTAATCCACTTGTATTAGATAACAAAGCTGCGTCTGAAATTATGGAAGCTTCAGCGTCTGATGTACAAATGACCCCACAAGAGCAAAAAGACTTTAATCAGGTGACTAAAACAGTTGAAGCCATTGATGAAACTTCTGAAAAAAAATCTGAAAGCCCAAGCACGCCCGTCGCTAAAGGTACAAAAGCAGAAAAAACGGCTTGGACATTAGAAAATCTTAACAGTGTAAATTGGTACGACAACATTGGTAAGGGTCAATTCCCTGTTTATGCACGCGCTCAAGTGATGCTTAACAATATGCATGCCTCTCCTGGTGCTATTGATGGCACAAGTGGCAAAAATATGCTGAAAGCTGTTGCTTCTTTCCAGCAAATGAATGGATTAAAGCCAACAGGTCAACTTGATAAAAATACATGGGATGCTTTAGTAGCTGCACAAAATGGACGTGATGCATATATGTCATACACGATAACAGATGCAGACATTAAAGGACCATATGCACAAATTCCACATGATTATGCGTTACAAGCAAAAATGAAAGGCTTGTACTATAGCCGTGTAACTGAAATGTTAGGTGAGAAGTTTCATATCGATGAAGCGTTCTTAAAACAGCTGAATCCTAAAGCAAACTTTAATAAAGTAGGACAAACTGTTTTAGTACCAAACGTACGCAATAATTTACCTGAAAATATTCATTTAATTATTGCACATAAAGGTGCTAAACAGCTTTACCTATTTAATGATAAAAATCAAATGGTGGGTTCATTCCCTGCAACGATTGGTAGCTCGGACACGCCATCGCCAACAGGTACATATAAAGTTACAGGTGTTGCACCTAACCCGTATTATAGCTATTCACCAAGTAACTTTGTACAAGGCAATAACCACAAACCACTCACACTACCGCCTGGTCCTAATGCACCTGTTGGTAACATTTGGATTGGTCTGAGTAAAAAATCATTTGGTATCCATGGTACACCAAACCCATCAACCATTTCTAAAACAGCATCACATGGTTGCATTCGCTTAACCAACTGGGATGCAAATGATCTTGGTCGTAAGGTTAAATCGGGTGTTGTCGTCAAGTTTGTTGACTAACACTATGTCGCCCAGCTTGTCTGGGCTTCTTTTTGTCTGTTACCCTATGTTTTTTTATTTGAGATGTCAGTCATGAAAAAACTTGTCACTGCTTTATGTATCGCAAGTGCTTGCACCATCGCTCAGGCAAAACCATGCGAATCAGAAAAATATAAAACAGCGATGCAATATCAACAACAATCTGCTGAAATTCAAGCACTACAAATTCAAAGCTATGAGCTTGCAACATTACGCTTAAAAGAAATTTTAAATCAAAACCCAAATGCCAAAAATTTAGCGATTGTAACTGATCTTGACGAGACCGTTATTGATAACTCAGCATTGCTTGCTCGTGATACACAAACCTGTCATGACTATCAAAAATGGGATACTTGGGTGGATTGGGAAAAACAGGGACAACCCGTACTTATTCCGGGAAGTTTAGAATTTTTTAATTTTGCGAACGAACACGGTGTAAAAATTTTCTACGTTTCTGACCGTACACAAACCAATAAAACCGCAACCATCAAAAGTCTAGAAAAACTAAATTTACCTCAAGTAAATGCAAATTCGGTACTTCTTTTAGATTCACCAAAACAACAACGCCGTGAAAGTATTGAAGCAGCAAATTATAAAATTGTAATGTTATTAGGAGATAGCCTGCCTGATTTCTCCACAGACTTTAATAGTAAACAACCTAAAGAGGAACGTGCAGAAGCTGTACAACGCACTAAAGCACACTTTGGTAAGGATTGGATTGTACTACCAAATGCAAGCTACGGGGCTTGGACAAAAGAC
The DNA here is from genome assembly GCF_027568475.1 of Acinetobacter sp. HY1485. Classification (GTDB taxonomy): domain Bacteria; phylum Pseudomonadota; class Gammaproteobacteria; order Pseudomonadales; family Moraxellaceae; genus Acinetobacter. The sequence goes on along the minus strand of NZ_JANKZG010000001.1, from coordinate 174,275 downwards.
CAACTTGTACCTTGGGTGAAATAAAAAAAAGCCACCATAAAGGTGGCTTTTTTTATAATGATGGAACGTTATTTTTTGATAAAACATCAATCGCTTTATTAAGTACCACAGGTGTAATATGGTCTGCAATTTGTGCAGCTTGTAAACCTAGTTTCTCGCCTAGCGTTGGTTTACTACGCGTTGCAATTAAATACACATCATGATGATCGATTAAATCTAAAATCACTTCATCTGATGTTTTTAATTTATCTACCAAATTTAAGGTTGCAGCATCTTCACCATACCAATGCTCACCTGTTGCTACTTTTTCCACATCAAGCTGACCACGATATTTTTCAACAAAATGCTTAAAAAGCTTATGTGTTTGTTGCAATTCTTCTTCAAACTTTGCTTTACCTTCAGGGGTATTTTCACCAAACATGGTAACTGTACGTTTGTATTCACCTGCGGTATATAGCTCATAATCTACATTATGTTCTTTAAGCAAACGATTAAAATTAGGCACTTGGGCAACAACACCAATAGAACCTAAAATTGCAAATGGCGCAGCGATAATTTCGTTGGCAATACATGCCATCATATAACCACCACTTGCCGCCACTTTATCTACACAAATGGTAACGTGAAATCCTGCATCGCGCAGACGAATAATTTGTGCTGCTGCAAGTCCATAACCATGTACCATACCGCCTGGGCTTTCTAAACGAATTACGACACGGTCTTGCCCTGCTTTAGCAGTTGCAATGAGTAGCGTAATTTCTTCACGGAAATTTGCCACAGCAGATGCTTGTACGTCGCCCTTAAAATCTAGTACATAAATTCGGTCTTTGTCTTTCGCCTTAGCTTCATTTTTTTTGAAAAAATTAAATGAAATTTTAGATTTATTTTGTTGCTTAATTTTTTTACGCTGCTCATTAAGACGTGCGTTTAAATGTGTTACGTGAATTTCAGCAGGAAGCTTGGGCAAATGGAATAGCATACAATCGCCTAAAAAATTGATATTAATATGTAGATGAGGACAATTTCAAAAAATTCAATTCCTCTTTTGAATGAACAAATTAAATGTATTTTTTGAAATGCCCTATCAATAGATTAATGATGATCTAAAGTTAATTTTGATGGTTTATTTGAAATTTGAGCAAATAAAATTCCAATTAACGTCACACTACCACCGATAAAGTGAAAATTTTGCAAAGACTCACTTAATAAAACAACAGCAATAATTGATGTAAAAATAGGTAATAAATTCATGAAAAGACTATTTTTATTTGGACCTAAGTGTCTTACACCTTCAATCCATAAATAAGATAAAAGAATAGAAGAAAAAATACCCGCATATAAAATCATTGGAACAGTTTGATGATTGAGTTGCATTTGGGTGGCAGGTAAAAAAACGAAAAATGGAAGAACATAAACAAGTGCAAAAGCTGACATCACAAAATTTGCTTGCCATGCAGGAATTGGCATTTTCCAACGTTTTAGTAATACGCCATACAGTGCAAATCCAATGGCTGCAATTAACATAAGAACATCACCCACATGCACGCCCTGAGTAAATACTTCACTTATATGGCCATGTCCCAGTAAATAAAGTATGCCAAAAAAAGATAAACTACCGCCTATAACCAAACCTGAATGAATTTTTTCTTTTAATATAAATACACTTAAAATAATAGTAATTAATGGAATAAGAGCTGTCACAATTGCCATATTCGTTGCCGTTGTCGTTGTAGCTGCTTGATAGGACAAAAACTGAAATAACGACACTGATAAAAAACCACCTAATGCAAGATGTTTCCAATATTGGAAAATTGTATGACGGTTTCTCCACGTAGGGATAAGTACAAAAGTACCCATAACAGCTAGAGCAAGGATTAAGCGATAGCATGTAATTGCAATTGGTGAAATCTGATGACTTGCCATTTTGGAAACAATGACGTTGCCCGACCAAAATAAAATAGCCAATAAAGGATATAAATAATTTTTCTTGTCCATAAGTATCAATACGTGTGTAAAGATCAACTATATTAAGAAAGATTTAGATTTAAATTCTGCGGTGAAGAGACAAAAACTATTGCAAAAAGGACAAAGATTCTAAAGGATTTAGCATGTACTCATTTGAGAAAGAATAAAACTGCTATTTAAAGGGGATACCCTACTGAATATGGTGGGGCTAATTTTAAGTATTGTGATATAAGCTTGTTACATTCATCTACTTAAAAATAATATATGCCTAGAGCTTTTACAGCTAAATCTTCTTCCATAGATTAAAACTAAAAAAGTAATCTTTCTTTATTCAAAGACATCATAAATCAACCTAAGTCTCAATAAGTAAATATCATTGGTTTTTCAGGTATACGTAACATCAAAAGTAAAAAAGCCACCCGAAGGTGGCTTTCTTTTATCCAACAAATTTTCGTGCATTTCTAAACATACGTAACCAAGCGCCATCTTCTTGCCAGTTTTCTGGTGACCAAGAATGTTGAATCGCTCTAAAGTTACGCTCTGGATGTGGCATCATAATAGTTGTACGACCATCAAGCGTCGTCACACCACCAATGGCATCTGGTGAACCATTTGGATTAAGTGGATATTGCTGTGTTGCCTGACCTTGTGCATCTACATAACGTAATGCAACATGTGGGTTTAGGTTTGCTAAATCCTGACTGACCACTCGCCCTTCACCATGTGCAATCGCAATCGGAAGAATTGAACCTGCCATATCCTGTAACAGCACAGAATTAGATTGCTCAACTTTTACATTGATTGTACGTGCTTCAAATGCTTCTGACGTATTTTTATGGAAACGTGGGAAATGCTCAGCACCCGGAATAAGTGGTGCAAGTTGCGAAATCATCTGACAACCATTACACACCCCTAAGCTAAATGTTTCACGGCGGTTAAAGAATTGTTCAAATTGATCACGTAATTGCGTGTTAAACAACACTGATTTTGCCCAACCACCACCTGCACCTAATACATCACCATACGAGAAACCACCACATGCCACTAAGCCTTCAAACTCGCTTAGGCTTACACGCCCTGTAAGCAAATCACTCATATGTACATCAATGGTATTAAAGCCCACTTTATCAAATGCTGCTGCCATTTCTACATGACCATTTACGCCTTGTTCACGTAAAATTGCCATATTTGGACGGCGTAGGTTTAAAAATGGTGCTTCAATCGGCTCATCTAAATCGTAAGTAGGTTGTGCAATTAAACCTTGATCTTGCGTAATCAATAACTGTTCTTGATCTGCCGTTTCAGGATTATCACGCAAGCGTTGAATTTGATGTGATGTTTCTGCCCATGCTTGTTGTAAATCGGTACGTGCAAACGTTAAACCATTTACAGTTAAGGCATCTGTTGTGTTAACTGTACCAATCACTTGAACAAGCGTTGTTTCACCTTTGATGGTTTCCCAATCTGCTTTAGTGATTTGTACCACTACCCCAATTTCTTCGGCAAACAAGCTTTCGATGGTTTGCGGTTCTAAAGCCACCCCTAAGCGTGATGCAAACATCATTTCACTCACGGTTGCCAATAAGCCACCATCACCAATATCGTGATATGCCTGAATTAACCCACGTGCGTTCCAATCTTGAATAGTTGTAAACAATGCTTTGAGATCATCAAAATTATCAACATCAGGTGCAGTTTCACCCAATGCTTTATACACCTGCGTTAAAATTGAAGCACCTAAACGATACTGACCTTTAGATAAGTCAAAACGTACCAATACGCTGTCTGTATTTTTAAGCTCAGGTGTAAGTGTTTTACGCACGTCATTGACAGGAGCAAACGCTGTAATGACCAAAGACATTGGCGAAGTTACAGATTTATCTTCCCATGTGGTACGCATAGACAATGAGTCTTTGCCCACAGGAATAGCAATACCCAATGCAGGGCAAATTTCCATGCCTACTGTACGTACTGCTTCAAATAAAGCTTGGTCTTCGCCTTCTTGCCCTGCTGCTGCCATCCAGTTTGCAGACAGTTTAATATCGCTCAGTTTTGTAATAGATGCAGATGCAATATTGGTAATGGCTTCTGCCACTGCAAGACGTGCCGATGCTGCAGGATTAAGCAATGCCACAGGTGGACGCTCGCCCATTGCCATCGCTTCGCCTGTGTAACCTTGCAAACTTGTGGTAGTAACGGCTGCATTTGCAACAGGTACTTGCCAACGTCCCACCATTTGGTCACGCGCAACCATACCTGTAATAGAGCGATCGCCAATGGTAATTAAGAACGATTTAGATGCAACCGTTGGATTTTTTAATACACGGAAAATGGCATCTTTTAAATCAATTTGGCTTGCATCAAACGCATCACCTTTACGTGTTGTGGTTTCATACGAGCGTTGCATACGTGGCGTACCACCTAACAATACTTGCATTGGCATATCAACGGCACTATTTTCAAATAACGGGTCTTCTACCGTTAAATGACGTGCTTCTGTTGCTTCACCCAATACCGCAAACGGACAACGTTCACGTTCACAAATTGCTTCAAACTGTGCCAAAGATTCAGGACGGATCGCAAGCACATAACGCTCTTGTGCCTCATTCGACCAAATTTCCATCGGTGACATACCCGGCTCTAACGATGGAATTTTTCGCAAATTCAACACCGCACCTAACTCATGGTCATTTACAAGCTCAGGCATTGCATTTGAAATACCACCTGCACCCACGTCATGCACAGACACAATTGGGTTATGGTCTTCTAAACGCCAACATGTATCAATTACCTCTTGGCAACGGCGTTCCATTTCAGGGTTTTCACGCTGAACCGATGCAAAATCAAGGCTTTCACCCATCGTACCACTGTCTACAGAAGACGCTGCACCACCGCCCAAACCAATCAACATGGCAGGACCACCGAGTACAATCAATAAATCGTTTGGCTGAATAGCATCTTTTTCAACATGATCAGGACGGATATTCCCGTAACCACCTGCAATCATAATTGGCTTATGAAAGCCTTTTACATCGCCATTGACGTTTTGCTCAAATGTACGGAAATAACCATTTAAATTTGGACGCCCAAATTCATTATTAAACGCAGCGCCACCCAATGGTCCATCAATCATAATTTGTAAGGCAGATGCCATACGTGATGGTTTACCGTATTGTTCTTCCCATGGTTGCTCGTAACCCGGAATATGTAAGTTAGATACCGTAAAGCCTGTTAAACCTGCTTTTGGTTTACCACCACGACCTGTTGCACCTTCATCACGGATTTCACCACCCGAACCTGTTGCAGCACCTGCAAACGGCGAGATTGCTGTTGGATGGTTATGCGTTTCAACTTTCATTAAAATATGAGCTGCTTGGCTCTTATATTTATAAACGTAATGCCCTGCATCATTGGCTTTTGGATAAAAACGCATCGTATCGCAACCTACAATCACCGATGCGTTATCTTTATAGGCAGACAACACATCATCAGGCGATTCTTTATAGGTATTTTTAATCATTTGGAATAAAGACAATGGTTGTTTTTCACCATTTACTGTCCATTCGGCATTAAAAATTTTATGACGACAATGTTCTGAGTTCGCTTGAGCAAACATCATGAGTTCAATATCGTTAGGATTACGACCCAAATCATTAAATGCTTGTGTTAAATAATCAATTTCTTCATCAGACAAAGCAAAACCAAACTCTTGATTGGCTTTAACCAAGGCATCTTTACCTTGTCCTAAAATATCAATGCTATTGAGTGGTTTTGGTGCAGTTTGACTAAATAATGCGTTTGCATCCTCTAACTGCTCAAATACCGTTTCAGTCATACGGTCATGTAACACTTGTTTAAGCTCAGGGCTATTTACGCCTTTAATGGTATATAAAATACCACGCTCTAAACGGTGTACAGGCACATTACAGTTTTTAAAAATATCGGTTGCTTTAGATGACCACGGCGAAATTGTACCGACGCGTGGCGTCACTAAAATTTGTATTTCATCTTGTTGAGGTTGTTGAAGTTCAAAAGACGTTCCATCGTTCAATAATTGTTTTGCCGCTTCCAGCTGCTTTTCATTGAGCGCTTGATCGAACAAATAAACCCATTGGCTTTCTAGGGACTGAACCGCACTAAGACGTGATAATAGTTGCGCTTTCTTAAAAGAAGAGTGTGCTACTGCACCTGCCACGATAAACATGTTGATTTTGGCTCCACGGATCAATTTTGCAATGACCACAATGTGACTTAGGTAGAACAAATATCATACTTGCAATTCCTTTTTTGAGCGAGAAAATTTATACGTTTTTTCCCATCAAAAAAGCGTTGTAATTCTTAAGAAATCTTGTTTTAATACAATGCTATATTTTTACACTGCAAACAAAGACCCAATCCAAAAACTAAAGGTCATCGCTGCAATTCCCCACACCATTACACGCACAGCACCTTTAAGTAAATTACTGCCACCTGCATAACTTGCACCTGCCCCCATTAAGCCAAGTGCCAACACGCCCACCACAATAATGCTATATTGCAAAGACTCCTCAGGTAAGCACCAAATGGAAAATAGCGGACAAATTGCACCTAAAGAAAAACTTACTGCAGATGCCAAAGCTGCCACAATCGGTTGTGCAGATGTTTCCTCATTAATGCCTATTTCATCGCGTGCATGCGCTTGAAGCGCATCGTGTGCGGTGAGTTGCTGTGCCACTTGATGGGCAAGTTGATCATCAAGCCCCCGACTCATATAAATTTTTGTTAATTCCTGTAACTCTTGATCGGGATTACGTTTAAGTTCTCTCGCCTCCATACGTAAATCAGCTTCTTCAATATCTTGCTGTGACTTAACAGAAATATACTCTCCTGCCGCCATAGACACCGCACCCGAAATTAAACCTGCCACACCACTAATCCACAATGTATGTAACGATGCACCACTGGCTGCAATTCCAACCACCAAACTCGTAACAGAAATAATGCCATCGTTTGCGCCTAAAACTGCAGCACGCAACCACCCTGAGCGTTCGGTATAATGACTTTCGATATGATGAGAATGACGTGACATTATTTTTCCTTTTTTGTACGACAAATAGTGACGCAAGCCCCTAGAGTGTATGCGCCTTTTTTGGCATTATGGTATTTTAAAATTTTAATCTAAACTCAATGAATAAAATGCGGTGGTTAGACTTACTTTCTACAACACGCTTAGGAAGTAAAAATAGTCAAAGTGAGCGTGGACGTAGCCAATTTCATAAAGACTATGACCGAATTGTATTCTCCCAAAGTTTTAGACAACTTAACCGAAAAACGCAAGTCCATCCGCTTACACAACAAGATGGCGTACATACCCGCTTAACACACTCATTAGAAGTGTCTTGTGTTGGACGTTCTTTGGGTATGTTGGCAGCAGAAAAAATTAAAGATGATTTGCCTGTTTGGATTGATCCTGCCGATATTGGTGCCATTATTCAAGCGGCGTGTTTAGCGCATGACATTGGTAATCCACCGTTTGGACACGCAGGAGAATATGCGATTCGCGAATGGTTTGACGATGCCTCACACAGCGACTTTTTAAAAGCACTATCGCCTGAAGAAGAAGCCGATGTACGTCAATTTGAAGGCAATGCACAGGGTTTACGTTTACTCACGCGTATTGATCATCACCCCAATCAAGGCGGTATGCGCTTAACTTATGCCACACTTGGTACATACTTTAAATATCCATGGCTATCACACACTATTGATGGTCGCCCATCAGACCAGCGCGCAAAGTTTGGGTGCTATCAAACAGAAAAAGAAATTTTAAAAGAAATTGCCGAGCAACTTGGGCTCATTAAATTGGGTGAATATTATTACTGCCGTCATCCGCTTACCTATCTTCTTGAAGCAGCCGATGATATTTGTTATGCCTTAATCGACTTAGAAGATGGAATCAGTTTAAATATTTTAACCTATGAAGAGGTTGAACCTATTTTTCTAAATCTGATTGCAGATTACGGTGTACCAAGTGAACTTTCTACACCCTTTTGCAGTTGGCAACAAAAAATAGCAGCGCTTCGTGGACGTGTAATGAAACGTCTTGTCGATGAAGTCACCTCTGCATTTGCTCGTCATCAACATCAAATTTTAACAGGACAACTCAAAGGCTGTTTACTCGATTATTGCCCACCTGATATTCCTAAAGGGATTGAAGCTGCCAAAAATTTAGCACGCCATAAAATTTTTAAGCATCGTGAAAAAATAGACCTAGAAGTCATTGCACACATGAGCTTACAACATATTTTAGATGCATTTATTCCGCTGACTGTGCCTAACAAAACCTTAAGCTTTAAAGAAAAACGTTTAATGACAATTTTGGAACAATTTGGTGCACGTCTTGGTGATCATCATTACCAAAACATTATGCAAGTTTTAGATATTATTAGTAAATTTTCAGATCACCAAGCCTACGAACTAGCACAAGTTCTACAAGGACGCCGTGCAGGTTTTATTTAACAGGAAAACATCATGATTGGTTGTTTAATTGGCGAAGTGTTCGCTTTAGAAGCCCCGACCGTACTCTTAAACGTGAATGGGGTTGGTTATGAAATAGACACCCCTCTTTCTACATTTTGCCAATTACAAAAAGGGCAAAAAGTGACACTATGGACACACCTTGTGGTTCGTGAAGATGCACAGCAACTTTATGGCTTTATTGAGGCACAAGAAAAGAGTTTTTTTAGAACCTTACTTAAAGTCAATGGTGTTGGTCCTAAAATGGCGCTTGGTATTTTATCTACGCTCAGTGTCGATTTACTCATACAAACGGTAGAACACGATGATGTAAACACCTTGGTTAAAGTACCGGGTGTAGGTAAAAAAACAGCCGAGCGATTACTCATTGAATTAAGAGATCGTATCAAAACATTAACGCCATCAGGTAGCACACAGCCAATGCCTCAGTTTAAAGCAAACTCTGCAGTGGCTGAAGCTGAAGCGGCGTTGCAATCTTTAGGGTATAAACCGCAAGAAGCACAAAAAGCCATTGCCGCCATTAAAGATCAATATACCGAAGTGTCAGACCTTATCCGTGCATCACTCAAATCTATGATGAAATAACCATGCAAGATCGACTTATTAGCGGTACTGAAAAAACAGAAGATCAAATTGATCGTGCAATTCGCCCAACATCACTTGCCGACTATATTGGGCAACCTGTTGTACGCGAGCAAATGGAAATTTTTATTGGTGCAGCGCGTGGGCGTGGCGAAGCACTCGATCATACCTTAATTTTTGGTCCACCCGGCTTAGGTAAAACGACACTTGCCAATATTATTGCCAAAGAAATGGGTGGCAGTCTTAAATCAACCTCAGGTCCTGTCTTAGAGCGTGCAGGCGACTTAGCTGCACTTTTGACTAATTTAGAAGAGGGCGATGTTTTATTTATTGATGAGATTCATCGTCTATCGCCTGTCATTGAGGAAATTTTATATCCTGCAATGGAAGACTACCAACTCGACATTATGATTGGTGAAGGTCCTGCTGCACGCTCTATAAAACTTGATTTACCGCCATTTACCCTTGTGGCAGCCACCACACGCGCAGGGCTTTTAACCTCACCATTACGCGACCGTTTTGGCATTGTGCAACGTTTAGAGTTTTACTCTGTTGAAGACCTCACTTACATTGTGCAACGCTCTGCCGATTTGATGGATGTGCCCATGCACCCTGAAGGTGCAAGTGAAATCGCGCGTCGTTCCCGTGGAACACCTCGTATTGCCAATCGTTTATTACGCCGTGTACGTGACTATGCCCAAGTTAAAGGCACAGGGGTAGTAACACAAGAAATGGCTCAACGTGCTTTAGATATGCTTAATGTCGATAAAGCAGGTCTAGACACCTTAGACCGTCGCTACCTCACTATGTTACTTGAGCGATTTGAGGGTGGTCCTGCCGGTGTAGAAGCGCTTGCCGCTGCAATGGCAGAAGACAGCGGTACCTTAGAAGACGTTATCGAACCTTACCTGATCCAACAAGGATATGTCATGCGAACCGCGCGTGGCAGAATTGCAACAAATCAGTCTTATCTCCAATTTGGACTGACCCCACCAGAGTGAACTCGTTTTATGTCTAACCGTTTTGAATTCAATTTTCGGGTCTATTTAGAAGATACCGATGCAGGCGGTATTGTTTACCATTCTAACCATATTCGTTTTATGGAACGTACACGTACAGAATGGTTACGTGCCTCAGGCACTGGCGACTATTGGAATCAAGGACAATACCACTTTGTCGTCCACAAAATTGCGCTTAAATATTTACGCCCAATTTTAATGGATGATTTTATTACCGTCACAGCACGTGTAATTTCTTGTAAAACTACATCTTTTATATTGCAACAAGAAATTTATCGTGGTGAAATCTTGCTAGCATCAGGTGAAGTGGAACTCGCGTGTCTAAGTAAAGAAATGCGCTTACGCCGATTACCTGAAGAACTTAAAGCATTTATTCATCGTGAGATGGAACTAGAAAGCAAAGCAAACTAATATGTCAAACCAACACGTAGAAACGACACTACACATCACCGATCTAATTACACAAGCAAGCCCTGTTGTACAACTTGTGATGTTTTTACTTTTACTTGCTTCATTGTATAGCTGGTACATTATTGCCAAACTTTCAATGAGCTTTAAAAAAGCACAAAAACAAGATGATCATTTTCAAAAAATGTTTTGGTCAGGTGCTTCTTTAGAAACACTTTATAACAATGCACAGCTTAATTCAGAACGCCACGGCTTAGAAGACGTGTTTTATGATGGATATGCAGAGTTTTTAAAGCTTCAAGAACGCAAAGCAACACTTGCACAAAAATTAGATGGTACAGAACGTATTTTACGTGTTGGACTTAGCCGTGACCAATCAAACCTAGAAAAAGGACTTGGCGGACTTGCTAGTATTGGCTCTGTTGCCCCTTATGTTGGTTTATTTGGCACAGTTTGGGGCATTATGAATGCATTTATTGGTTTAGCTGCCGTTGAACAAGTTACCCTTGCCACTGTGGCACCTGGTATTGCAGAAGCCCTCATTGCAACTGCAATTGGTTTATTTGCTGCAATTCCTGCTGTACTTGCCTTTAACCATCTTACTGCCAAAAGTGAAGCAGTATATTCAGACCGTGCATTATTTGCAGAAGAAATGGTGGCACTTTTACAACGTCAGGATACAAAATAATGGCAATACAACGTGCAGGACGCTTTAGTCGTATTAAAAAACCACTTAAAAGTGAGATGAACGTTGTTCCTTATATCGACGTTATGCTCGTTCTTCTCGTCATTTTTATGGTAACTGCACCCATGATTAGCAGTAGCCTTAAAGTAGATTTACCCAAAGCGAATAGTACACCCATTGAATCTAATGAACCGCCTGCCATTGTATCTTTACAAGCAGATGGTAACTACTATTTACAATACAAAGACTATAATAATGATGAACCAATGCCCCTTGAAGACATTGAAAAAATTCTTACAGAAGCACATGCAGAAAACGTACTGGTAAATGGCGACCAATCTAGACCTTACGGAGATGTTGTTTCTCTGATGGCACGTTTACAAAGTGCAGGTTTATCACAAGTTGGCTTAATGACAGACCCTGTTAAATGATGAAAAAGATTGAAAAACCACCTTTTAAAGAAAATGCAATTGCAATCGGATTTACACTAGGTGTACATGCGATTGCAATTGTGGCATTACTTTATGCAGGGATGAGTAAGCCACCCAAACCACCTAAAAAAATAAAGACTTACCTTGTAACACCTGAACAAGTTGCAGCAATGCAGCAACAGCAACAGCAACAGCAACAGCAACAGCAACAGCAACAGCAACAGCAACAGCAACAGCAACAGCAACAGCAACAGCAACAGCAACAGCAACAGCAAACTATAACACCTCCTCCCCCAATACAACCTCTTATGAAGCCTGTCGCAGACGCCAAAGCTGCTCAAGAGGCAAAAGAAAAAGCCGCAGCTGATGCCAAAGCCAAGGCTGCTCAAGAAGCAAAAGAAAAAGCCGTAGCTGATGCTAAAGCTAAAGCTGCTCAGGAGACAAAAGAAAAAGCTGTAGCAGATGCCAAAGCTAAAGCTGCTCAGGAGGCAAAAGAAAAAGCCGCAGCAGACGCTAAAGCTAAAGCAGCTACAGAGGCAAAAGAAAAAGCCGTAGCAGATGCTAAAGCTAAAGCCGCTCAAGAAGCAAAAGAAAAAGCCGTAGCAGACGCCAAAGCCAAAGCTGCTCAAGAAGCAAAAGAAAAAGCCGTAGCAGATGCTAAAGCTAAAGCCGCTCAGGAGGCAAAAGAAAAAGCTCAGGCAAACGCCAAAGCCAAAGCTGCTGAAGAAGCTAAACAAAAAGCAGTAGCAGATGCCAAAGCTAAAGCCGCTCAGGAAGCTAAACAAAAAGCCGCAGCAAATGCCAAAGCCAAAGCCACTCAAGAGGCAAAAGAAAAAGCTCACGCAGATGCTAAAGCCAAGGCTGTTCAAGAAGCTAAACAAAAAGCTGCAGCAAATGCCAAAGCCAAAGCGGCTCAAGAAGCAAAAGAAAAAGCCGCAGCAGAGGCAAAAGCTAATGCTGCTCAAGAAGCTAAACAAAAAGCCGCGGCAGATGCTAAAGCCAAAGCTACTCAAGAAGCTAAACAAAAAGCCGCAGCAGAGGCAAAAGAAAAAGCTACAGCAGACGCCAAAGCCAAAGCTGCTATAGAGGCAAAACAAAAAGCCGCAGCAGATGCTAAAGCCAAAGCTGCTACAGAGGCAAAACAAAAAGCCGCAGCAGATGCTAAAGCCAAAGCTGCTACAGAGGCAAAACAAAAAGCCGCAGCAGATGCTAAAGCCAAAGCTGCTACAGAGGCAAAAGAAAAGGCTCACGCAGATGCTAAAGCCAAAGCCGCTCAAGAGGCAAAAGAAAAAGCTGCAGCAGATGCCAAAGCCAAGGCCGCTCAAGAAGCAAAAGAAAAAGCTCAGGCAGACGCTAAAGCTAAAGCCGCAGCAGATAAAAAAGCTGAAATTAAAAAAATAGCTTCTAACGCAAAAGGTGAATTTCAAAGTAAAATTAAACGCGTGTGGGATGTTCCTTCTGGCTCAACAGGAAAAACTGCCAATGTACGTGTTACGCTGACAGAATCTGGTGGGGTTGCTTCAGTCATTGTAAACTCTAGTGATCCCGACGTAAAAGCAAGTGTTGAAGCTGCTGTACGTGCCGCTGCCCCCTACCCAATGCCTTCAGACCCTGATGCACGTAGAGAAGCACGTAGTTTCAGTGCAACTTTTACCGCAAAGTAATTAAAGGAAATGTGAATAAAAATGATACGTATACTCACTCTTGCCGCACTTGCTACTTGCAGCTTAGCAATCACGACAACTGCTTCTGCACAACTTCATCTTGAAATTGCAAAGGCACCCGAACAAGCACCTAAAATTGCAATTGTTCCCTTTAATAGTGACCAAGCAATTTACTCTATTGTAGAAAGTGATCTTAACCGCTCAGGACGTTTTACTAGTAGTTCACAAAATTTACCAATGTCAGCCCAATTAGATCAAATTAGTGCTGAAAATTGGAAGAATGCAGGCGTTCCTTATGTTGTTGTGGGTAAAGTCACACAACTTGACGATAATACGAAACAAATCCATTATCAGCTTTTTGATACGGAAAAACAGCAATACCTATTAAACGAAGTTCTTACTGTACCAAACAATCGAATTCGTCAAGCTGGGCATACTATTAGTGATGCCATTTATCAAGCGCTTACAGGTATTGTTGGTGATTTTAGTGGTAAAATTGCGTATGTACTACGTAATCCAAAAACACCTGAGCAACGTTACACACTCCAAATTGCAGACACAGATGGTGAGCGTCCATTCACAGTTTTATCATCGCACTATCCTATTTTGTCACCTGCTTGGACATCTGATGGTAAAAAAATTGCTTATGTTTCCTTTGAAACTAAACGTCCTGTAATTTACTTACAAAATTTATCTTCTGGACAACGTGAAACACTTACTCAATACAAAGGGCTCAATGGCGCACCAAGCTTTTCACCTGACGGTAAATCAATGCTGTTTACTGCGTCTATGGATGGTAATCCAGAAATTTATCAAATGAATCTAGAAACACGTCAATTACAACGTATGACGCATGATTCAGCAATTGATACAGAGGCAAGATATGCACCCGATGGTAAATCATTTATCTTCACTTCCGACCGTGGAGGTGCACCTCAGGTGTATCGTTATACATTTGATGATGACAGTATTAAACGTGTTACCTTTAAAGGTTCATTTAACGCACGCGCAACTTTAAGTGCAGACGGTAAAAAACTTGCCATGGTACATCGCCAAGCAGGTAGTGATTTTAAAGTTGCATTACAAGACTTAAATTCTGGTGTAGTGAGTATTCTTACGCCAACTACATTAGACGAATCACCAAGTTTTTCTCCAAATGGGCAAATGGTTGTTTATGCTACTAAAGAAGGAAACCGTGGTTTACTGTCAATCGTTTCAATAAACGGACAATTCCGTGTGAACTTACCAAGCGAACAAGGTGAAGTACGTGAACCTGCTTGGGCACCTAAATAGGAAGAAAACAATGAAACAATTATTATTACCTGTTGTTGTATCTGCATTACTTTTTACAGGATGTGCAAATCGTAAGCCAGCAACTGATGCGAATGTAACAACTACCCCAACTGCAACAACAACTGTTAATACAACAGGGCTAAGTGACGATGCTGCTGCAGATGCACAAAATTTAAAAGGGGCTTCATCAAAAGGCGTAACCGCTGAAAATAAAGCCTTTTTAGCAAACCGTGTTGTACATTTTGATTATGACAGTAGCTCACTATCTCAAACCGACTACCAAACTTTACAAGCACATGCTCAATTTTTAAAAGCAAATATGGCATCTCATATTGCTTTAACAGGGCATACCGATGAACGTGGTACGCGTGAATACAATATGGCACTTGGAGAGCGTCGTGCAAAAGCAGTTCAAAGCTATTTAGTTTCAATTGGCGTGAATCAGAGCCAATTAGACACCGTTAGTTACGGTAAAGAAATGCCGATTAATCCTGACCATAATGCAACAGCATGGGCAGAAAATCGCCGTGTAGAGCTTAACTATGAAGCCGTACCTCCTTTACTTAAGTAATTAAATAAGCGCTCAATTTAGGGCGCTTTTTTTGATCTATTAAAAAGCAAGTTTACTTTTAAGTAATCTGCTCTAAAATAGCCATTGTTTACCATTTGCCAAGAAGAATTTTTGGAGTCTTATCAGCATGTCAAATACCACACTACCCGAATATTTAGAACAAAAGTTAGGGACAGCAAAACCAAAATTGGCAAATGTCATTCATACAATCACTGAATGTTGTAAAGTCATTGACCGCGATTTACAAAAAGGTGCCATTGCAGGTATTTTAGGTAGTGCAGAACACGAAAATGTACAAGGCGAAACACAAAAAAAACTCGATATTATTTCAAATGATCAATTAATTGATGCTCTTAAAGTACACCCTGGTATTGGTGGACTTGCTTCTGAAGAGTTAGAAGAATTTACGCCTGCTCAAGAAAATGGTGATTATTTAGTTTTATTTGATCCACTAGATGGCTCAAGTAATATTGACATTAACATGTGTGTGGGTACTATTTTTTCTGTACTTCCTGCTAAAAATAAGATTACCCAAGCAGAAGATTTTATGCAAAAGGGCGATGAACAAGTTGCAGCCGGTTATGTGATGTATGGTCCATCAACAATGCTTGCTTTGACTGTTGGGGATGGCGTGACTTTATTCACCTTTGATGTTGATTTACAAGAATTTGTAATCACACAAGAAAATGTAAAAATTGCAAAACATACACAAGAGTTTGCAATTAACACTTCTAATAAACGTCATTGGGAAACACCTATACAACGTTATATTGATGAACTATTAGATGGTTTACAAGGCGTGCGTGCTAAAGAATATAATATGCGTTGGGTTGCATGTATGGTTGCTGATATTCATCGTATTCTTTCGCGTGGTGGTGTATTTTTGTATCCATTTGATTCTAAAGATCCTAAAAAAGCAGGACGCTTACGTTTAATGTATGAAGCTAACCCAATGTGCTTACTGATTGAGCAAGCAGGTGGTGCAGCAACCACAGGGCGTGAGCGTATTTTAGATATTCAACCAACCACACTTCATCAACGTGTACCTGTTGTTTTAGGTGCAAAAGATGAAGTTGACCTTATTACAAGTTACCACTAATTATGGCTATTATTTACCTCGCTTCAAAAGATAACCCTAAAATTAAGCATCTTCGTGCTTTAATTGAGCAAAATAGTTATCGTAAAAAGCAACGTCAAACAGTGCTTGAAGGTACTCATCTTGCACTTTCTTGGCTAGAAACACAGCAAAAAATTAATGCTATTTTTACAACAGAAAGTGCTTTAGAGCATGCAGACCTTATTGATATTCAGAATGAATATCAAGGCACTATTTTCGTTATTAGCGAAGTGCTGTACCGTGATTTGAGTACATTAGGTACAACGCTAGCATGTTTAGCCATTATTGATGTACATCAAACCAATCAAGTTATTGACTTTAAAGCAGATACTTTAATTTTAGATAATGTCCAAGATCCAGGTAATGTGGGTACATTATTGCGCTCTGCCGCTGCTGCTAATATTAAACAAGTTGTCTGCACAAAAGGTGTTGCCTCTTTGTGGTCACCTCGTGTGCTTCGTGCAGGCATGGGTGCTCACTTTGGTCTTAAGTGTTTTGAAAATGTAGAGTTAGACCAAACCTTGCCAAAGTTTAATATTCCTGTATATGTCACAAGTTCGCATCTCTCAGAAAGTTTATATCAACAGGACCTTAAAAAGCCATGTGTTTGGATTTTAGGAAATGAAGGACAAGGTGCATCTGACTTTGCATTGGCTTCTGCACAAGCAGTGGCTATTCCACAACCAGGTGGGCAAGAGTCTTTAAATGTTGCAATTGCAGGTTCTATTTGCTTTTTTGAAATGGTACGTCAACGTCAATAAACGTTATTGATACTCATCAATAAGTGCATAAATTTGCTTGAGGGTGGCATTTGACAATTTTGTTCGTTCACCTTTAAGTAAATTTTCCAATCGTTCCAACGCAACTAATAACGAAGATGCTTGGTGTGGTCCATAATTAAGTAAATGATCAATAATTTGATTATCTAAATGCACACCACGGCGTTCCAACACAGACATCACTAATGCCTGACGATCGGCAAACAAACTACCATTAGGTAGCTTTACGCTCACTGCTTGCGTTAAACGTGATTGTAGATCAGGTAATTCTAATTTAAGCTCAATTGGCGCATAACGCGAAGAAAAAACAAGTTGCCCACCTTCTTGATTATTATAATTAATTAAGTGAAAAACAGCCTTTTGCCAATGTTTTACCCCATTAATTGCCTCAATATCATCTAATGCAACTAAATCATAGCGCTCTAATGCTGTAATTGCTTCAATGGGTGCATCTAAAAGCTCTAATAAAGAAACTTGTATTGCTGTTTTTCCTAGTTCTAAATAAGAATCACAAATTGCCGATAGCAGATGACTTTTCCCTGTCCCTGCCCCACCATAAACATAAAAACGGTTGAGTAAACCTGCATGCATTTGACGAATGGCATCAATTACATGCCCCCAACTTGGTCCAGAAAAATCGCTAATTCTGGCATCAAGTTGAGGCTCAATATTTAATTGCAACTGACGCATATTAACTATGACTTATCTTGTGTGTTTTCAATCTTAATATCAACTTCCACATTTGTCGACTGTGTTGTATGTTGTTGTTGCCCATATAAATTTGAGCTTTCATAAAACTCTCGGACATGCTTTAACAACACCACAATAATAGCGGCAACCGGCAATGCAATCAACATACCTAAAATACCACCTAACTGCGCACCTGCAAGTACAGCAAATACCACAGCCACAGGTGAAAGTCCAATTTTATCGCCAAGTAAGAATGGCTGTAGAATATATCCTTCTACCACTTGCCCAACCATAAATACTACACCCACAAGAGCTAAGTGTACCCAATCTAATCCAAATTGGAAAAATGCAGCAATTACAGCAGAAATAATACCCACCGCAAACCCTAGGTAAGGAATAATACTTGAAAGGCCTGCCACCATACCAATAATTAAGCCTACTTCAAGCCCAATTAACTGTAAGCCAACTGCATACACAATCCCAAGTAAAATCATTACTAAGAATTGACCTTTTACAAATGCACCCAACACACTATGGCATTCTTTCACAATCTGTACTGTTGTCTTTTCATAGGGACGCGGTATTAGACGGCGCATTTGTACTAACATACGTTGCCAATCAAGTAAAAAGTAGAAAGCAATAATTGGAATAAGAACAACCGTTCCCCCAATTTGAATAAAGCTTAAACCTGACTGTGCTAAACGCAAAGCAAACGATTGAATACTATCCACACTATAATTTGTTTGAATATATTGCATTGCCGCATCAGAAATTTGATCCGTATCAATTGACATAGGTTCAAGCTTAAACGTATGCGCAACCCACGGTAATAATTGATGATTTACCCAATGAACTGCAGATGGAATACTGTCACGCGCATATACAATCTGTTTCCATGCTAAAGGCACTACGTACCACGCAGCAAGCACTACTCCAACACCAATACCTATAAAAACCACACTGGTGGATAACCAGCGTGGTAAACCAAGCCGAGATAATCTTGCTACAAGTGGACTAAACAAATAGGCAATAATTAAAGCTGCAATAAAAGGAATCACCACGGGCTTTAATAGGTAAATGACCCATAGAAGTAATGCAATGCCCGCTAAAATAAAAATCCGACGTAATGTACGATCAACCATAATTTTTAATATGACTTATCTAAGTTTAGATAAAGATACCACTTTGATTTAAAAAAACTATATGAATTTCGTATATGAATTTTTGTCAAAAATATTGACCAAGACATAAACAAGATACGTTATACTCTTGACCGAAAAGCGGAGACTTTTGACATGAGCAATTCAACGGAAAATACAACCATGGGCTTAAGCTACAAAGATGCAGGTGTAGATATCGAAGCAGGTGATGCACTGGTCGATCGAATTAAATCTGTTGCCAAACGTACAACGCGACCAGAAGTCATGGGAGGACTTGGCGGTTTTGGTGCGCTTTGTAAAATTCCAAAAGGCTACGAAGAGCCTGTTTTAGTATCAGGTACAGACGGTGTAGGTACAAAATTACGTCTAGCACTGAACTTAAACAAGCACGATACCATTGGGCAAGATTTAGTTGCGATGTGTGTCAACGATCTTTTAGTTTGCGGTGCAGAACCTTTATTTTTCTTAGATTACTATGCAACTGGTCACCTCAATGTTGATGTTGCCGCTCATGTGGTTACAGGAATTGGACAAGGCTGTGAACTTGCAGGCTGTGCGCTTGTGGGTGGCGAAACTGCCGAAATGCCAGGCATGTACGAAGGTGAAGATTACGATCTTGCAGGCTTCTGTGTAGGTGTTGTAGAACAAAGTAAAATTATTGATGGCTCTAAAGTTAAATCAGGCGACGTTCTGATTGGTTTAGCATCATCAGGTGCCCATTCAAATGGTTACTCGCTTCTGCGCAAAATTTTAGATGTTAAAAATGTAGATTTAAACCAAACCATCGACGGGCGCACACTCGCAGATGTTGCGATGGAACCTACACGTATTTATGTTAAACCTGTGTTAGAGCTGTGCAAACAAGTAGATGTGCATGCGATGGCACACATCACAGGTGGCGGTTTACCAGGTAACTTACCACGTGTTTTGCCAGAAGGTACTCAAGCTGTTATTGATGAAAGCTCATGGGAATGGTCAGAACTCTTTAAACTCTTACAACGCGAAGGCAATGTAGAACAGTTTGAAATGTATCGTACCTTTAACTGTGGCGTAGGTATGGTTATTGCCGTAGATGCCAACGATGCAGAAAGAGCAATTCAACTCCTTACAAAGCAAGGCGAAAATGCTTGGAAAATGGGTCATATTCAAGCAAATGATTCAGCTGAGCGTGTTATTTTCAAATGATGAAAATCGCGGTATTGGTTTCAGGTAATGGTAGCAATTTCCAAGCTTTAATTGATGCCAACTTATCTGGACAAATTGTTGGATTGATTTGTAATAAAGCAAGTGCATATGCTTTACAACGTGCCAAACAACACAATATTCCAACCTGTGTGATAGAACATCAGAATTTTCCAACTCGTGAGCTTTTTGATGCTGCTATGCATCAACAGCTTTTAGATTGGGATGTTGATTTAGTTGTACTTGCAGGATTTATGCGTATTTTAAGTGCTCATTTTGTTAATCAATGGCAAGGACGTATGTTAAATTTACATCCGTCCCTATTGCCTGCGTACAAAGGCGTACATACACATCAACGTGTTTTACACACAGGTGATCGTTTACATGGTTGTACGGTTCATTTTGTAACAGCTGAGTTAGATGCAGGTTTAGCGATTGCACAAGGTGTATTGGAAGTAAATTGTAAAGATACACCAACCACATTACAAAACCGTGTACATGAACTCGAACATTTGGTTTATCCAGAAGTTGTAGAATGGTTGTGTACTAAAAAACTGCAATATGTTGATGCAAATACACTAAATTTTAGAAATAAACCACTAACAAAACCAATTCGGTTCTGTCAGTGATAAAAAAGGTGCTTAAGCACCTTTTTTTATTGTACTTTTAAATCTGATTGCGTTTGCAATTTTTGTGCAACAGACTCACTAAACCCATGCCCAAACTCTGCACCCATTTTGCCTAAAACAGACTCAAGTGGGCTACGCTCCACTGTATAATCGACTGTTTTATCAATATTGAGTGTACGTTTTAGCGTTTCTAAATTACCTGCTTTATCTGCAATACCCAATTTGATTGCTTGGCTACCCGACCAAAATAAACCAGAAAAAATAGCAGGATCTTGTGACGTTAAACGTTGACCACGCCCCTCTTTTACTGCGTCAATAAAATGTTGATGTACATCATCTAATACACTTTGAACATGCACACGTTGTACAGGGTTTACAGGTTTAGTCATGCTTAAAATATCTTTATTAGCACCCGATGTCATTGTACGATCTTCAACACCTAGCTTTTGTGCTAAACCACTCACACCATAGTTTGGCATAATCACACCAATAGAACCCACTAAACTTGATGGATTGACCCAAATTTCATTAGCAGCAGATGCAATATAGTAAGCCCCTGAAGCACCCATATCACCAATTACAGCATATACTTTTTTACTTGGATTTTGTTTTTCTAAATAGCGAATTTCTTGCCAGATATTATCTGACTCTACAGGAGAGCCCCCTGGGGAATTAATATTAAGTACCACAGCTTTACTATTTTCTGCTTTAAATGCTTTGCGTAATGCCTTAATCGTATCTTCACTGTTCACAGATTTACTGTCAGATGCAATCGTTCCATTGATATTAACCACGGCTAAGTGGGGCGAATTTACAGTGGTTTCTTCTTTATCTGCACAGCCTCGCATCATCAAGATTAAAACAGCAAATAAATAGATAAATGTTAAAATTTTAAAGAAAATTCCCCAATAGCGGGTACGACGCTGTTCTTTTACCGAAGAAAGTACCACTTCTTCTAAAATTTGCCACTCTTTAGATTGTGGCTGTGGCTCATTGGTTGGTTTTGGCGGCCAGTCAGACATATCCCATCCTTATTCTAAAATAATGCTCATTATATACGCGCGTATTGTTTAAGTTGCAGATTTTCACTTATAATTTATCAACAATCATATAAAGATCATTGTTATATACTGATGGCAACCTCCCAAAATTCATTGACCTACCATTTCCTTAAATTTTTCAGTAGGCAACCTTTAAGCTTTGCACGTGGTTTTGCACATGTTTTAAGTTATCTAGTTATATATAGTAAAACAATTAAAACAGTAAAAGCTGCTGATTTAAATATTCAAATTGCACTCCCACATCTTGAAAAACACAAAAGAGAATATATTGTTAAGCAAGCAGCACATAATGAGCTCACCTCCTATTTTGAGTTTTTCAATATTTGGGGCACAAGTAATGCTAAAAATATTTCTCGTATTCATCATATTGTGGGCAAGCAATATTTTTTTAATGCCCTAAAAGAACAAAAGGGTTTGGTTTTGATTGTGCCACATTTTGGTACATGGGAAATTATGAACGCTTGGTTTGCACAACATACTAAAATGACCATTATGTATAAACCTATAAAAAATGATGCAGCCGATCAATTTGTACGAGAAGCACGTAGCCGTGAAAATGCCACCTTAGTACCAACAGATGAATCAGGTGTAAGGCAAATTTTTCGTGCTCTAAAACAAGGCGGCACCACCGTTATCCTTCCCGACCATACGCCGAATATTGGTGGGGCAATGGTAGATTATTTTGGTATTCCTCTCGCATCGAGTAATTTATCGGCAAAACTCATTCAAAAAACGAAAGCCAAAGCTTTGTTTTTATATGCAATTCGTAATGATAATGCAGGTTACGATATGACTATTCAACCTGTTGACGATGCAATTTATGAAGGCACAGACATACAAGGCACACAAGTTATTCATCACATGATTGAACAATTAATTCATCAATATCCTGAGCATTATCATTGGAGTTACAAGCGCTTCAAAGCAAATCGTGTATTAAAGAATATTTATAATTTACCTAAAGAAGAAACATTACAAAAAGTCGCGCAAGTCCGTCAGCGTTGAAGCCAACGTTTGGTATCACGCTGAAAATTCACACTTGTATCAGTAAAGGTAATAGTCCCTTTTTGTGCTGTTGTCCATAGTGGTATACCCAAAGTTTTAAGTCGTTCTTGTACTTCCATGCTTGGATGTCCATAATGATTAAAACGCCCCACTGAGGCAATTGCGATATCAGGATGATAATGTCGCAAAAACTCAATAGACGAGCTAAATTTACTGCCATGATGTCCAAGTACTAATACATTTACTTTTAAATCAGGATAAGCCTGCATCAAGTATTGTTCTGTTTGCATGCCTGCATCTCCCATAATTAAAAAGTGTTGCTGATGATGAGTGATATACAAGACACATGATTTTTCATTACGCTCTTTAGGATTTTGTACAGCACTTGTAGGTGATAAAACTTGAATAAGCGTATCTCCATAAGTTTTTGTTTGTCCTGCATAACAAAACTCAAACGGCGTTGGATACCGCTCGTTTGTAGTAAGCCTTTGGACTTGCATATGACTTTGCAGTTTAGGAAATGCACCGCTATGGTCTTTGTCTAAATGAGATAAAAATACCTCATCTAAACGACTAACACCCTGATTTACAAAATACGGTATAAGCACCTTATCAGCTAAACTAAATTTTTCTTCATTATAAGAACCACCTGTATCAATCAAAATTTGATGGTTTTGATCATGAATTGTAATGGCTTGCCCTTGTCCTACATCTAATACCGCAAAATTGAAAGGTAGCGTTTTAGTCGGTAAAAATAAAGGAACGCAAAGAATGACTGCCCATAGTCTTGGGACAATTCCTTTAGGTAAAAATAAAATAAACACCGCTAGGCTTAAACATACCACTTGCCAAGGGTTAAGCCATATAAAATGTAACTGATCAAGATGTGTAAGTTTTTCTAATATCCAAACCAAAGCATCTAATGCCTGATTAGCAACCCAAAAAAATGGGTAGCTCAGTCGTGGTGCAAACGCGCCTAATGTTGCTGCAAATACTTCGATGGGGACAACCAATGTGCCAATAATTGGAATTGCGATTAAATTACTTAAAGGCGATAACCAAGACACTTGCTGAAAAAATAAAATTGTAATGGGTAAAAGGGCAAGAAAGATTTTTCCTTGTGATTGTATAAACTGCATTAATACCGTACATACTTTTTCTTGCCATGTGCTATTGGCTTTAAATACAATGGTTTGATAGATACGTAGCAAAATAAAAGAGGCACCGTAAGACAGCCAAAATGCGACAGAGAGTACACTCAGCGGATCGTATAGCAGTAAAATAGCGGCACTTGCAATCACAATACTAAATGAAGAAAAACGCTGTTTAAAAAATAGCGTCAGTGTAATCAGTGCTGTGGTTATCAACGTACGTAGTGCAGGAATTTCAAAACCCACAAAGGCGCAATAAAACAAAACACAAGCAAAAAATGGCAGTGCAAGTACTGTATGTTTTGGGTAGGTTTCGTATAGTCGAGGAAAACGCCAACAAATAACTGTATGCAAAAACCAACTCATCATTAAAGCAAAAACAAGAACATGTGGTCCTGAAATAGCAAGTAAATGACTAATACCAAGTTGTTTAAATTGATTGGTTGTTTCCCAACTCAGTAGAGTTTCATCACCTGTTAGTAGTGCAAGTAACAAGCCTTTTTGACTAAAATTCTGTTGTTGTAGATATTCACGATACTTTAAACGTTGCTGTTCAATCCAATTGGGTTGAACCTGATTTGTAGGCTCTATTTTTTTAACTAAAATGGTTGCCATTATATTTTGCTGAAGCATCCATTTTTCTTGGTCAAATGCCCCTGAAACCGCATAGCTTTGTGTGGGTTTAACATCACCTTCTAAATAATAAAAACACCCTAACTGTAATGTGTCATGTTTTAAAATCGCTTTCCACTGTACATTGCCTGTTGGACGCTGTACCTCTACAATTTGTTGGTTACGTTCATTAATTTGATTTACATGCACCAAAACACGCTGTGTACTCGGCTGTAGTTCTCTTTGCTGTAAACGGTTTTCTAAAATTGTATTGGCATGGTA
The DNA here is from genome assembly GCF_027568475.1 of Acinetobacter sp. HY1485. GTDB lineage: Bacteria > Pseudomonadota > Gammaproteobacteria > Pseudomonadales > Moraxellaceae > Acinetobacter. The sequence goes on along the minus strand of NZ_JANKZG010000001.1, from coordinate 149,473 downwards.
CTGCCCAAGCAATATTGCAAACATACCAAAAATAATGGTTTTTTTTATACAACATGCAACAACAAGACCTCCCAAAACGAGAGGTAATGTTGCAATATTTAACGCGGTATCACCAATGGTTGCATGTCCAATAATCCATCCAACCAAAATCCATCGAATTACGGCGTCCATATTCCGTCTTGCATGTGCAAAATACGGTCTGCCGATTGTGCAAGTTGCTCATCATGCGTGACAATCAACATTGCCATATCAAACTCTTTTTTTAGGTCTGTTAATAACTCAAAGATAGTCATTGCCGTATGACGATCTAAATTCCCTGTCGGCTCATCTGCAAGCATCACTTTAGGTTGTGCAACCAATGCACGTGCTAGTGCCACACGTTGACGCTCCCCACCTGATAATTCACCTGGTTTATGCGTTAAACGATGAGATAACCCTACACGATCTAGTAAGTATTTCGCTTGCTCAGAAACCTTTTTGTAGTTGGCAGACTGACGTAACATCAAAGGCATTGCCACATTTTCTAATGCAGTAAATTCAGGTAATAAATGATGGAACTGATACACAAAGCCTAAATGCTGATTGCGCAGTTCACCTCGTTTTGTTTCATTGAGCGTGTCAAAACGTTCATTGTTTAAAAATACTTCGCCTGCTGTAGGACGGTCTAACCCCCCTAAAACATGTAGTAACGTACTTTTACCCGAACCACTTGAACCCACAATCGAAACAAACTCGCCCGCACAAACCTGTAAAGATAAGCCTTTTAGGACATCTACGCTTGAGCGACCATCGGTAAACGTCTTGGTAATATCTTTAGCTTCCAACACAATACTACTCATAACGTAATGCCTCCGCAGGTTGTACTTTTGCTGCACGAATAGCAGGATAAATGGTCGCTAAGAAACTTAATACCAATGACACACCCACAATCGTTACAACATCTTGCCATCTTAAATACGAAGGTAAATAATTAATAAAGTAAGCATCAAATAAATGCCAACCCAAACGCGTATTTAACCAATCAATAATGTTACTGATACTTGTAGCTAAAATGACACCTAACACTGCACCTGTTAGCGTACCAACCACACCAATAATAGTACCTTGCACCATAAAAATACGTGTAATGGTAGAGGGTGATGCGCCAAGGGTACGTAAAATGGCAATATCAGACTTTTTATCTGTTACCACCATCACCAAAGAAGACACAATATTAAAGGCAGCAACCAACACAATTAAAAATAATAAGAGGCTGACCATCGACTTTTCCATCTGAATAGCACTAAATAAATTACCATGCGTGTATGTCCAGTCAGAGCCATAAAAACCTTGTGGTAATTCTTTAATGACTTCATCAGTCACTTGTGGTGCTAAAAATAAATTGTCTAGTTTTAAACGAATGCCTTGTGCACCGTCAGGTAGGCGTAACAAGGTGGAAGCATCGTACAAATCAACATAGCCCATACTTGAGTCTACTTCTGCGCCCACACTAAAAATACCCACAATTTTAAAACGCTTAAAACGTGGTACGACCCCTGCTGGTGATGGCGTTGCTTCAGGAAGTACCAAAGTCACATTATCGTTTAAACCTAAGCCAAGCGCATCTGTGAGCTGTTTACCCAAAACAATACCAAATTCGCCTTTTTTAAGCGCATTGATATTACCTGCTACCATATGATTTTGAATAATCGAGACATTTTTTTCATAGTTCGGATCAATACCCGACACCATAATGCCCGAAACTTGCCCTTGTGCCGTAAGCATGCCTTGAAGTTGAGTAAAAGGTGCAACACCTGTTACATGCTTGTTTTTTGAAATTTGATCAGCAAGTTTTGGCCAATCGGTAATAATCTCGCTTGAGGATACCGTGGCTTGTGGCACCATACCCAACACACGCGTTTTCAGTTCACGGTCAAAACCATTCATTACCGAAAGCACTGTAATCAGCACAGCAACACCTAGTGTCAACCCAATCATCGACACCAAAGCAATAAAGGAAATAAAATGGTTACTACGCCGTGCACGTGTATATCTTAGCCCGATATACAGCGAAATAGGTTTAAACATACGACCTCGATAATTTTTTGAAAATGTTAGCGTTTATCTTCATAAAGTTAAATGCTTATACTTTGGTTTTTCTTATTTGTTTTGCAATCGTTTGATCAAGCGCACTTGAAAATTCTCGCTTATCACGCTCACCCAATGGGGGCGGTCCACCTGTTTGTACCCCTGCACCGCGTAGTGTCTCCATATAGTCACGTAAATGTAAGCGCGCTTTAATATTGGCTGTGGTAAACACTTCACCGCGTGGATGAAGCGCAACACCACCTTTTTCAATGACTTGTGCTGCCAATGGAATATCTTGTGTCATCACAATATCATCAGCTTGCATCTGTTCAACAATTTGACGATCTGCCTGATCTGCACCACTCATCACTTGTTGCGAGCGAATGCGTATCGAAGGTGTGATGCCTAAAGGCTGATTTGCCACAAAGATTACTTCAAGCTGATAACGATCAGATGCTCTAAAAATAATATCGCGGTAAATTTTAGGGAGTGCGTCGGCATCTACCCAGAGTTTAAAACTTGGCATAATGACTCTAAATGTCCATTTTTAGGGCAGTTTACAACAAAAAGTACTGACCTTCCCTTGAAAAAGTACAAATCACCCACGATTAAGATATGTAAAAGACAGACAACGTGCCTATGACTATGCAAAACAACAGCCCAGAAATCGTAACCATAGATGATCAAAAATTTGGTAGCCATGTCGAACATTGGACATTGCTCACTGAAGAACCCACGACAACTGTGCCACGATGGTTGGGAATTGCATTAGATCAGCCCATTATGCCAATGGGCTTGTGCCGTCAGGAAACTGATATGGATGCCAATACATGGCTTATTCAGGGACCAAAAGACTGTAAAATTCAATTTTCACAAGTAATTGAAGTTGAACAAAACCGTCCAAAATGTGTTAAAACAGCTTTTCCAACATTTGAAAGCCCATACAACACACCTGCAAAAATTGATCGTATTATTCGTAGTCAATCCAATACACAAGCGGTATTACGTTTACAAGTCGGTAAAAATGCAATCGTTTATGCATTTGACTCTTTGTATAGTGTTAACCATGCACAATATGAAAAAAATGCCATCTATGCCACTCACCTAAATGCTTGGGCATATCAGCTTGAAGAAGTTCAACCACACGAACATATTATGGTGGATGACCCTGCTGCAATTAAGCATCATCGTGCTTTAAATGATGTACTTGCCGCACATGATGGTGTTGCGCCTGCCAATCTACAAGAACTGATTGATGCGTGGGAACCCAAAACCGAAGATGACAAAGCCCCTTTAAAAGTTGATTTTTCTAAAATGGTGGCTTACTTATACGGCGAAAATGTTGGACAAGAAGACGAGGCATGGTTTCAAGGCAAAATTGTGGGTAAAAGCCAAACAACTTGCAATGAGAAAAACTATACCTTGTACGATGTGACGTTATTACTAGAAGATAACGAAGAGGCAACTTTGGTACGCATTGCATCTGATGACGCAAAATTTGAAATTGGACAATATATTCGCGGTAACATATGGATTCAGGCGAATATTTACTCTAAACTAAAACAAAAGTAACATTAAAAACATACCATGAAAGAGCTTGTGCTAACTCAACTAAAAGTCATAGACCTTGGAAGCATCGGCTTTTTCTTACTTGGCATATTTTTAATGTTCTTTATTTTTCACTGTCTTTTTTAAAAGCCCTCAAACGAGGGGTTTTTTTTAGCCATAACGACGTGCAAAATCATCCATAAAGCTTACCAAGGCTTGTACACCCTCTAATGGTAAGGCATTGTAAATACTTGCACGCATACCACCTACAGAACGATGCCCTGCAAGGTTAACAAGATGTTGCTGTATTGCCTCTTCTAAGAATTTCTTTTCTAAAGCCGTATCTGCCAATGTAAATGGCACATTCATAATTGAGCGGTTTGCTGTTGCAATTGGATTAGCATAAAAATCGCTTTGGTCTAAATAACCATACAATAAATCAGCTTTTTGCTTATTAATTGCATGAATGGCATTTACACCACCTTGCTCAAGTAACCACTCAAATACAAGCCCCGATAAATACCATGCATACGTTGCAGGCGTATTCAACATAGAGTCATTTTGTACCTGTGATTGATATTTAAGTAAACTTGGAATTTCAGGTTTTACTTGATCAAGTAAGTCTTCACGCACAATCACCAAAGTTAAACCAGCAGGGCCAATATTTTTTTGTGCCCCTGCATAAATGAGTCCAAATTTACTTACATCAATGGGTGCAGATAAAATACTTGATGACAAATCCGCTACTAACGGTGCTTTTACATTTGGAATTTCAGAAAACTGTACACCACCAATTGTTTCATTCTCGCAATAATGCACATAAGCACTGTTATCACGTAAATTCCATTCACTTACAGGTACAATCGCTGTTTTTCCATCTTGCTGATGCGCTGCGTTAATAACGTGAATATCACCATAACGCTGTGCTTCTTTGATGGCTTTTTCTGACCAAATACCTGTATGCACATAGTCTGCTTGTGCATTTTTTCCTAACAAGTTGAGTGGAATTGCCGAAAATTGCAGTGAAGCACCACCTTGTAAAAACAAAACTTTATAATTGCTTGGAATATTGAGCAAAGTGCGTAAATCTGCTTCGGCTTTTTCAGCAACTGCCATGTAGTCTTTACTACGATGGCTTATTTCCATAATGGAAACACCCTTACCGTGCCAATCCAACATTTCTTGTTGCGCTCTTTCAAGCACCGCCGTTGGCATTGTTGCAGGTCCTGCACAGAAGTTATAGGCACGCATGGTCTTTCCCTTTTTTAGCTAACATACAAATTTCCATATTTACAACGTTTTAAACAGTTCTACAAGCGTTTGTTGTGAGTTATGTGCCACTTCACCTTCTTTCTGCACAACACGTTTCCATGTACCATCGCCTTGTAATAACCACGCTTGCTGATTATCTTTTAAATAATTCAGTAAACCTTGCTGATAAATCCGCTTGCGTAATGTTTCATCTTCTACAGGGAAACACGCTTCTACACGATTAAATAAATTTCGGTTCATCCAATCGGCACTTGAACAATAAATACGTGCTTTACCAAGATTACTAAAATAAAAAACACGAGTATGCTCTAAGAAACGTCCTACAATAGAACGCACTTGTATATTCTCAGATAAATTAGGTAATCCCGGACGCAAGCAACAAATAGAGCGGATAATTAAATCCACTTTTACGCCCGCTTGAGATGCTTCGTACAACTTATTAATGAGTTGAACTTCTGTAAGCGCGTTTACTTTAATAATAATACGTGCTTCTTTGCCTGCTTTGGCATTGGCAATCTCATCATCAATAAAACTGAGTAAGTGACTATGCAACGTAAATGGTGCGTGTAACAGCTTTTTAAGCTTCGCCATTTTGCCCATTCCTGTGAGCTCTTGGAACACACGGTGTACATCTTCACATAGTTCTTTTTCGGTGGTGAGTAAGCCATAGTCTGTATAAATACGGGCATTACCTGCATGATAATTCCCTGTACCTAAATGGGCATAACGCACCAATTTATTGTTTTCACGGCGTACTACCAAAATCATTTTGGCATGTGTTTTATACCCCACAATACCGTATACCACCACTGCACCTGCTTCTTGCAATACGTTTGCCACAGCAATATTGGATTCTTCATCAAAACGTGCACGTAGCTCAATGACCGCGGTCACTTCTTTACCATTACGCGCAGCTTCGGCAAGTACTTGCACAATTTCAGAATTTGGACCACTACGGTACAACGTTTGTTTAATTGCCAAAACTTGTGGATCACGTGCAGCTTCACGTAATAACGAAATTACAGGTGCAAATGATTCAAACGGATGATGTAGCAAAATATCTTGCTTCTTCATCGCCGTAAAAATATTTTCAGATTTCTTTAAAACTTTAGGGATAAGAGGGGTAAAAGAATCATACTTTAAATGAGGACGTTTAAAGTTAGAAAGTAAGCGCGCTAAATTGACAGGTCCATCTACCTTATAAAGACTCTCTTCGCTTAGTTCAAACTCTTGTAACAAATATTGGTAAATATGTTCAGGGCAATTTTGCGTTACTTCTAAACGTACTGCCCGACCAAAACGGCGCGAACTTAACTCACCTTTTAAAGCTTTGGCTAAATCTTCTACATCTTCGTTTAGCTCTAAGTCAGCATTACGTGTTACACGGAACTGATAACAACCTGTTGCGGTCATACCTGGAAATAAATCAGATACATGTTCATGAATAATGGCAGACAACATCACATGATGTTCTTTACCATCCGTTAGCTCATCGGGCAAACGTACAACGCGTGGTAACGAACGTGGTGCAGGTACAACCGCTAAATCTATTTGACGACCAAATGCATCTTTGCCCTCTAACGTCACAATAAAGTTAAGACTTTTATTGACCAAACGAGGAAATGGATGCGCAGGGTCTAAACTAATAGGCGTTAAAACAGGGGCAACTTGTTCTTGGAAATATTTTTTTACCCATTGGCTTTGTGCAGGTGTTAATTCACCACGGCGTAAAAAGCAAATATCTTCTTCACGCAATTTAGGTAAAATTTCTTCATTTAAAATACGATATTGACGTTCAATTGCTTCGTGAGTGGTTTTAGAAATTTGCTCTAATACTTGTTTTGGTGTTAAACCATCGGGTGTGTAACTTTCGTTACCTAAGGTTGTGAGTTGCTCTAATACACCTGCAACACGAATTTCAAAAAACTCATCTAAATTACGCGAAAAAATAAGTAAAAAATTTAAACGCTCAAGTAAAGGATGTAACGGGTCTACGGCTTGCTCTAACACACGCAAATGAAAATCTAAAATAGACAATTCACGGTTAATATAGCGCGCGTTATAGGTGTACTCTGGCATTTCTTTATCCCTAAAAAATACGATTGTCGCAGATATATATTACTGCGGAATGTCTACAGAGTGAAAATATTTATAAATAAAACGTTGTCTGAACTTAAAACGTGGATTTTGAGGATGTGATTGATAATATTTTGGATTTGGGAGCAATCCTGCTAAAAAAATTGCTTGTTTTTGGGTCAAAGCCTGACTACTTTTATGAAAATAATGTTGTGATGCCGCTTCTACACCGTAAATATTCTCACCAAGCTCTACAGAATTCATATACACTTCTAAAATACGTTGTTTAGACCACAAACGTTCCATCATGATGGTGGCTATACTTTCTTGTGCTTTACGAACAAAAGACCGCTGTGGAAATAAAAATAAATTCTTTGAAAGCTGTTGAGAAACCGTTGAGCCTCCTGCCACAATTTCGCCATTTTCTTCATTCCGCTCCAATGCAAGTTGCACGCCGTCCCAATCAAAACCATGATGTTGCATAAATTTAGCATCTTCACCCACTAAAACAGCACGTTTAAAATACGGGCTAATTTTATTGTACGGTTGCCATTGATGATGAACCTCGCCTGTTGCTTGTAGGCGCATAAACATCGTAGTTTGTACAGGATGTGTTTTCCACCACAATAAACTTGCAAAAATCCAAAGTTGAATTGCTAAAATAATCCCTATCACAACACGAAGCACACGCATCATGTCCCGCTCTCCTTCAACCTATGTCATTATTGCCATCAATGTTTTATTGTATCTTTACCAAGTTGCAACGGGCGTTGATAGCGCATCCCCAAGTACGGCAGATGCTATTGCTTGGGGCGCAAATTATAACGTAACGCAATATCCCTATCGACTTGTCACAAGTTTATTTTTTCATTTTGGCTTTATTCATCTTGCACTTAATATGTGGGCATTATATGTATTTGGCACAGTGGCAGAGCAAATTTATGGCACTCGCTTTTTTATTTTTTTATATTTTATTTGTGGTATTTTTGGCAATTTAGTCAGTAGTACAGATATCGTCAGTGCTGGTGCATCGGGTGCAATTATGGGGTTAGGTGGTGTGCTGACCACTATTGCTTTTTTAAAACCACAGATGGGTTTAAATAAAAGAGGTTTAGTTGGCATCATGCTACTTAACTTAATGATTGGTGTACTTACCCCTCAAATTAATAATATGGCACATGTAGGTGGTTTTATGATGGGTGCATTAATGGCTTACATACACCACAAATACACTCAAACCATGAGCATACTTGTAGGTATTGTTTTATGCTTTATCATGTTAGAAGTCAAAGAACTCAACTTTGCCCGTTTCTAATGAATACTCTGCACCAACAACAATTAATTTACCTTGTTCAATAAGTGCTTCCATCACAGCAGAACCATGACGTAACTGATTCACAGATGCAAAAATATTTGAACGTACAGCATGACGACATAATTTTTCTTCGTCATCTTTTAGTTCTGTATGCATCAAAACTTCTACCGATGGACGTACACGGTTTACAATCGACATTAAGTTACTAGATGGCGCTTGATGTGGGTTTTTTAACGCATTAATTGTTGCTTTTACCGCACCACAACCTGTATGACCTAAAACTACCACAACCGCACAATCATAACTTGCCGCAGCAAATTCAACGCTACCTACCTGTGATGGTGCAACAATATTGCCTGCAACACGAATCACAAATAAATCACCTAAACCTTGATCAAATACAATCTCAGCAGGAACGCGCGAGTCTGAACACCCTAAAATAATAGCAAAGGGGTTTTGATCTGCTGTGAGTTGGTTGCGTTGTTCTTGAGAAATAACCGTTGAGCATTTCCCATCAACATAACGCTGATTACCTTCTTTTAAACGTGTTAACGCTTCTTGAGCTGTCATCATGGCAAAAATCCATTGTAAATAAAAATCATTTTAGGTGTGGCTATACAGGTTGTCACTGACTAAAACTGTCGTTTTCCGTTATACTTAAGTTTTTCACTATGCTTAGAAAAACCGAACGACTCATTGATGCACACCTTCAGTTTATTCTGAAAAACCAAACACCAAAGCAATTTTTAGCATGGTTGCACAACAAACCTATTCATACGCTTGTTGAGTTTGATGACTTGCTTCAATGCTTGCAATCGCTAGATTTAACTGAGCATTTACATCAAGCACTGACCCACCAAGCAACTCACAGCACCACTATTGAACAGATCGTTAATGTGATGACAATTGATGAGCTGGCACAATATATCTCAAGCAAAACCGAATATCGTCAAAAGCTTATACAACGAATTGTGTACAGCCCTATTTTTTCTAGCTTAGTGTCACAAATTATTAATCGTGCTTTACAGGATTATTTAAATAATCCATTACTCAAAGCAGGTAAAGCGGTTTTAGAACAGACATTGCATAAAAAATTGGGACAGATCAGCGAAAGCCTACTTAATCAACATCTGACTGATGATAAACTTTATCACTTACAAGCAGATGTGTGGCATAAAATAAAAGATATTAAGCTCAAGCAACTTATTGATGATAAAGAAGTTTCAAAAACGTTGAGTATCACCAAGTCATTTTGGGTCTATTTTAGTCAAAGCGAATTTTTTCAAGCGCTACTCAAAGATTGGTATATGCAAGCACATATAGGAACGCAATTTGATTTATTTGCGCCTGCACTTCAGCAGTATTTTGCATCAGATGAGTTTATCAAACATACACGCCAACAGCTTGAGCAATTTTATTATTTGCCTTCAACACAAGCACTGCTATAAAAAAAGGTGCATATTGCACCTTTTTACTACTTAAAGTAAGCACCTTCTGCTTGGCTATGGTCAGTTTGGTCAACCACACGTTTAAGCTCAGGAATGTGTTCTTGCAACGTCGTTTCTACACCTTGCTTTAACGTCATATCAATGGCAGAACACCCTTGACACCCTCCACCAAATTTAAGCACCGCTGTTAAACCGTGTGTAGCATCGTCTTGCACTTCAACCAATGAACAATTACCGCCATGGCTTGCTAAACTTGGGTTGATTTCAGCTTGAAGTATGTAAGTAATACGCTCTTCAATAGACGCATCAGGACCTACACGCGGTACTTTTGAGTTTGGTGCACGGAACGTCAACTGTCCCCCAAAACGGTCTTTGTTATAATCAATTACAGCATCACGCAGATACGGAATTGATGGTGCATCAACAAATGCAGGAAAATCAGGATATTCTTGTCTATAATCTGTTGGTACAACTTCTTCAGGTGCACTATATGCCATACAACATTCAGCACGTGGTGTCCCTGCACTTTCAACAAATACACGCACGCCAATACCTGGTGTGTTTTGCTTTGCTAACAAGTCTTTTAAGTACTCTTGCGCAGTCGGTGTAATAAGTAAGTTTGGGATTTCTTCGTTTTCAGTCGACATATTATTTCCCTCTATCTGAAGAATTCATTTTAACTGAAAATCGACTAAATTTGTCGGAATAGGAGTAAATTATGTTTAGTCATACACTTATTTTAATTTTAATTACGGTGGCAATTTCTTTACTTGCCCTATCTAATCAAAAAGTTTTATTTAGACTGATTTTTTGGGCGCCTGCTATCAAAGAAAAAGCACAGTACGATCGTTTTATCAGTTACGGATTTGTCCATGCCGATGGTGCACACTTGCTGTTTAATATGATTACTCTTTTTTTCTTCGGCAGTGTTATGGAGAAATTTTTTCGCCAATACTGTTTTGATATGGGCTTTGTTCTATTTTATTTAGGCGGTTTAATTTTTTCAATTTTACCTAGCTACCTTAAACATAAAAATGATCATCAATGGTCAAGCCTTGGCGCATCGGGTGCTGTTTCTGCTGTATTATTTTCATATATTTTGTTTCAGCCATGGAATAAAATATATGTATTTTTCATTCCTGTGCCTGCCATTATTTTTGCAGTGCTTTATATTGGTTATACCATTTGGTCGAACCAACGCAATAATAGCAATATTAACCATAGTGCCCATCTTTGGGGTGCAGCTTACGGTATTATTGCAACCATTATTATTGAACCAAGAGTTGTTCCACACTTTTTAAATGCATTGCTGTAATTAAAATTTTAGGTGTTGATAGATAAAATTTTGCGCGTTGTTCAAAGCAATCTTCTTTTTTTTGTATAGAAATATCTCCCTGCTGATACAGTATATATGCTGTTTCAGCAACAATGCCTAAATATTTTGCATTAAAAACATTCGCATATTTATGTGATAAAATGATAAAAATAGTTATTTTTCCTAAATTTTCGAATTATGATCTTTATAACACATGGTGAATTTTCTACAAATAATTAGTCTTATCAAATAGATAAAACTTCAATCTGTAAAAAATGGTATACAAAGCTTATTAGTGAGTGATTAAGTAAAGGGGAGATAGTTTGTATAAAATAAAATATTACACCTTTACTATAAAAACTTTCGTAATTAATAATGCAAATATGTTGTTTGGCATAAAACATCAACACCATAATATTTACTTTTAGAAATTATTACCTTAAGGCAAATATATTAGTTTTACGGCTCACGGCTCACGGCTCACGGCTCACGGCTCACGGCTCACGGCTCACGGCTCACGGCTCACGGCTCACGGCTCACAACGTAAAAAAAAAGCCCCGCAATATGCAAGGCTTTTTAATCAAAGAATTTGTAAAAACAACCAATATAACCCTGCCGACAAACACATCGTAATTGGCAAAGTAAGTACCCATGCAGATAAAATACTACGGATTGTCGACCATTGTAAGCCTGACTTATTAGCAACCATTGTTCCTGCTACAGCACTGTTTAATACATGCGTTGTACTTACAGGCATACCAAAACCATCGGCTGCTGCAATCGTGCTCATGGCAACAAGTTCTGCAGACATACCCTGACCATAGTTCATATGGTCTTTACCAATACGCTCGCCCACTGTTACTACAATACGTTTCCAACCCACCATTGTGCCTAAACCTAATGCCAATGCCACAGCAACTTTTACCCAAGTTGGAATATACTGTAAAAACCCATCTAAACTTTTTTGATAGCTTTGTACAGCTTTAGCCTGTGTTTCATCCCATTTAGGCAATGCATCTGCTTTCTTTAAGCCTTTAAATGTGGCTGTACTTAAATACATTTCATTACGGATATCTGTAATTTCTTTTTCTGGAATGTCTTTAAGTGTTTGGTAAGGTTGAAGCTCTTGCCCCAAATGTGCCGTCATGGTTGCAAGTGCAGGGACAACATCATTATTAATTTGACGGTTTTGGATATAACGTGTCAGCACTTCACGCGCTTTTACGTTATCCATATGATTTGGCGTTACGGAAATAACTTGTGCAGTTTCTGCCGATAATTTTTTAAATGCATTTAGCTCATTGTCATCTAAACTTTTATTAAGCGAATATGCAAGTGGTACTAAGCCAATCAAGATAAGCATAATCAAGCCCATACCTTTTTGACCATCGTTTGAACCATGTGCAAAGCTTACACCTGTACAGGTAAAAATAAGCAATGCACGGATCATTGGCGGTGGTGGTTTAGTCCCTTCAGGTGGCTGAAAAAGCTCTAAACGCTTTTTAAATACTGTTTTTACCAATAAAAAAACAACTGCTGCAAATGCAAAACCAATTAAAGGTGAGAATAAAAGTGCTTTACCCACTTTCATGACTTGATCCATATCAATACCGCTTGTACCTGTACCAGCAGCCGTATTTAATAGATGGTTCATAATCCCCACACCCAAAATTGAACCAATGAGTGTATGAGAGCTTGATGCAGGAATACCTAAGAACCACGTTCCCAAATTCCAAATAATAGCTGCAATGAGTAAAGCAAATACCATTGCAAACCCTGCACCACTACTCACATTCATAATTAGTTCAACAGGTAGCAATGCAATAATGCCGTAAGCCACTGCACCGCTTGCAAGCATGACCCCTAAAAAGTTACAAAAGCCTGCCCACATCACTGCAACAGGTGCGGGTAATGCATTGGTATAAATCACAGTTGCCACAGCATTTGCTGTATCGTGAAAACCATTAACAAACTCAAAACCTAACGCAATAAAAAGCGCAGTAGAAAGTAAAATAACAGAATATAAATTTAACGGTGGAACATGGGCTAAATCTGCATTAACTTGAAAACCAATGTAGATTAAAGTTGCCACAATCACCGTCAAAAACACCGGCATAAAAAATTTTGGTGTTGGTACATGCACATTTGCTGACGGGTCAGTATGTGATGTTTCTCGTGCTGGGGGAATCTGTGAATTCATGCAGTCGGGAAAAAGAGACAAATAAGTCCCTTTATTGTTCATTTAAATTATGACAATTATATGACATTCTGTTTTATAGCAAAATCAAAATTTACTTTTTTGACTTAAATTGCACCATTGATTGGTTATTTGCACTGTTTTAGGGCATTTATACTCATTTTAATTGGGTTATTTTTATACAATTACAAATTAACATGACATTTTTATGACGTTAACGAATAAAAGCTCCTCCTGCCAAACAACGCTTGTCTTGAATATTTTTTGGTAAATCTTCAACCTGTACCACTAAAATTTTAGTTGGCTCATCCCCAACCGTACCCGACAGATGCCCTAATTTTCTATTGGTATTTTTAGCATTAATATCATATCCAAAGGATAATGTTCCTGCAGGTAACTCGACACGATGTCCATCCATTGATTCTATATACCAATTGCCTGATAACGTTGTGGTCCATTGTGGTTTCGGGCTTTTGTGCCATGTTCCTGTCCAATGTCTTGGCATAATATTAAAAACATAACGGGTCGTTTTCATATCATGATTAGAAACCCACTCAGGGTCGCCTTTTACACTAAAATTTTGTAAAGTTAAATCGTCTAGTTTACAAAAAGATTGATGAGAAATACCCTGCTCATCAGACCACAAACTCCAATAACCAATTTCTTGATCTGCAACATTTGCATAACTTTGAGTGGCTATACACGATAACAAAAGTAATTTTTTTAGCATTTTTATTCTCTAAGATGACCTTCTAAATACAATACGCCATAACCTGAGATTTCAACACGTTTTTGATCAATAATCCTACAAAATAATTCTCCACCACGTTTAGAAGCTTGATAAGCATGAATCACTGTTTTATTCAATTTATTTGCCCAAAATGGGACAAGAACCGTATGAATTGAACCTGTAACAGGATCTTCTTGAATTCCAATAGCGGGGGCAAAATAACGTGAGTAGCAGTCGTAATCTGCATCACCTGCTGTCGTAATTACAAAATCACGATGTGTTTTTGTACCAAAAGCTTTGAGTTGGGTAAAATCAGGTTGTTCTGCTTGTAGGTCTTCTTTTGTTAAATACTCAACCACATATGCCTGTTCACTCAAATAAACTTGTTTAAAAGGTTGTTTAAATGCCTGTGCAATTTCAGGTGGTGTTTCAATTGGCTCAAAAGAAGCTGATGGAAAATTCATATTAATTTTGCCATCAACTTCTTGGGTCACAAAAAATTGACCTAAATTTTTAACATCAAATATAATTTGATTTATGCCAGTTTTGAATAATATAAAGGCACTTGCAAGCATGGCATGCCCACAAAAATCAACTTCATGCGTTGGGCTAAACCAACGAATTTGGTAACGATCTACTGTAATTTTTTTTAAAAAAGCCGTTTCGAGCAATTTGTTGCATCAAGTGGGCATCTAACCATTCATCTAAAATAATCACTGCCGCAGGGTTACCTTTAAATCGTGTTTGGGTAAATGCATCCACTTGATAAATTTTCATGACTTTAACTCTGCCTCATCGTTTTGGTTAAGTACATATAAATCTGTTTGTTTCATTAATTGACTAGTTGCCATACCTGCTGTCATTGAACCATTCACATTTAATGCAGTACGCCCCATATCAATAAGCGGTTCAATTGAAATAAGCAATGCGACTAAAGTGACAGGTAAACCTAAAATAGGTAAGACAATCAGTGCAGCAAAAGTTGCGCCACCACCGACACCTGCAACCCCTACAGAGCTGATGGTCACCACAGCAGCAAGTGTGAGCATCCATGTTGGGTCTAATGGGTTGATGCCTTGTGTAGGTGCAACCATTACCGCCAACATAGCAGGATAAAGACCCGCACAGCCATTTTGCCCAATCGTTGTGCCAAACGATGCAGCAAACGATGCGATTGATTCAGGGACACCCAAACGACGTGTTTGTGCTTCTATACTTAGTGGAATAGTGGCTGCACTTGAACGGCTTGTAAACGCAAATGCTAAAACAGGCATTACCTTTTTAAAAAAACGTAACGGCGATACTTTAACGCCCATAAGCACCAGTGCATGCACCGCAAACATAATTGCAAGCCCTAAATAAGATGCCACTAAAAAGCCACCAAGTTTGAAAATATCTGCTAAATTTGAACTTGCTACCATCTTAGTCATTAAGGCAAAAACACCATACGGCGTTAATGTCATAATTAAACGCACTAATTTCATTACCCAAGACTGTGCCGTATCAATGGCTTCTAATACTGCTTGTCCTTTTTTAGGATGGTCTTTAACTAAATTAAGTGCAGCAATACCCAAAAGAGTTGCAAAAATAACCACACTAATAATAGAAGTTGGATTTGCCCCTGTTAGCTCTGCAAATGGGTTAGTGGGTACAAAAGAAAGTAAAAACTGTGGCACACTTAAATCTGCCACCTTACCCACATAAGACCCTTGAATAGCTGCTAAACGTGCAGTTTCGGCACTACCTTGCACTAATCCTTCTGCGGTTAAACCAAATGATGTGGTGACAAATACACCTACCAAAGCAGAAATAAACGTGGTAATCAATAACACACCGATGCTCAAGACACTCATTTTACCTAGTGATGTCGTGGCATTATGTAATTTACTCACCGCACTTAAAATGGAAACCAATACCAACGGCATAACCACCATTTGTAATAGCTTAATATAACCACTGCCTACCACGTTAAACCATGTGAGTGAGTCTTTAAGTACGGTGCTTTCAGCACCATAGATCAGGTGCAGTACTAAACCAAACAGTACGCCCAAAATTAAACCGCTAAATACTTTCTTAGATAAACTCCAATTCGTGTTGCGTGTTTTTGCTAACAATAGCAAAAGCATCACAAACACAATTATGTTTATGATCATCATGACAAATACCCTATATGCTTTATAATGTGATAAGTAACATTTATTGATAAAGAAATAAAACGATGAGATTTTAGACTAAAAATATTTCTTTAATTATTATAACCAGTTAGCTTGTTTTATTTAGTTTTATGCTAAACATAGCAATTATTATTATAAAAAAAAGCCCCAAATTTGGGGCTTTTTCTTTTACATGTGCTTAATAATGGCATCGCCAAATTCAGAACAACGTAATAATTGAGCACCTTCCATTAAACGCTCAAAATCATATGTTACTGTTTTAGCAGAAATGGCACCTGAAACACCTTTGATAATTAAATCAGCTGCTTCTGTCCAACCCATATCACGTAACATCATCTCGGCAGATAAAATTACAGAACCTGGATTTACTTTATCCTGACCTGCGTATTTTGGTGCTGTACCATGTGTTGCTTCATAAACTGAAATACCGCTACCTAAGTTTGCACCCGGTGCAATCCCAATACCACCCACCTGAGCAGCAAGTGCATCAGATACATAGTCACCATTTAGGTTAAGCGTTGCAATGACTGAATAATCAGCCGGACGCATCAAGATTTGTTGTAAGAACGCATCTGCAATGACATCTTTAATAATGATGTCGTTACCATTTTTTGGATTTTTAATCTTAACCCATGGACCACCATCAAGAAGCTCACCACCAAATTCATTTTGTGCAAGCTCATAGCCCCACTCTTTAAATGCACCTTCGGTAAACTTCATGATGTTACCTTTATGGACTAATGTCACAGAAGGTTTATCATTATCAATTGCAAATTGAATTGCTTTACGTACAAGACGTTGTGTGCCTTCTTTAGAAACAGGTTTTACACCAATACCACAATCTTCAGAGAAACGAATTTTTTTAACGCCCATTTCTTCTTGTAAGAATTTAATGACTTTTTTAGCTTCGTCAGAGCCTGCTTTCCATTCAATCCCTGCATAGATATCTTCTGAATTTTCACGGAAGATGACCATGTCTGTTTGTTCTGGGTGTTTCACAGGTGAAGGAACACCTTCAAACCAACGTACAGGACGTACACATACATATAAATCAAGTTCTTGACGTAATGCAACGTTTAACGAACGCATACCACCGCCTACTGGCGTTGTCAGTGGTCCTTTAATTGAAACTACATATTCACGTAATACGTCAAAAGTTTCTTGCGGCATATAGCTACCATAGATAGAATTTGCCTTTTCACCACAGTATACTTCCATCCATTCAATCGAACGTTGTTCACCGTATGCTTTTTGTACTGCTGCATCTACCACTGCTTTCATCGCAGGCGTAATATCAACACCAATCCCATCCCCTTCAATAAATGGAATAATGGGGTTATTGGGTACATTTAATGATAAATCTGCATTTACGGTAATTTTTTCGCCTTGGTTTGGCACAACGATCTTTTCATAACCCATTACAAGGTTCTCCCTTTTTATGATTTTGGCGACACACTGTCTAAGTCCATCTTAATAGAAAACTGCCGAATCTGAAATTTAAATCCGAAATGTTCTATATTTTATATATGAATGTTTCTTCACGCATAAGTGAGCATAGCATGAAAATTATTGCGCTGAATAAGCCTCTTAACGTTTTATCACAGTTCAGACAAGATGGTGAGCATCAAACGCTTGCCGATTTTATTACAGACCCAACTTTACGTGTATCAGGGCGTTTAGACCGTGATTCTGAAGGTTTACTCCTTTTAACTGATCATGGTGGGATTAACAACACCATCACGAGCCCTAAAAAGAAGCAATATAAAGTTTATCTTGCACAAGTAGAGGGCGATGTAACACAAAGTGCCATTGATGCGCTAGAAAAGGGCGTAGAATTAAACGATGGTTTAACGCTACCTGCTAAAGTTAAAAAAGTAGAACAACCTGAGTGGCTTTGGGAACGTAACCCGCCTATTCGCTACCGTGCCAACATTCCAACGACATGGCTTGAAATCCAAATTATGGAAGGGCGTAACCGCCAAGTACGCCGTATGACCGCTAAAGTTGGCTTTCCAACATTACGTTTGGTGCGTATCCAAATTGGGTCAATTAAGCTTGAAAATTTAGGCTTAGAAGTAGGCGATCAACGTGAAATTGAACCTTTACTACACGATGAGTTCCGTGCAGTACTTAATGAACCTGAAAAACCAACACGCGAACGTTTTAACAAAAAACCTGTTTCAACATCATCACGCGATACCAAAAAAACCAATAAAAACAAAAAGCGTGACAAAGTACGTGCTGAAATTTTTAAATCAGATGTGAAATCACCGCGCCGTATTACCAATGGGACAACACGACCAAATACCAAAAGTCGTGGTCGTCGCCCTCGTTAATCTTGGTACATTTCTTGCATTTTGAGTCTCGATTGAAACAATAAGAATGTAGGAACATGATGATTATTCGACATGCAGAAGAACGGGATTTAAACAGTATCTGTGAATTGGCAAAAAAAGGAGGTACAGGACTGACCTCTTTGCCATGTAATGAAGATATTTTGCGTGATCGAATAACAAGAATGCGCCAAACATTAGATGGCACAGCAAGCCGTGACCAGCAAGGCTATTTATTTGTTTTGGAAGATACCACAACCCAAAAAGTGGTTGGGTTAAGTGCATTAGAAGTGGCTGTGGGTCTAAATGAGCCATGGTACAACTTCCATGTAGGACAACAAGTGCATGCATCTAAAACCTTAGGCGTACACAAATCTTTTCCTACTTTATTTTTAAGTAACGACCACACAGGTTATAGCGAACTGTGTACGTTATTTTTAGATCCCGATTATCGCCACAGTAAAAATGGCAAATTTTTATCTAAAATCCGTTTTTTGTTTATTAGTGCCTTTAAAGACTTATTTTCAGACAAATTGGTTGCCGAGATGCGTGGCTTTTCAGACGAAAATGGCGAATCTCCATTTTGGAGTGCATTAGGGCAACAGTTTTTTAATACCAACTTTTCGCATGCCGACTATTTAAGCGGTACGGTATCAAAAGCCTTTATTGCCGAGCTGATGCCACGCCACCCTATTTATGTTGACCTATTACCGCAAAGTGCCAAAGACGTGATTGGCAAAACCCATCCACATACCCAACCTGCGGCACGCTTATTAGAATCTGAAGGCTTACGTTTTCAAGGTTATATTGATATTTTTGATGCAGGACCAACGCTTCAAACCGATATACAAGACCTACGTGCTGTAAAAGACAGTCAAATCCTCAATACTGTACTCAACGATACACCTGTAGAAGAACAGTTTTACTTAGTCAGTAATGATGACTACTTAAACTATCGTGGTATTTTAGCCAAAACAACAATCAGCGATAATTCAATTGAACTGACACAAGCTCAACTTGATAAATTGCAATTACAACAAGGACAAGCGGTACGTATTTTACCTTTAGAGGCATAAGGAATATGCAGAGAAACAAACTTCATGTGACACGTATTCGTGGTGATCTTTTAGGGGGTCATACTTACACCCCTATTGAACAAGAAGATAAATTAGAACGCTCATTAACCAATCGGCATATTCAGCTGATTGCCATTGGTGGTGCGATTGGTACAGGTTTATTTTTAGGTTCGGGTAAAAATCTTGCCATTTCAGGTACGTCTATTATTTTAACGTACATGATTATTGGCTTCTTTTTATTTTTTATTATGCGTGCCATGGGAGAGTTATTACTTTCCAACACCAATTATAAATCATTTGCAGATTTTGCAACAGACTATCTTGGACCTTGGGCAGGTTACTTTTTAGGTTGGTCATATTGGTTTAATTGGATCACCAGCATTATTGCTGATGTTGTGGTCATTGGTGGTTATTTTCAGTTTTGGTTTCCGCATCTCCCCGTTTGGATTCCTGCATTTTCGTCCTTAATATTACTTGGGTTTTTAAATCTATTTACCGTTAAAATTTTTGGTGAGCTTGAATTTTGGTTTGCACTCATCAAAGTGATTGCCATTGCTCTATTTTTAATTATTGGTATTTATTTGGTGTCTACGGCGTTTGTTTCGCCTAATGGTGTCACAGCTTCGTTATCACACTTAACTGAGCGTGAGTCTTTTTTACCGCACGGCATTGGTGGTTTTGTTGCAGGGTTTCAAATTGCTGTATTTGCTTTTGCAGGTATTGAGCTTGTAGGGACTACGGCTGCAGAAACAAAAGACCCTGAAAAAACACTACCCAAAGCAATTAATACCATTCCACTGCGTATTTTATTGTTTTATGTAGGGTCACTCATTTGTATTGTGACAATTATGTCTTGGAGTAAAATTTCACCTTCGCAAAGCCCTTTTGTAGAGGTCTTTACATTAATTGGCTTACCTGCTGCGGCAAGTATTGTTAATTTTGTGGTAGCAACCTCAGCCATGTCTTCTGCCAATAGCGGGATTTTTTCAACAAGCCGTATGTTGTATGGTCTAGCGGTTGAAAAAGACGCCTCGCCTAAATTTAAAAAACTGTCTAAAGGCAAAGTACCTGTTAATAGCTTATTGTTTTCGCTTGGTATTGTGGTACTTGGCACATCGTTATTATTTGTTATTCCAAACGTGATGACCGTATTTACAATTTTGGCAGCATTTACTTCTATTTTGATGGTCTTTACTTTTGGAATGATTTTATCGTCTTACTTAGTGTATCGCCGTAAACGCCCCGACCTACACCAAAATTCAATTTATAAAATGCCATTTGGTATTGCGATGAGTTGGATTTGCTTGGCTTTTTTAAGTTTTGTGGTAATAGTGTGTGCCTTCGATGAAGACACACTGGTTGCACTATTATGTTCACCCATTTGGTTTATTGGCTTATTGATTACCTATAAACGCCGTGTACGTAAAGATGAAGAACGTGCATGGATTCTAAAGCATGGAAAACGCATCGATTTATAACAACCATTCCTTTAGTTTTTGCTCATCATGCGGTGTTAATTTTACCGTATGCTGAGCTTGTGCATCTGCTTGTACGCTAAATTTTAATAGCTCATCACGGCGGAATGCTAAAATTTCAACCTCTTGTGTGGTATTCAAACGTTTCTGGGTTGCTTTAAGTCCATCAATGGCAATAATCACATCATGTGCAGAAATGCCTGCTTTTGCCCCTGTACCATCACGCCACGCTTGCTGAACCAATACACCTTCTGGTTTTTCTACCGTTTTTAACCCAAATGGACGGCTTTCTTGCGTCTGTATTTCAAACTTTAAGCCAAAATTAGGTAACAGCTCTGCAAGCGGTAACTCATCTGTGGTATGAATTAAATGATTTAACCGCTCTGTCCAATCTTGCCCTGTTAGTTCTTTACATAAGGCTAAAATTAAGCGTTCTGTTACTTGGATGTTTTGCTGTGCAGACTCATATAATCTACGTACCAACGCATCTAAACTTGAACCATAGGTACGCAAGCCTAAATCTAAACACAATGCTACTAATGCACCTTTGTTATAGTAACTTGTGCCTGCATTACTTGTATTTTCATCAGGTCGATAAAATTTAATCCATGTATCAAAACTAGACTCGGCAACCGACTGAACATGACGCCCTGCATTTTGCAAATAACGGTCAATCTGTGCTTTAAGTAGTTTTAAATACGATTCCTGTGAAATCACACCGCTACGCAACAAAATTAAATCATCATAATAAGAGGTAAAGCCTTCAAACACCCATAACAACGAGGTATAGCTTTCTTGATGCAAATTGTACGTTGCATAATTTTCGGGGCGAATAAACTTGACCAACCAAGAATGAAAATATTCATGGCTACACAAGCCTAAAAAGCGTTGATACCCTTCTGACGGTTCTTGCGGTTCATCGGTTTTAGGTAGATCATCGCGTGGAGTAATTAAACTGGTACTGTTTGGATGCTCAAGCCCACCGTAACTATTGCCTGTTGCAATAGTCATAAAGGTATAATCCTTAAACGGTGCAGAACCAAACATCGCAATTTCAGTTTCACAGATTTTTTTGAGGTCTGTTTTTAAACGCTCAAGATTTGTATTGTGCTTACCCGATACCACAAAACGGTGGTTAATCCCTTTTGCATCAAAATCAAAACAGGTTTGCTCAGCAAGTTCAAATGGACTATCAATGAGTGCCATATAATTTTGGGCTTTTAACGTATAACGCCCTTTTACTGCACTTTTAGAAGGTAACCCTGTTGCCAAGGTAAAATGTTGTACGGCTTTAGGTAAAAATAACTCAACTTCGCACGGCGCATCTTCTTGGTCTTGTAAACCTAAACATGCACACGCAGGATTTACATAAAAACGTGTTTGGTCTACATAAGACCCACGTACAGACAAATCATATGCATACACATCGTATTCAACGGTAATCAGCTCATGATCTGTATTAAAAAGTTGCCACTTATTTTTTTCAAATTTACTGATGGTGAGTGGGCGTCCTGCCTCATCATATGCTTTGACCGCTTCAATATGCTTTGCAAATTCACGAATTAAATAACTGCCCGGAATCCAAGTGGGTAACCATAAAACCTGTGTTGGATTTGCCATAAAACGCACGGTTACGTGCATCAGGTGTTGTTGATAATCGTCAAACTCAATTTGATAGTGCAACATCAGTCGGAATTCTCATTCTAATAACACTTTAGCTTAGCATTTTTTTACTCTAATATGCTTGCCTGTACCGCTTTGCTGATTCAGTAGAGCATCTTTTTGTTTTGTGTAAGGCTGCCTGTTTTGAAATGTTTCTTTTTTGTCGTTGCAAGCTTATGTGCAACGGTTGCAAATGCTTCTATTTTAAATATCGAACCTCATTCTGTAGAAGCTGCGGCTTGGACAATTTACGATCCACAATCAGGGCAAACCATTGCAGAATACAACAGCCACGCACAACGTGCCCCTGCCTCTTTAACTAAAATGATGGTGGCATACATCACCTTAAAAGAAATTAAAGCAGGACACCTCAAAACATCCGATATTTTGACCGCAACTAATGTCGTTAAAATGGTACAACCCGACGAATCTCAAATGTTTTTAAAAGAAGGTCAGGCAATTTCTGTTGATCAGCTTTTGGCAGGGTTGGTCGTAATGTCAGCCAACGATGCAGCGGTAACATTGGCAGAAAAAATTGGGGGTAATGTCCCCCATTTTGTTGAGATGATGAATCAAGAAGCCAAAGCACTGGGTATGACAGATACACACTTTACCAATCCTGCGGGCATTACGATGGATGGACACTATTCATCTGCGTCGGATTTAGCAAAACTAGGGAACACTTTAATTCAGAATTATCCCGAATACTTAGGCTATTCAAAACAACAAAGCTATACATTTAATAATCATCAACACCATGCAACCAACTTACTATTAAAACAAGATGCAACCGTTGATGGACTAAAAACAGGTTTTACAGCTGCAGCAGGTTATAATTTAGCACTAACTGCATTACGCCCAAGTGCTAATCCTGATTTACCACAAAGACGCTTAATTGTGGTTGTGATGGGAACAAAAAGTGCTGTTAAACGTGCAGAAGTTGCTTATGAACTGATGAATATGGCATACAACTACACACGTGATGAGGTTGCAATTAAAGCTAATCAACCAATTGCACTTTTACCTGTACTTACAGGCAAACAAGAGAATTTTAAACTTATCTCACCTCAAGCCAAAGTCATGACCACATCGCTATATAATCAAATTGCACCCATTGATATGCGTCAGTTTAACAACAGTTCAGGGCAACTACCGATTGCACCGCTTACACAAAGCCAAACTCGCTTAAACATCACGTTATTAAAGCAAAATTTAACTGCGCCACTTAATCAAAACATGCAACTTGCTCAAGTCAAAGTGACACAAAATGACCAAGTCATTGATGAGTTTCCAATAGCAACCCACGTACAAATTGAACAAGCCAATATTTTCGAACGTCTATTGACATGGATTTGTTCATTTTTTACCAAAAAAACTGCCGAAGCTGTTGTTTATCCAATCAATTAATACCTAAGTCTCATGTAACTGCCTAAAAAAAATGGCATATTAAATCTTTCGCTTTTTATATAGGCAAATTACATGAGTAACGCGTTACATCGTATTGTAATTGTGGGTGGCGGTGCTGGTGGGTTAGAGCTTGCCACACAGCTAGGCAACACATTAGGCAAACACAAAAAAGCGCAGATTACCCTTGTTGATCGTGCTCTCTCCCATATTTGGAAACCTCTTCTTCACGAAATTGCAGCAGGAACACTTAACCCGCATGCAGAAGAAACCAATTACTTTGCACATGCCAAAAAACATCATTATCAATTTGTGCTTGGTAATTTTGAAAGTTTAGATCGCAATGCAAAAACCATTGCCATTCGCTCTCCTCAACTTTCCGAAAAATACTACCACGACCACGTTGCAACGCTTGAATACGATACGCTTGTGATGGCAATTGGCTCACGCTGTAATGACTTTGGTACACAAGGTGTGCGTGATAACTGCTACTTTTTAGATAACCGTGAACAAGCAGAAGTATTCCAACAAGATTTGTTCCATTTATATTTAGATGCGCAAAATTCTAGCCATATGGATGCACTCAATATTGCAGTGATTGGTGCAGGCGCAACAGGGGTTGAACTTGCAGCAGAACTTATTGATGCAAAAGAAAACTTTCATCAATATGGTTTAAACCGTATTAATCCTGAATTGGTAAAAATCACAGTGATCGAAGCATCACCACGTATTCTACCTGCCTTGTCCGAATCTATTTCGGCACAAACACAAAAAACCCTTGAGCAAATGGGAATTACGGTTTTAACCCATCATAAAGTTAATTGTGTAGATGAAAAAAGTATCCATTTTGCAGATGGCACCTCTATTGCATCAGACTTAACCGTGTGGGCAGCAGGCGTAAAAGCCCCTGCTGTTTTAGAACAGTTAGAAGGGTTTGAGCGTGACCGTATTAACCGCTTAAAAGTCTATGCAACATTACAAACCCTTACCGATCCTAATATTTTTGCGATTGGCGATTGTGCACATTGCCAACCTGAAGCCAAACAACCACCTTTAGGACCACGTGCACAAGTAGCAAGCCAACAAGCCACGTTTTTAGCCAATGCTCTCCCTATTCGTTTACGTGGCGGACAACTGCCCATGTTTAACTTTACAGATAAAGGTTCTTTAGTGTCGTTAAGTCAGAAAAAAGCGATTGGCGAAATTTTAGGACAAGTCAAAGTCCATGGATTACTTGCCCGTTCAATGTATGCGTCATTGTATCGCATCCATCAGGCACATATTCATGGCTATACCCAAGCAGGCTTACTTGCCACTAAAGATTTTGTGACAAGAAAAGTGGGTCCAAAGATTAAACTTTACTAGGTGTACAATATTTAACCACCAAAACATTGAAATTGTTTTGGTACACCCCATGTACTTTTAAACATACACCAAAATAGGTATATAACATGACTGCTATTGCAAATAACCACGTAGTTAAATTTCACTACACGCTAACAAATGCAGAAGGTGAAACGCTTGACCAATCTCAAGAAGGTCAACCACTTGCATATTTGCAAGGTGCAGGCAACATTATTCCTGGTTTAGAAAAACAACTTCTTGGTAAAAAAGTAGGTGATAAGTTCACTGTAACTGTACCTGCTGCTGAAGGTTATGGCGAATACAACGCTGACCTTGTACAAGAAGTACCTAAGCAAATGTTCCAAGGTGTAGAAAACATCGAAGCAGGCATGCAATTCCAAGCACAAACAGATGACGGTGTACAAATCGTTACTGTTAAAGCGGTTGAAGGCGACAACGTACTTGTTGATGCTAACTTCCCACTTGCTGGTCAAGATTTAACATTTGATGTTGAAATCACAGAAGTACGTGATGCAACAGAAGAAGAATTAGAGCACGGTCACGTACACGGTGCTGGTGGTCATCACCACTAATTCCAAAGAGGGTAAGGTTTAGGCCTTACCCTTTTTTTATTATAATAAAAAAAATTAGGGATTTAACATGACCCAACTCATGTGGTTTCGCCAAGACCTCCGTATTCAAGACAATTCCGCTTTATGGCATGCAACGCAAGCAGGTCAATGTATTGCATTTGTGGCACTTTCTCCTAAACAATGGCAACAGCATAATGATGCACCTATCAAAATTGACTTTTATTTACGTCAACTTGAAAGTTTAAAAGACTCACTTGCACAAAAAAATATTCCGCTTATCATTAAAAAAATTGATGAATGGCAAGACATTCCACACTACTTAGAACAACTCACTAAAGAATTAGATATTGAGCATATTTATGCCAATGCAGAATTGGGTATTCACGAACAACAGCGTGACCAAGCAGTTAAAAACCTAAAACTGTTTCAAGACAGAACCTTGTTCCCTGTTAAAAGTATCCGTAATAAATCTAACGAACCTTACAAAGTATTTACCCCATTTAAAAAAGCATGTTACGAACGCCTGCATCACGATGTGCCAAGTTGCTATCCAAGCATAGAAAAGCAAGCAAAAATAGACTGTCATATTCAGTCGGATGCGCTTGATCAAAAAGATTATCAGCACAAGCAAGCCCATTGGAATGTCACCGAAGAACATGCCCACCAACTTTTAAATACATTTATTCAAGATGATGTCAAAGACTACAACAAAGAACGTGATTTTCCTGCATATGCAGGTACAAGTCAGCTTTCGGCGTATTTGAATATTGGTATTTTGTCTGCTCGTCAATGTTTAAATGCGTTGTTTGCACCTTATGATGGGCAAATGCACTTCAAACATGATGGCGAGCAAACTTGGTTAGATGAGCTATTGTGGCGTGAATTTTATCAACATGTTTTATATGATTTTCCTAAAGTGTCTAAACATCTTCCATTTAAAGATGAAACCAAAAAACTAAAATGGGAAAATAACGAAAAAGACTTTAAAGCATGGTCAGAAGGTCAAACAGGCATCCCGATTGTAGATGCAGGCATGCGTCAACTCTTGAGTACAGGTTGGATGCATAACCGTGTACGCATGATCTGTGCGATGTTTTTAACTAAAAACTTATTAGTAGATTGGCGTAAAGGCGAACAGTTTTTTATGCAACATCTTATTGATGGTGATTTAGCTGCCAATAATGGTGGATGGCAATGGTCTGCCTCTACAGGGACAGACTCAGTGCCTTACTTTAGAATTTTTAATCCCATCACACAATCGGAGCGTTTTGATCCGAAAGGTGACTATATTAAAAAATGGATTCCTGAGCTTAAACAACTTGATGAAAAACAAATTCATGATCCATATTCTAAAAATGCCAATGCGCATTTAGATTACCCTAAACCAATATGCGACCTTAAAAAGACCCGCCAACGTGCGCTTGAAGCATTTAAAAGTCTTTAGTTTTCTCTTTTAAAAATGAGTTCTTTACCGTTGGTGCTATCAAAATAGTAACCTTCGGTATTGAAGTCTTTAAGTTGTTCTACCGTATTTAATTTATTTTCAACAATAAAGCGTGTCATAAAACCACGAGCTTTTTTAGCATAAAAGCTAATCGTTTTATACTCATCCCCTTTACGGTCTAAAAATACAGGCTGTACAATTTCAGCATTAATTTTTTTCTCATTCACTGCTTTATAATACTCATTAGATGCCAAGTTCACTAAAATTTGGCTGTCTGTTTGCTTTAAATCTTGATTAATTAAATCTGTAATTTGATCGCCCCAAAAACTATATAAATTAGTTCCTATATGATTGTTTAACTTAGTACCCATCTCTAAACGATAAGGCATCATTAAATCTAAAGGTCTAAGAAGTCCATATAAACCCGACAACATACGCACATGCTGTTGTGCAAACTCTATGTTTTGTAAGCTGTAAGCGTCTAAACCTGTATATACATCGCCTTTAAAAGCAAATAACGCTTGGCGTGCATTTGAAAAATCAAATTCAGGTGTCCAATCTTGAAAACGTGCCACGTTTAACTGTGCAATTTTTTCACTTACACTCATTAAACTTGCAACTTGTGTTACAGAAAGCTGACGACAAACTTCAATCAATTGCTCAGATTGCTCTAGCAAACGGGGCTGAGTGTATTGGTCTGTTGGTAATGCTGATGTGTAATCTAGTGTTTTTGCAGGTGAAATTAAAGCTAACATTACAAACCTTATTCATTTTCTAATCATATCACTATATCAGTCTGTAATTTTTAACGCCAATTTGTGTTTTTAATGATAGTTATCGGTAAAATATAGGTTCTGTTTTTTAAAAATTACGTAAAATATGTCAAATACAATATTTCTCAATGGACCTGTCGGAAAGATTGAAGTTGTCGTAGATGTACCTCAAGATAAGCCAAAAGGATTTGCCATTGTTTGTCATCCACATCCTTTACAAGGCGGTACACCTCATCATAAGGTACCTGCACTGTTAGCGACTATTTTAGCAGAACGTGGTTGCGTGGTTTATCGTCCCTTCTTTCGTGGTGCTGGACAAAGTGAAGGCATACATAACGAAGGTTTTGGCGAAACTGATGATATTTTAGCTGTCATTGAATACGCACGTAGCCAACATCCAGACCTACCGTTTTATGCAGCAGGCTTTAGTTTTGGTGCACATGTTATGGCAAAAGCATATGATGCACTTACAGACCGTCCATTACAAATGGTGCTTTGTGGTTTACCTACCGCAACCGTACAAGGCTTACGCCATTATGTAACACCAGATCTAAAAGGCGATATTTTACTGATTCATGGTGAAGCAGATGAAGTGACGTTACTGTCTGATGCAATTAAATGGGCACAACCACAAAAACATGCCATTACTGTTTTTCCAGGGGCAAATCACTTTTTTACAGGTTATCTCAAGCAAATGCGCGTGACAATTTCACGCTTTTTTACCATGTAAAACCTTGGCTCAAGATTTTTCTTGAGCCTTTTATTTAAATTTTACAGTGACTTTTTTCTTTCCTAAAACATATAAAGTTATTTTTTCTTGAAGACGATATGTTTCATTTTTTATTTTCGTCCACAATGTCTTTTTTGTGCTTTGTTTAGGCTGGTAGTTTTTACGTTCTCTTCTTTGAGCCTCTAATGCACTTGGAAAGTTCTCATGATTGTGCATTAAGATATGATCTTGAATGCAAACCGCAGGTAATATTTGTGATACTTCCAAGCGTTGCTCTTGTACAAAATAATTAAAGATAAAATGATCAATCGGTATTAATTTTTCGGCTTTTCTGATCTGTTCCAAAATAATTAAAGCACCTGCTTGCGATACTATATAACCACCACAACCTAAGTGTTTAGAACATAAACGATGTAAAGCATGATGACCCATATAAGATTGGGCTGCTTTTTTAACGATAACTTTAGGGTAAAACGCCTCTAATTTTACAATATGGTATTGCTGAAATCCATGCTCTAAGACTTGCTTAATGTCTTTACTTAAATGGATATCGTCTTCAAAAATACAAATATAGTCTAAATTTTCATCAACACATTTTTGAATAAGAATTAAGTGGCTTAATAAACAGGCAATTTCTGCGGGTCTTAACTCTGTTGGAACTTTTGAAAGTTGTAGTTTTTCTAATTGTTCATGGATTTGAGAACAATCAATTGCATCAAAAAAATCAAACTCTACATTTTTCTGCGTAAATTCACGCACAATATGTGAACGTCTTTGCTTCTCATTAATCAAACTGATCACAAATTTTTTCATAAAAAATAAAACAAATAAACTTGTTCATAGTTTAACTTGAATTTAAAAAGCCGAACGTAATGTTCGGCTTCTTTGTGTTAATTTACTGTTTGAATGGTTAATCCTGCTTCGTTTGCAAGTTGTGTAAACGTTGGAAAGCTCGTTGCAACCGTTTCTGTACCACAAATTGTAATGGCTTCACTTGCACGTAAACCTGCAATACTAAAGCTCATTGCAATACGGTGATCATGATGCGACTCAATTTCTGCACCTTTAAAAATTGGTGACCAATCGCCTGCTTTACCCTTGCCTTCAATCACAATACCATCTGCTGTTGGTGTGCAATCAATACCCATGGCTTGTAAACCATCTGCCATCACTTGAATACGGTCTGATTCTTTAACACGTAATTCTGCCGCACCTGTCAACACAGTTTGTCCTTCAGCACATGATGCTGCTACAAATAATGCAGGGAACTCATCAATCGCTAAAGGTACTTGATCTTCAGGAATATGAATTCCTTTTAATGTACGTGTACCACGAATACGGATATCTGCAATCGGCTCTCCGCCTGCAATACGTTCGTTTAGTACCTGAATATCCGCACCCATTTGTTTTAAAATTTCAATTACACCTGTACGTGTTGGGTTAATCCCTACCGCTTCAAGCGTCACATCAGAATTTTCACAAATGGCAGCACCTACCATAAAGAATGCTGATGATGAAATATCAGATGGTACTTGAATATTAGTACCTACTAGTTTGCCACCGCCCACAAGGCTAATTTTATTGCCTTCAGTTTTTACATCATAACCAAAGGCACGTAACATACGCTCTGTATGATCACGCGTTGGCTCAGGCTCTACCACAGAGGTTGTACCTGCCGCCCACAAACCTGCCAATAACACACCCGACTTTACTTGAGCCGATGCCATTGGTAGCTCGTAATCAATGCCTTGTAATGGCTGGTTGCCTGTAATACTGACAGGTGGTGTACCTTTTTCCCCTGTTGTTTGAATTTGAGCATTCATCGCACGAAGTGGTTTTGCAATACGTTCCATTGGGCGTTTAGACAACGACGCATCACCTGTCATTACAGAATCAAATTTTTGTGCCGCTAAAATGCCCGAAAGCAAACGCATACTGGTACCTGAGTTACCCATGTATAGCTCTTTTGTTGGTGCTTTTAAGCCGTGCATGCCCACACCATGAATGGTCACTTCGCCATTGTGCGGACCTTCAATTTCTACACCCATATCTTTAAATGCTTGTAGTGTTGCCAAAGCATCTTCGCCTTCTAAAAAGCCTGTTACGTGGGTTGTGCCTTCTGCCAATGCACCAAACATAATAGAACGATGTGACACAGATTTATCACCCGGTACAGTAAATGTTCCTTCAAAACGGTGTTGTTGTGGCAGGATGGTAAATTTTTGAGTCACCTTGTTTTTCTCCATAACAGGTTTTTTAGCAAGCATATAATTAAAATGTTGACGTGCTGCTTGAGCATGTCCAAGAAGCCCCATCAATGCCTGAGAATCTTCATTTTCAATCAGTTGACGAATTTTAGCGAGTTGTGTTTCAAACCCATCTACCGCATTTAAAATAGCATCTTTATTTCCAAAAAAGATATCGTGCCACATACGTGGGTCAGATGCTGCAATTCTTGAAAAATCTCTAAAACCACCTGCAGCGTAACGGAAAATATCAAGGTTATCTTCACGATTTGCAAGCTGTTCTACCAAATTAAAAGCCATTAAATGCGGTAAATGACTAGTATGAGCAAGCACTTCATCATGCTTTTTAACATCCATACAAATCACTTCAGCTTGCGCAGCTTGCCAAAGGGCAATCAGCTTTTGTACCGCCCAATCTGAACTTGTGGGTAGAGGTGTCAAAATCACTTTATGATGTGCAAATAAATCAACTTTACCTGCATGCACACCTGTATGTTCTGCCCCTGCAATAGGATGCCCTGGTACAAAACCACTGGGCAAAGTACCAAAAACACGCTCGGCTGCAGCAACCACATTGCCTTTGGTACTGCCAACATCGGTAATAATCGTACGTTCACCCAAATATGGTTTAATTTGTGCAAGTACCTTTTCGGTAGCTTGTACAGGTAATGCAAGTATGACTAAATCGGCATCTTTTACCGCATCTACAGGGTTAGAAAACCCTTTAGAAATGAGTCTAAGTGCCACCGCATCATCAAGTGTTTTTTGTGAACGTGTAGATGCCACCACATTTTTTGCTAAGTGATTGACATGAATAACGCGAGCCAAACTTGAACCAATGAGCCCAAGCCCAATAAATGCGACCTTTTCAAACATTACAACACCGCCACAGGGTATGAACCAAGTACACGAAGTTCTTTGACCATTGGGCGAATTTCTTCAATGGCAGCAGCTACATTTTCTTGATCAATATGCCCTTCTAAATCAATAAAAAAGACATAAGACCATTTTTCTGGTAATGCAGGGCGAGTTTCTATACTCGTTAAACTAATTTTGTGTTTTGAAAAAGGTTCTAAAATTTCGAGCAATGCGCCTGCACGGTTATGCGCAGAAATTAAAAGTGAGGTTTTATCATTACCACTTGCAGGAATTTTTTCACGCCCAATCACTAAAAAGCGAGTGGTATTTTCAGGATTATCTTCAATATTGCTGTGTAAAATTTCTAGACCATACGTCGTTGCTGCAATATCAGATGCAATCGCTGCCGAATGCCACTCATTACGAATACGGCGTGCGGCTTCTGCATTAGACGTTAATGGTACACGCTCCACCCCTGGATAATGTAAATCAAGCCATTGACGGCATTGTGCTAATGCTTGTTGATGCGCATAAATTTGTTTAATACTGTCTTTACGCGTATTTTCAGACACTAAGAATTGATGATGAATACGTAATTCAACTTCACCAATCACATTAAGATGTGATGCTTTAAAACAATCTAATGTATGGTTGACAACCCCTTCAGATGAATTCTCAACAGGAACAACACCATAATGTGCACTCCCTGCTTCTACTTCACGGAAGATTTCATCAATGGTTGTGAGTGGACGTACCACAGCATCTTGCCCAAAATGTTTAAGTGCCGCAGCTTGAGTAAAGGTGCCCTCAGGACCTAAAAATGCGATGCTTTGCGGTGCTTCAAGTGCCAAACAAGCCGACATAATCTCACGAAATAAGCGTGCAACGGTTGCATCAGATAATGGACCTTCGTTACGTGCCATCACTTTGCGTAATACTTGTGCTTCTCGTTCAGGGCGATAAAACAAAGGATCTTCTTCTGTTGCAAATTTTGCTTTTGCTACAGCTTCAGCCAAACGTGCACGGCGATTGATAAGATCTTGGATTTGTTGATCCACACTATCAATATCTGAACGGATTTGATCTAAATTTAAAGAAGTCGTTTGATGATCATCATGGATCATGTTGATTTCGCCCTATACATAACGGATTTTAAGTATAACCATTATTCAAGATATAATCGTATTATTCAAATGAGAAATGATGCAAATGTCAACAAAGCGCAACTTATACCAAGACTTAGAACACCCATTTGCACAATATATTAAAATTATTGGCAAAGGAAAAAATGGCGCACGTAGCCTCACATACCAAGAGGCATATGATGCATTTAGGCTGATTTTAAACGGCGACGTATTAGACGTTCAACTTGGCGCTTTTTTAATGCTGTTACGTGTTAAAGAAGAATCTGTGGACGAGCTCGCAGGTTTTGTACAAGCCACCAAAGACCAACTTACGTTTGAACCCCTTGAGGTTGATTTAGATTGGTCATCTTATGCAGGCAAACGTAAACATTACCCATGGTATTTACTTGCAGCGCTTACGCTTGCAAAAAATGGGATTCGTATTGTCATGCATGGGGCGGCAGGTCATACCCTTAACCGTGTTTATTCAGAACAAGTCTTAAGCTATTTAGGTTTTCCAATTTGTACAACTCAAGCAGAAGTAGAAGCGCAACTTAAACAACAAAATTTTGCCTACATGCCTTTATATGCAATCTCACCTGTACTAGATGAACTGATTGGATTGCGTAACGTCATGGGGCTTCGCTCACCTGTGCATACGCTTGCACGCTTGATTAATCCCTTTAATGCACCCGTGACTTTACAGTCTATTTTTCATCCTGCATATCGCACATCCCACCAACATGCAGCATTACGCTTAGGCTACTTAAACAGTGTAGTAATTAAAGGTGAAGGTGGTGAGTTTGAACGTAACCCTGATGCGAAAACCTTAGTATGTGGTATTCAAAATGGTGAACTGTACGAACATGAACTACCAAAGCTCACACCCGACCGTAGCCCTGCAGAAGAATATCTTGATTTAGACACCATTAAAGCTGTTTGGGAGGGACAACCTCATACTTATGGCGAAGTGGCAATTATTGAAACCATGGCAATTGCACTTGTAGCCTTACAAAAAGCCCCTACTTTTGTAGAGGCTCAAACGCTTGCAACACAATTATGGCAAAACCGTTTTAAATAAACCGAATGGGTTGTGGTGGCTCATCATCGCACTGCTCCCCTTCTTCCTTAGAACCACGATCAATATAACCTATGCGTTCTTGTTCGGGTAAATGCGTATGCTCCCATGCCAGCACGGCTTGCATACATGTTGCACGCTGTTCTTTTGTGAGTACTACGCCATTTTCCCACTTGCCAATTTCTACGGCTGTTTTTAGTTTTTGCACAATTTCAGGGTTTAAAATTGCTAACATCTGCTCAATATTCATGACTCTTCCTGTTCACGCAAGGCTTCAAAATCTTGGTTCCATCCTAATTTGGTTCGGCATGCCATATAAAAGTCATACCCCGGTGGATGAAGCAAATTTAATTTATGCGGGTGTTTACGAATATGTAAACTCTCGCCCACACTTAACGCCACACTCTGCTGACCATCTGCACTCACCATTGCCACAAGGCGACTTTCGCCTACCGTAATTTTAATTTCACTTTGATCGCCTACAATAATTGGACGTGATGACAAGGTGTGCGGATGCATCGGTACAAGTGCTATGGCATCCATATTAGGATGTAAAATTGGTCCACCACCTGATAGTGCATAGGCGGTTGAACCTGTGGGTGTTGCCACAATCAGTCCATCACTATGTTGACGATAAACAAATTGCCCATCAATACACAGGTCAAAATCCATCATATGCACAGATTTACCCGAATGAAGTACAATATCGTTTAAAGCAATTGCACGATGTTTGACCCGATCGCCTGCTTTGATTTCAATATCAAGTAAAAAACGGCGATCTTGTTGGAAATCACCTTGTAACACTTGGTCGAGTTTTTGTAACACTTGGTTAGGTTTAATGTCAGTTAAAAAACCTAAACGTCCGCGGTTCACCCCAATCACAGGTGTATTATATTTAACCAAAGCGCGTGCGGCATGCAACAATGATCCATCACCACCAACGACAATCACTAAATCGACAATTTCACCAAGTTCATCACGGCTTACACTTTGGCATTGTTGATATGGCACTAATTTTGCCGTATCTGCATCAAAAATAGGATGTAAGCCTCGCTTAAGCAAATGATCATAAATTAAGCACAAGGTATCGACCACAGCAGATTTATCTGGGCGTCCAACAAGTCCAATATTTCTAAAAGATTGTGGTGAAATTTTTGCCAAGGGTGGCGCTCCATTTAAAATATTTTTTTACCTGTTACACGAATAATCATTGCAAAATAAAAAAAAGCTTCGCATGATTACGGGGTTTATTCAGATAGCTTATCACTTTTATATGAAGTCACAACGCGGTCTTGGTGTTATTGCACTGATTTTTGTCCTCCTAGTTATAGGCGGTTTTATTGCTTTTAGTTTTTATCTTGTTCGGTTAGACAATGTTATTCAATCTAAATTTGAAGGACAACGTTGGGATATTCCTGCAAAAGTTTATGCACGTCCTTTAGAAATTTATAATCAGGCGCCTGTAAGCGAAACCGATTTTTTACAAGAATTACAGCTGTTAAACTATAAAAAAGCCGATAGCTATACCCAACCCGGTACATTTACAGTCAATGGCAATCAGGTTGCCGTACATACGCGCGGTTTCGATTTTGGTGATAGCACTGAAGCCGAGCAAGTCATTTCTTTAGCTTTTGCCCAAGACCAAATTATAAACGTACAAAGTACCCAAGCCTCTAGTACAGGCATGACTCGCTTAGAGCCAATGTTGATTGGTGGAATTTACCCACAACACAACGAAGACCGTGTACTGATTAAATTAAAAAATGTACCACAACCGCTCATTAATGCATTGATTGCCACCGAAGATCGTAATTTTTATGAGCATCATGGTTTGTCATTTAGAGGTACTGCACGTGCCATTGTGAGTAATGTGACAGGCGGTAGACGTCAAGGTGGTTCAACCCTAACCCAACAGCTGGTTAAAAACTTCTTTTTATCGCCTGAACAAACTTTTAAACGTAAATTTAATGAAGCGTTCATGTCGTTGTTACTCGAAGTTCATTACAGCAAAGATGAAATTTTAGAAGCCTATTTAAATGAAGTACATCTAGGACAAAACGGCAACTATTCAATTAACGGTTATGGCTTAGCTTCACAGTTTTATTTTGGTTTACCCTTACGTGAACTTAATATCTCACAGCAAGCCTTTTTGGTAGGTTTAGTACAAGGTCCATCGCTTTATAACCCATGGCGCAACCCTCAAGGGGCTAAAAACCGCCGAGATACCGTACTGCACAATATGCTCGTGATGGGTAAGCTAACGCAAGAACAATATGAACGTGAAATTGCACGCCCATTAGGTGTTGTAGAAAAACCTGCATTGGGTCCAACACGTTTCCCTGATTTTATGGATATTGTACGTCGTCAACTGCGTACAGAATATCAAGATTCAGATCTGACGAATCAAGGTTTACGTATTTTCACCACACTTGACCCAATTGCCCAAATACGTACACAAAATGCAATGAAACAAAGTGTGGATTTACTCATTAAACGTAATCCTAAAGCACTTAATAATTTACAAGGTGCTGTACTCATTCAACGTCCTGAAAATGGCGAACTTGTGGCAGCTGTTGGCTCTACTCAAGACTTTACAGGCTTTAACCGTACAATTGATGCGAAACGTCAAGTTGGCTCATTGTTAAAACCTGCCATTTATATTACAGCGATTGAATCAGGACGCTACAACTGGGCAAGTTTAATTCCTGATACAGCTGTGAGTATTCGCAGTAATGGTAAAGCATGGACACCTAAAAACTACGGTGGCGGTGAACATGGCATGGTGCCAATGGTACAAGCGCTTGAACATTCATATAACTTGGCTGCTGTAAATATGGGTCAACAGTTTGGTGTTGCTTCTTTTATCAATAACCTGCATAAATTTGGCGTAACGAGTGATGTCCCACAGTACCCATCTACATTCTTAGGTGCAGTGAATATGTCGCCTATGGAAGTACTGAGTATTTATGGTAACTTTGCAACAGGTGGTTTTAAATATCCAACCAAATCCATCCGTGCCGTGGTCGATCAAAATGGTAAAGTTTTAGACCGCTACAGTTTAGATGTTCAGCAAACCATCGACCCGGCATCAGCTTATATTTTAAACTATGGTTTACAACAAGTGATGCGTTCAGGTACAGGTCAGTCTGCTTATAAAGCGCTTCCAAGCACCCTTAATCTTGCAGGTAAATCTGGTACTACAAACGATGCGCGTGACTCTTGGTTTGCAGGTTATTCAGGTAACTATGTCACAGTGGTTTGGTTAGGCTTAGATAATAATAAAATCACAGGCTTAACAGGTTCTACAGGGGCATTGCCTGTTTGGACAAATGTAATGCGTCAGCTTCGCCAACAGCCTGTTAATCTTAAACAGCCTGAAGATGTACAATGGCAGTGGATTGATGTTCCATCAGGTGATTTATCTGCTCAGGGCTGTTCAAATGCAATGTATGTGCCCTTGCTTGCCAATACTGTACCTAAACATGCCACATCTTGTGCTTTACCTGGTTACCAAACCGAACCAAGCAGTGATGCAAGCGACCCACTTGAAAACTTAATTAATGAAACAGAAACACCACCAACTGAACCACCTGCACAAGTCATTTCTTCAGGTAGTTATGAGCAAGGACAACAATAATGAAAATTCAACTTGGTAGTATTTTAATGTTGCTATTAGTGGGGTGTACAACCACCACCCCACCTCAGCCACAACCTAAACCTGCCCCAACACCTGTAGCAGTACAACCGACCACAAACAAAAATGGGGTAACGATTACACCTTATAACGTGGGTGAAATTAAGCGTGAATCACGCCCTATTGTGGTTGCGCCTAAACAGCAACCACAACAGCATAACGATGGCTCAACGTTACCTGCATTTAAAAGTACACTTGCTCAAGCGCAACAAGCATTTAAACAAAATAATTTAGATCGTGCCGAGCAATTAGGCTTACAGGCACAACGCCTTGCTCCTCAATCGGCAGAGGGTTATTTGTTACTTTCGCAAATTGCATTACAAAAAAACAAACTGCCTCAAGCAAAATCTTTGGCAAATCGTGGCATTAGCTTAAGTTCAGATGCTGGAATCAAAAAGCAATTGTGGCAAGTAGTATTACGTACGGCTCAACTACAAAATGACACAGCAACCATCCAAAAGGCTCAAAGTGCTTTAAATTGAGAAATACCTGCGACCCCATAACAAGGGACATCTTGTTGTGGGGACACACCACCTAAAGCAAAAACCAACAAATTGCTTTTTTGAGCAAGGTGTGTAAATTGTTCCCATCCTAATGGCACTGCTTCGGGATGGGTTTTTGTTGCAAATACAGGGCTTAAAAGTACCGCATCACACCCAATTTTTTCCGCATACTGTAGGCTTTGTGCATCATGGCAAGCAGCGATATACCGTACGCCTGTTTTGAGTGATGTGGTTTGTAAAAGCTGTGAATGACTTAAATGTATAGCACCAAGTTGTTTTTGTTGATCTAGTAGTAAGGTGTTTGCAATCTCTATATTTATAATTAAATTGGCTAGTGGCTGATCAGCCAATTCAACATTGTTGCGCCAATACACCAATGCTTTTTCAGATTGCTCAAATTGATCTGTAATCTTAATCCATTTTTTCCACTGCAAACGCTGTAAAATAGCATCATTGGCTTTAGGAAAATTTAGATTTAATAATTCATCACGCTCGTACCATTGCCATGGGGCTTTTACTTCTGTTTGATGAGTATGTGCATAAAATAAATGTAATGTTACTGTAAGGTCTTCATATTCGTGGCAAATGGTATCCCACGCATGCCAATTTGTTATATGTAAGCCTGTTTCTTCTAAAATTTCACGTTCACATGCTTGGCGTGGTGTTTCACCTTGTTCTACCTTACCACCTGCAAATTCATGCTTGTTACCTTGATGCTGTTTTGCTTCACGCCACCCCACTAAAACTTTGCTTTTACAGAACAATAATCCAATTGCGACATCAACTTTTGACATTGTGTAATTACTCGTAAATTTATATTGACAGGTCTATTCGATAATGATTATCATTTAAATCGTTAAGTCATGGAGACAACGGCATGAATTTTTTTACACGTACAACCGAAACTGCACACAGCCTACCAATGCTACATTCTAATAATTTATTTGCCTTAGGGCGTGAAATTCGCATCATGCATGCAGGGGAAGAATACCGTTTACGTCTCACACGTAATAATCGCCTTATTTTAACTAAGTAAGTGGCACAACACGCAAAACTTCTTCCATCGAAGTTAAGCCCATCATTACTTTTCGTGCCCCTGCAATCCGCAGTGGTTCTATGCCTTCTTTCTTGGTTTGGTAACGCAAATCAGCCAATGGCGCATTATCACTCACCAATTGTTTAAGTGATAACGTCATTGGCATGAACTCGTAAATACCAATACGCCCTTTGTACCCTGTATGGCGACACAACTCACAACCAACAGGCTGACAAACTGATTGTGGTGGTGTAACCGTATAACCTGTAGTGAGCTGTGCCCATTCTTGTGGATTAGCCGAAACTTGTTTTTTACAGCTACAGAGTTTACGTACCAAACGTTGTGCCAAAACACCAAGCAAAGTTGCAGAACTTAAAAATGGCTGAACGCCCAAATCGTGTAAACGCGTTAAACTTGACGGTGCATCATTGGTATGCAATGTCGAAAGTACCAAATGCCCTGTTAGTGCCGCCTGAATTGCCATATCTGCCGTATCTTGGTCACGTATTTCCCCCACCATAATAATATCGGGGTCTTGACGCATTAAGGCACGTATTCCATCAGCAAAACCCAAATCAATGCCATAGTTAACCTGCATTTGGTTAAAACTGCCCTCTAGCATTTCTATGGGATCTTCAATGGTACATACGTTTACTTCTTCCGTCGCAAGCTGTTTTAAAGATGAATATAACGTGGTGGTTTTACCCGAACCTGTTGGACCTGTCACCAAAATAATGCCATGACTATTTTGTGTCATCGTATTCCATTGGCTGAGTAAACGTTGATCAAAACCAAGTTGTTCAAAAGTACGCACAAGCACATCGGGGTCAAAAATACGCAACACCATTTTTTCGCCAAAAGCGGTGGGAAGCGTGGCTAAACGTAACTCGGTCTCCATACCTTTAGGTGTACGGGTTTTTAAACGACCATCTTGCGGTTTACGTTTTTCCGCAACGTTCATGCGTCCTAAAATTTTGATACGGGCAATCACTGCTGTGAGCGTGGTTGCAGGCATGTTATAAATGGTATGCAACACCCCATCAATACGAAAACGCACATTACTTTTTTCTTTACGTGGCTCTAAATGAATATCACTTGCCCCTTGCTCAAAGGCAAACTGCAAAATCCAATCCACTAATTTCACAATGTGCTGATCATTGGCATCGGGGTTTTGGGTATCGCCTAATTGTAAAAGTGCCTCTACCCCTTTGTTTTCTGTCGTTTGGAGCTTTTGCGATGAGCTAACGGCACGGCTTACTTGATAATATTCGGTTAAATAACGCTGTAATTGTTCTGGGTTGAGTAGAACACTGCGTATTTTTTTAGGGCTTAAACTATGTTCTAGATTTTTGACCCATTCATTTGCAAATGGTTGTGCTGTCCCAATCACCACTTCATTGGCATTGCTTTCTACCGCTAAAATTTTATTGCGTAAGGCAAATTCTTGCGACATCACTTTGGTAAGGGATGCAACATCTGCTTTTAATGGATCAATAATATAAAACGCAATATTCGCTTTTTGTGCTAACCATTTGCATAAAAAAACTAAATTTAGGGTCGCTTTTTGGTCTTGTTGATTTTGCAAATTAAAATCTGCAATCCATTGAAGTGGATGCCACATCAGTTGTTCTTTTTTACGATGTGTGGTTTGAACAAGTGCTTTTTCACGCTCGTTGATTAATCCATCTTTTACTAACTGCTCTAAACACCATAGTACATCAATTTCAAAGTTCATGTTCAACCCCACAAATATAAATGGCATCATCGACTCTAAAACGCACGTTCCAATCGCCAAAACGCATACCATAAATTCGGTTTGGATCTTGCTGATAAGCAGGGCGTGGGTCTAGCGATAACACTTGTTCAATTTCTTGTTGTATTGCAATATTGGGGGTCACTTCCCAAATTACACGTTTACGCTCAGGCACAGCAGTAGCATACCCGCTTTGGGCATCCACCGCATCTGAATACGCAATATACGGCTTAATATCTACAATGGGCGTTCCATCTAATAAATCACTACCTGTCACTACTAAACGTAAGCCGTGTTGAGTGTGTTCTAAGCGTTTAAATTTCACCACAGACAAACCAATCGGTGCAGGTCTGTACATACTGCGTGTCGCAAATATCCCTAATTTTTCATTACCCCCTAAACGTGGTGGACGTACCTGTGGTCTAAAATCGGTATGTTTATTTTCATGAAAATGCCACAACAACCATAAATGGCTAAACTGCTCAATGCCTTCAAATGCACGAAGGTCATTGTACGGTGGGTTTAACTCAATAAAAGTTTCGATTTCCACTAAATTAGGCTGACGGGGTATGCCAAACTTTTCTTTAAAGGGAGAATGCATTTTTCCAATGATTGGAATGGTTAAAAAATCGCTCATCACTTTTTCTTATAAAGACAATTAAATATATTCAGTTTATCGGCATTAAAATTAGATTAAAATAGAACACAGATATTAAATTACTGGACCGTATAAATGGCTGCTTTTAACGTTGAGCGTATTACAGACGTTCACCATTGGAATGATACTTTATTTAGCTTTAAAACAACACGCGACCAAGCATTACGTTATAAAAACGGTCAATTTGTGATGATTGGCTTAGAAGTAAATGGCAAACCATTAATGCGTGCCTATTCTATTGCCAGTGCCAACTATGAAGAAGAACTCGAATTCTTCTCAATTAAAGTACCTGATGGACCACTTACCTCTATTTTACAAAAAGTAAAAGTGGGCGATGAGATTTTAGTATCACGCAAACCAACAGGCACATTGGTACATGATGACCTTTTACCGGGTAAAAACCTTTACCTCTTATCTTCAGGAACTGGGCTTGCACCATTCTTGTCCATTATTCGTGATCCTGAAACTTACGAACGCTTTGAAAAAGTAATTGTGGTACACGGTACACGTTTTGTGAGCGAATTAGCTTACCAAGACCTGATTACCGATGAACTACCAAACAATGAGATCTTTGAAGATTTAGGCATTAAAGATAAATTAGTTTATTACCCAACGGTAACGCGTGAAGAGTTCCACACTCAAGGCCGTGTAACCACTGCCATTGAAACAGGTGAACTATTTGAAAAAATTGGTTTACCACGTTTTAACCGTGAAACAGACCGTGCCATGTTATGCGGTAGCCCTGCGTTCTTAAAAGACGTTGCAGCACTACTTGATCAACATGGTCTAAAAGAATCACCACGCATGGGTGAAATGGGCGATTACGTGATTGAACGTGCCTTTGTAGAAAAATAATCAAAAGCCGACATCAGTCGGCTTTTTTTGGGCTTGTGATACAATTGTTTTTTTTGTTGCAAACACGAGACCCATGCTTTCCCTTATTCAGCAAATAGATGCACAACTGCCACAAACACAATGCGGACTTTGTGGACATCGTGATGGATGCTTACCGTATGCCAAAGCAATTGCCGAAGGAGAAGCAGCCAACAAATGCGTACCAGGTGGGCAACCTGTTGCCGATGCACTAGCTCAATTATTAGGTCGTCCTACTTTGGTTGCTCAACCAAGTCAGTGGCAAACGGTAAGTGATGGACGTCCACAACGGATCAAAGCTGTTATTCGAGAAGATGAGTGTATTGGTTGTACCAAATGTATTAGCGCTTGCCCTGTAGATGCCATTATTGGTACAGGTAAAATGATGCATACCATTTTGACTGACCTCTGCACAGGCTGTGAGTTATGCGTACCACCTTGCCCTGTCGATTGTATTGATTTAATCGAAGATCC
This sequence comes from Acinetobacter sp. HY1485, assembly GCF_027568475.1. GTDB lineage: Bacteria > Pseudomonadota > Gammaproteobacteria > Pseudomonadales > Moraxellaceae > Acinetobacter. The sequence continues at coordinate 106,200 of NZ_JANKZG010000001.1, read as the reverse complement.
ACACGTCCCAACTGCACAAGAACAACAGCAACAACAAAATGACCTACGCACACGCTATTACGCACATATCACGCGTGAAGCAGAACGTACACGCAAGGGACCTATTGTTAAAGCTCAAATTGATACGGCTTTATTTGCCGAATTTGTACCAAATTTAAAACCCAAACAAGCCATTAAGACCCCAATGTTAGATGCAAAAACGACCATTGAACAAGCACGCTTACGCACACAAATTAAAAAATTGGAAAAACAGTTAAGTGTGCGTGAAGATGCTAAAAAACGTGATCAACTGAATGCATTACAACAACAATTAGGTGAATAATGAAAAATATGACCAAAGCAGAAGTTCAAACTTTTTTTGAACGTTTACGTAATCAACGTCCTAATCCACGTACAGAATTACACTATAAATCCAACTTTGAGCTTTTAATTGCAGTTATTTTATCTGCACAAGCCACAGATGTCAGTGTTAATAAAGCTACAGAAAAGCTCTATGCGATTGCAAATACACCTCAAGCCATTTATGACTTAGGCGTAGATACACTAAAAAGCTATATCAAAACCATTGGGTTATATAACGCTAAAGCCGAAAATGTCATTAAAACCTGTAAAATGTTGATTGAACAACATAACAGTGAAATCCCTCAAACGCGTAAAGAACTAGAAGCCTTACCCGGTGTAGGACGCAAAACTGCCAATGTGGTTTTAAATACAGCATTTGGACAGCCTACAATGGCGGTGGATACGCATATTTTTCGTGTAGGTAACCGTACAGGGTTAGCGGTTGGTAAAAATGTATTAGAAGTAGAAAAACGCCTAATTAAAGTGATTCCCGATGAGTTTATTTTAGATGCCCATCATTGGCTTATTTTACATGGTCGTTACTGCTGTGTGGCACGTAAACCTAAATGTGGTGAGTGCGTGGTGAGCGATGTGTGCCATTGGACAGATCGCTTTGAGTTTGGTGCAACCCAAAATTAGCCGTGAAATCGTGAAATCGTGAAATCGTGAAATCGTGAAATCGTGAAATCGTGAAATCGTGAAATCGTGAAATCGTGAAATCGTGAAATCGTGAAATCGTGAAATCGTGAAATCGTGAAATCGTGAAACTGATACAAGATTTAGATCAATACTTTATTTTTTATTTTTTGCAATTTGAGGATGCAATTGACGTGGTTTTGGTTGCTTAGGTAATTCAGACTCGGCTTTTACAGTTGCATTTAATAGCTTTTTGCTTTGAATTAAAAACCAGATAGAAATTCCAATAAATACAATCAGTACAATAACAATCAGTATTTTCATCTTACTTTTCCTAAAAAAAGAGCCCAATAAGGCTCTTTTTTATCAAAATTATTTATCTAAAATAGCAAATAATTCTTTTTGTACATCATCAATTTGACGTAGGCCATCTAACTTATCATACGTTGCAGCATTTTCTTGATTTGCACGTTGCTGGTAAAAACCAACTAGTTGCGCAGTTTCTGCATGATACGCTTTTAAACGCTTACGAATTGTTTCTTCTTGGTCATCAGGACGTTGTACAAGTTCTTCACCTGTTACATCATCTGTACCTTCTTCTTTTGGTGGGTTGTATACCACATGGTAAACACGACCAGAAGCAGGATGCTGACGGCGACCTGATAAACGTTTTACAATTTCTTCGTCAGGTACAGCAATTTCAATCACATGATCAATGCTGATGCCTTCATCTTCTAATGCTTGTGCTTGTGGAATCGTACGTGGGAAACCATCAAAAATACAGCCATTCTCACAATCAGGTTGTGCAATGCGCTCTTTTACCAAGCCTAAAATTAACTCGTCAGAAACTAAGCCGCCTGCATCCATCACGCTTTTCGCTTGTAAACCTAACTCAGTCCCTTCGCGAATTGCAGCACGAAGCATATCGCCTGTAGAAATTTGTGGGATATTATAGCGCTTACAGATCAACTGAGCTTGTGTGCCTTTACCAGCGCCCGGTGGTCCGAGTAAAATAATGCGCATCGAATACATCCTCATTTAAGTTTATAAAAAAGCCACAAATAAATGGATCGTTCCGGCAATAAACCCCGTAACGCCACCCAATACAATCAAAATCCATTCATCTTCTTTAAATGCAGGACGTAATAAATTTTGAAATTCGTGTGGGGTTAAATCGCGAATTCGATCTCTAAACATTTGAAAAATTTTGCGTGCCCGACTTGCGTTAAATGCCGGATCACATACAGGCACCATCGTAATTTCAATTGAGCGGTCAATCAAGTCTGTTTTTAGTTTTGCGTATTCTTTTACACCTAACGATAACTGCAACGTGGTACGTACTAACGGTGTATCTGTAATTTGGTTGACATGTTTTTTCACAATACGGCGTGTTTTGTCTTTATAATGACCATACATCATTTCAGTCATAATGGTTTTAAGCGTAATCAGTTCTTCTGTGACCACTTTGGCAAACACATCAGACACCTCTTCTTGACGCTTCATAAATGCACCTTGAATATTGTAACGCCCAATACGTGGCATTATAGGCACTATCCAAGGAAAACCTTGTGTACGGCGGAAAAATTGTGGGTAACGCACATAATGTGGATACATTGGATTAAACACCATCCAAATAGCAATCCAATTTGTGAGTAAGCCCCATACCGATGCCCAAAATGGCACCGTCCAATGCCATGGCACTAAAAACCAAACCAACATTTGTACCAAGCCAAATGCACAACCAATCAACGCACTGATATGCCAAATAAAATCAATTTCTTTTTGACCTACTTTTAAAAACATACGTACCATTAAACGGCGGTCATTTTCCATCTGACTCACCACCATCTCACGCATGTCTACTAATGATTCTACATTTGACGTCAGTTCTGTGACTAAATCATGCAATACGGTTGGAAATTGTTTGTGTGCTTGATCGTAAATACGGCGTTTAATTGAATAAGGCATATTATTCCATACCACTGCATAACGCTCATACATTACCTCATCAATTAAATCTTCAAGCTGTGCATCGACTTGCTTACCAATAATCGTTGCCATTTCTTCAGGGTCCATTGCCTCAAGAAATTCACTTAAAGAACCAATTTTTTTTAGTGTGTTATCAGTAATGATGCCTGAAATACGACCTGCTTTACGTGGCACAATTCCCTGCCATCCCACAGGAAAACGTCCAATATGAAAACCCCAAAATTTAATCGGGTAAAATACCATTTTAAGCGCCATCCATACATGAGCCCATGTCACGAATGCAGTTACAGGTACAATACTTAAAACTGCTAGATGGTCTGGACGAAGCCAAAACTCGTGCCATAACTGACTGATATAATCGAACATGAAACGCTCTCTGTTTTTTTAATATCTATATGATGGATGCGTGCCCTATTGTGCCATACCCAATCAGTATTTTGTTATCTTTATAGATATGGGTGCCGATATTACGTTAAAATAGCTCGCCTTTTGCCACCCTAGCGCGGATATGAAGCAACATTTTCCTTTAAAGAATGTCCAAGAAGAAAAACGAATTTATCGTAACCGTGTTTTTATTGCGGTGGGCATTGTAACTGTTTGCTTTGCAGTCTTAATTGCTCGCTATATTTATTTACAAGTCATCAATCATCAACAGTTTGTTACAGCATCAGATAACAACCGTATCCGTTTACAACCCATGCCGCCAACGCGTGGGTATATTTACGATCGTAATGGCATATTATTAGCTGATAACTATCCTGTTTTTACTGCTACCCTTAGTAAAGCAGATATCGAAAATTTAGATGATACCGTTAAACGACTTATCCCTATTTTAGATTTATCTCAAGAAGATGTTGACCGTTTTAACAGCCGTATTAAAACAGCTAAAAAAACTGAACGTGTGGCACTTAAACTTAATCTCAATGAAGCAGAAATTGCACGGTTTAGTGAATCAAAATATCAATTTCAGGGTGTGCAAATTGAAACGCAGATGACACGCTACTATCCATATGGCGAACTATTTGCGCATGTGATTGGGTATGTTGGGCGTATTAGTGACCGCGAACTTAAAACAATTAACAAAGACTTATATGCCGGCACAAACCTTATTGGTAAAAGTGGCATAGAACGCTATTACGAAGACTTGTTACATGGCACACCGGGCAATGAAGCTGTTGAAGCCGATGCACATGGTAACGTGCTACGTCACTTAGGAAAAAAAGACCCTGCGCGTGGTAATGATTTATATTTATCCGTAGATTATGGTTTACAAACGGTTGCCTCAGAACAACTTGCAGGACGTCGTGGTGCGATTGTTGCCATGGATCCACGTACAGGTGAAATTTTAGCTTTAGTTTCTAGTCCAAGTTTTAACCCAAATTTATTTGTAACAGGCATCAGCGGAAAAGATTATTCTGCCTTGCGTGATAATCTCGATCAACCCTTATACAACCGAGCGGTACAAGGCGCTTATCCACCGGGTTCTACCATTAAACCGATGGAAGGTTTAGGTGGTATTCACTTTGGTGTGGTGGATTGGTCGACTGCAATTAATGACCCTGGTTATTTCCAACTTCCAGGAGACTCACACAAATTCCGTGACTGGAAAAAAACAGGTCATGGTATTGTGAATATGAACAAAGCCATTCAATTTTCCTGCGATACGTATTTTTATATTCTTGCCAATCAATTGGGTATTGAGCGCATGAATGAATGGATGCGCGAATTTGGTTTTGGTGAAAAAACAGGTGTCGATTTACCAAGTGAAGCACGTGGGATTTACCCAAATCCTGATTGGAAAATGAAAGCCTATAAATCAAAATGGTTACGAGGCGAAACCATTTCTGTGAGTATTGGGCAAGGTGCATTTATTGCAACACCGCTACAACTTGCCATGGCAGTGAGTATTGTGTCTAACCAAGGTAAACACATCACGCCGCATGTGCTGTACAGTACAAAAGGCGCAAAACCACACCCAATTTTAAACGCACCCGATGGTCAGGTTAAATTTAATGGCACAACTGACGATTGGAATAAAATGCGTGATGCGATGATCAATGTAATTAACGAAGGTACAGGTCGTAGCATCAAAACGAATGCTTATCAAATTGCAGGTAAAACAGGAACTGCACAGGTAAAAAGTATTGCACAAGGCAAACGCTATAATGAGTCATTACTAACAGAACGCCAACTTGATCATGGTTTATTTGTTGGTTTTGCACCTGCAGAAAATCCCGAAATTGCGATTGCAGTGATTTGGGAGAATGGACGACACGGTGGATCTGCAGCGCATCTTGCACGCCCTATTTTTGACTATTGGATGTTACAACGTAAAAATAACCCCATTAAGCCAACATCCCAACAAATTAGTGGCGGCTTAATGACAGCAGGCATTCAACCGGGACAACTCCCAAGTGGTAGTAACCTACTTGCTCCAGATCCAAATGCTACGGTAAAAAAACCAACGCCAACGCCAACGCCAACGCCAACGCCAACGCCAACGCCAACGCCAACGCCAACGCCAACAGACATTAGCGAATAAATGATGAAAAACCAACTCAGAATTATTGGCGGTGAATTTAAACGCCGCACCTTAAACTTTGCAAATATTGAAGGCTTGCGCCCAACACCCGATCGTGTTCGAGAAACCTTGTTTAATTGGCTCATGTGGGATATTCAAAATACAAAAGTGTTAGACGTTTGCACAGGCTCTGGAGCACTTGGATTTGAAGCCTTATCACGAGGTGCAAAACACGTTGTTATGATTGAACCTAACAGCGTGCAAGCACAACAATTGAAAGAAAACTGTAAACTTCTTAAAATTGAAAATTGTGAAGTACATGTTAAAAATGCTCAAGATATATTGTCAAAAATTAATCAAAAATTTGATTTAGTGTTTTTAGATCCACCTTATTCGCTCAACCTATGGCAAGAGCTGGCTTTAATGATTAATCCGTTAATTGAATCTACTGGGCTCATATACATTGAAGCAGACAGAAATTTAACGCAATTACAATTACCTAGCGATTGGGTACTTATTAAGCAAACTAAAGCAGGCACTGTTCAAGCAGGATTATTTAAAAAAAGTTAACAAACTCCCAAGTAATTTGATAAACTTTATGTATAAAAAATACACAAAGGATATTAAAAAATGAACAGGAACATTATACAGTCACGACCATTTCAAATTCGCTCACACTGCGAAAATGTTGAAATTTCACCTATGAGCTCAATTCAAGAGCTCATTAGTGGTAGCAGATTACTGCACGATAACTATGTTTATCGTCAATATATTCAACCCCAAAAAAGCTCATTACTTTATTTGCCATATTATTTTTCTTCACAAAATATACTTTTTACAGCAAAGTCCAACTATAAAGTGATCGGTACGATTGGCGTCCTTACAGGTCAGCTACCTGTTTTTTCTAACTTCGCAGATTTAATTGATATTGGCACAGATACAGCCGTAGAACTTGGTTCTTTATCAATTTCTAAAAGCTACAAAAACAGAAGCCTTTTTTATGATTTGTATGTTCATGCCATTTTACATGCTATTTTTAAAGTAAAAGCTGATCATATTTTTATTCAGGTTGAAGCCCGAAAAGCATCTTTTTATCAAAAATTATTGTTTACCCAAGTTGGAAAAAATCGTGTTTTAAAACAATATAACAACATAGAATCTGTGCTTATGCATCTTGATCTGAGACAAACATGGCAATTTTTGAAACATACGCACGAGAGTAAAAGCTATCAAAATTTTTCTAATATTATTGCTATCTTAAAGGATTTTGAAGTATATGACCGTTATAAATCTTTCAAAAAATCTTTATTAAATCGTAATACGTTTGATTGGACAGAAGAAGATCGCCAAAAATATAATCATTTATGTAATATTATGACGTGATGATAAATTCGTGTGGGTTAGAAATACTAACCCACATTAATCTTAGAATAAACGATTAATACCGTTAAGCGCAGCAACTCGATATGCTTCTGCCATTGTTGGATAGTTAAATGTCGTCTCAACAAAATAGTTCAACGTATTATTTGAGCTCTGCATAATTGCTTGCCCAATATGAATAATTTCAGAGGCATTATTACCAAAACAGTGAATACCTAAAATTTCTAGCGTATCTCGATGAAATAAAATTTTAAGTTCGCCAACCGTATCACCTGTAATTTGCGCACGGGCTAAATGTCTAAATGATGACTGCCCAACCTCATAAGGGATTTTTTCTTCTGTCAGTTGTTCTTCATTTTTACCAAAACAGGAAATTTCAGGAATAGTATAAATACCCGTTGGAATATCTGTTACAGGTTTTACATTTTCTTCACCACCAATATTGGCACCTGCACAACGCCCTTGGTCATAAGCAGCCGATGCTAAAGATGGCCACCCCACAACATCGCCTGCTGCATATATATTTTCTACGTCAGTACAGTAACGCTCATTGACATGAATTTGCCCACGACTATTTGGCTTTAAACCTAAGTTTTCTAAACCTAACCCATCAGTATTACCTGAACGACCGTTGCACCACAAAATTGCATCTGCTTTAATTTTTTTGCCACTTTGTAAGTGTAAAACCACATGATCGTCAAACGTTTCTAAGTGATCAATTTGTTCATTGTGACGAATAAGAACGCCTTGTTCACGTAAGTGATAAGACAACGCATCTGAAATTTCTGCATCAAGATAACTGAGTAATTTAGGCTGTGTATTAATTAAATCTACTTTGTGATTGAGCCCAATAAAAATAGAGGCATACTCACAACCAATCACTCCTGCACCATAAATAATGATTTTTTTGATTGGATAATCAAGATCTAATACTGTGTCGGAATCAAGTACGCGCGGATGATTAAAATCTAGACCTTGCGGATGATACGGACGACTCCCTGTTGCAATGACTAACTCTTTAAATGAGATGGTTTCTTTAATGCCTTCTGGGGTAAATACAAATGCTGTATTTTTGTCTTGTACGTAAGCACGCCCGTGAAATACATCAATATTATTTCGATCATAAAAGCGTGTGTGAGTGGTAACTTGCTTTTGAATAACACGATGTGCATGTGCCAGCACCTGTTTCATCGTGAATTTTTTCCATTCACCCACTTTTTGAAACATTGGATCACGTTGATAACGCATAATGCTTGATACGGTTTGACGCAGTGCTTTACTTGGAATTGTCCCTACATGCGTACAATTACCACCCAACTGTTCTCGCATATCCACAATAGCAACACGTTTTCCCGATTTAGAGAGTTTCATGGCAGCACCTTCACCTGCAGGTCCTGCACCTAGTACAAGTGCATCGTATTTACTAAAATTCCCTTTTATAATTTCTTTTTTACGTGTCATCTAAGATCCTCCATCTTCTTCTCTTTATTTTATCAGAAAAGAAGATAGTAACCTTTATACAAATGTCACAAATCGCTTTTTCAATTCTAAGTGCTTTTTAATATAGTTTAGAAGCGTATCTAACTGCGCTTTGGTTGTATAACCACCAAAACTAAAACGGATTGACTGATTAGCAAAAACGGCTTCACGCCCTAACCCCACCAAAACATGTGATGGTTTTTTTAGCTTAGAGTTACACGCTGAACTACTTGAAATTGCAACCACATGCTTAATCGCATTAATAATACCGAGTGCATCATCACCTGTAAAACTAACATTTAAATAGTTAGCAACTGATTGATCTAAATCACCATTTAACTGAATAGTTGTCATTTCATTTAATGAATTAAATAAATAATCACGTAGTTCTTTTAAACGTGATTGCTCAGAATTTAATTTTTCTTTTGCTATTTTAAATGCTTCGCCCATACCTACAATTTGATGCGTCGCAAGTGTGCCTGAACGCATGCCATTTTCATGACCACCGCCATGCATTTGTGCTTCTACGTGTAAATTTGAGTTTACATACAGTACGCCAATACCTTTAGGTCCATATACTTTATGCCCAGATAAACTAAGTAAATCAATATGCATAGCACGTACATCAATAGGGAGTTTACCTGCTGCTTGTGCTGCATCTACATGGAATTTAATGCCTTTTTGATAGGTCATTTCACCAATTTTTTTTACGTCAGTTACCGTTCCAATTTCGTTATTTACCATCATCAGTGAGACTAAAATAGTATCAGCACGGATTGCTTGCTCAACCATCTCAGGTAAAATGAGCCCTGTATCTGTTTGTGGTTGTAAATACGTGACGCTAAAGCCTTTTTTCTCAAGTTTGGCACATGTATCTAACACTGCCTTATGTTCAATAGCACTGGTGATGATATGCCCAGACTGTGCTAATTCAGCAACTCCTTTAATCGCCAAGTTATCAGATTCAGTGGCACCTGATGTCCAAATAATTTCATTTGCAGTTGCACCAATTAAGTCTGCTACATCTTGACGGGCTTGTTGTACAAGCGTTTGAGCATCTACACCATAATGGTGGGAAGAAGAAGCAGGATTACCAAAGAATCCGTCAATAGATAAACATTCCATCATTTTTTTTGATACTTCTGGATAAACAGGAGTTGCCGCAGCGTAATCTAAATAAATTAAAGGTTTCATAATAACAAAATACAAAAAAAGCACTTTTTATAAAATATATGATTATGCCTAAAAAAACATCTCTATTTTAAATATAACTTATGAGATTATCTGATAATTAATCCCAATTTTTATTTTAACTTGCGTAGAAGTAACTAAAAATGGGCTTCGTCGACCAATAATCACATGCAAAATTTACCACTTACGGCAATAGACTATGGATGTGGTGCATCTTTTAAATAATGGTTTTAGCGTTACTGCTTTTGATTGTTTAGAAAAATCTAAACAATTATGTTCTGAGCGATTTCAGAACCATCCTAGTTTTTCTTTTTATCAAAGCACATTTGAAAATTTCTCTTTTCCTAAAGCAAGTTTAGTCGTTGCATTATTTAGTTTATTTTTTTGTCAGCCTAGTCAACTCACAAGAGTTTTATCTAATATCAAAGATGCTTTGCCACAAAATGGTATTTTTTTATTACAATTTTTGGGTACAACATACCTCTCAACGCTTTAAAGGTTTTTCTACACAAGAGCTTGAAACACAATTCAGGCAAGATTACGACATTTTATTTTGCGAAGAAGAGTAAGCACCTAAGCCATTGGCGAGTGGTGAAATGAAAAATTGGCATTTGCACACACTCATCTTAAAAAAGAGATATGCCCACTGACCTATCTCTTTTTGGATTTATTCTACAAGTAAATCTTTTTCAGAAATGCCATTTCCATAGACAGGTTTAAGTGTTTTTTCATATGCTTGATGCATTACACCTTCTTTTTTAAGCTTGTCTAAATCTTTATTTAACCAATCTAAGAGTTCTTTATCACCTTTTTTCACAGCAGGTGCAATATAGTCATGTTGCCCAAGTGTTGTGATTCCCACTTGATAATTTGGGTTCTCTTTAGCCCATGCCAATACAAGTAAATTATCATGTGCAAGTGCTACGCCACGCCCATCTTTAAGCGCATCAAACGTTTCTGTATTTTGCTCGTATTTTTGCAATTTAATTTCTTTATGTTGTTTGCTAAAGAAACTGTCTGCTGTTGTGCCTTTATTCACCAATAACGTTTTATCTTTAAGTTGATCAAGATTTGTAATTAAATTTGTTTTAGGTGATACCACACCTAAAGATACTTTTAGATAAGGGCTTGCAAAATCAACTACTTGTGCACGTTCTGGTGTTACCGTTAAGTTTGCAAAAATAATATCAACTTTATTTGATTTTAAATACTCAACACGGTTTGCTGCTTCTGTTGAAACAAATTGAACTTTTTTCTCATCACCCAGTAGGTCTTTTGCCACTTGCTTTGCAATTTCAACGTCAAAGCCTTGGTTTGTTCCTTTTTCATCTAAATAACCAAACGGTGGTTTATCTGTAAATACCCCAATACGTACCACATCATTTTTTTTGATTTGTTCGATAGTCGAGGTTGGCTGTTGTTCGGCAGGTTTACTGCATCCTGCTAACCCTAATGCAACTACTAAACCACTGAGTAAATATTTCATTGTGTTTTCCTTAATACGATAATATGTTTAAAAAATTTTTAGCACGTTCAGTTTTTGGCTGTTCAAAAAATTGTTCAGGACTTGCCTGCTCAATAATATGCCCTTGATCCATAAAAATAATACGATCGGCAACTTGGCGAGCAAATGCCATTTCATGTGTTACAATCATCATGGTCATGCCTTGTTTGGCAAGTTCCATCACCACTTCTAATACTTCACGTACCATTTCTGGGTCTAGTGCTGCTGTAATCTCATCAAGTAAAATAAGTTGTGGTTGCATCACCAAAGCACGAACAATCGCAATACGCTGTTTTTGCCCACCCGATAATTCACGCGGGTATGCATTTTTACGCTCAAACAAACCAATACGTTTTAAAAGATCATCTGCGAGTTTTTCTACATCTGCTTTTACACGTTTTTGTACTTTTAATGGTGCAAGTAAAATATTATCAATCACACTCATGTGTGCAAAAAGCTCGTAACTTTGAAACACCATTCCCACATGTTGGCGTGCTTTTTCCCACGATGTATCTTTACCTAAAACACCCAAACTTTCTAATTTAATTTCACCACTATCTATGGGCTCTAAACCATTTAAACAACGCAACAACGTACTTTTACCGCACCCCGATGGACCCAAGACCACCACGACCTCGCCTTGTTGAACGTCTAAATCAATGCCTTTTAAAATTTGATGGTCGCCAAAGCTCTTTTTGAGCGCTTTAATTTGTAATAAAGCCATCTGTTAAAACTCCCAAATCTTTTCTAAATGATTTGCCAAGCGCGATAATGGGTAGCAAAGCGCAAAATATAAAATAAAAATTAAACCGTAAATCCAAAGCGATGCATTTGGCATAATCAACAATGAATTTTCAATAATTTGTTGACCCACTTTGATGACTTCAATTACGCCAATTAAAACTGCTAAAGAACTGGTTTGAATCATACGAGTAAACAAGTTAATTGCACCGGGTGTTACACGGCGTAAACTTTGTGGAAACACCACATACCATAGCGTTTGTAATTTATTGAGCCCAAGCGCATAAGCTGCATCTTGTTGATGACGATCAATAGAACTAATAGCTGCACGTACAAGGTCGCCCATCTCAGCAGTGCCCCACAATACAAATACCATAATGCACACATAAAACGCTGAAAAATGCCAATCAAACCATGTGGCAAAACCAAAATAGAAAATAAACAGTAAAACCAAAATAGGCACAACACGAATAACTTCTAAATAAGTACGACAAATCATACGCACAACAACATGATTTGATGTCATGATGACACCGAATATCGTTCCTAAAATTGCCGATAAAACGACCGAAATAAAAGAAATTTTAACTGTTTCTAATAAACCAAATGCCAAACGCTCAAGATGGCTAGGCTGAAATAAATACTCAAGACCCATAACTCACCCGACGACTACGACGCTCTAAATAGCTCGTTAAAATAGAAACAGGACACAAAATAACGGCGTACGACATCACCAATAAAAATAATGCTTCCGTGGTTTTGTAATCCATACCAATTAAATCTTTGGTCACAAACAACAGCTCTGCAACAGCAATCGCACTTACAATCGAGCTTTCTTTAATTAAAAATAAGCAATTTGCGCCAATAGCAGGGATTGAAATAGAAAATGCTTGTGGAAACACCACATATTTAAATACCTGTGCAGGCGTTAAACCCAAACTTTTTGCCGCATCAAGCTGACCCTTTGCCACAGACTGTAAGCCTGCTCTAAATGCTTCTGCCATATAGCTTCCACCTAAAAAGGTAAGACCGACTACCCCACAGGTAAAGCCATCAATCTTAATTCCTAATTTAGGCAAACCGTAATACAAGAAAAATAACTGCACAAGCAACGGTGTATTACGTGAAAATTGGATATATACACGCGAAATTTGGTTTAGTACGGCAACTTTATAAACCACACTAATGCTACACAGCAAACCTACTATTAAAGCAAGCACAATACTAATACAGGAGATTTTGAGCGTGGTTAACGTTGCATCATAAAACTGAGGCATCACGCTACTAAGATATTGCCAATCCAAGGATAGACCCAACATACTTACTTTCAGTTTGCCTATATTATTTTAAATGCTTAATCATAAAAAGCTTTTCTTATCATATTATTATCAAAAAATAATATTTGACTTATCAGGTTATCTTATGATTAAAACCTTCTACAAAAATAAGGTTTATCTTCTGCAAACCAAGCGATAAAATAACCCGTTAAAGATGAAAGATTGGAAATGGAATATGACCAACAGCCGTAAGCCAGAACAGGGCGTTAAACTACGCGGTGCAGACAAAGTTTCTAGAATTCCTGTTAAAGTCATTCCTACCGTTGATGTACCACGTAAGCCTGACTGGATACGGGTTAAAATGACTGCACCAGAAGAAGTGCAACGTATCAAAACTACCCTTCGCGCACAAAAATTACATACCGTGTGTGAAGAAGCAGCCTGCCCTAACCTACCTGAGTGTTTTGGTGGAGGCACAGCGACCTTTATGATTATGGGTGATATCTGTACGCGTCGTTGTCCATTTTGTGATGTGGCACATGGTCGTCCAAATCCACTTGATGAAAACGAACCGCGCCACATGGCCGAGACCATTGCAAACTTAAAACTAAAATATGCCGTTATTACCTCGGTAGACCGTGATGACCTACTAGATGGTGGTGCACAGCATTTTGTAGATTGTATTAAAGAAGCGCGTGCATTAAGCCCAAAAACATTACTTGAAATTTTAGTCCCTGATTTTCGTGGACGTATGGAAACTGCGCTACGTATTATGACTGAATGCCCACCTGACGTATTTAACCATAATATTGAAACTGTGCCACGTTTATATAAAGCGATGCGTCCGGGTTCAGACTATCAACATTCACTCACCTTACTCAAAATGTTTAAAGAGTATTGCCCTGATATTCCAACAAAATGTGGTTTGATGGTAGGTATTGGTGAAACAGAAGAAGAAGTTTTATCGTTACTTGATGACTTGCATGCACATGGTGTTGACTATGTCACGATTGGACAATATTTACAGCCTTCTAAAGAGCATGCTGCGTTAGATCGCTTTGTAACGCCTGAAGAATTTGAGCGTTATGCCGAGCATGGACGTAAACTTGGCTTTAGAAATATTTGGTCTGCTCCGATGGTACGTTCAAGTTATTTTGCAGATCGTCAATATTACGGCGAGCCTGTACCTGAAGTAAGACGCAAAACACAACGCAAAATTGATGTTGTAGAAGCATAAAAATTAACGCCCTCTCACTGAGAGGGTATTTTTTTACGCACAATAATGTTACCTTATAACATATCATTTTTTTTAGATTATGTCAGTGCAAAATTCTCAACGTCTTCATGCAATTGATGCGTTACGTGGCTTCGTTATGCTTATTATGATGGTTGACCATGTGCGTGAAACTTTTTTCTTACATCAACAAGTACCCGATCCTATGGTCGTAAGCGAAACAGAACCAAGTCTGTTTGTCAGCCGTTTACTGGCTCATTTATGCGCACCTGTTTTTGTTCTTTTAACAGGGCTGTCAGCCTATTTGTATCAAAACAAAAATAATAACCTTAAAATGACGCGTGAGTTTTTATTAAAACGTGGATTTTTTCTTATTTTCTTAGAACTAATTGTTGTCAACTTTGCTTGGACAGGACAATTTCCGCCACAAGTGGTTTATTTACAAGTCATTTGGGCAATTGGGTTAAGTATGATTTCACTCGCCCTTTTAATTGGTTTACCCAAAATGTGGCAGTGGATTCTTGCTTTAACCATTGTGTTTGGACATAACTTACTCGATGGCATTCATTTTGATTCGGCACTGTGGAATATCTTACATGACCGTGGTTGGATTCAAGTGAGTGAGCATTTTAAAATGCGTACCTCATACCCTGTATTGCCTTGGATTGGTGTGATCTTATTAGGTTATTGCTTAGGCTCTGCATGGTTTAAAGAAGGAATCAGCGTTGCTCAACGTAATCGTAAAATTTTATATACTGCCTTAGGCGCTATTGGGCTATTTTTTGTATTACGCTTTATCAATATTTACGGCGACCATGCTTGGCAAGTGATGCCAACGGCACTACAAACGGTGATGAGCTTCTTTAACCTAACAAAATACCCACCTTCTTTGTTCTTTATTTTATGGAATGGTGGCATTGGTTTACTTCTATTGTTACTACTACAACGCTTTGAGTTTAAACCATTAGTGATCTTTGGCTCAGTACCTATGTTTTATTATATTTTACATCTTTATGTGCTCAAAGCGCTGTACCTCATTGCCGTACAACTGTTTGGCTTAAATCACGGTGCTTATTTTGGTGTTGACCATGTATATAGCGTTTGGCTGATTGCCATTTTTCTTTGTTTGGCGCTTTATCCTGCGGTTGCTTGGTTTTCTAAATATAAACATCAAAATAAGCACATCAAGATGTTAAAATATTTTTAGTATCTTAATACCGAGCCTTCTTATGAGTAACCGTTTTTATATTGAAACCCCATTAACGTTAGGTGAATCAATCTTACTAAACGAAACCGTTTTTCATCATTGGGTTCGGGTATTACGTGCAAAATTAGATGATGAAGCCATTTTGTTTAATGGACAAGGTGGCGAATATACAGCTCGTTTAACTGAAATTAATAAAAAAAATGCCACTGTTGAAATTATACACTTCAATTTAGATAACCGTACACCAGCGTTTAACGCTACTTTAGGGCAAGTCATGTCTAAAGGTGACCGAATGGATTACGCTATTCAAAAAGCGGTTGAGTTAGGGGTAAGTCAAATTCAACTACTCACAAGTGACCGTTGTGAAATGCGCCTAAAGTATGACCGAGATCAAAAGAAAATTGATCATTGGCAAGCAGTTGCTATTGCTGCATGCGAGCAATGTGGTTTAAATCAAGTTCCTCAAATTCTTGCACCACTGCCATTACAAGAATGGTTAACCACCACACTACCTAAAACGCGTTTAGTTCTTGCGCCTAATAAAGAAAAAACCAATGTATTACAAAATGCTACGACAGATATTGCCTTATTGATTGGTCCTGAAGGTGGTTTAAGTGAAGCCGAAATTACAGCTGCAAATCAAGCTGAATTCAAAAATTGGTGTATTGGCGAGCGTGTACTGCGTACAGAAACCGCACCTGTGGTTGCATTATCAATTTTAAACTTTCACTTCTCTTAACTTTTCTGTTATAAATTATTCTTTAAAATAAGAATAGAGGAGTTAAATTTTGCATGCCTTTTTCACCTCGGCAATACCAACATTCAAATGCGTTTGCCGTTCAAATTAGAAATACGCTACGCTTTCTCCCCTATTTTATAACGGGTACAATCATGCTGATTAGCTGTATCTCTCTACAGCTACATCACTTCTTTATGTATCTACTTGCAAGCTTAACAATACTCATTGGGTTACTCGTTTTTTCAAAAACACTTTTAATTCACCAAAGCCAAAACAGACAACATCAATTTATCAAAATTACTGTTTTTATTATTGGTTTGATCATGGGTGGTATTCAGTTACTCGCTTATACTTCTTTTTTATTTTTAATGGTTTATGCTATTTTAAGCCTGATATTTTTAACCCAACGCTTAACTTATTTTTTAATTAATTTTATACCAGCTCTTTTACCTTTAGTGGTTGTTTATCCTCTCGATTTTCATTTATTTTTTTTGGCTATTATTGCCACAGCTATTCCTATTTATACTTTACAAAGTCGTTTAACTAAAACAACCCTTAAATATCAGAATTTATTAGACAAAAAGAAAAGACAAGCCACATCTAAAAATAATATAATCAAAAAACTGCAAAACAATCATCAACAATTGCAAGAGCGTTTAGAAAATTTAGAAATTACACGCTGTCAGACCCAAGCTTCATTTAATATGGTTTCAAATACATTACAAAAACAAAACTCTATTCTTTCAATGACCAATAATCTGACTCCTGTTAAAACATGGGAATGGGATATGGTACAAAGTATTTTTAAAGCAACTCATCATGAAGCCATTATTTTGCGCAATGACACGACAATCGAAAAATATTTAGAAGGAGTCATTCATCCCGATGATATTGATCACGTAGTACAAAACCTCAAGCGTTATTTTTTAAAAGACACTGAATTTTTCAAATGTGAATATCGTATAAAAAATAATGTAGGCGATTGGATTTGGATCTCAAGTATAGGACAAATCATTCAATGGAATACCTTTACCCATGAACCCTTGTATATGGTAGGCGTTTTTCACGATATAGAGGTGGAAAAAAAGGCACAAGGACAAATAGAGTATTCAAGTAATATTTTACAACACATTGATGTGGGCGTGGTCACGCTTGATCAAAACCTTTGCTATGTTGAGGCTAATCCATTTTTTTATAAAATGACAGGTTTAGAACCCAATGCAATTTTAAACAAAAAGATCTTCGAAATTGCAGATAATTACCGTCCTCAGCAGCGTAGTTTACATTTTTCTATTACTGATCAAATTTTAAAAAAAGCACAGTTTACAGGTGAATTTGAAGAACATTTCACCCATGGGAATACTCTTTACATACGCTGTCATATCAATGCAATCCGTGACCATCAACAAAATATTGTGCAATATGTAGGTATATTCTCCGACTTAACCCAATACAGACAACAAGAAAAACGATTATCTTACTTAGAAAATCATGATGTCATTACCAATTTACCTAATCGTTTTGCTTACAATTATAAAACTTACGAATTTTTTATTAGTCACCAAAATAGCGTTCATCAAATTGCTATTATTCGCCTTGGCATAGATCGCTTCAATGCTTTACATGCTTTTTTAGGTAATCAAGCGACATCAACTCTTCTCAAGAAGATTGCACAACGTTTGCGTATCAGCAACCCGAATGCATTTATTATTGCGTATTTAAATCGCGAAGATTTTGTATTGGTATATGAGCTCAATCATATTCAACCAAGTATTCAGTCATTATGTGAGCAAATTTTAGAAAGTTTTAAAGCACCATTTTCTGTTGAAGAACATGAACTCATTTTAACGTTGTCAATTGGGGTTGCAATTTATCCCGATCATAGTCAGAACTTTGAAACGCTGAACCAGCAAGCACAACAAGCCCTTAACCATGCTCAACAACTTGGTGGTGATAGTGTGCAATATTATTCAACTACACATAAAACGGCATATTTACCTGACATTCACTTAGAAAATGAGCTTCATCGTGCACTTAAAAATAATGAACTAGAACTGTACTACCAACCCAAAATCGACACGCAACAACAACGTATTTTCGGTTTTGAGACTCTTATTCGTTGGAACCATCCAACCAAAGGTATATTGTTACCCGATCAATTTTTACCTGCTGCCCAACAAACCAGTATTATTTCAGAGATTGGGCAATACGTATTAAAACATGCCATTATACAACTCAAAAAATGGCAAAATGAAGGCTTACCTTTAATTCAATTATCCATCAATATAGATGCACAACAACTTTATCGTGGGCAACTTTTAACACATTTAGATCATCTTCTTGCCAAATACAACATTAACGGACAATACCTAGAATTTGAAATGACTGAGTCTTCTCTTATAGAAAATACAGATTACGTACAACGTGTTTTGCAACAAATTAAGGTTCGACAAATTAAACTGGCACTAGATGATTTTGGTAAAGGTTACTCATCATTAGGTTATCTAACTGAGTTTCCATTTGATGTTATTAAAATTGATAAACAATTTGTTCAAGATTTTGAGAATCCCCGTAAAAATGCCATTTTAAATGCCATTATTGCAATGGGAACGGCAATGGGGCTAACGCTTATTGCTGAAGGTGTTGAAACGCAAGAACAACTTGCTTACCTTCAAAGTAAACAGTGTCATATTATACAAGGTTACTTATTTTCAAAACCTTTAAAAGCCAATGATGCCACTTACTTTATGCAAAATTTTCATAATTAAGGCTTTTTTAAGCATCTTTGCAACTGTGCGAATGGGTTCAGTAGTGTTATATTTAAAAAGTCTATCCCAGTCTTATGGCTAGATTAACCCGTAACTAACGAGATTCAAATGGACGAAAAAACATTTAAACAGCAAGCTTTAGACTATCATGAATTTCCACACCCTGGAAAAATTAGCGTTACGCCAACCAAGCAATTGGCAAGCAAACGTGATTTAGCACTCGCATATTCTCCCGGCGTTGCTGAACCTTGTTTAGAGATTGCCCGTGACCCCTCTGTGGCTGCCCGCTACACTGCACGTGGTAATTTAGTTGCTGTTATCACCAATGGTACAGCCGTTTTGGGTCTTGGAAACATTGGACCTTTAGCCTCTAAACCTGTAATGGAAGGTAAAGGCGTTCTATTTAAAAAGTTTGCAGGTGTAGATGTTTTTGATATCGAAATTGCAGAAAACGATCCAGATAAAATTGTGGATATTGTCGCTGCGTTAGAACCAACATTTGGTGGTATTAACTTAGAAGATATTAAAGCGCCTGAATGTTTTTACATTGAGCGTAAATTACGTGAACGCATGAATATTCCTGTGTTCCATGATGATCAGCATGGTACAAGTATTATTGTAGGTGCAGCATTACTCAATGCACTTAAAATTACCAACAAAAAAATTGAAGATATCAAAATTGTTGCTTCTGGTGCAGGTGCTGCAGCACTTTCTTGCTTAAACCTAATTTGTGCATTAGGGGTTAAAAAAGAAAATATTACTGTTGCTGACTCACGTGGTCTTATTACTACTTCACGTAGCAATTTAGATGAGTCTAAAAAGCAATATATGCAAGACATTCCACAAACTCAGTTACACGAAGTAATTGAAGGTGCAGATATGTTCTTAGGTTTGTCAGCAGCAGGGATTTTAACCAAAGAAATGGTTAAAACTATGGCTGAAAATCCAATCATTTTTGCTTTGGCAAATCCAGATCCAGAAATTTTACCTGAGCATGCGCATGAAGTACGTCCAGATGCCATTATGGCAACAGGTCGCTCGGATTATCCAAACCAAGTAAATAATGCACTTTGTTTCCCATATATTTTCCGTGGCGCGTTAGATGTAGGTGCAACTACAATTAACGAAGAAATGAAAGTAGCATGTGTACATGCAATTGCAAAAATGGCACATCTTGATACAGAAGTAGAAGGAACAGCCGTATCATTTGGTCGTGATTACCTGATCCCAGGTCCTCTAGACAACCGTTTAATTGCAGAAATTGCACCTGCAATTGCACAAGCAGCAATGGATTCAGGCGTTGCAACACGCCCAATCGAAGACTTTGACGCTTACCGTAAAACACTCGCTCAACTCGTTTAAAAGCTTGTGTAAACCTCTATTCTCATGCATGATAAATGTTAAGAATAGAGGTTTTTTATGCGCGTTTATTTAGTAGGCGGTGCTGTTCGAGATCAATTACTTGGGCATCCCTATCACGAAAAAGATTACGTTGTGGTTGGAAGCACACCACAAAAAATGTTGGATCAGGGCTATCAACCTGTTGGTCGAGATTTTCCTGTTTTTTTACATCCTAAAACAAAAGAAGAATATGCACTTGCCCGTACAGAACGAAAACAAGGACAAGGCTACCATGGCTTTGAGTTTTATACAGACCCAAGTGTTACTTTAGAGCAAGACCTAATCCGCCGAGATTTAACAATCAATGCAATTGCACAAGACGATGCAGGGCATTTATATGATCCTTACGGTGGCGCACAGGATATTCAAAATAAAATTTTACGCCATGTATCAGATGCCTTTGTAGAAGACCCACTACGCGTATTGCGTGTTGCACGTTTTGCTGCACGCTATGCACAATATGGTTTTGTTGTGGCAGAAGAAACACTTGCTCTTATGCGCACTTTAGCAACATCGGGCGAATTAGAATGTTTAACGCCTGAACGTGTATGGAAAGAAACCTCACGCGCGCTTATGGAAAAACATGCCGATGTTTATTTTGAAGTATTACGCCAATGTGGTGCGCTCACAGTTTTATTCCCCGAAATTGATGCGCTTTTTGGAGTGCCTCAACGCCCCGAATATCACCCTGAAATAGATTGTGGTATTCATACACTCATGTCACTGCAACAAGCCTGCCAACACAATTACAGCTTAGATGTACGTTTTGCCGTACTTGTACACGACTTAGGTAAAGCACTAACCCCTGTCGATGTGCTACCAAGGCACATTATGCACGAGCAGCGCGGTATTGAGCCTGTAACAATGCTTTGTGAACGCTTTAAAGTACCCACCGCTACAAAACAGTTTGCACTAATTGTATGTAAAGAACACCTTAAATGTCATCAAGCCATGACATTAAAAGGTGGAACACTATGGCGTTTACTCCAACGCTTAGACGTTCTTAGACGTCCCGAGCGTGTTATTGAGTTTATTCAAGCTTGTGAGTGTGATGCACGAGGTCGTTTAGGACTAGAAAACCGTCCTTACCCACAAAAAGATTATTTACTTAAAGCAATGGAATGTGTTCGCAACATTAAAGCCAAAGACCTTCCAAGCTATGTAAAAGGTCCTGACATTGGCGAGCAACTCATTAAAAAACGCATTTATGAACTAGACCAACTTAAGCGATCTCAGCAGGAAACGTAATCACATCTGCTAGCTTAAGCTTTTGTTGTGCAATCATCAATAAACGATCTAATCCTAACGCAATGCCTGAACATTCAGGCATATGAGGTAATGCTGCTAATAAGTACTCATCTATTGGCATTGGATTTAGACCTAGTTTTTTACGCTCGCTATTATCCGCTTCAAAGCGCAAACGCAACACATCTGCATCAATCAATTCATCATAGGCATTTGCAAGCTCTAACCCGTCAATATATACCTCAAAGCGTGCTGCAACCTGCTCGTTGTCATCATTTAAACGTGTTTTTGCCAAAGACGCCATTTCAGGTGGAAAATCAGTTAAAAAGACAGGTGTATCAAAGCCTAAACTTGGCTCAACCATATGTGAAAACAGTAAATCCATATACCCTAAACGATCATCACCCAAATCTATATCTAGTCCAACACGTTGCGCACAGGTCTTTAAATCTATGAGTGTGGCTTGTAAAGGGTTAATATCTAAGCGGTCTTCAAAAGCATGTTTATAACTTAAAACCACAGGGCGGGTTACACGGTCCCCTAAGCACGCTTGTAACAGATCTGAAGTTTCATGCATTAAGTCTTTTAAACTCAACGCAGGGCGGTACCATTCCAACATAGTAAATTCACTGTTATGTTTACGCCCATGTTCATCATCACGGAAAACCTTACAAATCTGATAAATTGCCCCACTACCACTTGCCAATAAGCGTTTCATTGGAAATTCAGGCGATGTCTGTAAATAATGTGTTTGTGCTTTACCTGCAATATGTCGCTGTGTTTTTACAGATGCCAAATGTACATCGGTTACCCCTGCTTTTGACAAAATAGGCGTTTCAACTTCTAGAACATTTCGCTCAGCAAAAAATTGACGAATAGTCGCATACATACGGGCACGGGCTTGTAGCGCACTTAAGCCACAAGTAGGTTGATAGTTCATGCAATATCTCCATGTGATGCCCATTCACGGCGTAGCGGATAATTTTTTCTTAAATCATCAAAAGCACTTTGCTCTACAACACCATTTTTTAAACAAGCACGCAAATTGGCATCATCTTGTGCAATATTATATAAACGCTTTGGTTGTTCTAAGACTGTTTTAAGCTCACCAAAATACTGCTGACAACTTGGAAGCTGTGTTCTAAAATCTTTAATTTTTGGACGTTGATAAAATTCACAAAATTGGTCATATACCATTTGTGTACCACGCGCTTTACCCTCTAAGCTATAACCTGCAATATGAGGCGTTACTAACGTCACAGCATCTAATACAGCTTGAGAAATTACAGGTTCATGTTCAAAAACATCTAACACCACTTTGCGCTGTGTGTATTTGATATCTTCTAATAAAGCCTGTTCACTAATTACCGCACCACGCGCACTATTAATAAGCACTGTATCGGGCTTCATTTGTTTAAACGTCTTTTCATGAAATAAATGATACGTTGGATAATCACCTGTTTTGGTGAGGGGTACATGAATAGAAATTGCATCTGATTGGCTTAGAAGTTCTGCCCATGTTGTTTTTGTTATAAATGGGTCATAAGCCACCACATTCCAACCTAGACGTTGTGCAAGTGCAGATAACCGCTTGCCTACATTTCCTAGCCCCACAATGCCTAATGTGATGTTCTGATGCAAAAATTTTGGATTAACGTGTAATAGTGCAGTGACGACATACTCAGCAACAGCTTGTGCATTACAGCCTGCTGCATTACACCATTTAATTTGTTGTTTTTCTAAATAAGCAATATCAAGATGATCTGTACCAATGGTTGCACTCCCCACAAATTTAACGTGGCTATCTTTGAGCAACTTTTCATTTAGTTGCGTGACAGAACGTATTAATAAAGCCTCAGCATCTTTGGCTTGTAATGTACGTCCTGCACATTGCTCTACTTCAAATTCTTCAAAAAAATATTCTGTAAATGCAAGGTTCTCATCTGCAATAATTTTCATGCATTAACACCTAAATTCTATGATCATACCTAATTTTAGATATAAAAAAACCCCTGCTTGTGCAGGGGTTTTAGAATTTGGCGGAAGCGGTGAGATTCGAACTCACGGTGGGCTATTAACCCACGTCGGTTTTCAAGACCGGTGCATTAAACCGCTCTGCCACGCTTCCATGGGGTGTATATTACAAAGACTTGCTTTTTCAATCAAGTAATTTATTGATTAAACGAACATTTAATCATCAAAAAATCAAATTTTTACTGTTTCTCTAGATTGATGGTGCAATTTTGCAACAGAAAACACATAAAAACATGCCAATAAGCTTAAAACGGCTGCTGTCATTAACCAAAACGCAGGTGTACTGTTACTACCCGTATGTTGCACGATCATAGTTGCAATCACAGGTGTTAAACCACCAAACACAGACGTTGCCAAACTGTAGGCTACAGAAAAACCAGATGTCCGTACAGAACGTGGCATAATTTCGGTAAGTGTTACTACCATTGCACCATTGTAAAAGCTATAAATTAAAGAAAAGCAAAAAAGTACCATCAACATATGTGCCAAACTTACATTAGCAGTTAACCAACTGAGTAATGGATAAGCACAAAATAAAATAAGTACAGACATACCTACAAGCATTGGCTTACGTCCAAACTTATCTGACAACATACCGCCAATAGGGAGTAAAATAAAATTACTGATGCCCACCATAATTGTCGCAATTAAGCTATCTGCTATTGAAAGATGTAATACTTCGCGTCCGTAAGTTGGCGTATAAACCGTAATAAAATAAAACATCGTGGTGGTAGTTGCTACCAATAACATCCCTGCTATCACTACTTTCCAATTTTCTGCCAATGTTTTTAAAATTTGTTTTGTGGTTGGATGTTCTGTACGTGACGCAAAATCTTCTGTTTCTTTAAGATTTCCACGCAAATAGAAAATAGCAGGAATAATTAAACACCCAATAATAAAGGGAATACGCCATGCCCATTCTGCCACTTGTGCAGTAGTAAACCATGTACTAATACCAAAACCGAGTAAAGCGGCAAAAATTACAGCCACTTGCTGACTTGCTGATTGCCAACTGGTCATAAACCCTTTGTTATGTTCATCTGCAATTTCAGACAAATATACAGATACCCCACCCAGCTCAACACCTGCTGAGAAACCTTGTGCCAAACGTCCCACTAAAATCAAAATAGCAGCGGCGATACCTAACGTGTCATAACCTGGGGTAAATGCAATAATTAAAGAACCAAAAGCCATAATACTCAAGGTTAGCATTAAACCTTTACGGCGACCCAAACGGTCTACATAAGGACCCAATACGAGTGCGCCAATTGGACGCATAAAAAAACTAACTGCAAAAATCAGAAAGGTTTTGAGCAAAGCGGCATATGCACTATCTGAATGGAAAAAGGTTTCTCCAATAAATTTGGCATAAAGTCCAAACAAGAAAAAATCGTATTGTTCTAAAAAATTCCCGCTCGTTACATTAAAAATTGAACGTATACGGGACTCTTGCTGTGCTTCTTGCATGGCTAGCCCTCCTTTTATCTTTTTAAAATACAGATAAAATAGAGCAATTGTTGTAATATTAGCCTAAAGTCTAACTAACGTTTGTCTAATGAAAAACGCCCTGGGCCTGCTACGCTTAATAACAAAAATCCCCCCATAATACTTATATTTTTATAAAAGTTAATCATATTGGCATGTTGTGCATCACCTATCATTGACCAATACGCGTGTCCCATCAATGCAGTGCCTAAAGTATAAAATACAAAAATTAAAGCAAGTGGACGTGTATAAAAACCCACCATAATGGCAAGACTTGCAATAACTTCCATAAATACAGCAATGCCTGCGGCTAGAGTTGGTAATGGTGCACCTAATGACGTCATATAACCTACAAATCCTGAAAAACCTGCAATTTTAGGTAAGCCAAAAATTAAAAAAAGTGCCACTAATAAAATACGGGCAATCAACAAAATCAAATCTTTACTGTGTCCAAATTCTAAATAACGCATTGTTTTATCCTTGATATTTTTTATTAGTTTAATTTTTATTTATTACAAAAAAAGCGATATTTACATATCGCTCTGTTGCATTTATGAAACAATCCCCCATATGGGGGAAATGTTTAATCGTTATTTGGATCAGGAAAACTTAATGTTTTACCTTCAGTTTCTTCACGATTTAAATGTAAGAACATTAAATGACGTTCATATTTATCAAGTACATCATTAATCACTTGTTCTTTGTTGTAACCCACTAAGTCATTGTTTTGACTACCTTCGTATAAAAATGTTTCTAAACGATAGTAGTGTGCTTTATCGCGATGTTGCTTACGAATACTAAACTCAGGTGTTTTATAACGTTGCGGCCAAATTTGGTAAATAAAATTCTGCTCGCTCTTCATACCAATGGTTAAATCGATATGATACAAATCAGGATCATCATCTAACGCTTTAACACTTAGTGCTGCATCTGTACCTTTTTGATGTAGCTCTTTAACTACCTCTTCAAGTGCAGGCTTACACACATTTTCAAGCATAATCAGTGTATTTTGACGCCCAGGGTGATGCATCACGCGTGATAAACGTTGTTTCCAATTTAAAATATCAACATTCCCTGCTACAGGTGCTGCATTAAGCGAACGACTTTGCGAACGGTAATCTTCTAAACGTAATGACTTAAATAAGCCCGCCATCACAAACATCATCACAAAGCTAAATGGTAATCCCATAATCACTGTTGCTTTTTGCAGTGTTGTTATTCCATCTGTCATCAGCATTGCAAGTGTAAGGACTGCAATTACCATTGCCCAAAATACACGAATCCAATTAGGCGCATCGCTGTTTACATCATTTAACTTGTATGTGAAATTACCTAGTACAATCGCACCTGAATCGGCAGACGTTACATAAAATAGTAACCCTGTCACAAATGCAATAAATGCCGTAAATTTGAACAATGGATAAAATGAAAGTAATTTATAAAACCCAAGTTCTGGTCTTGCTAAAATTTCTTGCGCAAACTGTAAGTTACCATGAATAATTTCATATAACGCGCTATTACCCATCACAGATAACCAAGCGAGCGTAAATACAAAAGGAATAATCAGTGTACCTGCAACAAATTCACGGATAGTACGCCCTTTAGAAATACGTGCTAAAAACAAGCCAACAAACGGCGACCATGCTACCCACCACGCCCAAAAGAACAGTGTCCAATCTTTAATCCATTGCGATGAGTGTGGGTCTTTATCTTGATTATAAGCAAACGTATCTAATGTCATTGCAGGGAAACGACTAATATAATCGCCTACATTTAATACCAATGAATTTAATAAAAATTTGGTATCGCCCATAAATAAAATAAACAATACTAAGCCAATAGCAAAGTATACGTTCATTTCAGACATGAACTTAACACCCTTATCTACCCCTGTTGTTGCAGAAATAATCGTCAACACAACAGCTAAAATAATCAGTCCAAATTGAACAGATAAGCCTTCAGGTAGACCAAATAAAGTGGTTAAACCATAATTGAGTTGGACAACACCAATACCACAGGTGGTTGCAATACCAAAAATAGTACCCAATACAGCAGCGATATCTACCAAATGCCCAACAATACCATTTATACGATCTCCAAAAATTGGATATAACGCAGAACGAATGGTTAAAGGTAAATTATAACGATAGGCAAAATAACCTAATGAAATACCCACTAGCGCATACATACACCAACCTGTTAAACCATAATGGAAAACTGTCCATGTAATGGCTTGGCGTGCAGCTTCAATGGTTTGCCCTTCTCCTACAGGAGGTTGCATGTATTGTGTAATTGGCTCTGCAACCGAGAAGAACATTAAGTCAATCCCAATACCTGCTGCAAACAGCATGGCAGACCAACTCATTAAACTAAATTCAGGCTTTGCATGTTTGGGACCTAATTTAATGTCGCCATAACGAGAACATGCCAAAAATAAAACAAAAACAATATAAATAGATGCCGCTGCAAAATAGTACCAACCAAACGTAGAACTTACCCAATCAAGAACAAGGTCTAAGGTGGTTGCCGCTGCCTCATTAAACATAATCGTTAAAAACGAAAAAGCTAAAACAATTGTAGCAGAGGTAAAAAATACCGTGCTATTAAGCTTATCCTTAGGCGATGCGGAGGAGTTATCTTGGTTCATAAAATCCTCTTATTATTTAAAATGAGTACACAACAATGTGTAAAGATGTGCTTTCAAAGCAGTAAGATATAAAGTAAAACTTTAAAAAAGATGTATGCATTCTTGCGCTTAAGAATACATTTTAAACGTACAAAAAACCACCTTTTATATTTCTACAATTGAAAACAAATATAAAAATAAGCGTAAAAACAATAATTTAATGCTTTTATGCTTATTTTCTTACCCCCATCATACAGCCCATTGATTGAACGTTCAATCAATTTGGGCTATTCTATATTTAAGCGTTAAATCACAAAGCACTTATGACTACGAGCAGAGTTAAACCTGAACATGTTCGCCGAGAACAAATTATGAATGCCGCATTTGAGGTAATTTATGAACTTGGCTTAACACATACAACGATAGCCAAAATTGCAAAACAAGCAGGCTTATCAACAGGTATTGTGAGTCACTATTTTGGTGATAAGCAAGGTCTCATTAATGCGTGTATGCGCAACATGCTCAACAATCTTCGTGTAAAAACAGAACAGTACAAAGCAGATGTAAGCCGTACACCAAGCGCCCAAATTAAAGCGATTATTGATTCAAATTTTGATATTAGCCAAACCAACCCTAAAGCAATGCGTTTATGGCTTGAATTTTGGTCGGCAAGTTTGCATACCCCTGAACTGCAACGCCTACAAAGAATTAATGATCAGCGCCTTCACTCTAATTTAAGACATCATTTTCTTAAATTAATTCCCACCGAGCGTGCCAATGTTGCCGCACGTGGCATGGCAGCTTTAATTGATGGTTTATGGTTACGAGGCAGCTTAATGAGTCATCATCATGATAACTTTGATACTCAACAAGCACGCTCAATTGCTTACAACTATTTACAAATGCAAGTGCAGGAGAATAAAGATGAGTAAACTTTATATTCACGGTCAGTACGTAGATGCAACCAGTGGTAAAACATTTGAAACTGTTAATCCTGCCAATGGTGAAGTATTAGCAACTGTGCAAGCAGCATCACAAGAAGATGTTAATAAAGCTGTAGAAAGTGCACAAAAAGGTCAGAAAGTTTGGGCTGCTATGACAGCAATGGAACGCTCACGTATTTTACGCCGTGCTGTCGACATTTTACGTGAACGTAATGATGAACTTGCAGTGCTTGAAACTCAAGATACAGGTAAGGCTTATTCTGAAACTTCAACTGTAGATATTGTAACCGGTGCAGATGTTTTAGAATATTACGCAGGGCTTGCAACAGCCATTCAAGGCGATCAAGTTCCATTACGTGATACGAGCTTTTTTTATACACGCCGTGAGCCATTAGGTGTGGTTGCAGGTATTGGTGCATGGAACTATCCAATTCAAATCGCACTTTGGAAATCTGCCCCTGCACTCGCTGCAGGTAATGCCATGATTTTCAAACCAAGTGAAGTAACTCCTCTTACTGCCCTTAAACTTGCCGAAATTTATACAGAAGCAGGCGTACCAAACGGCGTATTTAACGTGGTACAAGGTTTGGGCGAAGTTGGTGCAATGTTGTCTGAGCATCCTGTTATTGAAAAAATCTCATTTACAGGAAGCGTGCCAACAGGCAAAAAAGTGATGGCAAGTGCAGCAAGCTCATCGCTGAAAGAAGTAACCATGGAACTTGGTGGTAAATCTCCACTTATTATTTGTGATGATGCCAACATTAACCAAGCGGCAGATATTGCCATGCTTGCAAACTTCTTTAGTACAGGACAAGTATGCACAAATGGTACACGCGTATTTGTACCGCGTGCCATGAAAGCAGAATTTGAAGATGCAATTTTAAAGCGTATTAAAAACATCCGTATGGGTGATCCAATGGCTCAAGACACTGATTTTGGTCCATTAGTAAGCTTCCCGCACATGGAAAAAGTCCTGTCTTACCTAGAAAAAGGTAAAGAACAAGGTGCAACACTATTATGTGGGGGTGAACGTGCAAAAGATTATCCAAACGGTGCTTTTGTAGAACCAACAGTCTTTACAGACTGCACAGACGATATGGCAATTGTACAAGACGAAATCTTTGGTCCTGTCATGAGCATTTTGTACTACGACACAGAAGAAGAAGTAATTGCACGTGCCAATGACACCATTTATGGCTTAGCTGCAGGTGTTGTCAGTCAAAATATTAATCGTGCACATCGTATTATTCATCAAATTGAAGCAGGTATTTGTTGGATCAATACATGGGGCGAATCGCCTGCAGAAATGCCTGTCGGTGGCTACAAACAATCTGGTGTTGGACGTGAAAATGGGATCTCGACTCTACAACACTATACTCGTGTGAAATCAATCCAAGTTGAAATGGCAGCGTACGAGTAATTTTAAGTTATGGCACACACAACGACACTCCAACGCGGTGTGTGCCTTTTTTATTGCTAGCACAATAAGGATACAATCATGGCAAGTTACGATTATATTATTGTGGGTGCAGGTTCGGCAGGTAACGTTCTTGCAACTCGCCTTACAGAAGACAAAGATACAACCGTTTTACTTTTAGAAGCAGGTGGACCAGACCACCGTATTGATTTCCGTACACAAATGCCTGCGGCATTGGCTTACCCACTACAAGGGCGTACGTATAATTGGGCATACGAAACAGATCCAGAACCACATATGAATAATCGCCGTATGGAATGTGGTCGTGGTAAAGGCTTAGGTGGCTCATCTTTAATCAATGGGATGTGCTATATCCGTGGTAACGCTATGGATTTAGACGGTTGGGCAAAACTTAAAGGTCTAGAGAATTGGACCTATGCAGATTGCTTACCGTACTACCGCAAAGCAGAAACACGTGATATTGGTGAAAATGATTATCACGGCGGTGAAGGACCTGTTAGTGTTGCAACACCTAAAGCAGGCAACAACGTTTTATTTAAAGCGATGATTGATGCGGGTGTAGAAGCAGGTTATCCACGTACAGACGACTTAAACGGTTACCAACAAGAAGGTTTCGGTCCAATGGATCGTACTGTAACCAAACAAGGGCGTCGTTCTAGTACAGCGCGTGGTTATTTGGACATGGCAAAAGGTCGTCCTAACTTAACCATCATTACGCATGCGGTAACAGACAAAGTATTGTTTGAGGGTAAACGTGCAACAGGTGTTCAATTTTTACAAGGTAGCACAACTAAAACAGCTCAGGCACGTCGTGAAGTTTTAGTCTGTTCAGGTACTATTGCATCACCACAAATTTTACAACGCTCAGGAATTGCCTCTAAAGAGCTTCTTGCAGAATTTAATATTCCAACGGTACATGAGTTACCAGGTGTGGGTGAAAACTTACAAGATCACCTTGAACTCTATTTACAGTACGAATGCAAAAAACCTGTATCTTTAGCACCTGCTCTTAAACTACAAAACCAACCTGCTATTGGTGCCGAGTGGATGTTCTTAGGTACAGGCGTTGGTGCAAGTAACCAATTCGAGGCAGGCGGTTTTATTCGTAGTCGTCCTGAATTTGACTTCCCAAATATTCAGTATCACTTCTTACCTGTTGCAATTAACTACAATGGTTCAAAAGCCATTAAAGAACATGGTTTCCAAGCCCACGTTGGCTCTATGCGTTCACCATCTCGTGGTCGCATTCGTATCAAATCGTTAGATCCAAACGAGCACCCAAGCATTTTGTTTAACTACATGGCAACCGAGCAAGATTGGCAAGAATTCCGTGATTGTATCCGCATCACACGCGAAATCATGCATCAACCTGCTTTAGATGAATACCGTGGTCGTGAAATTAGTCCGGGTAAAGATGTAGTGACAGATGAACAATTAGATGAATTTGTGCGTACTCATGCAGAAACGGCATATCACCCATGTGGTAGTTGTAAGATGGGGGAAGATGATATGGCAGTAGTCGATAGCGAAGGTCGTGTACATGGTGTACAAGGTTTACGTGTGGTTGATGCGTCTATTATGCCAATCATTATTACAGGTAACCTAAATGCCACCACCATTATGATTGGTGAGAAAATTGCAGATGCAATTCGTGGACAAAAATTACCACGTTCTACTGCCCCTTATTTTAAGGCAGATGGCATACCTGTACGCCAACAACCTAAACGTGAATTTACACAAGATATGATCAAATAATAAAAAGCGACCCTCGGGTCGCTTTTTTTAAATCACCTGAGCAATCGCTTCAGCAACTTTATATACATTATTTTGATTTAGCCCTGCAACACACATACGACCACTACGTAATAAGTAAATTCCAAACTCTTCACGCAAACGGTCTACTTGTTCTGCATTTAAACCTGTATAACTAAACATACCACGTTGTTTAACTAAATAAGTAAAGTCTTGATTTGGTACACGTTTGTTTAACTCTTCACATAAAATAGTACGCATTTTTGCAATTCGCGTTGCCATTTGGCTAAGCTCTTGTTGCCAATTTTGTTTTAGTTCGTCATTTGTGAGTACACCACTGACAAGTTTTGCACCTGTAGTTGGTGGGCTTGAATAAATCTTACGTACAGTTGCTTTAAATTGACCAAGTACATGTTGTGCTGAGGTTGCATCATCACACACAGCTGTTAAGCCACCCACACGCTCGCCATATAACGAGAAAATTTTAGAAAAAGAATTACTTAAAATAAAGTTTGCACCCGCACGGTACAAGGCACGAATGGCATAGGCATCTTGCTCTAAACTTTCTGCAAAGCCCTGATAAGCAATATCTAAAAATGG
This sequence comes from Acinetobacter sp. HY1485, assembly GCF_027568475.1. Taxonomy (GTDB): domain Bacteria; phylum Pseudomonadota; class Gammaproteobacteria; order Pseudomonadales; family Moraxellaceae; genus Acinetobacter. The sequence continues at coordinate 73,667 of NZ_JANKZG010000001.1, read as the reverse complement.
AATTAACTCACGCTCAATTAATACAGGAATAATCTCATCCCATTGTGCTTGGGTTAAATCTGCACCTGTTGGGTTATGGCAACATGGATGTAATAACACCACATCACCTTTTGGAATTTGCTTTAAACAAGCCAATATTTTTTCAAATGCAACGCCATTGGTTTGCACATCAAAATATGGATATTCCGCTGTTTTAAAGCCTGCCCCTTCAAAGATTGCAATATGATTTTCCCATGTCGGTTGGCTTACCCATACCGTTGCTTGTGGAAAATATTTTTTAAGAAAATCTGCACCAACTTTTAACGCACCAGAACCACCTAAAGTTTGAATGGTGACTACACGGTCACTCACTTTTTCACCAAACAATAACGCTTGCGTTGCTTGGCAATATGCAGGCAAGCCTGACATTGGTAAATAAAGTTGAGCATGACTTTTATCAAGTTCAATTTGTTTAATGGCATCAAACTGTGGCACAACACCATCTTCGTTGTAATACAGCCCAATACTTAAATTTATTTTATGTGCACGCTCATCTTTTTGGAATTTTTCCATTAATGTTAAGATGGGGTCGCCTGCATAGGCATCTATATGCTGAAACATTATTTTTCCTTTATACCACGTTCCAATTTCTCTAAAATTGGACAGTCTGCGCTCTCATTACCTGCACAACATTGTGCTGTCTGACTCAGAATATCAACCATTTCTTGCATTTCAGCAATTTTTTTATTTAACTGATCAATATGTTTTAATGCAAGCTGTTTTACCTCAGCACTTTGCCGATGGTGGTTTTGCCACAGTTGCAAAAGCTCTTTAATTTGCTCAAACGAAAAATGTAAGCTTTTTGCATGTCGAATAAATTTAAGCGTCCGCACATGCTGATGTGTATAAACACGATACCCTGCCTCGGTACGTTTTACATGAGTTAATAAGCCAATTTCTTCGTAATAACGAATCATCTTTGCAGATAACAAGGTTTGTTGTGCAATTTGTCCAATGTTCATTTGAATGCCTTTAAACGTAGTGCATTAGTCAGTACAAATACCGAAGACAACGCCATTGCACCTGCTGCAAACATAGGTGACAACAAAATTGGGTACAACACACCTGCTGCGACAGGTATTAAAATAATATTATAAATAAATGCCCAAAATAAATTTTGATGAATATTTTTAATTGTAGCGTGACTCAATGCAATCGCTTTTGTTACCCCTGTTAATTGCCCTGACATTAACACGACATCTGCCGATTCAATGGCAACATCTGTCCCTGTTCCAATTGCAATACCTACATCGGCATGTGCAAGTGCAGGTGCATCATTAATACCATCGCCTACATAAGCAACTTTTCCATTTTGCTGTAATGCTTGTAAAGCGGTTACTTTTCCTTCAGGAAGAACTTCTGCCACCACATGGTCAATGCCTAACTGTTTGGCAATCGCTTGGGCTGTTTTTTGATTATCCCCTGTAATCATTGCCACTTTTAAACCCATTTGATGTAGGGCTTTAATTGCTTGTGGTGTGGTTTCTTTAATTGGATCAGATACAGCTAAAAGCGCAATCGCTTGATTATTAATTGCAACATATAACGGTGTTTTACCTGTTTGTGCAAGCGTTTGCGCTTCATTTTGATAGTCATCAATATCAATATTTTGCTGAGTCATTAAGCGATCTGCACCAATATATACAGTTTGATCATCAATTGTCGCTTGTATGCCATAACCTACCAGAACTTTTACATTTTCTGCTTTTGGCAACATTAATTGTTCTTTTTGGGCTTGTTCCACAATGGCTTGCGCAATTGGATGCTCTGAGTATTGCTCTACTGCTGCTATCCACGCTAAAACATCACGGCGGTCAAGGTCTGTTATCAAGTCTGTCAGTTGTGGTTTACCCTGTGTAAGCGTACCTGTTTTGTCTAATGCAACCGTTTGCACACTTTTGAGTTGTTGTAATGCTTCACCTTTACGAAACAGAATACCGAGTGCCGCCCCACGCCCTGTACTGACCATAATTGAAGTGGGTACAGCCAAACCCATCGCACACGGACAAGCAATAATAAGTACAGCCACTGCATTGACTAAGCTATATGTTAAAGCAGGCTGTGGACCAAAAATAAACCACAAAATAAAAGTAAGTAATGCAACTCCCATGACCACAGGCACAAACCACATCGTAATTTTATCAATTACATTCTGAATAGGTAATTTTGAACCTTGTGCCTGCTCTACTAAACGAATAATTTGAGACAACAGGGTATTTTCACCAACTGCTGTGGCTTTTACATGCAAGATACCTTGCTGATTAATCGTACCTGCAACCACTTGATCATCTTTTTGTTTAGCAACGGCAATCGGCTCTCCTGTTACCATCGCTTCATCTACAAAGCTCTGTCCCTGCGTTACCACAGCATCTACAGGGATTTTTTCACCCGGTTGAATCAGCAATGTCATTCCGACTTGAACTTGATCAACCGCAATTTGTTGATGGTTTTCTAAACGTGCGACCTGAGGTTGCATACCAATAAGCGATTGAATGGCTTGTGATGTTTTACCTTTAGCACGTGCCTCAAAATAACGACCAAGTAAAATAAGCACAACAATCATCGCTGCCGATTCAAAATAAACATTGACCGTATCTTTTGGTAAAAGTTGTGGCAAGAATGTGGCAATACATGAATAGCTGTATGCAGCAAGTGTACCGACAGACACCAAAGAATTCATATCAGGTGCAAAACGTGCAAGCGCAGGCAACCCCTTTTTGTAAAAACGGCGTGCAGGAAATATCAAAATAATCGTTGTTAAAACAAACTGAATATACCAAATTACATTTAAATACGGCATCAACGCCATATGTACAGCAGGAATAAAATGCGCTGACATCTCAACTAAAAAAACAGGGAGTGCCAAAATAAAAGCAAAGAGTAGATCTTTTTTTAAGTGAGTTGCTTCTTCTTCACGCGTATTAACTTGTTGTGTTTGTGGTATAGATGCATCAAACCCTGCTTTTTGAATTGCTTTAATTAATTCTTGAGGTTCAAGCAATGTTTGAATATGTGCCATTTCAGTCGCTAAGTTTACTTGTGCATTATTTACCCCTTCTAATTTATTGAGGGCTTTTTCAACACGTCCCACACATGAAGCACATGTCATGCCTTGAACTTTGAGCGATACGGTTTTAACCACATCAAACCCTGCCTTTTGTACAGCTTGGGCAAGAACTTGTTGGTTAATAGGCTGTAATACTTGAATGGTGGCTTTTTCTGTAGCAAGGTTAACTTGTGCATCGGCAACACTCTCTACTCTTTTGAGAGCTTTTTCAACGCGTCCTACACATGAAGCGCACGTCATCCCTTGAATACCTAATGTAATTTCAGGATAACGCTTTACGCCAAAACCTGTACGCTCAACAGCATCATAAAGTGTTTGGACTGATATGGGTTGTTCTGTTTGAATAATGGCTTTTTCGGTTGCAAGGTTGACCTGTGCATCAGTCACAGCATCTATTTTTTTCAACGCTTTTTCAAGGCGCCCCACACATGAAGCACACGTCATGCCCTCAATAGATAATGTATATTTTTTCATAGCCACAACTCAAATTTGAACAAAAACACCTTAAACCTTAACCCTATGTAAAGGTCAATTTTTTTATTGTAAACCTTGACCTTCTTCCTATGGAAAGGTTTACACTATCTTTGTCTCAAAATAGGACTTAAACGCATGAAATTCGAAATTTTAAATATGAACTGTGGTGGCTGTGCAAAAGGTGTAACAGCAACCATTAAAGAAGTCGACCCAAATGCAGAAGTAAATATTGATTTAGACACAAAATTAGTGGATGTGACCACAACAGCCAGTTTAGATGCCGTAAAATCAGCTTTAGAAGAAGATGGTTTTCCACCAACTATTAAGTAAAATTTTAGAGTGAGTAATAGTTAACCTATTACTCACTTTTTTACAAAAAAAAAATATTTCATTTAACCAATAAAAAACAATATGTTACATAAAAACCGATCGGTTTACTTTTATAAAACTTAAATTTTTACTTTTTTATTTAAGAAAAGTCCACGATCATATCTCTTAAGAATTAAAATAAATGAGTCTATGGAGGACTTATGGAGATAGAAAATTCACAAGGACAATCAAAAAGTACAATAGCAGTCAAGGTTTTTGCTGTTATTTTAGCACTTTTTGCATTGCCTTTACTCATCGGAGGCGTTGATCTTGCATTTGCAGGTGGTTCTTGGTACTACCTCATCTCTAGTATCATGCTCATCGCATCAGGTGTACTACTATTTAAAAATAAACTATTGGGCGCTCAAATCTTTGGTTTATTTTTTATTGGTACACTCATTTGGACCATCTATGAAACAGGTAGCCGCTTTTGGGGCTGGGTACCACGTCTAGGATTATTTGCAGTTTTTGCATTTTTCCTAACCTTACTACTACCACGTATTGGTCAAGGCGTCAGTCGTAAACTGTCTTATTCTTTAACAGGTATTATTGTATTTTGTTTTATCGTGGCAGGTGGTTGTGCATTTGTACCGCATGATAACTACGAATCTGGTAAAGAACCTTCAGACAAACCGCTTGCAGGTGCTGTAAATGATACCACTCAGTCAGATTCTGATTGGACATACTACGGACGTGATGCCAACGCTACACGTTACTCACCGCTCAAGCAAATTAATGCCGATAACGCTAAATACCTAGAAAAAGCATGGGTATACCGTACAGGCGATCTACCGCCTCCGGGTAAAGCAGATAAATGGGCAGCGGAACATACCCCAATCAAAGTGGGTAATGGACTTTACGTATGTAGTGCAACAAACAACGTAAGCCGTATTGATCCTGCAACGGGTAAAGAAGTTTGGAAATTTAAATCAGGCGTTCAATACCAAAGTATCCCATACACGGCAGCATGTCGTGGTTTAACTTATTACGAATCAAAAGTTGTACCAACAGGTCAGGCGTGTCATACACGTGTGGTGATGGGTACACTGGATATGCGTTTAATCGCATTAGATACAGAAACAGGTAAACCATGTGAAGATTTTGGTACACACGGACAAACCGACCTGAACAAAGGGATGGGACCTGTAACACCGGGCTTCGTTTCTGTAACATCGCCTGTTGCTATTGTAAATGGTACAGTGGTAGTTAACCAAGAAGTACGTGATAATCAACGCCGTTGGGCACCATCAGGTGTTATCCGTGGTTACGATGCTGAAAATGGTAAATTCAAATGGGCTTGGGATGTAAAACGTCCAAACGACCATAGTGAACCAAAAGACGGCGAAGAATATAGCCGTGGTACACCAAACTCATGGGCAACTATGGTGGGTGATGACAAACTTGGTTTAGTCTATTTACCAATGGGTAATGCCGCTGCCGATCACTATAGCGCAATGCGTAGCCCTGAAGAAGAAAAAGTAAATGCTGCTGTAGTTGCATTAGACGCAAAAACAGGTGATTTACGTTGGGCGTTCCAAACTGTACATAAAGATGTATGGGATCAGGATTTAGGCTCTCAACCAACGCTTATGGACTACCCTGATGCATCAGGCAAACCTGTTCCTGCTATGCTTGTTCCAACTAAATTGGGTCAAACTTTCATCTTAAACCGTGAAACAGGTAAACCACTCAATAAAGTAGAAGAACGTGCTGTTCCAACAACAGGTGGCGTTCCTGATGATACACGTTCACCAACACAGCCATTTGTTACTGATATTCCGCGTTTAGGTTTCCCAGATTTAAATGAAACAAAAATGTGGGGTATTTCACCAATCGATCAAATGATGTGTCGTATTAAATTCCGTAAAGCAAACTATCAAGGTATTGATACACCACCTAGCTTAGATAAACCTTGGATTATGTATCCAGGTAATAACGGCGGTAGTGACTGGGGTAGCTATGCTTATGATGGCAACCGCGGTGTTATTATTGCCAATTGGAATAACACACCAATGTACGCACAACTACTGTCACGTAAAGAAGCAAACAAAGAAGGCTTAGAGTCTATGGATGCTAAAAATTACAAACCAGTGGGTGGTACTGGTCGTCCTATGGCAGATACACCTTATGGTGTAAAAATTAGTGCCTTCTTTAGCCCAACAGGTATGTTATGTAGTGAACCACCTTACGGTATGATCACAGCCATTGATTTACATACAAAATCAATTCTATGGCAACATCCATTTGGTAGTGCAGAACGTAACGGTCCATTTAATCTTGCAACACATATGCCGATTAACATTGGTACACCAAACAACGGTGGCCCAATTACAACAGCGAGTAATATCAGCTTTGTATCAGCAACAACAGATGACAAAATCCGTGCATATGATAACCGTAATGGTAAAGAGTTGTGGAGCGATACACTGCCAGCAGGTGGTCAAGCAACCCCAATGACTTACTCAATAAACGGTGAGCAATACGTTGTGATTATGGCAGGCGGTCATCACTTTATGAAAACCCCTGTGGGTGATTATTTAGTGGCGTACAAACTTCCTAAAAATAAACAGTAAACCTCAAATAAAAAAAGAAGCCTAATGGCTTCTTTTTTTATGACTCAACAGTTTCTAAAACAGGTTCTTGGTAGCTTTCCATCCATGCAGATACTCCATAGTAGGCCCCATTCAGTTGAGAGTATTCTATAAGCTGATGTCTAAAATGGCTAAAATAGACTTTATCCACTACACCCGGCTGATGCCAAAATTTAGAAAGGGGATATTGAGAAGTTAAACGAGGTAAATCATATAATGCACGTCCTAATACCTTTACAGGAATGCCGTGAAATAATGCTTGTATTCCTGTTGTACTATTAATCGTGACCATGCCTAAACTTTGCTTTAACAACGTTGGTAAATGAATATCACAAAAATAATGAACTCGCCCCACCACATTAAACTTCTTCGTACAATCTTTAATTAAACGGCTATACTCTCTATAACCACGATCCATTGGATGATGCTTTAAAACTAAATGATGTTCTGGTTTGGCATTTAAACTAAAGGACTCAATCACATGCTCAATATAAGACTCCATTCGTTTTAAATCGCTATGAATACGAATTTGAAAATCATTGTGCACTTGCAAAGCAAACACATAATATTGTTTTGAGTGTTGTTCTAAAAATCGCTCAAATCGTGGTGTTTCTAAATGGTAATTTTTTATTCTTCTTAAACCCGAGAGAAACCAACAATACAGTTCAAACAAGGGTGTCATACCACGGTGATGTTTATAATGAGGATAAACAAAAACACAAAATGACCAAGCCAAATAATAACAAAAAGCACTTCTAATTAACTTTGCATAATCATTATGCACATCAATATAATGATCTAAAGGTAACTGCTGATTACTTTCTATTTGTTGTAACAAATGTTTGGTAAAATTGGAAAAGAAGTTTACGCCATCTTGCTCAAACGTAATATAATTGGGCCGAATATATCCTTCTTCAAATGCAAAAAACTGTAACTTCAAGTCAAGCGCGACCTGATTGGCAATACGATGGTATTTTCGACAATCACCAAAACATACTAAACTATCTATTTGATGTTCTAATAAAAAATCATGTAGCCACAGCGAAAAGTCTCCCATCCGCCCTCTGTAATTAAATACATTTTTGTGGTGGTGATAATAAAGCCAATCTCCCCCATTAAAATTTAACTTATAAGGTTCAATTTTTTTTGTTTTTAACCAAGTTGCTAACTGACTAAAAAAATCCCCCATTGGGCCTTGTAATAACAGCACTTTTTTAGAAGATAATAGTGCATCTAAATGAACAGACATATTAATGAAAATTTCCTAACTTAATACGTCTTACCTTTGTAAACATTCGACTTATGAAAGAATATTCTACAGTGCGTGGCTGTTGCATTTCTTTTTTTATATAGTCAATCACATGTTCAGGTGTTACAAATGGAAGACGCATACGCTTTGTAACTGGTACATTGTAAATAGGATACTCTATTAGCGTCATATACACCAAGGTTTGTAATGTAATGTCTTTTTTTCTTCTTGCACATTTATGCCGATCTTGCGTTAACCCCCAACCTGCATAAAATGGTAAACCATAACAATATACTTTAAGACCTCTTAGCAATGCTTCAAAGCCACTTAAAGAGGAAATAGTATGCAACTCATCGCAAATCTTAAAACAATCTAAAATAGATGTTTCAAGCTCTACATGATCTGCATAAGCAGACGCATCTACTTGTCCAACTCTAAGCCCTGCATGCACATCAGGATGAGGTTTATAAATAATATAGGCATCTAAATTATTTGCTCTCACCTGTTTAAGTAAAGCAAGGTTTGTTTTGATGTCTATGCCACCTAATTGAATAGACATATCATCTTCAACTTGCCCCACCACCAAAATTACTTTTTTTGTAGAAGGTCTAGCCAGTTCTTTTGTTATACCCACATTATATTTTGAGATGTTTGTTTCAAGAATAGTCTGAATAAGTTGATCTGCACGCTTATTTTGTGCAAAAGAAAGTTCACTTTTATTTAACAACTTCTCTAAATAAGAAGGCTGTGTTGCATCATAATAAATTCCAATTGGATCAAAAACCAATGAGTAAGGTCTTATCAATGCAGCACCCAATCCTAACGAACGTATAAATCCATCTTCTACCGTCCATACACATTTATAATCTTCTTGTTTTAATTTTTGCGCTCTTTTACCCCATGCAAATATATGATTGTTTTTTTTAGGTTTTCGCCATTTAAAATTTAATTTTAGATGAGGAAAATCTAAATACTCCTGCATAAATACACGTTTCCAACGACTAAATCCAAAAATATCTAAGTCACTAGGTAGTCGCTTTTGCTGTTTAATATTTACAATCAATAGCTGTAAAATATTTTCTAATTCACAACGCTGCTGTGTTACAGGGCATACATAACGGGCATAGTCAAAGTAAGCCTTAGCAAATAGATGTGTTAAAGAACATTTAGTATTACGTCGCTTATTTTTTTTCTGATCTTGCGTTAACCCCCAACCTGCATACCAAGGCATAGCAAAACATTGTACTTTTTTACCTGCAAGCAATGCTTCAAAACCAAGATGCGAGCTCACCACATAAACTTCATCTATATATTGCAATAAATCGTAGGGGTTATAGTTTTGTGTTAATGCTTTTACATTGGAACTAAAGTCATCTTTAATAAAATGACCTTTAGCTTTCCCTGCCATTACATCAGGATGGGTTTTCACCCAAATGGTTGCATCAGGATGGTCTTTACAAGCCTGTGCTAACATACGTTTAAAATCTAATTCACTTGCACCTGCATATTTAATCGATTGATCGCCATAAGTTTGATCGACCACTAAAATGTTTTTTTTATCTTTAAAAAAAGCAGAATCTATTTTGTTAAATTTTTGATTATATTTGGTGATACCATATTGTGTAATCAATTCAATGCTTTGCTGTGCTCTTTTGTTTTGAGCTATATCTTCAGGTTGACCTATTAAATTTTCTAAATCAGAAGGTTGTGTTGAATCAAAATAAATTCCTATTTTATCAACTACTAAAGATAATGGCGGATAACCTTCTTTACCTAAGCCCAATGAACGAATAAAACCATCTTCTGCACAAATAACAGGTAAATGATGCTGTTGCGCATAGTGTTGTGCAAGAAAAAAACTCTTTTTTCTTCCCCATCCTACAACAGCATTACCTTCATCAAAAAATTGATGAATGTTTGGGATATTTGCTATTTTTTTATTAATAAAGTGCATAATCAATAACTTCTTTTAAAAGCATAGCAATTATACAGGAATTTTATTCCACAATTTTTGCGAAAAACTCAATTAAGTCAGCTTCTTCTAGAAATTCTGCCTCTGATAAATTTGAAATATCTTTTTCCAAAATCTTATCCAAATCTTTAAAAGCTTTAAAATGTCGACTATCTAAAATTTTAGTTTTAATAACGTCATCGCCTAAACTATATTCATTGTCAATTAACCAAAGTAAAATTAGACGATGTGAATCTACATCAGGCATTTGCTCAAATGGATTTAATCTTCCTTTTGAGAAAATATTTTTACAAAAATTTATAAAAGATAATGCCATTTGAGACGAACAAACAAACTCTACATCTGTAGGGCCAGCTATATTTTCTGATAAACCATAGAATAAATTATTTTCTAAATTATCAAATATTTTAGGGTTAAACGTTTCTACAGATACATCGGGTCTAATACGAATAATAAAATCATACTCAAGACTCTGTTGTAAGGCCATATAAAAAGATTGATATATGCCATAAAACATTTTTAACTGATTTTTATATCTAGTATTTTTTGCATATCTATTGTTCTTTATATATATTTCTTCAAATTGATTTTGATTTTCTATTTTTATATGAATGTTTGGAAATATTGCTTTTATTTTTTCTTGGTCTAAATTTTGACTAATAGGTGTTTTTATTAAGTTAAATAGATGAGGAAACCTTTCTTCAATCTTAAAAATATTATTTACACCATGATATTTCTTAGGTATTTTTTTTTCGTTCTCATGTCCAAACAATCTAAAAAAGCTTGCTGTTCCTCCAATCCCTGGCCAATCAGCTTGCGTATCCCATGTATGCATAAATACATCTGCATTTAAAGGTTTTACAATATTTTCAGCTATTTCTTTTAAAGATTGTTCATGCCCTCGATACATACCAGAAATACATACTGCTATTTTTTTAGGCTTTTCTATATTAAGGGGATTACAAGCTTTTATTTTTCTAAAAAATTGAGCCTGAATATCTCTTTTGATATGGTTATCTAGTAACTGAGTTGATTTTATTCCATTTAATATAATTTGTTGATGGCTATATCCACTTTGAAACATAAAAAAAGAATTTGTAGAATTTAACATATATTGCGTTATGCTTATAAAGCAATGTTCTCTTCTAATAAGATTCACTTTGGCGCATCTTGCGAAAAAATTAACAAATTTTTCAGCATGATCATGTTGTAGATAAGCATATTTAATTGATAGATTTAAGAAATAGCAAAATAATAAGTTTTCTTCACTTGTATTTGTACTAGGCTTATGTTGAGGAAATATTTGATCAAAAAATTTATTATAAATTTCATAACTAAATTTATTTTTTAGTGTATAACTACATAAGTCTTCTAACTTTTCTATTTCATTGAATTTGACAATATTTTTATTAAGGTAGTATTTATTTACGTCAAAATCATATTTTATATTCTTACTTTCTAATATTAATTCCTCTAACATTCCAATATCTAATAAAAACTTTATATAGTTTTGATGATGAGAAGAATCCTGTTTATTATTTATAATATTAGAATATTTTGAAGACAAGATATAATTGAACATTTATAAACCTAAGTTTTACATTAAAATAGGATAACTAAACATAGTTACCCCATTTTATAAATTAAAGAGACTCTGAATATAATCTTAAAGCATTCATTAACATTGCTTTTTGGCGGTCAGGTCTATCGCTATGTAATGGCAACATAGATAAAAACAACAAAACAACCAATGGCATAATTTTAGCAATAGAAATACCATCAATTAAATCAAATTTAGCATATTGCTTCTGAATTTCTAAAATTCGCTCGTCAATATCAAACTTAATTTCATTTTTTAATAAAACATATCGCCCTGCAATAATATGGTCATACAAACCAATAATTGAATGAGTTAACTTCGCTAAATCGTATTTTTGATCGCCGTAAATGCTTAACTCTCCTTGAGAATTCATTCCTCTTGGATCAATCACTTTAATTTGTAATGCTCTTGAATCATATAGCGTATTACTAAGGCATAAATCCCCATGTAAAATGCTATGACACTTAGGCAGTGCTTGAACTTTGTCTATACAAATTCTACAAATTTCATTTAACGTTGGTAACTTTGTGTTTTTATAGTAAACAGGTTCATCTAAATTCAAATTTTCAGCTTTTGCATACTCAGCCAAACGAATAAATGTTTTATCTTCTATCAAACATTTAAAGTCTAGAGCAATTTTAGTATGTTGTTCTTTAGGTAAATCTACATTGGCTTGTTTAAGAAATCCTTTAACTAAGTTAAACAAACTCTTCCACTCTAAAGCACTATTTTTTCCATGCACAAATAACTCATTCAATGGCATGTTTGGTAGATACTCTAATGCATAAAATGGTTTCCCTTCTTGATCTGTATAGGTATCAATCAATTGAGGTGTAAATGGTTTAAGTTTAGGTGGTAGTTGCTTGAACCAATTTGCTTCTGCTTCTATTTTATGTGTAGGTAAGCCTGTTTTATGTAGCACACCATTTTCTATACGTAATTCATTAAAAGCACGTTGCGTGGTAATTGCAGCTCGTGAACGAAAATACGTATTTACATGCCCTAAATCAAACCATTGCTTAAAACAATGAATTGTAAGTGGCTTTTCCGTTCTATATATTTCTACTGCTTCTAAAAAATTATGTCTTTTTAAAGCCAAACAACGTATTAAAAGTGTTTGATCACTAAAGATATAGAAACCACACCAAATTGTAGAGTTATCAGAGCCAGTAGATTCTATTTTCCAATCATAGCTATCTTGAGAGACTGAAACGCCTAAAAGATCTGCTTGCTCTAAATTCTCAGGCAAATCATGTATCAGCGTATCACCATACATAATTTTAATTGAATCTTCTTTTGGCAGATAATTCGTTACATTAATCATATAACTGATAGATTCAGCCAAAGAAAAGTCATCTGGTACAGCTACAGCCAAAACATTCAAACTGATAATTAGTTTTTTTTCTGCACTAGAAAGCTGATAACTTTCAGGTAACGATAAAATAATTTGCTCATCAGGAAAATGCTGACTAAGCGTTAACACTTGATGCTCTAATAATTTTTTATTGCCTAAAGGTAAAAAACAAGGTGGAATTTTACCAAGTTCTGCTTGGAATTCATTAATTACATAGGCACCCGAAGTAATTAAGATCATCCTTGTTTCTCCTTCATTGCAGCGGAAATTTCAGCATACTCTTCAGGTGTACCACAAAAACTAATAGCATTTTGTTGAATTAAATCATAACCAACTGTGTGCCCTTCTTTAATCATACTGTTATATAGTGGTGCAATATACAATTCACCCTTTACAAAATCTTGTTTAGCTAATGCAATTTCTACAAGTTGTATGAATTTAGCAATTTTTTTAAAAAAGTATAAACCATCGCTACATAAATTAGATATTCGGACTTTTTCTGTCGTGCGAATCACTTGGTCATTGTCATTAAGTTCAATAAAAGACCAATGCTCGCCTTCTCCTTCAAATACTTCTAGATAACCATCTACTTGGTTTGCAATTTCAGGTTTAATAAAATTATGACGACAAGAATCTATATTAAAAATATAGCATTCGTCTTCTTGATCTAATTGTTGTACGCCTTGTAAACCCAATAGTACTGTTTCGGCTTGTCCTACCGTTTCTCTATCTAGCACTACAATTTGAGCATTTTTTATACCCATTTCTTCTATTTGATTTTTTACAAATTCGGGCGTGTTATATACGTCTCTTACAATAAATAAAAATGTTTCTGTTTCAAAATAATGTTTAAAAGAAGAAACCGCCCAATCAAACATGGTTTGGCCGTTTGGTAAGGTCAATTGATATTTGGGTACTGCAAAGCCCGCTTTAAAAAATCGAGAGCTTAAACCTGCCATAGGGATAATAATCATAACTTAACGATGCTCTTCCATATCTAGTGGGCCAAGAAGTTGATTTATTTCTTCTAAACTTAAATTTACAAACTCATTTGGACGTATAGAACGATCATCTACGTAAAAGCCTTCCATACCACACCAAGGTTTGCCTACATAGATTTCATCATATGGTACATTGTGCTGTTCTAACCATTTTAAAATAATAGGTAGTGTATTGGCTGTAATTTTACCTGTATTACCTTGGTAGGTACGCATATTACGGCTTGTATTGATGGCGATCTCAAATCCTAATGCTTTGTATTCGTGCATTTTTTCAATAACCGTAGGAACAGGCTTAGAGTTTACATAATCACCATTTTGAGTTTGGCAAATGGTGTCATCTAAATCCATAATAATTCGTTTCATCTATAAACCTGCTTAACAGTAGTTTTCTCTTAAATATTCAACAAAAAATATAAATTTCGCTTTATTGTCTTGTGAGAGATTCTCAAAATCTTGATCTAACGCTTCATTTAGACCATCAATTAAAATTTTACGATTAACCATGTTTAATAATGATCTTTTCATAACATCTTTATCAAATCTATAATTTCCTTCAATCATCCAAGACAGCATTAAATTATGAGCATCATATAATGGATATTTTTCGTAAGGACTTAATGCTTCAAAATCAAACATCTTTTTAATAAAGTTTGAAAAATTATATGCAACAGATGAAGATGTCATGAATTCAAAGTCCTGTAGACCAAAATCTCCTACATTTGTATAAATAATATTATTTTCTAGATCTGCTACTTTTTCTAAACTTACTTGACTATTTACTAAAATATCGGGACGAATTCTTATAATATAATCATATTTATCATGATTAAATGCTAACTCTAAACTTTTTTGCAAACCATAAAACATCTTAATTTGATTAAGACTTCCACGAGCTAAAGTATAATTTTCTTTATTATTTAAAGTATTTACAAACTCATCTTGATTTTCAATTAAGATCTTTTTTGGTTTAAAGTAATTTAAAAACTCCTCGCCGTCCCATTTATGATAAATAGCAGCTTCCAATTTAGAATATGTACAAGGTAAAAAATCTTTTATCTTTTTTAAGTTATATATTTCTTTAGGTACGAATTGTTGAGCTTTATCACCAAAAACACGAGTATAGTGCGGGGTACCTCCAAATCCAGTCCATACAGCTTTCTGATCCCAAGTATGCACAAAGACATCAGCATCTAAGGGATCTATTAAATTATCTTTTATGCTTTTAAGTGCATTTTCGTGATTTCTGTACAAACCTGAAATACAAATAGCGACTTTATATTTAGACTTAGATTTTAAATGATTAATAGACTTAATATGATCATTTAAATATTTTTGGTACAGTGCTATTTCATCTTTTTTCAAGAGAGATGATTTGTATATTTGGTTATATATTTTCTGTATATGATTATAGAATTGTTTTCTTAACGCAAAAAAATCTTGCATATTATGATCGAAACAATAATTTACAATTGAAAAAATAGAAAAATCTTTGCGGTAATTATTACAATTTTTTGCTTTCCAAAAATATTCAACTAAACTTTTAGCAAGGTCTGTATTTAATAATTTATGCTCAATCAGCATATTAAGCATAAAGTTAAGAATAAAGTTTTGTTCATGAGATGCTGTATCGGGTTGTAAACCTTTAAAATACATTTCTACAGTTTTATAAATCTCAACCTTTTCCTCATTATTTTTTATAAGAAAATTTTTGATGCCATATTGATTTTTATCTTCAATTCTTTTGATTAAATTTTCTAGACGTAAAAAAACATCACTTTTATCAAAAAAGTTTTTCTGGCTGTCAATAAAACTCTTATCTAGTAGTCTAATGGAAAAATAGATTTGATCTACTTTCCCTGTGTGACCCAAAAAAGTTAAATATTCTAGATATAACTCTGGAGAATTATATCTAGCTTCTTTTTTAGTCTCTAACTTTGTGGTAATTAGATGATTAAATAAACCCATTATTCTTTCCAATTAAGCTATTATCTTTAAAACTTTATTAATTGCATCTATATTATATTGCTCAGCATCAAAGTTATTTGGCTTTGCATGCTCTAAATGGTATGACAATCCAACTGCTAAAGCATCCTCGGTATTCTCAACTAAGCATTCATCCATTGTATTTAAAACACTTCTGTTTCCTACAATATCAGTTGCTAATATTGGAATATTAAGTGTGAGTGCTTCAAGCAATACCATTGGCTGACCTTCATGATTAGATGAAAGAACGAATAAATCAGCATCTTTTAAGTAAATATATGGATTATCTACTTGTCCGAGTAAATGAACTTTTTCTGTAACAGATAATTCTGTAATTAATTTTTCAAGATGCTCTTGCAGAGGACCTTGTCCAAGAATAAATAATTTTACATCTTGCTCAATAATGTCAGATTTTGCAAAAGCACGAATCAATTTTTCTTGATCTTTTTCATGCGATAAACGACCAATATTTAATATCTTTTTCCCTGTATATTCTGCATAAATTGGATTTGCTTCCTCTTCTGCCTGTGCTTGTGCCAAAATTTCTTTTGGCAAAATAGTATTATTTGCAAACTCAAATTTTTCTTTATTAATATTAAAAAGTGAAGATAACTTCTCAATATTATTTAACATTGTAAGTTCAGATACAGAAACTACTTTTTGATAATATGGATATAAATTAAAAATACCTTCTAAATACGCAAAACGTGTTTTCCACTCACTATGTAAATCATTGTGCTGAAAAATTACTTTTTTATGTGATTTAGTTTGTGAAAGCAAAGAAGCCCAAAATACTGAATAGCCCTCAAAATTTATAACAGCCTCAAATGTTGTATCTCCAAATAATCTTCTAGATTCACGTGCAAACATTTTTTTATAAATATCTTCAAATTGTTGAGAATAGAATTTATTGATATTCTCAAATTTGGTACGTACCCATAACTCTTCTGCTGTCATTGGCATCGCGCCTATACGACCATGGTACGCAATCGTATCTAAGTATGTACGATCAAATTCTTCTAAACGATTTTTATGAGCATTAATATCTTGTCGATTCACAATTACACTTAACTGAAAATCAGAAGCATCTTGCAAATTGGTCATCAAATTAGAAAAAGAACGACTAATACCATTTGGAATATAAGGACCTGAAAAAACTAAATTTACAGGCTTTTTCTCATAGTGGTAACAATAGGTTTCATCATGTTTAAACAAAAAGTCTTTAACTTTGTTAGCAACATTACCAGTATCTTGTTGGGCATATTTTTTAATATCTTTAGAATAAGAAACTTTTGTGTTTAAAGCTTGCATAACTGCTTTTCTTAAACTTTTAATATCTTCACAAACAGTGCCCAAAAGCTCTGCTTTACTAAAATACATACCTCGCTCTTCAACATACTGTTCATAATCGTATGCATAAGAAATGATAGGCTTATTGCAGTGTAAGAAATCAAAGACAATACTTGAGTAATCACTAATAAGAACGTCTGCACATCCTAAAAGCTCATTGGTATCAATATGATGTGGAACTAAAGCAATATTTAGATTGGCTTTTTTAACAACCGCTTCTGCTAAATGATGACATTTAAAAACAAGTTGATATTTATCTGATTTAAGGTGATGTAAATCCCTAACAAGACGTGCTGTGTCAAAGTCTTTTCTTTCACTTGTGCCACGCCATGTAGGTGCATAGACCACAATTGGTTTACGGTTAGTTAAACCTAACTCGTGTAAGATCTCTTGTTTTCGATCTAAAGTAAGATTTAATGTGAGGTCAACTCTTGGGTAGCCCGTATCTGCAACCTTACCACTATATAAATCTTTAACATTATATTTTTCTAACAAAATTTCGTTGGTATATCTATTTTGCGAAATAAGATGAGTCGCTTGTAAAAAGTTACGTGCAACATTGGCATAATCTAAAAATGGCTTACGAATATCTTTGCCCAATGTTTTTAGAGGTGTACCGTGCCAAGTGTTTAAATAGATTTGCGCTTCTTTACGGATAAAATAATAAGGAAAAGAAACGTTATTAATTAAATATTTTGCAGACGCAAGGTAGCGCAAATAACTATCACTTTGTCTTTTAATAAAAATAATTCTTGGGTCTTTTAAACCTAAGGGAATATGGGCTAAATTATTTAAAATAACAATAAAAGTATAATTTTTGAATTTTGTATCTTCTAAGAAGTTACATAAAAGCGCATACGGATTACAACTTAACGTATCACCAAAAAAACTTTCAAATAAAATTGTATTTTCAACAATTTTTAATTTTTCGTAATACTCGGTATATACACCAAGCATTTTTTGTTCTTTTGTTTTTAAAACATCGTCGGGGTTTAAACCATATGCTGTTTGGTATTTCCGAGATTGTTCAAAGTATTGCGCTGCTTCTTTGTATTGATTGTTTTGTTCTAATACCGTGCCTAAACGGTAATACCAATATTCTTGAAAATCATTAGAACGCATAATTGCCTGTTTGTAAAAGACAATCGCTTCCTTAGCATTCTTTGACTTTTCATATGCCTCTGCACACTTAAAATATAAAATTGCAGGTGCATAATCTAAAGTTAAAATAGCTTTTTTGTATTCTTCTGCAGCTTCAGCCCACAAATATAAGCGCCCAAAAGCATAACCCATTTTCTCATATAAACTTGCAGGCGTTGAATCATCTAATATTTTTTGATGTTCTTTATAAGCAGATAAAGCTGTATCCCATAAACCACGTTTTGCGTGTACCACACCAATACCATGGTCAAATATTTCTTGGTCTGAAATTTTTAAGAGTAAAAATTCCTGATAAATGTCATTGGCTTTATCTGTATTACCGCTACATTCTAAGTTGTAAGCATAACGGTATAAATAATTTGTGTTAGTTGGATGAGCTTCATAAAGCTTTTCTAAAATTAGTAATGCATTTGTATAATCAGTTAATTTTTCGTAGCAATTACTTAGTAAAAACTCAATTTCATTATTAGTTTTATGTTGTGCTATATAATCTTGTAATTCATGCACAGCAACCCAATACGATTTATTTTTAAATAGTTCTTGAGCATATTTTAGAATATCAGTTTTATTTGTTTTATATTTTTTCTTTGCAACTGTTAGGTTAGTTGTAGATTTATTGATATGTTTAAATGCAGCATTATACTGAACATCCCAACTTTGTTTATATCCTATACCTTTCTTAGCTATTTCAAAATAATGAACTGCCTTTTCCCATTCACTTTGTTTAAAAAAGCACATACCTATTTTAAAATTTACATAAGCGCTGTCATGAAATACGTGTTCTACTTTTAAAAACTCTTTTGCAGATTGTTGATAATCTTTTTGATTATAAAGTTTTATCGCTTTAATTAAAGTTAATGTATCTACAGGATTTTTAATCGACTCTTTAGAAACCAGTCCATTTAAAAATGATATATTTAAATTACTTTTTTTAGAAGCCTCATTAACTATTTTGTTAAGATTAATTCTTGCTTTAAACACTCTATAACCTCATTACTTAAATTTTCGACTAATCTATTAAAAGAAAGTGAATTTATATCATTATGTAAATATTTATACGCCAACATTCTAACATAAAAAATTTGCATTTCTTGTTGGTTAGATATAACAGCATTTGGTGTATCAAAATTAGAATCGAAGTCTACTTTAGGAACTGTCCAATCTTGACCATAATTTTCTATTAAATACTGATCTGTATTTTCAGGTACTAAAAATTCTGTATTTAAAAATTTAATCTTTTTAAGATTAAATGGCGTATTAAACCATTTAATCTTGGCAGCATAATGCCAAATATATTCATCTTTTTTATTATGTATAAAGATATCAATATACGTACCATTATGGTGTTTTAATTTAACTTGTTCAGAAATACGTGTCGGTAAGATTTCAAAAAATCCTGAATATAGTATTGTTTTTATTAATCTTTCTTTATTAATTTTTTCAGAAAAAACCCCAATATCTAAGTCTTTATCATGTGGTAATATCTTATTTTCTCGAATACATCCAAGTAATGTACCACTTACCAAAAAGAAAGGAATATTAGAATTATCTAACATTTCTTTTAAATTTAATAATGCTTGTTCTGCATTTTTATCACTAAAATATTTTTTTTGCTGTGGTTTAATATTATTTTTTATATTTTTAATAAATATAATCCAAATATCTAATGCCTCTTTGTAATTACATGAACGTAATGCTGCTTCAGAATAATAATTAAAAATTTGAATATTTTTTTCTACTTGTATATTAATTTTTTTAAAAAATAACTTTTTAAATCGAATAAATTGTTGTTGGCTACTGACATTGTTTGCTAAGTACAACCATGTTTTTTTTCTATTTGAAAACATGAGTAACTCATAAAGAATACTATCTGCTTTATTTTTTTCATTTAGAAAAATATAATTTTTATGAATCAAATAATAAATTTCTGTATTTTTAACTTGATTTGGTTTTAAACGATTTAGAATTTCTAATGATTGACTAAAATTTCCTTGTAAAAAGAGAATTTCAGCTTGGCAAAACTCACCAAGATTTTTGTCTACAATCTTAATCTTTTCAATAAGATCTTGAATCTTGTAAGTGTAAGCCCCTTCACTCATTAGATACTTTTTATACATTACAATAAAGGGATAAACTTTAAAGTTTTTAAGACACATATATTTATTAAATGAGAGATATTCATCTCTCATTTTTTGTTGCAAAGTATGAAGTCGTTGCATTTCAGGCTATTCTTTCATATTTAGTATTTGGTTGACTCGAGATATGATTTTTAAGCTCACTTGAAGAAATTGCAGCCGTTCTTGGTAAATATACAACTTCACAGAAATCTTTTAAAAAATCAAATTTTCCTTCCCAATCATGTCCCATTACAAATGTATCCACTTCTAGTTGCTGGATATCTTGAATTTTTTGCTCCCAGTTTGTTTCGGGAATAACCATATCCACTACTTTTAAAGCCTCAAGAATCGCTTTTCGATCTTGATAGCTAATAACAGTATGTTTATTTTTACTTGCTTGGTTAAATTCATCTGTTGATAAAGCAACAATTAAATAATCACCTAAAGCTTTTGCACGTTTTAATAATTTCAAATGCCCAACATGAAACAAATCAAAGGTTCCATAAGTAATTACTTTTTTCATATTACACTCTCCTTTACCAATCTAACGCAACTTTAGTAGCAACAGCAATACGGTACAAGATTTCGGTAATACCACGTGCAATTTCTACAGACTTAGATGAAACTTTTGGTAAGACTATAATTTCATCACCTTCTTGAATTTTATAGCTTTTCTTCACAAGTAAAGCTTCGCCATTTTGACGAATTACAATCACTTTAGATTTATTGGATTTCTGACTAAAGCCACCTACTTGATCAATATAACGCTCTACTGTCATGTTAGGTTGATATTCAACACCATTTGGAAAAGCAACTTCACCATGTACCATAACAACAGATGTTTTTTCTGGTACAACTAATACATCGCCTTGCTCTAAAATGACATTATTGTATGTATTCGGGTTTAAGATCACTTGCCCTTTTGGCTCAACTAAACGTGCTTTTGCGATAAACTCTCTAACAAGTTGAGCATCTTTAGAACGTAAATTTGCTTCTTCTTGTGTACTAGAACGTACATTAAATGTTGCATCTTCTAACTTGTCTAAAGAAGTATTTAACATCTCTTTTTGACGTTTTGCTACAGATGGACGATATAGTTGTAATGCCTGTAATTGAGACAAGCTGTTTGGCTGAATTTGCTGAATAACTTCAGATAACTTTGAACCATAAGGTAAAACTACAGCATGTGCCCCATTATGTGCACCTTCTACACGCACTTGGATTGTACCTGCATAACGGTCTGCTGTTACGCTTAGAACATCTCCATCTTGCACCATTACATTTTGAGCAGCTGCAAGTGAGTAATACTCACTACGATATTCATTACCTTGACGGCGCATAATACTTACATTGGTTGCACCAGGCTTAGTTTTAGCAATACCTAATGCTTGACCTACTGTAATTTCAGAGCGATTAAATTCAAAATCATACTGATTGTACACCTCTCCACTTACATTAAATGTATGTGTTCTTGGACTTACTACAATCACATCGCCATCTTTAAACGAAAATGGTAAGATTTTTCCTGCAAGTAAAAAATCATAAAGATTTACATGCTGCATAAGCTTACCATCACGCATAATATTAATATCTACATAGCTACCACGCTCTGGGTCTACTCCACCTGCACGATCTAAATACGCAGTTACCGTATCATTTGCAACGCCACCATAATTACCTGGCTGATTTACAAAACCCGTGACAAGTACTTTTACAGGTTGTGCTTGTTCTAAGGCTGCATATACCCCTACATTTGCAACGTAGGTTTTCCGTACACTTGCCTCTATTAAGCTTTGTAAATTGCCATTTGTTGTCCCTGCAACTTTAACAGGCCCTACATTTGGAATAAAAATATTCCCTTGTGGATCTACGGTTTGTGTACCTGCAAACTGATATGCACCCCACAAACGTAAATTGATATTGTCACCTGGATTTAAACGATAACTGCTATTAAACGTAGAACCTGCCGTTGTTGCAAAAGCGCCTTTAAATAGCTGTGAGCCAAACATATTTTTGGTGCTGAGATACTTATTTGAACTACTTGCTGAAAGTCCTACAATAGATTGATTTGGTAAAATTGTACGATCTGCAGATGCTGTCGTCGTTTCTGTTTTTGAATAGGCAACATCTGGTATGAGATTATTCATATCCGCAGCAAAAGAATGAGCAATACTGGTTGCCAAAACTGAAAGAAGTAGAATTTTTTTCATAATTTATTCTCGATGCTCACGAATAATAGAGTAAGTCAAAAGACCAATTCCAAATAAAATATTAAGAATAATAAAAGCTGTACAACTTAAGTAAACTTTACGTGGATATAAGGCATCTTGTGCCAAACGTGGTGTAGAAATTACAACTAGTTTTTTGAGCTTACGAGAAGCCTCTAGACGCGCTTTTTCTAAAGAACCTAATGAGATTTTGTATAGATCTGTAGCAAAGACAACCTCTGCTTTAAGCTCTTCAAAATCGGCAATATTACGGTTAAGTTTTTGATGGTTAGGCGAGGTTAATTTTGCATTTTCATCATCAATTTGTTTTTGAACCGATTGAATTTGACTACGAATAGCCACAACTTGTGGTGCATCTGGGTTTAAGTAACTCAGTAGTGTTCTTTCTTCAGTACGTAGCTGAGCTAGATTACTTTGTAATCCTGCAACTAAAGTTGCAACTGCCTTAGCTTGTGTTTCAGGGTCAAACATTTGATTCTTATTTTGATAAGCAATCATTTTTTCGCGTGCTTGGCCTAACTTTAAATTTGCATCTTTTAATTGTTTTTCAGCAAAGGTAAGTTGCTCCGTTGCAATACTCTGTGAAATATAATTAATAAAAGTGTCACTTTGATTTAAGATGGCTTGATTCAATTTTAGAGAAAATTCAGGTGAGAAACCCTCAGTAGCCACTTGTAACATCATGGTTTTTTCATCTAAACGAATATCTACACGTTTCTTAAAATATTCTACTAAATCTTCAATTGGTACATCTTGTGATAATGAAAAAAATGGATCATTTGATTGATGAAATGCTTGTTTTAAATTCAGTGTCTTATCTAATTTTTCGACCATATCACGCGAAGTAATATATTCTTTTAAAATATTCGTATCTTCGTTACTGGTATTAGACACACCCAACAATGCACTCAATCCGCTACCATCTACTGCAGAAGAAGTTCCTACTTGCTTAACTAATACAACAGAAGACGATTCATAACGATCGCTTGCAAAAAAACAGAGGTACAAAATAATTATAAGCAGCGGTACGATAACAAACGCACCGTATGCACCTACCATACGTTTATTTATTGTGGATTGCATAATCTTTATATACCTCTACCGCTTCTTTAACATCACTGAAATATTCAGCAACACCATCTCTTACCAAAAATGCAACATCGCAATTTCGAGTTAAATCACCCAAATCATGTGAAACCATAATAATATTTGAGCTTTCTTTTAATTGATCTAACAGCATTTGACTCTTTTTACGAAACGCCGCATCGCCAACTGCTCCTGCTTCATCTAGTAAATAATAGTCAAAATTAAAAGCCATACTTAACCCAAAGCCAATACGGCTACGCATACCCGAAGAATAACTTTTGATCGGCATATCAAAATATTTTCCAATTTCGGCAAATTCTTCAACAAACCTAACCACATATTCTACTTGTTCTTCGGTTGTTACATATAAACGTGCTACAAATCTTACATTTTGTCGGGCTGTTAGACTACCTTGAAAACCACCTGATAATGCTACAGGCCAAGAGATCGTTTTATTTGTAATCACTTTTCCTGAATCAGCATAGTCAATTCCACCAATAATACGCAAAAGCGTACTCTTACCTGCACCATTTTTCCCGAGTAATGCAACACTTTTATTTTCTGGCAACACTGCATTTAAGTTTTTAAATACATAATGTCGCCCTTTTGGTGTCACATAAGACTTTGTCAAATTCTGTAACTTAATCATTTTGACTTCACCATACGGCGTTCAAAGCGCTTGTACAATAAAAGGCCTAAAAACAATGTACCAAGTAACCATATAAGAAAATAACTCAAGCTAATGCCTTGTACTAATGGATAAGTTGGTGCAACTGCATGGCGCATAAGCTCAATAATATGAATAATTGGGTTAAATAGTAAATAAGACTGATATTGCTGTGGAATTAATGAAATTGAATAAATAATTCCAGATAAGAAATATAGAACTGTAAATAATACAGATAAAAACTTAGCAACTTCTTTAGAAAAATCGCCTAGAACCATAAATACAAGGCTAAAAGCCACTGTAAACAAAAAGAATAAGAACCAATAAAATAAGAGCTCAGGTACAGCCTCAAAACTCATCTGATAACCTGACCACAAAACAACGATTGTAAAAAATATATAGGTTGAAAAACCTAAAAAAAGTTCTAAAAAATTACGAGCAAGCAAAGCATCAATTGGTTTAACAGGCTTATAACTAAACAAACCCTGATTGGAGGCTGCTGCACTAAGCGCTTGTGTTACCCCTGTTCTAAACATAAAAAATGGGACAATTCCATTAATTAGAAAAATCTCGTAATCAATACCAGGAAGTGTTTTTTTCATTAAAGAACCAAACAGGAAAATCATAATTCCAATGTTGAATAATGGTTCTAATAATACCCATAAATAGCCCAATCTATATCCACCAAAACGTGTTTGTAGCTCTCTTAGCAACAAAGCACGTATAGACGCATACATGACTTTTAAACCACTTCTTGGTTTAAGCCGTGGCAGCTTTTGCGCAGATGATGACATGTTTCGCTCTATATATTTTTTTTAAAATATTTCAAAATTTTACTCATCATACAGACAACATTCTGCTTTAAAAAGGCTTTGTATGTATATAAAAAAGGTAAAATCTTTAAAATATTGATTATCCAAGTAAAAAACGACACATAAATGTATCGTTTAAAAAAGTTATATTTTATAAATATTTAGAAATTATTCGGATTTTCTAACTTCTTCATTTCCGAAACTTTACTTGGGTCATGAAATGCAGCCACACCATCATCTGCTTTAATGTCTTCAACAATTGTTGGGTTATATACACTAATTGTTTCATGCCCATGTGCATCTTCACCTACAATATACTTTACCCCTGTACGGTTCATTTTATGGCATAAACGTTGGTACAAACCTTTAAAGCCTTGCGTTTCTTCGTCTGGATTATGATAAAATGCATTCATCACCGCAGGTAAACCCAAACCACACACCACACCAGACATTAATACACTAATGAATGTATAACCAATTAAAATGCTACTGTATGGACTTAAAGCAGGATGGTTCGCAACCGCTAGGATTAATGCAAGCGAAATACCACCACGAACTCCGCCCCAACTTAAAATGGCTAAGCTACCGTTATAGCTATTTTTTCTAAATGTCGGAATAAATGCAAAAGATAAGAAGTTCGCAGCAAATCGAGAGATATGTAAAATAACAAAAGCAACCATACCACCAATGATCATACTTACATTTAAATCAAGAATAAAAAGTTCTAAGCCAATCAATGTAAATAAAAACGAATTAATAATACCTTCTACAGTATGCCAAAAATGATTAATTTCTTGAGTTTCACGCTTACCAACAATCTCTTCCCATTTGTTGCCAACAATCAAACCACCAATCACACATGCAATAGGGGCAGAAGCATGTGCAAACAATGCAACTAAGTAAGAACCACACGCAAGCAATGCAGTCGTTAAAATCAAAGACTCATGCTCATGCTTACCACGCATCAAACGTAAAATAGCTAAACCAAAGCCCCATCCAATAATAATTGCGATGACAATTTCATAGAGCAAGGTTTCTAACGTACCAAGCAACGTAAAGTTGTTCCCCTGTAACACACTTAATAGTGTCATAAACACGGCAATACACATGGCATCATTAAATAAAGACTCACCCTCTAATTTAACAATAAGATGATGTGGTGCACGGACTGAACTTAAAACACCTTTTACTCCAATTGGGTCGGTTGCACCTAATGCAGAACCCAATAAAATTAAAACTAAAAGCGGTACAGTATTGCCAATAAGTGCCTGAAAACCGTATAACATGCCACCAAACAAAACTGCACAAAGCACTAATGAAATGGTTGCTAAAATACTAATTGGTTTCCAATGATTACGTAGATCTGAAATTTTAAACTTAAGTGCAGATGAGGTTAAGATAAAACAGATGACCCCATTAATTAAAAAGTCATAAAAATCAATATGACGGACAGCATCTTCAATATGGTGAATATTAATAGAAATAAACTGATTCCCATTCAATAAACTTGCACACCATTGCAAAATAAAGACAAGAACAGCTGAAACAATTGGTACGCCAATTGCCTGTGGAAAGCCAAGAATACGGCGGTTAAAAATGGTGGTTGCAATAGACAGTGCAAAAATCACTGTAAAAACCTGTAAAATAAAATAGCTTCCCATAGACAACCTTATTCTTAAAAGATATTCAAAAAACCAATCGAATTTATAAAAAAGTCCAATTACTTCGATTATTGTACAAAAAAAATGGAATTTTTGCACAAAAAAAAGTGCCTTTCTTTAAGACACTTTGCTTAAAACAAAATTAAATTGAGCCACTAAATGTATCACAGCTCTCTAAATTGCCACTTTGTAGTCCTCGGTTAAACCATGTCATCCGTTGCTGACTTGTTCCATGTGTAAAGCTATCAGGTACGACTCTCCCCGTTGCTTGATGCTGTAAATAATCATCACCAATTTTCTGTGCAGCATCCATTGCTTTTTCAATATCGCCCTGTTGTAAAAACTGTTTTTGATCGTTATTTTGTTTTGCCCAAATACCTGCATAACAATCTGCTTGAAGTTCTTGGCGTACCGAGAGTAAATTACTTTGTACTTTATTAGATTGTGCACGTAATTTAGAGACTTGGCTTGATGTGCCTAAAAGCGTCTGTACATGATGTCCAACCTCATGTGCAATCACATAAGCATAAGCAAAATCGCCTCCTTGCATCCCCATTTGTGTTTTCATTTGTTTAAAAAACTCAGTATCTAAATATACTTTTTGATCGGCAGGACAATAAAAGGGACCCATTGCCGATTGACCTTGCCCACATGCGGTTGAAGTTGCCCCCGTATACATCACTAAAGTAGGAGTTTTATAGGTCATATTGTGCTGTTGAAAAATGGGTGTCCATACTTCTTCTGTACTACGCAATACTTTAGATACAAAGGTCTTAGACGCAACTTGCTCAGCGGTAGGTTGCTGTATTTGTTGGGGTTGCTGTTGAGAGGTCACTTGTTTTGTAACTTGATATGCCTGCTGAGGGTCTGCACCAAAAAATTTCCATGCAACAAATGCAACCACAAGTCCAATAATACTAATGCCACCTGTTTTAACCGCACCACCGCGACGGTCTTCTACATTTTTACTTTCTTCTTGATTATCTAAGCGCATAATTAAGCCTTTTTAAAGATTTTTTGCCCAAGTAATACCACTGCAACCACAATTGCGCCTGCAATAAAGCCAATCCCCATATTGATGAGTGTTGGTACTAGCCCATCAATAATTGTACCCACTGTTGGAATAGTAGAAACATGATGTGTTGCTTCTTCAGTAAAATGATGAACAGATGGCATTGCATGTGCAATGATGCCACCACCCACTAAAAACATGGCAATTGTTCCAACAATAGAAAGACCTTTCATGAGCTTAGGTGCAAAAGAAAGTAAAAAATTGCCTAATGCTTTTTGTACAGCAGATTGCTTTTTAGTCAGGTATAAGCCTAGGTCATCAATTTTTACAATCATTGCCACAAAGCCATAAACCCCTACTGTCATTACAAGTGCAATTAGGCTCATGACAACAATTTTATTCATCAATGTTGTCGTTGCCACTGTACCTAAAGTCAGCACTACAATTTCAGCAGATAAAATAAAATCGGTTCTAATCGCTCCTTTTACTTTTTCATTTTCGTACTGTTCTACATCTTGAATAGGCTCTTTTTTCTCTTCTGTTTCTTTATGCATCAAAGAATGTAAAACCTTTTCTACACCTTCATAGCACAAAAATAAACCACCAATCACCAAAAGCGGTGTAATTAACCATGCTGCAAACACACTAATCACTAGCGCAAGGGGCACTAAAATACATTTATTGAGTAATGAGCCTTTTGCAACCTTCCAAACCACAGGTAATTCACGATCTGCTGTTACCCCTGTGACTTGTTGTGCATTGAGTGCTAAATCGTCACCTAAGACACCTGCTGTTTTTTTTGCAGCAGTTTTGCTCATTAAGGCAACATCATCTAATACTGTTGCAATATCATCTAATAAAACAAGCAAACTACCTGCCATAATTTTTTCCAAATTTTAGTTATCACAATTATTGTAAAGCGTTTTATTTAATCTGACACAGCAAGATTATGTATAGACACACATTTTATACCGTACAATAATCGCATAATAGAAAGAGTTTTAGGAAAACAGATGACAGTAGCAGACCAACGCCCTATTATTTTGACAGGAGACCGCCCAACAGGACAGCTCCATCTTGGACACTTTGTAGGCTCGTTACGTTCACGCGTCGGCTTACAAGACTCTCATCATCAACATATTTTACTTGCCGATGCGCAGGCACTCACTGACAATGCCGATAATTTTGCCAAAGTGCGTAATAACGTATTAGAGGTTGCAACCGATTATCTTGCTGTGGGTATTGATCCAACTAAAACTACAATTTGCGTGCAATCTCATTTATCTGCTTTAAATGAACTCACCATGCTTTATCTAAACTTTGTAACAGTGGCACGTTTAGAACGTAACCCAACCATTAAATCTGAAATTCAGATGCGCGGTTTTGAGCGTGATATCCCAGCAGGTTTTTTATGCTACCCAGTTGCACAAGCGGCAGATATTACTGCGTTTAAAGCCACAGTTGTCCCTGTTGGTGAAGATCAAATTCCAATGATTGAGCAAACCAATGAATTGGTACGCCGTATCAATCGTCAAATTGGACAAGATGTTTTACCTGAATGCAAAGCATTACTGTCTAACATGGGACGTTTACCAGGTTTCGATGGCAAAGCGAAAATGTCGAAGTCTTTGGGCAATACCATCGTATTAAATGCAACAGATAAAGATATTAAAAAAGCAGTTAATTCAATGTATACCGATCCAAATCACTTACGCATTGAAGATCCAGGTCAAGTTGAAGGCAATGTGGTATTCACTTATTTAGATGCATTTGATCCAAATAAAGAAGAATTAGAAGATTTAAAAGCGCATTATCGCCGTGGTGGTTTAGGTGATGGCACAGTAAAAAAACGTTTAGAAGGTATTTTAAAAGAATTAATTGCACCTATTCGTGAACGCCGTAACGAACTTGCCAAAGACCCTGACTATATTATGGATGTACTGCAAACAGGGACTAAAAAATGTCAAATTATTACGCAAGAAACACTTAATGAAGTCAAACACGGACTTGGTATGTTTCGCTTTTAAGTAATACACCTTAAAAAAGGCACTCATATGAGCGCCTTTTTTAAGCAAAAGTACATAAAATCACCATTTAATGACTAAAAACCTAGCATTTTACTCGGTTTTAGGCATATAATTCCTTTATTGATTTTTACAACGGTTTTCGTTGTTCTGCGCAGTCGTCACCCCAACTACTGCGCATTTTTTTTGTCCAAAAAAAACGACCCCGAAGGATCGTTTGATTTATTTGCGTTTTCGCTGTATGGCATGAATTGCACGACCATCTACAGCCAAGGCAGCTTCATGTACCACTTCAGAGAATGTTGGGTGACCAAACGTCATGAGTTGTAAATCTTCAACCGAAGATACGAACTCTAAAGAAATCATACCCTGATGAACGATATCTGACGCATTAGGACCTACAACGTGCATACCTAATAAACGGTCTGTTTTGGCATCTGCAACAAATTTCACAAAACCTGCTGTTTCGCCTGCGGCTAACGCACGTCCATTCACTGCAAATGGGAACTGACCTGTTTTAACTTCGTGTCCATTTGCTGATGCTTGTTCTTCAGTTAAGCCTACCCAAGCTGCTTCTGGATGTGTGTAAATCACACTGATAATCGTATCGTAGTTCACTTGTGCTGCATGACCATGAATCCGCTCAACAGCCATCACGCCTTCTTCCATTGCTTTATGTGCAAGCATTGGACCACGAACTAAATCACCAATTGCATAAACACCATCAACAGAAGTTGCACAGTGATCATTCACTTCAACTAAACCACGTTCGGTCAGTTTAATACCACTATCATCTGCAAGTAAGCCTTCTGCATACGCTTTACGACCTACACAAACAATCAGCTTATCAAATATTTCTGTTTTTTCTTCGCCTGCTTGCGTGTATTTTACAGTCACTTCACGATCGTTAATGTCTGTACCTGCAACCTTGGCACCAATACGAATATCCATGCCCTGTTTTTTCAGAATTTTCTGGAATTCTTTTGCAAGTGCTTTATCTGCCATTGGTAAGAAGCTATCCATCGCTTCAAACACAACAACTTCAGAACCTAAACGACGCCAAACAGAACCAAGCTCTAAACCAATAACACCTGCACCAATCACACCTAAGCGTTTTGGTACTTCAGGAAAGCTTAAAGCACCCGTTGAATCAACAATAAGGTCTTGATCTACAGGCGCAACAGGAATATTTACAGGCACAGAACCAGATGCCAAAATTACATATTTTGGCGCTAAAACTTGTGTTTCACCTTCATGTGGTACAAATTCTACTTTTTTACCTGCAAGTAGTTTACCTGTACCTTGTAACCATTCAATGTTATTGCCTTTCAATAGACCTGCAACACCACCTGTTAACTGTTCTACTACTTTTTCTTTACGTGCAAGTAATTTTTCTAAATCAAAATTAACTTCGCCTGTAGTAATGCCATGTTCTGCAAGTTCGTGTTTTGTTGCTTCATAACGGTGTGAAGAATCTAAAAGCGCTTTAGAAGGAATACAACCCACATTTAAACACGTACCACCTAAAGATGGCTTACCGTTATGTATACGCTTTTCGATACATGCAACTTTAAAACCCAGTTGTGCTGCACGAATTGCCGCTTCATAACCACCAGGACCACCACCAATCACAACAAGATCAAACTGTTGAGACATACTTATCTCCATATACCACAATAACTGCTTGAGTTATTGTGGTTTTTTATAGTTAAAGGTCAAGAATAAGTTTTGCAGGTTCTTCTAGCAACTCTTTTACGGTCACTAAGAAACCAACTGCTTCTTTTCCATCAATCATACGGTGATCATAAGACAATGCAAGATACATCATAGGTAAAATTACCACTTCACCATTAACCGCCATTGGACGCTCTTGGATTTTATGCATACCCAAGATACCCGTTTGTGGTTGATTTAAAATTGGTGTAGATAATAATGAACCAAACGTACCGCCATTTGTGATAGTAAATGTGCCGCCACTCATCTCTTCAATTGAAAGCTTGCCATCACGTGCTTTAGCTGCATAACCACGGATATTTGATTCAACCTCAGAATAACTCATTCGGTCGGTATCACGTAGTATAGGTACCACTAAGCCACGTTCAGAAGATACAGCAACGCCAATGTCATAAAAACCGTGATAAACAATGTCATCACCATCAATAGAGGCATTTACAGCAGGATAGCGTTTAAGTGCTTCTGTCACTGCTTTCACAAAGAAAGACATAAAGCCTAAACGTACGCCATGACGCTTTTCAAAGACATCTTTATACTGTTGGCGTAAGTCCATGATTGGCTTCATGTTCACTTCGTTAAACGTGGTTAACATCGCTGTCTGTTGTGTTGCAGATAATAAACGTTCTGCAACGCGTTTACGCAGACGTGTCATCGGTACACGTTTTTCAATACGTTCGCCCACAGCAACACTTAAAGGTGTTGTTGCAGGTGCAACTGTCTGATGGTTTACCACATCTTCTTTTGTGATACGTCCGCCACGTCCTGTACCTTGTACATCAGACGCTTCAATACCTGTTTCTGTCAGTGCTTTACGTACCGCAGGTGCTTGATCTTGCACAGGCTGACGCTCTACGACAGGCGCTGCACCTGCTTGTGTATGAGCAACTTCTTCTTCAACCCTTTTCTCTTGTGGTGCTGCTACCGCGCCTGCTTCAAACTGCGCAATTACTTCACTTGAAAGAACGGTATCGCCTTCGTCTTTTACAATTTGTACAAGTTGACCATCAGCAGGGGCAACAACTTCAAGCACCACTTTATCTGTTTCAATATCACAGATCACTTCGTCACGTGCAATTGGCTCGCCCACTTGTTTGTGCCAAGTTGCAATAGTGCCGTCTGCCACAGACTCTGGAAATACAGGTGCCTTAATTTCGGTGGACATTGTTTTTATCTCTCCTGATTATTCAACTTCAATCGCAAGTGCGTCAGAAATAAGTTGAGCTTGTTGTTTCGCATGTAAGTAAGGTGAACCACATGCAGGTGCTGCCGATGCTGCACGTCCTGCAAATTGAACTTTTTGACCCGCAGTTTCCATTAAGAACGGTGCGATACACAACCATGCCCCTTGGTTCTTCGGCTCTTCTTGACACCATACCAAATCTTTCATGTTTGGATAAGTTGCTAACACTTCTTGCAAACGTTTTTCAGGATATGGATAAAGCTGTTCTACACGCACAATTGCCACATTCTCAAGTGCTTGTTCACGACGTTTTTCAAGTAAATCGTAATACACTTTACCGCCACATAAAACTACACGCGTTACAGCATCTTTTGCCACTTGATCCACTTCGTCAATGACTGTTTGGAATTGACCATGCGCAAGCTCATCTAATGTTGATGTTGCAAGTTTATGACGTAGTAATGATTTTGGTGACATCACAATCAATGGTTTACGTAATGGACGCACCATTTGACGACGTAAAATATGATAGATTTGTGCAGGTGTGGTTGGCGTTACCACTTGCATATTATCTTCTGCACATAGCTGTAAGAAACGCTCTAAACGTGCAGATGAATGCTCAGGACCTTGCCCTTCAAAGCCATGTGGCAATAGCATGGTTAAACCACACACACGTTCCCACTTAGTTTCACCTGATGCAATAAATTGGTCAATCACTACTTGCGCACAGTTTGCAAAATCACCAAATTGTGCTTCCCAAATGGTTAAGCAATTTGGCACTGTTGTTGCATAACCATACTCAAACGCAAGCACTGCTTCTTCAGATAATAAAGAATCCCAAAGTGCAAAACGTGGTTGGTTTTCTTTTACATGACACAGCGGAATATACACAGAGCCATCAGTTTGGTTATGTAGCTTTGCATGACGATGTGAGAACGTACCACGCCCAACATCTTCACCACTAACACGCACCAAATAGCCTTCGTCAATTAAAGTGGCATACGCTAAAGTTTCAGCTGCACCCCAATTTAGTGGCATTTCACCCGTTTGCATTTTTAAGCGATCATCAATCACTTTTGCCACTTGGCGTTGCATTTGGAAACCTTCTGGTAACTCACGCATTTTTTCGCCAAGTTGTTTTAAACGCTCAAGGTCAAACGAGGTATCCCAATCATCGGTATAGTCATGCCCTAAATACGGCGACCAATCCACAAACATATGCTTGTTTGGCTCAAGTACCAATGCATTTGCAACATGCTTACCTGCTTCTAAATCAGAACGATAATCTTCAATCATCTTATCTGCGCTAGCACGATCAAGCACATTTTCTTGCACCAATTGATCAGCGTAAAGCGTACGCGTGGTCGCTTTTTTGTTAATCACTTGATACATCAATGGCTGTGTTGCTGATGGCTCATCTGCTTCATTATGTCCACGACGGCGATAGCAGAATAAATCAATTACAACATCTTTGCGGAACTTATGACGGAAGTCATGTGCAAGTTGCGAGATAAACACAACTGCTTCAGGATCATCACCATTCACATGAAAAATTGGTGACTGAACCATTTTTGCAATATCAGTACAGTATTCTGTTGAACGTGCATCACGCGGATCAGATGTAGTAAAACCAACTTGGTTATTCACCACAATATGAACTGTACCACCTACCGTATAGCCACGCGTTTGTGACATTTGGAAGGTTTCCATGTTTACACCTTGCCCTGCAAATGCAGCATCACCATGCACAATCACAGGTAAAACGTCATCACCACCAATATCTTCACGGCGAACTTGACGCGCACGTACAGAACCCTCAACCACAGGTCCTACAATTTCTAAATGAGATGGGTTAAAAGCAAGCGCTAAATGTACTTCACCGCCTGGTGTCATTACATTAGATGAGAAACCTTGGTGATATTTTACGTCGCCCGAACCACGTTTATTGAGTGCTTTACCTTCAAACTCACCAAATAAATCAGCAGGGTTTTTACCCATGATATTTACAAGTAAGTTTAAACGCCCACGGTGTGGCATACCAAGAACCACTTCTTTACAACCTACAGCGCCTGCACGTTGGATGAGCTCATTTACCATTGGAATAAAAGACTCACCGCCTTCTACACCAAAGCGTTTTGCACCGACAAACTTATTACCTAGATATTTTTCTAAGCCTTCTGCCGCTGTTAAACGCTCTAAAACGTGTTTTTTCTGCTCAGGCGTAAACTTGAATTGACCACGCGTACTTTCTAAACGCTCTTGAATCCAATCACGTTCTACAGTATCAACAATATGCGTATATTCAGCACCGATTGAACCACAATAGGTTGCTTCCATGGCATCTAGCATTTCGCTTAGCGTTGCTTCTGATTTACCAATAGCAAGATTGCCTGTATTAAATACAGTGTCTAAGTCCGACTTAGTTAAACCATGCGCATTAAGCTCTAAATCTGGTACATATTCACGTTTTGCCAAACCGAGTGGATCTAATTTTGCTTTTTGATGTCCACGATTACGGTATGCAGCAATCAGTTGTAATACACCAATTTGACGGCGTTCGTGCTCAGTGCTGATGGTACTTTGAACAATAGGCTGAACACGGTTTGAATTACGTCCTAGTAATAAAAACTGTTCACGCACTGTGCCATGTGGCTGGTCACCTTTAGGGAATTTATCAAAGTATTGACGCCAGTCTTCACTGACAGATGACGGTGACGCGAGGTACTGCTCATATAGTTCTTCGATATATGCTGCACTATCAGCAGACAGTTCAGTATCAAGACGCCATGCGTCGGTAATTTCTTGCATTTGTGGACCCATTTCCTTTTTTGCAAAAACCAATTAGTTGCTTATGATATGCCATGCGACATATCTTTTCATCGTTATCACTATGAATTATAACGTTTAGGTAAAACGTCATTTTCCATAAATACATTCAACTTTAGTCGAGTTTTGCAGAGCGTTTTTATTAAAAAGCGACTCATTCCTTGACTCGGCTTTATTTTATTAAAATGTAACACGTATAACAGTGGTATTTGTTGGAGTAATTTTACCATGTTGTATGTATTGTTTTAAAGAAAAAACGCACATTCTAGAATGTGCGCTTCGTAAGTTTAACCTGCTTGATCTAACAACATACTACGAATATGCCCAATCGCTTTTGTTGGATTTAAGCCTTTTGGACAAACCGATACGCAGTTCATAATGCCTTTACAGCGGAATAAACTAAACGGATCATCAAGACGTGCTAGACGATCTTGCGTTGCTGTATCTCGTGAATCAATAATAAAACGATATGCATTTAACAATGCAGATGGTCCTAAGAACTTATCAGGGTTCCACCAAAACGATGGACACGCTGTTGAACAACATGCACACAAAATACATTCGTATAAACCATCTAAATGTTCACGTTCTTCAGGAGACTGTAAACGCTCTTTTGGCGGTGCAGGTTGATTGTTAATTAAGAACGGTTGAATTTTATCGTACTGATCATAAAATTGGTTCATATCTACCACTAGGTCTTTAATCACAGGCAGACCAGGAAGCGGACGAATTACAATTTTTTCAGGTAAATCATTCATGTTCTGTAAACATGCCAAACCATTTTTACCGTTGATGTTCACACCATCAGAACCACAAATACCTTCACGGCACGAACGGCGGAATGTCAATGTTTCATCTTGTATTTTTAAAGCCAACAACGCATCTAACAACATACGGTGTTTTTCTGTTAGCTCTAATTTATAAGTTTGCATGTACGGCGCTTTATCCTTATCAGGATCATAGCGGTAGATTTCGAACGTACGAGTGCCTCTACTCATCTTATTTCTCCCGATTAGAATGTACGTGGTTTAGGTTGGATCGCATCAACAGTCAGTGGTTTATAACGCACAGGCTTGTACTCTAAATGATTGTCTATAGAGTACCAAAGTGTGTGTTTCATCCACTCATCATCACGGCGACCATACGAATACTGTGGATGATCCGCAGGTAATTCATAGTCAACCACCGTATGCGCACCACGACACTCTTTACGTGCAGCCGCAGAGATTAAGGTTGCTTTTGCCACTTCGTATAAATTTTCGACTTCTAACGCTTCAACACGTGCTGTATTAAATACTTTAGATTTGTCTTTTAAATGAATATTACGTACGCGTGGTTCTAAGGCTAAAATTTCTTTTACGCCTTTATCCAACAATGCTTGAGTACGGAACACACCTGCATGGTCCTGAACAATGTCACGGATCGCATCAGCAACATCTTGTGCATTCTCACCTGATTGCGTTGAATCTAACTTATTAATACGTGCAAGCGTTTTTTCTAATACATCGTTTGGTAACGGTGCATAATCATCACCATGATGCTTCGTCACATAATCAATAATGTGTTCGCCTGCTGCTTTACCAAACACCACAAGATCAAGCAACGAGTTTGTACCTAAGCGGTTTGCACCGTGTACAGACACACAAGAACACTCACCAATGGCATAAAACCCTTTTACAGGTTGCGTAAAGTTACGCGTACTGTTCGTGCTGTATTCATCAGATGCCACATCGTAGCCTGCATGTAACTGTTCATCTTGCTGATCAATAGGAACCACCACTTGCCCATGAATGTTGGTTGGAATACCACCCATTTGATAGTGAATCGTCGGTACAACAGGAATTGGCTCTTTGGTGATATCTACATTGGCAAACTTTTTACCAATCTCAAATACAGATGGCAAACGTTTCATGATGGTTTCTGCACCAAGATGCGTCATATCTAACAAGATATAATCACCTTTAGGACCACAGCCACGTCCTTCTTTAATTTCTTGATCCATTGAACGAGAAACAAAGTCACGCGGTGCCAAATCTTTTAATGTTGGTGCATAGCGTTCCATGAATGGTTCGCCATCTTTGTTACGTAAAATGGCACCTTCACCACGGCAACCTTCGGTTAACAATACACCTGCACCTGCTACACCTGTTGGGTGGAACTGCCAAAATTCCATATCTTGTAATGGAATACCTGCACGGGCAGCCATGCCTAAACCATCACCTGTATTGATATAGGCATTGGTTGATGCACGGTAAGCACGTCCTGCACCACCTGTTGCAAATAACGTTGCTTTGGCTTGAAATGCAGCAATTTGACCTGTTTCTTGATCGTACGCCGTTACACCTAACACATCGCCAGCTTCGTTACGAATTAAGTCTAATGCAACCCATTCTACAAAAAACTGTGTTCCCATTTTTACATTGCTTTGATAAAGCGTATGTAAAAGCGCATGCCCTGTACGATCGGCTGCAGCACAAGCACGTGGTACTGCTTTTTCGCCGTAGTTTGCAGAGTGTCCACCAAATGGACGCTGGTAAATCGTACCATCTGCGTTACGGTCAAAAGGCATACCCATGTGCTCAAGTTCATACACCACTTTTGGTGCTTCACGACACATAAATTCAATGGCATCTTGATCGCCTAACCAATCCGACCCTTTTACGGTGTCGTAAAAATGGTAGTGCCAATTATCTTCTTGCATATTGCCTAAAGATGCACCAATACCCCCTTGTGCTGCAACCGTGTGCGAGCGTGTTGGGAATACTTTAGTGAGTACTGCTACTTTTAAGCCTGCTTGGGCAAGTTGATACGCTGCTCGCATTCCTGAGCCACCGCCACCAACAATCACAGCATCAAAGGTTAAACTTTCTATATTTGAATAATTTGCGTGCATGATTGTGTCCTATTTCGCCCAAAAAATCTGAATGCCCCAGATTGCATAGATAAATACACCAACAATCACAGCAGTCGTTAAAACAAGACGTAAGCCTGAGGCAGATGGTCCCATTTGTCGGGTGGTCACATAGTCTGTGAACACTTGCCACATACCAATCCATGCATGAACAATGAGCGATAAAATTGCAAGTAATGAAAAAATTTTCATTGGCAAGGTCATCATAAATCCAGACCATTGCTCATAGTTAAAGCCACTATGAAATAAAATCCAACCAAATACGATAAAGGTATAGATTGCCAATACCACAGCGCTCACGCGTTGTAAAAACCAATCGCGTGAGCCTGAGCCTGTTAAACCAGTCGCACTTTTCATTAAATTACAATCCATATAAATGCTGCAATAATCCCAATTGCAGATAAAACCAATGAAATTGTAGCTGCCATTCGACCACTTTGTAGCCCTTCGTTATAGCCAAGGTCTGCAATTAGATGTTTAATCCCACCAATTAAATGGTAAATTAAACCTGCAACAAACACCCAAACCACAAAGCGTACAAAAAAGTTTCCAAAAATTTCTTCTTTCACATAAGTAAAGCCTTCAGGCGAAGACAATGACTTATCTAATATCCATAAAAGTACGGGTACCAGCAAAAATACGATAACACCTGATAAACGGTGTAAAATAGATGCAATTGCCACGGGAGAGCGTAAATTTACCGCTAACACCTGTCCCATGGACAAATTGACAGGTCTGTTGCTTTTCACAGCGGGCATCCTGTAGTGAAAACTCCCTCTGGAGTTTGTTTGATTGATTCGAAGGAAAGCTAGCATTTGTTAGGCAATAATACGCCTAAACTCCTTATACTTAAATTGATTATAGAACGGCTCTTGACAAATTTCAAACAAGGTTATTGCATAAAAAACAAGAAGATAAATACGAAACTTTCTCATTTACCTTTGAATTAATCCTAAAATCAACAAGCTATCGAAATTATATTTAAATTAGGCTCAATTGTACTTTTTTGTCAATTTAGACATTCGGCTAAATAGAAAAAGTTTTACTAAATATTTCAATGCAAAAACCTTTAAATATGGTGTCTTACATTGTTCTTATGCTTGTTTTTTATACTAAACCTCTTTTATTTTTTAATACTTCTTTAAATAAACACTATATTTTTAATATACGCTTGCTGTACATTGAGCCTCGAAAATGGACTATACTCAATTTCACAACAACTCTTTTTGTTCAATAACAATCACTACAACAAAAGAGTTACATTCAACAAGACAGGAGATCTACTGAATGTCTGACCTAACTGGCAAGAAAGCTATTTTAGAAATAGATGGAACAAAATACGAACTTCCTATTTACAGCGGTACAATGGGTCCCGATGTTATCGATGTCAAAGACATCTTAAAATCTGGACATTTCACATTCGATCCTGGTTTTATGGCAACCGCATCGTGTGAATCAAAAATTACCTTTATCGATGGTAATAAAGGTGTACTTTTACACCGTGGCTATCCAATTGACCAACTTGCAACTAAAACAGATTATTTAGAAACCTGTTACTTGTTACTAAATGGCGAGTTACCAAACGAACAACAAAAAACAGAATTTACTGATGTTGTGCGCAAACATACGATGGTTCACGACCAAATGAGCCGTTTCTTTAATGGCTTTCGCCGTGATGCCCACCCAATGGCAATTATGGTAGGCGTTGTGGGTGCACTTTCTGCGTTTTATCATAACAACCTTGATATGGAAGATGTCGATCATCGTGAATTTACAGCGCTTCGTTTAATTGCCAAAATTCCAACCATTGCGGCGTGGAGCTATAAATACACCATTGGGCAACCTTTTATCTACCCACGTAACGACCTTGATTATGCAGAAAATTTCTTGCATATGATGTTTGCAACCCCTGCTGACCGTGACTATAAAGTTAATCCAATTTGTGCCAAAGCAATGGATCGTATCTTTACATTACATGCAGATCACGAACAAAATGCATCTACTTCTACTGTACGTTTAGCAGGCTCAACGGGTGCTAATCCGTATGCATGTATTGCAGCAGGTATTGCAGCCCTTTGGGGACCTGCACATGGTGGTGCAAACGAAGCTGTACTTAAAATGTTAGATGAAATTGGTAGCGTAGACAACGTTGCGTCTTTCATGGAAAAAGTAAAAACCAAAGAAGTTAAACTGATGGGCTTTGGTCACCGTGTTTATAAAAACTTTGACCCACGTGCCAAAGTAATGAAAGAAACATGTGATGAAGTGTTAGAAGCACTTGGTATCAATGATCCTCAGTTAGAACTTGCGATGGAGCTTGAACGTATTGCATTGTCTGATGAGTACTTTATCGAGCGTAACTTATATCCAAACGTCGATTTCTACTCAGGCATTATTTTAAAAGCAATTGGTATTCCAACTGAAATGTTTACAGTAATCTTTGCGCTTGCACGTACTGTAGGTTGGATTAGTCATTGGTTAGAAATGCAGTCTGCACCGCATAAAATTGGGCGTCCACGCCAACTTTATACAGGCGAGCAACAACGCAATATTGAGCGTTAAACTAAAAAGGACTGCTTCGCAGTCCTTTTTTTTACATTTGAGATTGAATATAATTTTGTACGCCGATTAGCTCAACTAAGCGAAGTTGTTTTTCTAACCAATATGTATGGTCTTCTTCTGTATCACTTAATTGTTGACGTAACATATCACGGCTTACATAATCGCCTTTTTCTTCACATAACTTAATGCCTTGTACCAATTTTTCACGTACATGGTATTCAAGGGCTAAATCTGCTTTTAAACATGAAACAACATCTGTGCCAACATCAATGTCGTCACGGTTCATGTTGGGTGTACCTTCTAAAAACAGGACACGGCGAATAATAGCATCAGCATGTTCTGCTTCTTCTTGCATTTCATGGTCGATACGTTCAAAAATTTTACCTAAACCCCAATCTTCGTACATACGTGAGTGTATTAAATATTGGTCACGGGCAGCCAACTCACCACCGATAAGCATATTAAGATAGTCAATTACTTCTGGGTTACCACGCATTTTTAATACTCCTCACTAGACATGCTTATTATAGATTTGTTATTTAGTTAAGTACATGATTTTTATAAACTTAAAATGATAAGCATACGCATTTACATTTAATTTATTAAAAAAAATAAGTGCTTACCGTTGCAAACACTTATCTTTTTTTTTGTAACTAAACAGAATGCTTCTTATTCAGTTGGTAAATTTTGTCCGTACTGTTGCATTAAGTCTAAAAATGCTTGTTCAGACAAAACTTTAATTTCTAATTTTTTAGCTTTTTCTAGCTTGGAACCTGCTTTTTCGCCTGCCACTAAGCATTTTGTTTTGCTTGACACACTACCACTTACTCGCGCACCCAACGCTTGTAACATTTGTGTTGCTTGGTCACGTGTACAATGAGAAAGTGTACCTGTTAAAACCCAACTTTCACCATTTAAAGGTTGACGGGTTGATGCTGTCGGTGCATCCCAAACAATACCTACTTCAAGTAAACGATCTACCACTTCAATATTATGCTTTGCTTTAAAAAAGTCTAAAATCCATTCTGCTGTAATATCGCCTACGTCAGGTGTCTTTTTTAACGCATCTAAATTGGCTTTACGTAGTGCATCTAATGTTTGAAACGTATTGGCTAACATACGTGCCGTTGTTTCACCCACACCACGAATACCTAAGGCATAAATAAAACGGGCAAGCGTGGTCTCTTTACTTTTCTCAACCGCATCAAATAGGTTTTGAACAGACTTTTCGCCCATTTTTTCAATACCTAATAATGTTTCACGGTGGTTATGTAAATGGTAAATATCAGACACATCTTTAAGCAAATCTAAATGCAATAAAGATTCTACCCAACGGTCACCTAAACCATCAATATCCATTGCTTTGCGTGAAACAAAATGACGAATCGCCTCAATACGTTGTGCAGCACAATATAAACCGCCCGAACAACGTGCAAGTGCTTCATCTTTTGGCATTACCACAGGCGATTCACATACAGGACAATGACTTGGTAGCTTGGTACGCGGTAAGTCTGTATTACGTAGTTCTGTCCATACACGCTCTACTTTTGGTATTACATCACCTGTGCGATAAACACTGATTTGATCGCCTACACGCACATCTAAGCGTTGAATTTCACCAATATTATGTAAAGTGACATTAGAAACAGTAACACCACCTACCAATACAGGCTTAAGCCGTGCAACAGGTGTTAATGCCCCTGTCCGTCCAACTTGCCAATCAATATTTTCAACATCAGTCACGGCTGCTACAGCAGGAAATTTATAAGCCGTTGCCCAACGTGGTTCACGGCTTAAAAACCCAAGCTGTTGTTGCTGTTTAAGGTTATCGACTTTAATGACCATTCCATCAATTTCGACCAATAAGTTTGGACGTTCTGCCTGAATTTTCTCGTACTTTTCTTGTACTTCTTCAATAGATGCACATAAAAATTGACGTTCCGCAATTTCAAAACCTAACGTAGTCAGCCATTGTAGGCTTTCATGCATGGTCTCTAATGGGTGTGCTGGCTCACATTGTGCAATACCATACGCATAAAATGCCAATGGACGTGATGCTGCAACTTCAGGGTCTAGCTGTCTTAAACTTCCTGCTGCTGCATTACGTGGGTTTGCAAATGTTTTTTCACCTTTGGCTTCATTGGTGGCATTGAGTTTTTCAAAGCCTTGTTTTGGCATGAGCACTTCGCCACGTACTTCTAAAAGCTCGGGCACATCACCATGTAAAAACTTGGGCAAATTACGAATCGTTTTTACATTTTGGGTAATATCTTCACCTGTTTCACCATCACCACGTGTTACGCCACGTACCAATATCCCTTTTTCGTACCATACCGAAATAGCCAAACCATCAAGTTTAAGTTCAACATCATATTGTACTTTTTGATTAGGCAAACGCTCTTCTACACGGCGTG
Organism: Acinetobacter sp. HY1485; assembly: GCF_027568475.1. GTDB lineage: Bacteria > Pseudomonadota > Gammaproteobacteria > Pseudomonadales > Moraxellaceae > Acinetobacter. Next base: position 30,223 of record NZ_JANKZG010000001.1, on the reverse strand, counting down.
CAAACGCAAATAAATCATCTTGATTAAAAACGTTCCCTAAAGACAACATGGGCACTGCATGCGTCACCGTTGTAAATTTAGCCAATGCCTCACCACCTACCTTATTGGTAGGCGTATCGACTTGTACATACTCGGGGTACTGTTGCTCTAAATCCTTGAGTTGATGAAACAATTGATCGTATTCATTGTCTGTAATGCTAGGTTGATCCATAACATAGTAAGCATGGTTATGTTTTGCGATCAGCTGTATCAACTGACGCATTTGCGTGACAACATTCATCATTTTGTTTACTCAGATTTAAAATCGATCACTTGATGACGCCAATGTTCTTTGAGTTGTGGTGTCAGCTCTTGATTATTTTCATCGTATACCTTGCCATCAATATCTCGTGCGATTAGATTAGCAATGCTCACCATCATATCAAAGCCTTTTTGAGCGTTACTGCTTGGTAATGCTAAGAAAAATGCTAAACCTTGCACTTGCTCTGCTGATAATGTTTCCAAGTCAAACCCTGCAGGTCCTTCATCAGTAACGCGTAATACAGAAAACATGAGTGGGCTTGGCTCTTCGGTATTCTCATAACGATGAAAACATGACATCTCACCAAAACGTAAGCCGTACTTTGTCAACACTTTAAGTGCTTTATCGCCTGCTAGTACACGGCGTGGGTTTGGATACACATTTAACGCAATGATATGTTGAGCATTAGCAAGTGCACTTGCATCATCAAAACACTGCTGTTCATGCAAGTGAATATCAAGTAGTGAGCTTTCTTCGTCAAACTCTTTAATAGGTGCAGGCTCAATATTATTCAACTCAACCACAGGTGCAGGGCGTGCAACAGGTTTTGATTCTTCTACTGTAGGTTCGGGGTCTTTTGAGTCTTTTGAGTCTTTTGAGTCTTTTGAGTCTTTTGAGTCTTTTGAGTCTTTTGAGTCTTTTGAGTCTTTTGAGTCTTTTGAGTCTTTTGAGTCTTTTGAGTCTTCAATAGTCTCATCAATTTTTGTTTCTACAACTTCATCAGGTGTTGCTTGTAATTGGTCACGCACAAAACGCGGAATAATCGGCATATTTGTTTCAGGGTTAATATGAAGTTCTGAATCTAAAGACGATTCATATTGTTTTGGTCGTCTTGCAATCATAAAGATGCCCATAAAAACAATTAAAACTGCAATGACAATTCCAATAATTGTGCCGATACTCATATCTGTTCCGCCTCTAAGTTTACTGTAACCAATTTAGATGTACCTGGTTCGGGCATGGTTACTCCAAGTAAATCCGTTGCCATGGTCATTGCTAATTTATTATGTGTAATGTAAATGAATTGCACTTGTTCGGAAAGCTCTTTTACCAAATTACAAAAGCGTTGTACGTTGGCATCATCTAATGGTGCATCTACTTCATCAAGTACACAAAACGGTGCAGGGTTCAGTTTGAAAATAGCAAATACCAATGCAAGTGCCGTCAGGGCTTTTTCACCGCCTGATAGTAACGCCAATGAGCTATTACGTTTACCCGGTGGGCGTGCCATTAGTTTAACGCCTGAATGCCAATCACCCTCTAACATTAAACTTGCTTCTCCGCCATTAAACACTTTTGGAAATAACTCACCTAACGCGTGGTTAATCTGATCAAATGTATCCATAAACAGTTTTTTTGTTTCTTGATCAATGGTTTTCATGGCTTTTTGAAGCTGATCAACCGTATTTTCTAAATCTTGCATTTGACGCTTTAAATTATCGTAACGCTGTGATATTTCTTGATACTCTTTTGATGCAGTTAAGTTTACTACACCTAATTTTTTAAGTTGCTGTTGTGCCTGTTCTAATTGAATTTGATGTTGTTGCACATCAATCTTTAAACCTGTAATCGCTTTTGCTTCTAACGCATTCAGTTGCTCTTGGTAATGCTCGGCATTGATTTTGGCTTGTTGCCAAGCAAGACGTTTTTCTTCAAGTTGTGTTTTTAAATTTTGCTCACGTTGTTGTAGCTGTTGGCGTTCTTGCTCAAGTTGTTGTTGCTGATGTTGCGTATCGTTTAACTGTGTTTGCCAACCTTGTGTATTTTGATGTAGCCGTTGTACTTGTTCGGCTTTTAAAGCGTGTTGTTCACTCAACTCTTGCACTAAAGTTGGATTAACATGCGTATTTTGAGCTTCTGTATTTAAACGATGTCTCGTTTCTTTGAGCACCGTAATATCTTTTTCTAACAATGCAATTTGTTGCTGATTATACTGTAACTGCTGTTCGTGCTCGGTCAATCGTGCATTTAAGTTCTGATCTGTTTTTTGTGCTTGCTCTAAACTTTCTGCAATCTGGTCAAACTGCTGAGAAGCTTGCTCATACTGTGCTTTAAACTTGCCTAATTGTGCTTGTAATGGTGCAGGATCTAACTGTTGCTTTTGCCGTTGATCTTGCATAAGTTGTGCAGAAATATGCTCAAGCTGAGATTTTTGCACACTAAACGCCTGTGCTTCTGCTACGCGGATTGCCAACTGTTGCACATGCTGTTTTTGTGTATCGTGCTGTTGCTGTTCGGCTTGAATAATATCTTGAAGCTGTTGTACATGCTCTTGCCATTGCTGTTGGTTTTGCTCGGCTTGCTCTAATTGAGGGTTTAATTTTTTAAATAACTGTTCAATCTCTTGTAAACGTACACGATGGATCAATTCACCTTGCGTGTGTTGCTCAAAATCAAGCCCAACGACCCAATCTGTTCCAACATGATAACCATCGAGCGTTAAAATGCTCTGCCCTGTTTGTAGCGGATAATTTTGTGCATCTTGCAAAGTATTGGCAATGCCCACATTTTGCCACAGTGATACTTGCGGACTTTTAATCCATTCACCTAAGCAAGTTAAACCCTCAATGCCTACTCTACTTTGAGATGTTTTAATTTGTCGTGCGATTTGAGGCTCAAACTCATCTACAAGATGTGCAGATAACCACTGTGCTAAAAACTTTTCAATTAATGCTGTATGTGGCTTTGCTTGCTCACTTAATTGTAATACATCAAGTAATTTTTGCTTTTCAGAAGTTTTACTTTTTTTAAGACTAATTTTTTGAATATGTGTGCGTTCTTTTTCAAGTAAGGTAATTTGATGTTTTAATTCATCTACCTGTGTTTGGCTTGATTGTGTCTGTAAATTTTTAAGCTTTTGATGGTCTTCCTCTAAAATCTTTTGAGTTAAATCAACCGTTGCTTGAGCATCTTGTAATTCTTGTTTAAGCAAATCTAAAGATTCAACATGTTGCATTTGTGCAGTAAATGCTTGGTGTTGCTGTTCTAAACGAGCAATGTTTTGGTTAAGTTGCTCAAGCTGTAACTGTTGTTGTTGTACAGCACGTTCACATTGCTCTAACTGCTGTTGTGCTGTTTGATGGGCTTGTTTTTGTATTTCATATTCGTTTTTGAGTTGTACAGTTTGGCTTTGCTGTAATTGCTGTTCAAGTGTTTCAACGGCTTCTACTATTTGTTCTTCTTGTGTTTGTAACGTTTCTTTTTTAAGCTCAGCAATTTGTAATTGCTCTTGAACATATTGCTGTTGCTGTTTAAGTTCGCTCAAACGTGCCGTATTACGTTTTAATCTGTGTTGTTGTTGCTCCAAACGCATACTAAGTTCAGCAAGCTCTTTTTCTGCTAATTGTTCTTGTTGGCGTAATGGTGCAGATTGCTCAAGTAATTTTTGGAACAATACTTGTGTATTTTGTAGATTGTGCTGCCTAGTGGTCAGCTCTGAATGAACGAGCTTGTACTCATCACCAAGTTCTGTCAGTTCACGTGTATAGGTTTGTTGTAGGCGTGTGCTTTGTTCATATTCAAACGATAAAATTTCGACTTTTAAACGTTGTACCTGTGCTTGCTTTTCTTGGTACTGTACAGCGCTGTCAGATTGTTTTTTGAGTGTTTTTAACTGCGATTTTAGTTCGTGTGCAATATCTTCTAAACGCTCTAAATTTTGTTGCGTATGTTCTAAATGTTGTAACGTTTCACGGCGTCGGGCTTGATAACGCGAAACGCCTGCAGCTTCTTCAATAAAAATACGCATATCTTCAGGCTTAGCATCAACTAAGCGGTTAATCATGCCTTGTTCAATAATCGCGTATGAACGTGGTCCTAAACCTGTCCCTAAAAATATATCGGTAATATCACGGCGACGGCATTTTGTACCATTTAAAAAATATTCAGACTTTCCTTCACGCGTCACCTGACGGCGTACCGCAAGCTCTGTATATGCATTATATGCACCGCCTAATTTACCTTGCGTATTTTCAAAACGTAGTTCAACACTTGCCATTCCCACAGGTTTACGTTTTGCTGTGCCTGTAAAAATAACATCTTGCATGTTGCCACCACGCAACTGCCTTGCACTCGACTCCCCCATCACCCAACGTACAGCATCAATCACGTTTGATTTTCCACAGCCATTTGGACCCACAATTGCACTACGGCTTGCTTTAAAGTTTAAAGTCGTCTGATCGGCAAAAGATTTAAAGCCCGAAAGTTTTAAGCTGCTTAAACGCATAGTGTCCTAGGTCTATAGAAGATGCGCGACTATTTTAAGTGATGTGTAGACAACTGTCGTTATTTTTTAGTATAAAATTCCAACAAAACCAATGATTAGATCAAATAATGGAATATTTGTTTTTTCCCGGTGCATCAGGTAATACCCAATTTTGGCACCCGCTTATTCAAAACCTCAATTTAAATGCACCGCACCGTATTATTGCTTATCCAAGTTTTCATGGTTGTGCAGATCATCCTGATGTTCAAAACTTTCAAGATTTAACAAATTATGTACTTGATCAGGTTACTCAAGAGTGTGGGATTATCGCACAGTCGATGGGTGGTATTTTTGCAGTATTGGCAGCACTCAAAAAGCCACATTTAGTTAAAAAACTAGTTCTAGTTGCCACATCAGGTGGTATAGACCTTACGCCTTTTGATGTTGCCGATTGGCGAGCGGATTATCATCATCAAAACTATGTACCCGATTGGTTTTCAACTGCTCAAATCCATTTAGATATAACTCAAATTCAATGCCCAACATTACTCCTTTGGGGGAGTGCAGACACGATTAGCCCTATAAGTGTCGGACAATACTTGCAACGTACGATACCAAACGCACAACTTCATGTTATTGATAACGGCGACCATCAATTTGCCTGTAGTCAAGCTAGCGTTGTTGCCCCTTTTGTTCAGAGTTTTTTATGAGCCTTATCACTTTATTTTCTTTTATCATTTATTGTTTTGTGACCTCCGTGACACCCGGACCTAACAACATTATGTTGGCATCGTCAGGCATTACCTTTGGTTTCAAACGCAGTATTCCACATATTTTAGGCATTGGCTTTGGTTTTGGGCTGATGGTGATTTTAGTTGGACTTGGCTTAGGCACTTTACTCAGTACTTCTCCAATGTTATTCACAGGCATAAAAGTCTTAGGAATTGCTTACCTATTGTATTTGGCATATCAAATTTATCATTCAGACAGCATCAATACACAATCAAACCAAAGCAAACCCCTTAGTTTTTTAGGTGCGGCATTATTTCAGTGGGTTAACCCTAAAGCATGGATTATGATTATGGGTGCAGTAACGGCATATACTTCGGCACAAAGCTCTATTGGGTTGTTTCTTTGGATTGGATTTATTTATGGTGTTGTGAGTATTCCAAGTGTGGGTATTTGGGCATATATTGGCGAATCATTTCAACGTTTTACTAAAAACCCTAAAAAAATAAAATGGTTTAATCAAGCCATGGCAGTGCTGTTAGTCATTTCGGTTATTTCACCTATTCGCGAATTAATAGCTCTTGTATAAAAAATAATAGCCAATTACACATAATAATCCGCTAAAACATTTTTTTAGCATGGCAGGTGATAATGTATGCGCAACTTTAGCACCAAATTTTGCTGTTATAAAACTCATGATACTAATACCTAAAAATGCATAAATATGGACGTATCCAATCGCATGCGGAATGTATATATTACTAAAAAACATAAAACCAATAGCGCCCGATACTGCAATAGGAAAACCACATGCTGCCGAAGTGGCAACTGCTTTTTGCATAACAACACCGTATTTATTTAAGTAGGGAACTGTTAAAGAACCTCCGCCTATGCCAAAAATAGCCGATGCAACCCCAATCCCTACGCCTGCACCTGCTTGGGCAAATTTATTAGGCAACTGCTGAGATTTATCTACAAGTTTATTTGCTCCACTAAACATACGATAAGCAATAACAATGGCAAAAAATCCAATAAGTAATTGTAAAATCTGACTTGGCAACAAATGTGCAATGCCTGCACCCAAAAATGACCCTAATAATAATCCCGGTGTAATGTTGCGAACAACCTGCCAAAGTACTGCACCTTTTTTATGATGTGCCATAATTGAACCAATTGATGTAATTGCAATAGTAGCAAGTGAAGTTCCTAATGCCATTTGCATAATCACTGAGGCATCGTAACCTTGTTGGGTAAATACCACATATAAGATCGGTACAATAATCAATCCACCACCTACACCAAATAAACCTGCTGTAAATCCTGCAATTGCACCAATCCCTAAATATATGATTAACTCCACGTTATTTCCTTAACTTATTCAAAATGGATCAACAATTACAACAACTGCTACCGGACGTACCTGAAGTTGTACTTTTAAAACCAACCACAGGTTCAACCAATGATGATGTAAAAGCACTTATTTCTCAAGGAACGCAAACTGCTTTAGTTTGTAGTGAAATACAAACTAAAGGACGTGGTCAACATGACCGTACATGGCAATCTCCACAAGGGAATATTTACCTCAGCACTATCATAAATACAATACGCCCAATTGACGGACGTTTAAGCTTAGAAGTAGCGCTCAACCTTATTCATATGCCAAGTTTAGCCCACTTTAAAGATTTATATGTAAAATGGGCAAATGACTTATATAGCAAACAAGGCAAATGGGGTGGCATCTTAATTGAGCCGATTTCACCTCATCAAGTTGTCGTTGGTGTCGGCATTAATGTATTACCTCGTGCAGAACTACAACAGCTTGATCAAGCAGTCACTTCGCTTTCGCAACTTGGCTTATTAGATGTATCTAAAATAGAGTTGATCGCAGAGGTTTATCAAGCCATACAACAAGCAGGACAATGGTTTGAACATGGTAGTCAAAATTTGGCACAACGTTTTAACCATATTGCCATGTATAAAAATGAACAGGTATTATTTGAAACCAACCAAACCACCGTACAAGGTACATTTTTGGGTATTCAAGATGACGGTGCAGTGCTATTACAAACAGCATTAGGTGTTCAAACGTATTACCAAGGGCGTTTACGTCATGCGTAATTTATGGCTAGATGTGGGTAATACCCGCCTAAAGTATTGGATCACACAAGATCAGCAGATTGTAGAGCATATGGCAGAACTACATCTACAGTCTCCTGCAGATTTATTGCTTGGCTTAATACATCATTTAAAAGCACAAGAGCTCGATTGTATTGGTATATCTTCAGTTTTAGACCCAACAAACAATAAACGTATGCAAAATACACTCAGTTTGTTAGGTATTCCCATTACCTTTGCCAAAGTTCATCAAGAATTTGCAGGATTGCGCTGTGGCTATCAAGACCCAACACAACTTGGAGTTGATCGTTGGTTGCAAATGCTTGCCGTAGAACATAATACGGCGTGTGTGGTGGGCTGTGGTACAGCGCTAACGATTGACCTAATTGAAAACCGAAAACATTTAGGTGGCTATATTTTACCTAATTTGTACTTACAACGAGATGCGCTTATTCAAAATACCAAAGGTATTCAAATTCCTGATGCTGCTTTTTTAGAACTCACCCCCGGTACAAATACGCTTGATTGTGTGCATCATGGTATTTTACTTGGGTTAGTCAGTGTTATCGAAAAGATACTTCAACAAACACCGCAGCCACTTATTTTAACAGGTGGAGATGCACCATTATTTGCACAACATTTACGTGATTATCAGCCTATTGTAGAACCTGACTTACTTCTAAAAGGTTTAAAACGCTATACATTTACTTTATAGTTTAACGCTAAATCTGGCGCATGCTGTCCTCGAATACCCCAATTTTCTTTTGGGGTTTCAAAAATCGTAATTTCTACGCTATGCGGTGCAATTCCAATTGCTTCAATGTTTTTAAATAACTGCATAATCAATTGCTTTTTCGCATCAGTAGAACGCCCCTCAAACATCGAAATCTCAATAATTGTATAGTTTTCTGTACGGTCTTGAGGGTAAATAAAATCTTCTGAATCTAAGGCAATAAAACGCTGAAAACGTTTATCTTTAGGATACTGTAAAGCACTGACTAAAGCATGATGAATAGCATCAGAAAGTAATTGGCGATACGTTTGAATGGTGTATTGTTGTGCGTAAATTTTAATTTGGGACATATTGATTTTCAACTTTATATATAAAACAACTATACATTGATTATTCAGTAAATACAGGTGCTTAACGCAAGCAAATTTTGTATTGTCGTAAATGTCTAGTTTTATCGCTTACTATTAAAAAATGTTCAAGTCATTTAAAACTCAGAGACTCATGTTTACATATAATAATATTTGCTTTAAATACAAAACTGTTCATCATATTTCCTTTTTATTTTATTCTTAAAGTGCTTATTTTTTATTCTATTCTTTTGTAAAAGCCGAATGCAGAAGACTGATGCTCACTACTTTTTTAATAACAACACTTATTTTTGCTTACTTGCCCGGCCCTGCCATGCTGTACACCGCAAATCAATCCCTTACAAAAGGTAAAAAAGCAGGTTTAATGGCAACGTTTCGCATTCACTTAGGCGGATATGTACATATTGCACTTGCTGCATTTGGTTTAACCATTGTCTTTAAGCTTATTCCTGCTTTATATAGCACCATTAAAATTTTAGGTGCGTGTTGGCTCATTTGGTTAGGTTTAAAAATGTGGTTTACGCCAAACACGACAACACAAACGACATCTCAAAAAACTTTTACAGAAAGCATTTTAGTTGAAGTACTTAACCCTAAAACAGCTTTGTTTTATGTGTCTTTTTTACCGCAATTCATTGATACACAAGGTACAATTTGGCTACAGTTTTTATTACTTGGCTTTATCGTCAATTTAGCTTTCACGTCAGCCGATGTCTGTTGCGTATTTTTAGCGCATACAATTTGCAAAAAAGTTAAAACTTCCAACCGGGCTTTTAAATGGCTAGGTGGCAGTATTTTTATTGGGCTAGGAGTTCGCCTAGGTTTATTTGAGGCGTAAAAAAAGGTGCTTACGCACCTTTTTAATTATTTTTTATCACCAAACAATGGTCCCATGTTGCCCCCACCAAATTGCTTTTGTAAACCACTTAATGAACGCATCATTTTGCTCATGCCTGCTGGATTAGCAAATTTTTTCATCATTTTTGCCATTTGAGAATGTTGTTTGATCAGTTTATTTACCTCAGCAACATCCATACCACACCCATTGGCAATACGCTTTTTACGGCTTGGGTTCATCAACTCGGGATTACGGCGTTCTTTAATGGTCATCGACTGAATAATCGCTTCCATTTTTTTCACTTGTTTTTCAGGTTTTGCCTGTTCAAGTGCTTGCTGTAAACCTGCGTTACTCATGCCAGGCAACTTATCTAAGAAGCCCATCATTCCGCCCATTTTATTCATTTGCTCAAATTGCATCAACATATCTTCAAAGTTGAAGCTGCCGCCTTTTTGCAATTTTTTCGCCATTTTTTCGGCTTTTTCTTTGTCGATTTTACGCTCGACTTCTTCCACAAGTGATAAAACATCACCCATGCCTAAGATACGTTGTGCCACACGTTCTGGATGGAAAGGTTCTAAAGCATCTAACTTTTCACCCATACCCAAGAATTTAATTGGCTTGCCTGTAATGGCACGTACGGAAAGTGCCGCACCACCACGTGCATCACCATCAGTTTTGGTAAGAATAACACCCGTAAGTGGTAACGCATCATTAAATGCTTTGGCTGTATTTGCCGCATCTTGACCTGTCATGGCATCAACCACAAACAAGGTTTCTGTTGGCTTAACCGCCTGATGTAACGCTTTAATTTCGTCCATCATGTTGTCGTCTACATGTAAACGACCTGCCGTATCCACAATCAATACATCAGCAAATTTAATTTTTGCTTGTTCGATGGCACGGTTTACAATATCAATTGGTTTTTCTGTTGCTTCAGATGGAATAAATTCCGCACCAACTTCACCTGATACTGTTTCTAACTGTTTAATTGCAGCAGGACGGTACACATCGGCAGAAACCGTCATGACTTTTTTCTTTTGACGCTCATTTAAAAAGCGTGCAAGTTTAGCTGCTGTAGTGGTTTTACCCGCCCCTTGTAAACCTGCTAAAAGCACCACAACAGGCGGTTTTGCTGCAAGGTCTAGGGTTTGGTTTTCTTCACCCATCATTTTGGTCAATTCATCGTGAACAATTTTCACAAATGCCTGACCCGGCGAAAGTTGGGTTAAAACTTCCTGACCTAATGCCTGCTCCTTAACTTTCGCAATAAATTCGCGCGTTACAGGTAAGGCAACATCAGCCTCTAAAAGTGCCATACGCACTTCGCGTAGGGTGTCCTTAATATTGTCTTCGGTCAGTTGTCCTGAGCCAGTAACATTTTTTAAACTCTGCGTGAGTCGTTCTGTTAAGGTATCAAACATTGCAAATTCCGCTTAAAATGGTCTGTTGCAAAAAAATCTTTCTTAAAATAGAAAATTTATGCATGAAATGCTATAGGATACTTGATATCGCATAGCATGAATATTCATTATTCCAACAAAGGTTTGACATGATTAGTCTTCCACTGGTGTACACGATACTCGCTTTAATCGCTTATACCACAGGTTTTTGGTACTCTTTTATACATTTAGTGTCTAAAAAAGAACCGAACCGTTGGTTTATTGGCATCATCTTAACCATTGGTTTGCTGTTACATGGTTATGTTTTACATAATGATATGCTTACAGCAAATGGCGTCAATTATGACGTTTTCAACCTTGTTTCGTTTACCTCTGGTTTAATGCTTGGTTTAAGCGTGTTGTATAGCACATATCGCCCTGTGTCTGCCCTCAATTTATTGGGCACACCTGTTGCAGCAACAGGACTCATTTTAGGTTTTGCATTTAGCCAACCTAACCAATACAGTGTCGCACATTCATTGGGGTTAGATGTTCATATTATCTTATCACTTTCTGCATACGCTGTATTGCTCATGGCAACAATTCAAGCCGTGATGATGTGGTTTCAAAACCAAGAACTGAAAAATAAACAAAAACGCTTGTGGGTTAATTTACTTCCACCACTTCAAGTTATGGAATCTTTACTGTTTGACATGCTGTTAACCGGCTTTATTATGCTTACGGCGGCACTGGGTATTGGTTTTTGCGTCGTAGACAGCTTTTTACAACAACATCTTGCTCATAAAACCGTGTTTAGTATCATTTCTTGGTTTGTGTACGGTTCGCTATTAATTGGACATTTTAGATTTGGTTGGCGTGGACAAAAAGCCATTCGTTTTACTATTGCAGGTTTTTTATTTTTAGCCGTTGGCTTTATTGGCAGTAAATTTGTACTTGAAATGATTTTAGGACGCTAGTATAAACGCTGTTTTTCCCATTAGAGTAAACAATGAAACTGGTACTTGCACCAATGGAAGGCTTAACCGACCCTGTTATGCGTGATGTTTTAACATCTACAGGCAGTTTTGATTGGTGTGTCACCGAGTTTATTCGCGTTACAGACAGTTTACTCCCCGATCATGTTTATTATAACTACTGCCCCGAACTTAAAAATGAAGGCAAAACTGCATCAGGCACACCTGTTCATGTGCAGTTTTTAGGAAATAACCCAAGTCGCTTAGCACAAAATGCTGTAAGAGCTGTAGAGCTTGGCGCACCTGCTATAGATTTAAACTTTGGGTGTCCTGCAAAAACAGTGAATAAACACCGTGGTGGTTCTGTATTACTTGATGAGCCAGAAACCATTCATGAAATTGTAAAAGCTGTACGTGATGCTGTGCCGTGCCATATTCCTGTATCAGCTAAAATACGCTTAGGCTATTTAGATGAAAATCATACGTTAGAAAATGCCCATGCCATTGAAGATGCAGGCGCAAATTGGCTGACTGTACATGCACGTACGAAAGCAGATGGTTATACGCCACCTGCCTATTGGGAAAAAATTAAACCGATTCGAGATGCACTCAATATCAATATTATTGCCAATGGGGAAATTTGGAATAATCAGCATGCTAAACGTTGCCAAGAACAATCAGGCTGTGATGATTTAATGCTTGGACGTGGTGCAGTCACTACACCCGACCTCACATTATGTATTCGTGAAAATGCTGATACGGCATTAATTTCTTGGCAAGAACTCGTAGATTTACAAATCCGTTTTTTAAATGGAAACTGTAAAAAAGAACTTAATATGGTGGGGCGTTACAAGCAATGGTTAGGCATGATGACCAAAGCATACCCCCAAGCCAAAGAAGTATGGAATGACGTCAAACGCATTAAGTCGTTAGATGAAATTGTCCAAAAACTACAGCAAACCTAGCAGCTATTTTACTTTTGTCACAATGGTTGGGAGCTGCCATGTACCGCCTGCATGAATAGCACGACACATACCTGTATCCCAACTTGCTGTGTGTACAAAGTTTTTCCCATCCCACGTCCAAGTATCATGTGACCAGCAATCGCCTACACCTCTACCCTTCTGATCAGAGTTTAGTTGATTATTAGATAAGCCATCGGCTTGTGTATTGATAAGTTTAGGTTGATATGGCTTTTGCTTATTGATTATCCAATAAGCGTTAGAAAAGTTATAAGCCCCTTCCAAACAGCGTGCACTGACTAATAATTTATCTTGATTTAAAATCGCTTCAACCGTAGGTTCATAGCTATCCGCCATACATTCATCTTTTAATTTTTCTGTAATTGCATCTTTTAAAAATATTTTTTTATCTATTTTAATATTTTTCACATAAGTATTAACAGGCTGGCTTTTTATAATAGGTACAGGTAGTGCAGGAAAGACTTGCGTTTTATTGCCTTTTTTGATGATTGCCGATGTTGTACCTACATGCCCTTGTACATCATCCATTTTAAGTAGTACCGCATTTGCACCCTCATTTGATAAGGTTGCTATTTATTTATTGGTAGTTAGTTGTACTTTACCTGTACTTTTAATCGCCTCTAAAACTTGTTGTGTCTCTGCACTTGTTAAAGAAAGATTACTTGTTTTAGAAAAATTTAGTGTTCGCAATGGCTTACCATCAATTAACAAAACAGCTCGATCAGTATTATTTTCATCAATATCTGATAGTGTAATTTTAGCTGTTAAAGCTTGGTTTTGTCCTGCAAGCCGTGTAAACAAAACAGACATACGCAAATCATCTTCTTCCTTAGAATAACCTGCTACACGGCAAGTTCGTGTATTATCACATGCAACTTCCCAATCTTTATGCTCAAAATATTGGGCAAATGCACTTGTAGTTAAACAGCTTAATAACAATAGAATTTTTTTCATTATATGTCTCGAACACAACGGTTACTTAGAAAACAAACCACAGCCATTACAGGGCAGACTTTAGCCACAGCATTGGGTATTAGTTTACGTACACTATATCGCGACATTGCCGAGCTACAAAGTCAGGGTGCAGATATTTTAGGTGAGGCAGGTACAGGTTATGTTTTACGACAAGATTTAGTGCTTGCACCACTTAAATTTACAGCAAATGAGTTAGAAGCTGTGATGCTTGGCATTCAATGGGTACAAAAACTCAATGATCCTGACTTAACTAAGTCCGCACAAAACGCATTACATAAAATTAAGGCTGTAACCAATACACCTACCACCTCTTTACGTGTGGGTCCTATTATGTATGCACAGCACAATGTAGATTTGCACAGTATCAGACAGGCCATTCGCCATAAAAAAGAAATATTGATTGAATATCTAAGCCTTAAAAACGAAAACTCCACACGTATGATTTGCCCTATTACTATTGGATATTTTGAAAAAAATGCCGTGTTAGTGGGTTGGTGTATACAAAAACAAGATTTTCGGCATTTTAGATTAGATCGGATTGCTCATCTCACTGTACTTAATAGCCAATTTCACGATCCGAAATCAGAACTTTTAAAACAATGGCAAACTACTGTCAGAAATTGTCAGTAGTCGCTTTTATACTGCGGTTTTTAAAGGAGATTGCCATGCAACCGATGACCGTATTTTATGTTCAAAATCCAATAAATTCTGCTATGTTTTACGCAGAGCTACTTAATGCCCAAATTTTAGAACAACAAACCACTTTTTGTTTATTGCTTGTAAATGGCGTTAAACTGGCTTTTTGGCAAGCCAATCAAGTACAACCTGTTGTCAATTTTGAAGGTGCAAATAGCGAATTTGCATTAAAGGTGGATAATACAAATCAAGTAGATGAGCTATTTAAAGCATGGCAATCACAATTTATCGTATTACAAACACCTACTCAGGTATTTGGTTACACATTTACTTTACAAGATTGCGATGGCATTCGAGTACGTGTCTACTCAATCTGAGTAATTTTCCAACTCCAACCATCGCGCGTTAAAATAAATGTCACAGGTAATTGATGTGTTGTTACCATAAATGTATTTAAACCCATATAGTGAGCTTGGTCTTTTCCATCGTGATGTTTTCCTATAAACATCAATGGATTAATTTTTGCTTGTTTTAAATCAACATATGTCAGTAGTTTTTGATAATCACGCTGCTCTACGGCGTTATGAATTTGATATAGCACCCAATAAGGTGAAGCAAACCAAGCTCCTATACCTAATAAAATAAGAATGATTAAGCCTCTGCGAGTTTTTTGCATAAATAATCTCTTGCGTGTTTTTTCAAAAAGACAGTCGGTACTTTTTTTAGTAAGTAAGTCTCTCGAATTGATGGACGTTTTTCATGCAATATCCTATGCCCACAAAACTTGATTACGATAAGCTTAAACATTCAAGTTAAGTTTTTCGCTTCAACCCAAAATGCTACCAAAACAAGAATCGCATTTTGAGTATTAAAAGGTACATCTTAGTTTACAAAGTTCCTTATATGGACAACGTAATAAAACATTGCATAATTTCGATTTCTATAGAAAAAAGGAAGATACTTTTTAAAGGATTTCAAAATCTATTCTTGCATGAATTTTTGCAACACTCACTATGCTTAGAAAACTTCCTAAAAACAAAAAAATCCGCCACAATAAATGAAAACACACTGAGATGATTTATGTTGGCATTTATTCGTTATCAATTTGCAGGTTTAGACGTACAAAAGTTTTTACAAGGGCAAGTGACTGTTCATGTAGAGCGTGTAACTACCTCTCAATATACTGCTATTTGCGATTTAAAAGGACGGATTGAGTTTGGTCTATGGCTAACTCGTCATTCTGCAGAACATTTTGAGATTGTGGTTACACAAGACCAAAGCGAAAACTTTGAAAAACATGTTAAAAAATATGGTGCGTTTTCTAAAATTAGTTTAACCGAAGCTACTCAGGTTTACCCAACGCTTCAAGATACAACCACCGTGTTTGATACACAACCCACAGATATACAAGCCTGGGAACAACAAGCAATTTTGCATGGACAAGCATGGATTACCGCAAACACGGCACATGTTTTTCAGCCACAAGAATTACGTTTACACCAGCGTCACGGTGTACATTACGACAAAGGCTGTTACTTGGGTCAAGAAATTGTGGCACGTTTATGGTTTAAAGCAAAACCAAAAAGTTGGTTGCACCTTGTTAACACACCTGTACCTGAGAATGTTGCGATCGTAAATGCTGTTAAAGACTATGCACTTGTTGTCGCTAAACCTGATGCATTACAAAACATGATCGAACTCCCTACACCACTCAATGAAGAGGTTGGGCGTCCAAAATAAAAGGAAATACAATGCAGGAATATCGTTCTATTTTATGGCTTGTTGCAATGGGCTTTTTTATGCAACAACTCGACAGCACGATTATCAATACTGCATTACCTAATATTGCCAAAAGTCTGCATGAAAACCCGCTGAATATGCAGTCTGTTATTGTGGCATATGTGCTTGCAATGGCTGTTACTATTCCCGCAAGTGGTTGGATTGCAGACAAATATGGTCTTCGAAAAACTTACTTTTTTGCGATTGTTCTATTTAGTGTTGCGTCAATTGGTTGTGCACTGTCCCAAAATTTAACACAACTCATTATTGCACGTGTATTTCAAGGCATAGGCGGGGCTCTACTACAACCCGTTGGACGTTTAACGCTTTTAAAAGTAATGCCTAAAACACAACTTTTGGCAGCTTTAAGTTTTGTAAGTATTCCCGGGCTGATTGGCCCACTCATTGGTCCAAGTTTAGGGGGATTATTAGTTGAATATACCAGTTGGCATTGGATTTTCTTGATGAATGTTCCGATTGGTATGATTGGGGCTTTTTTCACGCTCAAAATTTTGCCAGATTTAAAACTAGAACAGCTTAAACCGTTCGATTTTACAGGCTTTACATTTGTTGCAATCAGTATGGTGAGTTTACTGTTTGTACTTGATAACTTAGTAGATCAAACGCATTCGCAAGCCATCATGTTATTTATTTTTATTCTTGGTTTGTCGTCAGGTGTTGCTTACTGGTTACACTCTAGCCGTGTAGAGGATCCTTTATTTTCACCACATATTTTTAAAGTGAATAGTTTTAGTGTGGGTTTATTAGGTAATCTGTTTGCCCGTTTAGGCAATGCGGCAATTCCTTTTATCATTCCACTTATGCTACAAGTTGCTTTAGGTTTTAACCCAACTGTTGCAGGTTTGATGATCATTCCACTCGCTTTAGGTGCAATGCTCATTAAACGCTTTATTAGTCGTCTTATTCATGCCTTTGGATATAAAAAAGTATTAGTTGTTAATACATTACTTGTAGGATTAGGTATTGCAAGTTTTGCACTTATTTCTACGCATACACCTATGTGGTGGCAAGCTATTCATTTCTTTTTATTTGGATTGGTAAACTCCATTCAGTTTACAGCAATGAATACTGTTACCATTAAAGATTTAGACGTAGTAGATGCAGGCAGTGGCAACAGTTTGCTTTCTGTTACACAACAACTTGCGATGAGTATGGGTGTAGCAATGGCAAGTGCGGTACTTAATAATTTTACCCATCAGTACCAAATAATGACTGCTTTTCATTATACGTTCTTATGTCTAGGTGCTCTCACCATTTGCTCAAGTTTAATTTTTGCACAACTTAGAAAAAAAGCGACCTTATGAGGTCGCTCTTAGTTTAAAACTGCTTGGTTACACTTAAACCTGCGCTCCAATTACGCTTATCTGCAGGTTCGAAATAACGTCCATTTCCATCATTCACAATGACAGAACCAATATAATTTCGGTTAAATAAGTTATCTACACGCGCATACGTATTAAATGACCAATCACGTAAAGTGTAGGCATAACCTACATTTGCAGAAGTTACAGTATAACTTGGTGCTGCATCTGTATTGGCATCATTCACATACAGCCTATCCATATAACGTACATCTACACCACCGTACACGCCATTTTTCGGTTGCCATGCCAAACGTGCAAATGCTTGGTTTTTAGCAATACCGGGAATGTTTGTTCCCTTTTTAATATCACCACTATTGGCATCAAAAGTTGCGTCTAAGTAGCTATAACTTGCTTGTGCAACTAAGTCTTGCCATAACTTTTTATTCCAAGAAAACTCTACGCCTTCACGCAAGGTTTTATCTGCATTACGATAAGTTGCACGTCCATCTTTTGTACCTGCCGATACAATATCATTTTTGGTTTTACTTTGAAAAACAGCAAGCGTAAAGTTACCTAAATGGTTATCAGATTTTAAACCTGCTTCATAGTTATCACTGGTTGATGGATTAAGCTCGAAGTTAAAACCACCTTGACCATCTGTACGATATGCCATTTCAGTAAAGGTTGGTGTTTCAAAACCTTTTGCATAGCTTGCATAGGCAGTCAGTTG
This sequence comes from Acinetobacter sp. HY1485, assembly GCF_027568475.1. Classification (GTDB taxonomy): domain Bacteria; phylum Pseudomonadota; class Gammaproteobacteria; order Pseudomonadales; family Moraxellaceae; genus Acinetobacter. The sequence continues at coordinate 12,151 of NZ_JANKZG010000001.1, read as the reverse complement.
CGGAATAATTTGCCAACTTAACGCAGCAGATGGTAAAACTTTTTCATAGGTCTGTTTACCACTATCATCCCCATTACCTGTTGTAATGTAATGATCTTTAGATTTGTAATGCACGTTACTATAACGAACACCTGTATCTAAACGCCATGTTGGTAAAAACTGCCAAGATGCTTGTAAATATGGGTCGATGTTCCACAGCGTATTTTCTTCATTACGGCGTAAATTACCTTTTACCCCTAACGTGCTTCCACTAAAGTTTTCATACCCTTTACGGTCTTCGTCCATCGCATCTAAAGCAACACCAGCACTGAGTGTGGTATTAGGCAAAAGCTCTTTACCCGTCCAACGGAAATCTGCACCATAGTAAGTACGGCTAAAATCAATGACACCGCCGGCATGTTTTGGATTTTTTTGTACCGCGACAGGAATAGACTGATATTGCGTAATATCACGACTACCCACATAACCCATCGCATAAATTTCGTTATGGTCGTTAATTGGCTTGGTGAGTGTTGCCCCTGTTTGTAATTGGGTTAACTCTTTACGTGTGTTAAACGTATCAGCACTTGCAACAACCTGACGTGGATTTTGTTTCCACTGCTCGCGTGTTAAACCCATTGGATCATCAGCATTAATTTTAGTGTAATTTGTAATCCAATTAATTTTTGTGCCGTCGTCTAAATTCCATGTTAATTTGGCATTAGTTAAGACTTTATCAGCTTTACTATGATCACGATAACCATCACTATTTAAATAAGAACTGCTCACTACATAAGTAGGCTCATTCGAGCTCTTTGCACCACCTTGTAACACAATACCTGTATGGTTCGTATTATGACTACCACCACCATAATTCACCGTGACTGAATCACGTCCTGTACCTTCTTTAGAAGTAGTTAAAACTGCACCACCTGATGAATTACCATATAAAGATGAGAATGGCCCTGTCAGGACTTCAACATGATCTAAACTGTTCAAATCAATATTCGATGTTTGTCCTTGACCATCAGGCATGGTGGCAGGAATACCATCAACATAAATACGAATACCACGCACACCAAAAGTAGAACGCGCACCATAACCACGCATAGATAACTGTAAATCTTGTGCGTAGTTTAGGCGATTGTTGAGCTGTAAACTTGGAATACCTTGCACGACTTCGGTTAAGTTAACGCCAATATTATTTTGTTGTTTTGGTGCATCAATACGATAAATTGAAGCAGGTGTATTTTGATAAGTCGTATCGGTATGAGTTGCTTCTGCTGTAATTACAGGTAATACCGTTTCTTCAGCATACAAACTTTGGCATACACAAACGCTAAGTAATAAAAGTTGAAAACGCATTTTATTATAATTCCCTTACAAGAACACACATAATAACAGCAAAAAGCGCATGATATAATCATCTTTATTTCTTGTTCGCACGCTTATGCCTGAATTACCAGAAGTTGAAACTACCAAAACAAGCTTGTTACCTTTGATTGGTCAAACGGTTCAAAACGTTCATGTCCATAATGCAAGTTTACGATGGGCAATTCCAGAAGATGTCACTCGTTTAGTAGGACAAACACTTAACGCTTTAACACGGCGTTCTAAATATATTTTGGCAGAATTTAGCCAAGATACGATGCTTTGGCATTTAGGTATGTCGGGTAGTTTTAGAATTTGCGAACCTTCAGAACCATTAAAAAAGCATGATCATTTTATTCTTGGATTTTCAGAGCTTGAACTACGCTATCACGACCCGAGACGCTTTGGCTGTATTTTGTGGTTAAACGAAACCACGCAAACAAAACTATTAGATACGCTTGGCCCTGAACCACTTACTGATGCATTTAATGCAGAATACTTACAACAAAAACTTAAAAATAAAAAAGTTGCCGTTAAGGTTGCCCTAATGGATAACCATGTGGTGGTAGGTGTAGGCAATATTTATGCAACAGAAAGTTTATTTAACCTTGGTATTCATCCTGCACAGCCTGCCTGCGATTTAGACCTATCTATTCTTAAAAAACTGGTCATTGAAATTAAACGCATTTTAAAACAAGCCATTGAACTTGGTGGCTCCACACTACGTGACTATACTAATGCAAACGGGGAAAATGGCTATTTTCAGCAAACGCTCCTTGCTTATGGACGTGCAGGCGAAATGTGTATTAACTGCGAAACTCCGCTTGAAAATCTAAAACTTGGACAACGTGCAAGCGTATTTTGCCCACAATGTCAGCCACTTAAAAAGGTCACACCATGAGTACAGCTATCGTCCGTCATATCTTAGTAAAAGATATTGCTCAAGCAGAAGCACTTAAACAAAAACTTAAAAATGGTGCAGATTTTGCAAAACTTGCCAAGCAACATTCTATTTGTAATTCAGCAAATCGTGGTGGAGAATTAGGCGAAGTTAAAAAAGGACAACTTGTCCCTGTAATTGATAAACTTGTTTTTTCTGCCCCTGAAAAAGTCTTGCAAGGCCCAGTTAAAAGCAAATTTGGTTATCACCTACTTGAGGTTAAGTTTAGAATGGGATCATTACGCTAAAAAAAGGTCGCATCATGCGACCTTTTTCATTTTAACGGTTTTTAAGTTGATCACGGATTTCACGTAACAACTCAATATCTTCAGGTGTTTTAGCAGGTGCAGGTGCTGCTTCTTCTTTACGGCGTACTCGGTTAATGACTTTAACCATTAAAAATACGACCCACGCAAGAATAATAAAATTAATAAAGATGGTTAAGAAATTACCATAAGTGAGGACGTTAATCCCTGCTTTTTGTAATTCTGAAAGCGATTGTAAGTTATTTGGATTTTGACCAAGTACAACAAACTTTTGTGTAAAATCAACGCCACCGCCTGTAATTAGCGTAATAAGTGGCATGATGATGTCTTTTACTAAAGAATCGACAATCTTACTAAATGCGCCACCAATGATCACACCCACCGCTAGATCAATCATGTTGCCTTTAATTGCAAACTCTTTAAATTCTTTAACAATACTCATTGGTATTTCCTTTTTGTAATTTATTTATCAATATACTAGTTTATTTAAGTAAAAAAAAGCTATCACAAGGATAGCTTTTTTATTGAAAAGAACTTAGCGAACTTTGTTACGCTTACGCTCATTTTCAGTTAAGAATTTTTTACGCACACGGATAGATTTCGGTGTTACTTCAACTAATTCGTCATCTTCAATGAACTCTAATGCTTGTTCAAGTGTCATACGAATTGCAGGTGTTAACGTTAATGCTTCATCAGTACCTGATGCACGCATGTTTGTTAACTGTTTTGCTTTAGTTGGGTTTACTGTCATGTCGTCTGAACGAGAGTTAATACCCACGATCATACCTTCATACACTTCAAGCTGTGGCTCTGCAAATAAACGACCACGGTCTTGTAACGTGAATAAAGCAAACGCTAAACATGTACCGTTAACCATAGAGATTAACACACCGTTTTGACGTTTCGCTACAGCACCTTGCTTCGCAGGACCATAATGCGAGAAGCTTGACGTCATGATGCCTGAACCAGAAGTAATGGTTAAGAATTCAGAACGGAAACCAATCAAACCGCGTGATGGAACAGTCGCTTCGATACGCATACGACCTTTACCGTCAAGCTCCATGTTTGTCATTTCGCCTTTACGGTTACCCATTTGCTCCATGATCGCACCTTGATGTTGTTCTTCAACATCAAATGTTACGTTTTCATACGGCTCTTGGATTTCACCATCAACTTCTTTCATGATTACTTCTGGACGAGATACACCCATCTCAAAGCCTTCACGACGCATGTTTTCGATTAATACAGATAAGTGAAGCTCACCACGACCCGATACTTTGAAACGGTCTGGACTTTCAGTATCTTCAACACGTAACGCTACGTTATGAATAAGTTCACGGTCTAAACGTTCACGGATATTACGTGAAGTTACAAACTTACCTTCTTTACCTGCAAACGGTGAGTTGTTTACTTGGAATGTCATCGAAACTGTTGGTTCATCAACAGATAACGGCGGTAAAGCTTCTACATTTTTCGGATCACAAATCGTATCAGAAATGTTTAATGCATCAATACCTGTGATACATACGATGTCGCCTGCACCCGCAGATTCAACATCAACACGCTCTAAACCGTGGTAACCCATGATTTTTAAGATACGACCATTACGTGTCTTACCTTCTTTATCAATCACTGTTACAGGCGTATTTAACTTCACAGAACCACGCTGAATACGACCAACACCAATTACGCCCACAAAACTATTATAGTCAAGTGAAGAAATTTGCATTTGGAACGGACCTTCAGCATCAACTTTAGGTGGTTCAACAATATCAACGATTGTTTCAAATAATGGTGTCATGTCTGGTGCTAGGTCATCAGGCGTACGACCTGCAATACCATTTAAACCAGAAGCATATACAACAGGGAAATCTAACTGTTCGTCAGATGCACCTAGGTTATCAAATAAATCAAATACTTGATCCATTACCCAATCAGGACGCGCGCCCGGACGGTCAACTTTGTTTAAAACAACAATTGGTTTTAAACCACGTGCAAACGCTTTAGACGTTACAAAACGTGTTTGTGGCATAGGACCGTCTTGAGAATCTACAAGAAGTAATACGCAGTCAACCATCGACATTACACGTTCTACTTCACCACCAAAGTCGGCGTGTCCCGGGGTGTCCACGATGTTGATACGGTAAGTGGTATCAGTACGTTTGTCTAACCATGTAATTGCCGTATTTTTTGCAAGAATGGTAATACCACGCTCGCTCTCTAACGCGTTAGAGTCCATGACACGCTCAATCTCGCCTGCACGTTCGCCTAAAGCACCTGATTGTTGAAGAAGTTTATCAACCAAAGTTGTTTTACCATGGTCGACGTGCGCAATAATTGCAATATTGCGGAGATTTTTAATATCTGATGACATGAAATTCAATACGCCTAAAATTTGAGGGCAGATTATATAGAAAAAAGTGACTAATGAGTAGTCAGTCCGACTTCAGTGTCTGCTTTTTTTAAAAACAAAAAGATTTGTAAAGCAATGTAAGTCGATTAGAATACAAGCACCCTGCCAAATATCCGTATCCTTTTATGTCAGACACATCATCCGATTTAGTTCTTGCACTTAATGATCGACCGAAAGCAAGCGTTGCCCTATTTGCTGCTTTACAGCACTTGCTTGCCATTATTGTACCAATATTAACGCCAGGAATCCTCATTTGTGGCGCATTAAATGTACCAATTCACGAAACAACCATGATTTTATCCATGTCATTGGTCATATCGGGCATTGCGACCTTCTTACAATGTAAAAAAGTAGGTGCACTTGGTGCAGGTTTACTTATTGTTCAAGGCACCAGCTTTAACTTTATTGGACCAATTATGGCCATTGGTAGCATGATGATTGCCAATGGTACGCCTTATCAACACGTTATGAGTGCTATTTTTGGTGTGGTGATGGTAGGCGCATTTATTGAAATGGGCGTATCACGGATATTACCTTGGGTAAAAAAACTCATTACACCCTTGGTTACAGGCATTGTGGTACTTTTAATTGGACTGACGCTCATTAAAGAAGGGCTCATTAGCATGGGTGGCGGATATGGAGCAATGGCAGATGGTAGTTTTGCAAACACGCAACACCTTATTCTATCTTGCTCTGTATTAATTCTTATTATTTTGCTCAATCGTTCTAAAATTATTTGGGTTAAAAGTGCATCACTTTTGATTGCCTTAGTGTTTGGCTATATTTTGGCAGGTATTTTAGGTCAACTTAACTTCCAAGCATTTGAGCAAGCACCATTGGTTCAAATTCCAACACCTTTACATTTTGGGCTGTCTTTTGATTGGTCGTTGTTTATTCCTTTTGCTTTTATTTACTTAGTCACCTCTTTAGAAGCAATTGGCGATATTACCGCAACCAGTAAGGTCTCACATCAACCTGTAAGTGGTGATACATGGATGGAACGTATCAAAGGCGGTGTATTGGTCAATGGTGCAAACTCATTACTTGCAGGGCTTTTTAATACATTTCCAAGTTCAGTATTTGCCCAAAACAATGGTGTCATTCAACTGACAGGCGTGGCAAGTCGTTATATTGGCATATGGATTGCAGGACTTTTAATTCTTTTAGGCTTATTCCCTAAAGTGGCAGGTATTATTCAAGCTGTTCCACAAGCAGTATTAGGCGGTGCTGTCATGGTGATGTTTGGTGCTGTAGCAGCATCGGGCATTAATATTTTAGCCAGCATAAAACTAGACCGTCGTGCTTTACTTATTATTGCAATTTCTTTGGCACTGGGTTTAGGCATTGCTCAAGTGCCCGAATTTTTAAAACATATGCCCGAACTCATTCGTAATATTTTAGGCTCTGGCGTGGCAACAGGTGGCATTACTGCCCTCATTTTAAATATTGTATTGCCAGAGAATAACGAATAAAGTCTATTCCTCAATTTTTAGAGAACTCCCTATGGATCCACGAAGCGAAGTTGTCTTAAGACAAATAGAACATCTTCAAGGGCGTGTACTATTTATTAATGCACCTCATGATACTTTGCTCTCAGAATTAGGCACATCTATTCAAGGCTCAATTTGGACATGGAATTACGCAGACCATCAAGCGCAACAGCAAAATGGTGGTACATCATATTTTGATACTGCATTTCCTTCAGATCAGTTTGATCAAGTAGTGATTTTTGTTCCAAAATCTAAAGAATTATTGGCTTACGTACTATACGAAGTTGCAAGTCATCTACCTCAACAAGCTGACATTTTTTTGGTCGGTGAAAAAAAAGGGGGGATAGAACGCGCAGCAAAACAATTACAAAGCTATGGTAAAACACTGAAACTTGATAGTGCACGTCATTGCCAAATGTGGCATACACGCTTAAATGTGGTTGTTTCTCCTAAACCACTTCAAGATTGGGTAAAAACCTATACCGTATCAGATATTACAGTATGTGCTTTACCAGGTGTTTTTAGTCAAAATCATTTAGATATTGGAACAGCCGTACTTCTACCTTACCTTACACAAGTAAAATCGGGTACACTTGCCGACTTTGGTTGTGGTGCAGGCATTATTAGCTGCTATTTAGCAAAGCTTAACTCACAAAATACCATTTATGCACTTGATGTAGATGCATTTGCACTTAAATCTACAGAGCTGACGTTTGCACAAAACCAAGTTTCACATCAACTTAAACTATGTGCAGTCACAGGCATTCAAGATGCACCCCAAAATTTAAACGCTATCATTAGCAATCCACCGTTTCATCAAGGTATTCACACACATTACGATGTCAGTGAAACACTATGCAAACAAGCCAAAACGCATTTAAAAACATCAGGCGAATTGTGGATTGTCGCGAATCGTTTTCTCAATTATTCAAGTTTAATCGAACAGCAATTCGGTCAATGTACCGTAAAAGCTGATCAACAAGGTTTTAAGGTGCTACATGCCTGCGCAAAATAGCGAAGAAAAGAATTTACAACGAGAGCTCGGTGCTCGCCATCTTAATATGATTGCCATTGGCGGTTGTATTGGTACGGGGCTATTTTTGGCTTCTGGTTCAACCATTGCCAGTGCAGGACCGGGCGGTGCGTTACTTGCCTATGCCCTCATTGGCATCATGATTTACTTTTTGATGACCAGTTTAGGTGAGCTTGCAACACATAATCCAACATCAGGTGCTTTTTTTAGTTATGGCACCAAATATGTCGAAGAAGGTTTTGGTTTTGCACTCGGTTGGAACTACTGGTACAACTGGGCAATTACGGTGGCATTTGAGCTTGTTGCTGTTCAGTTTATTATGAAATTTTGGTTTCCAGATATTCCAAGCGTTATTTGGAGTGCTGCTTTTCTTGCCATTATTTTTGCAATTAACTCTTGCTCAGTAAAGGGATTTGGTGAAAGTGAATTTTTATTTTCACTCATCAAAGTGACCGCCATTGTTATCTTTATTTGTTTGGGCTTATTCATGATTGCAAAGATTATGATGCAAGAACCAAGCGCAGTGTTAAATAATTGGCACTATAAAGATGCCCCTTTTGCAGGTGGTCTACAAGCCATGATTGGCGTTGCCATGATTGCAGGATTCTCATTTCAGGGCACAGAAATGGTGGGCGTTGCAGCAGGCGAATCTAAAAATCCAGAAAAAACGATTCCATTGGCAATTAAACAAATTTTTTGGCGTATTTTACTGTTTTATGTGCTGTGTATTTTCATTATTGGTACCCTGATTACCTATGATGACCCAATGCTTTTACAAGCAGCAGCAGACAATAACGTTGCACTTTCTCCATTTACCTTATTATATGAAAAAGCTGGACTTGCATTTGCAGCAGGCTTAATGAATGCCGTTATTTTAACTGCAGTGTTATCTGCGGGTAACTCAGGCATGTATTCATCAACTCGTATGTTATGGAACATGGCAAAAGAAGGACGTGCCCCAAAATCATTTGCTAAATTGAATAAACGTGGCGTACCAATGAATGCATTGATTGCCACGACAGTTGTTGCCGCACTGTGCTTACTTACCTACTTTGTCAGCGAAAAAGAAGTTTATTTTTGGCTACTCAATATGTCAGGTATGTGTGGATTTATTGTTTGGCTAGGCATTGCAATTTCACATTATCGTTTCCGTAAAGGCTACGTCGCACAAGGTTATCAAGTTAAAGATTTATCTTACCGTGCTAAATTATTTCCATTTGGACCACTGTTTGCTTTTGCACTTTGCCTTGTCATTACGTTAGGTCAAAACTATCAGGCATTTGTAGGCGATCATATTGATTGGAAAGGAATTTTATCCACTTACATTACCATCCCTGTGTTTTTAATTGTTTGGTTAACTTACAAGATTAAGCACAAAACAAAATTGGTACCATACGACAAAATGGACGTACAACCACTCAAAAAAACTTGATTTTTTAGAAAATCACGTTAAACTGCGTCAAAATTTACCCATTTTGACTTAAAGGAGGACATCATGCCATTACAATTAAATACAATCTAAATTTGGCACGATGTCAGCTCACGGACACGTGTCAGTGTCCGAATGCTTACAAAACCTAGCATTTGCTAGGTTTTTTTTGTTTGGACAAAATAAAAACTAAACCAAAGAGAGCAAAATGAGCATACAACTCACCCTAAATAATGGTGGTGTACCTGTTAAAATTTACACCACAGACATTGATTCAGACAGCATGACGCAACTGAATAAAATGTCACAGTTACAATTTATTCACTCACATATTGCAGTAATGCCAGACGTACACGTTGGTAAAGGCGCAACAGTTGGCAGTGTCATTCCAACTAAAAATGCCATTATTCCTGCTGCGGTGGGCGTTGATATTGGCTGTGGTATGAACGCATTACGTTTAAGTTTAAAATCAAGTCAACTACCTGATAATTTAAGTGCATTACGCAATGCCATAGAACGAAAAGTGCCAGTTGGCTTTGAAATGCACAAACAAATCCGTGCTAAAGCTTCTACGCTTACACCATTAGAAAAACGCTTAAATGTCATTATAACGAAACATCCCGGTCTTAAAAGAATGCTTCGTCATTTTGATATCACATGGGCAAAACAGTTAGGTACGCTTGGCGGTGGCAATCACTTTATCGAACTTTGCCTTGATGAGAATCAAGATGTTTGGATTATGTTACATTCTGGTAGCCGTGGTTTGGGTAATGCGATTGGCACCTACTTTATTGAACGTGCCAAAAAAGAAGCACAACACCGCTTTGGACATGTACCCGATAAAGATTTGTCTTACTTTGCGCAAGGCTCTGAAAGTTTTAATGATTATGTAGAAGCCGTAGAATGGGCACAAGAATACGCTTACGAGAACCGTCGTGAAATGATGCGACTTATTTTAGAAGCTATTCGTCCACTTTTACCTAGTTTTCAAATGACAAAAGAAGCAATCAATTGTCATCATAACTACGTACAAAAAGAACACCATTTTGGCGAAGACGTCTTTGTAACACGTAAAGGTGCCATTCGTGCTGGTTTAGATGAATACGGTATTATTCCCGGTTCAATGGGTGCTAAATCTTTTATTGTCAAAGGTAAAGGAAATCCTGACTCTTTATGCTCTTGCTCACACGGAGCAGGACGTAAAATGAGCCGTAGTAAAGCTAAAAATTTATTCTCTCAACAAGACCTAATTGCACAAACGCAAGGTATCGAATGCCGTAAAGACAAAGGTGTTGTTGATGAAATTCCATCGGCTTATAAAGATATTGATGAGGTGATGCGTAATCAAACTGATTTAATTGAAGTTGTTCATACGTTAAAACAAGTGATGTGTATTAAAGGATAATTTATGAAACTTAAAAAACTACCAAAAGTTAAGGCACGTAATCATGTGGCGCTTTCACCCCTTATGCAAAAAGGTGGAATACATGAAACAGAAAAACCGAAAGCACAACATCGTCGTGATCGTAAACAAAGTAAGCAAATGCTTAAACATCTAGGAATTTAAATCATGAATACTTTAGGAGCAAAAAGCCTGACGAAACCGTCAGGTTTTTTTTTATTAACCACGAATAAAATTTAACAAGGCTTGATTTACCTCATCCTTATGCGTAGAACATAAACCATGTGGTGCACCCGCAATACGGACTTCTTGTGCTTGTGGTAGTAAATTTACAGCAACCTGACTACATACCTCAGGTGGCACAATCTCATCTGCATCACCATAAAGTACTAAGACCGGCACACCTATTGTTTTTAAATCTTCACGCAAATCTGTTTCTGAAAATGCCGCAATACATTCGTATTGTGCTTTAATTGAACCTGCCATCGCTTGATTATAAAAACTCTGACATAGCCCTTCTGAGGTCTTATTCAGTAACTTATCAAAACCAAAAAACTTTTTAGAGAACGTAAGATAGAAATCTGCACGATTTACCAAAACTTGCTCTCGCATATCATCAAATACTTTTTTTGGTACACCATTTGGATGATCTTCTCGCTCAATCATCAACGGAGTTACGGAGGCAATAAGTACCAATTTGGCAACTTTAGACGAGCCATATTTTTTTAAATAGCGTGTAACAACTGCCCCACCTGTAGAATGTCCGACAAGTACAATATTCTCTAAATTTAAATGCTCAATAAATTGATGTAAATCCTCGGCATATTGGTCAATATAATGCCCATTCCAAGTTTGCTCAGAACGCCCATGCCCACGCCGATCAAACCCTAAAGTTCGATAGCCTTGATTTGCTAAAAAGAGCATTTGGTCTTCAAATGCATCAATTGAGAGTGGCCACCCATGAGAAAAAACTATAGGTTGTCCCTCTCCCCAATCTTTATAAAAAAGTTGCTCATCTTTACTTGTTTTAAAATACATATTTTTATTCCTAAAAAAGGACGCTTGAAGCGTCCTTTTTAATTTATTGGGGAATACGTAGAACCTGTCCTGGAAAGATAGAATTTGCATCTTTCAGCATAGGCGTATTTGCCTCAAAAATTTTATTATATTGGTTTGAATCACCATATACTTCTTTTGAAATTTTTGAAAGTGTATCACCAGATTTTACGGTATAAAATTGACTCTGTTCTTGTTGCTGCTCTTGTTGCGCTACTGTAAGTTGATCATCTACCTGTGCAACGTGGTCAATATTACCTACAGCAATTACGATTTTTTCTTTATCTGCTTGAGTTTGTACCTGACCTTTTACAACTGCTGTATCTGTTGTGCTGTTATAAGATACAGAAAGGCTTTCTACAGGAATACCCAAACTTTGAATATGTGCTAATAGCTGATTAGCAATTTCTTGTGCAGTTGGTTCTGATGGATTTACTGCAGGTTGCGCTGGTTTAGCTTCGTTTTTTTTACCAATACCTTTAATAAAATCAAAAAGACCCATATTCAACTCCTGTTATTAATTATTTAAAATATAATAAGTTATAATTAATATAACAAAGAAAAAGATTACATTTGAGCCGTAATAAGTAAAATTATGTAAGCAAAAAAATAGCACCCCTTAGGATGCTATCTTTTTTTAATCTGTCTTATTGGTTTGGCTGTGCAAGCACTGTACGGCTACCTGTAATTGTAGCAAATACACGACGGTTCATCGCACGACCTTCTTTTGTGCTGTTATCAGCAATCGGTTGATCCCATGCAAAACCTTGTG
>NZ_JANKZG010000019.1 GCF_027568475.1 Acinetobacter sp. HY1485 | reverse complement strand
AGAAAAAGTCTTGAACACGAATAGAATCACCTGACTCATACCCATCTAGTACTAAATCAGACCCGTCTTGCGTAAATGAAACCTCTGTTGATGCTACATCGCTCAATTTAATTTGGTCTGTATTTTCATGAGTATCAAAGTCTACGATAGTATCGTTACCATGGCCCCGACTAAATAAATACGTATCGTTGCCAATGTTACCATCTAGGTGATCGTCACCTTCATCTCCACTTAAAATGTCATTACCTGCGTTGGTGTACAAGTTATCATTACCTTTACCACCGTAAACAATGTCATCTTGTTCTTCTGTATATACAGTATCATTACCATCTTGAGCATAAACGATATTTTTACTATTCCATGTTGTTAAATAGTCATCTACTAATGTGCCATTAAAAGTTAATGTCATGTCAAATATATTTGCAAAACTAAGAGTCTGATCATTAAAAATAAATGATTCACCTTGATAATCACTTGACGAGAAGAAGTATTGAACACGAACGGAATCGCTCCCGTTATAACCCGATAATATTAAATCATCATTATCTTTACTAAAGGTGACTTCACTCGCTTTCACGTCCGTAAATTGAATCAGGTTTTGACCTTCATAGTCATAGATTGTGTCCTGACCATGTCCTTTACTAAACAAGTAGGTGTCATTGCCTGCTCCACCATTGAGCGTATCATTGCCTGTACCACCAACTAAGATGTCGTTACCACCACCTGCATTCAGTGTATCGTTATCTGCTCCGCCATCTAAGTAGTCATCTTTATCAGAGGTATAAACTGTATCGTCACCACCACCTGCATTAACAATACTTTTGCCAATCCATGTCGACATATAGCCATTGCCTGATGTCCCATTAAAGACAAATGTCATGTCGAACACGTCTTTAGCACCAATGGTCTGATCATTAAAAATAAATGATTCACCCTGATAATCACTTGACGAGAAGAAGTATTGAACACGAACGGAATCGCTCCCGTTATAACCCGATAATATTAAATCATCATTATCTTTACTAAAGGTGACTTCACTCGCTTTCACGTCCGTAAATTGAATCAGGTTTTGACCTTCATAGTCATAGATTGTATCTTGACCATGGCCTTTACTAAACAAGTAAAGATCATTGCCTGCTCCACCCTTGAGCATATCATTGCCTGATGTCCCATTAACGGTAAATGTCATGTCAAACACATCTTTGGCATCAATAGTCTGATCATTGAAAATAAATGATTCACCCTGGTAACTACTTAATGAGAAAAAGTATTGAATACGAACTGAATCTGTGCCGTTATAACCCGATAATATTAAATCATTATTATCTTTACTAAAGGTGACTTCACTCGCTTTCACGTCCGTAAATTGAATCAGGTTTTGACCTTCATAGTCATAGATTGTGTCTTGACCATGGCCTTTACTAAACAAGTAAAGATCATTGCCTGCTCCACCCTTGAGCATATCATTGCCTGATGTCCCATTAACGGTAAATGTCATGTCAAACACATCTTTGGCATCAATAGTCTGATCATTAAAAATAAATGATTCACCTTGGTAATCACTTGACGAAAAGAAGTATTGAAGACGAACGGAATCTGTGCCGTTATAACCCGATAAAATTAAGTCACTATTATCTTTACTAAACGTCACTTCACTTGCTTTAATATCAGTAAATTGAACTAGGTTTTGACCTTGATAATCATAAACCGTATCTTGACCATGGCCTTTACTAAAGATGTACGTATCATTGCCCGCACCACCATTTAACGTATCGTTACCGGTACCACCATCTAAGGAGTCGTCTTTATCAGAGGCAGTAACGGTATCGTTACCATCGCCTGCATTTACAATACTTTTACCACTCCAAGTAGACATATAGTCATTGCCTGACGTTCCATTAAAGGTAAATGTCATGTCAAACACATCTTTGGCATCAATAGTCTGATCATTAAAAATAAATGATTCACCTTGGTAATCACTTGACGAAAAGAAGTATTGAAGACGAACGGAATCTGTGCCGTTATAACCCGATAATATTAAATCATCATTATCTTTACTAAACGTCACTTCACTTGCTTTCACATTCGTAAATTGAATCAGGTTTTGACCTTCATAGTCATAGATTGTGTCCTGACCATGGCCTTTACTAAACAAGTAAAGATCATTGCCTGAATTACCTATTAATATACTTGTTTGTGAATTCCCATCGAAAATTTCTCCAGGATTCCCTTCAAATGAGTAAATTTTATATTTTTTTAAGAGTGTTGACTGTATTTCATTATCACTAAATATTCTAATATCCTGCTGATCATTTGATATATATAAATGTGCATGATTCAGTAGTAATTGCTGAAACTTCGTTTGATCATTTGAATTTTTTGCATTCATTTGTAATTGTTGATAAATGCTACTTCCTTGATTCATTCCATTTTTAATCGTAAAAGCAATTGATGCTGATTCAACATCAGGTAGTGTCTTTAAATGTTCATATAGCGCAGTCGTATTAAGTTGTAATTTATTATTCAGAACTTCGAAGTTAATATAAGGTGTGATATTATTCAACTGTGAACTCAGCTGTAATTCACTAAATATTTTCGTTCTTACATCTGTCCATATCTTTTCTAATGCATTAACTTGATCTGGCCCGCTCACATTTCCCCAAGAACGAATTAATTTTTCACCCATAAGTTTTTCAAGTGTTAGAACCAAGCGATCATCATGGTCTTTAAAGTTAGCAATCGAGTTCGTTCGAATATCACTCACACCTGCCCATTGATAAATAATGTCATCAATTAGTTGTTCTTTTTGAGCTATAGAGCTTGTAGTTGTAAATTCTTTGACTAAATTTGTTAAATGACCTGTTTTATCATTTGCCATGGAAACATGTAACCGCTCCATATTCCCTAGTTGTTGTAAGTCTGGTAAATTTTTTATTTCTTCTGAAAAGTTTGAATCATCTGGAGTTTCATCGAGCGACTGCATTACGTCGGTCTGAAACCAAACATCTTCAATTATCCCATTTTTACCATTTTTCCATGTAAAACTACTTTTTTGGTTATGAGCATTACCGTTGTCATCTATATTGTATGTATTGGAATAATCTGTATTAATACTCGTTATACCTAAATCAGATAACGACGAAAGCTCTCCTAACTCAACAGTACCGTTTCCATTTTTATCTTGCCAAACTTGTAATTTCTGATAAATAGTATCGTTACTATCAATTTTACTGTCGTGATTTACATCATAAATATTAAGTGCATCAAAGCCGTTATTAGCTCTTTCACCTGAATTATTAACTGTGTAATTACCAAATAATTCATTCCCTGTATCAATTTTATCGTCAAAATTCTTATCTAAAACAAGTAATCCATCTTCTTTACCCACCCAAGCTGTTTTTTCTTTTTGTTCCTCATTATTTAAATTAAAATAAGTACCATACTCTAAAGAGGTTGTTTCAATTTTTCCACTGTGGTCTAAATCTAATATCAAAGGACTTGATAATTTTCCAGCATCTTTAAAGGCTTTTATTTCATTTGGTAAATCAAAAAAGGGAAGAAAAAATTTATCTTTAAGATTGTTAAACCAATTTGAAATACCTTTAGGAATAATAAGGTCATGGGTCTGGTAAAACTTATAAAGTTTTCCTGCAAGTTCTCCAAGAGCTTTACCTCCTTGATAAGCAAGAAAAGCTGCTGCTCCTATAAGTGCAAGTTCACCTAATACAGGAGTTGCAAAAAACACCGCTGCTGCAGAAGTAAACTCCATACCAGCCATAAAAGCTGCAGTACCTATGACGAGTTCTTTACCAGATTTTTTGGCTTGAGCATTAAATTTAGACCAATCACCCGTATCAACTCCATGGGCCAAACCATCAAAGATATCATTAACAAATGTTACCCCTATAACTCCTGCACCAAATGCACCACTATTAAGATATTTTGTAACTTCACCTACTTTTGTTCCATCAAAAGAATAGTTCCTAAATTGATTAATTACATCTGCGAAGCCACGATAACTTGCCCTATCCATAGTTAATGTGCCATCAGCACTAACATGCTGTTCATAGTTGGTAGAAGATCCTGTACCAGATAAACCTTCACCAACCGATCTTGTTCCAGATGAACCTTCACTAACCGATCTTGTTCCAGATGAACCTTCACTAACCGATCTTGTTTCAGATGAACCTTCACCAACCGCTCTTGTTTCAGATGAACCTTCACCGACCGCTCTTGTTTCAGATGAACCTTCACCGACCGCTCTTGTTTCAGATGAACCTTCACCAACCGCTCTTGTTTCAGATGAACCTTCACTAACCGATCTTGTTTCAGATGAACCTTCACCAACCGCTCTTGTTTCAGATGAACCTTCACCGACCGCTCTTGTTTCAGATGAACCTTCACTAACCGATCTTGTTTCAGATGAACCTTCACCAACCGCTCTTGTTTCAGATGAACCTTCACCGACCGCTCTTGTTTCAGATGAACCTTCACCGACAGTTCTTGTTCCAGATGAACCCTCACCGATCGGTTCAACGCCAATAGAAGATTTTCCTCCAACTTCATCAGTCGGAAGCATTTTACGAAGCTTAACAGCATCAGAAGGAGGCTCGCTAATCAGATTTTTTTCATAGAATTGTGCATTCATCGCATGATCAAAAGTACGTTGGCTCATCCCATTTGTTTTACTTTTTTTCCAATCCTCAACCATTTGATCAGTGGCTGATTTAAAATGACCATTTTTTTCCATTTCAAAGAAAGCATCGTTAAACTCTTGCTTGAAATTTTGTCTGAAATTCGTGTTATCACCTCTTTGAATTCCAGAATTAGGATCTTTTTTTAAATCTATAGTATCTTTAAGCAACTCAGGAGAATTTTTATTAACCTCCTCATATTGACTCCATCTTTTATCGGCTAAATTATAGCGCTCAGAATGAGCTAATACTTTTTCTGAGTCTGACGAGTTTTTTATTATTTCTTCATTGCTAATGGCATTTTTCTTTAAATAATCTTCTACATTTTTCTTTGAATCAGCTCCATAAATATCAACTGTTCCATCAATCAACATTTGCTTAAGTGTCGCTTGTAAATCGATAACAGCAAGACGCTGCTGTTTTGGGTCTAGTTTTGAATCTTCAGCAAAAATCTGTTCTAAGCGATCTTGAACAGCGTTGGTATATCCTGTATGTCCCCCTTGAGTTAGCCCCCAATGCCATGTACCTGCCACTTCAATATTTCGCAACTCAGGCGTTTTACTTTGTAGATCTTTAAACATATCGGCAGATGTTTGTGTCGTAAACATCGCTATTCGATTATTACCTGATTGGAGTTGTGCTCTATCTCCTAGGGCTTTTTCTAGCTTGTCACCAAACTCTTTGTTATTGAAAAGACTGGTAGGTAAAATATGATGAATTTCAAATGTAGAATCAAATGTTTGTGGGATAGTTGTCATCTCAAGAATCTCTCTTTGTTATTGTTTATGAATGATTTTAGTAGCAAGAATATGAAAGTTTTCTAAAAATCCAGCTTTTTCTAATGCCAACTTAAGACGGTTAGACATAAATAATGACCTAACTAAAGCAGGATCATGCCATAGATCTAAGTCACACTTGGTTGCGTCGTCAAACAGTGCAATCGCATGATCAAATTCATCTCCTGCACTTAAACGATAAGGTTGATACCCTGCCTTTAAGATTTGAAATTTTCTTAGTTTTCCTTCACAAAGATCAGGTGCTAAAAAAGAACGCCAATCTGCAATATTGAGCACATAATAGGTTTCATTATTTGCCAATTCATCTTTTTCTAAATCGTAAAGTGATACCGGAAAAAATTGAATATGCTCCCCCAAATTAAACTGTATGAGGAGCTCACGGCATTCTTGGGTAACCACTAAACTGTCTAAAGTGTTGAAAAAACCAGGAAGAAGCTCAAGCGTTTTTTTGCTTAAGCCCTCGCCATAAATCATGGTCGGTGCATTTTCTAAAGGAATCGATTTAAAATCTAAGTAATGATCATTAAATAAAATTTTTTCATCAAGAATTTGATCATAACGTTGTTGCTCAGTAATAGTTTTTGGATACTTTTCTCTTAATATTTTATATTCAGGATAATCGACAATACCTTTAAAGCTAGTGCCAAACCATTGTCGAGTTTCTTGTGCTTTAGATGAATAAATGGGGCTAAACCAAACCATTGATGACATTTTATACTCCAGTTTTTATTAAAAAATTGCTTTTAAATAAATTATTAATAGCAGAATGAAACCTACAAATCAGTTTTGAGCTCAAATACCTCCTTATCTCTATCATTATGAATATGACGTCTTTTTTTAACTCTATCTTTATTTAAATTATGACGTAAAGTTGCTCTATATATTTACAAAAAAATACTTTTAAGCTCTAATGCTTGCAATTTTAACATTGATATTTAGCAATCATTGCTAACTAAAATAAATTTAATATGGATTCTCAAAAACAACCACAACCTCCTCAAGAAATAGAGGCTTCAAAACGAGACTTTGGTTTAGTTGGGTTAATGATATTGGCTAAATACCACGGTATCGCTGCAAATATGGCAGATATTCAACACCGCTATTGCCAACAAAGCATAGAAATAGACCAAACATCTTGGCTATTGGCTGCCAAAGACCTTGGTTTAAAAGCACGTGTTACCCACCAAAAATTAGAACGTTTACATTTAACAAATTTACCTGCGCTCGTTTGGCAAAATGATGGACAACACTACCTTTTAGCAAAAGTAGATGGTGATCAATTTTTAATTCAAGATTTACAACAAAATCGTGCGGTATTACTGAGCAAAGCAGACTTTAAACAAAAATATTCAGGGCAACTGATTTTAGTTACCTCAAGAGCATCAGTTCTTGGTAATTTAGCCAAATTTGATTTCACATGGTTTATTCCTGCGGTCATCAAATATCGTAAAATCTTTTTAGAAGTGCTCTTTGTTTCGGTAATTTTGCAACTGTTTGCACTCATTACACCATTATTTTTTCAGGTGGTGATGGATAAAGTGCTTGTCCATCGAGGTTTTTCTACACTTGATGTCATTGCAGTTGCTTTTTTAGTGGTGACTTTATTCGAAGTTACGTTAGGTGGATTACGCACCTATATTTTTGCTCATACCACAAGCCGTATTGATGTAGAACTTGGAGCACGTTTATTTCGACATCTATTGAGCTTACCCATTAGTTATTTTGAAACACGACGCGTCGGTGATACTGTTGCACGCGTACGTGAATTGGAGCAAATTCGCAACTTTTTAACAGGGCAAGCGCTTACCTCAGTTTTAGACTTTTGTTTTTCTTTTATTTTTCTTGCAGTCATGTGGTATTACAGTGGTTGGTTAACACTTATCGTTGTTATTTCTTTGCCATTATATGCACTCCTATCTGCAGGAATCAGCCCTGTATTACGTTCTCGTTTAAATGAAAAGTTTGCACGTAATGCTGATAGTCAATCGTTCTTAGTGGAATCCGTGAGTACTATCAGTACCATTAAATCTATGGCTGTTGAACCACAAATGACAAGACGATGGGATCAACAGCTTGCCGCTTATGTTGCTGCTGGTTTCCGTGTAACCAAGTTAGCAACTTTGGGGCAACAAGGCGTTCAGCTCATTCAAAAACTTGTCACTGTTGCAACACTCTGGTTTGGCGCAAAGTTGGTTATTTCAGGCGATCTAACGGTTGGTCAGCTCATTGCCTTCAATATGCTTGCAGGACAAGTCGCTGCACCTGTAATTCGCCTTGCACAACTGTGGCAAGATTTTCAACAAGTTGGAATTTCGGTTGCACGGTTGGGTGATATTTTAAATACCCCTACAGAAAACCCAACCAGTCGAATGGCACTTCCTGAAATTCAGGGAAATATTGAATTTGAACGTGTTTCTTTTCGCTATCGCCCAGAGACACCCGAAGTTTTAAGAGAATACTCTTTAGCAATCCGTGCGGGCGAAGTCATTGGTTTAGT
Source organism: Acinetobacter sp. HY1485 (assembly GCF_027568475.1). Classification (GTDB taxonomy): domain Bacteria; phylum Pseudomonadota; class Gammaproteobacteria; order Pseudomonadales; family Moraxellaceae; genus Acinetobacter. Next base: position 3,394 of record NZ_JANKZG010000019.1, on the reverse strand, counting down.
TGGACGCTCTGGCTCTGGAAAAAGCACCATTACTCGACTTGTTCAACGCCTTTATGTTCCAGAACGTGGTCGAGTACTTATTGATGGAAATGATTTAGCGCTTGCTGATCCTGCATGGTTACGTCGTCAAATTGGTGTGGTCTTGCAAGAAAACATTTTAATGAATCGGAGTATTCGCGAAAATATTGCATTAAGTGATCCGGGCATGTCATTAGAGCGTGTCATCCATGCTGCCAAACTTGCTGGTGCCCATGATTTTATCTCTGAATTACCCGAAGGGTATGACACAACAGTTGGCGAACAAGGTTCAGGCTTATCAGGTGGACAACGTCAACGCATTGCGATTGCACGCGCTTTAGTTGTTAATCCTAGAATTTTAATTTTAGATGAGGCAACGAGTGCACTTGATTATGAATCTGAGCATGCAATTATGAAAAATATGCGTGCAATTTGTAAAGGACGTACCGTTATTATCATTGCACATCGTTTATCTACTGTAAGAGGATGCAACCGTATTATTGCAATGGATAAGGGGCAAATTGTAGAGCAAGGTTCACATCAAGAATTACTACAAAAACAAGGGTATTACAAATACCTATTTGATCTTCAATCATCTTAGGTATTTGTTATGTATAAGCAAGCCATTCAAGATTTCTTTAATAAATATATTCGAATTTGGAAACAAGTTTGGGAGGTACGTGACCAACTTGATCCACCCAAACGTGAAAAAGATGAGCGAGAGTTTTTACCTGCCCATCTAGAACTCACAGAAACACCACTATCTGCTGCACCAAAATGGACAGCACGCTTAATCATGCTTTTTGCATTGTTAACTTTGTGCTGGGCACTCATTGGTAAATTAGATATCGTGGCAACAGCTCAAGGAAAAACAAGCTTAGGTGGACGAAGTAAAACGATCCAACCATTAGAAACTGCAGTTGTAGAAAAAATTAATGTTCATGATGGGCAGACAGTCAAAAAAGGCGATGTATTAATTCAACTTGCAGGTATCGGTTCAGAAACCGATTACACGAGAGCAATAGATGCCTTAAAAGCAGCGTATATAATAAAGTGGCGCTCAGAAACATTACTGACAAGTTTAGATAAAAATATGTTACAAGATATTCATACTTTTATGAAAAAAGATGCTGAGCAACTTGTTATTTTGGGACAAATCTCCTCTGATAATTTATTAGAAGCACAAAACCTATTGAGTAATCAGTATGAGGCGTGGGCAACAAAAAAATTACAGTTAATCTCTGTTAAACAACAACATCTTGCTGAGTTAAGTTCGACACAAGCACAAATCAGTAAGTTAAAATCTATGACAACCATAGAAGCACAACGAACGCAAGATTATCAAGAATTGGTTAATCAAAATTATCTTGCAAAACATAACTTATTAGAACAAGAAAGCAAATACATTCAATCTAAAAATGATCTTGGAAGCCAAGTGAGTAATGCTGAGCAAATTAGACAATCTATTCATCAGGCAGAAGATGAAACGACCTTAAATACGCAGACATTGAAAAGAGATACGCTTGATCAGCTCCGTCAAGCAAACGAGCAGATTCCACAATTAACTGCAGAAGTGCTTAAAAGTCAACAGCGTAAAGCATTAATGGAAATTAAATCGCCTGTGGATGGAACTGTACAGCAACTTGCTATACATACCTTAGGGGGTGTTGTAACGGCTGCTCAACCTATCATGGTAGTTGTACCTCAAAAAGATCAGCTTGAAGTTGAAGCGGTTGTACCCAACAAAGATATTGGTTTTGTACACGCAGGACAAGAAGCTGTTATTAAAATTGAATCTTTTCCCTATACACGCTATGGCTATTTGACAGGTAAAGTCAAAAGTGTGAGTTTCGATGCAGTAGAAAATAAAGACTTAGGCTTAGTTTATAGTGCAATCATCACTTTAGACCAAGATACGTTAAATGTTGATGGAAAGCAGATTCGCTTAGATGCTGGCATGAATGTCTCAGCAGAAATAAAAACAGGTAAACGTCGTGTTATTTCGTATTTATTAAGTCCTTTACAAACAAAAGTCGATGAAAGCCTAAGAGAACGCTAATAATGAAAATCCAATCTTTAATGTTAGCGGTTACTTTATCTTCTAGCATGACCCACGCATTCAACTTACAAGAGGCTTGGAAGGCTGCTGAAAACAATGCAAGTGAGTTAGAAAAAAATCGTTATGACTTAATTGCCAATCAAGAGCAAATCCCAATTGCAAGAGCAACTTTGTTACCTCAAGTAGTTAGTAGTGCATCTTACCAAAAGCAAAGACAAACACAGCCAAGTCTATTAGATCGTACAAGCCAAAGTTGGCGGATTTCAGCATCTCAAACCATTTTTAATTTAAATAAATGGTATAAATATAAAGAGAGCCAAATTGCAGGTTTAGCTGCACAACAGCAATTTGATTTAAGTAGACAACAGCTTTTACTTAAAGTCAGTGAGGCTTACTTTAATGTACTTATTGCACAAGAATCTTTAGCTTCATCACAAAAAGCAAAAGACGCTTTCTTAATCCAAAAACAACAAGCAGAGGCACAATTTAAAAAAGGTGTTGTTTCTATTGTTGATGTTCAAGAAGCACAATCAGGGTATGAGTCGGCTCTTGCAGATGAGATCGAAATAACCGCTCAACTTGTTCAAGCAAATGTTCAATTAGAAATTTACACGCATCTAGACTCAGCTAGTGTTGAGCAGTTACCAGTAGAGGGTATTCAGCTACCTAATCTATCGATTGAAGAATGGCATCATCAAGTCCAAGAAAATAATCTGGAACTCAATTTACAAAATCAAGCTATTGCACGTGCAGAACAAGAATTAAAGGCTACTCAAGCAAATCATTATCCAACAGTCGAAGTTTCAACAGGTTATAATAAAAACCCTAATAGTTATAGCAGTGATTCTGTACAAAATTATGATACACAAGCAGGATATATAGGTATAAATGTCAATTTACCCTTGTTTTCTGGTGGTGAGACCAATGCCCTCATTCGCCAAGCACGTGCTAAGTTAGCTTCAGAACAAGCGGAACTTAAAGTTCTTAAGGAAAAAGTTAAACTAAGTACAGCAGAAAATTTTGCGAAAGTCGAAACTGGCAAAGCCAGAATAAAAGCTTTAGCAAAGCTAGTAGAAACAAATCAAGTAAAAGTACGTTCAAGTACTTTAGGACAACAATATGGGCTACTGAGTAATGTTGATCGTATACGCGCTGAAAAAGAATTGTATGAATCAAAACTAAAATTAACCCAAGCAAAATATCAATTTTTACAAGCAGAAATAAATTTAATGCAACTCTGTAATCAAATGATTAAAGCACAGGAAGTCTAATATCTGATTTAGGTTGCACTGTTACCTTTTAAGATTTGATATTAAT
>NZ_JANKZG010000018.1 GCF_027568475.1 Acinetobacter sp. HY1485 | reverse complement strand
TAATAAGCTTTTAATGCTTTTAGGAGACCTCAAAGCCTTATATAGCAAGCCTTTCCAGACCTATAAACGGACATTAGCTCTTATATAAACGGACATTAGCTCTTATATAAACGGACATTAGCTCTTATATAAACGGACATTAGCTCTTAATTAAGAGACGTTAAATTTATTGACCTTAAAAGGATGTTGTAATATTGTGTCTCTTAATATAAAAATAAGGACTGTTTTATGAAAAATGGTTTAGTCGTAAAAGATAATGCTTTAATCAATGCCAGTTATAATTTAGAGCTAACTGAACAGCGTTTGATTATGCTTGCCATTATTAATGCAAGAGAGTCAGGGCATGGGATTACAGCGGATAGTAAATTAGAGATACATGCAAGCGACTACACCAATTTGTTTAATGTGTCTATTGATGCTTCCTACAAAGCACTTAAAGAAGCGGTAAATAATTTATTTAATCGGCAGTTTAGTTATATAGCAGAATATAAAAGAACGGGTAAAACAGGGATAGTTCGTTCACGTTGGGTAAGCCGAATTTTTTATGTTGATGATTTGGCTTTGCTTGAAATTACCTTTGCTCCTGATGTTGTGCCTCTTATCACACGCTTAGAAGAACACTTCACCAGTTATCAATTAAAACAGGTTGCACATTTAACGAGTAAGTATGCAACTCGATTATATGAGCTGTTGATTGCATGGCGTGAAGTTGGAAAAGTACCACAAATTGAAATTGGTGAATTTAGGAATCGGCTTGGATTGTTAGAAAATGAATACCGTGCGATGAGTGATTTTAAAAAGCGTGTATTAGAGCCGTCTATTCAGCAAATTAATGAATATACAGACATCAACGTAACGTATGAACAGCATAAAAGAGGGCGAATTATTACAGCCTTTTCGTTTGAGTTTAAGCAAAAACTTAAAGCCAAAAATATTGAAACACAGGCAGACGTATTAACAGAAAAGCAGATTTCATTTTTTGCCCATAAACTAGCCCACGATGCGACCTTTGCAAGTCAATATGCGGAAGTTGGCGAAGAATATGCAGACTTAGAAAAAAGATTAATTCAAAAGCTATCAGACAGTGCGTTTATTAAAAAACACCGTAAAGATTTAGAGCGCGTGGGATTTAATATATTGTAAATTTAGTACGATTGTTGTGCGTTGTTTTGATTTATTGGTAGTGTTGCGTTTTATTTTTCTGTTGCAACTCATGATTTTGTTGCAATTCCATAAAATATTTAAATTTCAATAATTTACATTTGATCGATTTTCTCGATATACAAAAAGATGCAACAAAAAACGTTTTTTTGTTGCAAGTCGCTAGGGGCAAATGTATCACTTACATCTATAAATGCCCCTTTTTATTAAAAAAAAGAGTTCCTATTGTCTTGAAAAAAATCCGTGTTTTTCACGCATATGATCATAAAGAAGTGAATCAAATGCACTCTTTTTATTTGGATCGGATAGAATCTGAATAACCAGTTCTTCAAACTTTTGATTACTATTGATTAGAGAGTTTTCTGAAACATGAGGAAACTCTCCAAGCATCACTTTATCTTTTGTGTTTTGCGATATTTGAAGCATTACTCGTGAGTTATTTTCTAATTCTTGCGTAGTAGCATCTGCAAGACTAAGAAGATCTTTTTCATTTAGCTTGTTTGAATCACATAAGTTATTTATGAATTGCAATATTTTTGAAAAAGACTCTTCTTTTGAAACTTTGCCTCTACCAGTCCCCATACCGCTTCCAACATCCAAGGGGCTATCTTTGTCTACTTTTAGCTCTAAATCATGAGCAACAGCCTTAGATAAGCGATAATGGCTCATTTCGATGTTACTTAGATCAATTTCATCTTCAGTTGTGATTTGTTCTTGAAGTAAATGGCGTAGATAACGCGCAAAGATACTCAGCTTTTCAAACTCGACATCATCAAAATCTACAATTTGCGACATAAACTCGTACAGACGAGTAAACGTACCTAAGTCCTTTTTAAATATTTCAAGCTGACTTTGCTCTTTTTGAGCTTCTTCTAGTGCTTTTTCATATTCAGGCAGTAGCGCAAGGTCTTGTGATTTCTTTGTACGTTCAATTCGTTGCTTGCTTTTCTGGCATTGATTCACCGCAGTTTCATAACGTGTATTCCAAGTATCTACAGCCACACGCGCAATATTAATTAACACGGCGTTCGATTGCTTGTTAAGAAGAGCCGTTACAAACTCATCCATTGTACTGCTTGAAAATATGTTCTCATGCATGATCTTTTGAAATAGCGTTGTCACATTTTCAGGGTCACTTACATCCTTCAAAGTAGCAGTTTGATAGTACGGCTGAAATGCGTCTAATATATCTTGAGGATCATTGAAAAAGTCGACAACGAAGGTGCCTGCTTCTGCTTTTTTAGGATACGTTCGATTTAAACGTGATAGCGTTTGGACACACTCAACGCCACCCAATTTTTTATCTACATACATGGCACATAGCTTAGGCTGATCAAACCCTGTTTGAAACTTATTAGCAACAATCATAATTTGATAATCGTTGCTATCAAATGCCTTACGCATTTCACGCCCTTTTAACTCAGGGTTGATGTTGGTTTCATTAAACTTTTGATCATTAAGTTCAACCTCACCAGAGAACGCCACCATCGCTTTAATGTTGGTATAGTTTTGAGACGCAACATACGCATCTAACGCTTGTTTATATAGCACGGCTTCTTGGCGTGAGCTTGTAACCACCATAGCTTTCGCTTGCCCATCTAACAGGTGCATTACATGGTCTTTAAAATGCTCGACAATCGTTTCAACTTTCGCATTGATGTTATGACTATGTGAGCGTACCCACTGTCCAACTTTTAATTTGGCTTTTTTGGCATTGACTTGCTGATCTTTGTCTTTAATTTTTTGTGCAAGCCGATAGGCAATTTTATGATTCACATAGTTATCAAGCACATCTAAAATAAAGCCTTCTTCAATTGCCTGAAGCATGGAATAAACGTGAAATGCTTGCGGTATATTGGTTTGTGAAGGTGGCAAAGTAGGATTAGGTAAACGCCCAAATAGCTCTAATGTTTTGGCTTTTGGTGTTGCAGTAAAGGCGTAATAACTCACATTAGGATTTTTACGGCGTGACGCTAACAGCTCTGTGATAACCTCATCTGCCGATTGCATCACATCAGGGTCATCTTCTTGCTTCATCAACACTTCTTTGAGCTGACGAGCCGTAGAACCTGTTTGCGATGAATGGGCTTCATCGGCAATGACGGCGTATTTACGCTCTTTTAAAACCGCACTATCTTCAATGGCTTTAAGTACAAATGGGAAGGTTTGGATGGTCACAATAATAATTGGCTGTGAGTTTTCCAATGCTTTGGCAAGTTTTTCAGACTTGGAGCCTCGTCCCTCTTTGTTATTAATTCGTCCTACCACACCATCGGCATGTTCAAACTGATAGATCGTATCTTGTAGCTGTGCATCTAAAATATTTCGGTCGGTCACCACAATGACAGAATTGAATAACCGCTCGTTTTGGGTGTTGTATAGGTTAGAGAGTTGATGTGCTGTCCAAGCAATTGAGTTTGACTTACCAGAACCTGCACTGTGCTGAATCAGATACTTTTGCCCTGTACCATTGGTTTTTGCATCGTTAAGTAAGCGTGTTACCACATCCCATTGGTGGAAGCGCGGAAAAATTAATTTTTCTTTCTGAATCTTATGCCCTTTTGCATCTTCTTTTTCTTCAATGCTTAGGTGCATAAAGCGGGCAATAATATTGAGTAAGCTATCAGGCGATAAAACACATTTCCATAAATAATCTGTGGCATAACGTGTTTTATCTTTAGGTATATCATTGCCCTGTTTGCCATTTTTTTTACCTTGATTAAATGGTAAAAAATAGGTTTTATCACCCTGCAGATGGGTCGTCATAAACACATCGTATTGACTTACTGCAAAATGGACTAATGCACCACGTTTAAAGGTTAAAAGAGGCTCATTTTTAGGTAGGCGCGTTTCTTTGTATTGCTTAATTGCTTTTTGTATGGCTTGTTTAAACTCAGATTTGAGCTCCATGGTCACCACAGGCAAGCCATTTACAAATAATACAATATCAATCCGCCATGCTTTACCATCACCATTGGCAAATGGGCTATATACCAACTCAGGTACAAGGCGAAAAATATTGGCTTGATAGTTGGCTAAAGTATCAGGGTTTAAATCGTTTTCAGGTTTGAACTGACAAAGTTTAAAACGGGTATCTTTGTCTTTAAAACCATGACGTAACACGCCTAATGTGCCGTACTTGCGTGAAGTATCCGCTTTTTGCAGATGGTTCACCAATTTTTCAATAAATTTAGCTTCGCTATTGGTTGGATTGTTATTACAAAATTTCTGCCATTCCTTTGGCTGAGTGTGTTGGATATAACTGAGTGTATCTGCAGTATAAAGAGCCGTTTTACGGTCATATCCTGCACCCGTACCTAGTTGCCAACCTTCCGCCTGCATTTGCGCAATGATGTCGTTTTGGAACGGCGATTCTCTTGTTATATCCATGCGTTTATGCCTCTTGTGGTTTTTGCCAATCACGTACGTCAATTTTACCTGTAACTGCTGATGAGATGAGGGCTGTACGGCGTTCTTGAATCAGTTTGATGGCTGTTTCAGCTTTTGAAATTAAGCTATCAATTTTTTTGGTTTGGTTATCGAGATAATTGGCTATATCTTTTGAGAGGCGATATGTAGGTACAGGTACAGCTAATAAACTAATAAAGTCCCAATTAGCCCTAGGCATTTTTGAGCCATATGTTGATGAATCAACTTGCCTAATAAAATTTTCTGTTAAAGTAAAATATTGTAAAAATTTCGGATAAAGAACTCTACTTCTTAATATAAGAAACTCTGCAGAACATATACCTGAAAAATCAGCTCTCCATGATTTAGCTAAATAAGGTCTTAATTTTCCAAAAAGAACATCTCCGATCTTAAATGAGTTGGATAAACCTTCAGGCTCAATTCCTTCTGTTTCAAGAAACTTACCACTTCTACTTGATATATTCTCTAAACCAACATAAATTTTATCTAAACTATTACTTTTACATAAAATATTGTTAGCTATATTTTTGAGCTTCAATATTTTCCAATGCTCAGGCACATCACCCAACCACTCAACACCCGAAGGCTTCATTTTTACATTAGGGTCTAAACCTTTAGTTACGGCGTGGCTAATAACCGCTTGGCGTTTTTCTTTAAGTAGTTCAATCAGTTTTTTTTGTTTGGCAATGAGCGTATCAATTTTTGCTGTTTCGTAGTCGAGAAAATTGGCTATTTGGGTTTGTTCAGCTAATTTATTGGGATATGGTAATTTGTAGTTCCCAAGTTCGTCAGAAGACAGCTCTAAAAAGGTTGTTCCTCTCCCTAAGACATTTAAAATTACTTTGGAGATCGTCAAATAATAGTAAATAAACTTATTGTCTACTTTTTGATGTGAAACTAAAGACTTACACCCTTGGTTTGTACAAACTTCTTCTGTAGCTATTGCTAACAAGCCGATAGGTGCCCTACATGAAAGAATAATCGTATTTTCAGGAACTAAACTTGTCCCACAAGAGTTAAATCCGTGTTTTGTAATATATCGAGAAGAATTAGATATTTTATCAGATGTAAGCTTACTTAGATCTGAAGGAGTTATCCAAATAATTTTGCCATCCCAAAAGTTTTCTACTCCTGACTTGGGTGTAGCTCCATTAATAATTTTAAAAATATTTTTTGTAGACTTTAATTCCCAATGACTTGGAATATCACCTAACCATTCAACACCAGAATCTTTATACTCCGCATACGCTTGATACTTTGGCATTACACATGCACCTCTTGCAGTAACTGCATAATTTCTTGCGTTACCTTATCTAAATCGGCATCAATTTCGGCTAAATCTCGTGGCGGTTGGTATACATAAAAATGGCGGTTAAAGGGAATTTCATAACCTACAATACCTATACCGCTATCTATGGCATCGCACTTGGTCGCATTAATCCACGCATCAGCAACATGGGGTTGTACCTCTTGTTTAAAGTAATCCTCTACCATTTGCGCAGTATCAATACTTGGATTTAAAGCAATGTTCTCTGCATCACGCAAGTTACCATCTTGGCTAAACTCTACTACTTGCCCTTTGTAGTTAAATACACCGTACAAAGGGTTAGCAGGCTTATCTTTTAGCACTTTACTAATGACAGGCTCTGCTTCAGGGTTAATCCAAGTAATTACATCTAAAATTTGTTTTTTATCTTTGGTATTGAGGTTTGGCGTTACTTGTTTGATCGCTTTTTTAAAGATAGGATCAAAGGTATTAAAATCATCATGCTGTGTTGTACCAATAACGCCTTGTAGCAGTTTTGCCTGATCCATCAATACGAGCTGTGTTATCCAAGTATCTGCGTTGAGTATGTCTTTAATATCTTTTTCTTTTGTTCCATCAAACTCAGCTTTAATCAGTAAACGGACATCAGTTTCTACAGCTGTTAAATCGCCATAGGCTTCTCTGTTGTCATCTGTCCAATGTGTACCAAATTGCGCATACACCGCTTGCATAATGTCATTTAACGGCTTACTGCTACTAAAACGTAGCTTCTTAATCGCTTCATTGCTTATACAAGCCGATAAACGTAATGGGCGTTCAATCGTTACACGGCGATAACCAAATTCGTAGGTGTTAAAAATTTTGCTTGAAAATGGCTTCTGTGTATTGTCCTCGCCATCGTCTGCCAAAATATCTACAGCTTCAAAATCGCTATAATTTTGAATGATGGTTTCAATTTCGGCTTTTGTTAGGTAATTACGTTTAGAACCCAAAGATTTACGCATTTTTGAGCTTAAATTAGAGCCATTAATGAGCTGTACTTTACCTTTACGGGCATCATCTTTTTTATTACTGAGTATCCAAACGTAGGTGGCAATGCCTGTGTTATAAAACATGTCATTAGGGAGCGCAACAATGGCTTCTAGCAAGTCATTTTCTAAAATATGACGACGTATTTCGCTTTCGCCACTGCCTGCACTGCCTGTAAATAACGGCGATCCATTTAAAATAATACCAATACGTCCACCTTCATCAGGCAACTTGCTAATGAGGTGCATTAAAAACAGTAATGAACCATCAGAAACACGCGGTAAGCCTGCACCAAAACGCCCTTCAAACCCTTTTTCAGCGTGCTCATCTTTAATATTTTGTTCTATTTTTTTCCAATCTACCCCAAATGGCGGGTTAGAGAGCATGTAATCAAATTTTTCATTTTCAAGCTGATCATTTGATAAGGTGTTACCGAGTTTAATTAAATCGACATCTTGCCCTTTAATCAGCATATCTGCCTTACAAATCGCATAAGACTCAGGGTTTAGCTCTTGCCCATGCGGTCGAAGAAGTATTTTAGATTTACGCTCAGACAAATATTCCATACCTGACGATAAGAAGCCACCTGTCCCTGCAGTTGGGTCGTAGATTGTACGAATTGCCCCATCTTGGTTAGAAATATCTTCAGGTTTAAATACTAATCCAGTTGTTAAATTCACAATATCACGAGGTGTAAAATGTTCCCCTGCAGTCTCATTGGAGCTTTCAGCAAATTTACGGATTAACTCCTCAAATACAAGACCCATTTCATGGTTAAGTATTTTAGTTGGGCTTAAATCAATGCTTGCAAAATTTCCAACCACCTTAAAAAGCAAATTTGCGTCATTTAATAATTCAATCGATTTTTCAAAATTAAAAAGCTCAAAAATTTCATAAGCATTTTTAGAAAATCCTTTGATATAACTTTTTAAATTTTCTTGAATATCAGCTTGCCCCATGGTCGCTAGACTAAGCTGAGAAGTGTTATAAAACGATGCCCCACTTTTTGTTAATAGTCTTCTATTTTGTATAATTTCAGGTGCGTTTTTTTCTTGTAATGATAAATACTCTTCTAATACAGCAGGTTTTGTTTCAGCCAAAACACACTCTAAACGGCGTAACAACGTAAACGGTAAAATAATACGTCCATATTGCGACTGTTTGAAATCACCACGAAGAAGATCTGCAACAGACCAAATAAGTGAAGCAACTTCAGCAAAATTATTGTTAACCATGTGGGCGTGTTTCCTAAATCTAAATACAGCACAATATTGACTTGAGGTGTATAAATAAACCTCACTCAAACAATACATTTTTGATGGATACAAAAGATGTAAATTAATTGAAAAGAATTATATATCTATACAAGTCATCATTAAATTAAGACTTCAAATTGACAAATAAAAATGTCATGTCGATATTTTTAGATTTTATCGACATATCAAGAATAACATGTTTATAGTATCGACACATTCCACCATTTATGTCGATAAAACGTATTCAAATCGACATACGGATATTAGGCATAGATATGACACACTGGAAAGCTGACCAACCGTATAACGACTTACCCTTACTCCCCCCAAAACAAGAGCTAGAAAGCAAGGTAGTTTTAAAAGCATGTATTACAGCCAATAGAGCCCTTGCAGAATTAAAACAAGCAGGCGAGCTGATCCCTAATCAAACTATTCTTATTAATATTATTCCGCTACTAGAAGCCAAGGACAGTTCGGAAATCGAAAACATTGTCACGACGACAGATAAACTATTTCAACATGCTCAAGGGCATGAAAGTACGGCAGACAATGCTACTAAAGAAGCTCTTAGATACCGTACGGCGTTATATAAAGGCGTACAGTCTATTCAAGAACGTCCGTTATGCACAGGCACAGCAATTGAGATCTGCCAAACACTTAAAGCCGTTGATTTAGGCATTCGTGCAACGACAGGAACAGCACTCAAAAACAGTTATACAGGCGAGGTAATTTATACCCCGCCAGTGGGTGAAGATAATATTCGAACCTTGCTGAGTAATTGGGAACAATTCATTCATTATGATGACGATTTAGATCCGTTGGTTAAACTTGCCGTATTACATTATCAGTTTGAAGCAATACACCCATTTATAGATGGAAACGGACGTACAGGACGTGTTTTAAATGTACTGTATCTAATGGGTGAAAACTTATTGAGTTTACCTATTTTATATCTCAGTCGCTTTATTATTCAAAACAAAGCCAAGTATTACGAACTACTGCTTAAAGTGACCAAACAGCAAGCATGGGAAGAGTGGATCTTATTTATATTACAGGCAGTTACGATCACAAGCCGATGGACATTAGCCAAGATTAATGCCATTAAACAGCTACACGAACATACCGTGGCGTATGTTAAGGCACATGCTCCTAAAATCTACTCTCGTGAGCTTGTAGACGCTTTATTTGAACAACCTTATAGCAGAATTAGCACCTTAGTCGATAAAGGCATTGTTAAGCGACAATCGGCATCGACTTACCTTAAAACCCTAGTCGATATTGGTGTACTAGAAGAAGTAACTGCAGGTAAGGAAAAGTTATTTACTCATCCAAAGTTATTAGCCCTTTTACAAGACGAAAATCATGGCTTTATGAGTTACGAGGTATAGCCAACTTCTTGTAAGTAAGGTAGCCACTGTTGCACATTCTTTGGCTGTTTTAACTTCTTCTTAATTTGTTGAGCGTATTCTTCTACCGATGCGCCAACAGGGGCAACATACACGGTTTGGAACTGGGCAGACTGTGCCAATTTTTTAGCAAACAGATCAATTTGTTTATCTGTTAAAGACAACGTCTGTGATTTACTTTGTGGCTTTTGTTTCATCTTAAACAAAATATGCGTGATTGTTCTACCTTGCTTAAATTGTTCATAGCTCACTGTAATATCTGTTTTTTTATTAATCTCATTAACCGCTCTATCTATGACATTGGCTTTAAAAAGGCTCATTGTTTTGTATTCAGTATCAGATAAACCAAGTTTGGCTCTTAAATCTGATAGCTCATATTTTTGTGTTTTTCCATTAGAGAGCCACTTGATCACTAACTCATATAAGCGTATTGAGTATTTACTTTTAAAATCAGAAACTTCATCTAATAAATATTGCGTAAAATTCGCATATAGTCGACTTATCATACTGATTACAGTCGGCGTAAAAAACAAAATTACATGCCCTTTACTATCCATGTAACTTGCTTTGTATATCCATCGCTCCTTAAATTTTTCATTACTGCTTTCATCAAAATAACTAAATTGCCGATCAAACAAGGTGTTTACAGCAGTTTGTAATTGGGTGTAACCATTTGCTTTGTCTGCACCAAATTGCTCTATGTAGCTTTTTACAGATATTTTGATAGGTGTATTTAGTGTGAGGTTTGGCAACTGTCGTGCTTCAACAATCCCCATCAGCATTAACCTTTGCTCAATTAAAGATAAATTAAAACTCGCCTCAATCAAGGCATTGTCTTTCACTACAAGCTTACTATTCATTTTCTTCAAAAATATTATTTAAATAGCTTTTTACCATGAGTATTCATAACTATCAATATATTTAACTATCTAAATAGTGTAAAAAACTATCTTTATAAAATATTTTTGGGTGTAAAAAACTATCTTAATAGGTGTAAAAAACTATCTTTATGATCTCTGTATTCTCCACCTATCAATGCTTTCAGGACATTCTAAAAGCATTTAAAAGCTTTTTATTTATTAAAAACCCATTTCTTTTTTAAAAACGATTAAAAATCTATTCTTTTTTATTGAAAAAAATAAAGGGGAAATATCAAAATTTTAGGTTCTATTGATTGATCTTTTATCTTGTGTAAAAAATCAATTTGATTAAGTAATATTATTTGTAATCAGGATCAAAAATTCTGAGTGTACTGTCTGTTGCTCCATAATAAGTTCCCTCATCAATTTCTAATACAAGCCGTGAATCACAGTTCTCACATTCAAAGGGTTTATTGGTTTCTTGATAATCTTCGATTGCCACACTATGTTCGTAATTAGGAAAAATTATTTTTGTAGATATAAACAAAAAGCTCAAAAAAGATGTTTTAAAATTAACCAATATTAAGGATTTTAAGTATTAATTTTTATAGCAGTTGCTCTATAAACTGTAACACTCAACATATAAACATCTAATTAATTTAGTTTTTTTAGCTTAAATCGATTCTTTCGATATACAGAATTTAATATTTTTTCCTTTAATTTTTTTTATGTCTTTTAGCGTTAAGTGTAGCACTCCAAAGCTTGTTCTATTTATGATCACAATCACATTGGTATAAGCAAAAATCAAAAACTAAATTCTTACTTGAATTGCATAAAAGTTTAAATCATCCTAAATTACCTGTATTGCTTGTTAAAATAACAATATGTACCTGTAATCAAATTTAAAGAAACTATGGCATCTACCCCCTATTTTTTGCGTTTAAACAGCATATAAAATATTAATCCTAACCATTAAACACAAAAACTAGTTCAAAACTGATTTTTTACTTAGTTTAGGTGACTAAAAATTATTTTGAGTTATTTCCATGCTAGTTCAGCTTTTTAGTTTTTAAAAAATTGTTAGTAACAGTATGGGTACAAACAGTCATTTTATAGTTAAAACAAAAACGAAGTTTTAAAGAAGTTTTTTAAAAAAATGGGTTTTTAATAAATAAAAAGCTTTTAAATGCTTTTAAGAGACCTGAAAGCATTGCTATACAGTACATACAGTAATTATAAGACGAGACTTACCTTGCAATAAGACGAGACTTACCTTGCAATAATTTTCCTATAAGACGAGACCTACCTTGCATAAGACGAGATAAATTAATAAACTCGTTTTATATAATAAAATTATGATGAAATATGAACAAATTAATCGTAAAAGATAACGCATTAATAAATGCGAGTTATAACCTTGATTTGGTCGAACAAAGATTAATTCTGTTATCAATCATTGAAGCAAGAGAGTCAGGCAGAGGGATCAATGCTAATGACCCATTAGTCATTCATGCAGAAAGCTACGTTAATCAGTTTGGTGTACATCGCAATACGGCATATCAAGCACTAAAAGATGCTTGTCTTGATCTATTTGCTAGACAATTTAGTTATCAAAGCCTAAGCGAAAAGGGCAACATACAGAACCACCGAACCAGATGGGTAAGTGAGATAATTTACGTTGAAAAGGAAGCAATTGTGAAACTTATATTTTCTCCTACTATTGTTCCACTCATTACACGACTAGAAAAACACTTCACTAGTTATGAAATTGAACAAATCAGTAAATTGAATACAGGTTATGCCGTTCGTTTCTATGAGCTTCTGATCTGTTGGAGAAGTACAGGTAAAACTCCAATACTTAATATTGAAGATTTCAGAAAGCATATGGGCATTTTAGATGATGAATATCAGCGTATGTACGATTTCAAAAAATACATCTTAGATCCATCTATCAAACAAATTAATCAAAACACAGACATTGTAGCAACCTACGAACAACATAAGACAGGGCGGACAATTACAGGCTTTTCATTTAAGTTTAAGCAAAAACCACAAGCTAAATTGGTACAAACTGACAAGCCAAAAAAACTTACGCTTAAACAATTAGATATGTTTTCTCATAAATTAAGTGAACTACCAAGTTTTCAAAATCATTATCAGGCAGATATTGGGGCATCATTAGAAGAATATGCACGAGATATACGAGTAAAATTAGAAGATATGGAATATGTAAAAAAGTGGCTTCCGTTTTTAAATGAGATAGGTTGCAAGAGCGAGTAACTTAGGCTTTTTCATTTAAATAAGTTTTTCAAAACTGTCAAGAGTATTGCTATGCAGGGGTTATATCCCCTATTAACTTGACTCATTTAATAAGCTTATATTCGCCGTTCATCTGTATGCTAATTTTTTTTGATCAAATGCTTTTAGCACATCAAAAGGCAAAAAGCATAATCCGATTAAACTGGACAAGGCATACCACTTGAAATTGTAGAGTTATTTAAAGGTTGAGATAAGATTTTTTCGACACTCTCAATTGTTTTAAATGTACTTGAACACGTAAGGTTCTGACACTGGTAGTAAACCTCTTTAATTCCACTCGTTAAATAACGGCTTGTACGAGTATGCGAGGCATGATTACAAAGTGGACATTTCATCATAATATATTCTCCTAATATAATATTTTTAATAAATCCGATTATTTTAATCAAGATTAAAATATGCGATTATTTTTAAAGTGTTACTTATATATAATTAAATAAAATATTTGTCTATTTCTAAATGTTGTGTGGTTGTACAGATAAAAAATTCTCTAATTTTTATCTAAAAATAATAAAATTCATATCTTCATAAAGCCTAAGAAAAATAGTAATAATCGTAAAATATAAACCATTTGTTTGGTATGCTTTTTTCTATCATTTTAGTTATATTTAGATGACACACGTTAAGCCAGAAACTTCTTTTAAAGAGACGTGTTCTTTGGTAATTTTTATAAAAAATAATTTTTTTGGGTATATTTAACATTTTTAAATTTTATTTAGGCTATTTATAATAAATACATATTTTTTGTATGCTATATAAACATTAATATATTGATAAAATTAAATTATAAAGTAACTAATATTATTATAATTCGTAATAGTTTTTCATTTTATGAATATTCTTTTAATTAAGTTTTAGCAGATGATTAATTGTGATTTATATTTTTCATAGAAAAAACATAACTTAAATTTTAAAAATCTTATAAAGCCTAAGAAGTTGAGTAATCAAAAAGCATTTTGGTAGCACTTCACCAATGACATTTTCTTAAATTAATGCCTGTTTAAAACGACGTTTTTTACTTAAATTTTTAAAAGAAAAAAATAGCGAAGCGGGCTTTTAATGCTTTTAATAAGCTTTTAATGCTTTTAGGAGACCTCAAAGCCTTATATAGCAAGCCTTTCCAGACCTATAAACGGACATTAGCTCTTATATAAACGGACATTAGCTCTTATATAAACGGACATTAGCTCTTA
>NZ_JANKZG010000017.1 GCF_027568475.1 Acinetobacter sp. HY1485 | reverse complement strand
TTGCACACCTACAACGAACTCGAGCAGAACTTGAAAGAAGAAATTCGACAATTAGAAATCAAAAATCAAACACAAGAGGAATTGATTACAGCGATGAAGAACGAGCTTACCAAGCTCGAACAAGGGGGATTATCAGAAGACTTGCAAAACAATGTGAACAACCAATTAACGACTGTGTTGAATCAACTCAATTTAGAAAAGACTGTCAACAAACTGATGCAACCTTTTCAGAAGAAACTCGATATTCAACAAGAAGACATCGAGAAAGCACTCTTAACGATCTTGCAGAACAAAAACTTCTACAACAATCTCGAGATGCAAGCACAGCAAATCAATACGCTCGAAGATACAATCAACAATTTAGTCGTATTGGTCAAAAACTTGAACGATTAAATATAGGTGACATAAAACTTAAGCCTAAAGATCCGACTAAGTTTCAAGATTTACGTCATGACAGATACTATCCTGATTACACGTATGAACATAAAAGACTTTGTATTCGCCAAAAACAGATTTATGAGAAAAAAGATGCTTTAGCACTGATTCAATGTATTAAAGAGAAATTTGAAAATCTTGAGACTTATTTGTATCGAGCACATCGAGAAATCAGTGATTCAAGTTATCAAAAAATTGAAACCATCATTAAAAATGATCAACGTATGTTGAAATATTTATCTTGTGAACAAGTATTAGAACCTCAAAGTAATCACTTACAAGAATATAAATCAGATTATGAATATTGTTTAACAACGCTACAGAAAATCAAGACTGAAATCACTGAAGCAACTCAACCATGTGTTAAACCAAACAATGTAGAAAAGGTGATTCAACCTGAAGTTAAACAAGAACTCAAAAGTGGTTTTAATTTCGATTTTTAAAGAAAGAAAAAAATTAAATATTTTTCTAAAAATTCCTTTTTATTCTTTTAAAAAGCTTTTAAAAGCTTTTAGACCCTCTTCTAAGCCTTTATTTACAAGGCTTTCAAAGTTTAAAAAACTACAAATAGCATGGATTAAACTACAAATGGCATGATTTTGATAGTTAAAAAACTACAAATGGCATGATTAAAAACTACAAATAGCATGGATTAAACTACATTGATTCTTTTGTAGTTAAGTTAAAAAACTACAAAAATAATGTACATAAATAGCTCAATATGATATAAAAAACTACATCATAATTAAAGTAGTATTATGGACATACAAAAAACTTATCCTGTATCTTGGGTCGTTATGCAAAACACAATTCAAGAATGTTTTAAGAGTATGAGTATTGATGAAAAACGTTTATTGATTCTTGCTAGTCCTATTGCACGTACGATTGATGCAACTGAAAAAGATGCTATAACCATTACATCTGAAGATTTTGCTAAAGAGTGTGGAATAAAAACAAATTCAGCGTATTCTCAAATGGAAGAAGCTAGTAAAAGTTTATTGAGACGTTATTTTTCATATAACAATGGTAAGAAAAAAATATACTGTAATTGGGTTATTAGAGCTATTTATGAAAATGGAGAAATCTCTATCTGTTTTCCTGAAGAAGTCCTTTTAATGCTAAAAGAATTTGATAAATTAAATCCCTATACTAAATATAAAAAAGACGTTGTACTTCGGCTAAGAAAAGACTATTCATTTGATATTTATCATTTAGCCAAAAAACATCAAGCAATGGGACAATTTGAAATGTCCTTGGGACATATGAAAGATGAGTTAGGTTTACCACCATCATACGATAAACTTTGTAATTTAAAAGATCGTGTTCTTAAACCCTCTATTAATGAAATTACTGCTAATACAGATATAGAATTAACCTATGAAAACGTTAAGAAAGGACGTTCTGTTGTTGGATTTAAATTTTTTGTAAAAGAAAAACCGAAGCTGGCATTAGAAGAATCAAAACAAAAAAAAGCTTCTAATACTATCTTTTGTAAAATGTCTGATGCTCAAATCAATAAATATAGTACGACCTTATCAAAACTTTCAGAACTTTCAGATTTAAGTAATTTTCCTGATTACTCTACATTTGCTTTCTGGATTGCCGGAATTTTAAGAGACCATGAAAGTGTAAGAGCTGAAACAGCTAAAAGAGTTTTTAAAGCTTTGCATCAAAAAACCGATTTTAAACCTTTAAGTACTTTGTAACTATATTTAGTTGCAAAATTGCCTTGAAATTTACTATAATTGATTTCGAAACCATGGGATTTAAATATGGGTAAGACGGAAAAGTTATTAGAAAAATTAAGTAACTCAAAAAATACTTTTCCATATAAAGATTTAGTCGTTTTACTTAGCCAACTTGGTTACGACAAGTTTGAAATGTCAGGCTCACGTGTCCGTTTTTTCAATAAAAAAACAGAACATATGATTTTATTGCATCGTCCACACCCTGAAAATGAAATTAAGGGTGGAGCATTGAAAGCTGTAAAACAAGCACTCAAGCAGGAGAAGTTTTTATGAGTTATTTAAAATATAAAGGCTATTTGGGTACGATTGAACCTGATCTTGAAACAGGTGAATTATTTGGAAAGCTTGCCTTTATCCGTGATTTAGTAACTTATGAAGCAGAAACGTTAAAAGCTCTAGAACAAGTTTTTCAAAGCTCTGTAGATGGATATTTGGAATCATGTGCTGAAGTAGGTAAAAAACCAGATCAACCATTCAAAGGTACATTTAATGTACGTATTAGCCCTGAGTTGCACCGAAAAGCAGTTCTTGCATCAAGTAATTCTTTGAATGCATTTGTGAGTGATGCAATTCAAGAAAAGTTGGTACGTTTGGGAGCTTAAAGCTCCTACATACAGATTTAGACTAAAAAAGTGTAAATAAATTGATGGTTTTGAGCTAGTTTGATATGTCACACTAAATCTCTAGCTCTATAAAGACAAACATGGGAAGTTCTCAAACTTCCCAGAATCAGTCTTATGTTAATTTTAGAAATTCTTACTTAATCTTAATATAGTCACAAATCATTTCCTCCAAGACTTCTTGCATATCTAATTTCTTTTCTTGGCACTTAACACGAAAAGAGTCATGTAAATATTCAGATATATTAGCATTTAAACGCTTTACAACCTTTTTAGAACTATTCAAAAGGTTCTCTAAATACATTTCTGTCTGTATCCGATTACTTAGCATTTGCAAGATATTCCACTTGTTCTTTTCTCTATCTAGTTCAGAAATTATATAAGAGTCATTTTTTTTGAGCAGTCGAAGTTCATGATTAGTTTTTTCTAATATGGCTAAAATTAAATTATTAATCTTTTCATTAGTTTCATCTAATTTTTGCTCATTTTTTATATGGGCTTTAATAGCTATATTTATCGCATTAATATCTGCTTGATTGAATGCCTTAAAGTATTACAAGAAATACAAAATCAACTCCATGAAACACTCAAATGAATATTAGATTTTTTAAACATGGACAAGGAAGTGCAAAATTAGCAGCAGAGTATGTTGTTAATGATGTTGACCACACAAAAAGTCTAAGAGCAGGAGTCGAGGTTATCTGTGGAGACCCAAAAATTTTCACAGCACTCTGTGAAGCAAACCCACACAAGTGGAAATACACCTCAGGCGTTATTGCAGTTGCTCCAACGGACAATCCAACAGAAGAACAAATTTACGAAGTCTTAGATCGTTTTGAAGAAACAGCATTTGCAGGATTAGAGCTTGAACAATATCACCTTTTTGCAACTCGACACATAGAAGAAGATGGAAGCACCCATATTCATATCCTCGTTCCACGTTTAGAACTAAATACAGGAAAAAGCCTTAATATTGCGCCTCCGGGACATGAAAACTACTATGCCCCACTCAGAGACTACTTTAACTACAAATACGCATGGGCAAGACCCGATGACCCACTCAGAGCTAAAACCCTCAAAGAACCTCGATTTACAAAAAAAGAGTTCTTGGGATACTTAAACGAATACATTCAAGAATTGGTGATGCACGATGTCGTACACAACCAAGCTGATGTTGCACAAGCCATAAAAGAATACCCACACGTTATTAACGTCAGACCAAGCAAAAACTACATTGCAGTTGACCTAAAAGACGGAAAAACACATCGCATCAAAGGCGCTTTCTATGAAGCAGGATTTCAACTCAGCACTTATTACGAAAATCGAAGAGAACAAACAAACACTTCGAAACCTTCACGAGGAACTCAAGACACTACAGAATATGCTCTTGAACGTACAAGAGAACACGAACAACGACTTACTCAACAACTGAACCAACGCTTGACCTCAGTCGGGAATTATCAAGAAAATTTGGCGGGTTTAGTCCAAACACTATCCTCAAAGCTCTAGATAAACTAGAGCTTAAAAGCAAACAAGATAAAAATATGGAAAAGAATCAAAGCCCAGGGCTAGATTTCTAAATTTACCTTTATATTGCTAAAATAGTTTTGATAAACTTTTTGAAACTATTTAATTGTAATTAAAATGCATAGCTGGATTAGGCTGAAACCTCATTGATATTTCTTTTTAAATAGTTGATTTATTTTAGGATACATGATGGTAAATGTGATAATTACACAACCAAGAATTTGATTTATATTAATATTTTCGGATAAAAATATATAAGATAATATATAAGCAGCAGGAATTTCTAGTGTAATTAATAAGCCTGCTAATTCGGAAGAAACTTTTTGCATACCTAAAGTTAGTAAGGTTAAGGGCAACACAGTTGCAAAACATGCATAAATTAGTGCCCAAGCTGAACTAGAACTAATTATGTTTATAGTAGCATGACTAGAAAATAATATAATAGATACTACTAGTGCTCCTAAGCTCATTATTGCAGATTTCTCAAAAACATTTTTATTTTTACCAAAACGTTCTGAAAAAACTAACATTATACTGTAACTAATAGCGGCACCTAATCCCCATATAATTCCATAAAAAGAGAAATTGAAATTTGCTGTATAGCACGAAATAGTTACACCAAACATAACTATTAGCATCATTATTAAATCAGCTCTCTTTGGGAGATTTTTCCTAAGTGCACATGATAGAAGGGGTGTTATCCATGATGATTGCATTAAAAATAGTGTAGCTAAAGGTACTCCTATATAGTTTAAAGACTGGTAAAAACAATAAGTGATTGAAACAGTTAACAAGCCAGCTAATAAAAATAAAATACTTTCTCTTCTTGATAGTAAATTATCTTTTTTACTAAAAATAAATAAAATAAATAAAATGAATAATGCAAACGAGTACATAGGGACAATGATTTCTTCAATCGAAAAACCATTTTGTTTAGCCAAAGCTAATACTATTCCTACTGCTGCGTATGATACTGCTCCCATTATTATTAGAATAGGTCCTAAGTTTTTCATATGAAACCTTTTTTTTATATTTTAGATATATAACACTATATTCAAAATATTATTTTAATTTAAATCTTGTGCAAATATAAATTTTCCCTTTTTTTAAAACTGATAATTAAAATAGATTAGATAAATTTTTTATTTTTAATAAAAAATTTATCTATATCATAGTTTTGAAGAAAATTTATTATCTGAAACTCAGATTATTTTACTAATTTGTATACACCATCTTTATCATGATCTTCTGAGCCAGTTATAGGGGGATTAAAAACACATATATATCTAGATAAAGTTTTCGCACGTAATGTGTGTTTATCATGTTTATCTAATAAATACATATCTCCTACACCTATCTGGTATATTTTACCAGTTGTTTCATCTACAAGCTCGGACTCTCCTTCTATGCACCATACTGCTTCTATATGATGTTTATACCAAAATGTAGATTCTGTTCCTGCGTATACTGTTGTTTCATGAAAAGAAAAACCAACATTATCATCAGCTAATATAATTCTTTTACTTCGCCAAGTTCCTGAGGCACCCTTAATATCTCTATGGGTATTTTCAATTTCTTTTAGTGAACGAACAATCATTTTTTTCTCCAAAAATTATTATGTTATGTATTTACGGTATCCATCAGAAATTTCACATAGGATTTTACTACTAAAAAATCCTCAATATCTAAATCTTCTGGGTTTACATCAATATTAAGCGAATCTTCTAATTCAATTAATGTTTCTAACATAGAAACAGAATCCATCCTCAGATCATCGAATAATTTGGTTTCCATATTAAAATTAGGGAACTTTTCATGTAATACGCTTTCTACTGCATTTTTTAATGCTTGCATAGCATCTTGTTCTGATAACATATTAAACTCTTTACTGATTGCATAATGAAATTAACCATTTCTTATCGATTTTTCCATTTGTGGTTAATTTGAATTCTTCAATGGCATTGATTTTAAATGGAATTTTATATAATTCTATTTTTTCAATTAGTTCTTTTTTTACATCATCTGAGCTAATACTCCCTGTAAAGAATAGGATACTTTTTTCGTTATAAGATTTTGGTAATAGTACAGCGAATTCTACACCGCTAATTGACAAAGCAGCCTCCTCAATTTCACTTGCACTGACTCTAAATCCGTTTTGTTTAAAAATATCGTCTTTACGACCTTCCCAATACAAAAAACCATCTTTATCAATATAACCATAATCTCCTGTCAATAATCTTATTTCAGTTGCATTTAACTTCTTGAATTTGGCATTAGTTTGTTCGGTATCTTTCCAATAGCCAGACATTATATGCGGGCCAGAAACAACAATTTGACCAACCTGACCAACCGAAAGAGTTTTTCCTTCATCATCTATAATTTCAACTTTTGTATAGGGAAGTGGTAAGCCACAAGTATCCTTTTTTAAAATATCTTGATTTGGTGGAGTTATGGATACGCGTTTACACTCGGTTAGGCCATACATTAATTGAACTTTAAGGTCAGGTAATGCCTTTCTAATGAGATCTAAGGTCTTTCTAGGAATATGTGCCCCAGTATTAGTAATAAGTCTTAAATTACTTAATAAGCCTGGATTTTTTTTACAAAAATATTCTAAATTTGTAAACATAGGTCCTACAGCAGGTAAAACAGTCGCTTTTGATTCAATTAGAGATTTTACTAAAGTTAAACCTGATGATTTATCTGGAGCAATATATAGAGTTGCTCCAAAAATTAAACTTAAATATATTTGATATAGTCCATAATCAAATGAAAAAGGTAGTCCTAAAAAAATTTTATCAGAAGTTTTATAATCAAGTGCTTTAGCTAAAGAATGAGCTACAAATGTGATCTGTCTATGTAAGCTAACTACACCTTTTGGTTTCCCTGTTGAACCTGATGTGAAAATTATAAGAGCAATATCTTCTGGGCTTCTATCAATTTGAGGGCATACAAATACTTTCTTCTTAAGATAGTTATCTTGACTCGCTAATATAAAATTAATTTTTGGAAGATTTATTATTTCTTCTCCATTTATTAAGTTGATGGATTCAGGATTAATTTTAATTATTAAAGTTGTTTCAACCTCTTGTTTATAAAAATCTAAAACTTGAAATGGTAAAGATGAATTAAAAGGAACTGCAACTCCTCCTACATTAAAAATAGCAAATAAAATAGGAACGAATTCTGGTTGAGCACTAGCTTCGATTAGTATTTTAGGATTTTTTTTCTTTATAATCTCTCTGAATAAAGTTGAATAAATTTGACTGCATATATTAATTTCTTCAAATGAGAAGCTTGCACTCTCTGTTTCAATAAATTTATTTTCCCCAAATTTATCTGCTGAGTTTTTTAAAAGGTTATCAACAAAAAGATTTTCAATCATTTATTTTTCCTTTTTTTATATACTTCAAATGGGATAACAGCTATAGCTTTTCCTCGAGCAACTACTTGATCACAACTTAATAAATTTGAATTACTAAGATTTTCTAGTTTTAGAAATCTTTTTGCTTCAACCTCAAAATATCTCTTTAATTGTGATTCTTTATATAGATAGACATTTATTTCAAGAAAATCTCCAGGAAGAACCGGTGCCAAAAAACTTACTTCGTCCCAACTTTGTAAAAGACTTTCATTGCCATCATATATTCCCATGAATCCTGTTATTGCATCACCAAACATTTTAGTTATAAAAGAGTTGCTAACAATATTTGATCCATAGTGAACATCACTAAAAGAAACTCTGATCTTTAAAGAAAAATTCTCCATATTAATTTTTCCTATACTAAAATTTGTTTTTTTAATAAATCATTATAAGTATCTCTTTCTCTTATTAAATGCAATTTTCCATTTTTGAATAAGACTTCTGCAGGATATCCATGACCCAAAAAATATACTGGAGAGGCTGTAGGACCGTAAGCTCCAGCTGCTAAAGTAGCTATTACATCTCCCACTTTTGTTTGAGGAAAGCTAATATTTTTTGCAACAGTATCAGTTGGAGTACATAATGGTCCTGCTAAGTTATATGTAAATACATCTATACTATTGTCGTTGGTCAAATTTTTAATCGGAAAATTTCTTTTAACAAAAGTCCCAAGCCCTACTGAACCCAAATTTACATTTGTCCCACCATCAATTACTACAAAATTTACATCTCTTGATGATTTAATATACTTTGCTTGTGTAAGAAGAATACCATGTGGTGCAATCAAATAGCGTCCTAGCTCAATAATCAATTTTACATTTTTATCTCTATTCTTTTTATATCTTTCAGCTAATTGAACTAAACCCTCTGTTAATCTATTTCTATTTAAATCTTTTTCGTTATCATAATAAGGAACTCCCCATCCACCACCGATATCTATTATTTGAAATTTCATATTAAAATGTTTTTCTAGCTTTTCTGCAGATTCAAATATTTTCTCTGTATTTGTAATAATATCACTATGATTTAAAAATCTAGTTCCAACGTAATAATGTAGCCCTATAATTTGAACATTTTTTAGTTCTAGAAAAAGGGATTTATTTTCATATAAGAACTCTTCATCTATTCCAAACTGTCTTGGTTTTCCTCCCATCGCTAGAGCAGATCCACTTGCTTCGAAGGCTGGATTAACTCTTATCATTACTTGGACATTTGTATTTAAATTATTAGCAATTTTTTGGATCAAAAAAAGTTCCGCTAAAGACTCACAAATTATAGCTAGTATATTTAACTGTATTGCTCTTTCTATTTCTGATTCTGTTTTACAAGGCCCTACAAAGATAATATTTTCAGGTTTTGCACCTGCAAATATAGCCGATTCTAATTCAGTTAATGATGATACTTCTAAACCAGCACCATTTTCTATAAAACTTTTTATTATACTTACATTAGGATTGGCTTTGAGAGAATAAAATACTTCAAATTTATTCTCTAATTTCTTAGATATTTCTAGAAAGTTTTCTTTTATACTTTGATAATCATATAAGAATACAGGAGTATCATATTGATCTATAACGTTTTTCACTATGTTTTTTTCAGGTATCCAGTTCTTCATTTTAATCACTTAGTTTATATCAACTTTAATTAGAGTTTCTTCGTGGTGAGTTTCTGTATTACTAGATAAATATTCTTGGCTTAAAAATTCATGTTTGGTTAATTTTCCATTATATTTATTTGTTATCTTCTTCAATACATAAAAAATTGACTGATTATCTATATCTATAGTTGCTTCTATACATTTTAATTTTGTATTTTTTAACTCTAGTTCGATTAAAAATTCAGATAATTTATATCCTAAATCAGCAATGCCATGTCTTGGGACAGCGGCTAATTGCCATAAAAATAGTGTTCTCGAATCAGAAGGTTTTCTAAAAGCTGTTAGGAAAGCAACGATCTTATCATTTCTAGTTGCTACTACATTACTTGCAGAAAATTCTTTTAGCCATATGGTATAAAAATACAAACTATTATTATCTATACCTGGGGTATTCAATACAATATTATATATTTCTGGAGCATCTGAAGGTTTTGCTAAGCGAAAAATTATTTTGTTTTCCATATAATTATCTCTCAAGTTCTGATTTAATAACTTTGACTATTTCATCTAATGCTTTTTCTAATAAATTATCAGGTATATTTAGTGCTGGTAAAATTTTCAGTACTTCATCATATCTACCGGAGGTTTCTATTAATATCCCATTTTCAAAAAGTTTTTTGGAGCATATATTAGCTAGGGCAGAATTTCTGAAACTTATACCGTAAAACATTCCTCGTCCTTTAATTTTTAAATCTTCAATTTCCTCAAGATTTTTTAGTTTTTTTACAATTATATTATTCTTTTTATTTATATTTTTTTCAAAAGTATTATCGGCCCAATAATATGAAATAGCTCTTTCTGCTGTAATAAATGCATGGTTATTACCACGAAATGTTCCATTATGTTCTGCTGGTTGCCAAATATCATACTCATCTTTCAGTAAAACTAATGACATAGGTAATCCATAAGCACTCAATGATTTGGACAATATGACTATATCAGGTTCTATTTCGAAATTTTCAAAGCTAAAAAAATTTCCACTTCTACCACACCCAGCTTGAATATCATCAACAATTAACAGAATGTCATTGTCTTTTATAATTTTATAGATTTTTTCAATCCAACTCTTAGATACAAGATTTACTCCTCCTTCTCCTTGAATTGTCTCTAAAATAATTGCCGCTGGTTTTTCTATCCCTGATTCTGGTGATAATATATGTTTTAGATAATTAAATTCCGTTTCTGCAGTTTCTAAACTTCCTTCATAGGGTAAAGAAATAGTATTATTTAGTGGAATACCTGCCCCTGCACGTTTTAAAGGATCACTGGTAACAGAAAGAGCTCCTAAGCTGACGCCATGAAAAGAATTACTAAAAAACCCTATATTACTTCGTTTTTTAATTTTTCTAGCTAACTTTAACGCGGCTTCAACAGCATTAGTTCCTGTTGGTCCAGTAAATTGTAGTTTATATTTAAGTCCTCTTTTATCTAAAATAATTTCTTTAAAACTTTTGATAAAATTTTCTTTAGCAAATGTCATCAAATCTAAAGAATGAGTAATCCCATCAGATTGTATATAATTTAATAAACTTTCTTTGAGTACTTCATTATTATGGCCATAATTTAAGGCCCCTGCACCACTAAATAAATCTATATATTGCTTACCAGATGTAGAAAAAAGCAGAGAACCTTTTGCTTTATTAAAAAGATCTGGAAAACTTAATGCATAAGATCTGACTTTAGACTCATATTTTTTACTATACTCGCCCTGAGTTATATTTTTTTCTTTAATTGAAGATGACATAATATATATTCTTTTTGATTAGATTTATTCAAATACAAGAATTTTTTGTCTTGTATAATTAATGCTCGATAACTTATCATACTATAATTGCATAAAATATGACTAGAGAGAATTTTTTTAGTAAAAAATTAAATTTTCTTGATATAAAAGAATATTATTCAATTAAAATTGAAAAATATGATAGCTATTGAAACTCTAATAATTTTGCTTTAAATAACATACAAAAATTTATCTTAAACATCTAAATGCTTAAAATATAAATATTTTTTGAATAAAATTTTTACAAGTCAACTTTAATATTAATAGTTTTTTACTACTTTAGATTATTCACCCAACCCGAGGCCGCCACATATCGACTAGAAAAACTGTAATCGTAAACAAATTAAGTTAGCTTCTATTAATTTTATAGCTAATAATTTTTTTATAGGATTGGTTAACACATTAGCCACAATTTCAAAATTTTTTTTTGATTCAACATCTAACCACATAATTTTTTTGAATTTTGAAGTTCATTAATTAATCGTAATTCAAATTCATCTCTAACCCCTCCGATTTCTGCAAACTTTCCACCAAAAACTCTATCTTCACTTAACTTTTTTGCTAAAACTGTTATCTGTTTTTTAGTTAACTTTTTTTGAGTAACTCGTAGCGTTTCTTCTTTATTTATTTTAAAAAAGAACCCAATAATCTTTCGGCCTTTTTTTTGTTGTACATATTCAATGTTAAGATCAGAATGTAAATTAATTTGTTCAATTCCTAAATCTAAAACATGTCTCTTAAATGCTTCCATTCTTGAATATTCATTACAGTCAATACCTAACTGGTCTCTCAATTTTTCTACTAGAAAAATAGGAGTTTTACCAACTGACTTCCATTGAATAATTAGTTCATACAATCTAACAGCATAAACACTTTTTAAATTGGCTGTTTGATTAAGATAATAACTCGTAAAGTATTCTTGAAAACCATTAAGCTTAGTTACGTGCTCAATAACAACTCTAGTCAGAGTAACTAAAATACACCCCTCCCCTTTTCTATAATTAGCATCTTGAATCCATCTACTTTTTGTCCAAGTTCTATCTTCATTAAGAATACTAAATTGTCTTTTAAACAGTGTATCTTCAGCTTCTATCATAGCAAGATAAGCAGCATCTAATGTGACCCCCAAAAGCTTCAGCATATCTAGTAGCTGTAAGTTTCAAAGGATAATCTGTAGTTAACCCATCACCTGTTTCTCGTACATCAACAATAGATAGTTGCAATAAACGTATTTCAGATAAAGATAATGTTTGTAATGCTTGAATTAATTTATTGGATTTAACTACCAAATCTTTCATTTATAGCCTAAAAGTTTTAATTATAAATAACCAATATAACTACAAATAAATATATGTTGTCATATAATCTCTATATCGCTTTATTTACAATACTTCCACCTTGTCTAAAAGCATTAAAAGCTTTTTTCATTTTATTTTTTCCTAAAAAATACCCTTATTATCAGTATAAAAAATTCAGTTTTATGCCTAAATTTTCTAAAGAAATAAGTTCTCAAAAATAAATACTATTTTGTAACTTAAAAGCCTTTATGTATCATATAAAAAACAATATTATCTTTAATTAGCAAGCCTACCTGTATATACAAATTTCTTCGAAATCTGATATAACAGGAGCTTGTCAGGGGTTTCACCCCTAAGACCCCAAAAAGCAAAAGCAGTGGTTAAGAAGGTATGCGAAATAAAACGAAAATTTTTAGATTAACTGAACTACAGCTTGAGCAATTAGAACAATATCTCAAAAAAGAAAATACCAACTTTACTGATTTTATTCATTCACTGATTGAACGTGAAGTCATGCAAGACAGTGTGACTGTTCAACGCTCTACCCCCAAACCGACAAGAACCAAAATTAAAACCATTGTGGAAGTGGTCAAACGCTACCAAAAAACCGATCCTGAACTCTTAGTTGAACTGGCAAAAATTGGAAATAACATCAACCAAATTGCGAGAGCCTTAAACGTCATTAAAAATGCAGATCTACAAGAACAACGCAAACTCGATACTTTTAACCTGATGGTTGTTTTAAAAAACATTCAAACGGAATTACAACAGCTTTTCCCTGCCCTACCTAAAATCAATCGACAAAGCCCTGAACGAGTGAAACAACGATTGCTTGAGGAAGATGAACGTGCATATTAAATTCCTTGAACACGGCAAAGGAAGTGCCTCACAAGCCTCAGGATACGTCTTATCTGAACGTGACCACCTTGGACATCTTCGAGCAGGGGTTGATGTTCTAAGAGGCGATGCGACCACGTTTAACGCTATTTGTGATGCAAGTCCTCACTTATGGAAATATACATCGGGTGTTATTGCATGGTCGAAAGAAGATGCGCCAACGGATCAACAAATTGAAGAAGTATTAAATGCATTTGAAGAATATGCCTTTGCAGGATTAGAACCGTCTCAATATCACTTGTTTGCTGTATTACATACCGATCAAGATGGTTCAAAGCACCTCCATGTTCTCACACCTCGCCTTGAGCTAGAAACAGGCAAATCCCTAAATATTGCCCCACCGGGACACGAAAAGCATTTTGATTCACTTCGAGATTATTTTAATACCAAATATCAGTGGTCACGCCCGGACGATTTAAATTTTAGTCATACCACACAAGAACGCAACCACATTGCCAAGCTCAATAAACAAGCCAAAAATATTCTCTCGCATCAAGAAATTGAAACGCTTCCGAAAAAACAATTTTGCAAAGCCGTTGATAACTACGTCAAAAACCTCCTCCGTGGCTTAGAAATTCGAAATCGAGCTGACTTAATTCGTGTGCTTGAACAATTTAAAGAAATTGAGTCTATTCGAGTAAGCAAAGAATTTTTAACAGTCATCCTCAAAAACGGAAAAAGACATCGACTCAAAGGCGATTTTTATCATGAAAACTTCGAAATTGGAGCTTATACAGAGCATCTCCGAGCAGCAGCACAATGTCGACCAACTCGAGCAGAAATTGCAGCAGCTCTCCAAGACGCTGAACAACTTCGAACAGCTCATCGAACAAAAAGAGCAACCTATCATCGACAGCACTACGCTGTTAAAACAAGTTCAGCAAACCACAATCACGCTAAAATCGCACCTACACAGCATTTTGACCGAAATAGGGAATTTATCACCCCAAGACCTAAAAATGCTGTCAGCGAGCTATATGGAGCAAATAGAGGTACTCCAAACCGAGTTATCACGTATAAATATTGCGGAAATCAAAAAAGTAACCGATTGCATCCTTTCGTTTTCAATTTCTCTAGACAAATTAGAAGATCAGATTCGGAATATTTCAATCGACAAAACAAGTTTACAAAACAATATCCAGAAACAAGTCGAACAAGCCATCAACTGCCAACGCCCACAGATACAAAGCAGTATAGAAACCATGCTCACAGAGCAACGCAATCGACAGAGAATACGATACAGCTTATGGGGAACGACATTGTTTGCGATGTTCGTCGTTTTAATGGGTTTCTATCAAGGCTTTCAACTGAAAGCAAACTACAAAGAAATTCAAGCACAAGAAGCTGTGACTCAACGCAACAATCAAATCATCCAACAGCAACAGAGATAAATCATGCAAACGGAAATCGACCAATTTTTGATAGAACAAAACAGCTTATTAACTCAACAGATCAATTCATTACAGAGCATGTTGCACACCTACAACGAACTCGAGCAGAACTTGAAAGAAGAAATTCGACAATTAGAAATCAAAAATCAAACACAAGAGGAATTGATTACAGCGATGAAGAACGAGCTTACCAAGCTCGAACAAGGGGGATTATCAGAAGACTTGCAAAACAATGTGAACAACCAATTAACGACTGTGTTGAATCAACTCAATTTAGAAAAGACTGTCAACAAACTGATGCAACCTTTTCAGAAGAAACTCGATATTCAACAAGAAGACATCGAGAAAGCACTCTTAACGATCTTGCAGAACAAAAACTTCTACAACAATCTCGAGATGCAAGCACAGCAAATCAATACGCTCGAAGATACAATCAACAATTTAGTCGTATTGGTCAAAAACTTGAACGATTAAATATAGGTGACATAAAACTTAAGCCTAAAGATCCGACTAAGTTTCAAGATTTACGTCATGACAGATACTATCCTGATTACACGTATGAACATAAAAGACTTTGTATTCGCCAAAAACAGATTTATGAGAAAAAAGATGCTTTAGCACTGATTCAATGTATTAAAGAGAAATTTGAAAATCTTGAGACTTATTTGTATCGAGCACATCGAGAAATCAGTGATTCAAGTTATCAAAAAATTGAAACCATCATTAAAAATGATCAACGTATGTTGAAATATTTATCTTGTGAACAAGTATTAGAACCTCAAAGTAATCACTTACAAGAATATAAATCAGATTATGAATATTGTTTAACAACGCTACAGAAAATCAAGACTGAAATCACTGAAGCAACTCAACCATGTGTTAAACCAAACAATGTAGAAAAGGTGATTCAACCTGAAGTTAAACAAGAACTCAAAAGTG
>NZ_JANKZG010000016.1 GCF_027568475.1 Acinetobacter sp. HY1485 | reverse complement strand
CCAATAAATTTTTGGCTTGGTGCAATGTGTTGGATGTACTTTTCCATAAGTGAGGTTGCAATGTTTTCTGATGTATTTTGATCGACCTCAGACCAATCAATTTCTGTATTTTGTTCTTTCCAAATCTCTTGGAAGATCACTTCTTTACATTCTTCAATGTGTGGTTGTTCACCTAGCATGTTGAGGTAATCCCAACGACCAATGCTTTCGTGTACAGCTTGACCAATTTGCGAACGTGAAGATGATGGCATTTTTTTCTTTAGAAGATTTTTTGCTTCCCAACGTGCAGGGCAATCAAATAGATCTCCTAGAGAACTTGCTCTAATAGAGAAAATTCGAGACATATTAGACACCCCAAATCAAGCTAGAAAGTGCATAGGAAATTACAACGTACAGAACAAACATGATTACGATAACCACAACACCTTTGAATAGGTCGATGAGGTTGGCGATAAGAACATCTTTAAACGTGATGCGTAATTCTGATGTAGCAGGGGGGTGAGCGTTATAAAAACTTGCCTGTTGTGTTTTACGTTTAATTTGTTGCATAATTGCCTCGCAGTTTTCTGTAAAGCCCACGTAAACTTTGAACCGGATACGTGGGCTTTTTTTGTTTCGATGACAATTAATATAGTTAAAACTGTTTTTATAGTCAATAGTTCTAACTATATTTATAGATAAAACTTTTAAAATTGTTTTTCTGTGGCAAGAATTTAGCCAAAAAAAAGCCCGATACTATCGGACTTTCTTTTTTAAATTATTATTAGCCGGCTCGCCAAAACTGTTTACCAATAACTTTAAAACTTTCATAATTATTCATATGGACAGTTCTATCTCTGTATTTTGTATTAAGGCTATGTAATGTGAGCCTGCTATTTTCTTCCTTAAATATCTGCATTAGCATCAATTCACCCTCAAAATAGACAGCATAAAAATCACCATCTTTTATATTTGTAGAAGATATATCAATTGCAAAAATATCGCCTACTTTTACATAAGGTGATTGTGAATCATCGGTTGCAGTAATTAACTTTATATTTTGAATTTCAACCAAATATTTAGAAAAAAACTCTTGGTCAAAGCCTACTTTTTTTCCTGTTTCATTAAATTTTGTTTCAATTTCTTGCTCCATATTTTTTTTAAATACAACTTCAACTACATCTAAACAAATGCGATTTTCAATATTTTTTGCATTATTTAAAAGTGGTGTAGCTGAATTATCAAGTATATGACTAACTGCCTCATCAATATCTGATGAGTTCACTCCATTGGCTAACCAGTAGACATCTACACTTAAAACAGAAGCCAATTCAGCAATAAAAGCTGTCTTCTTTGTTTTGCCTGCTTCAAGTGCTTGGTAAGTAGGTTGTTTAATTCCAACAGCTTCGGCTACCTGTTTTTGATTAAGACCTACTTTTAAACGAGAGCTTTTAAGTCTTTGCCCCAATGTCGTTGTCATATGGATTCCGCAAGTAAATTCTAGGGTATAGCTGAAACTATACGTTTTATAGCAGAAACCTATTTTCTTGTAAATTTAGGTTTCTTAAGCCATTTTCTATAAAAATAAAAAGATAAAACTATATATTGTTGACTATTTATAGTTAAAACTATAAATTAATAAGAAATTTAAGGAGCATGTAAATATGCAGATCATTTATACCCAAATAGTTGATCATTTTGGGGATCAAAACAAAACAGCCAAAGCTCTTGGTGTAAGTCAAGCTTCTGTAAATGCTTGGGTAAATGGTAAAGCGAGTATGTCAGTTTTAGTTGCACTAAAAGCTCAGTGCATTACAGAAAATAATTTCTTAGCCACTGACTTATGCCCATCACTAAAGCAATTTTTTAAAACGATTAATGTTGTGCAGTTGAGTTAAAAAATGAGCCTTGAAAAAGAAGATCTTCGAATGAAGAACGATCCTGAAATTATGCATTGTTTGCGAGAGATTGCTGCATTTAATGGCATGGAAATAAGTAAACAAGCTTCTCTCCTGTTCGAAAAAATAGTCATGGGCGAATGGCACATCGTTAATTTAGCAATAGAGCGAGTAAAAAGACATGAGCGCATGCGGGCAGACTTGGGAGAGTTTGGTCAAAGCAATAATTCTTTTTATTCAGATAATAAAAAAGCCCGAGTTCGTACCTCAGGCTTAAATTGTTCACAGTGACGAGTAATCAAAAATGAACGAAGTAATATTACCACAATCAGTGGTTAAAACAAATACGGCGGTGCAGATATGAGTTTAGATGCAACTACTTGGGCTTGGAAGGCACCTGTGGAAACTTCATCGCAACGAGTTGTTTTATTATCAATGGCGGATCGTGCAGGTGAAGACCATACTGCATATCCAAGTGTTGCCCGATTGGCAAAAGACTGTGTTTTAAATCGCAAGACAGTAATGAAAGTAGCAGATCAATTAGAGGAGTTGGGTCTATTACAAGACACAGGGAAAACTCGTGGAAATGGGGTAAAAGTTTATCGATTAATTGGGGTAAATGGACGTGAAGAAATACCCTTAACTAGTACCAAAAGTGGTACATGTCCCAAAAATGGTACTAGTACCAAAAGTGGGACGGCGACCTGTACCAAAAGTGGTACTGCAACCAGTCCCAAAAGTGGTACACAGAATCTCCCAATGAATCTTTTAATAGAATCTAAAAATAAAAAAACTTGGTTTTCTTGGAAAAAACTTGAAGACGAGCTTGATTACTTGCAAGCCCCAAATCTGATTTCGGAAATTAAAAACGCATCTTGGTTTGAACGTGAGTTAAATCACTTTGAAAAATTTAACGCTAACAAAAATCTGACTGACGATGTGATGATTTACCACTTCGCTGACAAACTTGTTCAGGCGGTAGCCAAGTACCGAGCATTGGAATCTAAATCCAATCCTGTGCAAAACAAAAAATCTTCTTCTGAAAAACCGAAGCAAGCTCGTACGGCAGACCAAGATCAACAAGCACCTGTTGAGAAACCTAAAGCCAATGGCAAGCCACCGTTGTTGTCGTACAAGCAAGTTGGTCTTTTTGCCAAATTACTTGCTGAGTACGATCCCTTTGCAAGCAAGCATGCAGAACCTGGTGAACAAACCAAAGACTTAGAAAAACGTTTACGTATGAAGTTGGGTTCACCTGATTACGCTTTATCAATCTTAAAACACCTGCAGGCGGTTGGTTATGTGAATTATGGGTTGGTGTCGTAATGGGGATTTATCTAGGAGATTTAACGCAAGTGATTTGCTCCAACAGACAAAGCGCCGTGTGTGAAGCGTTGAATGCATTACAAGCAAAGTGGTCATTAGAGGCAATTGCTCAACAGTTAGAAATTGATGATGTGCTGATGTTAGATCTACAGCTTGCAATGCCAGTGAGTGATGAGCAGTTAGATGAAATTTTAAATAAGTTGGGGTTAAGTAAGCGAGGTGGGGTGTGAGCAATAAAGAATTACAAGTAGCTTTTGAAACGTATCAAGCAAGTCAGTATCCAAACTTAACATATGAGCAACTAAAAAATCATCTTGATGATAACGAGATTTTCTTGGAGGAAAGATATCCAGAAAGCTCAAGACGTGCTGAAGATTTTGAGGTTTATAAGGCGGCATGGCAAGAACAGCAAAAGAAGATTGATCTTGCAATTAACGTAGTCAAACGCTCACTTGTCACAGTTGAACACGCTGAACCTACAAGTAATTTGCTCGTAGATCTTAAGCATATTTTAGAAGCGGAACGTGTGGAATTTCTTGAGGAATGGATTGAGTTTGAACCTAATATCTCAGATGTGGAGGGTTGTCAGTGAGTAATGCACACATCACATTTCAGCATCAGCTTGATATTTTGGTTTACGCCGTGTATGCCACAGAACCTGTTACAGGTGTGGATCTAAGAAATTTTGTGGTTGATTGCGATAAAAGCCGTATGTCTAAGTATTTATGCAGTCTACAAGATGCAGGACTGTTAGAAAAAATTGATTATGCGATGTACCAAGCTACGCCGTATGCAAAACAGCTATTGGGTGCTCAATGAGTAGTATTTCATTGGCTGAATACAAAAGTAAGTATGCATCTACTCGTAAGAAGCCTATTAAACGCAAAAAATCGGGGGTAGGTGCAACAAAACGAAGTGAGGGCGAACAAACCCTCAGCTTACAACTTAAAGCCCTAAAAATCGCATTTCAAGAAGAATATCAATTTCACCCAACACGTAAGTGGAGATCTGATTTTTATATTACAGATACAAAGCTGTTAATTGAGGTAGAGGGCGGTATTTGGACAAATGGTAGACATACACGGGGTAGTGGTTATTTAGGGGATATGGAGAAATATAACGAAGCGTCAAAGATGGGCTTTACGGTTTTAAGATTTAGTACACAGCAAGTTAAGTCAGGATTTGCAATTAAAGAAATACAGCAGTTTTAGGGAGAGTAGAGTGAATATGCCAGTAACCATCATGCAAGCAACACAGTGGGATAAATACAGTTTTGAGGAGTGGTGTCGTCAGTTAGGTGCGTGGCTTAATGGTGATAATGAAACAATGGTGCGTATTGTAAAAGTGATGCCGACAAAGCGTATTACTCAAAAGCAAAGAGAAAAACTATTAGCGATGTACATGGCTGATGCTTTATTGGTGGATCGGCTTTGTAATCAGCGTAAAGGTACATGCTGTGAATTAGATTGTAATGAGGCTCGTGCAATTCAGCGTATATTTTTAGATATTGGCTCTGAGGATGATGAAATATTAAGTGATTGGGTAGCAGCTATTTGGTCACATTATGTGATGGGTAACTCAATTCGTAATATTGCAAAGAGTAATGACACTTATATTGCTCAAATACAGCAAGATATTCAGTGTGGTCTAGCATTTATTAAATGTCGATATCCTCATTTTAATTTTGAAAAATTCACTAAAAAAGACGTTGAGGAGGTTACTGCTTGACTGTATATACGGGTTATGGCATATTTGTGTAACAGTAGACAAACTATATTTAAGTGTTTACAAATCCTGATTAAAGCTCGCCAAATAGCGAGCTTTTTTATTAGCTAAAAATTTAATATATTGTGAATGTTAATTTAACCAATATCTTTTAGTAACGTTAAAACTTTTTGGGATAGTTTTTTACGATCTTTCGAACAATTAACTATGTGCATTTTTTTATGGCAATTAGGGCAAAGAGCAACAGTATTTTCTTTTGTATCTGGTCCACCTTGTGATAGCCATTCAATATGATGAGTTTCTAGATACGGTTGATTCTTTTGATCGAAAAAGGGAGCAGGTTTTTCACAAAGTTGACACACCCCCTTCGCTAATCTTTTAGCAAGTTCAGAAACTACAGCAGAGCGTATATAGGCTTTGGTTTGAGTGTTGCGATAACCTACTTTTTCTTTAGGAATTAAATTGGCTTCAGTTAATAAAGAGGCAACACTTTTTTTCTTAGCCTTTTTTATTTTCTCTAAATGAATCTTTTCAAAAGTATCTTTACTAACAACGTTATTAGATCTATCAGACAGTAATATTAATGGAAATACCCATACTTTTCTGGTGTTTTGGTCTTTATCTAATTGCTGATTCTGGTAAGGAGATCCATTAAGTTTGATTAGTCCCTGGTAAAGATATTCGGTATCTGTAAAGACTTCAAACAAATGAACTTTAACACCGTTTTCATTGCTTTCAGCTAAAGTTTTATTTTGTGAACTAAGTGACTGATCACCAGTTTGTCCCATTCCAGTATAATGTAGCTCATTGCCAATCCATTTATCTTCATAAATAGATTTTACATGATTACATATAATTACTAATGTATTGGTTGTAAGTGATCTACGCATACCTCCTTGGGGGGAGCACTTAAAATATTTACAAACTTCATCATTATTCAGAACAGTGCCAGGTTTTAAACTATCTAAATTTGCATTCATTAACTAAATATAAAGTAATTTCAGTAATCTATAAAATATCAATAAATAAGAAAAATTCTAAGGACTTTTTTCCAGATGATTTTCTATGAACATATAGCATATGCATAGTATAAAGCAGTCATTTATAGATTTATTAAGCCTATGCCAAGTGTAAGTAGTTACGAACAGTTAAAGCTCGCCGTGTGGTGGGCTTTTTTTATAATTCAAATTCTTCTAAAAACTTTTTCTTGTAACTTTAAATAGATATTCCTTTCATAACGTAACTAAACGTGCAAGAGTGATGTTTCTTGAAAACTAAATATAGAGTGTAGATGCCTACCAAATTGGTTTTACAAGATAATAAGGGAAACTATTTGGTTCTGAAAAAATTAACTGAAAACTTGGGAGATGAAATTTTAAATAGTTTTTGGGTAGTAGACGAGACAAGTGAGTTTTTTCCAATAGATTTAGCAAATAAATTGGATAATAT
Source organism: Acinetobacter sp. HY1485 (assembly GCF_027568475.1). Classification (GTDB taxonomy): domain Bacteria; phylum Pseudomonadota; class Gammaproteobacteria; order Pseudomonadales; family Moraxellaceae; genus Acinetobacter. The sequence continues at coordinate 19,141 of NZ_JANKZG010000016.1, read as the reverse complement.
ATCTATCAAAGATTTTGTTTTATACGAGGAAAAAATCTTTACTGTCGTGTATGTTGAATAGCATTTTATATTTAATTTGGACAGCCGCCTTCGGGTGGTTTTTCTTTTTACTAGTGCATTATTTGAAATACTAGCTAAAATTGCTCATACTATATTTTTAAAAGAGTCAGTATAAGTATGAGTAATATCACACCCGATAATCAGGTTTATTTAGCGTTAGCCGCAATTTCAGCAAGTTTTGGTAAAGCATTAGCAAAACATAATCCTGAACTGAAAGATGATTTAATTCAAGAGTTAGAAAAAGTGTATATAGAAGTACGCGGTAGCGGTCTTGAAAATAATCAAGTGTTAGAAACTTTAGATTGGACAAAACACCTCTTGAACAAAGATTAGTTAGATTGTAGGAATATGTAACTATTGTAGATATTGATTGACTTAATAGCGTTAGGTACGTATAAAGAAATAGTTGAAAGCATATTGCTAATCATTAAATTTAAAATAAATAATTATTGTTTCTTAAAACTCATCACTTTCAGATAACTTTTAATTCCTTCTCAAATCACATACATAAGTATGTAAAACACATTGGTATACATTGGAAAAAATATTAAATCGTATGGCTATTGCAAAAAATGGTCATGAAATTGTTGTGACGCTTATTCCTAACGAAAAAAAGCAAAATACTTTAACAGGTTTCATAAACGTAGAAGTTGGTAAAAAGATTCTTCTACAATCAGGTCAAGAAGTAGAATTTAACTTGGATGGTAATAGTTTCTATATTGCTCCCAACGAAATGTATAAATTGGTTTAATTTTCGATCTAAAACATAAGTATTAGATCACCACTTACTAGAATATTGTTTATTTATCTTTTCTGCGTAGTATTTATTAATTTTAATTTCTTCGTACCTTTGATTTCAGATTCAATCTTCTAGTTTTACTAGAAAGAGTATACAAATATGTCAAACGTAATGAATGGTACCGTTAAATGGTTTAACGATGCAAAAGGCTTTGGTTTTATTCAAGCACAGGATGGTCAAGACGTTTTTGCCCATTTCAAAAATATTCATTCTGAAGGTTTCAAAACCTTAACAGAAGGACAGTACGTTCAATTCACAATGGCACGCGGTCCAAAAGGTCTACAAGCCGAAAATATTACTTCTATTTCAAATTAAAGTTTGAAAAGAAAAACCCACATCCTGTATGTGGGTTTTTTTATACCTATTTATTTAAATAGGTACAAGAAATATAAAATTGAATATTTACAAGAAGGTTGTCTTATCTATTACACATTTATAATAAGTTTATTGATTGCTTAAATTTTAGCAAGATAAAGCCTTCAATATTTTATTAGGAATAAAAGAATGGTTACTTGTTATTATTCAATGGAATACACTGTAAATGATGGAATTGAATTAACACCTTTTGAGTTAGAAAAATTGCCTGAGAATATGGATTATTTTTCAGATGATTGGCAAGAGATCGTAAATAATCTTGCGAAAGAAATTTACGAAAAACAAGGTTTAAAAGATTTTGATTTATTTATATTTTTAAATAAAGATTCAGTTAATTTTATAGCTGGAACAACATTAAATGTTGAGTGTATCCCGAAATTTAATTTTACACCTTGGGCAGCACTTTAAAATAAAAAACCACTTTCGGGTGGTTTTTTTATGGGTAAAATATGGACGAAAAACAATACAAAGCCCTGACTAAAAAACCACTCCCAAAACGTAAACCTCGCACGTTGCCACTGCCTAAAGCCAAACAATCCTATTTAGAAGCTGATGCAATCCTAACAGAGCAACTCAAGCAACACGGCGTTGGCTTTGAGCGTCAGTTTCAGATTAATAAAACTAAGCATTGCCGTTTCGATTTTCATATCGTTAAAAAACAAATATTGATTGAAATAGAGGGTAGTCCTTGGTCGGGTGGTCGCCGTGGCAAACTGAGCAATAAGGCTTGGAATATGGGACGATACGATGAAGCCGAAGAACGTGGTTATTATTGCGAACGTTTTCATCCTAACGCTGTTAAATATGGTTATGCCATTGCTTGGATACTTCACCAATTAAAAGAGGATGTTGTAGATGGAACAGATCAGACCATTTCCACCGACTGAGTTTATAGATCAGGCTGAACTTGAAGAAGCAATACGCTTAGTACCTGCACCTGATTTAAAACAATGGGTGGTTGATAATTATTTAAAAAATGATGGTCAACTCTATAACCCCGACCATGATCATATTGCTGAATTGATGGACGATGACGAAACCTTTTTAGCCTTTGCGTGGGCATCATCTGCCGCCGTATCTAAAAAGCGTATGGTACTTGGCCAGTGTGAAAAAGTGATGTTCAATCAAGGTGGTTGGAAAAAAGCACGACAAGAACAACAAATGCGTGATTGGTTCGGTTTTGTACCTGTTTATTTAATTACAGTTGATGCAAGTTTTTGCGAACGTGCCAATGATCGTGAGTTTTGTGCGTTGCTAGAACATGAGCTGTATCATATCGCCGTTGAACGTGATGAAGATGGTGAAGCAATCTTTAGTGAGCATACAGGCTTACCAAAACATTACTTGGGTGGTCATGATGTGGAAGAATTTGTGGGCGTGGTTAAACGTTGGGGTGCAAACCAAGAGATTAAACGGCTTGTTGAGATTGCGAAGAATCCGCCGTTTGTTTCAGATTTAGACATATCAAAGTGCTGCGGAAATTGTGTAGTGAACTGAGCTGTAAGGCTCTTTTTTTTGCCTACTTTGTTTTACGTAGTTTTACAAAGAGGTCATTATGGCAATTTTAAAAGAGCCTATAAAAATCTTTATTGTTCAATCGCTTGCTCGTATGGATACCCCTCAACAAGTTGCTGATGCGGTAAAACAAGAATTTGGGGTTGAAGTTGAGCGTCAGCAGGTCGCTTCTTATGATCCAACCAAAGCCACAGGTAAGAATTTAAGTAAAAAACTGCGTACATTATTTGAAAAAACACGGCGTGAGTTTCAGGAAAACGTATTAGATATTCCATTGGCCAATAAGGCATTCCGCTTAAAAGAGTTACAGGATATGTATACCAATACTGGTGGTAAGCCATTAAACCGTGTCATACGTCAGAAGCTACTTAAGCAAGCAAAAGATGAAATGAGTGGTCATGATACGCAGCTTCTTAATAATGCTTTATTACGTTTAGAACTTGGGCGTAAAGAAGCTGAAGATAAAGAAGATGATGACAGTACGATCAATATTAATATTGTGCGTGTAGGACGGCGTGATGGATCTTGAATTTACACTGACTGAACCACAAGATGATTTTGTATTTAGTGATGCTCAATATCCATTATTTGTCGGTGGATTTGGTGCAGGGAAGTCAGAGAGTTTGTTTAAACGCTTACTGATCCAAAAGCTCACGTATCCTAAGCTCAACCAAGGTTATTTCGCACCAACCTATGACTTGATCGGTTTGATTGCCTTTGCTCGTATATCAGAGCTATTAGATGAATGTGGACTAAAATTTAAGCTCAATAAGTCAGAAAAGGTGTTTACGATTCGTGGCTATGGTCAAATTATTTGCCGTACGATGGAAAATCCTGACTCAATCGTGGGTTTTGAAATTGCAGACGCCGTAATAGATGAATTAGACACGCTTAAAACAGAACATGCACGGAACGCATGGAATAAGATCATTGCTCGATGTCGTCAGCGTAAACCAAATAACGGCGTAAATACCTGTGCTGTAGGGACAACCCCTGAGGGTTTTAGATTTTGCTATGAGCGATGGGAAAAGAAAGCGAGTGCCAAGTATGTATTATACCGTGCCCCAACCATGTCTAATCCTTATTTACCTGATAGTTATATTGAGGGTTTACGTGAGTCATATCCGCCACAGTTATTAGACGCTTATCTTGATGGTAAGTTTGTCAATCTAGCAAGTGGGGCGGTTTATCCTAATTTTAGTCGTGCGCTCAACCATACCAATGCAGTGATTGAAAAAAATGAACCTCTGCATGTAGGTATGGATTTTAACGTTTTAAAAATGGCAGCAGTGGTATCAGTCATTCGTAACGGCGTACCTTACGCTGTAGATGAACTTACAGGGGTACGTGATACACCTACAATGGCACAGCTACTAAAAGAGCGTTTTCCTGACCATAAAATCAAGATTTATCCCGATGCGGCAGGACAGGCAACATCATCTAAAAACAGTAGTGAATCAGATCATACAATATTACGTCAGGCAGGTTTTGAACTCGTGGTGAATGGTACAAACCCTGCAATTAAAGACCGTTTAAACGCATGTAACGCCATGATTTTAAATGCTCAAGGTGAACGCCGTATTTATATCAATACAGATAAGTGTCCGAATCTAACAGAAGCACTAGAACAGCAAGCGTATGACAAGCACGGTATGCCTGATAAAGAGGGTGGTTTTGATCATGTAAATGATGCATTTGGTTATTTCATTGTGAAACGTTTTCCGATCATTAAACCATTAACTTCACTCAAAATAGGATTTGCACGATGACAGCAGTGGCTTATACGCATCCTGACTATCAACAAAACTTACCCTTATGGGTGAAAGTTGAGGATATATGTCAGGGTCAGCATCAAGTTAAAGCAAAAAAAGAGAAATACCTAACACGGCGTAACCCACAAGATGCGTCAGAAGAAGCGACACAGCAGTATCAAACATACCTCAAAAACGCCGTATTTTATGGGGTAACAGGTAAAACATTAGGTAGCTTGGTCGGGGCTTCATTTTCTCAGTTACCTAATTTTCAACGTCCTAATGCTTTGGAATACTTAGAACGTAATGCCAATGGTCAAGGGGTAAGTATTTACCAATTGGCACAGTCTGCATTGCGTTTGGTGCTTAAAAATTATCGTTGCGGTTTATATGTTGATTATCCATCGGTTGCGCCGTCACGTACACAGGCAGATGACAAGGATAAAAATGCGTATGCCATGATGCATGTGGTTCCTGCGACTAATATCATTAATTGGGATACAACGGTTGTTGGTAACCAGATTAAGCTCTCGCTTGTCGTGCTTAAAGAGATTGTTTCTGTACGCGGTGTGGATGAGTTTTCGCGTACTACGACAACACAATATCGCGTATTGCGTTTAGAACAGAATGATCAGGGTCAGCATGTTTTTACCATTCAAGTCTATTCAGATGATGGTAGTGGCTTACTTACAGCGCAGAATAAACAGATCCCAACCGACTACCAAGGTAACACTTGGGAATATATCCCATTCACTTTTATTGGTGCAGTAGACAACACGGCGATGATAGACAATCCGCCGTTACTAGAATTGGCTGATTTAAACCTTGCTCACTACCAAGATTCAGCCGACTTTCAAGAGTCGGTTTATTTTGTGGGGCAACCTCAGTTTTCTATGCCTGAAGTAACCGATGCAATGTACGACTTAATGAAAAAAGATGGCTTATACATTGGTTGTAAAAATGCATTTCCGACTAAGCTAGAAATGGTACAGGCACAGCCCAATACATTGTCGCAAACGGCAATGGATAAGAAATGGGAGCAGATGAAGGAGCTAGGCGCACGGCTTATTGAACAAGGATCTGCTAATAAGACAGCAACCCAAGCCAATAACGATGATGCGGTACAACACTCTGTTTTATCGCTTTGTGTAGTGAATATTAATAGTGCCTTTACTCAAGCTTTGCGTTGGGTCGCACGTTTCTCTGTACCAAGTCCAGATTTGATTAAACCTGAAGATCTCATTTTTAGTATCCCACAAGAATTTAGTAAGCCTAAATTTGATGGTGATCGTGCTAAGCAATTATGGGAAGCATGTTTATCTAATCGTTACCCATATAAAGGGTGGTACGATTATCAACGTACAGGTGTGATGCCTGATTATTCTTGGGATGAAGTGCAGAAACTAATTGAAGAAGAAAAGGCAAATGAGCCTATCGGGTGATTAGATGGATATTAATGCCTTAATACAACATCAAGCCTATCTATACCGGCTTTCGTCAAGTGAAGTGTCGGATCTAATAAAACAGTTTGATGATCTATCTAGTGTGATGCTACTACAGCTTTTAGATATACTGAGTGAGCTATCTAGTGCTGAGCGTACGGCGTTAATGGCAGGGCAGTACACAACGGTACAGCTTAAAGAGGTTCGTACATTAATACAAACGTGGCAACAGTCAGTCAATACAGTATTAATAGAAGGCTTTCAGGTCAGTGCTACGGCATTGGCTGTGTATGAAGCTCAGTACATCGCTCGTCAAATCGGCAAGAAGATTAAACCTAATGGCGATAAATTAATGCTCAAAGCTAAAGAAACGCCGTTGAGTGGTGGTGCTTTGCTTGATTCGTTATTTAGTAAGTTATCGGCTGATACTAAGGCACAGGTAGAAAATGTATTACGTGATGGTTTGTCGTTAGGACAAACTAATGAGCAAATCGTACGCCGTATTAAAGGTACCAAGAAGTTAGGTTATGCAGATGGACTGCTTAATCAGACTCGAAGCTCTATTGATGGAATTGTGCGGACAGCTCGTTCGCATGTGGCCAATGTGACTTATAGCGAAATATACAAGGCATTAGGTACTGAGTATCTTAAATTTGTTTCCGTGCTTGATAGTCGTACGTCTAAGATGTGTGGAAGCTTAGATGGTACTGTGTGGGAAATTAATAGCCCTAATATTCGTAGACCACCTTTGCATCGCCGTTGTCGTTCTATTCTAGTAGGTGTAGATAAGACAGGTGAAACATTAGGGCAACGTCCATCAAATAATGGTAAAGACATCAAAACGGTGGATAGTAATACTTCGTTTAAAGATTGGTTTGCTGACCAAGACGAAAAGTTCCAAAAGAATTGGTTGGGTGCTGCGCGTTTTAAGATGTATCAAGATGGGAAATATAGCTTTGATAAGTTTTTTGATCCGTTGTCTGGGCAGATTTTTACATTGAAAGAATTAAATTTATTTGACAAAGGTATCTAGATTGATTTTTTATCCAGTATATTTGAAATTAGATAAATTTGAGGCAAAAAGATGACTCAAGATAATACTATAAATATATTGGCTAAACTTTTTCAAAAAAAACAATATATGGAGGATTTCTTAGATGGAAATTTACATATAAATCATCTTGGTTATTACTTTAATTTAGAAAGCGGTAATTTAAAAGACACCCAAGCAGATCGGTTAGAGGGAGTAACTAGGCAGTCTCAACCAAAAGATGTAAAAATCTCTTTTAATATTCCTGGCACAGAAGAATGGCATACCATTCCTGCAGAAGATCATGCAGGACCTATCTATTTACAAGATGAATACTTATTTAATCTAAAATGTTTGTGCTTTTATTCTCCAACTATATATTTAGACAATTCAGATAGTGTAAAGAACCAGTTACTTATATCAAAAAAAATGCAAGATGATTTTGGGGATTTTATTGTCTTTTTTCATAATCCATCGGAGTTTTTAAATCGAGTTCAAAAAGCTGTGAAGAAAAATGGTTATGGCTACAAGTCAAATAGAGTTAACTACTTTTCATCAGTCGATAATTTCCAAGCTTGTGATAGTAGTAAGGGATTTGATAAGCGTGATATTTTTTCATTCCAAAAAGAGTATCGGATTCTGATTGAAACTCTTGAGCATGAACCGACACCATTAAAGCTTCAAATAGGAAATATTAGGGATATATGTGCTTTTATGACAGTAGACCAATTTAATAATGATCTCAAAATTGATCTGAGCTAAAAGTAAAGCATTATTGTGAAACCACCTTCGGGTGGTTTTTTTATACCTGCCGAAAAGCGGATGCGGACGGCGTACCGAGTGGATACTCATTAAATAGTAAAGGTTGGATAACCCATGAAGATTAAAACAGTTGAAGTCAACGGCAAGCAGTATGCAGAGGTAAACGAGCAAGGCTTACCAATTTACGTGCATGACGATGGTCAAGAGATTGGCTTTGATGCATCCCAAGCAGTTACCAAAATTGGACAGCTTAATGCAGAAGCAAAAAACAACCGTGAAGCCAAACAGCAAGCCGAAACAGCATTAAAAGCCTTTGAAGGTTTAGATGCTGAAAAGGCTAAAAAGGCACTACAAACAGTTCAAAACCTTGATGATAAAAAACTGATTGATGCAGGTGAAGTGGAAAAGGTGAAAGCCGAATTGACAGCATCATTTAAGCAAACATACGAGCCACAACTTCAAGCAAAAGATAAACAGATTGAAGAATTTCAATCACAGTTACACCGTGAACTCATTGGCGGTGGCTTTGCACGTTCTCAATACATTCAAGACAACATCGCCGTGCCTGTTGATATGGTCCAAGCTACGTTTGGTCAAAACTTCAAGATTGAAGATGGTAAAGCAGTGGGCTATGACGCAAGTGGCAACAAGATTTACTCACGTAAGAACCCTGGTGAAGTTGCCGACATGAATGAAGCGTTAGAAATTTTAGTTGGTGGCTATGCTCATAAAGAATCAATCTTAAATGGTAATAAATCACAGGGTGGTGGCTTTGGTGGTGCAGGTGGTAACAAGCTTACTGGTCCTAAGTCACTAAGCGAATGTAAAACGCAAGATGAAAAAGTCGCCTATTTAAAACAACACAGCGAACAAGCTTAATTTAACGAAGGAGTAAGGCGTATGCCTTTTGATTTACAAGTATTCAATAAACAAACTTATCTAACAATGACAGAAACTGTTGCTCAGGACGTTGATAAGTTTAACGAAAGCTCACAAGGGTCGATTGTATTACTTAATCAACCAACTAATGGTGACTTTGATATTCAGGCATCATTCAAAAATATCTCAGGTTTGGTGCGTCGTCGTAATGCATACGGTGATGGCACAGTAGACTCTAAGCGTTTAGAGCAGTTGCTTAATGTTGCTGTAAAAGTTGCTGCAGGTACGCCACCATTAGTTTATGAAAAACAACAGTACCTTTGGGTGCAACAAAACCCTGAGCTTGCAGCATTAATGATTGGTGAGCAGTTAGCCAAAGCCAAACTTGCTGATATGTTAAATGCAGGCTTAATGGGTGCTGCATCAGCAATTGGCGGTAATACTGATGCAGTAGAAGGTGATGGTACGGCAGATCCTTCTTTTCGCTTGCTAAATAAAGGTGCTGCACGCATGGGGGATCGTGCAGGTGCACTACGTGCTTGGATTCTCCATTCAACTACATTACATAATTTATATGACAATGCTTTAACGAATACTGAACGCTTGTTCTCGTATGATGGTGTGAATGTTATTCAGGATTCGTTCGGTCGTGTCTTTGTAGTAACAGATTCGCCTGCACTTGCAACCACAGTAAATGGGGAGGCACATTACAACACCTTAGGCCTTGTTGAAGGTGCCGTGGTCATTAGCGATAACCAAGATTTTAATGCTGAATTGGTACCAACAACAGGTAAAGAAAACTTGGTATATACCTATCAAGCAGAATGGTCATATAACGTTGGGATTAAAGGTTACGCATGGGATCAGGCCAACGGTGGTAAATCACCAACCGATACAGCAATTGGTACGCCAACAAATTGGGATAAAACAGCATCTAGCATTAAAGATACTGCGGGTGTCTTAATTAAATCGAAGTAATGAACTGCCCCGAAAGGGGCTTTTTTAATGGTCTTTAGTGAGTTAAAAACATGAAGAAAAAGAAACTTTGGTTTACCGATGACTTCTCACCGGCGAATGTAGCCAAACTACAAGCGGAAGGTTGGATTCTGCGTAAAGCATCGGCATGTCATGCATCAGATACGGTAGAAAATTGTGATGAAGTGGGTGGTGATGTACCTAAGCAGTACAATGAAACGGTAGTCGCTTTCGATGTAACCGAAGGCTTTATCCCTGTTGAACAATTTGATGCTGTAAATACCGAATTGGTAGAAACTCAAGACGAATTAGCAAAAACTAAACTTAGTCTTGATGATGCAACTAAGCATACTGCTGATTTGGAACAGAAGCAGGCTGTACAGATGACTGAGTTTGAGCAGCAAAAATCAGGGTTAGAAACGCAGCTTGAAACCCTAGAGCAAGAAAATACGTTATTAAAGGCGGACCTTGCAGAATTATATAAACTGCAAAATAAACCTGCGGCAGTGGATCCAAGCACGTTAAAAGTTGATGAACTCAAAGCATTATTAACTGAAAAAGGTATTGAGTTTAAACCCAATGCAAATAAAGAAGAATTACTTGCTTTAGTGCCGAAGGAGTGATGCCATGAGTTTTATCACAGCAGACGATGCAGACAGTATTTTAGGTAGTAGCTTTGCACCTGCAGGTGATAAAGCTCGCCTAGTATTACTTGCAAACACTTGGATGAAGAATCAAATTCGTTTTGTACCTAAAACGATTTCTGACAATCTTAAACTTGCATCATGCGAGATCATTAAAGGGATTCTGTCAGGTGATCTGTACGGCGGAACGGATGAAAAGGTCTTAAGTAAAACCGTATCAGCCCAAACAGGTACATCGGTGAGTAAAACTTTTGCTGAAAATAGCCGCAAGGTATCGCAGTTTGAACAAGTTGCTTTAGCACTGATTGATGCCGAAGACATCCGTAAGCCAATGTTTACTATTCCACTGACACGGAATTAATGATATGCGTGACGAACTACAACAAGAATTAGCCGAAGCCTTTAATGATGACTTGGCAGATGCTTTAACGCCGTTTAGTTGTACGCGAGTCGTTCGTACAGGAAAGTTAAACCCTGCAACAGAAAAGTATGAGCATCAAGAGACTATACAATACGGCGGACGTTGTATTTTAGGTAATTATCTTAAAGATACGGTTAAGCCTGAAAATTACCAAGTGGATGATGCGAAGGCGTTACTTCTACAGAATGAAGTATTGGTGATACCTAAAATTAACGATGGGTGGTTGATTGGTTCTGATACATACAAAGTAATTAATGTATCAAAAGATCCTGTTAGTGCAACGTGGTCATGCCAATTACGGAGAGCATAGTATGTCTAATTCAACTTGGTCGTTAAACCCTGCTGACTTTATGAAAACAGTTGAGCAAGATCTTACAGCTCATCACAAGAAGATGGCCATTGATGCTTTAACGACAGTTGTAATGCAAAGCCCTGTAGATGATGGTGCATTTAGAGCAAGTCACCGACTGAGCATTGGTAGTCCTGACTTGTCTTATGATGAAAACCAAAAGGATAAGTCGGGTGGTTCTAGTATTGCCAAAGGTAACGCGATGCTACAAGGCTTAGTACCATTCACCACGGTTTATATTCAGACTAATTCACCGTATGCCAAAGTAATTGAATATGGTGATTTTACCGAAAAACCCGAAACAGCTAAGACTATTGGCGGTTACTCAAAGCAAGCACCCCACGGTGTATATGGTATTTCATTTCAACTCGTTAAGGCGAAATATACATGATGACACTCACACAAGCTCATACTGCTTTAATTGAGCGTGTGAGCCAATTTACAGGTATTGATCAAGAACGTATTCAATACACTCAAATTTCTAATGATTTTATGGTACCGCAAACAGGCTTATGGTGTGCCGTAGATATTTTAGGTAGTCAATCAGTGATTAGTGGTTTAGCAGATCAACCATTAACACGCCGTATCTCAATGCTTCAAATCACATGCTATGCACGTCCAAACACAGGTTTAATTGCATTAAATACGTTGGTAGATGATTGGCTTGTTTATCTTGAGTATTACCAAGTTGATGCATTGGAATGCCTTAATGCAGACGTATTACAAGGTGAAAATACTGATTTTATTGTGAGGTATATACAAGTCCCATTTCGAGTAAATTAGAACTTCAAGTTGTAGAACGCTGTTCTACAACTTAAACAACTAGAAGTGGTTGACTTCTTTGATACATACTTCAAATCACCAAATTTGGTGATTTTTATAAACAAAAAACCCGATGTTGGAAGCATCGGGTTTTTGCGTTCTTAACCCTAGAGGATCAAAAACTTAAATGTCTGAGACAAACAATAGCAAATTTTCTATGAAATTTCTAGGAGCTAAAATAGAAGCAATGAATCTACAGCCTAATAGTTTTGTAAAAATCTTTTGGCATCTTGCCTTTATTACAGTCTTTCTTATGGTGGCGTATTTAATTTATCAGATCATACAGCACTATTTTGGAATTCTTTAATATTACAAAATCAACCTAATCCGAGTCAAAGCACTCGGTTTTTTTACGTCAAAAAAAGGAGTAAGCCATGTCTAGTGGTGCTAAACAGGTCACACGCTACGGCGTAGAAACAGTAGTAGGGCAACAAGCCAATGTATGGCAAACCCTCGCATTTAAAGCCAATAGCTTAGATGCTAAGGCACAAACAGCCGAATCGACCACAATTAAAGATAGCCGTATCACAGGCGGTACGTTGGTTACAGGGATTGAAACAGCAGGGGATATTGAGACCGAATTTGTCTTTGGTGCTCAAGATGAACTATTAACGTGTATTGCCTTTAATGATTGGCATGACGGCGTTTTAACGTTTGGTGGTACACAGCGTAAGACATTATCTATATTACGTGGTTTTAATGACATCAATAACTTTCAAGTATTTACTGGGTGTCATCTTAATCAATGGGCGTTATCTATTTCCGATAGCGGTATTGTTACTTCTAAGTTCTCCCTAATGGGTATGGGGCGTAAAGCATATACCAAGGCACCTGATGGTGATGTAAAGCCTGCACCTGACGCAACGCAGTTCACAAGTTTAGACGTGGGTGATGTGCTTCTAAACGGCGCAGTACAAGTAGGTATGTGTGTCACGGCGTTGGATCTCACTATTGATAATGGGATGCAGGTTCAGAAATGCTTAGGTAAGAAAGACAGTAACGGTATTGGGGCAATCCTTGAAACAGTCATGAAGGGTTCAGGTAGTTTAACCATCGCATGGTCTGAAAAGACTGCAGAGTTTTACGAGAAGCAATTTATCAATGAGCCGATTGGAATTAGCTATATGCTGACTGATAACAAAGGTAATCAGTACATTTTAAATTTACCCAAAGTGCTGTTATCTGCGCCGTTACCAAGTGGCTCAGTATCCGATATTTTAACCACACAATTTAGCTTTACTGTCGCTGATGTTGCACCAACTATTACTCGTAAATTTGCTTAATGAATACGCCCCTTAGTTGGGGCTTTTGGGAGTCTATATGATTGTTAATATTGAAAAACCTAAATCTGCTGAATACGCTAAAGAATGGGTGGAGTATAAACCCGGTGTAAAATTTCTTATTGCAGAACTGCGCCGTCCTGCTTTTGGGCGTAGTCTTGAACTTAATAATATCCAAGTTGAACAAGAAATAATGGGGGTTAAAGAAATTACAGATGACTCATCTTTGGTTGCACAAAAGGCATTTTTACGCAGCGTATCATTCTTAATTTTAGATTGGACAGGTTTAGATATGGCAGATAATACGCCGTTTAAATATAGTAAGGAAAATGCTGTACTACTTTGTACTCAATCGCAAGAGTCATTAGTAATTGTGAATTTTGTGATGATGCATGCCAAACGCTTAAAAGAAGGTGTTCAAGCGGAGCGCGAAGAAGAAGTGGGAAAGTCGTTAGATATTACGAGCGATTAAGTTCTAATTGGTCTAATGATAAAACTAAAGCAATTTACAAAAAGTTAGGTAAAACCCCGCCTGATGATTTGAAACCTAGTTTTACTGCATCTCATATCATTGGGGCATTTGGGCTTATTTCCAAAGCAAGGCGATATATTGCAAGCTACTCAGGTGCATCTATACCGTTAGGCTTATCGCTACAAGACATTCAAAGTTATTTTGATGTGTTTGGCTGTGATTTAGATAAAGGGTTATTTATTGAATGTATTTTTGCACTTGATAAGGTGGTGTTGGATAAAGCCAATAGAAAATAGGATTATTTTAAGATGGCTTTTTTTTGCTCTACACTTTATATTCTTTTAATATTTTGAAGGGGATAAAAATGTCAGAAGGTATAAAAGAAAGCGATACATGCATGACGGTTGGTTGGGCAATTATGGCAATAGGTGGAATACTTGGTTTGATCGTCATTTTCTTTTTTGGTCGCGTTGAAATTGGTGGTGGTATCTATTCAGAAGCAAAAAAAGTATGGTCCCCAATCATCGTTGGTGTAGGTATGGGAACTATTTTAAATGGTCTCATAGTCGGTTATTTATTTCAAAAAATTGCTAGTATTTTGAAGTACCATGAAAAAAATCGTAATGGTTAAAAATTATTAAAACCCACTCACTGAAGTGGGTTTTTTATTGTCCGAGGAAAAGTAAATGACAGAAGCAAGAACTCGCCTTGTAATTGAATTAAGTACAGACAATGCGCGACGCAATGCTCAAGCGATGAGTGATGCGTTACGTCAAACAGCACAAAGTGGTGATCAAGCATCACAATCTGTTAACAGCCTTGGGCGATATTTTATTAATAGTTCAGGTGCAGTGGTTGGTGCAACAGGTCGTTTTGTATCTGCGTCCAATGCTGCGCGTGATTTAGGTATTTCAGTTAATCAGCTCAACACAACCTTGCCACGCTATCAAGGCGTAGCAAATGGTGCAGGTCAAGCATCTCAGAGCTTGGGTTCAGCTTTTAATAGCTTAAATAGCAATGCTTTAAATTTGGTTAAGACATTTGGTGCGTACATTACAATTTCAGAAGCTATCGCACGTTCTGATATGTATACAGGTCTACAAAACCGACTCAAGCTAGTGACGCACTCGCAGACCGAACTAAGCCAAGCGATGAACGATACATTTAACATCGCCCAAGCAACAGGTGCACGTTGGGATAGTACGGCACAGGTCTATCAACGTTTTGCAGACAATGCTAAAACGCTTGGTATTAATATGAAACACACCGCTCAACTGACTGAAACTGTATCTAAAGCTATTTCAATTAGTGGTGGTAGTGCCACAAGTGCAGAAGCGGCACTTACGCAATTTGGTCAATCTTTGGCTTCAGGCGTTTTTCGTGGTGAAGAGTTCAATTCCGTGGCTGAACAAGCACCTGGTCTTTTAAAGGCGCTTGCGTCAGGTCTTGATGTCAATATTGGTCAATTGCGTAAAATGGCGAATGCAGGGCAATTAACGGGTGATGTACTTGTAAAAGCGTTAGATAATTCTAAAGAATCAGTAGATCAATTGTTCGGTAAAACAGATTTTACCATTGGTCAGTCGTTTACGATGTTAAGTAACCAGGTGACTAAATTCATTGGTGAATCAAACAAAGGGACAGGCGCGGCTTCAACTCTTGCAAGTAGTATTCAAGCATTAGCAAATAATTTTAATCTAGCCGCGAATACCACTATTACCGCATTTACAGGCATTTTAACGGCGTTATTAGTCAAACAAAGTATAGCTCTAGGGGTAACAGTTACGGGTTGGTACGCTGAAACTGCGGCAATGGTTGCAAGTAATGGTGTAAGAGCAACAAGCATTGCACTATGTCGCACCCTATCAACCGCTTTACTTGGTCCTGTAGGTTTAGGATTGGCGGCGGCAGGTGCAGCGGCATCTTTTTTAATTATGCGAGATAACACGGACGAAGCAAATAAAAAGCTAGAAGAACAGACCGCCGTGGCTTATCAAACAAAAAAGGAATTACTAGCATTACAGGGAGTTCAAAAACAAGGGGCAGTTGATGACTTAAAAACAGCTTTTGAAGCACAAAATAAGGCAGTAAAACAAGCAGGCTATTTGTTTAATGCACATATCATCGATTTGCAAAATATGTATCGTTCGAGTGTTGAAGTAGTCGATATTTCAAATCAGGTACGTAATGGCACGATGAGCCAAGCGGATGCAATTAAAAAATTAAATGATTTAAAGTTCATTACACCCGATCAGCTTAAACAGCTAAAGCAAGATAATGAGAATTATAATGAAAAAACTTCAATTGCTAAGAAGTGTGCGGAAGCTCTAGAAGTCTTTGGCATTAAAACTGAGTTGGCAGGAAATAAAGCACAGAATGCTATTGTACCGATTGCAAGTAATACTCAAGCATTGAATGATAATGCAACTGCAGCCGGTGCAGCAGCGAATGCAATGAATAAGTTTTGGGAAAGTCAAAGAACTGATGCAGTTCAAGCAGTGTATAAAAATGGATTGTTAGATAAGGGTTATACAGCAGAACAAGCCAATGCGATTTGGAAAGGTCAAGAAAGCAAAGGTATGGAGAGTGTTCTTACACAACAAGACATTGATAATATTCTTGAAACTGTTCGTTTAACCGAGAATTTAAAAGCACATGAGAAGGAGATTACAGATGAAAAGAATAAACAAGCAAAGTTAGCAGAAAAACAATTAAAAACTTTACAAGTAAGTGCACAGGTTCAGGCAAACGCTCAAAAGTATAACTTTGCAGGACTTGAACAGAAGTATGGGCTCACAAGTGGTTTACTTACATCAACCCATGCGATTGAAACAGGTAATACAGGAAAAACCAATCAGCTTAACAAAAGTAGTGGTGCACTTGGTGGTTTTCAATTAATGCTAGGCACTGCAAAACAATACGGTGTAACTGACCGCACTAATTTGGCTCAATCAGCGGAAGGTGCGGCTAAATATTTTCAGTATTTACTTAAAAAGTTTAATGGCAATTTGGAAAAGTCAGTACGTGCATATCATGCAGGTGAGGGCAATGTTCAGCGCGGTACAAACCTAGGTAAGTTTAACAATGACTATTGGGCGAAAACTCAAAGTTATTTAGGTGGCCTTTCAGGGTATAACGGATCTAAAAAAGATTTTAGTTCATCTTTAGCTGACCAAATAAAGTTGATTCAAAAGGCACAGGAGGAAACCAAGAAACTCAAGGAGCAATATGATACAGCTGATACAAAGCGTGAGAATGATCATATTGAGCGCATGGCAGATCTGCAAAAACATGGCTTAACTGAGCAGATGAAGCAAGAGGAGATTAACTATCAAGCTCAAAAAAATCTAAGTAAGCTTCAGCGTGAATACGATCTCAATGGCTTTAAAATGACTGAAGATGAGAAATTGACATACTCAGTTAATATCAAAAAAGCAGAGGCTTATGCTGATACAAAGCTTGGAAAAATTGAAAAGCAATTAGCAATTGAGGCAATAGATGAAAAGTACGGCGAAGAACTCGCTCAAATCGAAATTGCTAAAAAAGAACGTTTGTTAGCTGCAGAAGAAATCTTTAAAACTGAAAGCGAACTTGTGATTGCACGTTATCAACTTGAAGCGGACAAAATTAAGTTGATGCATATTTCTGATGAAGAACGTCTTAAATTGCAAGAAAGTAATAACGTGAAAATCTTTAGAGAGCTAAATAAAGATCATAACGCCGTGGGTCAAATTGGTCGCTCTGCACAGTTAGATATTTTGCAAAAGAAAAATCCAAATGCTTATGCGCAATATGATTTACAGAATCAGTATGAGGTAGATCAGGATGGGCTATCAAAGGCATATGATAATCAGATTGGTGCCTTAAATGAAAAAGATTTTAAAGATGAGGGCGATCGTTATCAGCAATTACTAGAGGCTGATGAGCAGTATTTACAAGCAAAGCAAGCACTTGACGAAAAGTACGCAGAAAAAGAGAAGGAACTGAGATTCACACAGTTACAGATGAATTTGAGTTACGGCGAACAAACATTCGGATCTGTGACTAGCATGATGTCTGATGCATTCGGAAAACAAAGTGCAGCATATAAAGCTGCTTTTACTGTGCAGAAAGCATTTGCAATTGCATCTGCAACACTTGCAATGCAACAAAATATTGCCGAGGCATCAAAAATTGGTTTTCCATATAACATTCCAATGATTGCAGCAGCAATGGCACAAGGAGCTTCAATAGTTTCTAATGTTTCTGCTATTGCAACGGAGGGCTTTAGTGAAGGTGGTTATACAGGTCATGGCGGTAAATATGATGTTGCAGGTGTTGTGCATAAGGGTGAAGTCGTTTTCTCCCAATCTGATATTGCACGACTTGGTGGTGTAGGGTCTGTAGAAGATATTCGTACAGGGCGTAAACGTGGTTATGCTGATGGTGGCTTAGTTGGTGATATACCACCTGATATTTTAAATCAAGTTAATGTTAGTTCGACTCCACAAAAAGAAGAAGCTAATGTAACACCTCAAAATATTCATATCTTTAATCATATGAATCATGAGGACATGCTTAAACAAGCACTTGCATCGCCGTCTGGCACAAGAGTTCTTATCAATTGGATGAATGAAAATTCGACAGCCGTAAGAAATGTTGCGAGATAGCTAAAAAACCACCTTCGGGTGGTTTTTTTACGTCTGGAGTTTTTATGATTATCACAACAAGTTTGGGCAAACTTGCCATTTGTCCTTATCGTCCACTGATTGAAGCGGTAGAGAATTGGCAGTACGTTACAGATATTTTTGAAGCAGTGGATAGTACAGAGGAGCGTATCGCACTGCGTCAGCTTCCACGGCAAACGCTGAAATACAGTTATGCCATGGGTGTAACTCAAATCCCTGCGTTCTTCAATTTGTTCTATGGGGCAATGCGTAGTCAATGGGCGGTGCCAATTTGGTTTGAGGGGCAGACACTGAGCAATGTATCTAAAGATACGCTAGAGCTTAACTGTACCACCTCACGCTATACCTTTTCCAAACTTGCATTGCTTTGGCAAAGTCCTGAGAAATGGCAAGTATTAGAAATTGATTCGATCAATAGCAACAGCTTAACGCTACACAGTGCAGTTACCACTAATTTTGATGAATGCCGACTGTACCCCATTAAAGTGGGTTGGATCTCGGGTGATGTCAGTCGCAATATCTCAGGGATTCATTGTGTTGCATCAGCTACTTTTGTCATTGATGACTTGCCTAATATTGCTGAGGAAGTACCTAATGGAACGTTTAACGGTGAGGACTTGTGCTTTAAAAAGTTATTGCTCAATGGTGATACGCTAGAGACTACATTGTCACAGCAACAAGACATCATCGACTTCGGGCTAGGACTTGCCGTACAGCGTACAACATGGAAAACCCCACGTTTTGCTAAACCCTGTCGCAACATTCTAAAGAACCAACAAGAGCTGTTTGAGTTTAAGCAGTGGTTGGTCAGACGTATGGGGCAGTATCGTCCGTTTTACATGCCAAGCTATGAGAGCAATTTACGTTTGGTGAGTCTGAACGGCAATAGTTTGGTGGT
>NZ_JANKZG010000015.1 GCF_027568475.1 Acinetobacter sp. HY1485 | reverse complement strand
AGTACAGGTACGCAGATTGCAAATACACCAAGTATTACACAAGCAGGTATTAGTGCAGGAAACCAAAAAGTAACCAATGTGGCTGATGGTACAGTGGCTGCAGGTTCTAAAGATGCCGTCAATGGTGGACAGCTTGCCAATGTTCAAAGCCAAGTCACAGCGAATACAAACAATATTAGTAACTTGCAAAACAATATTAGTGATGTGACTTCAGGTAAAACAGGTATTGTGAAACAGGCGGATACCAATAGCCCAATTACCATTGGACAAGACACTGGCGGTACAACTGTAAGTGTTGCAGGAACATCAGGTAATCGTACGGTAACAGGTGTGGCAAATGGTTCCGTTGCCCAAGGGTCTACAGATGCAATCAATGGTGGACAGCTTTCTAATGTATCAAACAGTGTTGCAAGCGTTATTGGTGGTGATGCAACGGTTGATGCAGATGGCAAAGTAACTGCAACTAACATTGGCGGTACAGGTGCAACCACCGTTGATCAAGCGATCAAAAATGTGAACCAAAGTGCGGCTAAAGCAAAATCAACCGTTACTCAAGGCGACAATATTGTTGTCACCACCTCTAATAATGCTGATGGCAGTACGAACTATCAAGTGGCAACGTCTAAAGACATTACTGCAAATACGGTTAAAGTTGGACAAGTTGCAATTGATAGCAATGGCGTAAATGCAGGAAATCAAAAAGTAACCAATGTGGCTGATGGTAGTATCACAAGCTCAAGCAAAGATGCAGTCAATGGTGCTCAGGTTTACCAAGCAAATACCAATGTATCTAACTACTTAGGTGGTGGTTCAACGGTAGATGCATCAACAGGACAAGTATCAGCGCCAATCTACAATGTAGCAGGTGGGGCATATAACAATGTGGGTGATGCATTGGGGGCTGTAGACGGACGTGTTGGTAATTTAGAAAAAGGAATGAATCAAACTATTCGCGAACTAAACAAGGTTAGAAAAAATGCTGATGCAGGGGTAGCAGGGGCAATCGCTATTGCTTCTTTAGGACAACCTTTTGAAAAAGGATCTTCAGCTCTTAGTCTTGGAACGGGATCTTGGAATAGCACTACAAACCTTGCTATTGGCACAAGTGGTATTACAGAAGATCACAAGTTATTTGGAAAAAATGTCAATTACATTTGGAAAATGGCAGGTACAAGTGATTTCAATGGTAATTCTGGTGGTGGTGGTAGTGTTACCGTTACTTGGAAGTAATAAAATATAAATGAAAAAATGGAAGCCAGGCTTCCATTTTTTTTAGACTATAATTTGGTGCTTTATTAAACAGTATGCTGCAATTGTATAAATTTATTTTTGATATAAAATTATACTGAATCAAAAGCTTTAAGGTATTTTTCGTCTTTTAAGAAAAATTGAAACCTCTTTTAAATCCATGCCTGATCTTGTAGCGAATTCTAGTTCTTTCAATATATATTGCAAAGAAACTTACTAATGGTCACTTATTATACGACCATAGCTAATACAAAATCGCCTTAACTTTGGGCAGCTCACTGTCAATAAAGCTCGTTTGCCCATAGGTAAGCAACAATTTCATCTGCCTGTCAATGGTAAACATAAATCAACTAATCCTTATTCTTTTTATGCCCTACAAATATCCAAAACTTATCCACTCAAGTCGTACCATAATGATTTTTCTTTGCCTGAAGTGTGAGAATAGGAAAAATCTTAATATATACTAACTCTTTTAACTGCAATATTTCTGATACTGTTACTTCTATACAATGTAGGTTTTTCAATATATTTCCTGCAAGAGAATTCTGATAGCTCAATATATATATCCCAATAATTGACGCTTATATAATCTACATTGATAACTTTGCTTACCACTTATTTTTATAATTTTTCTTTGTACTGTTACTTAAGCAGCAGGTATGACATTTGATATGTAGAGTTACTTTTATTTCTCTACTCTATCAAAATCTTACCTACCTTTTGTTCAGCATAATTTTTGATACACCAACTAAAATTTGGATACACAAAAGAAAATAAAAAAAGGACTGGTTTGATGTTAAAAATTAGGAAAAATATCTTATAGCAAACAAAATGAATTTCCTTACAACAGCTAATAACGGTATACTGGTTCAAATATGAATGTGAGTTAGTTGAAGAATACAACTCAGATAAACAGATCATAGATGAACTAAAACATTCGTATCTTGCTACTTGGTCACTTAAAGCTAATACAAAATATCAAAAATTAGATGTTTCTGAAAACAAAGGTCCTACATCTAAAAAAGAAACCACGTCAGAAGCTCAAAAACAGCCTGTAAACAGCAAAAAAATTAAAAATGGTATTCAGGTTCCATCTAACGCGCAAACATCGATTAAAACGCAAAATAAAAGCATTGAGCATAGCTTTGAAAAACCAAAAATTATTTTAAGTCCTAAACAAATCCATTTTTTTACTAAAAAAATTGGCAAACCACGCATTATTTTCAAGTATTCATGCAGGTGCAGGCCAAAGCTTACAAGCGTTTCAAATACGTTTAGTGGGATTACTTTGTAAATCCGATTTTGTAGAAAAACATCTGACAGATTTAAAAGCTGTGGGATATACAACTGGTATGGAAAGACAAAAACGATGACGAATATGATTGATCAGGCATAAGAAATTCAACTCAAACAAGTGGCTTGGGTAAAACAAGACTATCAAACACCTTCATTGGTGGAATGTGAAGAATGCGGAAATGATATTCCTGTTCAACGACAAAAATATGGCAACGTAAATTGTATATTGAATGTGCCACTGTGGCAAAAAAACGAGGATAAACCTGTGCCATCAAGACAACTATTTGTTTACCATCATTGCAGTGCAAAAATGAAAGTAAGTTAGAAGCAAGCCTATTTAGAATATCGTACTTTCAGTGCAGTGATGTATTTTGTGCAGTAAAATGCAGTATTCAAAAATAATAAATATCAGACTCTAAAAGCCTTATGTATTGGAGTTTATAGATATGTTATGCAGGGGATTTATACTGTCAGGAAATCGACACATTTGCGCAGCGCAGGTGGGCGGGGCAACTGCGCGCGGCAGGCAATACACACTTTATTTTGCTTTGTCTAAATAACGGCTTACATCAATATTAACGATTGCTTAGATTCTCCCTTGATAACTTTCTCGATACTTGAAGCCAATGAAATTTCATCTCCATATTCTACTAGGTGAAAAGTCATAGCTTCTTTGGCATTCTTTAAACTTCTTCAAAATTACCATCTGTTGAAGAAGGTTTATTAATTCAATAATATTACATTTAAAAAAATAAGGAGAACTTATTTCCTTTAATAGATTCAGCTTATATAGAATACATTAAATATGGAAAACTGATTTTTTATCTTTATGCCATGTTTTAAATTCAACTTACAAAATTATTAAAACAGTATATTGAGTGTGCTTAAAGGCAATTACTTATATCACTATAAATTCTTTGTTTTAGAATTTAGAAAGAAAATGTTTTTAATATTTTTAATAAACTTTTAATGCTTTTAGACAGACTAAGAACCTTTATTCGTAAAGGTTTCAAGCTTTATATCACTATAAATTCTTTGTCATATACCTATAAATTCTTTGTCATATACCTATAAATTCTTTGTCATATACCTATAAATTCTTTGCTTTTAACTATATCAGTGATTAATATAGTTATATCGCTGTATTCAATTAAAACAAAATGAAAAATGAATTAGTTGTTAAAGATAATATTTTGATCAATGCTAGTTATAACCTTGAATTAACAGAGCAACGGCTTATCCTACTTGCTATTGTTGAAGCTAGAGAATCTCAAGCGAAACTTACCTCTGATACAGTTGTTCAAATTAGTGCACAAGAATATGCGAAAACCTTTTATACCACCAACGAAGCGGCATATGCGGCATTAAAAAGTGCTGTTAATAATCTTTTTGAACGAAAGTTTTCATACAAAGAATATCGTGGTGATCAAAACAAAGAATTTATAGTTAAATCAAGATGGGTTTCAAAAATTGCATATGCAGATAACTTAGGTGTGCTTGAGGTTACTTTCGCTTCTGATGTGGTACCTTTAATTATCCGATTAGAAAAGCACTTCACAAGTTATCAACTAAAACAAGTCTCACAATTAAGTAGTAAATATGCTATTCGTTTGTATGAAATATTAATTTCATGGAGAGAAGTGGGTAAAACGCCAGTAATTACGATTCAAGACTTTAGAAATAAAATTGGGCTTGAAAATAGTGAATATTTACGAATGGATAATCTGAAACGTATTGTAATTGAACCTGCCATAAAGCAAATCAATAAATACACGGATATTTATGTTGAGTATGAACAGTTTAAATCAGGTAGATCTATTGTAGGCTTGCAATTCAGATTTAAGCTGAAAGATTTTAAGATGCTTAATAGTATTATAGATAAAGAACCTGAAAAACAAATCAAACTTACTGAAAAACAGATACTCCTTTTTGCTAATAAACTTGCCTATGACGATGCTTTTGCAAGTAAACATGCAGAGGTTGGTGAAGAATATACAGACTTAGAAAAACGTCTTATCAAGAAGTTATCAGACAATGAATTTATTAAAAAATACAGTAAAGATTTAGAGCGAGTGGGTCTAAATTTTAAATAACTTACGTAACTTAAATAAATTGCGTAAGTTAAGTAAGTTTTTTAGGAAAGTTCTTTTAAAACAATTTCTTTTAATTCTTCATTTGAGAGGCTTTGTAGTTGGTTAAGTGCTGCTTTAATAATAATAGAACGATTGGCTTTTGCTACACGACTATCCAAAACTAACTCGTCAATTTGTTCGCTTACATCTTCTGTTAAAGAAAAAGTGTAGCGTTTATACTTCTGCTCACTAACTTTTAGTTCACTTACACGTTTTGCTGCACCATTAATAAAATCATCAATAGACTTATCTTGGGGCTCTTGGACAGGTGTTCTTTTTAAACCTTTTAGACTCATTTTAACTCCCCAAGAAACTCAATCGCTATTTGCTCAATCTCAGCTTTTGCTTTGGTATCACTTGAAATTTCAAATACAGACAATCCATTTTCATCAGCATCATCATAAACATTTCGATTTGTTGTGTACTGTGCAAGTGGTTTTAAATAGAAAGATTCACATGCTTCTTTGGCATCCCAAATTCGCTGTGCTTGACTTGGAAGCGCAGGACATTGAGTGATAACTGCATTTGTAATAAGTTGAGGATTTACTGCTTTTGCTAAACGAATAAGTTCTTCAACATGCACTAATGTCTTTAAGTCACGACGTTTAGGACGAAATGGTAAGAGCATATGTGTTGCAATAGTCATTGCTGAACGTAGCGCTTCTGAGTCCTGACCACCTGCATCAATCACGATGTCTTGGTAACGTTTGCTTAAATCAAGAAGAACTTGGCGAATATTACCTGATGCTTGAACCGATGGAATGTTAGAAAGGTCTTCATTTTCTTCACGTTCACGAACCCAATCGGTTGTTGTTCCTTGTGGATCGGCATCAAGCAATAAAATATCTCGTTCTTGTTGTTGCAGATAGACAGCTAAGTTTTGTGCAAGACAGCTTTTACCTGAACCGCCCTTTTCACCACCAATTAAAATAATCATTGTTATGCAACTTACATAAGTTAAGTAACTTGATTATATAAATTAAAGCTTTACCATACAATAACTTAAATAACTTAAATAACTTAAATAACTTAAATAACTTAAATAACTTAAATAACTTAAATAACTTAAATAACTTAAATAACTTAAATAACTTAAATAACTTAAATAACTTAAATAATAATTTTTACATAACTAAAAGAATTTATAATAAATTATATCTAATCAATATGTATTTAATTAATTAAATCTAAATATTTATTTTCTATCTTACTTTGCCACCTATGACAGGTTGCTTTATGGCACAAAAATCAGTAGTTGTTATAAGTAAGCAATCTTATGAGAGTACCTCGCAATCACGTATCCGTTTATATGGTCCATACGGTGCTGCAACTATTCATCGCTATACCGAAACCAGTTGCGAGGATTAGAGGAATACCGCTCAAAGAAAGATACATCATAGAGTAAATAATGGCTTACCAAAAAAAATAAAAATGTTAGTGCAGGTATGCCAGAAACAGCCCGAAGTTTAACTGCAGCAAATGATACGGGAGTTATGTTTAGAGACTCATTCAAAGAATATGTAGTTACTGCCAATAAACCTATTACCATAGATGCATCAGAGTCTGATAATACAGCAACAAAAAAGCCGGGTTATAATTTCTCATGTCGAGTAGCAGTAAATTTTATACCGAAACCAAATACTGATTATGAAGCTTCTTATGTCGAAACAAATAAAAAGTGCTTTATACAAATTACAGAAGTGCAAAAAGATAAACAAGAAAAAATTATATTTCCAACAAGATTGTTAGAACCTTTAGAAATACAAATGTGCACAAAGCCAAAAGATAGCTCCATTTAGACTTAGTAGAAAAGGCAGAGTAATCTGTCTTTTCTTATTTTTGTACTTGTAGTATTACTTGCCAGTAGTTTACACACTCAACACACTAATCAAAAACATTACAACTTTTGGGGAATACATTCTTGATGTGTATTGAAATTCTATTTTGTACTGCTAAAGCTAATAATTTTATTTAGTATATTCATATAATAAGTATCGATTGTGTCATACAATTTTAATATTATTGACATATAAAGTATTAATTATTAATTAATTTAGTCTATTTAAAAATGACCACTCAATTAAAGTTTTCTACACTCTTTTTATCTATTGCTTTAACAGGTTGCGGTGCACATCATTATAATTCACATGCTTCTTCTATGGTAAAACCATCCACTCAACCTAAAAATATTATTGTGTTAATTAATGATGGGGCAGGTGTTGGTACTTGGGAAGCGGCTGCAGATTGGCAGTATGGTGGTATTCAAAAAGCTCCATATGCAAAATTCCCCGCAAAATATGCAATGTCTACTTATCCTTTAAATGCATCAAAAGAACCAACAAACAACTCAGTTTCTGCAATTAATTATGATCCTCAGCAGGCATGGGATTTAACCCCAACCAATAATGCTAAATTGCCATTTAAAGGCTATGAATATTTATCAAAAACACCAACAGATAGTGCAGCAGCAGGTACAGCACTCGCTTCTGGTACTAAAACCTATAATAATGCAATTAATTTTGATAATTATGGTAAGCCAGTTGAGTTTATTACTTTGATTGCAAAATCTGCTGGTAAATCAACTGGAGTGATTACAACAGTTCCATTTTCTCATGCAACACCTGCTGCATTTGGTGCACAGAACATTTCTAGAAATAATTACCATGCTATTGGGCATCAAATGTTTTCTCAAGGCCATTTAGACCTAATTATGGGAACGGGTGCACCTGGTTTTAATATCAATGGTACACCATGTGACAAACTTGTAGTAGATGAGTCGAAAATAGGCTGTGATAGCAAATCACAATATACTTATATTTCAGAGCGAGACTGGAATGATTTACAAACAGGGCACTTAACACCTAAAAATAGTCAATATGGATGGAATATTATTCGCAGTAAAAGTGAATTTGATGCTTTAGCAAATGGTAGTAAAAACTATACTGGGCCTATATTTGGTTCACCTGAAATTACCAATACTTTACAACAAGCACGTCAAGTTGAAATTGTTGGTAAGGACAAATCAAACCCGTCGGGTGATGCTTTTGTAAAAACAGTACCAAGCTTAAGTACAATGACACAGGGTGCAATCAATCATTTAAGTAAAAATAAAGATGGCTTTTTTCTAATGGTTGAAGGGGGTGCAACAGATTGGTCAGCGCATACAAGTTCATGTAATTCACAATGGAATTATGGTAAATGCACGAGTGAGCCTGAATATGGTCGTTTAGTGGAAGAAACACAAGATTTTAATAACTCAGTTCAAACAGTTATTGATTGGGTTGAGAAAAATAGTAATTGGAATGATACTTTAGTCATTGTAACTACCGACCATGATAATGGTATGCCAATGGGCAAAGACGCAAATACTATTCCTTTTGCGAGTATTGCAAATAAAGGTAAACATAAAATGCCTGAGTTTTCATTTAGACCGACAGGCGATCACTCAAATGCATTAGTTCCGCTTTGGGCTAAGGGTGCAGGTTCTGAGTTATTTGCACAGCGCATTCATGGTGTAGATACTAACTTTGCTAAATATACCAAACTAAATGATGGTAAATATATAGATAATACAGATGTATTTAATGTGGTGAAAATTGCCATTCAAGGTACAGCAATTAAGCCTTATCAGGAATAATACATTGCCTTAATTTTGGTATAAAAAGATTAGATTTAAAAACTTATTTTGATGTTTTAGCTGAAATTAAACCAAAGAAAAAAGAGCCGTTTTCTGGCTCTTTTTTAAAGAAATAGATTAAATTATCATTGCTTCTTGAATTTCCTTTAAAACAGAAAATTATCATTTAAATCAGAAGTTTGTGGCTGATAGGTTATTGGCACATTGATAACCCTACTGTGGTTGTTACCCACTTTAGTTATAACTATTACTACTCGGTATTTGTGCCTGTTGTCCATTTATTTAACTTTTACATTATCAGGTGCTACGATTACTAAACACTAAACACTAAACACTAAACACTAAACACTAAACACTAAACACTAAACACTAAACACTAAACACTAAACACTAAACAAGGTTGAAATTTGTTGCAATAATCTTGTGCCTCAAGTTTCTGTTTCCAGCATGGAAAATATACATCACTACAATCAGGATTAATTACACCAATCATGCATTTACCACTATTATTAGGATAGTGTTGATCTGCTACCACTTATATAGTTGTGATATAGCATTATGAAAATAAGTTATTTTACCAAACATATCCTTTGAGTAGCCTTCAAAATTGATTTAATAATTTTTATTTACACCATTTAATAATTCACAAATACCGCCAACTCTGCTTTCATCCGAGTAATACCATCGCCATTAATATCTAAGTAGAATCTCAACAAGTCTTGGTGATATTGAAATTCATATATTTTATAAACAATCATGTTGCATATGATGAAATATAAGTGAAGGAAACGGACTTTGGTTAGCACAAATGCTTTAATTTCATTTGCTATAAATCTGCGTATTCTAGTCAATCTTTGTTGCTCGTTATAAGCTTGAGTATGACAAGTTAAAGCAGGCTCAAGGCGTTAGTGAAGATGAACTTCACCCTATTTTTACGTTTTCAATTTAGAACTTATCCTTGTCATTTTAAATTAATATTAGAAATAAATTGACATGACACTTTTAAATTTAAAAATTAATTTTTACTAAAGTATATAAAGTTACATCTTTAAAATAAGTAACTAGAAAATACAAGTCTTTACTCATCCTAGAAAGTAATAGTTTGATTACAAGTCCAGTTAATGGACAATAGCTTATAGTATTAATTTTTTTAGTAAAAATTTTATATATAGAACTTAATTGATATATATTTCTACAATATTGTATTAATTATGTATTTTTTGTATTAAAATAGTTTGTTTGTTGCAAAATCTTCCCCCATGTTGAAAAAGTCTATTTGTATCTTACTTGGTAGCTGCTTGTATTCTCCTTATATATACGCAGAAGAGGACCATAGTTTAAATACAGTTATTCAAAATGGTCAAAAAATTAAACAAATCGAAGATCAGCGTCAAATTGAAAAATTTATACCGACATCACCTTATCAAGGTGTAAATGATATAAAGAATTTAATTGAAAAAGAGGAAGTGTGTTTTACTGTAGAACAGCTTGATTTGATCATTTTAAATGAAAGAAGTATTCAGGAAAAAAAACAATTTAATTTTTTGCTTCAATCTTTAGATGATAAAAAAAAGAATAAAGTAACCGGTGAATGTGTTGGTACAAAAAGCTTACATCGTATTCTTAACTTTTTACAAAATGAGTTAATTATAAAAGGCTATATTACTTCTACAGTCAGTGTAGAACCACAAGACTTAGCAAGTCAGAAGAAATTAGTTTTTACTCTCTTAGTAGGCCGTTTTGGTCAGTTTATACAAACAGATCCAAAAGCTAGCTTATCTCAATCGCAATTACGTGCAGCATTTGCAGTTAAGGAACATGATGCACTAAATATTCGTGTACTTGATCAAGGGATTGATAATCTTAAAGGTATTTCAGATTTAGCTGTAAAACTCGAACTTCAGCCGATAAAAGAAGAAAATTGCTTGGGTTATAGCGATGTAGAGTTAATTTCTACAGGATATAAAAAACTCAATGTGAATATGGGCTTAGATGATTCTGGAGGTAAAACAAACGGTATCTATAACCTGAGTTTAGGAGCAACATTAAATAATGTGGTAGGGTTCAATGATACGTTGAGTGCAAATTATAGTCGATCAATAGATAATTGGCACTATGACCGTAATTATAATAGTTATTTAAGCTATGAAGTTCCATATCGTTATTACAATTTAAATTTAAGTTATAACCGATCTTATTATGACCAACGTGTCGCTGGTTATAAAGCACCTTTGCTTTATCATGGCAATAGTGAGCAAACAAATATTACCCTTTCACGTTTGGTCTCTAGAGGTACTAATTATAAAACGAGTATCTATACAAGAGGCTATCATCGAAGTAGTCAAAATTTTATTGATGATCTAGAAATTGAGGTTCAACGTCGTCGAACGACAGGTTGGAATTTAGGATTAAAGCATAAGCAATATCTTGGTCAGACTTTAGTTGATGCAAGTATTGATTACCGTCGTGGAAGTGGTGCACTTAAAGCTAAACGTGCTCCTGAAGAAGATATACATGATATTAATCAAAACCTCCTCCCAAGTGAAGGCTATGCGCGTGCTCCTATTTGGAGTGCAGATATACGTGTAAATATGCCTATTACTTTATTAAATTCTCCTGCTCAATATCGTCTGAACTGGCATGGCCAATATGCACCACAAATATTAGTACCTCAAGACCGATTTTATATAGGTGGTCGATATAGTGTTCGTGGTTTTGATGGAAATAATATGCTTGTTGGAGATAGTGGGCATTATTTACAGCAAGAAATAAGTATGAATATTCCTATTAAGAATACACAAATGTATTTAGGGATAGATCAAGGCTGGGTTAATGGTTCAAACAGTTTTAATAACCAGCGTTATTTAATGGGAAGTGTGTTGGGGCTACGTACATATTCTTATGGGTTCTATTTAGACACATTTGTTGGTCATGGTGTTATTGCTCCGAAGTCAGTTTCGAAAGATTGGACAGCTGGCTTTAGTTTAAATTTTAGTTATTAATTTTTTTCTCGTAAATATTTGAGATATCCATTGTTATGAACAAGAATTGTTATCGTATTATTTTTAATAAAGCTCGTGGTATTTTTATGGCTGTTGCTGAAAATGCAAAGAGTCAGAGTAAAAGTTCAGGGCAGTCAGTTGCTGTTAAAAATACTACAATAGAAGCAGAGGTGTCATTTAATCAATTATGGCAAGTTAAAGCATTAGTTCTAAGCTTGAGTTTCCTTACTCCTTTTTCATCTTTATATGCTCAAGTACAAGCAGATCAATCAGCTGGAGCTAATCAGCGTGCTGTCATTGCAGCAGGAAAAACGGCAGCAGGAAAAATCGTACCAGTTGTAAATATTCAGACACCTAGAAATGGGGTTTCACACAATATCTATCAAAGCTTTGATGTACTAAATGAAGGATTAGTTTTAAATAACAGTCGTACAGGTGGACGTTCGCAATTAGTTCAAAGTGTAAGTGCAAACCCATTGTTACAAAAAGGTGAAGCACGTGTTATTTTGAATGAAGTTAAAGGAGGTGCATCACGATTTGAAGGTAACTTAGAAGTTGCTGGACAAATGGCAGATGTGATTATTGCTAATCCTGCAGGAATTAACATCAAAGGGGGAGGTTTTATCAACACTAACCGTGCGACACTTACAACAGGAACACCTGTTTTAAATACGGACGGAAGTATTCAAAAGTATAATATTCAACAAGGTAAAGTAAATATTAATGCACCAACTGGTTCTTCATTAGGATTAGGAGGAAATAAAAATAATGCAAACTATGTAGATATTTATACGCGTGCTTTAGATTTAAATGCTCAAATGCATGTAAATGCAGATGCTTTAGTTGTGACAGGTGCAAACGAAATTGATGAAAAAACACAACGTCCTGTTGTACAAGATGCAAAAAATAAAGCCTCGAACTTTGCAGTAGATGTAAAAAACCTTGGAGGAATGTATGCAGATAATATTTACCTTATTGCAACAGAACAAGGTTTAGGCGTTCAAAATGCAGGTACATTGCAAGCAAATAAAAATTTAGTAATTACAAGTGCTGGTAAAATTGAAAATCGCTGGGGAAAAATTGAAACTACCGATCAGAAAGATGGAATTGTAAGTTTACAAACTACATCAATAGGTGTGACAGGGGATATTAATTCAGATGGTTTAATCCAAAGTCCAAATTTGGTATCACTAAATTCAAGCAATGATATCAATATTTACCATAATCAAATTAAAACTACGCAAGATGGTTCACGTATTCAGTTAATTGCTGAAAAAACTATTAACCTCAAGCCAGATGGAAAAATTACTAAAGATGGCATATTAGGTTCTGCTGAACTCTATGGACAAACAATTAATATTGATGCAGGTGCAGTAGTTAACAGTCAAGGTAATATTATTTTATCTGCAAAAGATCGTATTCAGTTAAATAAAGCAAGCCAACTAAATGCATTAGACAACATCACAGCACTAACTAATGGTGAGTTCAAAGCAACAGGTGCTAATATTACAACAGCTGCTGGTGATATTGTTTTACAAAGTATAAATGAAAAAAAGAATTTAGGTAAACTGACGTTACAAGATACAACGTTAGATGCAGGTGGTGATATAACTTTTTACAGCAGTGGACGCATTGAGCTTAAAGATTTTACATTTACTCCTATATTAGAGGAAAATTTAGTTTTTCTAAAAGATATTAATATCTATACGGGTGAAAATTTAATTTGGAGTAACCCAATTAAAAAGTTACCTTTAATTGCCGGAAACTTAAATGTACAGGTAGAAGGTGAAGCAAATCTTGAACAAATAAATCTTGAGACAGTAGGTAATTTAGAGGTTAATGCAAATTCCATTAAAGTATCTCAAACACTCAAATCGCAATCAGATTTATCGCTGACGACACAAAATAGTGATCTGAATTTAGTTGGTAAAACATTTGAAGTACAAGATCAACTTGAATTAACAGCTTTAAAAGGGCATGTGCAAGCACAAGGATCTCATTTAACTTCCAAAAGTGCAGGTATAAATATTTATGCACAGGGTAATGTTAATTTAGCGATAAAGGAAGCTAGTACAACACAAATCAATGCAGAAAGTGATATTAAAGCTGTATCTTTAGAAAAAGGAGATATTCAGCTTAGCGGTGCACAAATAAAGAGTACAACAGGAGCCATCCTGTTAGATTCTAAACAAGATATTCAAGCCTTTGAACACAACGATCAAATAACGTCATTACAGGCTAATGATGTTACATTTAAAGCAAGCCGTAATATTGACTTAAATAATGTAGATATTAATTCTAAAAAAGATATAACTATTAATGCAAATCAGGATTTATATTTAAAAGGTATCAATAGTTATTCAGTTCACAATACGTTGATAAGTTCTGGAAATCACTTGTATTTAAATAGTCAGTCTAATGGTAAAGGCTGGGTTGATTGGGGAGCTCCTGTTACCTCTCGAAAGTTAAGTTTAAATAGCCAAGGCGTATTATCTTTAAATAGTGGTAAACATCAATTTATTCGTAATACTGAATTAAAAGGTGGAGCAGTTATTACAAATGCAGGATGGTCACTGCAAACACTAGGGCCTATTGCACTGACTGCACAAAAAACAGATATCTTAGTAAGAGATGCCATTTACAAACCATTCAATGGTTTACTTCAAGTTCAAAGTGGTGATCATTTAACAATAAATCCATATGTATATTTAATAAATTCAAATGGCGACATTGTACTAACATCTAAAGCTGGGAAACTTACACTTCAGCATACCGAGACAAAAGATGTAAATTTGCAAACCGAAGGAGGTATTCGCTTACAAGGGGCAGATATAGATATACAACAAGCGAGTCTTCGGGCAAAACGGGACATTAGTCTTACTACCAAAAAAAGTACACAACAATTAGTAGATGAAGGTCAGCTTTATATTAAAGGCAGTAATATAGAAACTACACAAGGAAATATTAATATTTCTGTAAATGGGAAGTTAAGTACATTAGAGGAAAATAATAAAAGAACCAGTATTAAAGGAAAAGATATTGCTTTAAGCAGTTCAAAGAACTCCGTTGAGTTAAGCAATACAGACATTAGTTCTAAAGGTACAACAGAACTTAAAAGTGCTGACTCTATGATGTTACATAATAGTAATATTGATAGTCAGCAACATTTGGTTTTAGATAGTAAAAAACGTCTTTACATAAATGCACAAAAAGCAAATGATTCGTGGGCAACAGTTTGGGATCCTGATACAAATACTGTTAATTTAAATGCTCAAGGAATATTATCTTTAAAAACTCTTCAGCCACTTCAGGTTAAAAATACGAGTCTAAAAGCAGGTAGTATTTTATTAGATAGTGATATCCTAGTTTCAAAAGGTCAGGTAAATTTAGAAACTACTGAAACACCGTTCTTACAAAAAGATAATCAATTTAATCACTTAAATGGTGCTTTAACTATTCAGACAAAGCGTGAGCTGTTATTAGACCCAAAAATTCATACATTCAATGCAGCTAATGATATTAAACTTGTATCTGAAAATAATACTTTAGGCTTAATCGGCCATGGTGGAGCGAATGGTAACGGCTCTGAGCAGGTTTTAAATCTAAATTCTCAGAAGGGATCTATTTATCTGCAAGGTGACAAAGTTGATATTCAAGGATCACACTTAGACGCAGCAAAAAATATTAATATTATTGCAAAATCAGATGATTTGATTATAGATGGTGTTAAAAATACATTTACAAATAAAAAATTTGCTAATCTTTTAGCAGATGAACAGCAAATTTATTCATTTAATGAAAATCAGCTTAAGGAATTGCAGCAAAGTAATGAATATAAACAGTATAAAAAAGATCTAGAAAATATTAAAAAGCAAATTAGCCTTGGTAATACTTTTGGAGCAGGTCTTTTAAAAGAAATTAAGGTTCTGCAAGAAAAAGTAACAATAAAATATAAAAAATTACTAGAATTAGAAAAAACATATCAGGACGAAATTGCATATTCTAAACGTTCTGTAGATTTTTTTAATAAAGATATTACAGGCTTTGAACATGCCGAAGCAGCATTAAAAGCTCAAACTGGTAATATTAATTTATTAGCAGGTCAAGGCATATCGATTAGTGGTGCAACCTTAGAGGCAAATAGTGGGTTAATTGATATAGAAGCATTAGGCCATTTAAAAGATCAATATGTATTACAAACTAGAAAAGAAACAAATTTTAAGCCAGTTTTAGATGCGGCTGTAATTATTGATGGACATACTAATTTTTATGAAAAAGGGATAGAAACTGATAAAAACTATAGTATGCGAACAATCATTGCACCAACAACCTTAATTGGTCCAAAAGGTGTGAATATCAGAGTAACTGGTAAAAGTGATACAGATAATCTCGTACTACAATCTACACAAATTTCTGCATCTGAAGGTGATGTCAAAATTGAAGCAAATAAGAATATCGTCTTAGATGCTGCATTTGAGCAAAGTGTAGATAATTCTTTTAGTATAAAAAGAAAGAAGTCTGCATGGGGTTTTAAGAAAAAAGTAACAACTATAAAAAAAGAGTTTAATAATATCGATCCAATAGGCGTAGATATTCAAGCTAAAAATATTCTTATTGAAAGTAAAGATAAAAATGCAAATGTGGATATTTATTCAGCAAATTTACAGGCAAATGGTGGAAATCTTGCTTTACGTTCTGGAGGTGAAATTAATCTATATAGTGTAGAGGCACAAGAATCTTCAAAGATAGATACAAAAACGAAATCATCTTTTACAGGGCTTTCTTTTATAGGTATCAAATATAATAAATCAAAAACAACGACCACACGCAATCAAGTTGAGGCTCTACCTGCAAAATTAACAGCTGATTATATTAATACAAAATCAGATAGTGATACACGTTTAGAAGGGACAGAATTTAACTATCTCAAAGGTGCAAGTATTGAAGCAGGTGGTAAACTTATACTTTTAGGTGCAAAAAGTACAGAGACAGAAACTCTTAAGTCAGAGAAGAATTATGTTGTTTGGCAGGCAACCCAAGATAAAGGTTTTGTAAAAGAAACAGCTCAGTTACCTACATTTAATGGTAGTGGGGTTACATCTACTTTTAAAGCGGCGGGTGGTTTAGAAGTTCAAATTCCTATAAGTGAAAAAGATTCTAAAAAGAAAGAATTACGTGATGAGATCGTAAAACTAGCTAAACAACCAGGCAATGAATATTTAAACGATTTTATTAAGCGTGATGATGTAAATTGGCAAGAAATTATTCTTGCACAAAAGGATTGGGATTATAAGAGTCAAGGGTTAACAGCTGCTGGTGCAGCACTTCTTGCTATAGCCCTCGCCATTGCAACAGGTGGAGCAGGTGTTGCAGCCCTCGGAACAACAGCTGTTGGTGCCACAACAACTACCGTTGCAGGTATTACAGTAGCAACAAGTGCAGGGTATACGACAGCAGGTGTTATGTTAAATGCTGCTGTTACATCTTTGGCAACTCAAGCTTCTATAAGTTTAGTGAATAATGGTGGAGATCTTAGTAAAACTTTTAAAGATTTAGGAAAAAAAGAAGCAGTTAAAAGTTTAGTTACATCTGTGGTAACTGCAGGAGTATTAAATGGTTTAGGCAATACCTCATTTATGAAGGATATGTCAAAACTAACAGAAGCAAAAAGTGCGGTTGTTGATCAGATCACCGGTCGTATTGCAACAGGATTAGTAAATGCAGGTGCAACGGCAGCTGTTACAACAGTGGTTAATGGTGATAGCTTTAGTGATGCGTTGACAAGTGCACTTGCAAGTAATGCAGCAGCTCAATTGCAAGCAGGTTTATCTCAACAAATTCATGGTTTAGAAAGTAATAATTTTGATACAAGGTATGTGTTACACAAAATTGCACATGCTGCGTCTGGTTGTGTATCTGCTAAAGTAGGTCAAGGAAGTTGTGAAGCAGGGGCTATTGGGGCTGTAGTTGGAGAGGTTGTTGCAGAGGAGCTAGATAAAAAAGTTAACACGAGCACAATGACTGCTGCTGAACTAGCAAAGCATCAACAGAAGGTACGTGATATTTCTAAACTTGCAGCAGCATCGGTTGCGACAGCAACAGGGCATGATGTTAATGTAGCAGCAAATAGTGCAGAAACTGCTGTACAGAATAACCGTCAATTAAGAAAAACGGAAAAGGAAAAAATAGAGAAGTTATCTAAAGGCGATACAGAAAAAGAAAAGCGTTTATTTATCGCTGCATGTGGTTTAATTAATTGTGGAGATAGTGCTAAAAATACAGAAGCATATGAATCCTTAAAATTATTACAAGATCTAGGAAAGTCTTCAGAGTTTAGTGGTGAACGCGCACTTTTAGACCAACAAAATATAAAACCTTTAATCCCATATGTGCATTTTTCAAAATTAGGTGAGCAAAACGAGAGATTATTTTATAACACTTCGTTTGATAATTTCGTTGATAGTTACTATACACCTTACGATAATAAATATGCTATTTCTGTCCGTATTGACGGTGGTGTCAAATTTGGCAGTGGTGCCTTAGGTGTGTTGGGTGCTGGAGGTCTGTGTGAAACTGTTGTAGGGTGTGTGTTTTCAGCACCATTATTTGTACATTCAGGTACACAACTTACGGCTGGTGGTAAACAAGTTTGGACAGGTATTCCACAAAATACAGCCACGGCACAAATTCTTGCAAAAGCTTCAGGTATGTCAGTTGAAAAAGCAGAATTTGTTGCAGATGCTGTTGCTATGGCAGGGAATATTGTATCCCTACGAAATGGTCTTACTCTAAAATTGTCAGACTCAATCGCTAGAGATGCTTCCTCTGCTCAAAAAGCTGTTGATAACCCACAGTGCTTTACTGCTGGAACACTGATTGAGACTTCAGAAGGATTAAAACCAATTGAAACCTTTACGGGTGGAGAACTGGTGTGGTCTAGAAATGACAAAACATTTGAGTATGGTTATCGTCCTGTTGTTGATACAAAAAGAACCGAGAATCAACCTATTTTCAAAGTGATTGTTCAGAATCAACTTGGACAACAAGAAATTTTAGAAACAACTGCAGAACACCCATTTTGGATTAAAAATTATGGCTGGTTAAAAGCATCACTTTTACAAACGGGTATGATATTACTTGATCGTAATGATCAACACCTAACCATTGTGTCACAGCACCTAATTCCAAATCATTTTGATACTGTTTACAATATCGAAATTCAAGGTTTTCACACGTACCATGTTGGAAACTTTGGTATATGGGCACATAATGCTGATTGTTTAAAAACAACTGCGCAAATTTCTTTAAAACCCCAATCACCAATAAATGCTTCACCAATTACGGCAATCGACTATAAGTATGTTGAATTACAAGCAGGTCAAACAGGAGCATGGAATAAAGTTGCCAACAAACCAGAGCCAAATACTGTATATAAATTTGATAATGGCTATACATATAAAACAGATGAGGTAGGAAGAGTTAATTCTGTTGAAGCGAACTTAAAATTAGAAAAAAATGACCGTAATAATTACCAACAAAAAATATCTGGAAAAAATAATGGGCGTTTAGATGATGATCATGGTGGACATTTACTTGCCTCCATGTTTAATGGACCCGGTGAGGGGGTGAATATTGTACCGATGAATAAAACATTTAATGGTTCTAGTGGACGATGGTATCAGTTAGAGACCTATTGGAAAAATTCGTTAAATGAAGGTAAAAATGTTCAGGTTCATATTCAACCTATTTACTTTGATACAAGTAAGCGCCCATCAGGGTTTATAGTGAACCAAATAGTTAATGGTAAAAAACAGCCATCTGTACGTCTACAAAATACACCAACAGGAAAATAGCAATGACAGAGCAAGAAGTTTATCAAGAAGTTGGACAGTTATTATGGTCACTTATGCCACAAGAGGCAAAAATTATTTTTTATACAGGAACAATATATCCTGAACATAACTCATGGCTAACTACTTTTATTTTACGCAATTCAGATGAAGTAAATTCATTTGGGTTTGAAGAGTCACTACAAGTGGTTGAGCTCAAAATTTTGGATTTAATGGGAAATTTACAGAAAATTACGAATGGTGAAAAGTGGACCCATTTCACTATTAGTTTAGATGAAAATGCTAAATTTAAAATTGATTTTGCATATATTCCGGAAGAGGACAGTTGGACAAGCCTGCATATGAAAGGGATTAGTGATTTAACAAAAGAAGAAGTTTTAGAAACTGCTATTCCACTAGAATTATGGGAAGAACGAGTAAAACTAAAAACAAAAAAATAAAGAACAAGGGCAGATGTTAATCTGCCTATTTTTTTATACTTACATTGATTGGTTATGCTTCAAATTTTAACTAAGATGTATCGACACTGGGATTTTATTTATGAGTATTTTTTTTGTTGAAGATTTCTTTAATACTGCAAATCAATTAAATATCTCATATTCATATATAGTTAATGAAGAAGCACAAAAGATATTTCAAGCGTAAAGTTCATGTAAATAATAAAATAACTATATCTTGGGAAGATTTAATAGATAGTACAATTGATGCAGTTCATTTGCCAAATGTAACTTCTAAGATTTGTCCTATTAAGAATCTTGAAATCGAAGATGAAGTTTACTTTATGTTTGAAAATGATGTTTTTTCAAACATGCTTAAATTTGATAATATAAAAGATCTCGTAGAAATTTTAGATAATTACTATATCTTTAATAAAAATGCTGACTATATAATTGTTTATGAGTCATATGAAACACTGTTTGGTGGTAGATTAGCAAAAGAATGGCTAAAAGAAATTAAAGATTATTGGAAAGTTTAGCATGAGAAAATACCATTAAAAAAATGGACGATAGTTTATGAAGGTTTTTCAAGATAATGGCGTAATCCCTTTAGACTTATTCGATAAAGTGACTAATGAAATTGGTTATATTTTACTTCCAAACTACTTGAGTTTAATTAAAGATCATGATGGTTCATATTTAAATGATAATACTTTTGATTTTGTCAATATTTATGTGAATAAGATGAACGGGAGATTGTCTTTTATAGTTATTTTGAAGAAAATTTAGGTGGCGATATTTTAAGTAATCAAGAAAATATTAATGATCATAAAGTAGTTGATAGTTCTACAATAAGCCCAAGTGATTTTTTTGGAAATTATCATTATTTATAACTTAAGTTAAATGTAAGAAATAGGTAAAATCTTTAAACTTTTTTGGTCTTATAAACAATGGGGTTTAAGACCAAATAGTTTACCTTAGGGGTTTAAGAGGCAAATCATGCATAATATAAAGCTTTAATTGGCAATGACATTATATTTTCTAGACAGTACAAATACATCTAATCATTACGCTCATTGTAGAACGAATAGTCAGTGATCTTGTATAGTTGATTTGGGTGAAAAATACTTGTTAAAAAAAGTAGACTTAAGTCAGCTTTTTTATACATTAAATCCAACATGCTTCCCTGTTGGTAATTCTACGTCAATTCGAAGTTTGCCACCCATAGCTTCAACATATTTTTTCATCGTTGAAATTTTAAGATCATTGCCACGTTTTTCAATTGCGGATAAAGATGGTTGTTTTATGCCTAGTACATCTGCAAGCTCTTTTTGAGATAACTCCAATTCTTCACGAATATGATGTAGCTGCGTTTGTAGAATTAACTCATCAGCCAGCTGAGAGATACGAGCTTTACTTTCTGTAGAGCGTTCGTTTAAAAGCTCTTGTAGTGTTTTAGTCATTATATCAACTCCCTAAATTATTTAAATATTTCTCATACTCTTGTTCAGCAATTGATAACATTTCTTTGTAAAAACGTTTTTTCCCACTTTTATCTGCAATACATAAAACTACCGCTTGACGTATAGGATCAAAAATAAAAAAAGCCCTTAAAGGTTTTCCTTTATGCTGAATTCTTAGTTCTTTCATATTGGTGAACTTTGAATCATAAATAGTATCGACTAAAGGACGCCCCAAATTTGGTCCTTGCTTATGTAAAGCGACTAAAGCGGCCAATACCTTTTCTTGAGTACTCTCATCTTGTTTATCAAGCCAATCATTGAATAGATCTGTGGTAATTACTTGCCACATATTTTACTCACAATATAGACTATAAGCTATATAGTAATTAATTTAAGATTATTTGTCATTTAAATTTTTTATGTATGAATAATTTGTGAATAAATACTATTATAATTAGATTAGTTTTAAAAAGTTTTATAATTATTATCGTGCAAAAACTCAAGTCTATTTAGATCCTAACCAAATTGATCTAGTAGGTGAAGGTATATATTTTGGTCAGTATCATCGCGTAGAGTATATGTCATTATTTAATGATAAAACTTTGGAGGTGTTGAAGAAAGTTATCCTTTTATTTTTAATATAGCCAGTTTATTATTGGATGAGTTTTTAGAT
This sequence comes from Acinetobacter sp. HY1485, assembly GCF_027568475.1. Lineage (GTDB taxonomy): Bacteria > Pseudomonadota > Gammaproteobacteria > Pseudomonadales > Moraxellaceae > Acinetobacter. The sequence goes on along the minus strand of NZ_JANKZG010000015.1, from coordinate 12,859 downwards.
CCTTAGCAAAGATATCAGCTGTTTATTCGTAGCTCAGAAAAGCAGATAGTTTTTATATAAAATGAGAAATAAGAATTTATAGAAAATTATGAGGACTATAGATTAAAGGGAATCTGCTCTATAAATTCACGCCATTATATAGATTTTTAGTATACGGGTGGTGAATGAATTAAATTTCATAGTAATTTATGCTATAAGAAATATAGTTGTAGCTTTCTAGATGAGCTTAAATTAAAAACTAAGATACCCAAAAATTAATTTTTATTTATTAAAATTCAATTATTATGTCTTTAATCTGCCTTATAAATGACAACTTATAAGGCAATTTTCTTAAAATATTGCTCATCGAAAAAATTAAGTTTTTAATATTTTCTACTAATACATATTTAAACTCTACTTTTTAAGGAAATTTTTTATCAAAATTTTGGCTATTAAACTAATTTTCAAAAGCTGACATCTACTATATTTTCAAATAGATACATTAGCATAAATGTGTTACATTAATTTTGTTAAAATTTTCATCTATTTTATTTATATTAAGATACTTACCTCCTTGGTATTCTTCACTGAAATAATACTCTTATCCAAAAATATATCCTAATGATCAAAAACTACCCTTATGTTACAGCACATTATCTAGTTCCAAATTATTATGATGCTATTCAATTTACAACATTGAAACTCAAGGAGTTATACTTATCATGTTGGAAGTATTGGTATATAAGCTTATACCGTAATTTATTTTTAAATTAAAAACCTTGAAAAAAATTATGAATATACGTACATGCTCTTCATACACATGGTGTAGGAATAACTTTATAATAGCAATAACATAGAGCTAAAACAGGTATTCCACCCAATTAACCGAATAAAGTTATAAATATTACAAAGTGTAAGTAACTTCCTAGTGCAATCCGTTTCTTAAAAAATAGTTATTTAGAATACGTGATACAAAATGCATTAAAGTTATCCCAAAGATTCTACGATAAAATTTATATCGATTTTGGAAAAAAGTAATTAGAAAAAGGTATTATGCGGGATGTAAAGTGTATGGTAAACCTACCAAGCTAGATATAGGTTTTGACTAGAAAATAGGTGAATTGGTAAGTACTTATCCCATCCTACCTAAATTTAAATAAAAATTGAGCGATTGTATATGTATTTAGTGAATGAGTCTTGGTTTTATAGTGTTATTGGCGATATTGTTATAAATGAAGATAATATTAAATTTTATTCATGTGATAATGAGGAAGATGTAAAAAAACTTGCAGAAAAAGTGACCATTCCTTCCTATGAATTTATGAAAGAAAAAAGCATTACATGGTATCGAAACTATCAAACTGCTATTTGGTACAGATGCTAATAAATTACGTTACCGACGATTACAGGATGTATTTATTAGAGCACCTGATAAAAATTCTATGCCGTTTTTTTTAGAATCCTTTTACCCGTTACTTTGGAAGTATACATTTGAAGATTTCACATTATCAGATGATATTTATGATTATAAAGTGGTTAATTGTGCTACAACAAGTGCCTTGAATTTTTATGGAAATTATTATTATTTATAACTTAAGTTAAATGTAAGAAATAGGTAAAAATCTTTGAACTTTCTTTTTATTATAAATAATATATTGTTTGATTCTCAGGTTTATGGTGAAGAGCATATATAATAAAAGTTTTAACAGACAATCGCATTACATTCTCTAGACAATACGGATACACCCAAGCATTATGCTAGTTGTAAGACCAATGATTTTATATAGCTATTGGTTGATCTGGAGCAAGGATAATTATTAAAAAAATTAAAATAAACTCGCTTACTGCATTTTATACTATCACCATTGAATATTACAGGATTGTGCTAACATAGCGGACAGGTAAAAAACTTATGTTAGAAATAACCTATAATTTTGTGTGCAGATTTTTATAAATATAGAGATAAATAAATGATATTTGACATGAGTGCACCTGCCCAAATAGGTAAATCATTAGCCGGATTAAGTTTATGAATGAATCTATCCAACTTTTCCTCTTATATAAATAAAGTCATTGATGGAAATGTACGACCTTGGGGAATATATCTTATTTAAGATATTCACAATGTAATAGTATGAAATAGAAAGTAAAAAAGGCTAGATCATTTATTACAACCCACTCAACATTAAATTAAACTTTGATGAAAATAAAAAACTTTTTTTAATTCAAGTTGCAGAAGGTTATACAGGCAAACTCTTATCAGATGGTACTACTATTGGAAGTAGGATTACTGATATTGAGCATAAGTTATATTTCGATGCTACAGATGACGTTTATTATTTACTTGATGATACTAAAGAAATAATTGAAGGAATAAAATTTTATGCAGAAGAGAGTTCTTTTGGAGATGAATGTATCAAAGAAGTAAAAATCTATGCGGATTGACAATCATATAAATAGATTTTTTAGTTTCGCTATGTAGACAGGACTTTAAAAAATTTAAATGAAATCTTTTTTTGAAACCCTCAGATATGATGCTAAGAAAAACTTTTAATCAAGTTTTTCTCCATGCATAAGTTTTACTACGTTTGAATTACTTATTTGAAGTTTTCTTGATTTTTAGTAAATTACTGTCCGGAATATTAAAATTATTCCAATTCCACTCTTTATTAACTTTATGTGTATAGTGTCTACGACTACTAAAATTTACCATTGAGAGTAACGGTAATTGCGTAAGTGATGTTAAATCACCATCTATAATCGTAGCGTTTCCTGTAAACCCTATAACCTTTAAATTTCGTAAATTTGAAATACCTTTTAAAGTATTAATTTCTCCGGTATGTGATATTAATAGAATCTCTAAATCCTTAAGATTAATTAAAAAATCTAATGTAGTTAATTTACAACCATCCAGGTCAATTCTTTTTAGAAATTGACATGCACTAATTGGCGAAAAATCTATAATTTTTTTACAATTAAATAAATGTAAAACTTCCAAATTTTGCTGATTTTTTAAAAAATTTAAGTTATCAATCCGACTATTGGCAATAGTCAGTTCTTTTAGATTTGAATTAATCTTAAAATTTGAGTAATTCGCTATTTTTAAACCATCTATATAAAGTTCTTGTAGTGAATCCGAATTGAAAATACTTTTGGCTTTTGCCCACCAAGAAATAAAGCAGTTTTTGAGATTTTTAAGTTTAGTAAAATCAATTAGCTCTTTACCACCAATTGTTAAACTTAAACTTTCCAAGGCAACCATATTTTCAATGCTTGAAATATTTTGAGATTTTCCTGTAAGAATAACTAATTCTTTAATTGTAATTAGGTCTTTTAAAAAACTAAAATCAAACCCTCCTCTCCAACCTCGGCTAATATTAATATGAATAGATTCAATATTATTTTTGTTAATATAATTTAAAACAGATTTATCCCATTTTTTTAGTAATAATCCTTTTCCATAAGGATAATTTTTTTCATTGTATGGATTACATACTTCTTCAAAAAATCCATTTGAATAATTAGTAGACATTTTTTCCATTATTAAATACTTTTGAACTACATGATTTTAATTTAAAAACACATACATTACATATAAATTTTATTTTAAGAGTTAAAATTAATGTCAATTAGAATTTTAGCTCCACATCAGCAACTTTTGCCATGTTTCGATATTCTGTAATGCAACTTGAGATTACGTTACTTTGGCAAGCTATCCGCCCGAGTATAAGCAAGATCAGCATCATGATGATTTATTTAAGTTTTTCATTATAATTTTGCTCTGCTTGAATGAGTTGCTATTGGGCTTCGACTTTTGCCTTGATTTGGATTTCACTTTGTTCCTTGAAATAAAGCGGCTGCTATTACTTCAGGTTATTAATATCACAGACTTTATTGGTGACCAAGGTCATCAGTAGAAATACCAATGCTTCGATCATTCCTTAACGCCAAAACTTAAGTAGTAAGCCCATATCTTATTGATTCTCTTTACTACACTTCTTATAGCACGATAATTAAGCATATAAACACTATAGCAGTTGTTTGAGCGAAATTAAAATCAACATTTATCTTTTTAAGCTATTGGTTACATAATAAAAATTATTAGTGAACTACTGCCACATAAGATTTATAGAGCAAGGTATTTTTGATTTAATTTATTCTTATATATTGAAAATATCAACAGCTTGTCTGAATACCATTTAAGGATGAAATGGTCTATCAAAAAATGGAACTAAATATGTTTTTATTAAAAATATATATAATATTAATTATAAAAGCTGTCTATTTAGTTGATTGTTTTTAACACTTAAAACTAAGAAAATTTCTCAACTTTCTGAAGAAGAAAGTTTATCTGTAAACAATAATGACTAGATACATATTTTGTAAAACTCATAAATCAGATAGATTAAAACGGCAATATCAATTATCAAAGTTAGGACTATAACTAATTTTTGATTTAAATTTCTTGTTATTAATTAAATTTTATTCAAAGACTTAGGCTGATATGTAAGGTTGATTTTTAGAAAATTGCTTAAATTAGATAACTAGATTAATGCATTAATCAAATATATTTAGTCGTATTGATGTTGAAGTCATTTTATTGTAGCTTCGAAATTAGGTGAGATATTGTTTTAATCAGTAAACTAGGTCTTTATGCTTCTAAGAAATATAAGTATTTAAAACTATAGGTGTTATTTTACTTATTAAATGATAATTAAATTATCGGATATTAGGTTGAAAAGGAGATTTTAGCATGGATATGCCGAATCCTATATTAAAAAAAGTGACCCAACGTGTCATTGCACGTAGTTACAAAACACGTTCTGCATATTTACAGCACATTGAACATGCTCAAGGTAAATTCCCTGCTCGTGGTGTACTTTCCTGTGCTAACTTAGCACATGGGTTTGCAGGTATGGAAGACCCTGAAAAACTCATTATTAAAGTAGGCAATCAACCCAACATTGGTATTGTATCTGCATACAATGAAATGCTTTCGGCACATGCACCTTATAAAAATTTCCCTGATTTAATCAAAAATGCCGCTAGAAAAAATGGAGGTGTTGCCCAGTTTGCAGGTGGTGTACCTGCAATGTGTGATGGTATTACCCAAGGTAATGCAGGCATGGAACTCTCACTTTTTTCGCGTGAAACGATTGCTATGAGTACAGCGATTGCACTGTCTCACAATATGTTTGATGCTACATTATGTCTAGGAATTTGTGACAAAATTGTACCAGGATTACTCATAGGTGCTTTGCAGTTCGGTTACTTACCTACTATTTTTGTCCCCGCAGGCCCGATGACCAGCGGCTTATCTAATGATGATAAAGCCAAAATTCGTCAGCAATTTGCAACAGGTCAAATTGGACGAGATGCTTTACTAGAAGCAGAATCTGCTGCCTATCATGGGCAAGGGACATGTACATTTTACGGTACTGCAAATAGTAATCAGATGTTAATGGAAATCATGGGTTTACATTTGCCAAGCTCTGCCTTTGTTCATCCGCATACGCCATTACGTGATGCTCTGACTGCAGAAGCTGCCATTCGTGTACTTGATCTAACGGCTGATCGTGGAAATTACACGCCAATTGGTCATGTCATTGACGAAAAAGCAATTATCAATGGAATTGTGGCACTCCTTGCTACCGGTGGCTCAACCAACCATACGCTACATCTTATTGCAATTGCCCGTGCTGCAGGTATCTTAATTGATTGGGATGATTTTGATGAGTTATCTGCAGTTGTGCCTTTACTTGCAAAAATTTATCCAAATGGTAAAGCTGATGTCAACCATTTTCACGCTGCAGGTGGGGTTGCCTTTCTCGTTCGTAATTTACTTGAGGTGGGATTATTACATAATGATGTAACAACTGTGGCAGGAAAAGGCTTAGAACATTACACCAAAGAACCTAAATTAATTGATGGCAAACTTGTGTGGGTAGATAGTGTCGCTCAAAGCCTTGATGAAAAAGTATTACGCAGTATTGATGCACCGTTTCAACCCGATGGTGGTTTACGTTTAATGCAAGGTCGCTTAGGGCGTGGTGTCATTAAAATTTCAGCCGTTGCACCTGAGCATCGTAAAGTTAGAGCCCCTGCCATTGTATTTGATTCACAAGAAGCCGTAAAAGATGCATTTGATCGAGGTGAATTACACCGAGACTTTATCGCGGTGGTTCGTTTTCAAGGTGCTCGTGCCAATGGTATGCCCGAATTACATCGCCTAACCCCTGTATTAGGGGTGTTACAAGACCAAGGTTTTCATGTGGCTTTAGTAACAGATGGGCGTATGTCTGGGGCATCAGGCAAAGTACCTGCTGTTATTCATTTATCGCCTGAAGCTTTATTAAATGGCCCAATCGCTAAAGTTCAAACAGGAGATATGCTACTCATTGATGCAGAAGCGGGCATTCTTGATATTGAAATAGACGAACAAACTTGGCAAACACGTCCTGTAGCACAACCACAACATCAGGCAGAAAATGAAATTGGTTTTGGTCGTGAATTATTTGGCGTATTCCGTGCAGCCGCAGCACCCGCAGAACATGGAGCTTCCGTATTTGGAACAATTTCAGGTGAATTAAATGGTTAAAATTAAAGATCTAGTTCAGTTAGGCCCTGTCATTCCTGTATTGGCATTTGAGTCGGCAGAACAAGGAGAGCATGTTTCACGTGCTTTACATACAGGTGGCGTAAAAGTTCTCGAAATTACTTTACGTACAGCTGCTGGGCTTGCTGCAATTGAGCGTGCTAGTCAATTGGCTGACGATATTGTGGTGGGTGTAGGTACAATTACTAAGTCAGAACATTGTGCCCAAGCTAAAAAAGCAGGTGCTCAATTTGGTGTATCCCCAGGTTTAACAAAAGACTTACATTTAGCAGCACAAGATGCAGGTTTACCTTTACTTCCTGGTGTAATGACGCCTAGCGATTTAATCCAAGCCATTGAGTTAGAGTATGACATTGTAAAATTTTTTCCTGCCCAACAAGCAGGTGGAATTGCGATGCTTCAGGCACTCTATGGCCCTTTTCCTAACTTACGTTTTTGTCCAACAGGTGGCATTACAGCACAGACCGCTCCAGATTTTTTAAAGCAACCAAATGTGGTCTGTGTCGGTGGCTCATGGCTAACTCCAAAAACAGCAGTTACTTCACAAGATTGGGCTGAAATTACACGTTTAGCTCAACTAGCAAGTCAACTAAATAATTATTAAATGCTATACCAACCAGATCAAGGGATTTTGATCGCACGTAAAATATAGGTATCTTGTGTGAAGTCTATTTTTCACAAGATTAGAAAAAGGAAATATCTATGATTGTGATTGCAATGGGTGTCTGTGGCACAGGTAAAACCTTAATTGGCGAATTATTGTCAGAGCAGTTGAATTGTGAGTTTATTGATGGTGATACTTATCATTCTGCTGAAAATAAAAACAAGATGAGCCAAGGTATTCCTTTAACAGATGAAGATCGTTTTCCGTGGTTACAAACGATTCGTAAAGCTATAGAAAACAAGCAAAAACTAGGGGAAACAGCCGTTTTTACCTGTTCTTCACTTAAACAAGCGTATCGCGATATTTTACGTGGAAATGATAAAAATGTACGATTTGTTTATTTAAAGGGTTCATATCAATTATTAAAACAACGCCTTGCAGAACGAAAAGATCATTTTTTTGATCCTGCTTTGCTGCAAACACAACTTGATACATTGGAAGAACCAAGTGCAAATGAAGCAATTTTCATTGATATAAGATTCACACCCCAACAAATCGTTGAACAAATTATTCAAAAACTAGAAATCTAAACCTGTATTCAAGGATGAAGAATCTTGATAATCATATAAATCAGGATAATAAAAGGTAACTGATTAATTCTTATGGCGTTTAGCTATAGTTTTAATGAGAGACAAACAAAAAGAGAAAAATTAATCTTTTCATAATGTCTACGAACAGCATCATGTGATGAGCAGTAATCACACATCTATTTGTGATTGTGATCGCGTCGTTCAATGGAGAATTTAGAATGGAACACTGGACGCAAACATTAGGAACCCTTCCTTTATTGGGTATTGCAGCTGGATCTATCATGCTCATCTTATTCATGGTCATCAAGCTGAAATTACATGCTTTTTTGGTACTTATTGTTGTATCTCTCTTCACAGCGATTACGACAGGTATTCCACTTAAAAATGTTACTGAGGTGCTTGTTACAAGCTTTAGTGGCACGCTAGGTCATATCGCACTATTAGTCGGGCTAGGTGCCATGCTTGGTAGTTTGATCGAATCTAGCGGAGGAGCACGAATCCTTGCAGATAAAATGGTAAGTGTATTTGGTGAAAAGCGTGCACCCTTTGCCCTTGGTGTTGCTTCGCTGATTATGGGCTTTCCCATTTTCTTTGATGCTGGTCTAATTGTTATGCTTCCAATTGTATTTGCTGTTGCACGACGTCTTGGTGGTCATAATCTTGTGTTGTATGGGCTTACCTCTGCATCTGCGCTTTCAGTGATGCACATCTTTTTACCACCACATCCAGGCCCTATTACGGCAACGGCAACTTATGGTGCAAACCTTGGTATTGTGCTCATACTTGGTTTAATTGTAGCCCTTCCAACTTGGTATCTTTCAGGTTATTTATGGGCAAAATTTATAAATAAACGTATTCCAATGCCTGTTTTAAGTCTCTTTGGTACTCCTGAAGATGATGTTAAACCTAATAATCCACCATCAGCTAGTGTTGTTATTGGTATTGTTGTTATCCCATTATTGCTTATTTTCATGAATACAGGACTAACTACGCTTATAGCTGCGGGTATTCTTAATGGTGATCAAACATGGGTACGTGCTCTTATTCTAATTGGTACGAGCGAAATTGCATTACTTATTGCACTCATCATTGCTATGTTTGTACTCGGGACTCGACGAGGCATACACGGTACTGCCCTTGAAAAAACAGTTGACCGATCACTTGGTCCCATTTGCTCAGTCATATTAATAACAGGTGCAGGTGGTATGTTTGGCGGTGTGCTTCGGGCATCAGGAATTGGGACAGCGCTTGCCGATAGTCTCAATGGTTTTGGTTTGCCGTTAATCTTCGCAGCTTATCTGATTGCACTTATTTTACGTGTCGCTCAAGGCTCAGCGACGGTTGCTCTTGTCACAACTGCGGGTCTATTGGGTTCTGCTGTAGCTGGAGCAGGCTTTTCATCGGTCGAGCTTGCCTGTATTACTTTAGCAACAGCGGCAGGCTCAGTATTTGCAGGTCATGTTAACGATGGTGGATTTTGGTTGATGGGACGTTTGATGGGTATGGATGTGAAAACCACCCTTAAAACTTGGACGATGCAACAGGCTTTAGAGTCCATGATTGGCTTTATGATAATACTTATAATTTATGCAATTATTTAAGGAATTTTTATGTTTGATCTCAGTAATAAGCTTGCTTTAGTGACTGGTTCTTCGCGTGGCCTTGGTAACACTCTAGCCAAGGCACTTGCTTCTGCAGGAGCACGTGTCATTTTACATGGTCGGGATTTAAAATCACTTAATAGCGCTGCGAACGAGTGGGAGAACATTTACGGTGTGCGACCAGATACTACTTTATTTGATGTGCAGGATGCCGATAGTGTAGAGTCAGCCGTTAAAGAGCTCATTGAAAAATTCGGTACGCCAGATATCCTCGTAAATAATGCTGGAATTCAACGTCGTGCACCTTTTTCAGAGTTTCCAATTTCAGATTGGAATGACATTATCGCAACCAATTTATCAAGCGTTTTTTATGTATCTCGTTTTATTGTTCCTCATATGATTCTTCGTGGATCAGGTAAAATCATTAATATTGCTTCTGTACAGTCAGAATTAGGGCGTCAGACAATTGCGCCATATGCTGCAAGTAAAGGAGGTGTTGCTTTATTAACTAGAGGGATGACGGCTGATCTTGCACGACATAATATTCAAGTGAATACCCTATCTCCTGGGTACTTTGCCACAGATATGAATAGTGCACTTGTTGCTGATGAGAATTTTACAGCATGGCTTGAACAAAGAACACCAGCTGGGCGTTGGGGTCGCCCTGAGGAGTTAGCAGGTACGCTGATCTTTCTTGCCTCATCGGCAAGTAACTTTGTTACAGGACAAAATATTTTTGTAGATGGTGGTATGACAGCGGTTGTTTAGCACAATATATACTCAATTAGAATTTAAGTTATTATGATATGGTGTAATAGCACATATTTTTATGCCACTTACAAAATCAATTTTGTAGAGTGGCTACTTACTAAAATTAGGAATGATAAAAAATACTTTAATTTTTAAATAAATAAAATATATATGGATTAAGCACTATCAGCGTTTACCCAATAATTTTTAAGAAATTGAAATATTTAAATGAATACTTAGGGAGACAAATTACAATCTCTCTTTTATTAATTGGAATCAATTTGTTTATATGTATATAAAAAATATATTATGATAATCTTTATATACAGTATTTTTTTACCGAAAAATATTTTTTGAAAAAATATAATTAATTAAAACAATTAAAATATAAAATTTAATCATATTTTTTATTTCCATAATTATTAAGAACTTATAATAAATCTCCATTATTTCTTTATATTTTCTTCATTATTGTTGTTAATTTATCCAATTTTACTATATAAGATTACATAAAGTTACCTATTAAAAAAAACTTACAACTTGTTGTACCAACCACGATCATTAAAAAAGGAAAAATCTTACAATGAATAAAATTTATAAAATTGTATGGAACACTGTTTTAGGCACTTGGACAGTTACTTCTGAAACAGCTAAATCTAGAGGTAAAGGAAGTACAAGTTCTAATAAATCTAAAACTATAAAAAATACTATCAAGTTGATTTTAACAACTCTTTCAATTTCTATATCGGCACAAAATTTGTTGGCTGCCCCTACAATTGCCGGAGATGATCAAGGTTTTTCAATCGGTTCTGCATCGCATAACTCTACCACTTGCATTGCTATAGGCGCATCTGGTAGTTTTGGTGCAAAAGCATCATGTACTAGTGCTGATTCTCTTTCTATCGGTAATGGTGCTACTGCTTCTGGACAAGCAGCTGAAGCTTTAGGGGTAGGGGCAAGTGCGATTGGACAGTTTTCAGTTTCTGTAGGTACAGGCAGTCATTCAGATGCTGATCGATCTATTGCAATAGGTAAAAATGCTACATCTTCTGGGTTAAATTCAGTAGCATTAGGCTCTGGTTCATCAAATAGTGCTGCTGGTGCTACTGCTTCAGGTAATACATCTACTGCAGTTGGCAATGGCTCTGTTTCTTCTGGAGATTCATCAGCAAGTTTTGGTGCAACTTCAACAGCTTCAGGTAGTAATTCAACAGCTATAGGTACTAATACAAAAGCAACTCAAACAAATACAACTGCGGTTGGGGCAAATGCTCAGGCAACCCAGGAAAAAGCAACAGCGATTGGTCTTAATACAGTTGCAAGTGCGAAATACACACTAGCTGTAGGTAATGATGCTTCTTCTTCAGGCGAAGCTTCATCAACATTTGGTGCTGGTGCCCAAGCTACAGGGGTTGGATCTACAGCATTAGGGAATGATACAAAAGCAACTGGTGCTAATTCTCTTGCTGTAGGAGCAGGTAATAGTACAAATGTACCTGGTGCTGGTGCTACAGCATCTGGTGACTCTTCAATTTCTCTTGGTTATTTATCTCAAGCAACTAGCAAAAACGCCACAGCTTTAGGGACCTCCTCTTCTGCAACTACTCAAGGTGGGGTTGCATTAGGTTCGAATTCAGTTGCATCTACGGCAGCAGGCGTAACGGGATATGATCCATTAACTTCAAAAACCTCTTCAAGCACAACGGCTACGTGGAAATCAACTAATGGTGCTGTTTCAATAGGTGATACGAGCAACAATATAACACGACAATTGACTGGTTTAGCAGCAGGTACCAATGATACTGATGCAGTCAATGTTGCACAACTAAAGCAGGCTAAAGGTTTTAGTACAAATCTTGCAAATTCAATCGCTCAAGCTTTAGGGGGTAGTACTAGTGTTGACACAAACACAGGGACGATCAGTGCACCAAGTTATACCACCACAAAAACAGACGGCACCACAACCACCTCTAATAACGTTGGAGATGCGTTAAGTACGTTAAATACTGAGGTCATTAAACCAATTACCTTTGGTGGCGATACAGGTACAACCTCACGTAAACTCGGTGAAACCTTAGCAGTGACAGGTGGCGTTACCGATACATCTCAGCTGAGTAATAACAACATTGGCGTGGTTGCCACAGCAGATGGTTTAAATGTACGCCTTGCCAATAACCTTGCAGTTGACAGTATCACCACAGGTGATAGCAAACTAGATAGCAATGGTTTAGTGGTGACCAATGGACCAAGCGTAACCAAAGATGGTATTAATGGTGCAGGTAAAGCCATTACCAACATTGCAGATGGAAGTAATGCAAGTGATGCAGCAACAAAAGGTCAACTTGACCAACTTGCACAATCAGGCAGTGACAAAACTGATGCATCAGGTAACAGCACAGCATCGAACTTAGGCGGTGGCGCAACATATGATGCCACTACAGGGACGATCAGTGCACCAAGTTACATCACCACAAAAACAGACGGCACTACGACTACCTCTAATAACGTTGGAGATGCGTTAAGTACGTTAAATACTGAAGTCATTAAACCAATTACCTTTGGTGGCGATACAGGTACAACCTCACGTAAACTCGGTGAAACCTTAGCAGTGACAGGTGGCGTTACCGATACATCTCAGCTGAGTAATAACAACATTGGCGTGGTTGCCACAGCAGATGGTTTAAATGTACGCCTTGCCAATAACCTTGCAGTTGACAGT
>NZ_JANKZG010000014.1 GCF_027568475.1 Acinetobacter sp. HY1485 | reverse complement strand
ATTACTAGCAATATTCGCTCAAATAAATTTTCGAGTAAATTCTTACTAATTGTAACCAATGATTTTAATTTATCAGTGATCAATCAGTAAAAATCCACACAAGTTGTTCTTCAATTCTCTTAATGATTTCTTCTCACTTCGTCAGCGAAAAGCATCAACACAACACTCCAAAACACATCAGCGTTTCGTTGTATCGCGTCGGTATGGGGTGCATTATAGGACGTTTTTTTTCTTTGACAAGCTTATTTTTAAATTTTCCTTACAAGCGTCTTTTTTTTGTACTATAAATCACACAACAATAAATCAAGTTATTGTTTTTTATAAATAATTTATTTTGATGTGTTTTTGCCTATTATCTGCACTCTTTCAATTTGGATTGGGTTTGTTGGAACATTTTGGTAAATACCTTTAGTAGTGGTGTTTACATTTGAAATCTTATCAACAATATCTAAACCTTTAACCACCTTACCAAATACGGTGTAGCCTGCATCGTATGTGCTTTGGTTGAGTGGTTGGTTATCTACAGTGTTAATAAAGAATTGACTTGTTGCTGAGTTTGGATCGTTGGTACGAGCCATTGCAATTGTGCCACGTGTATTCTTAACTCCATTAGATGCTTCATTTTTAATAGGTGCAGCTGTTTTCTTTTCTTGAAGATTTTTATCAAAGCCACCACCCTGAATCATAAAGTTAGGGATAACTCGATGAAATGTAGTTCCTTGGTAAAAACCACTTTTTACATAGTTCAAAAAATTTTGTGTCGTGATTGGGGCTTGCTGATCATAAAGTTCTATTTCTATATTGCCTTGTGATGTTTGCATGTTTACAAATGTATTAGCGAATGATGTGATACTTATCGCTGCTGTTGCGATTAATAAACCAATTTGTTTTTTCATCTTTATACCTGACATTTAAAAGTTATTTCACGTGAAGCCTTAATCTATCTATAAATAGTAATATATTTGAGTCAAAAATCCGTATTTTTGTTGTTATTAAAACGTCATTATATATTTTTCTAAATTTATAAATCATGCTTTGTTTATGAATAGTGATGTAGAAAATTTCAATTTTTGCGCTTGAATTTCCTTGATTCGCCCCGATTTTTTAATTTAATAGATTTGTATTTTCATGGCAGTTCAGGATTCATGCAGTTATCAGCTGATCGCCAATTAAGGACTGTACATGTTTGAAAAACTTTTTAAACGGAGATCATCAATGGCTAATGAGCAAAAAGACACCGCTCAAGAAAACCAAGCAGACGTAGAACAGCAACAAACTGACGAAGTGGTTGAGCAAGTAGAAGTTAGCATTGAAGATTTGCAAGAACAAATCACCAAGTTAACTGAAAGTTTAAAGTTAGAAAAAGCGCGTGCTGCCAATGCAGTTTACGATGCAGAAAAAGTAAAAGAGCGTTTAGAACGCGAAGCGGATAATGCTAAAAAGTTTGCCTTAGAAAAATTTGCTAAAGGTTTACTTGATTCTGTTGATAATTTAGAGCGTGCAATTACAGCAGCAGGCGAAGAACAAACACCATTACGCGAAGGTGTTGAGCTGACATTAAAGTCACTTTTAACCACTTTAGAAAAACATGCGGTTGTGGCTGTTGATACGGAAAATGGTTTTAATGCAGATTTGCATCAGGCTGTTGGAATTGATCCTGAAGCCAAAGCGGGCGAAATTGGTAACGTATTACAAAAAGGTTATACGCTTTCAGGTCGCCTACTTCGCCCTGCAATGGTAACCGTAGGTCAATAATTTTGGGTGTTTTTTTATTTTTTTAAAATTTTTTACTTGAAAAAAATAAATTAACTCTTATATCAGATGCATAGCAAAAACATTTAAAAAAATTTGAGGAATGTATTAATGGCTAAGATCATTGGTATTGATTTAGGTACAACCAACTCATGTGTTGCAGTACTTGAAGGCGATAAAGTAAAAGTAATTGAAAACGCAGAAGGCACACGTACAACACCATCTATTATTGCGTATAAAGATGGCGAAACGTTAGTAGGTCAAAGTGCAAAACGCCAAGCGGTAACCAACCCTAAAAACACATTATTCGCAATTAAGCGTTTAATTGGTCGTCGTTACGAAGATTCAGCAGTACAAAAAGATATTGGTCTTGTACCATACAAAATCATCAAAGCAGACAATGGCGATGCTTGGGTTGATGTAAACGATAAAAAATTGGCACCTCAACAAGTGTCTGCAGAAATTTTGAAAAAAATGAAAAAAACTGCGGAAGACTATTTAGGTGAGGCAGTAACAGAAGCTGTTATTACAGTTCCTGCTTACTTCAACGATGCACAGCGTCAAGCAACAAAAGATGCAGGTAAAATTGCAGGTCTTGATGTTAAACGTATCATTAACGAACCAACTGCTGCGGCACTTGCGTTTGGTATGGACAAAAAAGAAGGCGATCGTAAAATTGCTGTTTACGATTTAGGTGGTGGTACGTTTGACGTATCAATCATTGAAATTGCTGACTTAGATGGCGACCAACAAATTGAAGTATTGTCTACAAATGGTGATACATTCTTAGGTGGTGAAGATTTTGATACGGCTTTAATTGACTACTTAGTAGAAGAGTTCAAAAAAGATCAAAATGTTAACCTTAAAAATGATCCTTTAGCGTTACAACGTTTAAAAGAAGCTGCTGAAAAAGCAAAAATTGAGCTTTCTTCTTCTACTTCAACAGAAATTAACTTACCGTACATCACTGCTGATGCGTCTGGTCCTAAGCACTTAGTGATTAACGTAACACGTTCTAAATTAGAAAGCTTAGTTGGTGATTTAGTACAACGTACGTTAGAGCCTTGCCGTATTGCATTAAAAGATGCTGGTTTATCTAACAGCGAAATTTCTGATGTAATTTTGGTGGGCGGTCAGACTCGTATGCCACTTGTACAGCAAAAAGTACAAGAATTCTTTGGCAAAGAGCCACGTAAAGACGTGAACCCTGATGAAGCAGTTGCTGTAGGTGCTGCAATTCAAGGTGCAGTATTAGCAGGCGATAAAAAAGACGTATTGCTTTTAGATGTAACACCTTTAACACTTGGTATTGAAACAATGGGTGGTGTGTTAACTGCAATTATTGAGAAAAACACGACGATTCCTGCGAAGAAATCTCAAGTATTCTCAACAGCAGCTGATAACCAACCTGCGGTAGATATTTCTGTTTACCAAGGTGAGCGTAAGATGGCTCAACAAAACAAATTGTTGGGTAACTTCCAATTAGGTGATATTCCGCCTGCTCCACGTGGAACACCGCAAATTGAAGTGTCTTTTGATATCAATGCTGATGGTATCTTAAAAGTATCTGCAAAGGATAAGAGCACTGGTAAAGAGCAGTCGATCCAAATTAAAGCAAACTCTGGTTTATCTGATGCTGAAATTGAATCTATGATTCAAGATGCTGAAGCAAATGCAGAAGAAGACCGTAAGTTTGAAGAGCTTGCTAAAGCACGTAACGAAGCAGATGCATTAGTATCTAGTGCTAACAAAGCAGTAAAAGACTTAGGCGAGCAAGTAACAGCTGACGAAAAAACTGCGGTAGAAGCTGCTGTTTCTGAGCTTGAAGCATCAACTAAAGAAAACGATGCTGATGTAATCAAAGAAAAAACTGAAGCATTACAAAACATTTTAATGCCAATTACACAACGTGCTTACGAACAAGCACAAGGTGCACCTGGTCCTGAAAGTTTTGATCCAAATGCATTCAACCAACAAGGTAATGCAGGTCAACAAAAGAAAGATGATGGCGTTGTAGATGCTGAGTTTACAGAAGTAAAAGACGATAAAAAATAATTTATCGGCTTCAAAAAAACCGCACTTTATGTGCGGTTTTTTTATTAGACTGATCTACAAAATTTATCACCTGTAAAAAGATGCAATTAGCTCGTTTCGAAAAAATAATTTATATCAGCAAAATTTTATGTTGTGGCTTAATTATTACCTGTATTTCTATCTTTTTTAATAAAGATCAAATTTCTAATTTTTTTCTTTGGGGTTCTTTAACTGCTTTTTCTTCAATTCAATCAGATTTAAAAAACAAAGTAAATTTTAATCAAATTATCGGTAACTTAATTGGTTCTGTTTTAGGGGTTTTGACATGGTTGATTTTGTATAAAATTTCTTTTCACTACCCTATGTATATCAATATTGAATATTTATTTTTAGTGATTGGTATTTTAGTTACCACTACTTTATGTGTACTTTTAAAACATGCCGAATATTGTGGTATTGCTTTAGCAGGCTTTTTAATTGTAACGGTTTATGATGTTTCACATCACACCATTGAAGGCGCGCTTTTTAGAGTTTTTTACTGTGCAACAGGTTGCTTAATTGCATACTGTGTCGATAATTCAATTCGCTTTTTACTCAAAAAGAAAAATATACAATAAGAAAAACCTCTTTGTGGCATGTCATCACAAAGAGGTTTTTCTGTACCCTCGTTCTTTTTTTAATTATCTATTTTTATCATTTTTTGTTTCTTGTTTGGGTAAAGCTAAGATAACTAAATTTGCACTTAACGTCTGTAGGACAAAACATACATATGGTTAAAAAAATAACCCCACCATTTTAAGTGTATGATTTACAAAATAAATTTAAATGTTATCTTTCTTAACCTTATGTTATGAAACGTTAAGAACCAATAAACCTGAATAATACTTAGAAAATACAAACACTCTAAAGCTATATTGGCAGACTTACTTTTTGTTTTGTAAAAAATACTGATTGCACAAATATGTAATATTTGGATATGACTCAATATTCAATAATTAAAAAATTTAGCACTTAACCAAGCCTAATCGTATTTGAATTATAATCACTATAAAAATGGAGATTAGATGTGAGCATAGATTGGGAAAATAAAGTAATTACAGTATCAGCCGCTATTATTTTAAATGATCAAAAAAAAATACTGGTTGCCAGAAAAAGAAATACCGAATTTTATATGCAAATTGGTGGAAAGCTAGAAGCAAACGAAACACCTCAACAAAGTCTACTTAGAGAAATTGAAGAAGAAATTTTAGTAAAAGCAAACATCTTAAAAGATTTTGGATGTATCGAAACACAAGCAGCCAATGAAGCCAACTTTAAATTAAAAGCTTACTTGTTTTATGTTGAATTATTTGGTGAGCCACGAGCCTGTGCGGAAATTGCAGATATTCAATGGATTGATGCCGACAATATACAAAATTTACCTTTAGCACCGCTTACAGAACAGTTTGTACTTCCTTTAATTAAACATTTGTAAGCATCAACTGATCATATTCATTTTTATGCTATTTTTAGACCTATAACTTGTCTGTTTGGAGATCTATGTGAGCTTTTATCATATTATTATTGAAGCCAACGACCATATTAGTAAAATTGAAGAAAAACGAGATATTGAATTATTTAATATAGAAAACTTAACATCTTATCTACATTCTCTTTTATTACCTGCTTTTAATAAAGAAATGATTGAGTTAGAAGATGAGAATATTAAATACGAAGACCTAACCTCATTAAAAATTTACCATACATTGATGCCGATTGAATTTTTAATTGAAGAAGAACAAAAAGAATTACCTAGCGAGACGGATATTACCATTACGGCACATGAAATTTTTAACGACCGTGATCTATCTTATGATGTTACCCAAGTCATTTTTGATATGTTAGATGCCGCCAAAATTGATCGCGCAAACTTTTAAGAAAAAAGCCTCAGTTTTAGCTGAGGCTTTTTTTATTTAACGCTTAATTGCATTTAAAAATAACTGACCTGCGCGCCCTGTTGGTGCAAGCCCCATTTTCATTTGTTCATTCTTAATTGCCTGACGTGTTTTATCACCGATCAAGCCATCTGCTGCACCAATGTCATAGCCTTTTGCCAATAAATAATTTTGAATTTGACGACGTTCTGCTCGAGAAGTCCCTACATCATCCGTTGGCCAAGCAGTTTGAAATGCAGGCTTACCTTCTAAACGATCTGATAAATGTGCAATAGCCAGTGCATAACTTTCGGCAGCATTATAGCCATAAATTGCATCGAAATTTTTAAAAACTAAAAATACAGGACCATTTGCACCTGCAGGTGACATCAACCCTGCCATAGATGATTCAGTTAAATTTCCTTGTAGTATTGGCGCACCATCTACACGTTTTAAACCTTTACTAATCCATGTTGAAAGTGGCTTTTTATTTTTTCGACTTTCGCCTGCTATAGACATTCCTTGTGGAATCTTTACTTCAAAGCCCCATGGCATTCCTGTTTGCCAACCTGCTTTTTTTAGAAAATTTGCCGTTGAAGCTAATGCATCAGGTGCACTCGAAACTAAATCACGACGCCCATCGCCATCAAAATCGACAGCTAAACGCTCATAAGTTGATGGCATAAATTGTGTTTGTCCAAAGGCGCCTGCCCATGAACCTACCATTTGTTGTTGCGTTAAATCCCCACGTTGTAAAATTCTCATTGTGGCAAAAAACTCTGTACGGAAATAGCTTTGACGACGCCCCTCACAACTGAGCGTACCAAGTGCTTGTAGAAGTGGGTATTTTCCTCCAATTGTGCCGAAGTTACTTTCTACGCCCCAAACTGCAACCACCGTTTGAGCAGGTACACCATATATTTGGGAAATACGTACCAATTCATTTTGGTACTGTAATAGTTTTTGGCGCCCAGTTTGAATACGCTCTTCATCTACTAGACCAGATAAATAGTCCCAAATAGGCGTAGAAAATTCAGGCTGATAGTCTAATTTTTCTAAAATAGAGTAATCAGGTGCTAAATTTTGTGTGTACTGATCATAAGTATTTGGATTAACACCTGCACTTAAGGCAGATGCACGCAAATTGATTAAACAACTTTTAAAGTTACTATCAGCTATTGTGGGTAATCTAGGTGTAGGTGTGGATAACTTAGGCACAGATGTGGGTAACTGCGTTGGCAAGGGTGGAGGCGTAACAGGTGTTAATTTTTTTGTTTCTACAACTTTCACTTCTGACGTTGCACATGCAGATAAAATTAGACTGACACAGATAACAAGATATTTTTTCATTTTTAGAAACCATTTAGCTAGGTGTTGGTTGATATCATTTACTGATTAATTTAATGCAAAGTTTTAAATTTAAATAGACTATTCTTGTTTTGAATTTAAAAAATAGTTTGTATATAGCTACGGATGGTATATTTCTCTATTCAAAGCATTCTTCAGATATTAGCCATTCAAAAATAGTTTTAAAAAATTATGATATCAAGAATATCCTTTTCATTTACTTAATCTTGAATTTTTGTAAATTAGGCGATAAAAAATACTTTAAATATAGATAAAACAGTAATTTATACAGTTGAATAGATTTGAAATTATATGTATCTCATTTTAAGATTTCCTCTTTGAAACATAACTTCAAATTCTTTTATTAACTCTAGAGGAAGTAATTTTAATTTTGAATGATGAAAACAAAGTATGGGTATAGATTTCTTTTAAAAATCATCTAAATAATGTTTTAGATAAAGTAAAGCCTATTGCTTTAGTCAAAATATTTAATAAGTGATTCAGGTTAGTTATCAAGCCAATAGAGTAAAGAAAATTTATGAACTTAAATAATAAGAGCTAAGAGCGTTTAGCTCTTGCCTTGAAATATTTTTATCATATCCAAAACTATTCTTACGATATATCCTAGCGTTTAATTGTTTTAAATTTAAATTTCTATTTTTAAATTCAAAGTTTTTTACCTAATTTTATAAGATTTATCCACAATTTATTCATCAGGCTTATCCACAAGCCATAAAAAAAGCAGATAGCTAAAACTATCTGCTTTTTTATAGAAACTTAGATTAAATCTTCATATCTACTGTTAGAGCCAAAGGCTGTGGTAAAAGAGTTGCTAATTGTTGGCATAAATTAGAGCGTTCTTCTGCTTGATTAGGCATAATTGTAAGATGTCCTATCTTGCGTCCTTCTCGCTCTTCTTTATTGTATAAATGCAAATGCACACAATCTAACGCTAAAATTTTTGCTTTATCGGGATACTCACCAATAATATTGACCATCACGTTTGGGCGGATTGTGTCTGTACAGCCTAAAGGTAAACCTGCAACTGCACGAATATGATTTTCAAACTGCGAGCAAACAGCACCCTCAATTGTCCAGTGTCCTGAGTTATGAACACGCGGTGCAATCTCATTGGCATATAAACCATCAGAAGTGACAAATAGCTCAAGCGTGAGTACACCTACATAATCTAAATGATTAAGTAATCGTGTAATGTAGTCTTGTGCTATTGGCTGTAAATCATCACTTTGTGGGGCAGGCACAATAGAATGCGACAAGATCCCATGGTGGTGATGATTTTCGGCAAGTGACCACGTTTTCACTTCGCCATTTTGCCCTCTGACAGCAATAATAGACACTTCTCTTGAAAAGTTCACAAAGCTTTCTGCAATTAAGGTTTTGGCATAACTCAGTACACGCCATGCTTCATCAATTTGGGTTTTATCCTTAACCACAAATTGTCCTTTACCATCGTATCCACCCATAGCAGTTTTCACCACAATAGGTAGTCCAAGTTGCTCTACTGCTTGCTTTAACTCATCTAAACTTTCTACACCACAAAATGGCGCAACAGGAATATCTAATTGCTGAAATAAACTTTTTTCAAGTAAGCGATTTTGCGCCGTTGCTAAAGCCAAACGTGGCGGAAACATAGCTTTGTTTTGTGTAAGATAGTCTGTAGATTCTACAGATGTATTTTCAAACTCTAAGGTAAATACATCTGCTTGCTGTGCAAAATCTTGAATAGTATTTTGAGGAAAAACTTGACCTAACTGCGAGGCAGGACAATCGGCTTGATCTTCTAAAAATATGCATTGAATATTTAAGGGTAAAGCCGCCTGTGCCATCATGCGTCCGAGCTGCCCACCACCTAATATACCGATGGTCTTATCCATATCTACCTCAGTTATGCTTGTCCAGGAATATTATTACTTGCAACTTTATGTGTTTGTGCTTCACGGAATTTTGTCACGTTTTGTGCAATTTCAGGGCGTGTTAAACCTAAAATTTGTGCTGCCATAATTGCCGCATTAGTTGCACCTGCCTGACCAATTGCCAACGTACCGACTGCAATTCCTGCGGGCATTTGTACAATTGAAAGCAATGAATCTACGCCATTTAAAATAGAAGATTTAACAGGTACACCCAATACAGGTAAATCTGTTTTTGCTGCACACATACCTGGTAAATGTGCCGCACCGCCTGCACCTGCAATAATCACTTGAATACCACGATCACGCGCCGTGTCTGCATATTCAAATAAACGATCTGGTGTACGATGCGCAGAAACCACTTCTGCTTCAAAGGGAACGCCTAATTGTTTAAGCATATTTGCAGTATGTTCTAATGTTGCCCAGTCCGATTGGGAACCCATTATAATTCCAACCAAAGGTTGATCTTGCTGTGCTGCAACCGTGTTCATTCGCATTTCCACTAAAGTTGTAAGTAAAATAAAGTGTCATCACTAGACTAAGTATCCACTTTATTTTGGATAGTTTTACATCATTATAGCTTGATTTTTAACACTTGTTTCGACAAAAAACAGTGAATTTTATTGATGTTTTCACTTGTACCTTTGACCTTATTTTTATTTTGAAAATTAAAAGAAACGTAATGGATACATATCAATTTAGAAAAGCCATCTCTACCGATCTGCCTTATATCTTAGAATTAGTTAACACGGCTTATCGTTCCAAAACTTTGCGTGGTTGGACATCAGAAGCAGACCTAGTTACAGGTCAAAGAATTGATATCAATCAACTTAAAGCATTGATGACAGCGCGTTCTGATTTATTTGTAATGCAATTTAATAATGAATTAATTAGTTGTGTTTACCTCAAGTTTCATTCTATATATTGTTATATCGGTATGCTGACCACTCATCAAAAATTTCAAAATAAAGGTATAGGTAAACAGCGATTACAGTATGCTGAAAAATATGCCTTTGTTCATTATTCTATTGATGAATTCAGAATTTATTTTCTCTGCATGACAAAAACTTATTCAATTTTATCAAAGATCTGGCTATTAACTTACAAATCGCCGTACTCTATTCATGCCAATGTAGGTATGCCTCAGGCTCAAAAGTTATGTATTTTTAATTGAAATAAGTTTTTGAAACTCAGGACATTCCATATGTTCAGGATATGGACACGATTGAATATGCTTAAGCACTTCTAAAGAACGTTGCAGTGTTTGGACTTTTGATACCATTTCACTCATTTTTATCTCTAAAATATCTTGATTTACTTTAATTTTTTGATCTTTTATAAAAATATTTTGAATATCCTTTAAAGATAAGCCACCATTTTTCATCAATTTAATTAAAGCAACAATATGAATCGTATTTATTGAATATTGCCGTCTTAATCCTTTACGCCCTATAGATTTAATTAAACCTTTTTCCTCATAAAAACGAAGTGTAGCCGTTGAGCATTGCACTCTATCTGCCAAATCACCAATATCAATTTCTTGCATATAACACCTTGACTTAAAGTTAACTTGAAGTTGAAAAATATCATCTAACAGATTCTTTAAGATGGCAATGATATGCACTTATTTTTATATAGTATTTGGATTGGAATATTGGCAACAGCTGTCATGGATTTCATTGCTTGGTTACGAGCAACTTTTTTTAATACTAAATCTTTAAATTATGCACTTATAGGACGTTGGATTTTATCTTTTAAAGATGGACGTTGGGTACACAACACCATTTTGACAACTTCACCTAAATATGGTGAAACTTGGTTTGGATGGGCCGTACATTATTTGATTGGTATTCTTTTTAGCTATGTCTATTTACAACTTAACCTGTATTTTGCTTTTCAGTACACTATTTTAAATATTTTAGGGTTTGCAAGCTTAACTACACTTATTCCTTTTTTAATGATGCAACCTGCCTTAGGTTTTGGTTTTTTTGCATGTAAGACCCCAAAACCTTTAAACAGTATTTTGAACAGCTTGATTGCACATTTAGCTTTTGGCTTTGGATTGTATATTGCTGTTTCTTGTTTAGTTTTTATCTACCGAAGCTAAGCGAACACCCTCAATACGGTCAATTCTATCACTGGTGTTTAAACACATCACTTGTGCAACAAGACGTTGATTAATTTCGACACTCACACCCGATTGTGCTTGTTGATTCACACGATCAATACCGCTAAACACCGTATGATTTTTATTTGGAATAATAATGATATAGTTAGAGCCACTATTGCCCTACTACTAAAATTTTTTCGCTTTATGGCGATCAACATTTAAGTTGATTTCGGCAGGTTGTCCTATTTTAGCCAATGAATATTGAATAGTTTTTCCTACATCACACACCTGTAATATTTTATGATTGGTGGTGGTACATTTAAAAATAGTTTTTGTTTGGGGTGGACAGTTTGCCAAGGCTGACATAGATAGTAGTCCACCCAATAAAAATCCAATACTTTGCTTCATTTCATTACACATCTTTGAGTAAAAAATGAGTTTACTTAAGTGCTGGGACAGGTGGTGTCATTGGCTTCTAAATACAAAATAAACACAGCCCATTAAGCAAAAAATTGCCCATAAATAATCAAGTTTAAAAGGCTGTTTAAATAAAAACACCATAAATGGCACAAACACAATCAAGGTCATGACTTCTTGCGTAATTTTCATTTGTCCAAGCGACCAACCATGTTGTGACAACATACGTGTTGCAGGAATCATAAAGGCATATTCTAACAAGGCAATCAGCCAACCAATTAAAATGGCTTGCCATAACGGCGCATTATGTAAAAATTTTAAATGCCCGTACCATGCCAATGTCATAAAACAATTTGAAATGATGAGCAATACAAAAGGAAGATAATTTGCAGACATAGCACGCCTTAAACCGAATGAGGTTAAATTTATTTTGTAATTAAAATAAATATAGCATGAGTCAGATTAAACAAAATTAAGTACATGCATTTGGTCACTATTTTTTACTATCTTTTCAAAAATAGCCTTGTTAAGGTGTCGTAAATTTTAATAAATGTATTGCGTTAAAACGTTGGAGTCGGCACATCATGCATCTGCATATTTTAGGTATCTGTGGCACGTTTATGGGGTCTTTGGCTCTTTTAGCCCGCGATTTAGGACACAAAGTGACAGGGTCGGATTTAAATGTTTATCCGCCCATGTCTACTCAACTTGAACAAGCAGGCATTACCTTAATGCAGGGCTTTGACCGTACCCATCTACAGCCCCATCCCGACCTTGTGATTGTGGGTAATGCCATGAAACGTGGGATTGATGCCATTGAATATATGCTTGATGAAGGTTTAGCTTATGTATCGGGTCCACAATTTTTAGCTGATCATGTATTACAAGGTAAGCATGTTTTAGGTGTTGCAGGTACACACGGAAAAACCACCACTACCACTATGTTGGCTTGGGTTTTAGAGCAAGCAGGCTTAAACCCTGGTTTTTTAATTGGTGGTGTTCCTCTTGGCTTTAAAGAAAGTGCACGTTTAGGCGGTGGGCAGTACTTTGTTGTAGAAGCCGATGAATATGATTCTGCTTTTTTTGATAAGCGTTCTAAGTTTGTGCATTACCACCCTAAAACAGCAATTTTAAATAACCTAGAATTTGACCATGCTGATATTTTTGATGATTTAGCTGCAATTCAAAAACAGTTTCATCATCTTGTGCGCACTATTCCAAGTCAGGGAAGAATTATTGCCCCAATCACAGAAACCAACATTGATACCGTTCTTGAGCAAGGATGTTGGACGCCTGTGGTTCGCACAAGCTTAACACCTGATGCACAAGCTCACTTATCAGCAAGCCTTATCCAAGCAGATGGCAGTCATTTTAGTGTAGAGCAAAATGGTCAAACGATTGCCGAAGTAAAATGGAATATGACAGGGCAACATAGTGTTGCCAACGCACTTGCGACCATTGCCGCTGCTGAGCACGTAGGTGTTTCTATCCAAACAGCTTGTGATGCGTTATCCTGCTTTGGTGGTGTTAAACGCCGTATGGAGCTTCTTGATACAGTCAATGGCATTGAAGTGTATGACGATTTTGCACACCACCCTACTGCCATTGAAACCACATTGGACGGCGCACGCAAACGCTTAGGAGAACGCCGTTTATGGGCAGTCATTGAACCACGTTCTAATACCATGCGTATGGGAAGCTATAAAGCGGAGCTTGCGCATGCTGCACGCTTAGCAGACGATGTTATTTGGTACCAACCTGAAGGATTAGACTGGGATTTGCAACCTGTTGTGGATACTGCAACCAATCACGCTTTAATTCAGCGTACTTTAGAAGATGTTATTACAACCATTACCACACAGGCGAAAGCAGGTGATGCTGTTGTCATTATGTCTAACGGTGGTTTTGGTGGCTTACATCAAAAACTCATTGCAGCATTAAAAAAGAGATTTACAGGTATTTAATTATCTGTCATGATCATTTGATAGATGATTTTCATCTCACAAAATTTGACAAGGGGAGTAGCCTCCTCCAAACGTAAGAAATTACGTGTCAGCTATCGTCATTACACTTTGCAAAAAGTCGGTAGCTGAGCATTACCCTGGTAATGTAGGCAAGACCTTGATCACGTTGTTACAGAATTTTCTGGCAACTTGATCAAGGTTTTTTTATACCTATCAAGTGCCAGAACGACACAGGAGAGACAAAATGGACTCTATTGGTAATATCTGGCTATATCTTGTTTTTTTTGGCTTAGTCGCAGTGATGCTCATCATTGACTTTGTAGGCTTTAAAAATAAAAAAACGGCGTCGGATGCTCAGGTTTCGTTAAAAGAAGCAGGACTATGGAGCATGGCATGGGTCAGCATTGCACTTTTGTTTGCAGGCGGACTTTGGCTTTATCTCAAACAGCAATTTAGTATCGAAATTGCAAACCAAAAAACGCTTGAATACCTCACAGGCTATTTACTCGAAAAATCACTTGCAATTGATAACGTGTTTGTATGGCTGATGATTTTCTCGGCATTTGCAATTCCGCCCCAACTACAACGCCGTGTATTACTGTATGGCGTACTCGGTGCTATTGTATTACGTAGCGTGTTTATTTTTATGGGAGCATGGCTTGTACAAGAGTTCTCATGGATTTTATACATCTTCGGGGCATTCTTAATTTATACAGGCTTTAAATTTTTAACAGGACAAGACGAAGACAGCAAAGTTGAAGACATGCCGTTACTTAAATTTCTACAACGTCATTTTTCTGTCACACCTACATTAAAAGGTGAGCGGTTTTTTGTGGTTGAACAAGGTAAACGCTGGGTAACGCCGTTATTTATTGTCCTGTTATTGGTTGAGTTTTCAGATGTTATTTTTGCTGTAGACTCCATTCCTGCTATTTTCTCTGTTACGCAAGACCCCTTTATTGTGCTCAGCGCAAACTTAATGGCAATTTTAGGTTTACGCGCAATGTTCTTTTTATTGGCAGGTGCAGCTCAAAAATTAAAATATTTACCGTACGGTTTAGGCGTTATCTTACTGTTTATTGGTGTAAAAATGCTTTTACTTGATGTGTTCCATGTTCCTATTAGTTGGTCACTCGGTTTTATCTTTACTGTCCTCATCATCACAGCATATTTATCACTTAAAAAGTGCCGTTAAGTTATCCGCTTTTTAAAATGAGTTATCCACAGTTTTTCATAAAAGGTGGATAACTCACACTAAAACTACGCTACAATTTAGCGAAAAATAAAATGGTTTTGCCTTATGACTACAATCGTCCGCGGTCGTTTTTTAGATATTCAACAACCTGTTACTTCACCTCAAGACATTGCGCAACATGTTCGTTATATCGAAGATGGTGTACTCATCACTGAGCAAGGTAAAATTTCTTGGTTTGGCACATGGCAAGATGCGCAAGCACATCTCCCTACAGATGCAAAAATTGATCACTATCCAGATCAACTGATTGTATCAGGCTTTATTGATACCCATATTCACTTCCCACAAACCGAGATGGTGGGTGCATACGGCGAGCAATTGTTAAGTTGGTTAGAGACCTATACGTTCCCCACAGAAATGCAGTTTAAAGATAAACACTATGCAGACAAAATTGCTCAATTCTTTATCCAAGAACTCTTAAAAAATGGAACAACCACTGCATTGGTTTTTTGTACCGTACATCCTGAGTCGGTAGATGCTTTATTTGAAAACGCAGAACAAAAGCAAATGCGTCTTATTGCAGGTAAAGTGATGATGGATCGTCATGCACCTGAGGACCTATGCGATACGCCTGAAACGAGCTATCAGCAATCTAAAAATTTAATTGAAAAATGGCACAATAAAGGACGTGCGCTTTATGCCATTACACCACGCTTTGCGCCTACCTCGACACCTGAACAACTACAAAAAGCACAACAGCTCAAACAAGAATACCCAAGCGTTTACTTACACACTCATCTAAGTGAGAACAAAGATGAAATTGCGTGGGTTAAGTCGTTATTCCCAGAACATAATAGCTATTTAGATGTCTACCATCATTATCAGCTTACAGGACAGCGTGCCGTATTTGCGCATTGTGTGCATTTAGAAGACCATGAATGGGACTGTATGCATCAAACCAATTCGGCAATTGCGTTTTGTCCAACCTCTAACTTATTTTTAGGAAGTGGTTTATTTCCTCTCAATAAAGCATGGCAAAAACAAGTTAAAGTTGGCTTAGGCACAGACATTGGCGCAGGGACTTCATTTAGCCAACTACAAACGCTTAATGAGGCTTATAAAGTTCAGCAATTACAAGGCAATAAACTTTCTGCCTTTGAGTCGCTCTACCATGCCACACTCGGTGGCGCAAAAGCATTAGATTTAGACGATAAATTGGGGAACTTTAACATTGGTAAAGAAGCCGACTTTGTGGTGTTAGACTTACAACCCACTGCTTTACAACAACTACGCCAAAGCCGTACACAATCCATAGAAGATGCGTTGTTTGCCTTATTTACAATGGGCGATGACCGTAACGTACAAGCCACCTATATTTATGGAGAAAAGGTTTATGAAAAAGAAGCATAACCGTACTTTAAAATGGATTGCTTTAGGCTGTCTGTGTGCCTTCATTCTCAAAAAAGATTCAAAAGATGCATAAACATTGATTTTGTTTTAAACTATGCGTCAGTTTTTTAGGTGTTGCAAGTCAACGCCTTTTTTATTCGTACATGTAGGATTTTCCCATGACTGTTCCAATGCGCGTGATGATTCCCGCCGATGAGATTCAAGCCAAAGTTAAACAGCTCGGTGAACAAATTAACCAATTCTATTGTCAAAGTGATAAAGAACTCGTTTTAATTGGTTTACTTCGTGGCTCCGTAATTTTCATGGCAGACTTATGCCGAGCAATTGAAAAAGAACACGAACTCGACTTTATGACGGTATCGAGTTACGGCAGTGGTACAGTTTCAACACGCGACGTAAAAATTTTAAAAGACCTTGATAGCCATATTAAAGGCAAAGACGTTTTAGTGGTTGAGGATATTATTGACTCAGGTAATACACTCAGTAAAGTGGTTAAAATCCTTGAAACACGCGAACCAAATTCGATTAAGCTTTGTACATTAATCAGTAAACCTTCACGCCGTGAAGTTGACCTTGATGTTGAATTTTTAGGTTTTGAAGTAGAAGATCGTTTTATTGTAGGTTATGGTTTGGATTACGATCAAAAATATCGACACCTGCCTTATATTGCAGAGATTGGTCTTTAAAAAAGTGGCTTTTGCCGCTTTTTTTTAACCACAAAAAAGCTACATATCGCTACTTTTAATTTTTTTTAAGTCCGTCAAAATTTATGTGATAAAAAAAATATTTGGAGGTCAGTATGTTTAGTTTAATTGGTGCAATCATTATTGGTTTCTTTGCAGGACTCATAGCACGTGCCTTACATCCTGGTGAAGATAAAGCAGGCTTTATTGTAACCGCGCTTTTAGGGATTGCAGGTTCGCTTGTTGCAACATACGGTGGTCGTATGCTCCACTTTTATGATCAAAACTCATCAGCGGGCTTTATTGCCTCTGTGATTGGTGCGATTGTGGTACTTGCCGTGTATAACTTCATTGTTAAAGAAAACTAATGCCAAGAAGGAAGCCAGCAAATGCCGGCTTCCTTGATGTGTTTTGATTTATAAGATGATAAAAAAAATAGCTTTCTCTATAATATCATGCACACCTTGCACCATCGTTTAGCAGACCTATCATTTAACATATAATAAAAAATTAAATCTGTTTCATCAAAACTACATAGGCTTAACTACTCTAAAAACAGATTCTAATAAGAATTTATCAATATAGTAATTTATTCTTAGGCATTTAAAAAAATAGCATCATACTTAATTTAAATACCATACTCCTTCCATACTGCTTCGATATCAGTTTTAGAAATAAATCCAGTTGATTTAAAACCATTAGAAAAAATAATACCCGGCGTACCATCTATACCTAACTTTTTACCTAAATTTAGGTTTTGTTGGATGGGGTTTTCACAACTTGAGTTTTGTGGTGGTTGGATATGGCGACGAATTAAATTTTGCCATGTATAGCTTGGACTTGAACTACACCATACTTGTTTACTTGGTAAAATAGATACTGTTTGAATTGGGTACAAGAACGTATAAACGGTCACATTATTCAATTGATCAAGTTCTTTTTCTAATTTTTGACAGTACGGACAATTCGGGTCTGAAAAAATGGCAATCTGATGTTGACCATTACCTTTAACTGTTTTAATGGCTTGATTTAAAGGTAAATCTTTCCAACTTATTCGATTGGCATTTACGACTAAATCTTTGGTTAAATTTTTCTGATCTTTTAAGCGAATCATTGACCCCAACATCACATGCTCGCCTGCTTCATCTAGATATACTACTTGACCATCCATGGTGGCACTATAAATACCTTTTAATTCCGTTGCCTGAATATCTTCAAATTTTAATTTAGGATACTTGATTGCAAGTTGTTTAATATCTGCATGTGCATTGACTACACATCCTGTTAATAATAAAGAAAGTAATAATTTACGCATATTTCAAAAATGATAAGAATAATTACAGTCTATTGTGAAGTAAAAAATAAGATTACACCGTATTAAATTGTTGTAAAAGTTCCACGTGGAACATGAAAAAGTGTGATACAGTTATCACAATTTTTATCATTTAAATTCAATTAATTAACATAATTTTATAAAAATTAATAGACCAAAAATCACCAAATTTGCTGTAATAGTAAGCAAAAGATATACAAGTAAATTCTATTTGATTATAATGTTTTGAAAATTTTAAGTTTACCTACCTTTTCACTCAGATTTAGAGCCACTATCTATGCTTTTGCAAAAATATAAAATCGTTTTTGGCGGAACAATGGGTGCAGGAAAGTCATCTGCCATTCAAATCCTTTCCGATATCCCTGTTGTATCCACAGAAGCCGTTAATACTGATATTGCAGCGCATACAAAAGCTTTAACCACTGTAGGAATTGATTACGGCGAAATTGTACTTGATGATGGTGCAACCATTGGTTTATATGGTACACCAGGACAAGAACGTTTTAATTTTATGTGGTCAATTGTATGTAAAGGTGCTATTGGTACTGTTGTACTGATTGATCATTCAGGGCCAAATCGCTTGAAGGATTTAGAGTTTTACTTAAATTCATTTAAAGAATATGGTGAAAATATTGTTATTGGCATCACACATTTAGATGAAGAAAAAGAACAGCAACTCAAAATTTATCGCGATTGGTTAAATATTAATAAACATAATTACCCACTTTTTTCTGTGGATGCACGACAAAAGGATGATGTTTTGCTCATGGTGGAAACACTTATTGCAAACGTAGAGGTCGAACTTTTATCTCAATAATTTTAGGTTTCTTATGACAAGTATGACAACACCACAAAACCTCCCAAAAGGCTTAATTGAACTAGGCGAAAAAAAAGTACATGAACTTTTACGCAACGTAAAACACGTCAATTTTTGTATGCTATGTACAGCAGATGGTTTTGAAATTGCTGTTGCAACCAAACGCCAAATGAATAATGTGAGTAAAGTTGCTGCCGTAAGTAGCTCTATTATTGCCATGGTCTCTGCTTTTATCTCCGAAATTAATTTAGAAGACTGCCAAACCATTACCTTGGATGCTAAAAATGGTAAAGCTTTACTAACCTCTATTCCTCATCCCAAATATCCTGCAGTGCTTGTTGCACTCACAGATCGCGAGGTACTTTTAGGGCAGATTCTTTACGAATTAAAAGCAACCTCAGAAGAAATTAGCCGATTTAACTCATGATAAAAAATTAAAGACTGTTGGAATTTGAGTAGCACTTATGAAAGAAGTCATAAACATTGCTATGTTTGGTTTAAGCTTAGATATAGCAAACGAATTAAAATCACGCATAGAAAAGCTTATTCCACCCACTCAAACTGTACAATGGGTCAATATTGCATCTAAAGAATTAGAATTACTATTGGTAAGTGATAGTTTCTTTAGTGCAAATACGATACAAAGTATTATTAAAAATAAATCGTGTAAATTTCTACGCCTTGTTAAAGATCCAAAGCAAGGCGGTAAAATTGTGGCAGATACATTGCATTATCCATTTACCAATTCTCATGATTTTTCTAAATGGATTCAACAAGAGTTCAATATTGGGCAAATTGAAGTACAAATTTCTCAAAATAATACAACATCTAGTCCTATGTTTGGGCAAACACCCACTGGACAATTGAGTCAAAATTTTAGCTCTACAGTCGTAGAATTACTTAATCCACGTAATGGCTTTGTTAGAGTTTATGATCAAGCTGGCGAGATCGGTATTGTTGATACACGTACAGAACGTTTATGGCTTAATCCTGAACGCGATTACAAAGCTGTCACACCGACTTTTAGTCAAAGTTATGCAAAAAACTCTGTTGCAACACAAATTCAACAAGAGAATGTTAAAGATTTAAGAGTTTGGTTATGGCAGATTATTTTCAATTCAAATGCTTATCAAGTAGATGATTTAAAAGAAAATGATTACTATAAATTGATAACTTGGCCGCAACTTAAAAAACGTGTAGAGCGTAAAGAAATTTTAAAAGTATCTGCATGCTTTGCACGTGGTGCAAAAGTTCAACATGTTTTACAGCATATCGAAATTAATAAGAATCATTTAGCGCATTTTTTATATACCGCACAGTTACTTAATATGATTGAGCGTATAGATGCAGATCAGGCAAAATTTTCTATCAAACAGAATTCAGCAGAATCACAAAACTCTGGTGTTTTTCGAGGGTTTCTTAGCAAACTTCGTAAAAAACTTGGAGTCTAATATCCATATTTTTCTCTCTTAATTTAAATGCGAATTGAATAGATATTTTTATCTTTAAACCTTTAATTAAAAGTAATGATCAGAACCATCCGTCTTAATAAGTTTGATGGTTTTGTTACCCCTTCTCTTGTAAATTAGCTAAGTGAATGAGACTTGATAAAAAAGAGCCAGATATTAACCTCAATGCTGTAAAGGCAGATAGTGCAAGCCTTTTTGCATATTTAAAAAAATAATATAATTTTAATTATTTTAGGGCAAAATATCATATTATTTACCTATTGTATCGACATACTCTTTTATTATATATGTTTATATATATCGTAACCTAGAAAATCTTGTAATGTCACATTATTCGCTTAAAAGTTACAAAGAAGGATTAAAATTTTCTTACGCTTGAAAAGTCAAAAGCTAGCGAAATATCACTATCTTTTCTTTAAAAAATCTAAAAAATAACTATCTATTAGTTAATTATATTTAATTAAGTATTTGAAAATTAAGAAATATCAAAAAAATTGATGACTGTTTTACGATAATTTGATAATTTACCGAAAATGTTTATTTAATGTCCTTTATATAAACATTATATCTTTTTTTTATTTTCTAGGGGTGGCATTTTATGTCAAAAATTCAACTCTCTTTACTTAACGAACTTGATGGTTTTATTGCTGCTTCTTTAGTTGATAGTGAAAGTGGTTTGCCATTAGCAACTGAAGGTACGGGGCTAAATTTAGATCTTGCCTCTGCAGGTAACACCGAAGTAATTCGTGCTAAACGTCGTGTAGCACATACATTAGATTTAAACGATAAAATCGAAGATGTCCTCATTACATTAGGTAATCAGTATCATTTAATTCGTCCATTACATGGTAATGAAAATTTATTCCTCTACTTAGCTTTAGATCGTAGCCGTTCAAATCTTGCGATGGCACGTCATTTATTGAAAAAATTTGAAAGTGATTTAGATTTTTCTTAATTAATTTTTTAGGGAGTACTACTAATGTATTACTCCCCTTTATAAGAAAATTACAAAAAATAGACGATTAAATTTTGATAGTTTGCTAATTTTATAATTAATTATATTAATTATCTTTCACCACGAAAAATATAACCTCAACAATAATCATAGGAGCAACAACAATGTCAAAAATTCAACTTTCTTTACTACAAGATTTAGATGGTTTTATTGCAGCATCTTTAGTAGATGTAGAAAGTGGTTTGCCATTAGCAACTGAAGGTGATGGTGCAATGGATTTGACATTAGCATCAGCAGGTAACACTGAAGTAATTCGTGCTAAACGTCGTGTGGCAAAATCGTTAGATCTAAATGATGAAATTGAAGATATTTTGATTACACTTGGTAAGCAATACCATCTCATTCGCCCACTAGCAAAAAATGAAAATCTTTTTCTTTATCTAGCATTAGATCGTAGCCGTTCAAACCTTGCTATGGCACGTCATTTACTGAAAAAATTTGAAAATGAATTAGATTTTTCTTAAGTCTAAAACTCAAAAAAGCGAGATTAATTCTCGCTTTTTTATTTATTAATAGCTGACGTTACTTTCCAATACAAAAAGAACCAAAAATTTCACCTAGTAAATCATCCGCACTAAAATCGCCCGTAATTTCGCTTAATGCATTTTGTGCTAGCCTTAAAGACTCTGCCACAAGTTCACCCGCGTTAAAATCAACTAACTGCTCACGTGCATCTGCTAAATGTTGCTGAGTACGCTTCATTGCGTCTAAATGGCGTGTTCTTGCGATAAAGGTATCTTCTTCAGGTTGAAAGCCTGCATGCGCTGTAATCGCCTCTATGAGCGTTTGAACACCATCTTCTTGCTTTGCTGAAACTGTAACATGTCTAAACCCGTTATAATCACTTAATTTAGCTAAATCTTCCGTTTTGTCACATTTGTTTCCAATCAAAATTAAACGGCGTGTATCTAAATAATTAGCAAAATATTCTTGAGCAAGAGATAGCGGATCATCGCTTTGCGTTAAGTCATAAACAAGTAGTAACAAGTCGGCTTGTTCAATTTCTTTAATTGCACGGCGGATACCCTCTTTTTCTACAATATCCCCTGTTTCTCTTAAACCTGCTGTATCTGTTAGGGTAATCGGTAAACCATCTAGTGTAATTTTTTCATGCAGAACATCACGTGTCGTTCCTGCTATATCAGTGACAATTGCACGCTCATTGCCTGCTAATGCATTTAACAAACTTGATTTACCTGCATTAGGCTTACCTGCAATTACGACCTGTAGTCCTTCACGCAAAAGCTGTCCCTGACGAGCAGATTTTTGCACAAGACTTACAGAAGATTTAACATCATCTAACAAAGTTAAAATTTTACCATCTGCTAAAAAATCAATTTCTTCTTCTGGAAAGTCAATCGCAGCTTCGACATGCAAACGTAAATGAATCAGCTTTTCTAAGACAATATTCACTTTTTTAGAAAATGTACCTTGCAAAGAGCGGACAGCAGAACGCGCTGCAGCTTGTGATGTTGCATCAATTAAATCTGCAATTGCTTCGGCTTGAACTAAATCCATCTTACCATTTTCAAATGCACGCATCGAAAACTCACCTGCTTGCGCCGCAGTTGCACCTAAAGCAAGCAATCTTGTAAGGAGTGTATTTTGGATAACAGGGCCGCCATGTCCTTGTATTTCTACAACGTCTTCACCTGTAAAAGAGTGAGGATTAGGAAAACAAATCAGCAAACCTTCATCTAAAATTTGTCCTTGCTCATCATAAAATTTTCTAAAGCCTGCCATACGTGCTTGAGGTAAATCATGCCCCGATAAGGCTTGTGCAATCTGATATGCCTTTGAACCTGAAAGACGAATCACGCCGACACCACCACGTCCTGGCGGTGTCGCAATAGCAGCAATGGTGGTTTGGTTCTGCATTGGCTTAACCTGCATAAAAAAATCCGCCTAAGAGTATCATCTTAAGCGGATTTTATCAGCTGTCTAACTTGTGTTAGCTCGTTGCTTTTTTCTCACGTTCTTTTTTTACGCTTTGGCTGATAAACCATTGCTGTAAAATTGTAATACTGTTGTTTACAATCCAGTAAAGTACAAGACCCGCTGGGAAGAACAGCATAAATACCGTAAAGATAATTGGCATTAAACGGAACACTTTAGCTTGCATTGGATCAGCAGGTTGCGGGTTAAGCATTTGCTGAGCAAACATCGTACCACCCATAATAAGCGGTAAAATGAACCATGGATCCATTGCAGATAAATCTTGAATCCAAGCTAACCATGGTGCATGACGGAGCTCTACGCTTTCCATCAGTACCCAATACAGTGCTAAAAAGATAGGCATCTGAAGAAACATTGGCAAACAACCAGAAAGTGGGTTAACCCCTTCTTTTTTGTATAGTGCCATCATTTCTTGCGAAAAACGCATACGATCTTCACCAAACTCTTCTTTCATGCGTTGCATTTCGGGTGCAATAACACGCATTTTTGCCATAGAGCGATAACTTTTTGCAGATAGTGGCCATAAAATCATTTTAACCACA
The DNA here is from genome assembly GCF_027568475.1 of Acinetobacter sp. HY1485. GTDB lineage: Bacteria > Pseudomonadota > Gammaproteobacteria > Pseudomonadales > Moraxellaceae > Acinetobacter. Next base: position 17,451 of record NZ_JANKZG010000014.1, on the reverse strand, counting down.
ATAGTCAGTAAAATAATTGACCAACCCCAGTTACCCACAAACTTATGGAATGTTTCAAGACCTAAAAATAATAGTTTAGCAATTGGCCATAACCAACCATAATCAACTGTCTGATTCAGCCCTTCTGCCAAACCTTTGAGTTCAGACTGTACTTTTGGCCCTGAATAGAAAGTTGCATTTACTTCCATCGTTGTTCCTGCAGGAACATTAATGGCAGGCGATGTAAATCCAATAATATTTAGATTATCGGCTGTCTTACGAGACTGTAAGCTAGCAGTATAAGGCTGACCATCTGCTTGCGTTAATTTCAACTCACCTGGAATCCAAGCACTGACAAAATAGTGTTGTACAACTGCAATCCAGCCACCTTTCGCCTGAACATTTAACTTTTCATCATTGAAGTTACCAAACTTCAATTTATTATAATGTTCATCAGGTGTACCCCATGCGCCACCTAAATACGTTCCAAGTTGGAAAATACCTTGGCTAGACTTACCAGGATCGACAGAATCATCACGTTTGATTTGACCAAAAAGTTGTCCTTGCCAATTTTGATGACTACGGTTATTGACCTTATAGTCTACAACAATTGGATAAGCACCTTTTTTGAACGTGAACGTTTTAACAATTTCAACACCATTGGCAGTTTTATATACCATTGGTACAGTTAAAACATCAGTTTTAGCATCTGAAAGTGAATAAGTGTCTTTTTCAATCTCAAATGAAGGACGACCATTTGCACTACTATCTGGTCCATCAGTTCCTATTAAACCAGATTGTGCAACATATGTACGATCTTTATCATTTTCAAGCATTACAAAAGGCTTATCACTTCCCTTTGATTCATCATGCCCAAGTAATTCAAGACGTACGATATCTCCACCTTTTGGATTAATCCATAAACGGTAAAGATCTGTTTGTACAGTCACTAGTTTTTGACTTACAGATGTCGTTGTCTGTGGTGTTTGAGATGTTGCAGACTGAGGAACATCTGTTGCAGCAGTATTTTGACTGGTTGGCAAATCGGCAGAAATATCACGCGCAACAACAGCATTTGCTGGTTGTTGTACATTGGTATTTGTCTGTCCGTAATCTTTTTGCCAAGCCAAAATAAGCAAATACGCGGTGACTAACATTGCACCGATAATCGCAAACCTGGCCCATTGTTGCATAGCTATGACCCCAAGTGGTTATATTGTTTAGTTCATAAAACGTTCACGAAAGGGTACAACAACGTGAAGCGTTTGAGAATTGATTTGCTGAAATGAAATAAAACGAATTGCTTTTTTAGGAACAGGGTCATAACCACAACTTCCCCAAGGGTGACAACGGCAAATACGTTTAATAGACAAATAAGAACCGTGTAAAGCACCATGCATATGCAATGCTTCAATTGCATATTGGGAACAAGTTGGAATATAACGACATCGTGGTCCAATGAGTGGACTAATCACTATTTGGTAAAGACGTACGAACCAATGCAGTACTTGAGCCAATGGTCATCTCTACTTTGAGGGGAGGGTAGTCGCGTTATTTTGATGTTTTTTTGCCAAGCGTTGTAGCTTTTTCCAAGCAAACCTCAATTGTTCATGCAGTTGTTCATTAGATACAACTTCAATTCCAACTTTTGGCATAACAACAATATCGAGTAAATCAATCTCATGCTGATTTAAACGAAAACTCTCACGAGCAATACGTTTTATTCGATTTCTTTCATGTGCACGACGCACTTTCTTTTTTGCAACAATAATACCTAAACGACTAGCAGGCTGTTTAGTTACTGTTGCTAAAAGCAAAAAATGGGGCTGATGCACTTTAAAAAGCGCACCATCGAATACACACTTGTAATCTGCAGCACAGCGTAATCGAATGTCTGTGCTGAAATTATAAAATGTCATATACCCAAATCGATGAAGCGTTAACGTTTAATAAAAATTAAACAGTTAAGCTATGACGACCTTTAGCACGACGACGAGCTAATACTTGGCGACCAGCTTTAGTTGCCATACGTGCGCGAAAACCATGACTACGTTTACGTTTTAGTTCAGATGGTTGGAATGTACGTTTCATATCGAAATTCCTAAATTTTGATCTATCTATAAAGGTTCGCGATTTTATGGTGCATTGTGCAAAGTGTCAATAAAAAAGCTTATTTTTAAGCCAAATTTTACATTTTATTTAATTTTTACTTAGCTTAAAAAGCTAAAAGATAGTTTGATTTAATTTCATATTTAATTTGAATTTAAAAACTTATCCACAAAATATGTAGTGCTTATAAATAAATTCAAATTTATAAATTTAAATTTATTATTATTAGGGCACCTTTTTTCTGTGTAAAACTCATTATTTATAATATAAAACATATACTTAGGATGTGGATAAATATGTTGTTAATTTATGGATAAAATGGGGGTAACTTTTCAAAAAATTATGTCCACAAGTTATGCATAGAGTTATCCACAAGTTGGTTGAGAGGTTTAAATACTGTGAAAATTATGAACTTATACACAATTTTTTATGACAGGTGTGGATAACTTAGGTAGAATGATTTCCCCCATTTAAAAATATGGGATTTCTTTTCAAATATCAGTTAGAGGTTCTACATGCTTTGGACAGAGTGTTTGACTCGTTTACGACAGGAGTTATCAGATAATGTCTTTGCAATGTGGATTCGTCCCTTAGTTTCTGAAGAAAAAGACGGCGTGTTGTATTTATATGCACCTAATCCTTATTGGACCAGGTATATACAAGAACATCATTTAGAACTGATTAATATTTTGGCAGAACAATTATCTGAGGGAAGAGTAACCAAAGTTGAAATTACGGTTGATTCTCGACCAGGTGCGATTTTAAAACCAAATGAAAAACCTGCGACAAGTACCTCGGCATTACAACAAAATACGACTGTAAAACCTACACGCAGTGCAAAAAAAGTAACAGAGAGTGAAAACAGCACACACCAAGCAAAATTAATAAAAAAGCGTCAACTCAATTCTTTATTTACATTTTCACTTTTTGTAGAGGGCCGTTCTAACCAAATGGCAGCAGAAACCTGCCGTAAAGTTCTGACGCAACTCGGGGCTTCACAGCACAATCCATTGTTCTTATATGGTCCTACTGGCTTAGGTAAGACGCATCTTATGCAGGCAGTGGGTAACGCATTATTACAAGCAAAACCAAATGCGCGTGTGATGTACATGACAGCAGAAAGCTTTGTACAAGATTTTGTAGCTTCGCTTCAAAAAGGTAAAGTAGAAGAGTTTAAAAAGAACTGCCGTTCTTTAGATTTACTCCTTGTAGATGATATTCATCTATTGGCAGGTAAGGAAGCGAGTTTAGTAGAATTTTTCTATACATTCAATGCTTTACTTGATGAATCTAAACAAATTATTTTGACCTCAGATCGCTATCCTAAAGAATTAACTGAACTCGACCCACGTTTAGTTTCACGCTTTTCATGGGGATTATCAGTAGGTGTCGAGCCTCCTGATATTGAAACACGTATCGAAATTTTGTTGAAAAAAGCAGAGAATACGGGTGTAGATTTACCGCGTAATTGTGCTCTTTTTATCGCCCAACAAGTGGTTGCAAATGTGCGAGAACTTGAAGGTGCTTTAAACAAAGTTGTGGCAATTTCACGTTTTAAAGGATGTGAGATTGATCTAGATACAGTCCGTGAATCTTTAAAAGATGTGCTTGCTATTCGAGCGAGAACCATCAGTACTGAAAATATTCAGCGTGTGGTAAGTGAGTATTTCCGTATTCCGTTAAAAGAGCTCACAGGTCCAAAACGTACACGGATTTATGCACGTCCTCGACAGCTTGCGATGGGATTAGCGCGTGAGCTTACAGGGGATAGTTTTCCTGAAATTGGTCTAGCATTTGGTGGACGAGATCATAGTACAGTGATGCATGCGTGTGAAAAAGTACAAAGTCTATGCAAAACAGATCCAATTTTTGACGAAGATTACAAAAATTTAATGCGCTTGTTACAAAGTTAAAGCGTTCAATCATATAATGTATCAATATGCAAATGTTCATCAACGAGAGGAATGAATTGTGCGTTTAAAGATCGCAAAAGAAAGCTTGCTAAATATTCTATCTCAGGTAGTTGGGGTGGTTGAGCGTCGTCATACCTTAAACATTTTATCAAATGTAAAATTACAGGCATCTGCTCAAGCATTGACCATTACAGGTTCTGATTTAGAAGTAGAACTTGTGGCAAGTATGCCTTTTGCTTCGGGCGCATGTATAGAGCAGGGGGAAACCACACTACCTGCACGTAAATTAATGGATATTTGTAAGTCACTCCCTGCAACATCTATCATTGATTTACAGATTACAGAAGATCAACGCTGTATTTTGAAATCGGGTAAAAGCCGTTTTGTATTAGGTACATTACCTGCTGAAGATTATCCGCTATTGAGTACAGAAGCCACTCAAGGTACACAGGTTCAAGTAACTAAACGTGAACTAAAACGTTTGTTTGAAAAAACAGCTTTTGCGATGGCTGTTCAAGACGTACGTTTTTATCTCACAGGTACATTGCTTGAAATTGAAAATAATTTTTTAAGAGCAGTAACGACAGATGGTCACCGTTTAGCATTATGCGAAACGTCGACTGTTTCAACATCAGACCAAGTACAAGCCATTGTACCGCGTAAAGCAGTTGGAGAACTCCAACGCTTACTTACTGTTGAAGATGAGCCGTTGACGATTTTGATTGGTCGTGAATTATTAAATGTGACGATTCAATTACCAAGCCGTGATCCTGAACAAGGTGGCGTAACTATTCGTTTTACAACCAAACTTATTGATGGCAAATTCCCTGACTATCGTCGTGTTATTCCACGTGGTGGAGATAAACATGTGATGGTGTCACATGATTTATTTAAACAATCACTACAGCGTGTGGCAATTTTAAGTAATGAAAAACTACGTGGTGTATTTTTAAATTTTGAAACCGATAATTTAAAATTACGTGCTAATAATCCTGAACAAGATGAGGCAAGCGAAGATTTAGCAATACAATATCACTATGACCATCTTGAAATGTCATTTAACGCGCAATATCTTTTAGAAGTGATGAATGTGTTAGATGGTAATGATGTTGCTATGACCATGACTGAGGCAAATCAGTCTGTTCTAATTCAAGACCCACAACATACAGAGCAAACGTATGTTGTTATGCCAATGCGTGTTTAAATTATGCATTTAACACGTCTAAATATAGAGCGTGTACGTAACCTTACAACGGTTGTATTGCCTAGCTTACAGCCGTTTAATATTTTTTATGGCGAAAATGGTTCGGGTAAAACATCTGTTTTAGAGGCAATCCATTTGTTGGCAACAGGGCGATCGTTTAGAACGCATATCCCTAAATATTATGTGCAACATACCCAAACCGATGCCATCATTTTTGCTCAAGCATCACAAAATAAAATTGGCTTACAAAAATTTTCTTCAGGTGAGCAATATATAAAAGTCAATGGTGATACCGTTGCAACACAAGGACAGTTGGCTAAAATTCTGCCTTTACAACATATTGATCCATTGAGTACCGATATTATTGATCATGGGGCAAAAGCAAGACGTCAATTGTTGGATTGGCTGATGTTTCACGTGGAACCTGAATTTTATGATACATGGCAACTCTATGCGAGATCACTGAAACAACGTAATACACTATTAAAAACTAAACAAAAGCTCACCTTAGAACAGCTAGAACCTTGGAATAAATTGCTTGCAGAGTATGGTGAAATTTTACATTTGCAACGTATGAGCATTTTAGAGCAGTGGAAACCATTTTTCGAAGCAGAGCTTAAAGCTTTACTTCCCGATTTAACGGTTCATCTAGAGTATCAAGCAGGCTTTCATGTTGATCATGGGTTACTTAATGACTTAAATCATCATCATCAAAAAGATCTACAACGGCGTTATACCGAGTATGGTCCACATAAAGCAGATTTGCGTTTAAAGACCCTGATGGGGGATGCAGATGTGGTATTCTCAAGAGGACAAAAAAAGCTACTCATCATTGCGTTAAAGCTGTCTCAGATTGCAATGCTACATGCGAGTAATCGTGAAACTGTGGTATTATTAGATGATTTGACAGCAGAATTAGATTTAACTGCTCAACACCGTTTAATCAAGCGTTTAAGCCAACTTGGCAGTCAAGTTTTTTTAACAACTTTAGATCGCAATGCTGTCGAAAAACATCTTAAAGATCTAACAATTTCGTATAAATTATTTCATGTTACAAGTGGTCATGTTCAGGCTGTGGAAGAATAAAAACCATGTGCAGTGACTACTCTTTTATTACTAGGGAGAAACCATGAGTTCAGAGTCTCAATCTGCTTCTCAACCAGAACAAACCAATGAAAAGGCTTATGATTCCTCTAGTATCAAGGTATTGCGTGGTTTAGATGCCGTACGCAAACGCCCTGGTATGTATATCGGTGATACAGACGATGGTACAGGCTTACACCATATGGTGTTTGAGGTTGTAGACAATGCCATTGACGAAGCACTTGCCGGTCATTGTGATGAAATTGTAGTCACTATTCATGAAGATGAATCTGTAAGTGTGTCCGATAACGGACGTGGTATTCCAACAGATATCCACCCTGAAGAAGGTGTTTCTGCTGCTGAAGTAATTTTAACGATTTTGCATGCAGGCGGTAAATTTGACGATAATAGCTACAAAGTATCAGGTGGTTTACATGGTGTTGGTGTATCTGTTGTAAATGCACTTTCAAGTAAACTTGAGCTTACGATTCATCGTGCAGGTCAAATTCACCAACAAGAATATCAACATGGTGATCCACAAAAACCACTCACTGTCATGGGTGAAACAGACACCACAGGTACGATGGTTCGTTTTTGGCCAAGTGCAGACACATTTAGCCAAACCATTTTTGATGTGAACATTTTGGCACGTCGTTTACGTGAACTTTCATTTTTAAATGCAGGTGTTCGTATTGTTTTACGTGATGAACGCGTAACAGTTGAACATATTTTTGATTATGAAGGTGGCTTATCTGAGTTTGTTAAATACATTAACCAAGGTAAAACACACTTAAATGATATTTTCCATTTTACCACTGAAACAGATAGCGGTATTGCTGTTGAAGTAGCTTTACAGTGGAATGATGCTTATCAAGAAAATGTGCGTTGTTTTACCAATAACATTCCACAAAAAGATGGTGGAACGCATTTGGCAGGCTTTCGTGCAGCATTAACACGTGGTTTAAATAGCTATTTAGAAAGCGAAAATATTCTTAAAAAAGAAAAAATTAATGTATCAGGTGATGATGCACGTGAAGGTTTAACAGCAATTGTTTCTGTAAAAGTGCCTGATCCAAAGTTCTCATCACAAACGAAAGAAAAACTTGTTTCAAGTGAAGTCAAACCTGCGGTAGAGCAGGCAATGAATAAAGAATTTTCTGCTTATTTACTAGAAAATCCAGCCGCTGCCAAAGCTGTTGCAGGTAAAATTGTAGATGCAGCGCGTGCACGTGATGCAGCGCGTAAAGCCCGTGAAATGACACGTCGTAAAAGTGCGTTAGACATTGCAGGTTTACCAGGAAAACTAGCAGATTGCCAAGAAAAAGATCCATCTTTATCTGAATTGTATTTAGTCGAGGGTGACTCGGCAGGCGGTAGTGCCAAGCAAGGTCGTAATCGTAAAATGCAAGCAATTTTGCCACTTAAAGGTAAAATTTTAAATGTAGAGCGTGCGCGTTTTGACAAGATGATTTCTAGTCAAGAAGTTGGAACACTTATTACAGCACTAGGTTGCGGTATTGGGCGTGAAGAATATAACCCAGATAAATTGCGTTATCATAAAATTATTATTATGACCGATGCGGATGTAGATGGTTCGCATATTCGTACATTGCTTCTAACATTCTTCTTCCGTCAAATGCCTGAATTGGTAGAGCGTGGGCATATTTATATTGCACAGCCACCTTTGTATAAACTGAAAAAAGGTAAGCAAGAGCAGTACATTAAAGATAATGAAGCTTTAGAAACTTATTTAATCTCTAATGCAATTGATAGTTTGGAATTGCATATTAGTGCGAATGCTCCTGCAATTTCAGGTGAGGCATTAGCAAGCGTGATTGCTGATTACCAAGTTGCACAAAAAAGTTTGGCACGTTTAACACAGCGTTATCCTGCAAGTGTGTTGGATGCTTTATTAGAACTCGCACCATTTAAAGTTGATCAGACACATGATCAGGCTTATGTACAAAATTGGGCAGAGCAGTTACAACAAATTGTAGCCAAAGCACAACCAAGTTTACGCCCAGAAATTTCTTTAGAAAAATTTGATAAAGAAATAGCGGAAGGTCAAACGGTAACGCATTACGTACCACGTATTACGATTTTTGTGCATAATTTGCCGCATCATTATTTATTAGAAACAAGCTTATTTGCATCTGCTGAATATGCACGTTTACTTAAAAATGCGAAAAGTTGGTTTACCTTACTAGAGCAAGGTGCTTACTTACAAAAAGGTGAGCGTACTATCCCTGTTTCTAACTTCCATCAAGTGTGGCAAAACATTTTACAAGACTCACGTCGCGGGATGATGATTCAACGCTACAAAGGGTTGGGTGAGATGAATGCTGAACAACTTTGGGAAACAACGATGGATCCTGAAAATCGTAACATGCTACAAGTGACGATTGATGATGCCATTGAAGCCGACCGCATGTTCTCTTGTTTGATGGGTGATGATGTTGAACCACGTCGTAACTTTATTGAAGAAAATGCACTCAATGCCGATATTGATGCATAGTTAAAAAAGCACCCTACGGGGTGTTTTTTTTAATATTTTTTTAAATTCATTGAGTTAATTTGATTATAAGTAAGATTTTGCAACTTAGTAATATGGTATATTTTCACTTTATTTCTATCAAATATTTTGCGCTATTTTTCTAAAAATATGATTATTTTCAGTTTAAAATTTCTACCTGAAACAAATAATAAAAATTTAACATTTTATTTATCGAATAACGATTTTTTATAAGAAGTAAGCTTTTTAAATTGAGACTTTAGCAATAATAAAAAATTAATTTTATTTTGGCTAATATTTCAAAAGTAAAGAGCAATTTATTTTACTAACGTACTTAAAGCACCGACCGTAAGCAGTCTATATAATTGTTTTTTGATTAAACTAATAATTTATAAAAATGAGAGAACCGTTGTACCACATATGTAACCAATACCCACTAAAAGTACAATCCAAATAAATGCACCCACAATGTTATAAAACATAAAGCTGAGGTAATTCATTTCACTTGAACCTGCGGCAAAAGGTGCAAAAGAACGTGCAAAAGGAATAAAACGTGCAAGTAAAATAGTTTTACCACCATGTTGTGTAAAATAGTCTTGTGTTTTTAATAGATAATCGCGTTTAATTAAACGAGAGTTCATATTTAAAATACGATCACCTAGAAGTTTACCTGTATAGTAATTAACAACATAGCCCAATGAGCCAGAAATAAAAAGCAATAAAATCATATAGCCAACATGCATCTCTGGCGTCGTTGCACACAGCGCACCAATCGTGAGTAGTAAGCTATCACCTGGTAAAAAAAACATAAAAATAAAAGCAGTTTCGGCAAAAATAATAAGGAATAGAATGCCGTAAATCCATAGACCGTATTCTTGGATAAGTAGAGGTAAATGTTGTTCAAAACTTAAAAAAAATTCAAAAAAATCCATACGGAGGCTACAATCCGATTTTATAGTTACGTACCTTCCGAAAAAGGGCGATGGATACAAAATATATTGGCACAGTGCTGTATATTATATTTTAGTATATCCCCCATTGTGATTATGCTCAACTTTTATGAGTAAACAAACTTTATATATATATAACGTATCGAGTTATTAAACGGTACTTTACATAGCAAATACTTGATTGGTCTCAATATTATATGAAATATTTTGCTTTTTTCTGTTTTGTTGTAATTCAGTTTTATGGACTGCGTATAGCTTATGCAGCATCTTCTTGGACTCAGGTATACAAAGATAAAGAAGTAACCATTTCAGTAGATGAAGGGTCTTATTTTGATGAAACAGGAAAAGTTTTACTTTGGGTAAAGAATGGAACTCGGGATAAATGGATTTATGTACGTTATCAAATTATGTGTAAGCCCAATAAAGTATTTCGCATCGTTGCAATTAATGCACAAGATAAAAAAACAAACAAGGTTATTCCAATACAACTTGGTGACGGGATGAATGAACTTCATCAAGCACCTAAAAAGTCACCTGCTGAAGTGATTGTAAATTCAGTATGTGGAAAAAAATAAAGCAGATGAACAATCATCTGCCTTTATGTTTGTTATTCAAAAGAACTTTCTAACTCTTCAAGCTCCATCATCAGCTCTAACAGTTTCTCTTCAGCATCAGCGAGTTCCTGCTTGAATTGAGTTTGGTTATTCATTAATTGCATTAGATCATCTTTACGAGTCGCCTCATAAAGTGCGCTATCGCCTAAAGCAGTTTCGATTTCTACAAGTTTAGTTTGGATTTTTTCAATTTGTTTTTCAATTTTTTCAATGTTTTTACGAATAGGTCGTGTTTGCTCACGGCGTTTTGCAGCTTCTTTACGCTGAGCTTCCTTATCAACTTTGTTTGCTGTTGATTTAGGTTGTTCTAACGCTGACTGTGCATTCATTTGTTGTTGGCGAGCTTCTCTTAACCATTTTGCATAATCATTTAAATCGCCTGTAAAGTCTGTACAGTGTCCTGCATGTACCAATAACAGCTCATCGCATACACTTGCAATTAACTGACGCTCATGCGAAACCAATACCACAGCACCCTCAAAATCTTGTAGTGCCATCGTCAAAGCATGACGCATATCTAAATCTAAATGGTTTGTTGGTTCATCTAAAATGAGGACGTTTGGACGCTGCCACACAATTAATGCCAAGGCTAAGCGTGCACGTTCTCCACCTGAAAAACTTTCACAAGCTGTATCCATGCGTTCGCCACTAAAACCAAAACTCCCCAAAAATGAACGTAATGAAGCTTCGCTAATTTTAGGGTCAGCCAAGCGTGCAAGTTGTAGCATTGGGCTTGCATTGCCATCTAAAGCATCCATTTGATGCTGTGCAAAATAGCCAATATTGAGTAATTCAGATGGTTTACGTTTACCTTTAATTAATTTTAAATCACCTACAAGTGACTTAATGAGAGTCGATTTACCTGCACCATTCATACCTAACAAGCCAATACGAGAGCTTGGGGTAATTTGTAAGGTAATTTCTGATGCAATCTCTTTGCCTGTATAGCCAATCGTAGCATGTTCTAAACTGAGTAACGGCGTACTCATTTTAGTTGGTTCACGGAAACTAAATGTAAATGGTGTATCTACATGTGCAGGGGCTAATGTTTGCATACGCTCAAGCTGTTTGATACGGCTTTGTGCTTGGCGAGCTTTGGTTGCTTTAGCTTTAAAACGGTCAATAAATTTTTGTAAATGTGCGCGTGTTTCTTGCTGTTTTTCAAAAGCTTGTTGATGTTGTGCTAAGCGTTCACTGCGTGTGGTTTCAAAGGTAGAGTAATTACCTGTGTAAAGTGTCAGTTCTTGGTTTTCGATATGTAGAATATGATCCGTTACGGCATCTAAAAAATCGCGATCATGTGAAATTAGAACCAATGTGCCTTCGTAGTTATTTAACCAATCTTCTAACCATAAAATCGCATCTAAATCTAAGTGGTTGGTTGGTTCATCTAAAAGCAATAAATCTGAACGACTCATTAAGGTACGGGCAAGGTTTAGACGCATACGCCACCCCCCCGAAAAACTAGAAACAGTTAAACGGATTTGTGACTCCATAAAGCCCAACCCTGCAAGTAACTGTGCGGCTTTTGCTGTTGCCGTATAGCCATTAATTTCATCAAATCGCCCATGTAAGTGAGCAATATCGTCATTGGATAGCTGTTCAGAGTTCGCAAGTTGTTGCTGAATGTGCCAATACTCTTCATCGCCTGACAACACAAAGTCTAATGCAGGTAAATCGAGTGCTTCAATCTCTTGAGCCATATGTGCCACAGTCCAACCTTGTGGACGGCTCATTTGCCCCTCATCGCCGGTAATGTGTCCGAGTAAGGCAGCAAATAGGGTAGATTTACCTGCACCATTGACGCCAGTAAGACCAATTTTCCAACCGGGGTGTAATTGCATTGAAGCTTTTTGAAATAAAACGCGTCCACCGCGGCGTAAGCTAAATTGGTCAAGCTGAATCATAGTATGTATAACGTTAAGAATATGAAGTTATTTTAATCATGAAGTGATGAGAAAACAAAAATATAATATGCAGTTTAATCATCTACGTCATATTGATGTAAAACATCTTCAATAAAGCGTGATTTAATTTCTCTATACTTATCTTCAGGTAAATGTATACATGCAATTTTTAATTGGTTGTAGTCCCTAACCAAATGTTGATGTGTATTTAAAATATTACGAAAGGTTAAAAAACATAAATAAGGTGAGTCATCAGTCACTACCTGAAATGCAACATCTTCATTTTTCTTTTCTGAGACCAACATATAAAGTTGATGAGTACGTAACGTATTTTGTTGTTCTATAAAGTTGAGTGTTTTAAGTTTTTCAATAGACACTTCAAAATTCTGAGATGAAACTGAAATTAGAATATCTAAATCACCTTTAGAATAAGCATTAGAAATAGCAGAAGAGCCAATATGTTCTACCGTTGCATAGGGGAGTAAGTTTAAGATATGTTTTTTATAGTTTTTAAATAATAATTTGAGTCTAGGTTGGTAAACATCAGGTGCAATTAATTCCATTTATAGCCTATTAAGATCACAAAATCTAATCAACATTATCTGTATTTTGGAAATATGCTACAATTATTTTCTTAATGGTCTATACAAGACATTTATTCATTTGAGGAAAGCCCACCATGACTGCTCAGGCACTCGTAATTACAGATAATGCTGCAAAAAAAGTTCGTCAACTACGTGATAGTGAAGGCAACCAAGCGTTAATGTTACGTGTATATGTGACAGGTGGCGGTTGTTCGGGTTTCTCTTATGGTTTTAATTTTGCCGAAACCACAAATGATGATGATGCAGTTTTTGAAAATGGCGATGTAAAAACATTAGTGGACTCTTTAAGTTACCAATATTTAGTAGGCTCTGTTGTTGATTATATTGAAGGCTTAGAAGGTTCACGTTTTATAGTACAAAACCCAAATGCAACGACTACATGTGGCTGTGGTTCGTCATTTTCGATTTAATAAATGATATAACTTTATTTAGTATCAAAAAAAGCGACTGATAAACAGTCGCTTTTTTATATTATTCTTGAGCTGGTGTTGTTTTTTGCTGGTAGCCCTTAGACTGCATACATTGACCAATCAATTTATTTGCCTGTTCACCTTTAATTTCTTGTTTACCCACTTCAAACTTACAAGCAGCTAAATCTGAATTCCCCTGTTCAATCGTCACACCTTGTTGTGTCCACATTGTTGGTGTAGTCGTTGTACAGGCTGTAAGACCTAAAAGAACAGCTGCAGGGATTAAAATTTTTATCATGATCGTACGTTCCTATATTTATTAGTTTGTAAAATAAGTATAGGTATAAACTCATTAAAATGACGCAATTTTTAATTTTCTTTACATAAAGAAAAACAAACTACATCATTGTTGCATAATTTTTACAATCTTAAACAGCAGTAATCGTACCTAAAATTCGATATCCATCTGCACCAGTGACCGCAGGTAAATTTCCACTTAAATGTTGTACAAAACGCATAGCCAGCCAAGCAAATGCGACCGCTTCTACCCAAGTTGGGGATAACTTTAAAACATCTGTGGATTGTACTGACCAGTTATTTTTACGCAAACGCCAACGTAATTGCTCTAAAACATGAGAGTTGTAAGCACCACCACCACATACATAAATTTCGCCATTTTCCATGCCTGAACGAGAAATCGCTTTTTTAATCGCACGCACTGTTAATTTGGCTAGGGTTGCTTGAATATTTTCAGGGGTATCTTCTAACTCGTTGTATTCAAGATCATTACGCCAATCAATCAGCTGATCATCTAACCAATCAATATTAAAGTCTTCACGTCCTGTACTTTTAGGAGGCTCTTGTGCAAAAAATTCATGTGCATATAAACGGTCTAATAATGAACGAATCGGTGTACCATGTGTTGCCCAATCTCCATTTTCATCAAACGGATGTCCTGTATAACGCTCGCACCAAGCATCCATTAAAATATTGGCAGGACCTGTATCAAAACCATATACATCATCAGGATTATTTGCAGGCAACATGCTCACATTTGCAATACCACCTAAATTTAAAATCACACGATTAATAGAAGGATGTTGGAAAATAGCTTGATGAAACGCTGGTACAAGCGGTGCACCTTGACCACCTGCCGCCATGTCTCGACGTCTAAAATCAGATACAACAGGAATTTTCGTTATCTCGGTAATAATATTGGGATCACCAATTTGCAATGTAAATCCTTGTTCAGGACGATGACGAATCGTTTGTCCATGAGAACCAATGGCTTTAATTTGGTTGCGATTAATTTGATTTTTTTCAATTAACGCATTAATACCATGTCCAATCATCGTCGCTAAAGCAACATCTGCTTTACCCATACGATCAATCTCATTGTCATCAGGCAATGTCAGTGCCATTAACTCGTCTTTTAAATCAGGGTCAAAAGCAATCGTGTGTGTACCATGCAGAACAAGAGGGTCAAAAGACGCGGCAACAATATCCACGCCATCCATACTTGTTCCTGTCATTACTCCAATATAGATTGATGTCATGCGTAACAAAGCCTGCAATGCGTTGAAAAAATGTTAGTATATCGCACAAATTGAATAACTGATGTGTTGAGATTTTGTGATGACAAATTTCTTGCCTGCTGAAGAGCAACTCGCCCTCATCCAACGAGGCACTCATGAAATTATTTCTGAAGAAGACTTATTAAACAAACTAAAACAAAACCGCCCATTACGTGTAAAAGCGGGCTTTGACCCAACAGCGCCTGACTTACACTTAGGGCATACCGTTTTAATTAACAAATTAAAAACGTTTCAAGACCTAGGACATGAAGTTCTTTTCTTGATTGGTGACTACACCGCCATGATTGGCGACCCAACAGGCAAAAGTGCAACACGCCCACCACTTTCTCGTGAACAGGTCGAGCAAAATGCAAAGACTTATCAAGAGCAAGTGTTTAAAATTTTAGATCCTAAAAAAACAAAAGTGGTCTTTAACTCAGAATGGTTTAACCAAAAGTCGGCAGCAGACCTCATTCAACTTGCTAGCCAACAGACGGTTTCACGTATGTTAGAACGTGATGACTTTACAAAGCGATACAACAGCCAAAAACCAATTGCCATTCACGAGTTTTTGTATCCACTTGTACAAGGCTATGACTCTGTTGCATTAGAAGCAGATGTAGAACTTGGTGGTACAGATCAAACATTTAACTTGTTGATGGGACGTACACTACAAAGCCGTTACGGACAAGAATCACAAGTGTGCATTACAGTGCCAATTTTAGAAGGTTTAGACGGTGTTAATAAAATGTCTAAATCACTTCAAAACTATATTGGTGTCTTTGATACTCCAGGTGCAATTTACCAAAAAATTCTATCTATGCCAGATAGCTTAATCGAACGTTATTTTGATTTACTTAGCTTTAAAACACTGGATGAAATTCAAGTACTTTTAAAAGAAATGCAAGATGGACGCAATCCACAAGACATTAAACGTATTTTAGCATTAGAACTTGTAGAACGTTTCCATGATGCCGAAGCAGCACAAAATGCACATAAAGGTGCAGGTAACCGCATTGTAGATGGTGAAATTCCTGAAGATACACCTGAAGTTGAGGTTTCACGTGGAACAGAAGGCGAACTTTTCATTGCTTCTATTTTAAGAATAGCAGGTTTGACTAAGAATGCTGCACAATCTAAAGATGCAGTTGCACGCGGTGCTGTTAAAGTCGATGGTGAAGTAGTGGATGCAAGCTTTTCAGTCAATGAAAACAAGACTTATATTATTCAATCAGGTAAAAAAGCAATTGCCCGCGTAATCTTTATAGACTAATGTTTTAACAGGGCAGTTTAATTAAACTGCCCTTTTTATATTTCGATTTCATTCGAAACTCTGATCACAACATCAAACTTATAAAGTAGCTTAAACCAACATTTGATATATAGCTGATAGCAAAATTTTAGATAACCCTAAAAATCTAATACAGTTAGAGCTATTTCAAGCTCTTAAATTAAACAGTCACTCCTAATATAATTAAAGTACAGCTTTAATTTTAGATATATTTTATGACAAAAGAAGCTGAGCTCTTTCTAAAGTAGATGTTATGTGTGATATAGGTTTTGCTACAATATTATACTTAATCAATATTTTCCCAAAATATAGGTCAATATTACTTCAATAGCAGAACAGAATTTTTAATAATCCAAATCAATAAAAATTAGATTTGAATATACAAAAGAGAAGAACTGTTAGCCAATCACAATGTATAAGAAATTATATTTATGATGATCAACTAGCAAGTTTTTATAAGATTTAATCGGTTAATTCGAAATTTATAAAAGTAGTTAATTATATATTTTTTGCAATTATAAGCATTTTGGATCGTTATACAATTATTAGAAAATATTCATTAATGTGAGTTGTATCATAGAACATAAATTTTTATCTAAAACGGCAACATCAAGCAAATTTCTATTTCATAAGTATGATTATCATAATATATCCATTGTTAATAATTACTGATTAATAAATTAACTCAAAA
This sequence comes from Acinetobacter sp. HY1485, assembly GCF_027568475.1. GTDB lineage: Bacteria > Pseudomonadota > Gammaproteobacteria > Pseudomonadales > Moraxellaceae > Acinetobacter. Next base: position 609 of record NZ_JANKZG010000014.1, on the reverse strand, counting down.
ATATAAGATAGAACTTTACTACGGACGATTAGGATATGAGTTGATGATATAAAAATATTTAAAGGGGTAACTGAGTGTTTTATTCTCAAAAAGAAAGATAGCACTATAAATAACTATGATTGAAAACTAAAAATATATTTAGGGTTAAGACAATTTGATTTTCACTAATATGATAAATATCTACTATTTTTTAAGTCATCTTCTAAAGGAAACTAAAAAGTCATCGGTACCTTTAATTAAATTTAGATCAAATCTAAATACTAAATAACAAATTTCTAACGAGTAACACTTCTTTTAATTCAAAATAAATCGCTCATTCGTCGGTACACCAAGTATAAAACCTTGTCTTTTTATGGATAGAAAAAAATAAATCATTCAAAACGGTAGGGAGAAAAGCCTGCAAATTGAGCAGATATCATAGTTTTTTATTCAAATTGTACTATAAGTGATCGTTTGTTAAAAAAAGTAAAAAAAAGGGTTGTGTTGTGTGAGGGATTGTCTATAATGCGTATCCATAGGCAGGGCGACTGAGAAAAAGTTGTTAAGAAACAACGAATTACGAAGAAGCTGAAAAAACATGTTGACAAAGATTTTAAATCGAGTAACATA
>NZ_JANKZG010000013.1 GCF_027568475.1 Acinetobacter sp. HY1485 | reverse complement strand
CAATGAGTTTTTGTATCCTTCGATCAAAGATGTTCGTTATGAATTCTTAGAAAATACCTTAAAAAATGTACAATTAGCATTATGAGTTAATGAGTTAATGAGTTAATGAGTTAATGAGTTAATGAGTTAATGAGTATTTTGTAGGAAGTGTAAAATATTCCTGCCTTTTTCAATTATTCAAATTCTTCCGCAGGTGCTATGCTCACTTCAAGAAATTGCATATTTAATGATGTTGTTGTTTTTGATGCTATAACTTTGTAATCTTTATAAAATGTTTGTTCGCTAAAAGACTCATCTTTTTGAATTCTTTTTTCTAACCTATTCATTAACTTTTGTAAAAATTCATCTCTTAAATAATCATCTTTACCTGAGTCTAGTACTTCAAAGGCAGCCAATGAAAGTTTAGAAAAACTTTCAATTAATGGTTTTTTCAAAGAAAAATTTTTATCTTCCAAAATCAAAGAGGTTGTAACTTCTTTTACTTTATTTTCTTTACTGTTGTCTAGTTGAACATTCAACTTAACAGCTCGATTTTCACGATTTGTAAAAAATTTTCTTGTCCCAAAATCTCCTCCATACCATTGAATATATAATTCATTTATAGGTGTCAAAAATTGTTTTTTAGCAACAATGTTAAAGTTATTTTTATATTCTTGAGCTGAAATATCAAAAGTTTGTATTTTGTCTGCAAAAGCATCTACAGAAATTAAAAAAGTACTCAATAAAATAGTATGTTGGAGGAGTTTTTTAAACATAAAGATTTATATAAAACAAACATAAAAGCATGAGTTGATTATAAATAGTTAAGAAAAAATATAAATTTTTTAATCAAATTATATCATCTAAATATATATTTAAAATAAATAGAGGAATGGTTCTGTTTTTTCATTTGGTTTATAACTCTACTTATTTCCCTTCAAACAAATAGCCGTATAGCTCATATAGCCAATCATATGCCTCTTTTTCATTCTCAAAATATATATTTGATTCTTCCATTATTTCATCGTAACTAATATCTCTATTCTTAAATAAGGTATCAAATTCTGCTTTAAGTAAAGTTAAGTGCTCTGGACGTCTATTATAAACTCTTTTGTACTCTTCAATAACTTCATTAAAAGGCTTTTCCTCTTCATAACCTACATCAATAAACCATGCTGCTATTAATTGATATAATGAATGGTAAGAATTACTCAAGGATATTGTTGTCATCTTAAAATATTTCCTTAATTAAATTATGCAAAATATTTAGTTGAATATATAATATATTAATTTTGTGAAGTGTACCAAAAATGAAAAAGCTATTTGTTGTTTGCTTAGGATTAGCTGTATTACCAACCGCAAGTTTTGCAGTGAGTTGTAAGAGTTTTAAAACCCATGCTCAAGCACAGGCTTACTTTAATGCTAAAAAACCAGGGTACAAACGCTTAGATCGTGACCATGATGGCAGTGCTTGTGATTGCTTGCCAGGTGGTCCTCAAAAGGTTTGTCCTAAAAAAAGAAATTAACCTTTTTTTTGAAGGTGTTTTAGTTTTTTAATAATATTTTCTTTATCTAAATTCTGCTGATGAATTTCTTTTAACGAAATATTTTTTTCAAATAATCTATTATAGAAATCCCTTTTTTCCAAAAAAATTATAAGATCTGAAATTAAATTTTGTTTTATATTTTTGTCAACATAATCAATATCTATACTTTCATCTATTAAAAGTAGAATTAAAAAATTAGCTTTATCACAAATCAACCATTCGTTCTCATAATTTCTATATTCTTCACTACCTAAAAATCTAGGATTAATATTTAGAATATTCTCAGAGAAATTATATTCATTTAATTCAAGAAAAATAGAAGTTATTTCTTTTTGATAATGTTCATTATGTTTAACATATTTTACATACATATAAATCCATGCATATGTTAATTCCTCTCTTCTGAATTTATGACAAACTTCAAGAATTTTATTTTTTAGATCTGTATGATTTTTAACTTTAGTTAGAAATAGGTAAAAAACATCAGCTTCATGAATCAATAAATTATCATTATTTATTAGTTCCCAATCAAAAATCCTTACTAATTCAATTTCTTTAAAGAAAGAAAACTTCTCATGATTACTTGCTTTAACAAAATGAGAATAAAAATAAAAAACTAATTTCCTATCGTCCGATTTTTCAAGAATTTCATGATAATCTAAGCCAATTTTCTTACTAGTTTTTTGTATATATGAAACTGGAAGTATATTTATATTTCTGTTATTATTATAAATAATATTAGAAAAAGCTTTCTTGAAAATGATACCTAAAACTTCTTTTAACTCCTCTGGAAATTTAAGTAACTCTTCGTAATTACGACAAAAAGCTTCTGAAATATTTTTATTATCCAAATACTGATAGATTCTATCAATTATTGCGTTTTTGATTGGTAGAATTTCTATTTTTTCCTCTAAAATTACACATAATACATAAACTAACTTATGAAAAGGAGTTTCTGAACTTAATGCACGTATAAAGGATAATGTACATTTATCTTGATAAGATTTAAATATCCTTTCTATATCTTTAATATTATTACTATGAATAATTTCTTTTAAAATTTCTGTTAAAAGAATTTCTTCTCCATTATTTTCAACAAGCCCTAAAGTTAGGCTTGATAACTCGTTTAATTTACTTCTATTTTCTTGTATTTGAAGATTACTCGATTTTATAACCAAATTTTCGTTACTAATTTTATTTCTATAAATTTCTTTTATAGCTTTTTTAATATCCTCTTTACTATAATTTAAACTTAGAAAACTATACGAAACTGTAACATCTAACGAAAAATTTTCTTCGAATTGTGTATATAAATATATTGTTACTAGAAGTTTTTTCAACTTTCTTACTGTTAAATCTAAGTCATTTGCATTAACTAAGTTAATAATAAGGTCTCTAAGTTCATCAAGTTTATCTTTAGTCCAGACTTCAGAAAACACTTGCTCTATGTAAAGCTCTACAGCATAGTTAAAATTCGAAGTAAACAAAGAAGGGGTATGCAGAATAATTGGAAAACATTTATCTAAAAATGAAATTTCATCTTTTTTATCCGTTTCCCAAATAGTTAAAAATGCTTGTCTATCGTAAGGAATAATGAAATTACAGCCGAATTTTTTTATATTTTGTATCATCCCCCAAATATTTTTAGCTTCATCTTGATCTATTCGGTCTATATTATCTATGACAATAGTTAGCGTGACTTTTTGTGCTAATATAATATCTTTATAGATTTCTGTAAATTCTAAGAATACATTTTCTCTTGTTTCAAATGCTGTATCTTCTTTTTTCTCATGGTTTTTAAAAACTGAAAATTTATCATTTTTTCTACAGAATGTGTTCAAAATAGATAAACAAACAATAGCTATAGGAATCAACCATATGGCTAGCCCTATAATAAAAGACCAGTCTATATTATCAATACCTATATGAATGTTAGGGAATGAACTCTTAATAAAAAATGCAACACCTATAGGAATCAAAGCTGCCGATAAAAGAAATGATTTACCAGCTGTATCTAGTATTTCTTTAGCTACATTATTTTTAACTATTTTTTTATTTTCAATATCGTTAATTATATTATCAAATTTTTCTATTGTTTCTTTAATTTTCTCTTTCTCTTTTTCTTCTATTATTTCTTTAATTTTCTCTTTTTCTTCTTTTAGTTGTTTAGCTAGTTCATATAGAAAATAATATCGAGCTTCCTCACCAGAATGTGCCCAAGCATCAAATATAAAAATGGATTTGTCATTATCTTTTATTTTTTTAGATAAAATATTAGTAATTGTAGATTTACCTGTACCCCAATCTCCCTCTATTCCAATAATTAAATTATTAGAATTTTCATTGATTTTATATAATTTATCAGCAATATTTTGATGTGTTTTTGTCTGAAACAAATCGTCTAGGCTAGGTTCATCTGATAAGAAATTATTGTACATATTACATAAGAGATTCATTTGGTTATTATTATTATAAATGAATATCTTATATGATAATTAAGTTAATTTTTGATTAGCTTTTCAATATACCCAATCAGTACCTGCTTAACACTCATCTTATTTTTGATTGCATACATTTTTAACTCTGCGTGTAAATCTTCGTCTAAATCGAAGTTTACACGCACTTTTTTACCTGTATCTTTTACGTCTTTTAGCTGTACTTCTTTAGCACCAGTAGACTTGCTTGGGCGACCTGCTTTCAAACCACTCATTTACTTAAACACTCCAATGAGTAAAAACTCATTTACTTAAATTTCGATATTAATTCTAATGCCAATGCATTAATTTCTTTGCTTGCATCGCTGTTTGGCTCTGCATCTAAAACGGTTGTACCACTAGCTGCACTTGTTGGGTAAATAACACGTTGGGTAATGCGTATATCTAACACTGGTAATTCATAACCTAAAAGTGCTTCTGAAATTTCACTACCAATTTTTGTACCTTTAATTGCACGAGATACGACAAAAGCAGCTTGAAGTTTGCCATCTGTAATTTCAATACGTTGTTTTACAAGGTCAACTAAATCAGACGTTGCCCAAATATCGTAAGGTGATGGTTGTACAGGAATAAGAACAAAATCGGCTGCTTTAATAGCAGACAATGCAAGGTCAGATGCTTGTGGCGCACCATCAATAATAATGAAATCTTTTTTAGCAACTGACTTTAAATCACGGTCTATAGTTGGGCGATCTATACCAATCACTGTAACAGGATTTTCTTCGTCTACTGCCGACCAGTCTCGTGCAGAACCTTGTGGATCTGAGTCTACCAAAAGCACACTATAATCTTGTTTTTGTAATGCTCTAGCAAGATGTGTAGCAATGGTTGTTTTACCCGAACCACCCTTTTGATTTAAAACAGCAATGACCTTCATTATTTTTCCTTTTATGAGTATTTACTCATATGAGTTAATGAGTTTTTACTTAAATAAGTATATGAGTTTTTACTTAAAAAATCATTATTTATTTTTAAAACCTACACGCTGTAAGGCTTCTAGATTATTTTGAATGAAAATAGGGTCTGCTAAATTCTCAATTAACCGCTTTTCTAGGTCTGTATATTCCTCACCAACTTGTGCGTTTTGGCTTGCAAAAATATCGTCATACGCAAGTTTATTTGCAAAAAATAAGATTTGTTTATCTGTAAGTCCTGTAAACATATCAGGTGTATCTGCATCTTTTTGACTTGCTTTTTTATCTGTAAATCTTTGCTTAAACTGGAATGAAAAACCAACAATATTACGCCCATTTTTATGATGATCATACGTGACCGTAATATCTGTATGTTCATTAATTTGCTTAATAGAGGGTTCTAGAATTCGCTTTTTGAAATCGTGCATACGTTGATATTCATCATCCAATACACCCATTTTTTTTCTAAATTCTTCTAGATCAATCATAGGCGTTTTGCCTGTACTACGCCAACAAATTAAAATCTCGTATAAGCGGATTGCATAGCCTGTAGATAAACGACTAATTTGACGCATTTCATAATGCGTAAAATGTTTTTCTAGGCGAGTAATGAGTGGAATTACAATAGGGGCAAATATAAGTTTTACAGTGGCTTCTGCGTTTACATATCTAATTTCGCTTACCCAGCGTGAGCGTACATGCTCTGTGTTGCCACGCTCATTAATTTCTTGATAGCTGAATTGTCTTGTAAATAAATCGTGACAGGCATCTTTTAATGATTGGTATGCTGTTTGTCGTGCAACATTAAATTGATTGATATAACTTTCTGCACGAACAATGAGTGGATCGTTGGCATTAATTCCTTTGCCTGATTCTCGTGCTTCTATGATTGCTAATAAAATAAGCCGTTGTTCTACAAGGTCTAAGTTATAGCTTGCATTCATTAATGCATTATCTTTGACGACTAATTTATTCATAAGACGCATGAATTATTAATATTGTTAAAACGACTGTATCATATTTTGTCGTCTTATTGGTAGGAATCTGTCGTCTTATAAAAATTATTGAGCAAAAATATGCTTATCTTTTATTCTGAATCTTAGTTATTTTGTTTATTTAAATAGCGATTTTAAACATGGTAGGAATCTGTCGTCTTATGGTAGGAATCTGTCGTCTTATTGGTAGGAATCTGTCGTCTTATTGGTAGGAATCTGTCGTCTTATTGGTAGGAATCTGTCGTCTTATGTCTTCTGTATGCCTTGATATAACTAGCTTTCAGTATGTCTAAAAGCATTAAAAGCTTATTAAAAGCTTATTAAAAACCTTTTTCTATTTTTTTATTTATTTAAATTCATATAATTGTCATATTTATAGATGATTATTTGAACACAAGTAAGTCATTAGCTAATGTTTAGTTTTTTTAAAAGATGTATATTTGAAAAATAATAACAATAACAGAAAAATAATAATAACGAAGGTACAAGACATAATCCTTTTCTTCCAGTAATAGTGAAGAAAAGGATTATATCTTTTAACCATATAAGGGAAGATCTATGAAAAATAGAGAAAAAATAGAATTTACTTTAATTGCATTATTACCTTTTATTATTAGTTTTACCATGCTTTGGATAGAACATAAATATTGAAATTATACTTTTAAGTTATGTATTTTTTCAAAGGGAGTATATATATTTATATACTCCCAATATTTTAGTTATACAAATTAATGCATTTAATTATTTCTTTTCTAGCTTGATCTACATTTCCCCAACCTTGAAATTTAACCCATTTTTCTTTTTCCAAGTCTTTATAATGCTCAAAAAAATGTTGAATGTTGTGTAATATATGTTTATCTATATCTTCTAGACCTAAAATATTTTCGTAACTATTTGATAATTTAGAGTGTGGCACAGCAATAATCTTTGCATCAATTCCATTTTCATCCTCCATATACATAATACCTATAGGACGGCTTCTAATAACAGAACCTACTACAACTGGAAAAGGTGATATAACCAATACATCCAAAGGATCACCATCTTCACTTAATGTCTTTGGAATATAGCCATAATTAGCTGGATAAAACATACATGTGGTTAAAAACCTATCAACAAAAATTGAATCAGATGTTTTATCTACTTCGTATTTTACAGGGTTACTATTTTGAGGAATTTCTATAATAGTATAAAAATCATTTGGTAAATCTAAACCTGATTTAATATGTTCAAAACTCATAATTTCTTCCTTATTAATTACCTGTAGTACCAAATTCAACTGCTGTTTTTACATAAAAGACTTTCAATCCCTGCTTATTAATTAAATTAATTAGGCTCTCTGATTGAGCTTTATTTAAAACAACTTGAAGTTGTATAGGTTGGTCAGCTAATTCAAAAAAGTTTGCAGAATGTACTTTTCCCAAATGGTCTATACCTTCTTGACCTCTAATTATAGTTACTCCAGTTATTTGCAATTTAGCTAGAGATTCTATGATCCAATCTTGTATTGGTTTGTTATTGTAAGATGCGTTAGTTTCGGTAAAAAACGTAATTAAAAATCCATTCATTTTATTTTCCCCAATTAAAACGTAATTTAGAGAAAAAAATAATTTTATAGGGTGTGTGAATTTTTAATATTGTTGAGAGTAAGAAAGTTTTAGATCGAAATTGCATAATGTGCTCCATTATATAAAAACAGAGCGCGACACTACGCACTCTGCATTATGTGAGAGTAACGTAGGTATCATTAGCCAATAGTGGCGGTTTGTCAGAGGAAGATATCCATTTCCTTTTATAAGTATACCTATATTTGAATTTTATATGAAGGTAATTTTTTAAAATTCAGTTGAATCTATTTAAGAAATTATTAGTATATATAGAGTTCACCCTATTTTTACACTTCTAATTTAAATCTTATCATTGTCATTTTTAATTAATTTAGTATCTAAATTGACATGTATTACTAAAAATTAAGAAGCTAATTAACATATTTTTGATACTAATTGAAAAAATAAAGAAAGCCCTTAAACAGAGCTTTCTTTATAGATCAATTGAAAATTCATAAAACTATTTTTTAATATTCGCATTTACAATATTCCAAGTTGTACCTGCTGCTAAATTTAAGCCTTTAAATTCTGCTTGGATCGGTTTTGATGCGTTTTTACCATTAATTACAATTGCACCTGCTGTCGTAGTTTTAATATCGTTATAAAAAATGTTTGACCACAGAGCTTTTGTTTTACCTGCTTTGTTTTCATAAACCGTATCAATCACAACTGGCTTTTTAACATTTGTCATGGTTACGTGTTCATATCGTACTCCTGAAACAATACCAGATGCAGATTGATCGCTTTTAATGCGGAGACCATTTGTGGTGCCATTCATAATAAGACCATTTACATCAATCCCATAAACGCCATCTGTGGTTTCACTACCAATTGACATGCCATGCCCTGCTCCAAACGTATTATTTAGAAAGGACATATTTTTAGAAGCCCCTGCACCTGGGTTCGCTTTAATCGCAACGTTATCGTCTCCTGTACTAATATTACTATGAGCAACAGTGACATTCTGAGAGGAAATAGGGTCAATACCATCGGTATTACGTGCTGTTCCAGGTGTTTTAATTGTAATGCCCCAAGCGGTTAAGCCATTACTTTGCTTGAATACAACATGAAAGTTTGGAGAGTTCGTCATTTTAACTTTATGTAATGTAATGTTGTTGCTTGAGTTAATTTGAATTAGACGAGGTGCATTTTGTTTATTAGGCGAGTTTTTTGCTTGAGCTGCTAAATCCCACCAACTCGAATTTGATCCTGCAATTTTGGCACCACCCTGACCATCAATTGTACCATTTCCATAAATACCACTATTGCTTGCTTTTTCAAAGGTAATCAAAGCATTACAACCGTTACCTGTTTTAGCAAGCTTACCGCAGGTGTTGGTACCATTATCAAATGCTTTTGCATTATTAGATGCTTTCAGTACAACATCTGAATTAATGATTAAGCTTCGGTTTGAAGGGATTGTGATTGCACCACTAGTAAAGGATTTAATTGCTTTGTTTGAAGCAAGTTGAACAGCCTTACCAGCAGCACAGCTATTCAAAGCACTTTGAATTGTTTTTGTACTATCTGTTCCTGTTGCTAATAGAACTTTACAAACTTGGGGTGTTTTTGGTTCTACAACGGTACGTTGATCTTTCGCAAAAATAGATGGGGATAGAACAGATAAACCAATGCTTGTTAAGAGTAGGACGCTTTGTTTTTTAGAAAGATTAATCATTTATATTACTCATATAGAATTTTAATTAAGGCTTTGTTTATCAAAAATTTTTTGATTTAAAAATACTATTTGTTAATATATTTTCATGCAATTTATAACTATTGTAATATTTATGACACAACAAGAGTGATAGGTCTCATTTTGTCTAAGTTTTAATTTTACGAGCAACGTCTTGCTTTGCTTGTAGACGTGGATAATCACGCTGTAATCGCTTCTCAGCAGCCTTTTTGCTGTGGTAGAGGCGATCTATCACCTTAGCGTTAGATTGATCGCCATAGGTCACTAAATGGCGTGTTTTGCCATGATCTGTGGTGTAGTAGGTTTTTAATCCTGTATATGCTTTTAAATCTAGCTGATTATGGGCTTTAAATTTTCCTGTCTCTAAATCTAAGAGTGAGTATTCACGGTCTAAGCGTTGCTGTGCTGCAAGTTTTGAGTAGTACAGATATGTAAACTGTTTGGCATGGCTTTGATCGCCTTTTGAGAGTTTTACCGCTTTTGTGCCTTCTTGGTAGTAAACGGCAACGCCTGTCCACTTTTGCTTTTGTGTTTTTTCTTTTTCAAATTGATCCTCAAAAAGTTCTGCAACATCATCTGCATCAGGAAACCACACTTCTAATGTTAAATCTGTGGTGTAACCGCGTGAGCTATCAAACGTGTCTGTCACGCTTGTACCAAGCCAGTAAGTATCGTCAATATCAGATTTAAAGCCATAGAATAAAAACGTCATTTCGGGGATGAGCGTTGGATCTCCCTTTGCCAGTTTATAGCTAATGGTGGCAGCACTACGTCTAAGCGTTTTTAGTTTGGCTCTTGCCGAGCGTTCTGCTGAGTCTTTGTCTCGATGTAAATGGCGTAGCTCTTTAATATTCTGATTACTTTGATCGCCCACAATAACTTCGAGTTTTTTACCTAGTGTGGCATCGTAATAGAACGCTTTAACGCCTGTGATGTCCTCACCCCCACCGCTAAAGCTATAACGGTGCTGATCTCCATCGTTGCGTTCAATCCACATGGTCGGTAGTTGCTTGCCCGATGCGGTTTTACTTTCACCTGTTTTTAAAAATAATAGGGTGTTGTTTTTGATGGTGGCAATGGCATCGTATTCATCGGATAAGCGTGTAAGTAGATTGGCATCGGACTCGTTTTGATCAAGGTGAACAATTTGTTCATCTGCAAGTTTTGGATCAATGGCAAGCTCTAGATTTTGTTCTAATGCGATTAAAGTGAGCAATGCTTCAAGGGTAATATTGTCAAAACTGCGCTCTTTTTTCTGTTTAAGCGATGCTTTCATGTCTGCACTGGTGGCACGAATATGGATAACATCAGGCGGACCCGAATGTTCAACTTCTTTAACAATGTAATTGCCTTTGTAGACAAGCCCTGACGTTGAGTAGCCGATCCACACGGCTATGTTGGCATCTTTGGGTGGTATCTCTAGTTTGCCATCTTGATCGGATAGTTCTAGGTCTAATGTATCAATCTCTAGACCACGTTTATTTTTGATTTTTAGGCTAATCAATCGGTTATTGATGCGTGAGGTAATATTTGTCCCATCGACTTCTAGTTTGTAGATAGGGGAGGGGTTGCTGTTGAGACTATCATCAACAACCGATTTTACACCTCGTGTAATAAAATTATTCATACAAGACCAACCATGCGTCCCAATGTATTGCCGACCAATGTGCCTGCCTTCATGGTTTGAGTGAGCGTCATTGAAAATTCAATTTTACGAGGCTTACCATCTTTAAAAAAATAGGATTGGGTTTCTTGTAAGTCATCAAGGCGATATAGACCATACACTTTTCCTTTGCCACCAATGAGTGGAAATGCTGTGCCTGTATCACCCATTAAACGTATGGCAGAAATACTCATTTGTGAGCCAAATTCAGGCACGATGCTACCGTTTAGGGTGATGGTGTCGTCTCCACGTCCTAGAAATTGTGATGCAGGCATATCACCCACACGAGCATTACTAGCGTGGCGCCAAGCGGTTTTACGTTGCAGTTGGTCATAACTTGCGGTTTTGAGTGAAAATATAAACACTCCAAAAATCATCATCATTGTGTTTAGTCCATATCAAAAAATGAAGTACGTGCTTTTGCCAATTTTTCACGATCTCGTTTGTTCAGCATTGTTTCAACAATAGAGGCAATATCTTGAGCAGAGTGATGTGGCTGTGCATGAATTTGAATTGTGAGTGTATCGCCTTCAATGGTAATTGGGGCAGAGGGTTGTTTACTTGGCTGTGGTGTTAAATGGATCGGGCGAATTTTGGCAAGAATTGGCTCTAAAGCGATATCTTTTACCACTTGTAGACCTGTCGTTACCTTGGTTGATAAGTCTATGTGTGGGGTATCCTGATTAAACAGGTTCAGGGTATTGTTAAATTTCCCTTTGAGTGAGTCCTGCCCTTGCTCTACACCTACGCCTAAACCATCTACAATAAAGCGTCCTAGCCCTTTCATGACACGAGAAGGGGAGTGGATATCCATTGTTTTACGTGTCCAATCGGGCATCCAACTATTAACTTTTTCCCATACACCTTTGAGCTTATCGAAGCCTTTTTCGATGCCTGCAACTAAACCATCAATGATCATAGAGCCAAAGCCTGAGAACGTGCTTGGCAATTCGATCCCGAACCAATTTAGAACGCTTGCAAAGGCTTTATAAAATAAGCCAAGTGGCGACCAGTTCATAATGAGTGCCCCAATGCCAATAAGTCCGCCATCAAACGCTTTTTTGATGTTATTCCAACGGTCTGTAAACCAATTGGTTACAGGGGCAAAAACTTCTGTGATGGTATTGTATGAGCTACTTGCTCCTGATTTTGTTGCTTCCCATGCGGTGCTTGCGCCTGCTGATACAGTATTCCATTTATCGGTAAACCAATCCCCTATTGGGCTAAAGTATTCACATATACCGTTCCAAGCATCGCTTGCCCCATCTTTTACACCTTGCCAAGCATTATTGGCACTTGTTTTAACGCTATCCCATTGCGTTGAGAACCAATTGCCAATACTGCTAAAGAAACCACATATCCCATTCCAAGCATCGCTTGCACCGTCTTTTAGCCCTTGCCAAGCACTGTTGGCACTTGTTTTAACAGTATTCCATTGTGTTGAGAACCACTGCCCTATCGGGCTGAAAAAGGCACAAATACTATTCCATGCCTCACAGGTTGATTGCACCACACCATTCCAAACATCAGCAAAGAAGCCTTTGATAGATGACCAATTGGCAATGATCATGCGTGGTATACCGATAGGAAAAAGTAAAAAGTTTAAAATAGGGTTTCTTGCAAGAAATTGATCGACTGAATTAACAATACTTTTGAATGTTGTCCAAAGATCTGTAAACGTCTGTATAACCCAATTGACCCCTGCATTGAACGTATTTTTAATGGTGTCCCAAACTGATCCAATTCCATCGGTAATACCATTCCATGCATTGCTTGCACCTGTGGTAATGCCATTCCATACGTCTTGAACGCTTGTTGTAACTTTATTCCATTTATCAGCAAACCAATCACTAATACCACCAAAGAAGCCACACACGCCATTCCAAGCATCACTTGCGCCTTTTGTGATCGCTTGCCAAGTCTCTGTTGCCCATTTGCTTACGCTGTCCCAAAGTTCTAAAAAGAAGGCTTTGATCGGTTCCCAATTGGTATAAATTAAAATGGCTGCAACCGCTAACAAGGTTAGGGCAAGCATAAATGGGTTAAATACAGTGGTGAGCATGCTAAATGAAGCCATGACAATCCGAAGCGTCATTAAGCCTGCAATAAGAGGTGAGAACACCACAAGCGCACCACCAACGGCAAGTAAGCAACCTGTAAGAATAGTTAAACCAATACCAAGAGCTTTGGCATAAGTTGGATTATCTTTCATCCATGTTGTGAAACCCTGTAAAGCATCTGTTGCCATTTCCATTGCTTTGGTATAAATCGGTAAGATGGTTTGCCCAAGTTCTAAATAAAGATCATGCAGTTTTGCTTTGGCATCTAACTCTTTACCAACAGTTGTTTTTTCTGCTCGGTCACTCATTTGGCCAATATTTTCTGCACCTTCATTGAGTTTTGCATTTTTATGTACGTTGGCACGTTGTTGGTACATAGTGGCAAAAAGGTTAGATGCTGTTCTGTTTGAAAAAATATTGCCTATGGCATCTAGCACATCTGATTCTTTGGTGATGCCCTGTTTTGCAAGTTGCGGAAGCATGACTTCTTCCATCCATGCGAATTGATCTTTTTTAAATAATTCTGCACCCTTAATTGCCCCAATATCCATATAAGAGGCATCACCTGTTTTATTATGATGGATTTTTTTGGGATCACCGAGCAAACCATAACCATCCATTGCTCTTACAGCTTTTTGGGTAGTTTTTCCCTGATAAACATTCTGATAAGCAGACATCATCGCTGTACCAACGCGAAAGCCTCCCATCTCTTGAACAATAGGTTCCATCTTGTAGTAGAAGGCTTTGTTATCTATGCCCTTGGCTGCAATCCCCCCTGTTTTGATAGCATTGAGCCATTCCTCTGCCTGAACACGTCCGCCTGTTGCTGTAATGACTTGTTGTAGCATGTTAGCTTGTTCTTTAAAGGCAGCTTCATTTTTTAAGCCACCTCTTAATTCAATAACTTTGAGCATATCCATGAATTTTTTTTCATTTTCTGCCCCCTGTTCATGCCCAAACATTGTTTCGTTTGCAGCTTTCATTTTAGCAAGTATTGGAGCTGCCATTTCTGCATGATGTACGTCACCACCAAATACGGTGAGTGCATCACGGGCAAGGGCTAAGTTCTCTTTAGTGCTTGTACCAAAAGTCTTCATGCCCTTTGCAAAAGCAATAATTTCATCAGTATGTTCTTGCCCTACACCGAGTGCTCCTACACGATTACGTTCTATTTCATAGTTTTTACTTTCACCAATCATTTTAGATAAACCATAAGCAGCCGTTACACCTGTTGCCATCATGGTTGCACCGCTTGCTGCAGCCATCTGTGCATTTTGCTTGATGTTATTACTGCTTTCTCGCACACGGTTTAAATTGGCAAGTTTCTTTTTTTGGCTATCTAACGAGGTATTGGTTTCGGTGATTTGCTGTTTAAGTTTACCTTGCTGATCTGCTAAGTTATGCGATGATAAACCTGTTTCTTTTAAACCTTCTTCTAGCTGTTTGAGCTTGGTTTTTTGTGTGCCAATGGTAGTGGTCAGTTTTGATGCTTCGGTTTCAGTGGTTTTAAGTTTCTTACTTAAATCGTCTAGTGCCTTTTTTTCTTTTTGTTGCTGTTGCTCAAGTTCTGCCACGCTTTTTTTGTAGCGTGATGTGGCAGTGTTGGCTTGCTCAATTTGTTGGCGGAGTTTGACTTGGGTTTGTGCTAAACCATTGGTTTTAATGCCTGCTTGTTGAAGCTCGTTGCGTGTGGTTTGTAGAGCTTGTTTTTGTGCAAGCAAAGAGGCTTTAAGTTGGTCTGCTTGTGTCGTTGCTTTTTTAAATTCTTGGCTGAGTTTGGCACTGCCATTGTTCTGCATCTGCTGTTTAAGCTGTTGGATATGCTGTTGCAGTGCCTCTAGGCTTTTAGTGCTATCAATAATGGCACGTTTTTGCGTAAAAAAGCCGTCTACTTTGCGTTGGTTGGCATTAAGAAAGCTAACACGTTGATTGGTTTGTTCTAAGGCATGTTGCGCTGTTTGAAGCTCTTGCGTGTAGTGTTTAAACTTATTATTGGCTATTTCAGTTTTAAGCTGTGCCATACGCTGTTGCATTTGGTGCAAAGCAGTATTGTTTTGTTCAATGGCTGTTTTTTGTTTTTCGTAGCCTTCAATCTGTTTTTGTTGGGCTTGTAGGTTTTTAAGCTGATCTTGGGTCTTTTTTAAAGCCTGATTGGTGGCATTACTGCCCCCAATCATTGCTCTTAATGCAGGGGACAGGCGATCTTTAGCTCCGAATAGAATTTCAAGTTTTAAGGATTTCATTCTTCTTCATCTGTTCCGTTTCGTTCTAAGGCTTTTTGATGCCACTGCATAAGTTCGGTTAAAGGCATATCGGCATACACTTGCGGTGACCAGTGAAAGACCACCGCAATGTTGGCGATGGCATCGTCTACTGTTGGCGTAAAATTTCCGCACGTTGTGATTTCGGTTGCAAAAAAAGCATCAATGCACCGCCAATTTGAGCGATGTCACATGGTTCTAGTTGTTGTGCTTGTTGTTGCGTCAGAATTGGTGTGCTGATACGAGGCAGTACCTTAAGAATAGAATTGACATCGCCTTGTAGTAGATCGGCAATTTTAATGCCTGATAATGCTTGAGTATTCGGTTTGCGAATATCGAGTTTTTCTAAGCGTTCGCCACCGATTTGAATATCGGAATCAAGTTCGATGGTTTGTACGTCTAGGTTTAATGCTTCTAAGTTTTCTTGCTGTTGTGCAGTTGTCATGTGTTTTATCTCTTGAGTTTTTGAGTTTGAACTTAAATAAGTAAAAACTCATTTGAGTGTTTGAGTTGTAATTAAAGACCTACGTTTTTACGGTGTTCAGCGTATTTATCCACGCCATCGACTTTAAAAATCATGTTTGGAATATCAATTTCGATAGTTTCTTGACCATCGACAATAAGTTTGTAATACGTCCAAATCGTTTTGATTGAATGCTCGGTAGCATCCCCCGGTTTCGCTGATCCCATGTCGATTTCTTCATGACGACCACGCACCACAATTTCCACAGGCGTTGTTTCACCTGTGTCGTCACGTTGGTATGAGCCTGCAAAACGTAAACCAAAAGCATCTACTTTCACAGCACCGAATTGTTTAAGCACAAGTGGATCTAAACCCCCAAGTTTCCATGACAATTCGTTCATGTCATCGTTGTGACCCATGTCGATTTTGACGTTGCCCATCATTCCACCGCCACGCCAATTCTCTAGCTTCTGCGATAGTTTGGGCAGTGTTACTTCTGCAACTTGCCCCATGTATGAATTCCCCTCGTTAAAGAGGTTCATCATTTTGAGCTTACGAGGTATAGCCATTTCTTTTTATCCTGTAATTTTTGAGGCGAAATCAGCTAAATATGTGTCTGTAATTCGCTGACGTAGTTGGAGGTTTTCAAGGGGTGGAACTGGGGTGTAATCGTAGTCAATATAAAACTTACCTGACTTTAAAACTGCTGCTGTATTGATGGTTTCATCAATCCAACACTTACCACCAAGTAAATAACCACCACTGACCATTTCTCGAAGTTTGGCGTTAATCCCTTCGACAATATCTCGTGCAAGACTTGGTGTAAGTGGTTTATCAACCGCCCACATATGTCCTTCTGCCATTGTGTCAGCAATGATTTGAGCAGTACGGGTATAGTTTTCAAAGGCGAATAGTGGATCGCTCGAACAAGTGCGAGAACCCCAAAAACGGAAACCATCACGTTGAATGAGCGTGGTTACTTCATGCTCGTTGAGGTAGTTGGCATCGGTACTTGAGCTTTGTAAGTCAAAGTAAATATCTTTGCTTATACCTGTAACGCCATTTACCACCACGTTAGAAAGTGTTTTATGCCAACCTGTTTCGTTGTCAATTTTGGCACGTAGCCCCAACGCACGAGCGACTGCATCGAATGTTGTAGTTTTACTTTCAGTAGTGTCCCATCCTAAAAATTCAGGGAAAATCACCATGACTTCACGTTGCCCAAAGTTTTGGCGGTAAGCTGTGGCTTCTTCTTTGGTTTGACAGCCATACGCTGATACATAGGCAAAGCCACGTAACTGTGCTGCAATACTGATAAGGGCAGTGGCAACAGGCAGTGTATCTAAGCGAGGTACACCTAAAATACGTGGTTTAACCCCAAGTTTAGGTTCGGCAGTGAGTAAGGCT
The DNA here is from genome assembly GCF_027568475.1 of Acinetobacter sp. HY1485. Taxonomy (GTDB): domain Bacteria; phylum Pseudomonadota; class Gammaproteobacteria; order Pseudomonadales; family Moraxellaceae; genus Acinetobacter. The sequence goes on along the minus strand of NZ_JANKZG010000013.1, from coordinate 24,260 downwards.
TTCATGCCTGTATATTTGCCATTTTCAGACCCACCGATAATGGCGGTGGTTTGTTGGTCTGCATCTTGTAATTGTTCAACACGAACTACGACCACGCCTGCATTGGCTTGATCTGCAATGGCTTGTAAGGTACGTGAAAGTGTACCGTTTGAGCCTGCTGAAGTGAGGGCACTTTGAGGGTTAGTAATAAGAACTGGCGTATTGAGTGGGAAAACGAGAGGGTCTGCATCGGATGCAGTGACCACAACGCCAATAATAGACGTGTTTACGACTGTAATTGGACGTGTCCCATCATTAAGTTCTTGTGTTTGTACACCATGATGATATGAAGACATAATAAAAAACCTGTGGAATTTGCCACAGGTTTACAGGATTTGTTAAGTTCTGCACTTAGTTTTAGTTTTTAAAGTGATTTTAAAAACTAAAGGTTCATAGCTTCTTGCCACATGGTATCAATTTGATCATCACTCAGCTGTAAAAGTTGACACATATAAGATACAGATTCACTATTTCGTTCAAATGTTGTGGACTCTTGATACTCAATTTCCATTTTAAATTTGAGTGTTTTATCGGTAATTTGATCAATTAACTGCTCAATTTTTTCTAGAAGCTGGTACTGCAATAAAACAAGTTTGAATTGTCTTCTTGTTAAAGGAAGTAAGCATTTTTTTTGATCGTCTTGTTTTTGCTGATCTGACCGTGTATCTCTCCATTCTCCCTCAACCCATGTCATATAAAAGTGAGGTCGGGGCGGTGAAAAACTAAAATCATCTAAAATATATCGACCTTCATTTAAAGCATCTAAAAAATACTTATGCTGTTGTTCATCAATAGCCACTAAATCATCAGGAAGATCGGTATAGTCCAAAGATGTATCATAAAATTGCTGTGTTTTGGTGCTAAATTGGATCATCTTATTTTCCTAATACTAGAATTTCGGCTGTTACCGTTTGTGTTGTACTGGCATCACCGTTATAGATCGTAATACTGCTTGTCGTTCTATTATCAATATTTAAGGTGTTACTGCCTGTATTACGACCTGTTTGACTGACAAACGCTTTTAAAATTGCATTTGGAAATGTAATTGGAAAATTAACGGTTTGCACTTGTGTTTTGGTTAGTTTGACTTCCAGCCATTGTAAAATTAAACCTGATGGCAATTTTTGATAGCCATTTGTATCAAGTGATTTATCAAAGCCTTGTACTGATAAATCAATATTTAATGCATCAATAATCGTGCTTCGACTATTATTTTGATCGCCTAAGTTCTTACTCACTTGAACAGGCGAACAAAAGGTTTGATTGTCTGTACCGGTTAGCCCAATGGCAACGATCTTACTATCACGATTGGCGTAAAAGCCAATGGCGTTATTGCTTGCAATGGCATTCGGGGCAGTAATCTGAGCGTTATCTTCTGCATGAAACCCATTACTTTTGTTATATGAACATTGCAAATTTTTACCTGAGACCTGTCCACCATTTTTTGCATAGATCCCATGTATCGTATTATCTGTAACAATGAGTGAATTGGCTTTAATCACCGCTAAATCTTCAGAAATTAAACCATATTTATTTAAGTTTAAAATTGCCGATTCAGATTTTATGATACTACTGAGCGTGGCATATAAGCCTGCATTCTTGTTTGCAAATAAACGTGTTTGATAATCTGTGGTTGTATGGCATTCAATAGTGCCATCTTCTGCATAAATACCATTTTGATTAAGTGTGGCACTGACTCCTTTTGCATAGACAATACTTTTGTTAAATGCACAAAAGCCATGTGTTACATTGTTATCTGCTTTTGAGTAATGACAAGTGACTACGCCTGCTGCTTCAGCACAAAAGCCTGCGCCAAGCGTGGTGTGTGCTGTATCGTAAGCCTCGCTGTATTGACAATCTAAAGTAGCTGCATAAGCATGAAATGCTACAGCTCCTGCATTAGTAACTTTGATGCCACCGCCTTGTGTATTTACAACATTGGAACCTGAGCCACTACTAATAATAGATGCGCCATTCATGGCACGAATACCATAGTACATCTTATTGATAATTAAATTTGCACCAAGTTTTACATCCGTTTTACCAATAGCACGAATACCTGAACCAAAGCACTGATCGTTCCATTGTCCTTTTTTAATCCAACCTTTAGTGCCATTAATAGTGAAGCCGTTTAGCCATGAAACGCCATAACCTTCACTAAATAAAAATCCATCATGGTTTGCTGTGTTATCGATATTTAAAATACATTTTGATGGATCTGTTTCATTACCCCGAATAGTGAGTTTATTACCATCAAATACTTTAGAGGTAATGGCAGATAAAATATTATATTTCCCATCAGCAACCAGAATATTAACGGCAGAATTGCCTACAATTCTTTTCTTTTCAAGCCAATCGAAAGCATCTTGAATGCTCGGAAAAATCTCAGGCACTTTTAAATCTAAAATAGTATTAATAATATCGCCTGCTGGATACTTTACTCCGTTATAGACAAGGTTTCCTTCTCCTTGAGTAAAGCGTAGCCGAGCAATCAAGGATTTATCTGTGATTTTATAGTCCCCTTTGGGAATTTCAGTCACGTCTGTATCGAAAGCTGAACGGACACAGGCAGTATCGTCTGTGTTGCCATCGCCTGACGCTAATAGGCTATCTAAAATATAGCTTCCACCACTTTGTGATAATCCAAAGTTTGCACTTGATTGAATGGGATAGCAAAAGTATTGGTTGCCTGCACCACCAAAATTGGGTGCAATAATTTTACTGTTGCGTTTAGCAAAAAAGCCATTTTGACCATTATCATTGGATGATGCTTTTGGTGCATAAATATAGCCTGCATTCTCTGCATGAAAGCCGTTTATTTTGTTGCGCTCTGAACGAATAGCCGAGCCTGTAATTGTACCGTTCTCGATGGCTGCAACCCCATGCAAGGTATTATCGGTAACTGTAACGGCTGTAATATCTGCGGTTGCATTTTTATCGCATAGCACACCATAGTTACTTGTTTTACAGATGGCTTTATTTGCACCAATGAAGCCCTTATAGGTACAATAAATATTGGCATCTGTATTCTCAGTAAGTAATGTTGTCCATGCACCTAGTGTGTTGCATTCAACTGTACCACCCCATGCAAGAACCCCATATTTATTGAATGAAGCACTGACCCCATGTGCCCACGCTGTACCATTACTGAGGGCATAAAAGCCTGCTTTGAGATTGCCGTTGGCTTTTGCATATTCACAAATAATAAAGCCACCTGCTTCTGCACAAAAGCCAAAGCCTAGCCCTTCTATTGTATGGGCAGTATCGTAGGCTTCTGCACAGTTTACTTGCATACTTGCAGCATAAGCATGAAAAGCAACATCGCCTGCATTGGTGACTTTAATACCACCACCGTATGTCCCTTCTGCGTTTACACCATTGGCAATAATTGAAGCACCGTACATGGCACGTAAGCCATAGTACATCTTATCAATAATCAGGCTTGTTCCAAGTGTAACTTGTGCGCCACCGATGGCACGTACTCCTGCGCCATAAATTTGACTATTCCATTGCCCTTTTTTAATCCATCCTTGTGTTCCAATAATCGTGAAACCATTTAGCCAACCAATCCCTGTACTATCGCTAAAGAAAAAGCCATCATGATTATCTCGGTTATCAACGTATAAAATACATTTTGATGGATCTGTTTCATTACCTCGAATGCTCAATCGGGTATAGTCTCGCACACGATGTGTAATGGAGGCACTACTGCGATATTCACCATCTGCAACAATAATATCGACACTTGAATTATTTTTAATTCGTTTATGTTCAAGCCAATTTAATGCAAGCTGAATACTACTAAAAACGCTTGGAACATTTAGTTTTAAAGCTTGGTTTTGAATATCCCCAAATGGATATTCTATGCCTGCATAAACTAAAAAGGCTGAACCGCTTGTGCTTTGTAATTCTTGAACCAATTGTGGATCGCTAACTTTATACTTACCACCATGAAATTGGGTATAGCCTAAGGTCAGAGCTTCACGCACAAATTTCTCATCATTTGTAATGCCATCACCTACTGCACCCAATAGTCTTAAATCAATGCCTGCTGCTGTAATTGCATCCTTTAGGATTTTGCCTTGACGTGCTGAGAGTGGTGCGACAGGATCATCATTATTAAGATTATCTGTTACGCTTTTTTGCGTAACAAAAACCAAAGACTGGTCAAGTGTGAGATTGATGGCAGTCGTATTTTCAACAGCAATAATGGTACGTAGGGTATATTCAGCAACCGACCCATCATCAATACTTGGTTTATACATAGGCGGATGATTACCAATGGCGATCAATGTATTTCCTACATAAATACCTGTTTCACGAATATAAAAACCACCTGTCTCTGCAGGAATGACAACATCTATAATAAGTTGATTTGCTGCACTTCGATTAATACTGACAGAGTTGGGTTTAACTCGTGCTTTTTCACCGACTAAGGCGGTTCGCTTATCATCAGGGTTAGGCACTTGCCCATTTCCATCACCAACAGCAACGGCAGTAATATTAAGTGGCTGTTTGCTATTGATAGCTTGAGTAATAAGTCCTTTACCTGATTCTGTCAGTAAAGTGTAATACTGTGACATTATTTTTCTCTCGAATAGGTGGTGGTAAGTACAGAAAAATGCTGTACCGTTGCGGTATAAGTAGGAAGTTGCTGTATTTCAGGCAGAGGGCTAACTGTGGTTAAAATTGCAGAATGCTGTATAGCTGCACAAAATACTTTTCCAAAAGGCTGAATTTTGACTTTTAAGTTTGTGAGGTGACGTGACGCAGGTTTTGCATCTTCAATTAGGCGTTTTGCCTCGTTAAATGTTTCTTCTGTAAGCTCACGCCCATTGAGATCTAATTCAAGTTCAAACGTACCAGGTACACCTTGAGGTTTTTGGTTAAACCATTCATTAAACTTACAGCTATATCCAAATTGACTAAGAACCGTTCTAACAGCCGCACATGTTCCTTTAATTTGATGTTGCCGAAAGGCTTTTTTGATGAGTGTACGTTGTAGAGAGGGTTGCCAACTGTTTTCCCATCGATCAACTGAATACTGCCAAGCTAAAAATGGCAGAAAACTATTGGGCACTTTATCAATTGTTGAAATAGATTTAATTTGAACAGGAAGCAATGTATTTTTAGCCGTCACTTGTTCAAGTTTATATTCAAATTTCGTCCGATTAGGTGGAAGTAATGTTGTCATTAGTTTCCTAACTCAATCTTTAAATCTGTACAAAATCCTGCTTGTTGATTAGTTAATATAATGTCTTTATTTGGCTCTTCTAAAATAAGATGATTAACACCTGAAATATGGAGCTTTGCATGAATTTCGCTAAGGTAGATAGATCGTCCTAAACGTTTTTGTTGACTGATGTATTCTTGAATATTGCTTTGAACGACATCGAGTAATGAGGCATCTTCAGGATAGCGATTTATGTAAATTTTGGCATGGATTTGATAGGGAATAATCTCAGCACTTTTTACACTCACACGATCACCAATAGGTCGAACATCTTCGGCATTCAAGGCTTTAGCTACAAGCTGTATTAAGTTATCTGTAGCTGCATTATTGGCTGTATCTTTTTGTAAAAGATAAACCTCAATGATTGCAGGGTCGGGGGAGATGACTGAAACATCTGCAACTCGTCCATCGGCTGAAAAAGCATAGTATTTATAGGCATTTTCGGGGCCTGCTGTACTCAGTGAGTCAAATTTCATTTGAGTACGTGTACGTAGTTCTTCATCTGTTTCGTAAAGAGCAGCAGTGTCGTTGGTTGCCTCTGAAGAAAGTAAACGGATTACATCATAATTGGCAGCTACAGCATCTAAATCTGAACCTGTTGCAAATGCCAGTAAATTGGATAAGGCAGCGTTATTGATACGATTCCGTAGCGTAAGCTCTCTATAAACATTTTCTTGTAAGTATTTGGTTAAAGGTTCACTTTCACGAGCTAAGATATTTTTGATGGTCGCTTGTTCTTCTTCAGTTTCCCACTGTGAAACTAAATCATTCTTACGTTCTTCCAATAGTGTTTCATAGTCTAAAGTCTCGATCATTTGAGGGATTGGAAGCTGTTTAAAGTTGACGTTCACTAAGCTGCTCCCATACGTAGGGGTATCTGTAAGTTAATATTTTGATTTGTAGGTAAGTACACTGCATCTAACCCTAAACTTAATAATCCACTTTGAAGTTCATAGATATGAATTTGATCAATACTAATGCGGTTCTCCCACTTCAAAAGAGGGGTGTAAATTGCACTGTAAAGCTGTAAGATCAGCACATCATTCATCGGCTGATCAATGAGTTCGGGAATTTTAGAACCGTATTCTCGTCTCATAATGCGTGAGCCGATGGGTGTTGTTAAAATATCTGTAATAGACTGGTGAATATTTTCAATTTCGGTTTTAAGTGTTTGTCCTGTAGTTCTTGAAAGCATCATGGACTCGGTACTCCCGATGTATTACTACCTGATTGCACACCACTTGTTTTATGTTTTTTAAGACTAATATCGCCTGCTTTAACATCTGCATCAGTGGTGATGTCTTTAGTGCAATGTAATTTACCATCGACCAATAAATCAGCTTTGATCGTTGCTGTTGCACCATTAGGTAAAATTGCCCCTAAGTGATGGGCTTTTTTGTCATAAGAAATCACCGCACCATCTTCAAACATACGGATCACAACATTAGGATTTTGTGAGATGGTTGGGAACTCATCGTTATTGAGGCCAACAATGACCACACCCTGTGCTAATTCACCACTTGGACTAAGGACAAGGCACTCTTCGCCTTTGCTTGGCAAATCATGCGTTTGATCTTTACCTGCTCTTGCATTTAACAGACGCAATTGTCCTGTTACAATGCCATTTAAACTGACTGTAACGGTATGAAAAGGGCTTGAGGGTGTAACGCTATCAATTTGTCCAAAACGAACTATATTTTCCAAGCGTCTAATGGTGTCTGCATTCATACTGCAATCGTGTTGCAGTCTTACTTTTTTTGCATCTAGTTTTAGTTTTTAAAGTGGTTTTAAAAACTAAAAGTTTTGGACTTGATTTTTTATTTTAAAGTCCCATGTTAAAGAATAAGCTACCAAACTGTTTGGCAGTAGATGATGAGAGGTTCGTGATGAGCTTTACAGAACAAGACATTTTATCTAAATTAAATAAAAATAAGCATGAATACACTGGTCGTGCAAAAAAAGATATTCCTGAACCTGATGGGCGTGATGATTGGCAAGTCAATAAAAAAGAAGAATATGAAGTTGCTTACTTTATTGCAGATTATTTAAATAAATATCAGAAGATAAATATTGAAAATGAAGAAGATTTTAAAGAAGCTACTACAAAATCAAATTCATTTCAAGAATATTTAAAATGTCAGGGAGTTACAACATTTGAAGAGTTTATTGAATACTCAAAAAGTAGAGATCTTACTTTAGAGAATATATCAGAAATTGAAGAGGCTTTACATTCCTCACTTGAAAGAAGTCGTAAAAAACTAGAACAAGAAATTGCTGAAAAATTAGGTCATATTTTAAAATAATTCAAAAGCTCATGTTCAATCATGAGCTTTTCTTCTTGACTAAAGCCCAATAATTCACGTCTAGCATACTTGGTATATTTCCCACCTTTTTCAACCTCCCCCATCAAACCAAATTGATGAATGTTTAGAATATTAGAAAGCTGTGCATTAAATCCAATTTCAGCGCCTTGTGTGGTTTTTTTAATTCTTAAATATTGAGCATTACGAACATGCTTAAACATTTTATTACGAGTGGCTTGTCCACGCTCTGATGTTGCAGTGGTTTTATGGTTGGGTAAGTAACGAACAATTCGAGTTTTAACAAACGTGCGTGTCCCTTTTACAACCGTATCATAACCAATTAACCGTGTTAGCGTTCTGCGGTAGCTACTCAGCTCGACAAGGCGTTTTTGTCTATTCGCTTTTTGATAAATAAAGCTCACAGGTTTTAATGCTCTAACTGGTCTTTTACGTTCTTTATACGTTGAACCATCGGGATTTTGTTGGCGTGTGATGCGTTGCTTTTGGCTCTGCCGTATTTTTTTAGCAATATGGCTTGCCAGTTCTTGTTTTTTTTGTGGGCTAAGTTGTTGTAATAGCCCATTTAAATGTTCTGATAAAAATTCTAAATCAGCCATGATGAGGGAGCTTCACATCTAAAGATTTATAATCATCTGCTTGTATAGATTGCCAAGATGCCAATGGCGTTCCATCTTTATCAAATAACGTGACGGCTTGTGGCTCACAGACTTCTGTATATTGTGGTTCTTCAGGATAAGTAATTTTAAGCTGATCACCTTCTTTCTTAACCACTGTACGTTCTGTAAGTGGTAACTCAATCACAAGATCTACTTTGCTATTATCAATAACATCGACATTGAATTTAATTGCATCTTCGACTTTATCTAAATTGGCTAAAAGCTCAGATTGATTGGTGCGTATCCATTGCAATAACGGAATGGCAATTTTAGCCACCTCATCGGCATAGTCTGTACACACAATAGTAAGTGTATATTTATATTCAAATGATAAGCCTTGAGCGAGGGTAGAGCAGATATTGCCACCCTCTACAAATATCAAAAGCTGATCGGGATTCCGCTTAAATTCAGGAATAGCATTCGCTAAAAATTCACGCAGCTTTTGCGGTTTTTGCATAGCTCACCTGTGGTTCAGAAATCCAATGGTCAAACGACTCAGTTGCTTTGAATGTTGCAGAGCAATTTACATTTTGACATTGGTAATAAATTTCTTTGATGGTTTGGGTGATATAACGACTCGTCCGTGTATGCGATGCATGACGACAATTTGGGCATTTCATCATGCGAGTTTGTCCTTTTTATAAAGTGGTTCTAAGTGATCCCATTGTTTTTGGAATTTGGCTTGGTAGCCTAATTTTTTGTAAGCCGAGCCGTTGTATAGCGTAAATACAGCTTCCCAATCTTCTTTTTGTAATGCTTCAAGTAGACTAATTGCTTTATTGCCCACCTTGCCGGTCTTGGTTTCAACAAACCGTAAAAAGGCATCTAGTTGGTAACTTTCATTTTCAAACTGAAGTTTTACAAATTCTTGAATTGAAGCATAGCCAAGCGTTTTGTAGTTTTCGCCCATGATTTGAAACTCCCCCCACGAGCAAGCCATCAAAGCACAGTCCTCATCTATTTGTTTGGCTTGTTCTAAACGTGCATATTCGCCACTATTGCCCACATAGCCACCAGTAACCACATTAACGATGTTGGGTAGCTTCGCCATTTTGTTTTTGGCATATTCTTCACCATATTTTTGTTTTAAATAAAAATACATACGATGACGTTCAAATAAAATCTTAGGTCGCCCATCATCTAAAAAGCCACGTCCTAAGCCTTCAACTGCACCAAAAACCCGAATGGCAAGTTCAGATACATTTAAGCGTTGGGCTGCTTGTTGGTAGTCACGATCTTGCAAGTATTTATTAGTATCTTGTCCTGCAAGTGCCAAGCGTGTTTTATCGCCTACTTTACCATCTGCCACCAAGCCCACTTGACGCTGAAATGCCATCACCGCTTTTTCAGTACTGCCATTAAAATAGCTATTAAGTTCGCCATTATACAAACCCAATCGCTTTAAATTTTTTTGCAAGCTAAGAACTTCTAAACCTGTCGCACCATATTTATAAATCATGCCTTTTTCCCCTTAAATAGCTGTGCCACATTGCCTTTAGCTGTCCAAATAATTCCAAGCAAAACCATGCCAAAAATGGCATCCCAAACAGTCACAGGGTCTTTTAAAAACAAGATATTCACGCTTTGCCCCATAAAGGAAGCCATCAATATCATGGCTAACAATTCATGTTTGCGTTGGTGGTTACTGTTATGATTTTCAAAACATAAAATACGAATGGCTGAAATGAAGTAACAGCACACCGCAACGAATGCAAATAAGTGTTCCACGTTATTTCCCCTTACCACGCAAGGCGTTGATAATGTCTGCTAGGGTTGCGCTTTCAAGCCATGCGAGTATTTTTTGTAAGATGACAATCGCCATGACTGCAACAGTAAAAGAAGCAGTAGAGTGACTGTCGATGAAGGTACGATGTACCAATTCAGGTGCAAGTAAATAACCGATTGCGGTTGAAAATACGAATGCACCGATGCGTTTTTTATACGTTAAATCTTTGCTATAAAATGCAATAAAGGCTGCACCAATAACGGCTCCAAAAAGTGAGTCGCCATTTACAAATGGCAAAAGTGATAAAACGCCTGCACTGGTCGCAATACCAAGTGGTGTAATTGGCTCAGGCATAATTAGTCCCATAAATTTATTGATTGTTGTACTTGTTCAGGTGATGTGATGTCAGGCAAAACCACTACCATTCCCATCGGTAAAAACACATCACATTCTGCAAGTTGTGGATTGGCTTCGAGTACCTGTTCAACTACGCCTGCACTGCGTCCATAATGTCGCCAACAGATGGCATCAATGGTGTCGTTTTGCATGGCTGTAATGGTTTGGCTCATATCAGCTCAACCGTTGTTTGGTTTTGTTGTAAAAGTTGTTGGATCGCCCAATGCTTGTTGCGTCTATATTCGTCAATGGTAGAGGTAAGATCTTCTGCACGTTTATTGCCTGCATTGGTGCTGTCATAGCCCCGATACTTCTCGCATACTTTTGCAGAAACGCCATTGCTCACCGCTGAAAAATAGAGAATTTCTTTATCTGATTTTTCACCAATCCACTGCGTGGCTTGTTTGACTAAAGTGGTATTGGGTTGAACCAATGAGGCAAGTAAGCGGTTCACATCAAGAATTTCTTCAAAAATGGTTTGTTTAACTCGTGCATCTGTCACTGAGCCATCTACTTTGACAATATCCCGAATTTCATCCACCGAAATTTCAGGGAAAAAACCGTTCGCACTAATTTTCTGTTCTTGTGGTGTTGCTCTACCATTTGCAATCAACCCCATATCAAACTCCTAAGTGCATGGGTGGGAACATTGGTAAAGACATTGGCTTATCAAAAGCAAGGTCATGACCATTGTTCGCCCATGCGGTGCAGGGCACTTGTTAAGGCATATTGCCTTGTAAATCGTTCACGAGCTTAGTCGCAGTTTTGAGGTCGTTTTTACCACGACAGCGATCATCTAATTTAATCGCTTGCTCTAAATAGGTTTGAGCCTTTAAAGCGATTGGCAGTGGTGTTTCTGTAGTGCTTTGAGCTGTTTTGAGTTCAGCTTTACCCAATGCCATATAAAAACGTGCTTTAACTTGGTCAGGCATATCAAATGCGTTTTCAGGGAACTGATCCACTTTGTGTAAAAGCGTTTCTAAATCCACCAACACATTTAAATTAAATGGCTCATCTTCATCTTCTGCATTCAATAATTTAAGCTGTGTTTCTGCCACTTGTTCATAGACAAAGGTTGCCACTGTCCGTTCAAACTGATCAGGGGTATTAAGCTTGGCTTGTAGCATGTACTGCATCAGGTTTAAGGCATAGTCATATAAACCCATGTCCACCGTCCAAACCAACATATTGCCAATGACCTCATCAGGCACGTTTGGCTGTGTTTCCAAAATGCCATCTACATAAGGTTGGTACTGAATAAACAGCTCTTGTTTTTTTGCAATTTTGGCACTGGTGGCTTGGATGCCTTTTAACAAACTTTGATCACGTTTAAGTTGCATTAAAAGTTGTTCATACAGTGTGGTCTGTCGCATTTCGCCAAACTCGGCAGCATGTTTTGCTGCCTGTTTCGCTTGATGCTTTTGATAATGCTCTCGAGCAAAATTACGCATCCGTCACCTCAATGTTTTCTACCATTGCCATCAGACCTAAGTCTTCAATGAAATAGTCTTCATTTGATGACTCGTAGTTTTCGATTTGGTCACGTTTTGGATTGTCAATTACCATACGACGACGTGCGCCTTCTTGCACATAAATCGACAAGTTGGCAAAGGTCGTTACAATTAATGTTCCTTCAGGGAAGAACGGTGCAGCATATACAGGTAAATTCCCCATACGTTTTTGGCTAATAATTAAATCGGCTGCTAATTTTTCGCTATTGGGTTGGGTCTGATTGACCAATGGGAAATATTTATCTGCCTGTAATTTACGGTTACAGATCACCACCAAATCAGGGTTGTCTTGATGGACTTCATCAATCATTTCATCGGTGATGTTCATCACCAATGCATCTAAATTGGCAAAATGACCATTTTTACCGACTTTGACTTTACCTGTACTATCTAGGTCACTCATTACACGAGACGCATTTTCTTCACGTTGTTTTTGCAACCATCCTTTATTTACATCTTGCAGTTTTGGATTGGCAACAATATCGGTATTTTGAGCATAAGATGTGCCATTAAAACCAATCATGATACGGTCTAAGGCTTGACGCTTTTGGATTTCAGCACTAAAGCGTTTGTAAAAATCTTTAAATTTTGCCCATTGATCTAACTTGGCATAGGCAATAGCCGTATCAAAGTTAGTTTTACGGCAAAAATAAGTACGCTCATCCATTTGTGATGGATCAATAGCTTGACGCTCTTTTTCGCCTGTATTGGTACGTGAAGCAATTGGACGTGAAATACCAAGCCCAACGGCTGAACCTGATTGCTCATCAACTAAATTAATATTAATTTTCTTTAAAAATTCAGATGATAACTGAATCTTAGTTTCAAGGGTTTGTTGAACACTTGGATCAACAGCAAATTTATGCTCTACCGCATCTACTTTATTCAGTGTGGCAAGTGCCACCATGCAGGCAGTAAAGGTTTGACGAGTGTTAAAACGCATTGTTATATTCTCTTTTAGCAATCTACGCCATGAACATTTTCTTGGCTAAAATTGGTGTTTTCTGATTGGGGACGTGTAGGGGTGCTTGGTGTGTGATCTAACTTTTCTTTTAGCTCGTTATAATCGTTTTCAAGCGTGTTGAATTTTGTTTCGAGTGCTTCAATAGACTGCCCGACTTTTTGGGTTTCGGTTGCCACTTCTACAATGGCTTGTTCTTGTTGTGCAAAGCTGTGGCTTTGTTTTGTATCCTGTTTAGTAAACAGTGCCTTAACCTTATCTAAAACAGAGGCTTTATCCTCTTCAATTTCGATTTTAGTTTCCGATGCAGCACTAAATAAATTGCCAGGGTGTTGTTTTTTATGCGTCAGTGGGTTGACTGTTGCCCCTGCTGCAAACTGCAACATTTCAGTACCAAGCGATGCAGGGTTATCGGTCACCGCTAAACCGATTAAATAGGCTTGATCTGTATCTGAAAATTTCGGACTCACCTCCATTGAGGTAAAGAGTTTTTGTCCTGCTTTAGTCAGTTTCACTAAATTGTCATTGGGTTTAATCTGAGCGTATAACGCAGGCTTTTCTTGACCATTGATGGTTACATTTTCTGTTTTTAACGCTAAAACATTACCGTATGACCCAAACGAGCTTTCGGGATGTGCGCCTTTAATATGTTCGCAATTTACCCCTGCTGTATATACTTTTGGATCATAATTAGCTGCCATTTCTTGAATCCATGTAGAATCAATGACACGCCCATCAGTGGTTGCCCCTGCAACGGCAATACAGAACCATTTTGTTTTTGCTTTTTCGTTCATAACAAACACCTAAAAATAAATTAGATGCAGAATGAAGAATAATAGGCATATCGTGCAACGACAAAAAGTTTTTAAAGTGACTTTAAAAACTTTTTGTGGCTGATAAATCACATTTAAACTGCCAATCTTGCGATAACTTTTTTAATTCGTGTCGCTATGAATGATTTATCCCCCATTGCTAACCTCTCTTTAATTTTAGATAACCGCCTAAAAGCAAAGTTTTTATATTGGCTTGGGTGGAAAGTGGTGGATATTGCTGAAGCCACAGGCGAAAAAGAGCGCACCATCAGCTCATGGAAAACACGAGAAAAATGGGAAGAAGAAAAACCTGAGAATCGGATTGAAGAAGCTCTTGTTATTAAATTAGCAACACTCATCTTAAAAAACAAAAAGACCAGTGGTGATCTTAAAGAAATTGATTTATTGATGCGTCAATATGAACGCTTTGCTCGGATTGAAAAATATCGTGAGGGTGGTTCTGAAAGTGACTTAAACCCAAATCTGCAACAACGTGCGATCAAGAAAAAAGCCAAATCCAATCATTTTGATGAAGAACAAACCGAGCAACTGATTAGTTTGTTTGAAGCAGAAATGTTTGATTATCAACGCACTTGGTACAGAGCAGGCGATCAACGGACACGAGTGATTTTAAAAAGCCGTCAAATTGGCGCAACGTGGTATTTTGCTCGTGAAGCCTTAGTCGATGCAGTGGAAACAGGGCGTAATCAAATCTTTTTATCGGCATCTAAAGCCCAAGCCCACATTTTTAAAGGTTATATTCAAGCCTTTGCCAATGAAGCCTGCGGTGTAGAACTCACAGGCGATCCTATCATTTTATCCAATGGGGCAAGCCTTACCTTTTTAGGGACTAATGCCAAAACAGCACAGGGGCATCATGGCAACTTTTACTTTGATGAGTTCTTTTGGACACATGGTTTTAATGACCTAAATAAAGTCGCATCGGCAATGGCACTACATAAGAAATGGCGTAAAACGTATTTTTCTACCCCATCGACTATGGCACACCAAGCCTATGAATTTTGGACAGGTGAACGCTATAACAAACGCAGACCCAAAGACCAACAAATCAAACTCGATATTAGCCATGAAGCCTTACAACATGGTCGTCAATGTTCGGACAAAATGTGGCGACAAATTGTCACTATTTTAGATGCTGAAAATGGCGGTTGTGATTTATTTGATATTGAAGAACTAAAATTTGAATATTCAGCAGAAGAATTTTCTAACTTGTTGATGTGTGAATTTATTGATGATGGGGCATCGGTATTCCCATTGGATATGCTTCAACCTTGTATGGTGGATTCTTGGGAAGTGTGGAAAGACGATTTTAAGCACTTTCATCAGCGTCCGTTTGGCAATAAAGCAGTTTGGATTGGCTACGACCCTGCGTTAAGTGGCGACAGTGCAGGCATTATCGTGCTTGCACCACCTGATCAACCCAATGGCAAATTTAGAGTTTTGGAACGTCATCAACTCAAGGGTGATGATTTTGCACAACAAGCCCAATTTATTAAGCAACTCACTCAAACCTATAACGTGACTTATATCGGTGTAGACAATACAGGAATGGGGGCAGGCGTTGCAGAATTAGTACGTCAATTCTTCCCAACACTCACCGAGTATAGCTATTCGCCCGAAGTTAAAGCCTACCTTGTGATGAAGGCATCAGACGTGATCCGTAAAGACCGCTTAGAGTTTGATGCAGGCGCAACTGATTTAGCCCACTCGCTCATGAGCATTAAGAAAACCCTGACTGCAAGTCAGAAAAAAGTAACGTATGTGGCAACTCGCTCAGAAGAAACAGGACATGCCGACCTTGCTTGGGCACTCATGCATGCACTTGCCAATGAGCCACTACACGGACAAGACATAAATAAAAAATCAACTTTGGAAATTTACGCATGAGTTTAAAAACAATGTTATTGGGTAAAGCCCAAAATCTTTTAGAAAATAGCCTTTTTTCGACAAGAAATGAGGGTGGAGGACATGAAGCATTCACGTTTGGCGAACCCACGCCTGTACTTGATGGGCATGACCTTTCTAACTATTTAGAGTGCTACTGGAATGGACGATGGTACGAGCCACAAGTCAGCGTGAATGGTTTATCTAAATCGTGCAAAGCCACGCCTTATTTAAGCAGTGGCATTATTTTTAAACGTAATTTTTTAGCCAATTTATTTGTGCCACATCCTCATCTCTCACGCAAAGCCTTTGAACAAATTGCCCTTGATTTTATTTGGTGTGGTAATGCCTACGTTGAAAAACGTCAATCTCGCTTGGGCAGTACATTGGAGTATAAGCCTGCACTTGCAAAGTCAATGCGTGTAGGGCGTGATGGTACTTTTATTATGCTTTATAACGGTGATGAAGGTTTTGAAGAATGGACGTTTGCACAAGGCAGTATTTGTCATATTCGGGAAACCGACATCGACCAAGAAATTTATGGTGTACCTGAATATGTGGCAACGCTACAAAGCGCATGGCTCAACGAGTCGGCAACTTTATTCCGTAGAAAATACTATAATAATGGCTCACATGCAGGCTATTTGATGTATGTAAATGACCCAAATTTAGATGCAAATGATGTCTCATCATTACGTTCTGCCCTGCGTAGCAGTAAAGGGCCTGGTAACTTCAGAAATGTATTTTTACACTCACCCAATGGCAAAAAAGATGGGGTTCAAATTATTCCTATTTCTGAAATTGCAGCCAAAGATGATTTTGCAAGTATTAAAAATATTTCACGAGATGATATTTTGGCAGCACTTCGCATACCACCACAATTGATGGGAATTGTACCACAAAATACAGGGGGCTTTGGTTCAATTAAAGATGCAGCCGAAGTATTCTATCAAAACGAGATCCAACCGCTACAATCACGCATTATGCAAATTAATGATTGGGCAGGCGAAGAAGTGATAAAATTTAAAAAATATGAATTAAAGAGCTTGGATTAAATGTTTAATAATAAAACTCGAAATCAACACTATATCGCCCAAGTAGAACAAAAATTAAACTGTATAGATAACAGCGTTCCAAAACCCAAAAGACGAATCTATGAATTTGAAATACTTGATCAATCACATCAAGAATTTAAACTCACTAATCAACAGGGAGTAAAAATTACTAATAATCTAAGTTTTAATGACTTATATACTTTAGAAGTTTTTGAAAATGGTACAAGAGATAATTTTGAAAGTTTTTTTAGTGAATTAGAGTCTAAAATAGAAACTTTGAGTCATAAACTTCTTGATAGTTCAGAGTTAGAGCAACATTTTTTATTAGATTTTCTCTGTGCAAAATTAATGAATAGTATACGCAATCCTTTTTGTATTGAAAAAACAGTAAATACTTTTGGTTCATTTTGTAGTTATTTTCCAACAGAAGAAAATTTACTAGAAATCTTTCAGAAAATTGATAAAATTAATGTTGATACAAAAATTTTATCTAATTTGAATATCAATTCAATTACGTATAAAAAATGGCTGAAAATTATTTTTTATATGGTTGTACCTTTTAAAGGTCCGCAAACTGCAAACTACTCTTTTTTAGAAAAAATAGCTTCTAATTTTTTCGATAATGAGAAAAATATTATACATATTTTTTTATCAGTTTATGATGATCCATCATGCCTATTATCTGATAGAAGCTACATCGCTCTTTCTGACAAAGAAAATGTAGTAAATTACACTTTCAATGTAACTAAAAATGCATTTATTATTTTTAATTGCATACCCAAAACCTTACAAAATATAGCAGAGCTTCTCAAAGTTCCTCTTGACGAATTAAATATTCCTATAGAAGTATTTGAAAAGCTTAGAACTTCTATAAAAATTTTAAAATATAAAAATGAAGAATCTTTACTAGAAACATATAACCAAAATGTGATTTCACAATCATATAAAAAGTTTTACGCATCATTTTTATATAATAAATAATAACCCTAGAGGTATTGACTTATTATAACTCTAGGGTTATAATAACCTTATACAATCAAGAGCAAGGAATATGCAAAGTCGTGAGTTAATCAAAATGATTCAAGCAGACGGTTGGTACGAAGTTGCAGTGAGGGGAAGTCATCATCAGTTTAAACATCCCACAAAAAAAGGACGAGTAACAATACCTCACCCCAAAAAGGATTTACCGCTTAACACTGTCAAAAGCATTTTGAAACAAGCAAGTCTTTAAGACTTGCTTTACCCGACTTAAATATTCAATAAATGAGGTACTTAAATGTTATATCCAATTGCAATTGAAAAAGGTTCAGCTACTGAAGCATATGGCGTACAAGTACCCGATATTGCGGGGTGTTTTTCAGCAGGTGATACTTTTGAAGAAGCTTTAGACAATGCAAAAGAAGCCATTGCTTTTCACCTAGAAGGGCTAGCAGAAGATGGAGACGAAATTCCAATGGCTTCAAGTATTGAAAAATTTATCAACCATGATGACTATAAGGGCATGATCTGGGCAATCGTTGATATTGATGTAAGCCGTTATTTAGGCAAAGCAAAAAAAATCAACGTCACATTACCAAGCCGTTTAATTCAGATGATTGACGATCATTTAAAAAATGATACACGTTTTACTTCTCGGTCTGCTTTTTTGGCAGAAGGTGCAGAAAAGCTATTACGCACTCACTAAATTTTTTAATATTAAAAACCTCATCACCCGATGAGGTTTTTTTTCGTCTCAAAAAAACAAAAAGCAAAATAAAGTGTGTGTTGCCTGCTGCGCGCAGTTACCCCGCCCACCTGCGCTGTGCAAATGTGTCGATTTCCCGACAGTATAAATCCCCTGCATAACATATCTGTAAACCCCAATACATAAGGCTTTTAGAGCCTAATATTTATTATTTTTGAATACTGCATTTTACTGCACAAAATACACTAGGCTGTTTTTCTAAAAACATCTAAATTTACGTCAGGATTTGGCATATTACTGGGTGAAACTTGATGTGTAATGGCAAACTCACCTCTTGCCGTAAATCCACAAAATACATTACTGCACTGAAAATACGATACTCTAAATAAACTTGCTTCTAACTTACTTGCAGTCACTTTCATTTTTGCATTGCAATGAGGGCAAGCAAATAGTTGTCTTGATGACATAAGTTTATCCTCGTTTTTCTGCAACAGTGGCACATTCAATACACAATTTTATGTTGCCATATTTCTGTCGTTGAACAGGAATATCATTTCCGCATTCTTCACATTCCACCAACGAAGGTGTTTGATAGTCTTGTTTTACCCAAGCCACTTGTTTGAGTTGAATTTCTTGTGCCTGATCAATCATATCTGTCATCGTTTTTGTCTTTCCATACCAGTTGTATATCCCACAGCTTTTAAATCTGTCAGATGTTTTTCTACAAAATCGGGATTACAAAGTAATCCCACTAAACGTGTTTGAAATGCTTGTAAGCTTTCTCCTGCACCTGCATGAATACTTGAAAATAATGCGTGGTTTGCCAGTTTTTTAGCAAAAAAGCGGATTTGTTTAGGACTTAAAATAATTTTTGGTTTTTCAAAGCTATGCTCAATGCTTTTATTTTGCGTTTTAAGCGATGTTTGAGCGTTAGATGGTATCTGAGTGTCATTTTTTGTTTTTTTGCTGTTTATAGGCTGTTTTTGAGCTTCTGACGTGGTTTGTTTTTTAGATGTAGAACCTTTGTTTTCAGAAACAGAAGGTTTTTCATATTTTGTATAGGCTTTGAATAACCAACTTGCTAAGTACGAATGTTTTAACTCGTCTGTGATTTGGTTGTTAGCATTGTATTCTTCAAACTGCTCAAATTCGTATTTGTACCAACTTGCATCTGTCAGTTGTTTTAAAGAGATTGTAGTACCCAATATTTTATTTTTCTGTGAAACATGCTTTTCTAATTTTTTAAAATCAAACCAGTCCTTTTTTTTATTTTCTTTAAATATTTCTTTTTCTTTCTTTTGTGTGTCCAGATTTTGGACTGCTAGCGGTTCGAATTTTGGACTAGTGCAGTTCAGATTTTGGACTACTCGGTCTTGTTTTTGAAGTAAAGAAACCTCGTTAATTTGGTATTTATTTCCACGTCTTGTGCAGGTAGATAAAATAGTGATAACGCCCTTTTCAACTAATTCAGTAATCCCTTTTGAGATAGTTGAACGGCTAATTTTTCTTGAGTTTTCAAGTCCTGCAGTTTGCAACTGCGAATAACTCACATAATCAGACTCTTTTTGATATCCATTAATTCGAGATTCGAGTTCAAAATATACATGTCGAGCAGCATCGCTTAAGAATGGATATACTTCGCGTCTGTAGAGTTGGCTTGATTGCACATAGCCTTGCTCAAATTTATCTAGATTTTTATAAGATTTGAACGAAATTACTTCGCCATTTTGTACATTTTTTGGTATACTTACTGCCATATTCATAGTTGTTAAATCCTTATTTTATGTGATAGTGAAATAAAGGTACTAAGCCTCAGGTGTTGGTAGCACTTGAGGCTTTTTTATTGTTTATAAAAAAATGAATTAATCCCTGATGTGTTAATTTCCCATTAGAAGCGCTTACCATTAAATCAATACGTTCTAATGTTGGCTTTCTACTCTTATATATAAGACGTGTAGTTATATACCCTTTTGTTAATTTAACTTTTTTACAAAACACATCTTTTTCTTCACTTGTAAGAGATTTCCAAAACTTAAGAAAATCCACATTTCACCTGTTAGGGGTATAAAGTTATCCTGAGTTTACCTCTAAACTGGAAAGCATTCAATGATTAAGGTTTTAATTACTTTGTCTTTTTTCACCTGTTAGGCATAGAATGTATATTTTTATTAAAAACAATGTTTATTGAACTTGGTAACAGAAGATGATTTTTCTTTCCCCACTCGCTCAAACTCGCAGAACTAATACTTTAAAGCTACTACAGCAAAAAGGTATTAGGAAAACAGAACTTGCTAATGGTCTGAATATGCGCCCTTCATTAATTAGTGCTTATTTAGGTAAAAATCCGACTAAGACAATTGGAGATACAGTAGCAAGAAGAATCTGCGATTTTTTTAATATATCAATTGAAGAATTAGATTTTAATAAAGAATATTTAGCTAAAGCGTCATTGCAAAATGTTCCTTCAATCAGTGAAAATATAAATTCAAGTGAATTTAAACTGATTCACGTTCCTTTATATTTAAATACTAAAGATTTTTTAGAGTTTGAATATAGTAACAATGAAAAGAAACAAGATATTGAAATGATTGCAGTAGATGAATTTAAATTAAATGAACGCAAAATTCATGGGGATAACGTTAAAGCCATTACAGCAGATGGTGAGGCTATGCTTCCAAAAATCCCATATAACGCTCAAATCTTTATTGATATATCAAGAAGAGTAATTAATAAAGATGGTGGTATATATGCTATTGAAAGTGGTGGGATCTTAATGATTAGGCACGTTTATAGGCTTCCTGAACATAAACTTAGACTAGTAAGCTCTAATCCAGATAAAGATTTATATCCAGATATATTTTTAACTTCAAAAGAAAACTTTAGGGTGATTGGACAAGTTTTTCATGTGGCATTTCCCATAGATTTATAATTTTTCTTATAATTTTGAATATTTTTACAAAAAAAATTGTATTTTTTATCTTCTAAATTCACCCAATAAAAACTTTTCCTTGCAAAAATTCACCTAATAGGTGAAAATAAAAATACATACAAAAAAGCCACGATGACTTTGGACGGCTATCGTGGCTTTACACATAAAATGCGAGGTCATTATGTCTTTTAAATCTAAAATCGTCAAATCAGTTTTGTTCATTACAATGACAAGTATAACAACAGCTTATGCTTTTATGTCACAACCTAATATTTCTACTACCCAGCCTAAAACGTCTTATCAACTTATAAGTGTTAATTTTGAACAGCACAAGCCATTGTTTCAACGCGTGATAATCAACAGCTTATCCACGTTTTATTTAAAAACCAGACCAAAGACAACCGTCAAGTCATTAACTGTATTGATGATGCGTATGTGACTGATCAACTTGGTAATGTAGATAAAAACTATGTGCTAGAACGCGAAGATTTTACCCAAGTTGTGTCTGTGTTGGAGGCTGTATAATGACTCTTATCAAAACAGAGCTAAAAGAAACTGTCATTATTTGCAAAGAGTTAGAGTTTTTAGACAAGTCAGGTAATAGAGTTGCAAAATTAAATTTAGAAGAAAATTTGGCAAAACGTACTGGCATCGTTGAATTAGAAATTGGATGGTATGAAGGGCGAGCGGCTTATTGTAATTTGAACCAACCTTTTGACCAATTTTTAAAAACTGAAAGTTTGAAGCATCTTATCTTTAAAGCCTTCAATGTTCAGATTGAACGTAAAGTAAAAAGTGGTGAAGATTTTATCTTATGGATTTATAAAACAGGTCTACAAGATATCAAAAAAGCTCGTAAAGAAAATCGTATAAATGCTTTTGACTTACGCTGGGCTTATGATGAACTTAAAGAAATTAATGGTGCTGACGATACGCCTTTTTTTATGTTTGCTAGAGAAGATTTAGCAAGAGCTTTAATTAAAATTTATGGTGATGATTACAATGAGTTTTTGTATCCTTCGATCAAAGATGTTCGTTATGAATTCTTAGAAAATACCTTAAAAAATGTACAATTAGCATTATGAGTTAATGAGTTAATGAGTTAATGAGTTAATGAGTTAATGAGTTAATGAGTTAATGAGTATTTTGTAGGAAGTGTAAAATATTCCTGCCTTTTTCAATTATTCAAATTCTTCCGCAGGTGCTATGCTCACTTCAAGAAATTGCATATTTAATGATGTTGTTGTTTTTGATGCTATAACTTTGTAATCTTTATAAAATGTTTGTTCGCTAAAAGACTCATCTTTTTGAATTCTTTTTTCTAACCTATTCATTAACTTTTGTAAAAATTCATCTCTTAAATAATCATCTTTACCTGAGTCTAGTACTTCAAAGGCAGCCAATGAAAGTTTAGAAAAACTTTCAATTAATGGTTTTTTCAAAGAAAAATTTTTATCTTCCAAAATCAAAGAGGTTGTAACTTCTTTTACTTTATTTTCTTTACTGTTGTCTAGTTGAACATTCAACTTAACAGCTCGATTTTCACGATTTGTAAAAAATTTTCTTGTCCCAAAATCTCCTCCATACCATTGAATATATAATTCATTTATAGGTGTCAAAAATTGTTTTTTAGCAACAATGTTAAAGTTATTTTTATATTCTTGAGCTGAAATATCAAAAGTTTGTATTTTGTCTGCAAAAGCATCTACAGAAATTAAAAAAGTACTCAATAAAATAGTATGTTGGAGGAGTTTTTTAAACATAAAGATTTATATAAAACAAACATAAAAGCATGAGTTGATTATAAATAGTTAAGAAAAAATATAAATTTTTTAATCAAATTATATCATCTAAATATATATTTAAAATAAATAGAGGAATGGTTCTGTTTTTTCATTTGGTTTATAACTCTACTTATTTCCCTTCAAACAAATAGCCGTATAGCTCATATAGCCAATCATATGCCTCTTTTTCATTCTCAAAATATATATTTGATTCTTCCATTATTTCATCGTAACTAATATCTCTATTCTTAAATAAGGTATCAAATTCTGCTTTAAGTAAAGTTAAGTGCTCTGGACGTCTATTATAAACTCTTTTGTACTCTTCAATAACTTCATTAAAAGGCTTTTCCTCTTCATAACCTACATCAATAAACCATGCTGCTATTAATTGATATAATGAATGGTAAGAATTACTCAAGGATATTGTTGTCATCTTAAAATATTTCCTTAATTAAATTATGCAAAATATTTAGTTGAATATATAATATATTAATTTTGTGAAGTGTACCAAAAATGAAAAAGCTATTTGTTGTTTGCTTAGGATTAGCTGTATTACCAACCGCAAGTTTTGCAGTGAGTTGTAAGAGTTTTAAAACCCATGCTCAAGCACAGGCTTACTTTAATGCTAAAAAACCAGGGTACAAACGCTTAGATCGTGACCATGATGGCAGTGCTTGTGATTGCTTGCCAGGTGGTCCTCAAAAGGTTTGTCCTAAAAAAAGAAATTAACCTTTTTTTTGAAGGTGTTTTAGTTTTTTAATAATATTTTCTTTATCTAAATTCTGCTGATGAATTTCTTTTAACGAAATATTTTTTTCAAATAATCTATTATAGAAATCCCTTTTTTCCAAAAAAATTATAAGATCTGAAATTAAATTTTGTTTTATATTTTTGTCAACATAATCAATATCTATACTTTCATCTATTAAAAGTAGAATTAAAAAATTAGCTTTATCACAAATCAACCATTCGTTCTCATAATTTCTATATTCTTCACTACCTAAAAATCTAGGATTAATATTTAGAATATTCTCAGAGAAATTATATTCATTTAATTCAAGAAAAATAGAAGTTATTTCTTTTTGATAATGTTCATTATGTTTAACATATTTTACATACATATAAATCCATGCATATGTTAATTCCTCTCTTCTGAATTTATGACAAACTTCAAGAATTTTATTTTTTAGATCTGTATGATTTTTAACTTTAGTTAGAAATAGGTAAAAAACATCAGCTTCATGA
>NZ_JANKZG010000012.1 GCF_027568475.1 Acinetobacter sp. HY1485 | reverse complement strand
ATTACTAGCAATATTCGCTCAAATAAATTTTCGAGTAAATTCTTACTAATTGTAACCAATGATTTTAATTTATCAGTGATCAATCAGTAAAAATCCACACAAGTTGTTCTTCAATTCTCTTAATGATCTTCTCGCTAATTCGTCATCAGCAAGCTAGGTCGGCTATGTTACTCGATTTAAAATCTTTGTCAACATGTTTTTTCAGCTTCTTCGTAATTCGTTGTTTCTTAACAACTTTTTCTCAGTCGCCCTGCCTATGGATACGCATTATAGACAATCCCTCACACAACTCAACCCTTTTTTTTACTTTTTTTAATGAACGATCACTTATAGTACGATTCGTAAGAAAATAAAGGGGTTTTGTTTAATTTATAGGCTTTTTCCCTACCGTTTTGAATGATTTATTTCTTTCTGTCCGTAAACAGATTGGGTTTTTAACTTTAAAAATCGAATTTATTAAGGCGATATTGCTAGTAATGACAGATTAAAATGACATGGTAAACACATTTTCAATTATTATATTTAGCTCTAACACTACTTCATCCCTTCCTTAGAAGATCAAAGTATCAAAGTATCAAAGTATCAAAGTATCAAAGTATCAAAGTATCAAAGTATCAAAGTATCAAAGTATCAAAGTATCAAAGTATCAAAGTATCAAAGTATCAAAGTATCAAAGTATCAAAGTATTGTTCATTAAAAATGACATTTTTCAGTTTTATATAACTTATTTTTTATTCATGTTATAAAATGCAAAGGTTTCTTCTATTTTTAGGTACTATTTTATGCGCCAATCTTGCATATGGTTAGCATCTTTTGTTTGTTTGGGCATGAGTTCTTCTTTGTATGCAAATGACACTCAACCGTCTGATGACACTATAACAACAACAGAAGTTGCAACTGAGAGTTCTTTTGCAACAACAACTAAAACAACGCGTCAATTGCGTCAACATCTAAAAGTTCTTTCTAATGAATTAAAGGTAGATGCAAATGCAGCCCAACCTGAGCATATTAAAGATCCATTTCAATCATTTAATCGTAAAATTTATAGCTTTAATGATTTCTTAGATCGTCATGCTTTACGCCCGATTGCTTTACAGTATAAAACTAAGGTGCCACAGGAAGTACAAGGCGCTTATGAAAATTTTCACGGTAATTTAGGTGAGCCTTGGAATGCGACTAACCAAGTAGTACAAGGTAAACCAATGAAAGCGCTTAAAACATTTGGACGTTTTACTTTAAATACACTTACCACATTAGGGTTAGGCGATCCTGCACGGCGTCTAGATCTACAACATGAAGGTGAAAGCCTAGGCACAACGTTAGGTTATTACGGTGTTCCATCCGGTCCTTATTTAATGTTACCTTTTTATGGCCCAAGTACATTGCGCGATGGGCTAGGCACGATTGTGGATAGTCAAGCACAAGTTCAACGATATGCCTTTGATGATTATCCAGGTTTATATTGGGGTGATTTAAGCCTAGCTGCAATTGATTTACGTAGTAATTTAATTGATATGGAAAGTGGTTTACAGGGTGATCGTTATTCTGCTATTCGTGATATTTACCTACAGCGTAAAAAATTTATAATTGCTGAAAAGAAAGGTACCGAAGATCAAGATGTTTCTTTTGTTAGTGATGCTACTGAGTAGAGTCATTCTGTAATTTAGCTTATGATTAATTTTTAGTTAGGTATATTTTCGCTTATGTATTTCATTCGCCCTACTCGTTCTGTTTCACATTTAGAACATGTGTTAAGTGCTTTACCGAGTGTACAGATGATTGATGTCGAAGATATTCCGCTTTACGAACAAAATATAATTGCAATTGCAGATGTGCAAGATTTTTTGAAATATCGTTGGCGGTTGCCTACTATTGTTTTGGCATTTGAACATGAAGGCTCTGCACTTGCAGAAGCATGGCAAGTGGGTGCTTTAGCAGGTTGGGTTTGGCATAAACTTCCTGAGCACCCTATCGTTGCGCTTGAAAAAATTGATGCTCAATATAAGCGAAATCAAGATAGTCGTGATTTACCTTCTGCAGCCGTTTTACAAAAAAAATTACTTCCTGACCCAATCCAAATTTCTAACTATGCAATTGACGCTTTTTTTAAACCATCTACTTATTTATCGGGTGATTGGTACGATTATTGGAAAATTAGTGATAAGGAAATTATCTTTTATTTAGCTGATGTGTCAGGACATGGTGTTACAAGCAGTTTGCTTACTTCTTGGATGGCAGCATTTCATGGACGTTCTAAAACGCCTAAAGAATTAATTAAAAAACTTAATAAAATGTTAGTACAAGAAAATATTGAAAAGCACATCACCATGATTACAGGCATTTTAAATTTTGAAACGCATACGTTACGTTGGTCAAGTGCTGGACATTATCCACCTGCTATTTTATTTAACCCAAACGAAGAGCCTATTATTTTAAATACCAGCAGTTTTCCTTTAGGGCTCACAGAAGATTTAGATGTTGAAGAATTTGAATGTAATTTAGCGAAAGATGCACGTTTTATTGTCTGCTCTGATGGTGCCTTAGAGTCGTACGATGGGGGATTAAACGAGCAATTTCAGCAACTTATTTTACACCTCAAAAATCATACGTTTACCCCACCACAACATGTGGCTGATGATATTGCTATTTTAAATATTTGTCGTTTGAAATAATGTGATGCATTCCCCCTCTTGAGTCTGCATATCGGCTATGGGATAATTTGACAATCCTTCTCAAAAAATGGCATATCTATGTCAACAGGTCATGTTGAATATGCAAGTTTGAATGGTACGCATTTTTTCAAAATTATTGGGGAAGTTCGTGCGCAATCTTGTATAAGTCTAGACAAACTATTGAGTAAGATTGAACAGCAATCTGATGTGATTGGTGCTGTGGTAGACTTAACTCAGACAACTTTTATTGACAGTACAGTTCTTGGTATTTTAGCCAAACTTGGTATTAAGCTTAAACAAGCCCATCATATTCAATCTGTTATGTTGTCGACTAATCCAGATATTACAACACTTGCAAACAGTATGGGTTTAGGACAGGTGTTTGTTATTTTAACGTGTAATGAAGAAACAGCTGTATGCACAAAAACATTGCCCGATGGTCAAGTGACTCAAGCCAATATGTTAAGCACTGTTTTAGATGCACACAAAACGCTTTGTCAACTTAGTGAAAGTAACCAAAATATTTTTGAACCCCTCGTTAAACAATTAGAAAAAGAATGTGAGTCATCTGAGCAAGTATGAACATCAAACTCTCTGTTGCACAAATGAGTTCTCAGGATTCAATTGAGGACAATTTTCAGCATGTTGAACATTTAATTCAACAAAGTGTTGCAACAGGTGCGAGTTTACTTGTTTTACCTGAGAATTTTGTTTGCTTTGCAGCAGGTAGACAACATGAAACCGCTGCACAGTTTGAAGTTATTCAACAACGTTTAGAACACCTAGCACATCAATATAATATTTGGCTGATTGCAGGTACCCTGCCATGTCCATTTAGACCAAATGGTACATCTGTGCCCAATGGTCGTGTTCGTACAACAAGCTTATGTATCTCCCCTGAAAAGACAGAAGCACGTTACGATAAAATTCATTTATTTGATGTAAACGTTTCTGATCATGTGGGTGGCTATCAAGAATCAACTTATTTTGAACCTGGTGATACACCTGTTACGGTAAGTACACCTTTTGGTACATTAGGTCTAATGGTTTGTTATGATTTACGTTTTCCCGAGTTAGCTCTTGCATTACGTCAACAAGGTGCACAAATTTTAACTGCCCCTGCCGCTTTTACATATCCGACAGGGCAAATGCACTGGCAGATATTATTGCAAGCACGTGCTATAGATACACAATGTTATGTCTTAGGTGCAGCTCAAGACGGTTGGCACGGTCAACGCCAAACATGGGGTCACTCTGCTATTGTGGACAGTCAAGGACATGTTTTGAGTCGTGCAACCAAACCGTATCAAGTAATCACTCATACATTTGACCTTGAAGAACAAGAACGTATCCGTTCGGCTATGCCTTTAATACAGCATCGTCGCTTAACTTAAAAGGAATCCCCGTGGTTGCTAAACCCGAAGAGCTACTTAGAATGCAACCCTCACAGTTCAAATGGTGGGGAGAATATGAGTTTGCAATTAATCAATCTCGTACGTGGCAATTTGGCTCACTTCTTTTTCGTTTAACACGTCATGCCCAAGAATGGCGTATGGAATATCACCGCCCCGACACACAACACGATGATGAACAAAGTTGGCGCGAAATTCTAGATCCTACGTTTCAACTGCCCAAACCGACACATATTGAACGCTATATGTTTCGAAAAACTCAAGATAAGTTTCAGATTATGCCTCGTTTGGCAGATCATTCCGTTGTGATCCGTCCGATAGAACCAATTTATGTTCCTGCAGGACAAAAGGGCTTGCTGTACATTAGTACACCTTTATGGATTGCAGGATTTGTACAGGGACAAAAAGAACCAGTTTTTGACTTACCTGTTATTCAACCTAAAGAAACATGGTTTGGACCTGATACACGTACAGGCGAATTATGCTATGCCGCTGATGTAAATGGTGTAACAGATTTAGAACCCCTTGTACGGCGTGCCTTTCGTGCAGTCACGCCTATTATTTTTCATAATACCAGTCACGAACAGCTGCGTTTTGACCGTATGAATATTCCTGTTGTGGCACTACCGCTATTTTTTAGTGAAAGTACAAGTCGTTTATGGACATCTCATATTAAAGTTGTGCATGATACTTCTGACCGTCCACCGCGTGTACGAATTGAAAACCGCACACCACCACGCGCAGGTGAAGTTACCTATGTACATCCACCACGTTCACCCGGTGGTGTATTATTTAATATGTTCGATTCGTTCTTTTAAGGAATTTCATGGATAAAACACAAATTCCGCAAGATCTTGCACAAAGTCTAAAATCTATTTTTACGACCATTAATATGGATCGGATTAATGAAATTTTAGTTGCGATTTTACTGTGTGTTATCGGTTTCTTAGCTGCACGTTTAATTTCAAATACTTTTATCCGTACCGTTGGATTACGTTTTAATGCGCATCAGCGTATGGTGTGGCGACGTGGTATTTTTTACGCCATTTTTTTATTTTTTATTATTGCAGCTTTAAAAGAAGCAGGCTTTAAAGTTAGTGTCTTTTTAGGGGCAGCAGGAATTTTAACGGTTGCATTGGGTTTCGCTTCTCAAACCTCTGCCACCAACTTAATCAGTGGTTTATTTTTGATTGGCGAAGGCTCTTTTGAAGTAGGTGATACTATTCAAATGTCACTGATTCGCGGGCAAATTATTGAAGGTGCTGTGGTCTCAATTGACTTACTTTCAGTCAAGCTGATGACGATTGATAACACTTATATTCGTGTACCGAACGAACAACTAATTCGAACACCTGTTTATAATTTATCTAAATATCCAATCCGCCGTATTCCGATTACACTCGCTATTAATTTTGATGAAAATCTGACACAAGTACGTGAAGTGCTGATGAAAACTGCAAAAGATTACCACTTAGTTCTAGACGATCCCAAACCACAAATGGCTGTCTCAAGTTTTGCAGAATCTGCCATTGAACTGACGTTTTCTGTGTGGTGTCAGCAAGAAAGATACGGCGATGTACAAGATGAACTCTTAGAACGTATTCGCAATAGTTTAATTGATAACCAAATTCACCTTTCTGTACCTAAAATGGGGTTTGTAAATTCACCCGATGTTTTTGTACAGCAAAATAACTAATTTTTAGGAAATTTAGCATGCCACCATTTGTTTTGGTCGATGGTTCTTATTTTTTATTCCGTGCTTATCACGCTGTTCCCCCTCTTACAACTTCGACTGGTTTACATACCAATGCAGTACGAGGAGCTATTGCAGCCATCCAAAAATTGATGCGCCGTATGCAGCCCACACATATGGCTGTGATATTTGATACGCCTGAGCCAACATTTCGCCATAAACTTTCGCCTATTTATAAAGGTGATCGTCCTGCAATGCCTGAAGATTTAGCTGAGCAAATTCCATATTTACATCAACTTATTCGTGCTTTAGGTATCCCTGTTTATAGTCTTGCAGGCGCAGAGGCAGATGATATTATTGGTACACTCACCAAGCGTGCTGAAAAAGAAGGACACGATGTCCTTATTTCAACAGGCGATAAAGATATGGCGCAATTAGTCAATGAGCGTGTCAAACTTGAAGATAGTTTTAGAGAACGTGTACTTGATATTGAAGCAGTCAAAGAAAAATTTGGTGTAGAGCCTTGCCAAATTATTGACTACCTAACCTTAATGGGCGATGCCTCTGACGGGATATTAGGTGTACCGGGTGTTGGACAAAAAACAGCGGCTAAACTTTTAAATGAATACGGCACACTCCAAAATATTTTAGACAATACAGCCAATATTAAAGGACGCGTAGGCAAAAACCTTGATGAAAACCGCGATAACATCAAAGTTGATCATCAGCTTGCCACCATTGTGTGCGACTTAGACCTTGCTTTGCAGTGGGAAGATTTAAAACTGAGCCACCCACGTGTAGAAGAATTACGCCGTTTATATACAGAACTTGAATTTCGTAATCAGTTACAGTCTTTAGACCACCCAAACAACCCTGACAATCAAGCCTTCAAACAACAAAAAGTAGAAGATCAAGCACAACTGACTAGCCAAGATGACCAATTAGGTCAGGCAAAATACCATATTGTACTTGATAGCACGGCGTGGACAGCTTTGCTTGCACGTATGCAACAAGCCCAAAAATTTGCCATTGATACCGAAACAACAAGTTTAGATTATCGCTTTGCAGAAATGGTGGGATTCTCAATTGCGTTTGACGCAAAAGAAGCCTACTACGTGCCACTGGCTCACGATTACGAAAATGCACCGCAACAGCTCGACCGTGAACACATTCTAAGCCAAATTAAACCCATCTTAGAAAATTCAAATGTTCAAAAAATTGGGCATCATTTAAAATATGATGCACATATTTTCAAAAATCACGGCATCCATTTAAAAGGTTGGTATTTTGATACCATGCTTGCCTCATATGTGCTGAACGCTACAGCAACGCGTCATGGAATGGACGATGTAGCACGTTTATATTTAAGCCATCTGACCACAACTTTTGAACAAATTGCAGGTAAAGGGGCTAAACAAAAAACCTTTAACCAAATTGAAATTGAAGTTGCAGGACACTACGCTGCCGAAGATGCACATGTAACCTATCGTTTGTACGAAGTACTCAATGAAAAATTACAAGCCTTCCCAACCCTATTACACATCTTGCATAAGGTAGAAGTGCCTGTAGCCGAAATTTTAACGGCGATGGAAGAAGATGGCATTCAACTTAACCCTGCTTTTTTGGGTGATCTAAGTGCAAAATTTTCTGAAAAAATGCAATCTTTAGAACATACAGCCACAGAACTTGCAGGGCAAAGCTTTAATATTGCTTCGCCAAAACAAGTCGGCGAAATTTTATTTGATAAACTTGGTATTGCAGGCGGTAAAAAAACTGCATCAGGGCAATATAGTACGAGTGAAAGCGTACTCGAAAAATTAGAACACCCAATTGCAGAAACGATTTTGGAATATCGTGGACTTGCAAAACTTAAAAGCACCTACACAGACCGTCTAGTAGAACAAGCTAACCCACGTACAATGCGTGTTCATACAAGCTATCATCAAGCCATTACAGCAACAGGTCGTTTGTCCTCATCAGACCCTAACCTACAAAATATTCCAATTCGTGGTGAAATAGGTCGTCAAATTCGTCAAGCTTTTATTGCACCGCAAGGGCGCGTCATTTTAGCAGCCGATTATTCACAAATTGAATTACGTTTAATGGCACATTTTTCTCAAGATGAAGCGTTACTTGATGCATTTCAAAATAATCAAGATATCCATCAACGTACAGCTGCCGAAGTTTTAGGTATCGCACTTGATGACGTCACTGCCGATCAACGCCGTCAGGCAAAAGCGGTGAATTTTGGTTTACTTTACGGTATGTCTGAATTTGGGTTAATTCGTCAACTTGGGTTTACCCGTGAAGAATCTAAGGCATATATCAAAGAATATTTCCATCGCTATCCGGGGGTGTACGAATATATGCAACGTACCCGCCAAGTGGCTTTAGAACAGGGCTTTATTGAAACACTACTTGGACGCCGTTTATACACACCTGATATTAAAGCACGTAATGTTATGGTACGAAAAGCAGCTGAACGTGCTGCCATTAATGCCCCATTACAAGGTAGTGCTGCCGATATCATTAAACTTGCTATGATCAAAGTAAATGAAATTCTGCCACATGATCAGGCAAAACTTTTATTGCAAGTACACGATGAACTTGTATTTGAAGTAGATGAAGCAATTGCAGACGAACTCACACCTAAGATTATAGAAGCAATGACATCTGTACTTATGCTCTCTGTTCCATTAGAAGTTGAGGTTGGACGTGGTTTAAATTGGGATGAAGCACACTAAACATTAACAAACCGTTGCGAAAACACAGCAAACCATGCCAATAAAGTATGGTAAAAATAAAGTGTTCCTAAGGCTTATTGGATATACCCTCCAACCAATAAGCCTGTTTGTTGATCCTTCTACGTGTATTCAAGAAGGATCTTTTTTTGTGTCTGAAATCATATAAATAATGTTCCCGTTATCGGAAAGACAAAAACAAGTGTGCTTTTGGAGGTAAGTAGATTGTAACTCTAAACCTACAGTTGGCGATAAACCTTTGTTTCTAAAATATAGTTTGATACAACACCGAACCCCAATGAACGCATTAATATCGTAAACGATAATTCACATAAAAATGATTTTGTACCTGTAGCATTTGAAAGTGGTAAACATGTAGTTAATAAAACCACATATTTACTAATTACCTTCTTTTTAGGTGACTTAGGTGTTCAAAATTGGCTTAGGTATCGTTTATCTGCTATTTTGTTGGACTTATATTCCATCTATCATTGCATTAATTGAGTTTATTTTGCAAACCTGCCGATGCACACGGCAGAATTGTTATTTAAGCTCAATAATATCCACTGTCGGGCGGATTAAAAATCTAAATGGTACACCCACCATACCCGTTCCAACAGTGACATAAACATCTGCATTTTTATGCTGATATAAACCTTTATTATGTCCCACAATTGAAATTTGTTTTAATACATGGGCTGTAAGCCATGGTATATAAACTTGCCCACCATGCGTATGCCCTGACAACATCAAAGGATGTGTTGGCAGTTGAGGTACCATTTCCACGGTATCAGGATTATGCGATAAAATGATCCATGGCTTATCTTGCGGTAGCTTACCCATCATTTCCATATCACTTTTACCTGCCCACATATCACCCACACCAATTAAGCGAAACTCATCAAATTCAATTACTTTCTTTTCAATATCCATGACATTGTTTTGATGTAATGCATCTGCAAGCAACTGCTGAATAGGAGGTCCAGGAACTTCTTCATCATGGTTACCATTGACCGAATATACAGGCGCTTTAATCTCTTTTAGCATATAAAGCTCATCAGCTAGTGTATTTTCAGGCTCGTATGTCCAATCTCCTGCGACAACCACCAAATCGGGCTGTTCTTGGTTAATCTTTTCTACAACGCGTTTGAGTTGCGACTCATGGCCAGAAAACAACCCCACATGTACATCAGCAATTAATGCAATTTTAACAGGATGTTGCAGTGGTTTATCCCAAGAATAAGAGGTATGTTTTACCTGAATCCAATTAGGTTCAATAAAGCGTGCATAAATAATCAATACACTAATAATCAGCAACGAAATTCCCTGTGCCCAAGAAAAGCGACCTAAATAAATTCCCGCAATACTAAAAACTGCCATCGGGAAAAATAAATAAGTTTGGTAAAACACAAATAAATGTAAAAAGGCTTTATATGGATGAATCGTTTCGGTTTTTGCCTGACTTTGCCATGCTTGTATCCCTGCCCAAATTGCAACGAGTGCAAAAATGATATAGAAGGTAAAAATAATTACTTTAGAATAGCTCATCTATACGTTCATCCAGATCATGTTTACCTATATGTATTTTATGCCAAAAAATCAAAAACAACATTCTTGTTTAAAAAAAAGCCTGATTGCATTAGGTCTAATCTTGTCATTGGGTGGATGCAGTACATTGCCCCATCAAACCACTCAAAAACTGACTTATGTATCCGATATTGATACATCTCAAACCGATTTAGCACAACTTATCACACCCTTACGGAATAAAAACCCCGAACTAACAGGCTACCATATTTTATTTGATCCTTTAGAAGCAATCGCAGCGCGATTAAGTCTTATCAATAAAGCCCAAAAAACGCTTGATTTACAATATTACATTTGGGATAACGATAAAATTGGTGCATTGGCCTTATATGAAATCATCAGAGCTGCCGACCGTGGCGTTAAAGTACGTCTATTAATTGACGACAATAATGCCAAAAAGATGGAAGGCATTTTATTGGCGTTAAATCAACATGTTAACATTGAAGTAAAGCTATACAATCCTTACAAATTTCGAAATTTCCGTCCTTTAGATATGGTCATTGATCTAAAACGGATCAATCGCCGTATGCACAATAAGAGCTTTATTGTAGATCATCAAATTGCGCTTATTGGTGGTCGCAACATGAGTAATCAATACTTTTTTACCAGTGATAAATATCAATTTTCTGATATGGATGTCATGCTTGTGGGTAAAGCAGCAGATGAAATTTCAACTTCTTTTGATGATTATTGGAATGACACCTACGCTTATTCAGTTAAAGACATTGTTAATCCAAGGCAACATTCATTACGTTACCCAGAATTAAAAGCTCAACTCACGGCACATTACCAACGTATTACGGTACAAAACTACTTAAACCTTGCAAATCATGGCAATGCCTTTAATCAATGGCTTTATCACAATTTACAATTAGATTGGGTCAAAGCCGAAATTGTCAAAGATTCGCCTGCTAAAATTCATGGCACTGCACTTCCTGAGGAATATCTACAAGCCCAGCTGACCCAGCACATGAACGTGCCACATCATAATTTAGATATTATCTCAGCTTATTTTGTACCTGAAAAACAAGGTGCGACCATGCTTGGTTCTTTAGCAAAAAATGGTGTCAATGTACGCGTACTGACCAACTCATTTAAAGCCAATGATGTATGGCTTGTGCATGCATTTTATTCTAAATATCGTCAACCACTTTTAGAAAGTGGTGTCCATTTATATGAGTTTTTACCTGCTTTAGGTGCTAAAGCTTTAGGTCCTTACACTAAACTTTTATCTAAAGAAGCAAAGATTAGTTTAAAAGACCTTAGCCGTTCTAGTTTGCATGCCAAAATGATGGCTATGGACGACCAAGTATTTATTGGTTCTTTTAATTTAGACCCACGTTCATCTCGCCTTAACTCGGAGATTGGCGTATTACTCGATAGCCCACAACTCGCGCAAACTATTCATAACACCATGACACACGACATTACTTATTATAGTTATGAACTTGTACTCACGCCCGAGCAAAATATTGAATGGATTCGAGAAAAGAATAATCAAATTAAAATCTTTCCTAAAGAACCAGGGATGTCATGGTGGCAAAAATCAGGATTAACCTTTATTTCATGGTTACCTTTAGAAGGTATGATGTAATCATGCCTTGAGTACCAATTGATGCAAATCTTTAAGACCATTTTGCATGGCAGTTTGCACTGTTTCTGTTAAAGACTCTAACGTATGTCCTTCAACCGAAATTTGTGGCAGACACATCATGTGCACAATCACTTTTGGCATTTCTAAAACATTAAATATATGCTGTGCAAGCGATAAATCTCCTACATACGGTGTTACATCGTCTAGTTTTCCATCTTGATTGACATAACAGAGTAGTGCAATTTGCACAGGTTTTTGTGCATCTATGGCAGATGCCAATAAACGCCCATGAATTTTTTTAATATAAGTTCCATCAGTTGTGGTGGCTTCAGGAAAGAATAAAACAGGCGTGTCTTGTTTTAAAAACGCTGTAATTTGTTCCCGCACACGGCTTGAATCCCCCGAACCACGTTTGATAAACAATGTACCTCCACCTTTAGCCAACTTACCTAAGAGTGGCCAAGAGGCAATTTCCGCTTTTGCTAAGAAAAAGACACGCGCACCTGCACCTAACACGGGAATATCTAACCAAGACACATGATTACTCACCCAAAGTGCAGGCGTGTTGTGTGCTGTTTCTCCGTGTACTTGCAATTCAACATTAAATACTTTGCATAAATGACGGCAATATTTTTGAACATACTGTGTATTATTTGGATTATTTGGTTCTTTATATAAACCATAACGATAAACGGTATAAAACCCTGCCCCAATCGCACCAATGCTACTGCCTACTTTTTTTGTATAATGTAGTAAGCGTGATAAACCTTTTTTCTGTGCTGTCATAAAAATTTCAACGTAAAAAGATAGATCGCATTATACCTTTTTAGACAATTATTCAAAATTCCGAACAAAACAATAATAATTCTCAATTTCATTTAAACACATAAATCTCCTAAAATAAGACTCATATTAAGGAGATTTATGATGAAGACATTACAACATATTGAAAACAAAACTTTGTCACAACACGCATTTTCACACTTAAGAACTATTGTGGGTTGTGCTATTTTATATTCAGGCGCACTTATTGGACTAAGTAAAATTTTTACGATGTCATAAGTGCAGGCTATAAATTTAAAAAGTGAGTACTTATATCAGTGGAATATTTTGATCGACATCAAGGTGGTGAACGCGCAATTCTCGTCAGTGTAACTGTCCAAATGCTTAAAGATCTTGATGGCGAAGAATTTCAACTTTTAGCTAAATCTGCAGGTGCAGAAATTTTAGAACATATCACTGCACAACGGATCAAACCAGATCCAAAACTCTTTATTGGTTCAGGCAAAGCCGAAGAAATTGCAACGCTTGTTCACGACTTAGAAGTAGAATTGGTCATCTTTGATCATTCTCTTTCTCCCGGACAAGAACGTAACTTAGAAAAAATATTAAAATGCCGTGTCATTGACCGTACAGGTTTAATTTTAGATATATTTGCTCAACGCGCCCGTACGCATGAAGGTAAATTGCAAGTTGAACTTGCACAGCTTGAACACCTATCAACTCGTTTAGTTCGCGGTTGGACACATTTAGAGCGTCAAAAAGGTGGTATTGGTTTACGTGGACCAGGTGAATCTCAGTTAGAAACTGACCGCCGTTTACTACGTGTACGCATGACTCAATTACAAAGTAAACTCGATAAAGTTCATCAAACTCGTATTCAAGGACGTGCTGCCCGTCAAAAAGCGGATATCCCAACGGTATCGCTAGTCGGTTATACCAATGCAGGTAAATCAACATTATTTAATATTCTAGCGCAAAGCGAGGTTTATGCCGCAGATCAGCTATTTGCGACACTTGACCCAACGTTACGCCGTTTAAATTGGGATGGGATTGGAGCACTTGTACTTGCAGATACAGTCGGTTTTGTACGTGATCTTCCACACTCATTGGTTGAATCTTTTAAAGCAACATTAGAAGAAACATTAGAAGCAACCTTACTGCTCCATGTAATTGATAGCAGTAGCCCTGATGTTTTAGAGCAAATCGAAGCCGTTGAAAGTGTACTTAAAGAAATTGGTGCAGATGTGCCTGTTTTACGTGTATATAATAAAATTGATCAATCAGGCGAAGATGCTAAAATTATTTATGCACAACCTAACTTGCCAGATCGGGTTTATGTTTCTGCACATTCAGGCGTGGGACTAGATAAATTACGTCAAGCAGTCCAAGAATGTTTAGTTGGGCAAATTCAGACTTTCGATTTAGTGTTAAAACCTGCCTACGGTAAATTGAGAACACGTTTATACGAACTCAACGTCATTCAAAACGAAGCCTATGACGATGAAGGTAATCTAAATTTACGTGTGATTATTGCGCCCTCTAAACTTGAACAAATTGTAAGACAACTGCACTTACCTTTAGACGAGATTTTAGGCGAACGGGCAATACAATTTGAGCGACCTTTAGAAGAATTCGAACTTTAACCACGCAATAGCGTGGTTTTTTATTAAAACCTGATGTATTTTTATAATTATTGATGTTTAAATAACCGCCATAAAATAATATGTTTTATCAAGGATATAAAATGAATTTTAAATATATGGCTCTCTTAGTTGCTTTCATTACGCATACTGCTTGTGCAGAAGACATTTCTGGAGTTTGGAAACAATTTGATGATAAAACAGGTTCATCTAAAGCCATGATCGAACTTACTAAAGATAAAGCAGGTTTATATACAGGTAAAATTCTTAAAGTAACACCGCGCGAAGGTTATAAACCTAAGGAAACTTGTGTTAAGTGTCCTGCACCTTATA
Source organism: Acinetobacter sp. HY1485 (assembly GCF_027568475.1). Taxonomy (GTDB): domain Bacteria; phylum Pseudomonadota; class Gammaproteobacteria; order Pseudomonadales; family Moraxellaceae; genus Acinetobacter. The sequence goes on along the minus strand of NZ_JANKZG010000012.1, from coordinate 30,903 downwards.
CCAATCAACCTATTATTGGCTTAGATCTTATTCATAACTTAAAGGAAACAAAACCTGGTATTTATGAAGGTGGTAGAATTATTGATCCACTTACAGGAAAAATGTATGACCTTAAAGGTAAAATCAGTGCCAACCACAAACAACTTCAACTTCGTGGTTATATAGGCACATCAATGCTAGGGCGTACACAGGTTTGGTTTAAACAAGATTGATGCTCTAAACAATATGCAATGAGTTGCCCACCCCACACACAGCCTCCATCTACATTCTGAATTTTTGGGCTAACGGTTTGACCTTGTAAAGCTGCCCAATGCCCAAAAAATATTTGATGTGTTTTAGCTGTTGGGCTTGCAAACGTAAACCACGGCGCAAAGCCGTTTGGCATTGGTTCATCTAAACTGTCTTTAAAGCTAAACTCAAGCTCACCCAAATTAGATGTTAATCGCATGCGTGTTAAATAATTAACAATCGTTCGATAGCGTTTATTGCCTATTAACTGCTCTGACCATACTGTGGGAGCAGTATCATACATATGCTTTAAAAAATGATCTCGTTTTGACGATTTTAAAACTTGGCTCACTTCCTCAGCATATGTTTGCGTTTGCTGTGCTGTCCAAATACAAGGCACGCCTGCATGCGTTAAAATTGTATTTTGATTAGGAAACAAACACAAAGGTTGACAACATAACCAATCAATCAACTCATTACAATCTGGTGCATTTAAGATGTCATCTATTTTATCTTTAGGATTTACTTTTTTAAATCCACGCGCACAGGCAATTAATGTTAAATCATGATTACCTAAAACAGTTGCAGCAGCACCTTGTTCGCATAACTGTTTAACTAAACGAAGCGTTTTTAGTGAGTTTTCCCCACGCGCAACTAAGTCTCCTGCAAACCAAATAAAATCTTGCGTAGGATCAAATGCAATTTTTTTCAGAAGTTGTTTTAAACTTTCAAAACATCCCTGTAAATCGCCAATAATATAGTTGTAACGCTTCGCTTTTATCATTCTACCTCACCATTTGGTCAGATAACGCCACAAATTGTGCTAACGTCAGTGTTTCAGGACGTGCCATTGGACTAATACCTGTTAGCTCAAATGCATCTTCACTAATCATACCTTTAAGGCTGTTACGCAAAGTTTTACGACGTTGCGTAAATACATGAGAAACTAAACGTGCCAAAGCCTTTTCATTGTTTGCCACAATTGGTTTATCCGCATAGGGTATTAAGCGAAACACTGCACTCGTTACTTTTGGTGGTGGGTTAAAAGACCCCGGTGGTACTTCAAATAAAAATGTCGGCTTACAATAATACTGAATCATGACCGATAAACGCCCATATTCTTTTGTATTTGGGCTTGCAGTAATACGGTCAACCACTTCTTTTTGAAGCATAAAGTGCATATCTTGCACCTTGCCACCAAACTCTAAGAGATGAAACAAAAGTGGTGTAGAAATGTTGTATGGTAAATTACCTACAACACGTAGCGGTTTGTCTTCTTTAAACAGTTCATTAAAGTCAAACTTCAACGCATCTGCTTCTACAATGGTTAAACGCTCAGGATATGGCACTCGTCCGGGTAAACCTGCTGCTAAATCACGGTCAAGCTCAACCACAGTCAAGGCATCACACTCACCAATTAATGGCGATGTTAATGCTGCCAAACCCGGACCAATTTCCACAATATTTTCGCCCGGACGCGGGTTTACGGCACGTACAATTTTAGCAATCACACGCTGATCATGTAAAAAGTTCTGACCAAAACGCTTACGTGTATGATGCCCTTCTTCTTTAGGGTTGAGGGCATTAATTTGATACATAAAAAATTCCAAATACTAAATAGACTGAGCAAGATGTAATGCTAAATCAACAGCAACATGTAAACTTGAGCTTTGCGCTTGCCCTGTTCCTGCTAAAGAAAGTGCAGTGCCATGATCTACCGAAGTACGAATAAACGGTAAACCTAACGTAATATTAATGGCTTCACCAAACCCTTGCGATTTTAACACAGGTAAGCCCTGATCATGATACATTGCCAAAACAGCATCCGCATTTTTTAAATGGGTTGGTGTAAATAACGTATCAGCAGGTAAACATAAACTGATATCTTCACCTTGCTGTTGATACTGCTGTAATACAGGATTAATGACATCAATTTCTTCATGCCCTAAATAACCATTTTCACCTGCATGCGGATTAAGTCCACATACCAAAACTTTGGGTTGTTTAATTTGAAATTTTGCTCTTAAATCATGGAGCAAAATATCAATTACTTGTACCAAACGTTCTTTTGTAATCGCATCTGATACATCACGTAGTGGTAAATGTGTGGTCACTAGTGCAACACGTAAATTTTTAGTTGCAAGCATCATTACCACTTGCTCAACCTGTGCAAGCTCTTGGTAAAATTCTGTATGCCCACTAAAACCAATACCTGCTTCATTAATCACAGACTTTTGCACCGGTGCAGTTGCGATCCCTACACTTTTTCCTGTCAGTGCATATTCACCCGAGCGCTTAAGCTGTTCTAATACATAAACCGAATTTTGTGGATTAAGCTCACCATCCACCACCTCACAAGGTAAATCTATATGCTCCACATATAAGCTATTTATGGCAGAAGGATTTACTTGTCCAACATAATCAATCAAATTAATGTCTAAATTTAACCTTTGTGCACGTTTAACAAGAAGATTTTTATCTGCCAAAACCACAATAGGACGTACATCTTGGCGCTGTGCAAGACTCAAACAAATATCAGGACCAATACCTGCAGGCTCACCCGACGTTATATATAACGGTTTCATCTTATGAACTATCTTAAATTAAAACTTATCATTGAATGTAACACACCTATATGATGCAAATATTCAGAAACTCCTGTTCCTATACACATAACAACGAATAATCAAACTAATATACTTTTTTTCTTTTTATAAATATGAAAAGGTAGAAATTTCATACTGTCACCAATAGGAATATAAATTATACTTGCATAGACAAACACGAGTCCAACGTCCACGCTTTTATAACCCTACCTGATTCCAAGTATCCCTAAAAAATAAAAGGTATATAAAGTAGTTACTAAAAGTATTTTAAAGAGTCTTCTGCTTTCATTTGATATTTTTCTTTAAGGCGAATTTATTCAATCAGATGATTGTGATTTACCACAATATCATATAAAATCTGCACTCCTTTTGTTTGGACGGCTTTTTTGTCCAAACCAACTATAATAGGTATGAAGTTCATGAAAACTCTCAGCGCGAAGCCAGCTGAAGTTCAACACGACTGGTACGTTGTTGATGCTTCTGGTAAAACTCTTGGTCGTTTAGCGACTGAAATTGCTCGTCGTTTACGCGGTAAGCACAAGACATCTTTTACTCCACACGTAGACACTGGTGATTACATCGTTGTAATCAACGCTGAAAATGTTCACGTAACTGGTAAAAAGTCGCAAGACAAAAAATACTATCGCCACACTGAATTCCCAGGCGGTTTAAAAGAAACTAATTTTGAAAAATTAGTTGCTCACAAACCTGAAGAGATCTTACAACGCGCTGTTAAAGGCATGTTGCCAAAAGGTCCTCTTGGTTATGCAATGATCAAGAAGATGAAAGTGTATGCTGGTAGCGAGCACCCTCATACTGCTCAACAGCCACAAGTTTTGGACATCTAAGGGATACAGCACATGGCTACTAATTATGGTACAGGTCGCCGTAAGACCGCAACTGCACGTGTTTTCTTGTCAGCTGGTACTGGTAAACTCGTAATTAACAATCGTTCTTTAGAGCAATATTTCGGTCGTGAAACTGCTCAAATGGTTGTTCGTCAACCTCTAGAACTTTTAGAAGCAACTGGTAAATATGACCTTTACATCACTGTTAAAGGTGGTGGTATCGGTGGTCAAGCTGGTGCAATCCGTCACGGTATTACTCGTGCACTTATCGCATCTGATGAGACTTTAAAACCTGCTCTTCGTCAAGCTGGTTTCGTTACTCGTGATGCTCGTGAAGTTGAACGTAAGAAACTTGGTTTACGTAAAGCACGTAAGCGTCCTCAATTCTCTAAACGTTAATCGTTTACAGATTTGGACAAAAAGCCTCGGTTATTACCGAGGTTTTTTTATTAGTCCGTGATTTTGCATGCTATTTTTAGTATGCTTGTTTATTCAATTTTCTTGTTATTGTTTTATGGCATTAGAAACTCAAGGTCTTACGCTCTTTAGCCATGCAGATGACTTTCGCTCACATTGGGTACGTTTTGTTCTTGCCGAAAAAGAAATTAAACACGAGCTCATTTTAGTTGATTACGATGACGAAGACCTCGCCTCTTTAAATCCTTATAATAATTTACCCATGTTGCTTGATCAGGGTTCAAAACTTTTTAATACAGCGATTATTACTGAATACTTAGACGACCGTTACCGGCAAACCAAACTTTATGCAGATGCACCTGTTGAACGTGCAGAACAACGTCAATATATTTGGCGCTTTGAACAAGATTGGTTTCGTCTTGCAGATATCATGCTCAAACATGCAGATACATTAGATCCAAAACAAAAAAATGCTGCTCAAAAAAAATTACAAGACACACTTATTTCTCTCACACCGCTTTTTCAGCATTTTCCATTTTTTATGTCTGAACAGTTTTCTATTTTAGATTGTATGATTGCACCTATGTTATTACGCTTAGAAAGTATGGGTGTGAGCTTACCTCAAGCACAATGTCGCGCTATTTATCTATACATGCAGCGTGTATTTAATCGTACAGCCTTTGTCAAAGCCATGACATTACAAGAAAAAAATCGTTATAGTAAATTTATTGTAAAATCTTAGAGAATCGTATGTCTGAGCAAGAATTAAATGTAACACCTACGCGCCCATATTTAGCGCGAGCTATTTATGAATGGATTTGTGACAACCAACTCACGCCACACTTACTTGTTGATGCAACGCAAAAAAATACAATTGTGCCTGCACAGTTTGTAAAAGATGGGCAAATTGTTTTAAATGCTGCACCACATGCAGTACATCAATTTCATACGGATAATGAAGTAATTACATTCTCTGCACGTTTTGGTGGTGTATCACAAAATCTGTATATTCCTTTTTCAGCTTTGATGGGAATCTATGCGCGTGAAAATGGACAAGGGCTGTTTTTTGATCCAACAGAATATGATCATATACAACAACAATCACAACCTGAACCAACACCTCCAAAAAAATCTAAACTTCGAATTGTTGAGGATTAAAAAAAAGCCAGTGATTAATCACTGGCTTTTTTGATTAGTCGTTAAATTTACGACGCATCGGACGGTCACCACCTTCACGGCGTGGACGATCACTATTGAATTCACGACGTGGACGGTCGTTGTTGAACTCACGACGTTGTGGACGATCACCACCTTCACGACGTGGTTTGTAATCTACACGATTGCCACGGTTGTCATCACCATTTGATTCAAAACGCGGTTTATCGTTAAAATCACGGCGCGGACGATCGTTATTAAAGTCACGACGCGGGCGATCATTGTTAAACTCGCGACGTGGACGATCTTCGCTAAATTCACGACGTGGACGATCATTATTAAACTCGCGACGTGGACGGTCTTCACCTTCACGACGTGGGCGATCATTATTGAACTCGCGACGTGGGCGGTCATTATTGAACTCGCGACGTGGACGGTCTTCACCTTCACGACGTGGACGATCATTATTGAATTCGCGACGTGGGCGATCTTCACCTTCACGGCGTGGACGATCGCTATTAAATTCGCGACGTGGACGATCACCACCTTCACGACGTTTAAAGCTGCTCTCGCCTTCAAAACGACGTCCGCCATCACGACGACCACCGCCACTGCGACCACGACCACCGTCACGACGACCGCCACCACCATCACGACGACCTGTGCGTGCAGGCGGTGGAGATGGCTCTAAACCTTCAATTTCAGAAACTTCTAAACGAGCTTCTAAATAATCTTCTAATGCACGGATTTTGCCACGCTCGCGGTAAGTTGCAAGTGTAACTGCTTGACCTGTACGACCCGCACGACCTGTACGACCTACACGGTGTACATAGTCCTCGTTTTTCATTGGTAAACCAAAGTTGATTACGTGCGAAATTGTCGGAACGTCTAAACCACGCGCCGCAACATCTGTTGCAACTAAGATTTTTGCACGACCTTCACGGATGCTGCGTAAACGACGGTTACGTACAGACTGTGGCATTGCACCATGAAGCGCAACAACAGAATGACCACCTTCTGCTAACTCTTCAGCTAACATATCTGTGTCTTCTTGTGTGCTTGCAAATACAACTGCTTGGTCTACACTTTCAGTACTTAACCAATGGATAAGCAATTTTTTCTTATGCTCAAAACCATCAGTCCAATGTAATGTTTGTGTAATATCAGTATTTGTAGAATGACCTGTCTCAATCGCAATACGCTCAGGTTCATTCATCATGCGTTCAGCTAAGCTAATAATACGACCTGCAAAAGTTGCAGAGAACATTAATGTTTGCTTACGGTTTGCTGCTAAATCGCTAATTGCTTCTAGGTCTTCAGAGAAACCTAAATCAAGCATACGGTCAGCTTCATCTACAATTAATGCATCAACTTGATCAAGTTTAATTTGACGACGGTTAACAAGGTCTAATAAACGACCAGGTGTTGCAACAACAACTTGTGCACCTTTTAATTGTTGGATTTGCTTACCGAAAGGCATACCACCCATCACTGCAGCAATACGTACACCTTTCATGTGACGTACAAAACCAATTGCGTCTTGGCTTACTTGCTGTGCAAGTTCACGTGTTGGGCAAAGTACTAAAATTTTTGGTTGTGTTACTGCACGCATACGGTCTTTAAAAGGAACAAATGTATCTTGTTCTGCAAGTGCGTGTAGTGTTGGTAATAAGAATGCAGCAGTTTTACCAGAACCAGTTTGGCTAGATACTAAAAGATCTTTACCGTCTAAAGCTGCAGGAATTGATTGTTCTTGAACGGGAGTAGGCGTAGTAAAACCTAGGCTTTGCAGTCCTTGTTGTAAAGATTCATGCAAAGGAAAATCGGCAAAAGTTTTGCTCATAGAGAGTTTCACCCTAATGGGGTGCTCCATTTAATAATATAACAAATGAACATCGGCAAAAAGCGGCACAGCAACACAAGGCTGAAAATATGAGTTCAGCGGCGATCCGAATACGACGATGTGGACTATATACGCACGCTTGATTACGCTTTAACCTGAAGGATCGCTTTTAGCGATTGGGGCGCGGGAATATGTCCTCTTTGGACCGCACGCGCATACACAATAATAAGAAGAGAAATGTTCAGGTAATGAACAGAAATGAAGTGCGTTCTGCAAGTATAGCAGAATAAATTTGAATGTCATCTATTTTTAAAAAAAAGAGGAGCAATTGCTCCTCTTATTCTTATTTAGCAGCGTCTGCCCATGCAGGTACAACCGCTTTCATCAAAGGTTTCAGCATTTTCATAGAAGATGCAATCACCTGACCGTTTTCAGCTGAATCTGTACCACCACGTGCATCAACTACTGTACCGCCTGCTTCTCTCACAATCAGCTCACCTGCAGCAATATCCCAAGGTTTCAAGCCAAGCTCAAAGAAACCATCAAAACGACCCGATGCCACATACGCTAAATCAAGCGCAGCAGAACCTGTACGGCGGAATTGTGCACCTGCTTCAGTTACAGCAAGCAATGCATCAAAATGTTGTTTTGCGTAAGAAATGATTTCGCCATTACGTTTTGCACGGTAAGCATGACCAACAGACAAGAACGTATTGTTTAAGCTATCGCGTGTGTTCACACGGATACGGCGTTGGTTCATCATTGCACCACGACCACGGCTTGCAGAGAATAACTCATCACGCACAGGATCATAAATTACGCCATGTTGCGTAATACCTTTATGCTGTACAGCAATCGAAATACAAAAGTGTGGAACACCGTTGATGAAGTTTAATGTACCGTCTAGAGGATCAATCACCCAGCACCAATCTGCATCGTGACCATTACCTTCTTGGTAACCAAACTCTTCACCTAAGAAACTGTGATTTTTATAACTTTTACGGAGGGTTTCAATCGCCAACTGTTCTAAATAGCGATCAACACGAGTGACAGGACCATCGATCCCTTTCTCTTCAACTTGTAGATCTAAATTATGACGATTTTTATGCGCTTTTAAAAGCTCTTGACCAACTAACTGAGCCGCACGCGCAGCCATCACCACCATAGGTTCCATTAAACACCCACTACAAATATTGAAAAGATTTTGACAAAGAATAATGCATAAAAGCGCAGGTATTTTAGCAAATATCTACGCTTTTATGTAAAAAATTTATTTAAAGCTGTTGTTGCCATGCCTGAGTAATTGATTTTGCTAAACCTTCTGTATCTAAGCCACAGTCATGTAACATTTGTTGATGTGTTGCTTGTGATAAAAAGGTATCAGGTAAGCCTAAGTTTAATATTGGTTTTACAATTTTTAGCTGTGCAAGTGCTTCATTTACGGCACTGCCTGCACCCGCCATCACCGCATGTTCTTCTACCGTTACAAAAAGATTAGTATTAGGGGCAATCTGCTGTAACATTTGTGTATCAAGCGGTTTAATAAAACGCATATTGATAATACGCACGCCTACATTCAGCTGTTGTGCCAATGTGTGTGCCATATCTAGGCATGCTTGTACACGGCTACCAAAAGCAAGCACACTAATGTTTTTTTCTTGATCGGTATTAATTTCGAGTAATATTTCAGCTTTACCAATATCTAAAGTCTTGAGTGTTGATTCAACTTCTACACCAACACCTACACCACGCGGGTAGCGTACCGCAGCAGGTCCATTATATTGATATGCTGTATGGAGCATTTGACGGCATTCGTTTTCATCTTTTGGTGCCATTAAAACCAAATTTGGAATAGTACGCATAAAGGCATAATCATATGCACCTGCATGCGTAGCACCATCCTCGCCTACCAAACCTGCACGGTCAATACCAAACGTCACATCTAAATTTTGGATTGCAACATCATGCACCAATTGGTCATAACCACGTTGTAAAAATGTGGAATAAATAGCAACCACAGGTTTTAAACCTTCACATGCCATACCTGCAGCAAGGGTAACTGCATGTTGCTCGGCAATTGCCACATCAAAAAAACGGTTTGGATATTCTTTAGCAAAACGTACCATTCCCGAGCCTTCGCACATGGCAGGCGTAATGGCAAGTAAGCGATTGTCTTGTGCCGCTTCATCACATAACCATTGCCCAAACACATCTGAATATTTAGGCGGTGTTTTTTTCTTTACTGTGGTTTGCGTTTGAGCAGAAATTTGTTTAGCAATGGCATGAAAACCTATCGGGTCTGCCTCAGCAGGGGCAAAACCTTTGCCTTTTTTGGTATAAACATGAATTAAGCGTGGACCTTTACGTTTTTTAAGCTCATCAAATACATTTACAAGCTGTTGAACATCATGCCCATCAAATGGTCCGTAGTATTCAAAACCAATAGCTTTAAATAAGTTATCTGGGTCTGTGGTTGCACCTTGATGCAAACGTGAGGTATAAGCCCATTCAGGATGAGGCTCGATGATGACCTCACCATTTTTAATATTAACGTACTGCTTTTGTTCCCAAATTGCGGCTAAATGTTTGGCAAAACCACCCGTACTACACGATATCGACATATCATTATCGTTTAATACCACCATCACATCGGCTTGGTGTGCCACCGCATCATTCATTGCTTCAAATGCCATACCTGCGGTCATTGCACCATCACCCACAATGGCAACCACATCACACGGTTTATTTTGATAGCGACGTGCCAATGCCATACCCACGCCCGCTGAGATTGCCGTTGAAGAGTGTCCAACACCAAACGTATCAAATTCTGATTCTTCTCGTGCAGGAAATGCCGCTAAACCATCTTTTGTACGAATTGTGGTGATTTGCTCACGGCGTCCTGTCAAAATTTTATGTGGATAGGCTTGATGTCCGACATCCCAAATTAGGCGGTCTTTTGGGGTATTAAAGCAATAATGAAGTGCTGTGGTTAATTCAACCACACCCAAATTTGCCCCAAAGTGTCCACCACTTTGCCCTGCTGCATATAAAATATATTGACGTAACTCGTCTGCCACTTGCTCTAATTGAGTTTTATCAAGCTGACGCAATTGTTGCGGATGATTAATCGTGTCTAACAATGGTGTAACAGGACGCTCGGTCGGTATTTTTGTATACAACATATGGGGTAAAGCCTTCTAGAGGGCATATCCTAAACTGAGTAAGTGGATATATTTGTGTATGGCACAAATAAGAGGGGAATTATCCTGAAAAACAATAGGGTTGATCAACCATTATCTTCTGCTTTATACAAAAATAAAATGTTTGATGTAAATTTTGTATGTTTAATCTCCTAACAGATCAACATTTCGTTATAATTTTCTGATCTTTCAAATACAAAAATGAGCTAGATTGTGTCGATTGCTTTTGTTGCAACTTCAAAACTCCCCACTGCTTTTGGTGAATTTAAAATCAGTGTGTTTCAAGACCCACAAACAGGCGAAGAACACGTTGCATTGCATAAAGGGTTAGATACCCCACCCAATGTGCCTGTTTTGGTACGTATTCATTCAGAGTGCTTAACAGGTGATGCGTTTGCTTCTTTAAAGTGCGATTGTGGACCTCAATTACAAGCCACGCAACGCCTCATTAACGAAGCAGGACAAGGCGTTATTTTATATTTACGTCAAGAAGGACGTGGCATTGGACTAACCAATAAAATTCGTGCTTATGCTTTACAAGATCAGGGACATGATACGGTAGATGCGAACTTGCTTCTTAATTTACCTGCCGATGCCCGTACCTATGATATGTGCCAAATCATCTTAGATCACTTAAATATTAAACAAGTGAAACTGATTACCAATAATCCTTTAAAAATAAAAGCACTGACTGATTTAGGCATTGATGTGGTAGATCGTGTTGCACTCACGGTCGGTTTAAATCCATTTAATGCAAATTACTTAAAAACCAAAGTAGAGCGTATGGCACATCTTTATCAACAAGATGATTTTTCCAAGAAATAATCCCTTACTTTTTTTATGGTTTTGTGGTTTTATTAACGAAGTTCTAATTTATGTATGAGGTCATCGTGCAACATCCTACTTCAACCGATATTCAACGGGTTCGTACATTCTTACTTGACCTACAAGAACGCATTTGTACTGCACTTGAACAACAAGAAACCTTAGGGGGCGGTACAGCTAAATTTATTATTGATGATTGGGAACGTGCCGAAGGTGGCGGTGGACGCTCGCGCGTATTACAAGATGGCGAAGTCATTGAAAAAGGTGGTGTGATGTTCTCTCACATTAATATCCGTCAATTACCTGCTTCTGCTACAGCTCGCCATCCCGAAATTGCAGGTGCAAAAGCCCAAGCCTTGGGTGTATCTCTTGTCATTCATCCTAAAAATCCAAATGTACCGACATCACATGCCAATATTCGTCTGTTTGTAGCAGAACGTGAAGGCAAAGACCCAATTTGGTGGTTTGGCGGTGGCTTTGATTTAACGCCATTTTATCCAAACGATGATGACATTAAACAATGGCATCAAAATGCTTACGATTTATGCCAACCATTTGGCGATACAGTTTACGATGAGCATAAAAAATGGTGTGATGATTACTTTTACTTAAAACACCGTGACGAACAACGTGGCGTAGGTGGTTTATTTTTTGATGATTTAAACTGTTGGGATTTTGAAAAATGCTTTGCCTATATGCAAGCAGTGGGTAATGGTTACTTAAATAGTATTTTGCCTATTTTTGAAAAGAACCAAGCAAAACCCTACACGCAAGAACAACGTGAATTCCAATTGTACCGCCGTGGGCGTTATGTAGAATTTAATCTTGTGTATGACCGTGGCACTATTTTTGGTCTACAAACAGGCGGACGCATAGAATCTATTTTAGTAAGTTTACCTAATCTTGTAAGTTGGTCTTATCGCCCCGAATGGAGTGATGAAGAACAACGCCTAACAGACTATTATTTGAAGCCACGTAATTGGTTAGAATAAGTTACATTCTCATAACGCGGTTGTCACATTATTCGGTTACACTATAACGGCTAAACCACGAGATACACATCATGCTAGACAAAATTATTGCACACAAATTCGTTCTTCTTATGGCAATGCTCTGCATGATGTTATGTAGTTCAATCGGAATTACACTCGCCTATCAGAATACACTGACAGACAGTATTTCAATCACGACAAGTATTTTTTTAGGTTTAACCTTATGTATCACTGTGGCACTGTTTATTTTGGATCAAGTCCGTTTGATTTGTAATCCATAAAAAAATGACGAGCAGATCGCTCGTCATTTTGTTTAGTGAGCGGCTTGCTCTGCTGTTGATGTTTGAGCATGTTGCTCATCTACCACAGATGTTTTGCCACTTTGGGTATTAATAACCTTAAATTCAATACGGCGATTACGGAATTTACCTTGATCTGTTGCGTTATCTGCAATTGGATTTTCTTGACCATATCCTACAGCTTTGAGTTTTTGACGCTCTACGCCTTTAGATACTAAGTAATCCACCACAGATTGCGCACGGCGTTGTGATAGATTTTTATTCAATTCAGGATTACCTGTAGAATCGGTATATCCTTCTACATCTAACTGTACATTTGGCACTTTCTTAATCAGTTCGGCTGCTTCGTCAAGTACATCTTTATTGACTTGCGGAATTGTTTTTGAACTACTTGCAAAATTAATAATTTGAATATTTAAGGCACGCGCAATATCTTCAGGACGTGCCGACTCATTTAAACTTGCTAATGCTTGTTTACTGTCATCCACACTTTGCCCAACCGATTTTTCTACATCTAGAGGTGCGGCAGTGGTGACTTGTAAATCAGGTGCAAGTGCTTTTGCTTTTTCTACTAACGCAGCAAGTGCTGTTTGGTCTGGTGCATTTAATACAATTTGATTGCCTTTCCATTCTAAACTTGCATTGGGTACTGCTTTTACAGCATTAAAAATATCTTGTAATTTATCTTGTGCAGGTAATGTAGTTGCATATGCTTGATCAACCATAATCTGACATTTTTCTTGCATACCAAATACTTGTGAAAATGCCGTACGGAACTGACTTGCTAAACTTTCATTACCTAAAGATGCATGACATGCTTGTACCTGTTGCCCCGTACCTGAAGTTAATGCAATTTGTGCAGGTGTTGTTGCAACCATTGTTGCTTGTGGTTGCTCAGTTGGTTGCGGATTCGATGCCACTGTATTTGTTGCCATATCATCTTTATGCTGACATGACTTCATAAAAAACATGACTAAAAACGCTAAAATTAAAAACGCAATCAATGCAGCCAACCAACGCCAAATGCCTCCTGCTTTACGCTCTTCTGTATAAACATGCTGTGAAGTATGATTTGCCGTTAAAATACTACTGAGCCCCAATGCACTTAAAATACCTGATGCCCAAGCAGGAAATGCATTTGCAATAACAGGCAGATGCTGATGTAAATATGCCGCCACTTTATCTTGACCTGCATAATCTTCTAAGGCTTGTGCAGATAATGGAATAGCCGTATTAAATAAAGCTTTTACGGTCGGCTCTGGCAAACTATGATGCTTAATAAAACCCGATACCAATGAATCAATCGCTGCGGTATCATTTACAAAAGCACGATTTAAAGCATCTTGTTGTAAATGAGCAACTTCTGACACTCGTTCTGGAAAATGATGGAACGTTGCCAGTAATATTGGATAAAACTGTGCAAGCAATGATGCTTTTTTATCGACATCAATGTCGAGTTGTTGACTATTCACCACCTGAGGTGTGACCTGCTCGTTGAGTAGATCTAAGGGGTTCATTGACATTTTTATTCTCCTTTATAGTGCTTACTTTTTATGCTTTTAATTTAACATCGAATTTACATAAACTGTGTAACAGTATGCTAAGGAAATATTTATGACAAAAAAATTTGCAGTGATTGGCAACCCTATCGAACATTCAAAGTCACCACAGCTTCACCATGCCTTTGCCAAACATGCCAATATTGATCTTATTTACCAAAAACGTTTAGCACCTTTAGATGGTTTTACGCACAGTATTCAAGAGTTTTTTGAACAAGATGGCTGTGGGCTTAATGTGACGGTGCCTTTTAAAGAACAAGCATATGCCCAATGCGATGAGCTTAGCGAACGTGCCAAAATTGCAAAAGCCGTAAATACACTTTGGAAAAAAGATGGAAAACTTTACGGTGATAATACCGATGGACAAGGATTGGTTAATGCCTTACAAGCGTTAGATTGGACGCTTCAACACAGTAAAATTCTAATTATTGGTGCGGGCGGTGCAACCAGAGGTGTAATGTATCCACTTGCACAGGCAGGTGTAGCACACATCACCATTGCCAACCGTACCATCGAAAAGGCAAATACCCTGATTCACGAGTTACAACCTGCTCTCAGCCATACGACGCTTAGCACTATGCCACTAAATGCATTATCAGGAAACTTTGATATTATTATTAATGCAACCTCGGCAAGTTTGTCGGGCGATGCATTAGATTTACCTGATGACTTACAGTTTAAATATGCCTATGAAATGGCTTATGGCAAGCCATCTCATTTCTTACAGCAAGCCCAACAACGTAATCTCCCTAATAGCGATGGTTACGGCATGCTTGTCGGGCAAGCCATTGAATCATTTTATATTTGGAATGGCATCAAGCTAAACTTACAAGATTTCCTTTAATAGCTCTTCTGATGGTGCAAAATAATACGCACCATCTACAGGCGTTACAAAGTGCAATAAGCGGTCATGGATACCATCTCCGCTTGTACCAAACATACGCTCTAACATTAAATCAATACGTTTAAGCTCTTTGGTATATGCCACAAAATATAAGCCTTGCTCGCCGTGCCCATCGCCATACGGTAAGCTATGACGTAAAATTTCAAGCTCTTCGCCTTCGTCATCTTCTACCACTGTACGGGCAATATGTGCGTTATCTGGTTTTACCTCATCATCTAATTCAATAGATTCAAGTTTAGTACGACCAATCACATTTTCTTGTGCATCTACTTTTAAACGTTGCCATTTTTGTAAGTCATGCACATAACGTTGTGCAAACACAAAAGTACCATCTTTAAATGCTTCATCTTCAAGTAACGTGGTTTCCGCACGGTCTTCTTTAAATTGTGGATTTTCTGTACCATCAATAAAGCCTGTTAAATCACGCCCATCTAAATAGCGGAAACACACACGTTCTTCTAAAACGTCTAGGTCATCACGCACGTTATTAAAAAATGCTTGGCTTAACGCAAAACAAATATCGGTACGTTGGCTGGCAATATGAATAAACACATCTGCTTCTTGCACAGGCATTTCAAATTTGCCCTGCTGAGGTTCAAGCTGATAAAAATTTTGTGGTGCTTGATCGTATAGCTGCGTCCAAAGCTGTGGACCAAATGCTATAGCAGTTTTAATTTGTGCCTCAGGATGTTGCGTAATTAAACGATCTCTTTCAGAAAAAAGTTTGCTTAACTGTTTTTTTAAACCTTCAATTGAAAGT
Organism: Acinetobacter sp. HY1485; assembly: GCF_027568475.1. Lineage (GTDB taxonomy): Bacteria > Pseudomonadota > Gammaproteobacteria > Pseudomonadales > Moraxellaceae > Acinetobacter. The sequence goes on along the minus strand of NZ_JANKZG010000012.1, from coordinate 15,267 downwards.
TTCCCCAAGCGAATAGCAATAAAACGAGCATGGTCTGATGGCAACGGTAAAATAACGGATTGTGCTGTCATAAAAATTCTTCAAGTAACGAGTTTAAAAATAAGTGACCTTGTGGCGTACATGCTAAACGATGAGGTTGCATCAGTTTTTGTTGTTGTAGTTTCTCAACTTGTTTAGAAATGGTCTTAAAATCTAAACCTGTACGCTGTGTATATAACTCAAATGCCACGCCATCATTTAAACGTAATGCATTCATCATAAATTCAAAGGGCAAATCTTGATTTTGGATTTTTTGTAAATTCACTGTCGATGCAGGCACTTGTGCTAAGTAGTCTTTAGGCAAACGTGTTTTTTGAAAACGATAAATCCCATCTCCTTGAGTGAACTTACCATGTGCGCCTGCACCAATGGCTAAATAATCTCCAAACTGCCAATAATTTAAATTATGCGCTGAAGGCTGTTCTTTACGCCATGCCGACACTTCATAATTAATAAAACCTTTTGATTTTAAATAGGCTTCACCCTGTTCTTGAATGGCAAGTAAAGTATCTTCGTGCGGTAACACAGGTTGAGTACGGAAAAAAACTGTATTAGGCTCAATGGTCAGTTGATACCACGAAATATGTGTTGCACCCTGCTCAACTGCAAGTTGTAAATCTAATAATGCCTGTTCTAAGGTTTGCTCAGGTAAGCCATGCATAAGGTCAACATTAACACGTTGAAACCCTGCTTTTTTAGATTGCTCAATGGCATTTTTTGCATTATCACCACTATGGATACGCCCTAAACGCTGTAAATGTACTTCATCAAAACTTTGCACTCCGATGGATAAACGATTAATGCCTGCTTTTAGATAATCTTCAAATGGCTGATGTTCAAGTGTTCCTGGGTTTGCTTCTAACGTAATTTCACAATGTTTTTGGAATGGAATAATCGCTTGCAGTTGGTCAAATAACCACGCATAACCTTGTGCTGAAATTAAAGACGGCGTTCCACCCCCAATAAAAATACTATGAATTGCACGTCCTTGTGCCCATTGGGTTTGTGTTTTGAAGTCTTCTACCAATGCCGTTAAGTATTCTTGTTCAAGCGATTGCGATAACGCACCCTCTGGCACAGCATGTGAATTAAAATCGCAATACGGACATTTTTTCACACACCACGGCATATGAATATATAACGATAACGGGATATCTGACACAATCAACACACGTCTACCAACAAACCAAAACAGCAATTTTATCACGCTTCAAAAACAGCTCTGCATGTTTTTTTACGGTATCATGCGTGTTTTAACGGGAGTGAATTGTGCGAACATCATCCAAAAAAGAATTTAAGCATTTGCTAACCTTAATGCTCCCTATTTTAATTACACAGTTTGCACAAGCAGGTCTTGGTTTAATTGACACCATTATGGCAGGGCATTTCTCTGCGGTTGACCTTGCGGCGATTGCCGTAGGAGTGGGTATTTGGATTCCTGTTTTACTCCTTTTTACAGGTATTATTTTAGCCACAACGCCACTGGTTGCCGAAGCAGTGGGTGCTCGTTCGCCCGAGCGTATTCCACATTTAGTACGTCAATCACTTTGGGTATCAGCAGGCTTAGGTGTATTAGCACTGCTTATTTTACAAGTACTCCCCTTGTTATTGCCATTATTTAAAGTCCCTTTAGATTTACAGCCCAAAGCAAGTTTGTTTTTACATGCGATTGGCTTTGGTATGCCTGCTGCCTGTATGTATACTTCGTTACGTTGCTACTCAGAAGCATTAGGACACCCTCGCCCAATTACCGTTATTAGTCTTGTCTCATTGCTTGTACTGATTCCATTAGATTTAATTTTTATGTATGGTTTTGGACCAATTCCACAACTAGGTAGCGCAGGCTGTGGGTTTGCTACGGCGATTTTGCAATGGCTCATGTTGCTGTGTTTAGCGCTATATATTCACAAAGCCAAAGCCTACCAAACAATTTTTGATACCTTAGGTGCACTTGATATTACTGTCATCAAAAAAATTCTGATGCTCGGCTTACCCATTGGTATGGCAGTTTTTTTTGAAGTCAGTATTTTCTCAGCTGCTTCTATTATTTTAAGTCCATTGGGCGAAACAGTGATTGCTGCACATCAAATTGCGCTATCTGTTACATCTCAGTTATTCATGATTCCAATGTCACTTGCAATTGCACTGACCATTCGTGTAGGCACATATTACGGCGAAAAAAATTGGTATGCCGTTAAAAAAGTACAGAAAGTGGGCTTAATCACCGCAACGCTTTCTGCCATTTTTACTATGAGCTTTATTGCCTTACTCCATGATCAAATTATTCAGCTATATACACAAAATCAAGATGTTGCGAACATTGCACTTTATCTCTTACAATTTTGTATTGCATATCAGCTTATGGATGCGTGGCAAGTCAGTGCAGCAGGTTGTTTACGTGGTATGCAAGACACTCAAGCACCCATGTGGATTACCATGATTGCGTACTGGATGATCGCACTCCCTTTAAGTGTGTACTGGATACGCTATGCAAATTTAGGACCTCAATATATTTGGATTGGACTGATTATTGGCTTAAGCGTTGCCTGTGTACTGCTCATGTATCGCTTATATCGCTTAAATAAACAGCATTGATTATGAAAAAAACGTTACTGAGTTTAATGACCCTTTTGGCTTTAGTGGGCTGCAAAAAAGAAATGCCTGTTGAATGTAATTCAGCTGAAACGAAAGCCTTAGCGCAACAAACGCTTATAGATCAACTGACGAATATGGCAATTAGTCAGCAAAAAAAAATTATTAGCGAGGAAAATTTAACTGTTGATACAGCAAAAATTCGCCAAACACTTAAACAGTTTAAAATAGAAATTAACGATGTAAGAACTGATAAAAAAGAACAGAATAAACAATATTGCGTTGCCAATGTTCAAATTGAAGTACCACAACAAGTAATTGATGATGCCAATACCAATGCAGATTTATACCAAGAGCCAAATGTTGCTACAAATGCAGACCTCAAATATATTGAGTTAAAACAACATACCTTTGTTAAAGACATCAATTACAACTTACAACCGACTGATGATGGCAAAAAACTGTATATCAATTTAGATGCCAATGATTTACTTGAGCTATCTGCAAATACGCTTATGGATGCACTCGCTTTGCCGTTACGTAAAAATGCCGTACAAGCAGCACAAGAGCAAGAGACAATAGGTGAGGAAGAACCTGAGCCAACGGCAGAAGAAGTACATATCGAACGTATGCAAGACGCTCAAAAAAATATTGAAAAAGCCAATACAGGTTTAAACTTAGTTTGGAACAGCACCACAAGCACAGTCCGTGATGCTTTGCTTGATGAGCAACGCGCATGGCTCAAAAAACGTAAATTAGAATGTCAACTTCAAGCCAATGATGCAGAAGATTCTGAAAAAGACATAACAGAACTCAACTGCCAAGCTGAAATGACCAAAACCCGTACAAACGCCCTAAAAGATCAAATTGAAGAATTAGAAGCCTCAACCCCTTAGAGCATCAGCTATTGCACTCACAAGTTGTTGTGCAATCTGTGTTTTAGGTGCTTTTTCTAAAATACGTTTAGACAGTTGATAATGCTGTGCAAAAAATACCGTCATGGCATTATCATCTGCACCAAAACCAATATCCCCACGCGACACATCATTACAGGCAATCATATCTAATTTTTTATTCACCAATTTACCATTGGCATAATCTTCAATATTTTGTGTTTCAGCTGCAAACCCCACCATAAAAGGACGTTTAGATTGTTTGGCCATCGTCGCCACAATATCAGGATTTTTTACAAAATTAAGATTTAACGTATCGCCTGTTTTTTTAATTTTTTGAGAAGCAACTTTTTCAACTTTATAATCGGCAACTGCAGCAGTGGCAATAAATACATCGCTATTAACATGTTTTAAACTCTGCTCAAGCATATCATCTGCAGACACCACATCAACACGTTCTACACCCTTTGGCGTTGCTAAACTGACAGGACCTGCAATCAGCGTTACACGTGCGCCCGCCTTTACACAAGCTTCTGCCAAGGCAAAACCCATTTTTCCACTGCTATGATTAGAAATATAACGAACAGGATCAATTGCCTCACGGGTTGGTCCCGCAGTAATCACCACATGCTGACCTTGCAATAATTGCGGTTGTTTAAAATACGCATCAACTTGTTTAGCAAGATATTCAGGTTCAGGCATACGTCCCAATCCAACATCACCACATGCTTGCTCACCTGCATCAGGCATTACCACTGTTACAGCATCTTGTCTTAAAATATCTAAGTTACGCTGCGTGGCATGTGCGCTCCACATTTGTTGATTCATTGCAGGTACCACCCATACAGGCGCAGCCGTTGCTAGGTACAATGTACTTAACAAATCATCTGCTAAGCCATGTGCAAATTTTGCAATTACATCGCAACTTGCAGGCGCAACAAGTAATAGCTCTGCCCACTTTGCAAGCTCAATATGTCCCATCCCTGCTTCGGCTTCTGAGTCTAAAAGTGCTGTATGCACAGGATGCCCTGAAAGTGCTTGAAACGTTAAAGGTGTCACAAATGCTTGTGCCCCTTTGGTCATTACCACACGGACATCAAAACCATAATCTTTTAAACGACGAACCAAAATGGCACTTTTATATGCTGCAATACCACCTGTTACTGCCACTAAAATGTTTTTTACACCCGTACGCACAAATGGGCTATCCTTTGTTTTTTAATATTTTTTTACAATAGCACTAAATTAAGATTTACGACAATGACCATTTCTATTAAATCTTGGCCCGTACAAGAGCGACCAAGAGAACGTCTTCTTCAGCAAGGCGCTCAAAGCTTATCTGATGCCGAATTACTTGCGATATTTTTACGTTCAGGTTCAAAACAACAATCGGCAGTAGACTTATCTCGCCAACTTATTCAACATTTTGGTAGCTTAAAAGATGTTTTAGATAGCTCATTACCCGACCTAACGCACTTTAATGGCATTGGTGATACCAAATATGTGCAACTCATGGCAGCCAAAGAATTAGGACGGCGATATATTGGTGAAGACTACATATATCAAAAACAAACGTTTGATAATACACAAAAAGTATTAGATTTTTTACGTTACGAACTACAATCACAAAAACAAGAAGTGTTTGCTGTGCTGTGCCTAGATGCAGATTTTGCATTTTTAGGCTTTGATATATTATTTTTTGGCACAACAAATTATTGTACCGTTTCCATTAATCATTTAATGCGTCATGTTATTCAAAAACATGCTACACATATTGTAGTTGCACACAATCATCCTTTTGCTCAAGCACAACCCTCACAAGCAGATATTGAACTCACTAATAACATTCAGCGAGCCTCTTCTTTGCTTGAAATCAAACTCGTTGATCATTGCATTATTGCGCCAACAGGTTCATTCTCTTTTGCAACGCAACAACTGCTTTAAGTCACATGATTATCCGCGATAAAAGTAAAACCTTAAATATACTTTTTGCATGGAAAGGTACAATTTTGCCCCGTGTTTTACCCGCAATATGTGTATTGATGGCGATCTCAGCATTAATTTGTATCTTGGCTTATCATGGTTTTGTTCATCCACCACAAGTCCCTGCAATTGGATTTACCATTTTTGGGGTTATTTTATCTATCTTTTTAGCCTTTCGAAATAATGCCAGTTATGACCGTTGGTGGGAAGGTCGTAAACTTTGGGGTGCACTCATTGCAAATGCTCGGCATTTAGACCGCGACTCTCGAATGTTAAGCCATTCACGGCGTGAGAAAATTTTGCATCATCTCATGGTATTTGCCAATGTCCTGAGAGATCGTTTACGTCATCAAACTGCTAATCCAGAACAATTTTTGGATACGTTACAGCTTGATGCCAATACGATACAGCACCTCAACAACCATTTAAATGCACCACAATATACGTTGGGTCTAATGCAGTGGGAACTATTACAGGCATACCAAAATAAAGAAGTTACCGATATTATTTACCAACAACTCAACCAACATATTATTGCTATTGGTAATGTACAAGCAGGCTGTGATCGTATTGCGAGCACACCCGTTCCTTTTGCTTACTCTGTGCTGTTAAACCGTGCAGTCTATGGATTTTGCTTTGTTCTTCCATTTAGCTTAGGCGCAGTTTTAGGGTTGTGGACACCTATTTTGGTTGGGCTGTTGGCATATATGCTGTTAGGTTGGGATAAGCTCAGTGCAGAAATTGAAGAACCGTTTGGGACACAAAATAACGATTTGCCCTTAGATTCTATTGTACGGCTTATTGAACGTGAAATTTTAAGCTCATTAGGTAAACCTTTGCCACCCGCAATTCAGCCTAAACATCATAATTTACTTTAAAATTTTTCCCAAATACCCGTCTGATTTTCTTTAATTTTAGGAATATTCCCAAGTCTAAGCCATGGCATATGTGCTCCATGAAAATCACTGCCTACAGACACACTTAGCTGATGCTCATCAATGAGTCGGTCAACCATTTGGCGTGTACTAGATGGGTCAATAGCAGGGGGTAGTTCAACTGCATCCCCACCATGCTCTGCAAATAGACCAATCAAATAGCGGATATTGGTTGCAGATAAATCATAACGTGTTGGATGTGCAAGTACTGCAAAGCCTTTTGCATCATGGATAGCTTGTATTGTTTCGGCTAAACCTAGCCCCTCAAATTTAACAAATGCAGGCTTTCCTTCTTTTAAAAAACGATCAAATGCTTGTTGCAAACGACTCACTGCACGGCGCTCTACCAATGCCTTAGCAATATGACTACGGGTAATACGATCAGTGTGCCCATCTACCTGTTGTAAAATTTCAGGTAGAAAATCATGCTTTAAAATTTTTTCTAATTTTTGGCAAATGTCGACAGCACGAGTGGCACGAATTTGTTTTTGCTGTTGTAACACCTGCTCTAGAACTTCAGGCTGTTGCATATTAAGCCCAACAATATGTACCCCATAAGTTCTTTTTGTAGCAGGGCGTGACCATTGACTTGAAATTTCAGTGCCTGAAATTAAACGAATTTCATATTTTTGTGCTTCAATTTCAGCTCGTTTTAAGCCATCCATTGAATCATGATCAGTTAATGCTAAAGTATGAACACCTGCTTTAGCAGCATGTTGTACTAAAACTTCGGGCAATAATTCTCCATCAGAAATATTGCTGTGTGTATGTAAATCTATACCTTGCATATTCTATACTATACCATCCGCGCAACAGGACTTTACACTCTAACATGAAAGCACTTTTGGACTTTGTACCTTTAATTATCTTTTTTTACCTTTATAAAACAGTCGATCCAAAAGATACGCACCATCCGTTATTACAACTTATTCATTCTACAGGTGGCGTAGACAATAATAATATTTTAGTGGCAACCGTCGGTCTTATGATTGCCATGTTAGTGGTGTATGGTGTTTTATTTGTTAGCCAAAAATTCCGCCTAGACAAACAACAATGGTTAATTTTATTTATGACCATTATTTTTGGGGGTATCACCCTTGCGTTAAGTGATGATTTTTACATCAAACTTAAAGCAGCTCTTTTAAATTTAGCATTTGCAGGCGCATTTGCACTCTCACCATTTTTTACCAAAGACCGTGCACCCCTCATTAAACGTATGTTTGGTCCTGTATTAGAACTTAGCCAAGCAGGTTGGAAAAAACTTAACTATGCTTGGGCAGGCATGTTTGTGCTTATGTCATTTTTGCATGTATTTTTTGCATTTTTATTTATGCATGGTAAATACTGGGGCGAATTCAGCGCATTTGGCGACATGATTGTCATGTTTTCATTTATTGCAATTCAATTCATTCTCTTACGTAAACATTTTAAATCACCTGAAGAATAATATTATGGCTTTATTTATTGTGACGTGCATAGACAAGGAAGGCACATTAGAACAACGCATGACAGCACGTCCTGCCCATTTGGCACGTTTAGAACAGCTGCATCAAAAAGGACAACTTATTTTGGCAGGTCCAATGCCAAAAGACGTAGGCTTTTGGGGCAGTACACTTGTGGTAGATTTTGAAACACGCGAAGCATTAGATGTATGGTTACAAGAAGAACCATACCTACATGCAGGCGTATACGACCATATTGATGTGAAACCGTTCATCCAAGTTTTTCCAAAGGTCTAACCTTATGCGCTTTGCCATTGTTACACTGCTTGGGCTTTTAAGTCTTAACTGCATGGCTGCTCCTCCTGCTTTAATTGAGCCTGCACTACAACAACAAACTATTGTCAAAAAAGCAGATGAAGATGCAAAAACAAAGGCTTTAATTAAAGATCAAGCCAACCGTATGCAGCAGCTTGAAAAAGCTAATTTGGATGCACTTGCTCAAAATCAAGCTTTACAACTTAAAAATGACAATCTCAATGTTCAAGTACAAGTTTTACAAAGTGAACGAAGTGCTCAAATGTTTATGTATGGCGCAGCAACGCTTGGCGTTGGCGTCTTACTTGGTTGTTTAATTGCAAGTTATATTCATGCAAAACGTCGTCGTCAGTGGTAACCATGATTCAAACTGCAACATTACAATGGCAACAAATTGATGGCATCGACATTCCTGTATCCACACAGTTTGGCGATGTCTATTTTTCTAAAGATAATGGCTTACTCGAAACACGCCATGTTTTTTTAAATGGTAATGACCTGACAGAACGCTTAAGCAAGCTTGATGATTACGATTATTTCTGTGTTGGTGAAACAGGCTTTGGCACAGGGCTAAATATCCTAGCGTTATGGCAACTATGGCAACAAGTTCGCCCCAATAATCACAGCCATTTACATGCTATCAGTGTAGAAAAATTTCCACTTACTCGTGCAGATTTAATTCGAGCCCTGTCTGTTTGGACAGAACTGAAACCGCTTGCAGATCAAATCATTGAGCAGTATCCATCACCCATTGCAGGTTGTCATCGCTTAAATTTTCCTAAAGAACGTTTTAGCTTAGATTTATGGCTTGGCGATGCACACGATGTATTTCCTGTTATTCCCAAAATATTCAACGTCAATGCTTGGTTTTTAGATGGCTTTGCACCGTCTTGTAATCCTGAGCTTTGGGAAGAAAATGTACTCAACCATATTGTAAGACTTTCTGCTCCATCAACGACATTTGCGTCTTTTAGTGTGGCAGGCGTGCTTAAACGTGGTCTAAAAGCACACGGCATTCATATCACTCGCCCGCGTGGATTTGGACATAAAAGAGAAATGCTCAAAGCCATTTGGCAACCCGAAAATATATATCAGCCAACATCACAAAAACACATTGCGGTGATTGGCGCAGGGATTGCAGGCTTAAACATTGCATGGGCATTTGCACAGCGCGGGCATCAAGTCAGTATTTTTGAAAAAGATCAACCGCTTGCGGGTGGTTCAGGCAATCCGCTTGCACTACTTAACCCCAAATTATGCCCAATTGAGCAAGCACCCGAACATTTAATGACATTAAGTTGGCAATATGCACTTAATCACTACACACAATTTAAAGCATTCCGTGCCATACAAGTAGAACAAATTGGCGAACTACAACAACTTATTGCTGATTATCCACAACTTGAACAAGTCACAACAAGCGCTTTAGAAACACATCATCCTCGGGCTCAACTTAAACATGCAGGTGCAATTTCACCACATCAACTTAAAGATGAAATTTTAGAACATCCTCTTATTCAGCTGTATCAACAAAATATTAACGATCTATCTGCACTTGACCACTTTGATCATATTATCGTCTGTACAGCGCTTGCTAATCCTACATTGATTGATGATCATCCAATCCTTAAACCCATTCGAGGACAAGTAAGCTGGTGTACTTCAAATCAATTACCGCTCAATCAAGCATTTAGTTATGGTGGTTATTGTATGCAATTAGATGATGAGCAACTGATTTTAGGTGCTTCTTTTCATCCTAATCGTGCAGATACAGAGGTTACTGTAGAAGATCATGAGCACAATTTAGCACTGCTTGAAAAAGTTTATCCAAATTATAAATTACCTACTATCAACACATGGCAAGGGCGTGCTTCGGTACGTGCACAAAGCTTAGATTACTTTCCAACTGTCGGTAAGATAAACAATAAAGTATATAGTTTTGCGGGATTGGGGTCTAAAGGCTTTTTATTTGCACCTTTATGTAGTGAAATTTTAGTGGCAGATATTCTAAAACAGGCTTGCCCTGCACCACAGAAACTCATCGAAAAACTTTCACCATTGCGGTTCAAGAAAAAAATAAAACCAAAAAAACCGTACTATAAAAAAGCGCCTTAAGGCGCTTTTTTATTCTAATGGCAAACCTGCGTCTTTTACTGCACGCGTTCCACCCATTAAAATCACATATTCACGGCTAGCATCAAATCCTTCTAGTTTTTCTGCTGCGCGGGGGGCTTTACTACCGCCACCACATAAAAGATAAATCGGTTGATCCGTTGCAACCTTAGCCAATACTGCTTCATTCAGTTCTGTAATAGGTAGGTTGACTGCACCCTTTACATGCCCTTCTAAAAAAGCAGAATTATCACGAACATCCCAAATAACTGCGTCCTGTGGGAAATCAAATGTTGTAATTTCTTGTTTACGGATCATTGTGTACTCCTTTTATATAAACAACACTTGGCAAATGAAGAAAACCCTCTTAGCATCTCAGATATTCCATTTATTTGCAAAGGATATAAACATGCCATCATTTGATATTGTGTCAGAACTTGAAAACTTTGAGGTTGCACACGCTGTACAAAACACTCAAAAAGAGATTGCAACTCGCTTTGACTTCCGTGGGCAAGATGTCACGATTGAGCTGAATGAAAAAGCCAAAGAAATTAAAATTTCAACAGAAAATGATTTCCAATGTGAGCAAGTCTATAACATGCTTGAAAATCATTTTTTCAAACGTAAAATTGATATTCAGGCATTAGACCCACAAAAAGCAACCGCTTCAGGAAAAAACTTTGTACAAGTGATTAAGCTTAAAGATGGCTTAGACTCAGATACAGCAAAGAAAATTAACAAGGCGATTAAAGAAAGTGGCATCAAAGCACAATCTTCAATTCAAGGTGATAAAATTCGCGTAACCGATAAAAAACGCGATACGCTACAACAAATTATGGCGTTTTTACGCGAAGAAAAATTTGGTGTGCCTTTACAGTTTAATAACTTTAAAGATTAACAAAAAAAATCCCGATTTATTCGGGATTTTTTACACTTTGTGCAATTACTCGTTTTTTCCCTTCAGAGTCTACAGCTACAAAGGTAAATATGCCTTGTGTTACTTGCTTTGCAGGGCGGGAGCTATCGTGGCTATCCCAAACTTCAATCTGAATTTGAATAGAGGTATTGCCTACCTTTAAAATTTTGGTATAACAACTAATCACATCGCCAATTTTTACAGGTACCAAAAAAGACATTTGATTAATCGCAATCGTGGCACATCGTCCTTGTGTAAAACGTTCTGCATGAATTGCCCCTGCCAAATCCATTTGAGAAACAATCCATCCACCAAAAATATCACCGCTCCAATTGGTGTCTGCAGGCATTGCAATGGTTTGCAAAGATAAAGTACCTTCTGGCATATTATTCTCCTAAATGTTGCGCTAACCACTCTTTAAGCTGTGGCGCACGTAGCGCTCCACTTACTCGTGCTACTTCTGTGGTTTTATTCATTAAAACCAATGTTGGAATACTGCGCACATTAAATGCTTGGCTTAAACGTGGGTTATCTTCCGTATTAATTTTAGCAAAAACAACATGCGGATATTGCTTCGCCACTTCTGCAAAATGTGGTGCCATCATTTTACAAGGACCACACCAAGGTGCCCAAAGATCAACAAAAATAGGTAAATCACTATTTTGAATAAACGTACTAAAATTAGCTTCATTAAGCTCAATTGGCTCAAGTGGCACTAAATTTTTATGACACTGCCCGCAACTTGGTTGTGCCGTTAATTTATCTTCAGGCACTCTGTTTTTGGCATTACATGCGCCACACACTAAAATCATATTTATCACCTAAAATGAATATATTGGCATAACAACTAATGAAAGCAAATCCATACCCATGTAATATGAAAGACACTTTTTAAAAAATGCGCTTAATGGAGTTTAATATGAGCGAAAATGTTGGTTTTGCAGGACAAATTAGCCCTGAACACATGAGCCAAGTGGTAGAAAAAGGGTTTAAATCTATTATTAATAACCGTCCAGACCAAGAAGGCGGTGCAGAACAACCTACAAGTGCTCAAATTGAAGATGCTGCACGTCAAGCAGGTTTAGACTATGTTCATCAGCCTGTGATAGGTGGACAAATTACAGAACTAGATGTTCGTGAATTTGCAAATCATTACAACGAACTACCAAAACCTATCTTAATGTTTTGCCGTACAGGTAACCGTTCAAGTAACCTTTACCAATTGGCTGTTCAAATGGATTTGCTAGATGACTAGTAAACGATGTGCTTTCTATACGTAGAGAGCACATTTTTACAACACTTTAAAAAAAGTACTACACTATATTAAATGTAAGTCAAACAACATCAAATAAAAACCATGACATACGATCTTATTATTATTGGTGCTGGTTCAGCAGGCTTTAGCGCTTATAAAGAAGCCATTCAGCACACGGATAATTTACTTATTATTAATGATGGCCCATGGGACACTATGTGTGCACGTGTGGGTTGCATGCCAAGTAAAGTTTTAATTTCTAGTGCAAACCAACTTCACGATGCCCAAACATTAGAAAAAGTAGGAATTAAAGCAAATGTACAAGTAGACACTTCACAAGTGATGAACCGTGTCCGTACATTACGTGATTCTTTCACTGCTGCTACAAAAAAACAGGCAGACTCGTGGAAAGCAGAACATAAAATTAATGGTAAAGCCCAATTTATAGATGCCCATACAGTACAAGTGAATGGAAAAACTTATCGCTCAAAATCCTTCGTGATTGCTGTAGGCTCAACACCTAAAATTAATCAAGAATGGCAAAATGAGCTTAAAGACTGCTTTTTGACCTCTGATACTGTATTTGAACTCCCGCACTTACCTAAGTCTATGGCAGTGGTCGGTAGCGGTGTCATTGCATTAGAACTTGCCCAAGCAATGCAACGCTTAGGCGTAAACGTTACTATTTTTGCCCGTAGCAAGCAATTAGGCTCACTTACAGATCCAAATTTACAGGAACTTGCACAAAAAGAAATTAGCAAAGAACTTCATATTTTATTTGAAACCCTTCCACAACAAGTGAAGCGCACAAAAGCAGGCGTAGAAATTACCTATGGTTCAAATACAATAACTGTTGATTACTTATTAAATGCAACAGGGCGAATGTCATACCTGACTACCTTAGGGTTAGAAAATATTAGTACAGATTATCAAGACATAAAAAAACTTCCACTTCATCCTCAAACTAAGCAGCTAGATAAATTTCCTATTTTTATAGTAGGAGATGCCTATCCTACTTTACCTGTTCAACATGAAGCATCACAAGAAGGGAAACTTGCTGTACAAAATTGTTTTGAGAAAATTCAATCTATTACCTCTCTTACGCCTCTTACCATCACTTTTAGCTCTCCTGAGATGGCAACTTGTGGAAAAAACTATCAACAACTTAAAAATGAGAAAATTAAATTTATTACAGGTACAGCTTCTTATGAGGACCAAGGACGTGCAAAAGTATTAGGTAAAAATAAAGGAGCACTTAAAATATATGCAAACCCATCAAATGGGATAATTTTAGGAGCAGAAATATTTGTTGAACATGCTGAGCATTTAGCACATTTATTGGCTTGGAGTATGACAAACCATGCCACAGTTGATACTTTACTAGAACAACCTTACTATCATCCAACTTTACAAGAAAGTATTCGTACTGCACTAAGAGATTTAAAACAGCAAATCCAATAAAAAAATATTTTAAAGATGTGAGAGTTTTACTTTATTATTTAGCGTTAATCTTTCAGTAAATGAAGACTTACCATGCGCTTACTAAAACTCTCACTTTTTCTTGGTGCTGTTGCAACAGCAATCACTGGCTGTACAACAATTTCTCAACCAAAACATATTGTTCAAGCTAACCCTCAATATCTCACAGATAGTACACCTCGCTTAGGTTTAATTGCTGCATTTGGTCAAGAAGCAGATCTTCTTATGCATTCAATGCAAGATAAAAAAGAATATACTATTCAAGGTCGTAAATTTATTACAGGTAAATTGGAAAATACACCAATTGTTATTACATTAAGCGGTATTAGTATGACCAATGCTGCAATGACAACGCAAATGATGGCGGACCACTTTAAAGTTGAAGGTATTGTATTTAGTGGTATTGCAGGAAGTATTAATCCAAACTTACATGTAGGCGATGTCGTTATTGCAAAAAGTTGGATTGCGCCAAATGAAGTTTATTATGCCAATACTACTGCTACACCCGCTGCATGTGGTTCAGCAGGAGATATCTCTTGTTTAGGTCTTAAATTAGATCCTAGTATTCCTGCTTATGGTACACAGTTCTTCCGTCAAACCAATGTCATTAACTCTACAAATTATCAAAATGTGGCATTAACCACGAAAATTGGTAATAAAGATGAACCTGTTGCATATGGAGAAATGAAAACTGATTTTCCTGTAGATACAAAAATGTGGAACAGCGCGATTCAAGTTCAAGCGAATACTCAAGCAAATTTAGAATCTATTTGCCAAGATAGTCAAAATTGTTACAAACCCAAAATTGTGATGGGACAACGTGGGATTTCAGGTGGCGCATTTCTTGCAAATGTAGACTACAGAAACTACCTGCACCAATCCTTACAAGGTGATTGTGTAGATATGGAAACAGCAAGTGTCGCTCAAGTTGCTTATTCTAATCATATTCCTTTTATTGCTTTTAGAAGTCTTTCAGATTTAGCTGGCGCAGACCATGATCCAAATGTTGGCGCATTTTTTGGTTCAGGTGTTGCCCAACGCAATGCAGCTAAACTTACAATGGCATTTATACAAGAATGGAATAAAAGTAAATAACTTATAGGCCTCCTAAACTGGAGGCTTTTTATTATACGCAAGTAAATTACAGTCATAAAAAAAGCCCCTCATTGAGGGGCTTTAGAATAATGAGCTGGCGATGACTTACTCTCACATGGGTAACCCCACACTACCATCAGCGCAAAGAGGTTTCACTTCTGAGTTCGGGAAGGGATCAGGTGGTTCACTCTTGCTATGGTCGCCAGCACAA
>NZ_JANKZG010000011.1 GCF_027568475.1 Acinetobacter sp. HY1485 | reverse complement strand
ATCTGTACGGCATGGTTTTCTGTGCGTACTACGCCGTTGGCAGATACAGAGGTTTTTCCTGTTTTGATGTCACCAATACCAAGTTCACCCATTTCATTTTCGTAAACGCGGTCAATCGTGCCTGTTAATTCAATGTTTAAATCAGAAATCACCATAGATTCGCACAGCACCTCAACACCAATAAATTTTTGGCTTGGTGCAATGTGTTGGATGTACTTTTCCATAAGTGAGGTTGCAATGTTTTCTGATGTATTTTGATCGACCTCAGACCAATCAATTTCTGTATTTTGTTCTTTCCAAATCTGTTGGAAGATCACTTCTTTACATTCTTCAATGTGTGGTTGTTCACCTAGCATGTTGAGGTAATCCCAACGACCAATGCTTTCGTGTACAGCCTGACCAATTTGTGAACGTGAAGATGATGGCATTTTTTTCTTTAGAAGATTTTTTGCTTCCCAACGTGCAGGGCAATCAAATAGATCTCCTAGAGAACTTGCTCTAATAGAGAAAATTCGAGACATATTAGATACCCCAAATCAAGCTAGAAAGTGCATAGGAAATTACAACGTACAGAACAAACATGATTACGATAACCACAACACCTTTGAACAGGTCGATGAGGTTGGCGATAAGAATGTCTTTGAATGTAATGCGTAATTCCGAGGTAGCAGGGGGGTGAGCGTTATAAAAACTTGCCTGTTGTGTTTTGCGTTTAATTTGTTGCATAATTGCCTCGTTGTTTTGAAAAGCCCACGTAAACTTTGAACCGGTTGCGTGGGCTTTTTTTGTTTCGATGAAATTAATTTAGCAAAATACTAAATTTAGTGCAACATAAAATTAAGTATAAAACTAACTTTTTATTTAGTATAAATTATTATTTTTCTATTAATAATAAAAAACCCACCATAAAGGTGGGTCGTTTAGACAGCATTCGACTATAATTTCATACAGTCTCTACACCATTTAGTAAGACCATCTTCTTGCTTACTGTTTTTACCAAAACTTGTTTTCATGCGATTTCTTTTACAGTGAGGGCAATATTTCTGATTGGATTTTGGTTGTGGTTTCTTATTTGCATTATTAAGACAATCCAAACACCATTTTGTTAAACCATCAGAATTTTTAGGTGATTTACCAAATAAGCTGAAAGTAAGCTGCTTATTACATTTTGGGCATTCTTTTGAAGTTGTTTGAGAGGGTGTAAATACAAGTTCTTCTTGTTGTGGCTGTTGATCCAAAGCAAATTCTTTATCTTGCTTTTCAACTGAAATAGTTTTTAAGTTTTCTAATTTTTGATCAATACTTTGATCTGGTTTATATGATGTTTGGGTTGTGTCAAAAGTTTGTCGGCGTTCTATAGAAACTTCGCCGTCTTCAGTTTGAATGGTTCTTTTATGTGTAATGGTTGTAATATCTCTTTTTTCGGTCTTATTTTTATTTAAAAAATAAATGATTAATCCAATGCCAAGAACGATAAGTAGAAACCACATTTTTTTAATCCTTTTATTAAAAGAGCCTCTATTGGTAGAGGCTCTTAATGTGTCTTAGATTTTTCGATAAAGCCCAACAACTTTACCTAATATTTTCCCATTTATTATTTGTGAGCTAAATTTTTGATTTATAGATTGAAAATAATTTTTACTATTTTCAATTACTAACTCTTTAAACTCTACCTCTTGGTTCTCTTGATCTTGAACAATGACTAAGTCACCAGTCTTTAAAGCATTATTGTCAAAGTCGGGTTCAATATAGATACGATCGTTTGGTTCAAATTTAGGTGACATTGAATATCCAGTAACGATTAAACCATATCCATTTTCCCCAATATCTTTATTTGGTGGCAACCATTCATCTACAGTTGTATCTTTTAAATACTGATGAATAGAAGAAAAAGATATTGTTTCATTCCATTTCAAAACAGGCACAAACCCCTCTGTTAAGTTCTTGAAT
The DNA here is from genome assembly GCF_027568475.1 of Acinetobacter sp. HY1485. Lineage (GTDB taxonomy): Bacteria > Pseudomonadota > Gammaproteobacteria > Pseudomonadales > Moraxellaceae > Acinetobacter. Next base: position 46,299 of record NZ_JANKZG010000011.1, on the reverse strand, counting down.
CCAAGAGAGGGAGTAGAAAGATCACCATCTGTATTACTCGCTTTCTTGTTTTCTGTATTTTTTATTTCATGTGAACTATCCATATAGCCATGAGGTAATAATAAAGATTTTTCAATTTTACGAGCAAGAGAAGCCCCCACCGCTGCGGGCTTACCATTTCTACCGACTTTGCAGTTAATAATTTGTGAGATATAAGCCGGTGCTGTACCTACCTTTTCGGAAAATACATTTTGTTTCATACCTGACTGTGTCATGAGCGCAATCAGATTGGCTCGTCTAATTTCTGAAATATCCATAATTTGAAGTCTATTAGTAAAATACTAAAAAATAAATATCGAAAAAACTAAATACTTTTGTTGCAAAATAATTAGTAAAATACTAAATTATGCGTAAGTATTAATGCTTTTACTAATTTTGAGGTTTTGTATGGCAAAACATGAAAAGAAACATGTTAAGTCACTTTTAGCTTATTTAAAGCAATCACAAGATGTTGAAAGTTTGGCTCAACGTATTGGGACAACACAAAAGAATTTATTGCAGATTGGTTATGGTGGTTCTGTATCAGCACGTTTAGCAATAAAAATTTGTGAAGCAACTAATCACGTTGTTTCAAAAAAAGAACTTCGTCCTGACATCTTTGCATAAAGGGCTAGTTTTAATGTCTGAAAGTTTAACGACAAGCATTACCTTCAAATGCACATACGAAGAAAAAAATAAGTTTGAAGCGATTGCACGCTCTCGCAGAGTGAGTACATCGGCTTTTATTCGTGAGTGTTGCATAAAGGAAATTCACGTTGTTGAGGAGTTATTAAATTCTCTCAGCAAAGAGTTTGGTCTTACCACAGATACTTTTCAACTTGAACAACCAGTTCAAATTTTAAAAACGGCAAGCACAAAAAAAGCCCAACAGTTGCGACCTGTTGAGCTTAGCTTGCCATTCCATCAGCAATGAAATGAGAACGTAAAATGATTTTAGCACAAACAAACCCAAAAAACACGGCGGTGCAGATATGAATGCAATCGTTAATATTGGAACAGAGGTGCAACCGATGACACAAGGCTTTACACCATTACCAAACTTTATTGTGGATGAGCGTTATTTAACAGTTCTAAGCGGTGAAGCTGTGAAATGCCTTATTGTGTTAAATCGTCATATTGCAGGGCATCATTTTGAAGAACGTGCATTGGGTGCAGGTTTTTTTAAAGATTTAACGGGTGTTCAGGATGTACGAACCATCCGTAAAGCGATTAATGAATTGGTTGATTACCAGCTTATTACTAGTCAAAAAGAGCTAGGTAAAAGCCGAATTTACACCCTTACTTTTAACAATCGTAAGGTGGTAGTTGAAGTAGAAAGAACCAAAAAACCACGTACACCAAATGCACCTAGTACACCAAATGTAGGTACATCAGATGATACTAGACCACTAACACAAGATGATACTAGTCCAATAACATACGATGTAGCTACATCACATGATACTAGTAGCATTTCATGTACTACCACTAGTGACATTTCATGTACTTCGACTAGTAGCATGAGATGTACCTCTGATAAAGAAATATTAAAAGAAAATATAAAAGAAAATAATAATAGTAGTAATACGGTATTAGAAAATACACAGGGTCAAAAACCAATTCAGTTTGTGACTTACCATGTTGAGAACCAAAAAAATTACAACTTGCTTGAACTCGTTTCTGAATACCCAAACTGCTCACTAGATTTTATCCAAGTTGCTAAAGACCGATTTCAAGATTTATCAGAATCTGATTTTGAAAACTTGATGCAAGGCTTTGGTGATTATTTTTCAGGTAAACCACAAAACAAAAACACCCCAAGCCTTTGGATGACCAAGTGGCTGACATGGGTTAATCGTAACAAACACGATTTAAACCAACGCCGTGTTGCTGAACAACCACAAGCCCCAACAAAACATAACCCTCGCAATGTGAACGATGCATGGGGAGAACCTAAAAAATACGCTCCAGTGATGGAGGATGACGCATGAGTGCTATGCCAAAATTTAAAATAGAACTTGAGCCAACCAACCAAGTTTGCTCAAAACATAACGAGCCAATGCTCATGATGTTTGGTCGTCCATTTTGTAAATCTTGCTCAAACGAAGCATTGCAAAACTCAAAATTTAGTACGGCAGACTTTGAACATATGCGAGATCAGAAACGTTTTGATAACGCCATGCTTCCAAAGCGTCATACGCACTGTACGTTTGAAAATTATATGACTCAACATTCAGGGCAAAAGTACGCTAAACAGCAGTTTGTGAGTTTTTACCAGGACTACCTCAAGGATCTAAAACGTAACGGCGTAATTGTAGGGCGTACTGGTACAGGCAAAACCCATCTAGCTTGTGCGTTGGCTCGTAATCTTCTTAGCAAAAAACAAAATATTCGCTATATCACATCCGAGGATATGAGTAACGAAATTGCGAAAGCATGGACGGACAAGAGCATGAATGAGTCCACGTTGATTGCTCAGTTCGTTGCATGTGATTTGCTGATCTTGGATGAATACGGTTTGCATGATCAACACGAAACACGTTTGCAATTGGTGCACAAGGTTTTATATGCACGTTATGACGCTTGTAAGCCAACCATGCTGATTTCTAATTTTACTAAAGATCAGCTTAAAGAAAATTTAGGGGATCGTCTGTGGTCTCGCTTCCAACAGGACAAACTCACGATGATTGAGTGCGATTGGGAAGATATGCGTAGTGGGGTGGTGGTGTGAATAATCAGCGTTTGATTGAATTGTCTCAAGTAAGCAATGCCGTCCTAACAGGTGAAATGGTGGTTTATAACCATTCTCAATTTATTGGCCATCAATGCAAAATTTACGATGTTCCCAAACCTATTAGCGAAAAAGAACAAGCCTTTAGAGAACGGTGGTGCAAACGACAATTAAGCAGTTTGCGTTTTAGCGAAAGCACAGCAGTTTTAGGGGGGGTGGGGAATGAGCGCACCCCACATCACATTTCAGCAACAACTCGATATTTTAATTTACGCCGTGTATGCCACAGAACCTGTTACAGGTGTGGATCTAAGAAATTTTGTGGTTGATTGCGATAAAAACCGTATGTCGATGTATTTACGCAGTCTGCAAGATGCAGGCCTGTTAGAAAGAATTGATTATGCCAAGTATCGGGCAACATCGTATGCAAAAGAATTAATGGGTGTGAAGCAGATATGAGAATGACAGAAGATGAGCTTAATGCTCATCTTGCTAAGCACAATAGCAAGCGAAATAACGCCGTAGAGCCAAAGAAAACCCAAAAGGGTAACAGAGCACTAGGACGGCTTAAACAAGGCGTTATGAACCAAACAGAAGCGAAATACGCCACACATTTAGAGCAGTTGAAGGTGCTAGGCGAGATTTCTTGGTATTCGTTTGAGGCTTGGAAGTTTCGTTTAGCCAATAAGACGTTTTATTCACCCGATTTTATTGTGATGAAAAGCACTGGAGAGTTGGAGGCACATGAAGTTAAGGGATATTGGGAAGATGATGCTCGTGTAAAAATTAAAGTGGCGGCACAAATGCACCCACTGCAATTTATCGCCGTGATGTGGAATAAGAACAACGATTGTTGGGATTTTGAGTATTTTTAATTAGGAGAGTGAATGGACGGATTAGACTTAGGGGTCGATTTTCTAGCTTTAGAGGACGACCCTCGCGCACGCGCGCGTTTTATTGTAGCAAAAGAGAAGGGAAAACGGTTTCTAAAAATCCGTAGACGCTATAAAAAACCTGACTTTGCACGCATGATTTTGGATCTACGAAACTTAGGTTGGTCGCACGAAAAGATTGCGGTGGTACTTGATGTAAGTGGATCTTCTACGGTGAGTTCGTGGGCAACAGGCACACGTCCTTTTTACGAACACGGCGATATGTTTATTGAGCTATGGAAAGACCAAACACACTTAGAACGCTACCCAAGGGAGGGAGAGTGGGATTATAGATACGATATTGGGCAATTAGACTTACTTTAGTTTTTTGTAGGAAGTATGATTAGCAAAAAATTGGGGGTGTGGTGTGGAAGAAAGAAGTTTTGAACATGGAAGGGCGATATTAGAAGATTGCGAGGGAAAAATTCTTGGATATTTAGATAATGCCATTAATTTCATAAATATTGTTCCTAAGAAACAATTTTCGAAAATACAAATGGGAGAAAAAAATAAAAATCATAGGTCTTTATTGGAATTGAGATTCTATGTTAGTCAGTTAAAAACATATTATACGCATCAAGATTGGATAAATCACAAGGTAAACAAATTCGATATCCTTGATTTATTAAAAAAAATGCAAAACATATTAGAAACAGCTGAGTTGAGTTCCAAAAATCAATATAGATCATTAACGGAACTTGATCTATATTATGTTCTTAAAATGGAGGATAGTTCTCGTTATTTTGATGAGGAGATTATCATAAGTTTCTATTTTAATAATTTCCTAGACATTTATAGTGAAGTATTACAAAGGGATTTTTTAGATTCATTAATTAATCATTCTATAGCTATAGAAAAAGGTACTAGTTCAGAAGAATTACAGATCAAGCTAACAGCTATCGCTAATAAGGAAAATGTATTAAGAGAAAAAAATAAGTTAAGCGAACAAAAAGAAAATGAAGCTATATCAAGCCTTATTAGAGCTAAAGACTTTTTTGAGGAAGCTCAAAAGTCAGCTAAAAGTGCTAGAGAATTAAATAACAGAAAAAGTAGTGAGTATACTGAAAAATCGTATAAAGAAGCAGCAGATTTCTATTTGAAGCAAGCGAAAAATATGACAAAGGCATTTTACGCGATGATATTCTTAGGATTGGTAGTAAGTATTGTGTTAACGATTTTGTATCCAATAGATTCAGAACATATTATTAATCCACTTATACAAAAAATTATTGTTGCTTCAATTTTTATTATATTAATAACTTTTTTTTTGAGACGTTCTACTCAGTATTATCGCTTAGCTTTTCAAGCTAAACAAACATCTTTAGAGTTAGAAGCTTTGCCCTTTTTCATGTTAAATGTTAAAGAAAGTGATCAGCAAAAAGAGATCTATGCAAAATTAGCTGAAAAGTATTTTGGTAAAGAATTGGATCAGACACAAAATGACAAAATTGCCGAGATAGTTCAAGATCAGGCTAAGTTGAGTGTTGATCTTGCTAAGCAAATGACAGAAGTAATGAAAGACTTTAAGAGTGTCACCGAGAAGCCTAGTAGTGAAGGTAAATAATACCCAACCAATCTAATCCTATCTCATTCTAAATTGCCCTTACACAATGTAGGGGCTTTTTTTATGGCACGAACAACACAAACACCGGGCAAACCAAAAGCGGTACCCGAAAAAGAAAAAACAGAACAAACCGTAGGTGAAGATCAAACAGATCCAATACCGTCAGTAGAAGGGTGTGAGGGTCAGTCGGTTGATCCTTTAGTTATTCCTGACTACCAAGAACAGCTAGATCGCATCGAATCTAAGCTTGATGCACTGCTTGAGCAAGGTGGTGTCGCCGTGAAAGAAACAAAGCGTTGGCGACATGATCCTAAACGTGGCCATGTGTTTGAGTAAGGGGGTAGCTTATGTGTGGTGGTAAAGTTGCAAAGACAGATCCCGAAGCGGATGCTCAAGCAGCTGCAGATAAAGCAGTAACTGAGACCAACAAGAAAAAAGCATTACGCAACGGCGCAAATACAGACAGTGTGCTTGCTAGTGCAAATGATTCAACCAATAAAGCAAAAACAACGCTAGGTGGTGGCTAATATGGACGCTACTGCTCAGCAACTCTGTTCTCGCTTTGGTCAACTGAAACTTGCACGCTCAATCCATGAAGCACATTGGTCTGATTGCTACAAATTTGGTGCACCTGAACGTCAACAAGGCTTTGCTTCGGTTGATTCTAAATCGCAACGTGAGAAAGAACGTGCAGAGCTATATGACTCAACAGCGGCAGAATCTATACAGTTGCTTGTATCCATGATTATGTCGGGCGTTACCCCGGCTAACTCTATTTGGTTTCAAGCAACGCCTGACGGCGTAGATGATGTCAGCAAGCTAACAGATGGTGAGCGTTGGCTTGAGCAAGTATGTCAGTTTATGTGGCGTAATATTCATGCGGCTAATTTTGATAGTGAGTCGTTTGAAACAATCACAGACGTTGTCGTTGCTGGGTGGGGCGTTCTTTATATTGACATCGACCATAAGGAAGGTGGTGGCTATGTGTTTGAGTCGTGGCCAATAGGCTCATGTTGGATCTCCTCAAGCTTACCCAATGGTCGGGTTGATATTGTTTACCGTGAACATGAAATGACGGCTCAAGCCATGGTTAATGCCTATGGTGAAGATAAATGCAGTACGGACGTTAAAAACGCCGTGGCTAATGAGCCTGACAAGTGTTTTAAGTTATTACACGTCATTCAACCACGCAAGACTAAGGGTGCAGGTCAGCTTAATACTGATATGCCTTATGCCTCATATCACGTTGATATTAGCAATAAAACAGTGCTTAAAGAGTCAGGGTACCAAGAGTTCCCATGCTCAATCCCACGTTTGCGCCGTCTGCCTAACTCTGTGTATGGCAATGGTCAAATGTCTGTGGCATTGCCTGATGCTAAAACCTGTAATGAGTTAATGAAGCAGACACTACGTGCAGCAGACATGCAGATTTGCGGTATGTGGATTGCAGAAGATGACGGCGTACTTAATCCGCATACAGTCAAAGTAGGGCCACGCAAAGTTATTGTGGCCAACAGCATTGATTCAATGAAACGTCTTGATGATGGTGTGAACTTTCAGATCGCAGACTACCTACTTGAAAACCTACAGGGCGGTATTCGTAAAAAGCTCATGGCAGATCAGCTACCGCCTATTGGTGCACAGCAGATGACGGCGACTGAGATTAATACACGTGTAGAGATTATTCGTCAGCAACTTGGCCCATTGTACGGACGTTTGCAAACTGAATACCTGCAGGTGTTGTTAGATCGTTGTTTTGGTCTTGCCTTGCGTTCAGGTGTGCTTGGTGATGCCCCACAAGAGTTATGGGGTGCAAACCTATCCTTTAAGTTTATTTCGCCGTTAGCACGTGCACAGCGTTTAGATGAAGTGGTGGCAACAGAGCAATTCTTAGCATCGGTTGCAAATATGGCCAACATTGATAAGACGGTGCTTGATGTCGTGGATTTTGATGCGGCAGCGAATGTAATGGGTAAAGGTCGTGGCGTACCACAATCTATCTTACGCACTGAAGACGAGATTAATGATCTGCGTCAGGCACGTCAAAAGGCACAGCAAGAGCAACAAGAACAAGCTATGAAAGCACAAATGGCACAGCAGATGGGCGGTGCTATGGCAAAAGGTGTAGAGAAGAACATGGCACAAGACCCAAGTGCAATGCAGGGCATGGACATGGGGGGAATAATGCAATGATTTATGTATTGATCGCCGTCATTCTTATTCTTTTATTGCTGTTAGGTGTGATGACTTGGTTGTGGTTTAAGGCAAGACAATCTAAGCCAACAATTCAAGTGCCACAAGCAGATGATACGGACAAGCCTACAAAAGCTATCCGCCACAGATACCCACGTAAACCAACGCCACAGGACTATTACACGTTGTTTGAATGTCACCCCATTGGTCAAGACATTTTAGATGACTTGGTGAGTGTATTTGGTGGCTCAAGCTATGTACGTGGCGGTCAAGATGCAGACCGTGAAACATGCTTTAGAGCAGGGCGTAAGCACGTTGTAGACCACATTCTTATTCAGATTAGTAAAGCAAACCAACAAAATTTAAATGATTCAGAGGTACAGATAGATGACTGAGCAAGCACAACAAGAAGCAGTACCGGGTGCAGAGCAAGGACAAGAACAACTTAGCACGGCGTTAGGTGATGGTGAGCAAGGACAAGAGCAAGGTGGCGAGGGTAATCCACAAGGTGAGCAATCTCAAGCCTTAGCATCTGCTGATGATTACAGCGTGGATATTGAGGGTTTTAACTTTGATGACTTTAAGGGCATTGAAGAAAATAAAGCCTTTTTAGACCGTGCACATGAAGCAGGGATCACTAACGACCAATTGAAGTTTGTGCTTGGTGAATACAACGACATCATTCCTAAAGTTGCCGAGGGCATGCAACAGTTTAAAACCGAAGATTGCACGGCGACTCTACAAAAAGAATGGGGTGATGACACCAAAGCCAATCTAGGGCTTGCACTTAAAGCAGCACAATCAGCAGGGCTTACGATTGATCAGATTAATGCAGATCCTGCCATTGGTAATAACCCTGCCGTAATTAAATTGCTCACCCATTTTGGTAAGCAAATGCAAGAGGACGTACCCCCTCAAAACACACAACCTACCACTAGTGAAGATGTTTCACAATTGATGGCAAGTGAAGCGTATATGAACCCGAACCATCCAGACCACAAGCGTGTGTATGAGCAGGTACAACGCTCTTATGAAAAAAACTATAGAGGTTAATGAGCATGCCTATTGCTAATCAAAATCAAATTACATCTGCGTTTATTCAGCAGTTCCATGACACGTTTGAAGTTGCAACACAACAAAATGAGTCACGTCTTTTAAAAACAGTAACAAATCGTGGTCGTATTAATGGTGCATCTTTTACGATCAATGATCTTGGATCTGTTGAAATGGAAGACTATGCACGTTTTTCTGATACGTCTTGGCAGATCCCCGAAGCAGGTGTGCGTACGGCGATTATGAGCGATAAGAAGTTATTTATTCCTATCGAACATTCAGATATACCGAAGTTACGTGCAAACCCACAAGATAAATATGCAAAGATTTGGCTTTCTGCACGTGAGCGTGAAGTTGATAAAATTATTTATAAAGCATTACTGGGTTCTATTTCTCGCCGTACCGTAAACGATAGTGGTGATGAAGAACTTAGCACAGTTGCTTTACCAACTAAGCAGATCATCTTGTCTAGTAGTGCAGGCTTTACTAAAGAAAAATTAGTATTGGCTAAATCTTTCTTCCGTGACAACGAATGTGATGAAGAAAACGGCGAAGAAATTACGATCCTTTATAACTCAGCAATGCTTTCACAGATCTTGCTTGATACGACTTTGACTAGTGCAGATTTTATGTCTGTGAAAATGTTGCAAGAAGGTACGTTAAGCAAAAAATGGCTTGGCATTAACTGGGTGCCGTACAACAAATTAGACAATGGTGCAGGTGGCGATAAAGAACGCCGTACTGTGATGTATACCAAAACATCTGTGCATTATGGTGATGCTGAAATTTCACAGTTCAAAATCAATGAACGTGCAGACAAAAACAACATTATGCAAATGGGCGGTGTGCAGTCTATGGCGGCAGGTCGTTCAAATGAAAATAAAGTTGTAGCTATCGACTTTACGATCTAACTAGAAAAGCCATACGCACCGCCGTGTGGCTTTTAGGTATCTGCCTATGATGCGTTGTCCAATTTGTAGAAAGTCATCACACACAAGAACAAGTCGCTACCTTACGTCCAATACAAAAGAAGCGTACTACCAGTGCCAAAACATCAAGTGTTCAAGCACATTCAAAACATTAGAAAGTATTGCCAAAGTGCTTTCTAGACCAGAAATAATTAAGGGGTAAGTCATGTCAGAGTGCAATCAGTCTAAATGCATTGGTGTTGATATTCAGCTTTTAGAGCACAAAGCAGAAAATGCAAAAAAAGAAACCGAGCTTTTGATTAAGCGTATTGCGTGTTTGATTTCAGCATATAACACCACTCAATCAGAAGAAATATTGCAAAAAATCGACCAACTAGCATTGGAACTATAAGGTAGTTAAAAATGGAAAAAGTAGCAAAAGAACTGCTTCAAGAAGCTGCACATGAATTAACAACACTTCATAATTTAACTGTAAGTGATACAGGTGGTAAAGAAACTTGGATTAGCGATACACAGCTTCTAGTTAATAAGATTGATGAATTTTTAAAACACTCATCTTTTAAAGGTAATTGCTCTGCTGAGCGACCATGTACGCCGTGTTACACAGATCAAAGTATCTGTGAAGAAAAGCTTCAAGCATTCCTAACTGAAATGACAGAGGTTTCATATAAGCACGGTTTGAAGTTTGTGCATCCACTTAATGCAGATACTCTAGCAGTAACAGAATTACATGAGGATGATTTACGTGGGGGTGGAATAGGTTATCAAGAAGTTATTAAAGGCTCTGGGTTTGTAGAGTTTTAATACGCCCCAAATCACACACCAAACCATAGCTAAACCTCAGTCACCATACCCAAAATGACTGAGGTTTTTTACTATGACAACTACCCAAGTAAGCATCTGCAATGAAGCATTAAATCTATGTGGTGCAGGATCTATCATCAGCTTAGATGACAATACTTCTAATGCACGCCGTTGTGCTTCTATTTACGATCAAACACGTTTATCACTAATTCGCATGCATCCATGGTCATGCTGTGTTAAACGCATCACCTTATCACCCTCAAACGTACATCCATCGTTTGGTTATGCCAATGCGTTTCCTTTGCCTAAAGACTTTGTGCGTTTGGTCAGTGCAGGGACCAAAAACTTTGATATAGAAAATCGTCATATCTTGGCGAATAGTGCATCTATTCAGCTTGTTTATGTATCTGATAATGATAATGAGCAGACGTGGGATTCATTGCTATCTGAAGCAATGGCACTGTATTTATGCTCAAAGATTGCTAAACCGATTACAGGTAGTCAAGCAGAGGCAGACAGCGCATGGCAAAAATTACAAATGCTACTCAAACAAGCGCGTGCCATTAATGGTCAGGAACGACCAAGCCAAACATTCTACGGCGATGATGAAGCAAGTCTGATTGGGGTGCGCTACTAATGAAAGCCACCATCTTAAAAAATAACTTTAGTTCAGGTGAGCTATCGCCGTTATTGTCAACTCGTACAGACGTACAGCAATATGCCAATGGTGCAAAGCAGTTATTTAATGCCATTCCACTTGTTGAAGGTGGTGTGCGTAAAAGACCGGGTACTTATTTCAGAACGCAGATAAATGATGCAGTGCGCTTAGTACCGTTTGTGATTGAGTCTAAAAATCCTTTCGTGGTTGTGTTTAAAGCCAAGCAACTATTGATTTATAACCCACGCACGTATGCGGTTGTTGCCACACTAAACTCACCATATACCGCACAACAGGTTAAAGATATTCAATACGTACAATATCGCTATGACACGTTTATCACTCACAGCGAAGTACCTGTATATCGCTTACGTTGCTCTAAAGATTTTACCAATTGGGAGATGGCAGAATTTTCATTCTCACACCCACCGCTTGATGATGACAATGCACGCTATCCATTTCGTAAAGCAACGCCGTCAGATAAAACGATAGGTTCGTACATTACTGTAAGTTTAAATAATATTGCCAAATGGGTTGAGACCACATCATATTTGGCAGGTGATTTTGTTGCATCCGATGAAAAATATTACCAAGCGATACAGGATAGTTTAGGACAAAAACCCTCTAATTATCCGGAGTATTGGGCGAATGTAAGCGAAGCTGAGGCAGATACATTTAAACCTACCGATGTTGGTCAATACATGGGTATTAACAGTGGTATTGTCAAAATCACTAAGTTTATTAGTGAGAGTCAGATTGGTGGTGAAATTGTTAAAGGTTTTGACTCAGTAAACCCTGCAATTGAGCGTTCATGGAGTATTACGCCGCCTGCCTTTGGTAGCACCAATGGCTACCCACGTTGTTGCACTTTCTTCAAACAACGTCTTGTGCTTGCTAATATTTCAGCCGCACCAAACAAGGTGTGGTTCAGTGCTACCGGGGGAAATGCTAATTTTTTAGAAACTACAGAAGATGCGGACGCATTTAGTGTGGTGAGCTCGTCAGGACTTGCAAACTCTATTTTATTCTTAGAAGCCACAAGAGGGGTTGTATGTCTCACATCGGGCGGTGAATACATGATTAGTAGTGATGGGACACTAACCCCCACTACAGTTGAAATTAAGGAGCATACGGCGTATGGAGCATATCCAGTAACACGCCCTTGCCGTGTGGGTAATGAACTCATTTTTATTCAACGTGGCGGTCAGCGCGTCCGAGCACTATCGTATCGTTATGAAGTTGATGGTTTGGTATCGCCTGAAATATCGGTTATGTCTAGCCACATCGGTGTAGATCATGGCGGTATAGATGAAATTGTTTACATGCAAGAACCTGAGTCCTTGGTGTGGTGTAAGTTAGGTGATGGTACCGTAGCATCTGTAACGTTTAATCGTGATCAAGAAGTCATTGCATGGGCAAGACATGATTTTGGCGGTACAGCAATTTCGTTATGTTCAGTACCAACACAGCTTGGTAGTGATCAAGCATTTATATTAGTGAATCGTAACGGCGTTATTTGCCTAGAAGAAATCAGTTTTAATGCAAACTTAGACTCACAACGTACAGTCGCTATTTCTAATGATGCGGTGAGTGTTGAGGGGGCAACGTACTTAAACCAGTATCAGCTTTTGGCCATTAAAGAGCATGGTTATTACACCGTTTCAGCCAATCAAAATAATAATACTTTAGTGATTCCTGATAATGAGGAGTCGGGGAATTTAGAGTTAGGGCAACCCTTTATTACCACTGTAAAGCTATTCCCACCTGAAATATCACAAGCCCCTGCAACCTCACTCAATTCTAAAGCCAAGGTATCAAGAATAGCTTTTTTTCTACATGAAACGAGGGGCGTTAAATTCAATGGTAATGAGCTAGAGATCAATACATTCAATGATAATCCACTTGATACTCAACCCTTATTTACAGGTCGACACTTATACGAAGGTGGGGATTTTGGGGAGTTATACGAGCTAGACCTTGTGATAACACTTGACCAATCGCTACCGTTTCACTTGCAAGCTATAGCTATCGAAATAAGTGTGAATGATCGCTAATGAAAGTACGTGTAGCAACATTGTCAGATATTCCAATCCTTGTCTTATTTGGGCGTGACTTTATGCAAGAGTCACCCCATTACCAACGCCGTGAATATGATGCAAGCAAAGCAGAACAACACTATAAAGAGTTACTAAAAACAGGGGCTTTATTTGTTGTAGAAACAGCAACAGGTGATGTGGTTGGTGGCTTTGCAGGAGGTGTAGGCAAAGATTGGTTTAATAATGAAAAAATTGCCTTTGATTACGTGATGTATGTAAAGCCTGATTATCGAAATACACGTGCAGCGTATTTATTGGTGGATGCGTTTATGTCTTGGGCGAAGATTGTCGGGGCAGATCGGGTACAGGCAGGTACAACTACAGGTGTTAAATCTCGCGCTTGCACACGTTTGTATCAGCACTTTGGTTTAACAGAGTACGGCGTTGTATTAGATGGAGTATTAGAAGCATGAGTGAAGTTATTGCCCCTGATAATACAGAACTGTTAAAGCGTGTTTTAGGTGATGTTTTCCAAAAAACCTACATTGATGTGGTGCGTGGCGTACAGACTCAAATGACCGAGCAAATAGAGCAAGGTGATATTGAAGCATTGGATATGCCCATCCATCACTATTTTGCCCCTGATGTTTACATGCGCCAAATGGATGCACCTGCAGGTGCGTTGGTGGTAAGTAAGATGCACCGTACAGAACACTTAAATATTTTACTTAAAGGTACTGTAACGCTTGCCACAGAGCATGGCATTAAAACAGTAACAGCACCGCAAGTAATTAAATCAATGCCCGGTACGAAGCGTATTGGTTATTTTCATACAGATGCGTCATGGCTAACAATTCATCCTACCCAAGAAACAGATCTAGAAAAAATAGAAGCACAGGTGATTGTGCCTGATGACCAAATAGAGACTTTTCTTAAAGCAATTAATTACAACCATAAGGAGTTTTTAGCATGAGTTGGGTTGCAGTTGCAGCTGCCGCCGCTGTAGCAAGTGCGGCTATTACGGGTTATTCAGCATATGAGTCCAATAAAACAGCCAAAGAACAGGCACAAGCGGATGCAGATGCAACATCTGCACGTGGGCGTTTAGAAGCAGATCGTATTTTAAAACAAAAAGAGAAACAGCAATCTCAAGCACGTGCCGCTGCAGCAGAGAATGGCTTGGATATTAACGAAGGTACCGCCATTAAAATTAACGATGAGATTGAATACGGCGGTCAATATGATGCAAAGATTGCAGAACAAACGGGCTATAACTCATCACAGCGATTACAAGCACAAGCTAAGCAGTATCAATCTAATGCTAATACAGCTTTAGCAGCAGGTACTTTAAATGCAACTTCTGCAGCTGCAAGTGGGTGGAAATAATGGCTAAAATTCCAATAGGAAACTTTGGTAATGCATTGCCCGAAGTTCAGCAAACGCATTTACCACAAAATAACCTATCTGATTTAGGGCAAGCGGTTGGTAATGCAAGTCGTGTTATTGCACAAAAAGCCCAACAGCAAGACCAAGAACAGCGACAAAACGAAGCGGCCAATAAGGTTGCTGAACTAAATAATAATAAGATCGCAGAGCAAAAAGCACAGCTACACGTTGATGATGCTTATTCTACGCAGTTTAGTGATGCCTACGCCGATATAAAAAATAGAGTAGGTAATGGGGCAATATCAGCACAAGACGCCAATGCAGAGCTTACACAGAAGTCTGACGAGATATTTAAAACACTAGAACCTAATATTCCTGATGCATTTAAGCAAAGTATGCGTGATTCATGGAATTCAAGTGTTAATAAAAGCCGTTCTAGTTTTGCACCCTTGCAGATCAAAGCAGATGAGCAAATACAACTCACTAATCTAAGTGATGCTTCACAGATCTATGGACGTGATCAAGACCAAGAACAAGGTCGCCAAAAATTTGATAAATATGTGGATGGTCTAACCATTGGTGAATCGCAAAAAGCTGAGGCTAAAACCAAGTTTCGTGCAACACAAGAATATAATGGCGTACAGCGTTCCATTACAGATGCCACTACCTTGCAAGATCCTAATGCACTCACAATGATTGAAAGCACACTGGGCGAAAAAACATATTTAACAGAAGAACAAACACAAGGTATTCGTAAACAGATCCTATCTGTAAAAACATCTATTCAAAATAAATTAGATGCACAGGAGAATCGCCGTGTGTCTGAGTCAGGCAAGGTACTCAACGATTTTAAAACCCAAGTAATGTCAGGCCTACCAATTGATGATACCTATATTGCCAATGTTAAAACGGCAGTTGCAGGCACACCTAACGAGGGTGAGTTTGGTTTATACAATGCCCACTATGACAAGATTCAGCAGTTTGCTCATTTAAGTGCACCAGATCAACTTAAAAAGATTAATGAGTTTGAGCAACAAGTACAAAGTACCAAAACTTCAAATCCTGCCGATATTAAAAAGTTATTAAGTGTCTACCAAGGCATTTACGATCAAAAGAAAAAACAAAATGAAACCGATCCTAACCAATCTGCTCAAAGCAAAGGTTTAGAGGTTAAGCCGACTACGGCGATAGATCTACGCATGAACCCAAGTAACTTTATTGGTAACGTGGTTCATAACGGCATTAATTTAGTTTCGATGCAAAAAACAGATGGCACAATTAAAATGCTACCCATTGGCCCTGCAGATTTACCGAATGCTAAACAAGAATGGGAAGCCAAAACACCCGTACAAAAATTAGATTTTATTGGTCAGTTGATCAATCAAACTAAGGGTGTAACAGGTGGTAATAAGGTATGGGGTGCGGTACTAGGTCAGCTTGGTAATAAAGATAATATTTATGTATCTGCAGGTGTGGCCAAAATGAATAACTTGCACTCTACAGATGGTATAGACGTAGCCACTTCAATTATTCGTGGCCATGCTTTACAGCAAAGTAAAAACTTTTATCTGCCCAAAGAGGATGATTTACGTTCAGCATTTAATACTTATGTAGGGCAAACAGTACAAGGTACAGCTTCGGATCAACAGTACGCCGTATTTAAGAGCCTTTACGCTGATGTGGCAAATCAAACAGGTACGGTACACGTCAAAGATGACACCCCTGATAAACAAGTTTTAAATTCAGCTTTGGCCTTGTCTACAGGTGGAATTTATACACAAAACGGATCTTTTACACGCGCTTTAGGTGGTAAGTCGAGCGATTGGAAGGTTGCTAAACCTTATGGCATGGAAGATCAGATTTTTGAAAACCGTATTGAGCAAGGTTATGAGCGTTTGGCAGATAAATTTAAACAACCTACAAGCTACTTTAGAAACAACTACCGTTTGCGTATGACAGATCGTAAAGATCAAACAGGTGCACGTTTGTATGAGCTGCTTAATTCACGTGATCAAGTCGCATATCAAATAGGATTGTAATATGGCAACGTGGCTAAATGATGCAAATACGCAAGAACAAGACGAACAACAAGCAACACTCCAAACAGATCTAGGCAATGCGGTAGCACCAAAAAAAGAAGCTGGGTTTTTTGATGGTGCAGGATCTGCATTTTTGCGTGGTGGTGCAGTTGGGGTAATTAAAGTGGGTAATGCAGTGATGCGTCCACTTGAGGCTGTTGGCGACCGATTAGCTTATAGTTATCAAGACTCACAAGATGAAGGGTTACCTAAAGAAAGTTTTGATGAGTTTCAAGCTAAGCGACAAAAAAAACGTGATGATCTGACGTATGCAGGTATTGATATGTTGGAGGACAAAGAAAATACAGGTACGTTGGGCAATATTGCTTTATCGCTTGGTGATTATACTTTACGTGGTGGTTTGGGTGCGGCTACAGGTGGAGCATTAGGTGCAGCATCTTTAACTGCAGGCTCAACAGGTGATTATGTTTACCATGATTTAGTACATAAAGGAGTTGATAAGCAAACTGCTTTACAAGTGGCCACAACCAACGCCGTGGTCGATGGTGTAGGTACTTTTTTACCTGCATCTTATGGCTTTAAGGGTACAGGCGGTTTGTTAAAAGATGCTGCCGTATCGGTAGGTGGTGCGGCAGGTTTGTCACAAGGTGGTCAGGCTATTAGCCATGCGGTACTGAGCAATAATGGCTATGACAAGGAATCCAAACAATATGAGTTTACAGGTGAGGGTTTAGCCACAGACTTAATACTAGGTGGTTTATTATTTGGTGGCGCTCGTTATATGGGGCGTAAAAGCCAAGATTTAACAGATACTCAGTACGATGCTAGACAAGATGCAACCCAACAAGTCTTACACAATAATGAAACTGAGGTAGATAACAGTGCTTTAAACACTGCAGATAAGCCCACTCAAGAAAAGCATTATCAAAACCTCGATGTTGCACGTGAGCAGATGAACACGGCGCAACCTGTAAATGTGCCACATGAAATAAAACAAGAGCAAAAAGCCACACAACCGATTAATTACAATGCTTACAACCTATCTGATAATGCCAAGCTGATTGCAAATAAAGCACAACAAGCAGGGATAGATCCAAGTATTGCCTTGACAATTAGCCACATCGAGACAGGTGGTACATTCCAAAGCCGTGCACAAAACCCGACATCATCAGCAAATGGTTTGTTTCAAGTTCTAGATTCATCGTGGAAACGTTTGGGTGGTCAGAACCGTGCAGATGTAAATGAGCAAATCCGTATTGGCTTAAAGCATATTGAAGAATCCAACAAGGTAATGCGTAAAGGATTGGGGCGAGATCCAAGTGGTTCGGAGTTTTATTTAGGTCATTTACTTGGGCCATCGGGTGCAGTCAAAGTTTTAAAAGCAGATCAATCACGACCACTCATTGACGTGGTGCGTCAATATGATGCTAAGAACGCAAATGACATTGTAAATAATAATGCAATGAAAGGTTTAACCGTTGGGCAGGCTTTACAGAAGTGGCAAGGTAAATGGAATAATGTGAGCAGTCGGTACGGCGGTAATGGTATTAGCCGTGTAAATGCATTAGATGGATCTGCCTACGATTTTAGCTATGAAGTGCATAATTTAGATGATCTTATTACTTCTAATGATCGTAATTTAAATACTAACCCTGCATATCCTGCCGAGTTACAACCACGTGACCGTACACGTACAGCATCAAAACAACAAATTGAAGATATGGCCAATGATTTAAAACCTGAATTATTGGCTGAGAGTCCTAAAATATCAGATGGTGCACCGATTATTGGTCATGATAACGCCGTGGAAAGTGGTAATGGGCGTACCCTTGCCATAGGTCGTGCTTATGAAGATGGTAAAGCTGATGCGTACCGTAGCTATGTAGAAGATTATGCAACGCAACGTGGTTTAGATATATCAGGAATTGATAACCCTGTATTAGTTCGTAGACGTTTAACAGATACTGACCGCGTTCAGTTTGCACGTTTGGCTAATGAATCGGACGTAGCGCATTTTAGTAGTACAGAACGAGCATCAACCGATGCAGACCGATTGCCTGACGCAAGCTTATTAAAGCTGAATCAAGATGGTCATATTAACCTAGATGGTTCAATGGACTATGTGCGTCAGTTTTTATCTGCTTTGCCTAAATCTGAGCAAGGTAGCTTGATGACAGGTGATGGACGTTTAAGCCAAGATGGTAAACGCCGTATTGAATCTGCTTTAGTACATAAAGCTTATAATGATCCTAATCTAGTTGCACGTTTATCTGAGCATTTAGACGATGATAGTAAAACTGTACTCAATTCATTGTTGCGTGTTGCCCCACAAATTGCACAGCTTGGCGATTTAGTAAAACAAGGGGGTCGTCACTCCAACACGATTGCCCAAGATTTGGCACAAGCGGCACAAAAATTAAGTGATATTAAATCAAGTGGTTCAAATGTCCGAGATTATTTAAACCAAGGTCAGTTGGTAGATGATGGATTAAGTACAGGTGCGAGAGATTATTTAAATGTATTTGCAGAAAATAATCGTAGTGCAAAAGCCATTACCGAAAATATCCAAAACAAACTAGATGAAGTTGAAGCAATGGGAGATCCACGGCAAGGCTCGTTGTTTGGTGAAACTCCTGAACAGCAATCTGCACTTAACATCATCACGCAACAGCCTGACCAATTGATCTCGGTAAGTCGTGAACGTCCAGATGGTCAGATTGAAGAAATTACCATGACATTACGTGAACGGCTTGATGAATTAGAAGCAGAAACAAAGCAAGCAGACGAAGATATTTTGGCAACACAAACAGCGTTAAGTTGTGCCTTACAATTTGGTGAATAGTGATGAAACAACAATGTAAAGAAGCCGTAGCAAAGGCACTAGGTAAAGCAAAACTTAATCAGCAAGAAGCTCAAAAAATTGAACAGCGTGTTCGTGATGCCATGAAAAGCTTAGCAAAGCAAGATATTGATAAGTGGCGAAACATGAGCCAATCGGAACGTATTGCGGCGGCAGGTGAGCAAGTTGCGATTGATATTAAATCGGACATGAAACGTAAACGTCAGATATTTGCTCAAGATGCCTTAAAACAAAATCAAAACATTGCTTTATTAGATCATGAGCGATTAGCACCGATGGATGTTGTAGATCGTATGGTTGCACCACACGGCGATATGTCAGGTATTCAATCTTTAGATAGTCAGGCACGTGCATTAGCTTCAATTTATAAAGGTCAGTTGGTAGATCTCTATACCAACATTAAAGGTGCAATGGGTGTATTTACAGATCAAAAGCTTGTTGAAGATATTATTCGTGAACGCTTTAACCAAGACACAGGTAATACGGTTGCAAAACAAATCAGCAATAAGATGGGTAAAGTCTTTGATGATATGCGTGAGCGATTTAACCGTGCAGGGGGTGACATTGGTAAGCTAGATGATTGGGGTTTACCACAAACGCATAGCCTAGAAAAAATTGCTAAAGCAGGCAAGGAAGCATGGGTGGCCAAAGCCACAGACCTCATTAACCGAGATAAGTACGTTAAAGAAGATGGTCAGCTTTATAACAACGATGAAATAAAAGAACTGCTAGATAATGCGTTTGATACGCTTGTGTCTGATGGGGCAAATAAGATTGAGATAGGGCGACAGCGTGCAGGTGGTGGTACTTCAAAAGTAACCAATAAACATTCCGATAGTCGTGTACTTCATTTTAAAGATGCAGATGCATGGTTGGATTATCAACATGAGTTTGGGGGTACGCCGTTTGTTGATTTGGTTGAGGCACATATTAGTGGCTTATCTAAAGATATTGCCATGGTCGAAAACTTAGGGAGCAACCCAAAAAATGCCATGCGTATTTTGATGGATGCAGCAGAACGAAAATCTTTTGATCGTGACCTCGAGCACGACCAAACACAGAAAAAACGCAAACGTGCTGAAACCATGTTTAACGAATTTACAGGCGGTAATACCCCACAAAGCGAGGTTTTAGCCAATTTAGGGATTGGTTATCGCTCACTTAATGTTGCATCGATGCTAGGTGGTACAACAATTTCATCAGTTGCAGATCAGGCAACCATTAAAAAAACAGCATCCGTACATGGCTTGGCATATACAAAAGTATTTGGTGAGTTACTACATGAATTAAATCCAAAAAATAAAGCAGATCGTGAGCAAGCACATAGCTTAGGTTTAGCGACAGAAGAAATGTTGGGGTCTATTGCACGTTGGGCAGATGATGGTTTGACATCAACACATGGTAAGGCTGAAAAATTTGCACGTGTATCAAGTGGTATTGCTAACCAAGTGATGCGTGTATCAGGTCTGAATGCATTAACTGCAGCTTCAAAAATTGGGTTTTCTAAATTATTAATGGAAAAGTACGGACGTTTAACACGTACAAAAGATTGGAATGATCTAGATGCCAATGACCGAGAGTTGTTAAAAAATACAGGACTAGATGAACGTGCATGGCAAGTGATGCGCTTGGCTGAACCAGTACTTGATTCAAAAGGTCACAAGCTTATGTCAGCTCAGTCAATCTATGAAATTCCTGATGAGGCATTAAAGCACTTTGAAAATCCACGTCAGGTACGTGAACAAGTTGCCACACAGTTTCAAACCCATCTATTAGATGAACAAGGTATGGCAGTTATTGAGGGTGGTTTACGTGAACGCACATTAATGTCTGCCGGGCAACAAAAAGGTAGTGGTATGGGTGAGATCATTAAAAGTATGTTGCAGTTTAAAACATTCTCGGCTGCATTCTTAATGAAGCACGGTTCACGTGCAATGGCTCAACCTACTCTACAAGGCAAGGTTATATATGCTGCATCTTTAGCGGCAACGATGACTGTATTGGGTGGTCTTGTTGTCCAACTTAAAGAGTTGGCAAATGGCAATAACCCTCAACCTATGTGGGATGGTAGCGATCCAAATATTGCATTGGCATTCTTGGGCAAGTCGGTAGTAGCAGGCGGTGGTTTACCTGTTTTGGGTGATATTATTTCTGCAGGTGTGGATCCAACAGGGCGAGGCGTATCTGATTTTCTTGTTGGCCCATTAGGTTCAGATATTAAAACTGCTTTGGGTGTGACGGTAGGCAATGCAAACCAATGGTATGACGGTAAGGATACTAATGCAGCGAATGAAGCATTTAAGGCAATCAAAAGTAAGATCCCTGCTCAGAACCTTTGGTATACCAAGCTTGCCACTAACCGTTTATTGTTTGACAACTTTCAAGATATGATTGCACCAGGATACCGCGAAAAAGTATTAAGAAAGGCACAGCGTCAGCAACACCGTACACGTTGGTGGGGTGATGATTTTGATGTGGATGCACCTAATTTTAGTGAAGTGATTCAGTAGGAAGAATATGTATAAATTTTTATGGATAGCACTTTGCACTATCAGCTTGATCTCATGTGCAACAGTCAGTAATCAACAGAACCAAGTTCAATTAATATCTAGTGATAGCACATTGATAAATGGTTGTAAAAAACTAGGGCCTATCAATGTTGATACTCAGGCAATTAATTTTAATGAGAAGGCAATAAGTGAATTTAAAAAGCTTGCCTACGATAAATATGGGGCTGATTCAGCAGTCATTACTCAACGCAATAACAAAGCTTTTGGTCATGTTGTAATAGAGGGAACAGCCCTTAAATGTTATAGCTAACTTACACAACAAATCACTATACCAACCCTCGCATAATTAAAAAAATGTGAGGGTTTTTTATGAGCGAGAAAAAAGAAAAGACCGGGAAACTAAAGCCCGAAACAAAAGAGAAATTAGAGCTATGTTTTGAAATGTCATCAACCGATGCAGTGGATTTAGTTACCGAAGCATATGGCCAAAATATATTTGATAAAGAGGGGCGTGGCAATAAGGTCTGGCTTTACAAAGGTGCAAAAGAAGCTCTGACCGTTGCAGAAAAATTAAAGCGGATATTACTTGATGACGAACAAACTACAGGGAACACTGATAATCGTAAAGTAACGCCTGAACAACAAGCGACTGCTTTACTTGAACAGGTATCGAAAAAGTTAGAAGCACGCAAGCAACGTCCGAGTTAAGCCATGCCAAAGGTTAAGTTTGTTGTCTTTTTTATGGTGTATGCAGAGTACCTTGGGTGGGAGGTACCCGACTTTCATTTATGGGTATGTGAGTTTTTAGAGAACTATGGACCATTGGGTTTGCTGATGATGCCCCGTGGTCATGGTAAATCTACGTTCTTAGATATTTATAATGCATGGCGGTTATATTGCAATCCTGAACACTTGTTATTGCACCAAGGGGCAACGGATACCGATGCGGCAAAGGTCAGCCGTGGTACAGAGCAGGTTTTGGAGCGTCATCCGTTATGCGTGATGTTCAATTTTAAAAAGGTTCGTGGTGAGCTTCAAAAATGGTGGGTCGCAGGTTCTACGGACGTACGTCATGGCTCTATACATGCACGTGGGGTTTTGTCTAACGTCACGGGGTCGCGTGCAAATGAGATCCAAAACGATGACGTGGAAATGCCAAGCAATATTGGTACGCCTGAAGCACGTGAAAAACTGCGTTATCGCTTATCTGAACAAACCCATATTTTAATACCGGGTGGCCAAAAGCTTTATGTTGGTACACCACATACACATGATTCTTTATATACCCAAGTCCAAAAGCTAGGGGCTAAAACACTTATTCTCAAAATGTTTCAGAACGAGGCACGTTTTGAGAAATGTAGTGAAGCTATCGTTAATTTTGAGCCTATCAATGTCTTTAGTGGTATTGGTGTTCATGCCAAGTATTTAAAGCCTGACGAAGATTATAAGTACGTTAAACAGGGCAATGCTTACAAGATTATCTTTGTAGAAGAACATGGCTTAGTTGATGTGTACGGTGAAGCATTGTGGCCAAAGCGGTTTACACCTGCAGTTATGCAAGAACGCCGTAAAGAGTGCCGTACGCTCAATGAATGGGATTCACAGTATCAGTTACATGCTAAACCAATTGGTGAGGTACGTTTAGATCCTGATAAGTTGATTGCTTACGATTGTGAGCCAATTATTAAAACTGCCAATAAACACATGATTATGATGCTTGGTGATCGCCGTATAGTATCTGCATCATGTCGTGTCGACCCATCTAGCGGTAAAACAAAATCTGATATTTCTGCGGTTGCCTTAATACTACAGGATGAATTGGGAGTTCAGTATTGGCATCGGTCTAAAGCCTTAAAAGGTGCAATTAGTGAACATGATGACAAAGGCAAAATTAATGGTGGCCAAGTATGGCAACTTTGCGACTTAATCGAAAAATACAAACTAACCAGAGTGACAGTTGAGACGAATGGTATAGGTGGATTTTTTCCTACTGTACTAAAAAACTGTTTAAAAGTCCGTAAGCTACGTTGTGGTGTAACAGAAGTACACAGCACTGGCCAAAAGAATAAACGTATTTTAGGGGCGTTAGAAGGGCCGTTAAATAGTGGTGTGTTATGGGCGCATATTTCTGTACTAGAAGATGAAAACGGAGATGACTCAGTAGAAGCAAAACAAATGCGAATGTTCAATGCTGCAGTTACAGATCAAGACGATGATTATATTGATGCACTAGCAGGTGCGGTAAGTGACGAGCCAATTCGCATAGGGAAAACACACAATACAGTGGAGTATGGAACACATCAAACTTGGCGTGAGAATAGTGGCGTTTACGAGGCCACAGTTGATTTTGATGATTGAGGTTAGTTATGCCAGTTCCCGAACAAACACCCTATATTGAATATACTGCCGATGGAACAACAACCAAGTTTCCTCTTACTTTTGAATGTGTGAGCCAAAACCATTTAATTGTAAAGGTAAATGATATAGATCCTAGTGTTGGGGCTTGGTCGCTTGATGTAGATAGTAATATTG
Organism: Acinetobacter sp. HY1485; assembly: GCF_027568475.1. GTDB lineage: Bacteria > Pseudomonadota > Gammaproteobacteria > Pseudomonadales > Moraxellaceae > Acinetobacter. The sequence continues at coordinate 22,054 of NZ_JANKZG010000011.1, read as the reverse complement.
TTTTTTTAGTAGCACCCATCGTAAATAGCATAATAAGTATTGAACGTAATACGCCTCTAGAGCGTACACGTAATTACAAAACCAATGATAATTCATTCCGACCGACTCCTGTAAACCGTGATTTCGATGATATTTGGCGAAAGCTACAAGAGCTTAAATTTCGTGATACATGGCTTCTAGCAAAACTATTAAAAGAGACAGCCCAAAGAATTGCAGCAGATAATGTACTTCAATTAAATATTGATAATGTTGCAAGAAACCTGACTAACGAAATCAAAGAGCGGATTAGAGGTGATGGACTTACACTACAAAATGCAAAAGAATTTACAATTTGGTATGTGGATCAAATTTTAAAAAATATAACAAACGGTGTTGATTTAACAGGCTTAACAGATAGCTTAATTTTAGCTTGGACAGGAAAAACACAGCGTGAAGAAAATAAGCTAACAGTTACATCTTGTTATGATCTAACAGCATTAAAAGATATTGCAGTAGCTCAAGATCGCACCTGTTTTGTAACAGCACAAGAAAATCGTGGCTTATTTAAATATGAAGCAAATAGTATAACCCCTGAAAATGGTTTTACTATTGTTGCAAGTAATGTCGGTGGTGGACGCTGGGTTAGACAGTTTTCGGAGGCATCTTATGATAATTGGATTAATCCTTTAGATTTTGGTGTAATCCCTGATGGTACTACTGATAACAAGTCTGCCTTAAATACAATGTTCTCATATATCAATAGCATTGGCGGTGGTGCTGTGTATTTCCCTAGTGGTAAGTATGGAATGGTGGGTGGTGTTCAACTTCCTGACGATGGTAACATTTTAGTAGTTTGCTCACCCAATGCCCACTTTATCCGCCTTAGTGGTTCTACTATGATTCGCTGTAAGATGGATTTAGTGAATGGTAGCTACACAGGTTATGGATACGGTGGTCAGAATTTTAAATGGTTTGGCGGTATTATTGACACCAACCCACAAGTTGCAGGAGTAAACTCTTGTTTTGGTTTGCAAGCAGTACTTAACTTTACGATTGAAGATGCAACTATGATTGTTGGTCGTGGAGGGCATGCGATTGACTTAAACTCTAGTAAAGATGTCCGTATTAATAACAATCAATTTTATTGTCAAAAGTCAAATATATCAGCTAATAACAAGGAAGCAATTCAGATTGCAGAGGGTCGCTATTCAGGTGGTACATTGGGTTGCGAGGATATTTGGGTTGTTGGAAATACTTTTAAAGCTGACCCTAACAGCGCAGATGCTTATGCTTTTGATTCAGGTGTAGGCAATCATAATGGCACACACAATGTATATCATAAGCGTATCTATATCAAAGACAATACGTTTATTGGTTGTAATTATCGTGGCGTAGGTCTATTCAAGCATAGCGATAGTATTGTAAGTGGTAACACCTTTGATGGTTGTAAATATGCAATCATGGATTTTGCGTCAGGTATGCAATCAGATGCGTCTAAAGACCAAAATGGTGTGCAGAGTAATACATCGCAAGTTGGCTATAATGTGAAAATTGTAAACAATAATATCGTAGATTGTGGTTATGGTATTTATTGCGGTGATGCTGCTTACACAAATGCAGGCACAGTTGCTTATCGTGATAGCTACATCATTGAGGGCAATACCATGAAATCCACCGCAGTAGGTTCTTTTGGTATTCTTATGTTATGGAGTACAAAGGCAAAAATTATCAACAACACTATTACCAATTATGGCATTGGTATTGAAACCCAATATTCAAATTGCACGGACATTATTGGAAACACTGTGGATACTGCAATTGTAGGTATTCGTACTCGTGAAACTTACAATAGTGACTTTAACGGCAAAGATTATAGTCGTGAGCAGTTTATTGAAAATAACGTATTATTGAATATTCAAAATGACGGTATCTCAGTATTGGCAAGTTCTAAACACACAATAACTGATAATGTTGGTAGTGCGATAGGTATTAGTGCAAACAACACTCGTAATCTTGTTTATTTTACTACTCCTGATACAGTTGCAATCAATAATACTGTTCGTGCCACAGGAAACAGCAACAAAGCAAGTAAGGTTGTAGAAGCAGGTTCTGGGGCAACAAATGCAATAATCAAAGGGAGTATTGGGTTTGGTACTGTAAATGGCATGCCATCACAGAGTCTAACAACAGGTGGCTACATTGATGAATCGGGAAATTTAGGAAATCCTGAGGGAATCATTAAAGCTCCGTATGGAAGTCGTTACTATGATTATCCAACAGCAACTATGTATATCAAGAAAGGAAGTGGTAATACAGGTTGGATAGCTACTTAAAACACACATCAAAAACTAGCAAACCCTGAGTTTTAATTAACTCAGGGTTTTTTATTACCAAAAATTAGGGGAACAATGTGCAAGAACAACTAGACAGCACCGCTTCGGCAGTTGTTGCAACAAAAGCGGTAGCGTATGCAGGGAGTGGGGTAAGTGCATTGCAAGCATATTTTGGAACAGTAGATTGGGCATTTTGGATCAGTATTTTTGTAGCGATTGGTGGTTTCGCTATGAACTACTATTTTGCTCGTAAAAAAGATAAGCGTGATGAAGTTGAGCACCAAGAAACATTAAGAAAAATTCGTGGGGAATAATATGTCTAGTCATAATAAGCAAAAAATAGCGGTAGGTATTCTTGCTGCATCATTAGGATTTTTTGGTCTAGTGAAAGAAAAAGAGGGCTTTACCTCAAAACCTGTTGTCCCAACCAAAGGCGATGTGCCTACGATTGGCCACGGAACTACGGTTTACCCTAATGGGGTATCAGTCACACTTCATGATCGACCCATTACCCGAGCCACCGCAGATCATTACTTACGTCAGCATGTGAGTAAAACAGAACGTCAGCTTAAAAACTCAATTCCAAAAGTTGCATTGTCACAAACTGAATATGACGTGTATCTCGACTTTGTCTACCAATACGGCATTGGTGCATTTAACAAGTCCTCTATGCGTACCAACCTACTGCAAAGGCAATATACACAGGCTTGTCGCTCATTACTGCAATACCGCTATGTAGCAAAGCGTGACTGTAAGGTTCGCTCAAACAACTGCTATGGCGTGTATACGCGTCAATTAGAACGCTATAAGAAATGTATCGGAGAGAACCAATGAGCTTAGCACTATTACTTAAATTTTGGCGTGAAGGGATTATTGGGGTATTGGTGTTTGTGCTGATGGGCATGATTACCTTAGTCACCAATAAAACTCACACTATTGATAACCTGAAGCAACAGCATACGCTTTATGTCAAAGAACAAAACGAGATCCAACTTAAAGCCCAAGTCGCAGCACAACAACAACTCATTCAAGCGGAGCAAGCCTACAATGCTAAACTCAAACAAATCTCGCGCGATGCTGATTTGGCTCACACTCGGGCTAACAGCTTGTCAAAGCAACTTACCCAAGCAAATAGCCGTGTTAAAACCGCAAGACGAGAAGCAGTCGAAGAATACTCAAGAGTCCAAAGCAACGTACTCTCAAATTGCATCACAGAATATCGAAACATGGCAAAAGTTGCTGATGAATACCGAGCTGATGCGGGGAGAAAGCCCTAATTAGGTGGAGTATCTACACTATTAAGAACTTTAAAGTTCTTGGTTTCGTATATTTGAGCATTTCTATTCTGATCTACAAGTAAACAGAAGTTTTTAAAGCAGATATCAGTAAAAAAGAAATCTATATTATTTTGACCATTTATTTCGGCTCTATCATATACCAGATTTGAAACATTCAAATCTTTCTTATCTCTAGAGAAATTTTTTACACTATTTTCAAATCTAGTGCCAGAGTATGCTTTACCCTCACTATTAAGATTACCAGCTATATTAAATAAAAAAAGAAGCATACATAGTAACCCTATCCACGATAGAGCGTGAAGTATAAAAGATGCGTCAAATGATTTTTCTGTTCCATCTAAAGGTCTCAATTCTTGTATTTTTTCTGTTGTTAAATTTATTTTTTCTAAAAAAATTACAGTTTTTATTTTTAAGGTTTCATTGAAACTAGCAAAACTACTTAAGGTATTTATGCTACTTATTATAGGTTTTGTATTACAAAAATAAATATATAGAAAATTTAGATAAACATTAATTGGTCTTATCTTCTCAAAAATAAGTTTAATAAAATTAAGGTTAAGGAATTTTAAAATCAATGTATACATCACATAAAAGATTATGAAAATAGTGTTAAATAACCAACCTAATATTTTACAAGATCCACGAATCCATTGATTCAATGAGAATTCTTTAAAAAAAACAAAAAGACATATAATACTAAGAAAGTTTAAATAGTATTTAGTACCATTCAAAACTCCATACATCAATACAATAGGTGTAGGAATATCAAAAGCATCTATTTGATGGTGATAATACTCCATCATGCCTGATAGGTAGCAGTATCCACACCAGTATAAAAAAATTGTAAAAATTGATATAAAAAAAGCCCAATTTAATTCAACACTAAACTTCATTTTTCTTGTAAATCCTTTTATTTAAAACTTAATATTTGCTTCTTGCAAAATCCAATCTTCAATTTTTTGATGGTGTAAGCGTAGAAGGTCAACTGGACGGTCTTTGTAATGACGTTCAGCCGTAGCACTAGGTTTGTGTCCCATAATTTGAGCAACAACTCCTGTTGGAATTTCTAACCATTCGGTCAAGTTACTAAAAGAACGTCTTAGATCGTGAATAGTAAGTCTTGGTAAACCTTTTTCTTCTAATAGGTCATAGTAATTTTTTCTAATATCTTCAATATGGCCAGACCTAGAGCGATCTGACCAAAAAATATATTCTGAGTCAGAGTTTTGAGGTAAAGACTTAAACAGGTTTTCTACATACTTAGTCATAGGAATAAGACGGTAGTCTTGTTCTACCTTGTCCCAAATACTGATAGTTTTCCATTTAAAGTCTAACTGTGACTTCTTTAATGAGCGTAACGACTCAGATCGTGGTCCAGTCAAAATGGTTACTTGTAAAAAAACACGGTGCATGATGTTTTGTGTTTCACCAACAACTAAAAACCAATCTTTTAGTTGATTCTTCTGTAAGGCTTGTTTTCTAGGTTTTAAAATTGGAACTGATTTTCTTACTCGCTTTGAAGCATGTACATCTTTATTGATAAGTGTTGAATACACTTCATGTTCTGCACACCAATTTATACAAGCACGAGCAATACGAAAGGCAAGAGCAGCTCTACCGGGGCGATCTATTGATTCAGTAGCTTGCCACTTTATAAGTGACTCAGCATTTAAATCAACTAATGGTGTATCAAGTAAAGAGGCGAGTACACCGGGTTTGGTAATACCATGACCACGGCGATGTGCTTCACCACCTCTTTGAGATAAAGTAATATGGTCCTCTAAATGTCGCTCACTCCAACCATTTTTATTTTCCTCTACATATTCATTAAACACTTGGCCAAAGGTAATTAAAGCCTTTTGTTTGCTATCGGCATAATCTTCATTCTTCTGAGCTTCTTCTGCCTTATGTCTGCGAGGATCAATACCTTGGTCACAAAGCTGTTGTAGTCGCCTTGCTTCTTTACGTGCTTGGTCTAATTCCCATGTATTTACATTACCAATGGTTATACGTATACTTTTTTCGCATACACGTCCTTGATAGATATATGCTCTATTAGAATTTTGTGTGACACGTACAGAAAGACCGGGCGTATCTAGGTCCCAATAGAAAATTTGGTTTTTATTTTCAGTAGGTGGTTCTAGTTTATTAACTTTATTTACAGTAAATTTTAACTTCATTTGCTTACATAAATCCCATGTAAGCAGTATGTAAGCAAATTAAATCAATGTTCGTCAACACTCATAAATACTAAAACTTATAAGTTGATGATTTAACTGTTTTTTATTAAAATAGATCAACACTGATAAATACTTATCAACACGCCAAGATCGGGACTCATAATCCGTTGGTCCCGTGTTCGAGTCACGGTGGGCCCACCATATATTTAACCCTATAAATTTTTATAGGGTTTTTTATTGCCTAAAATTTAATAAAACAATACAAATTTTAAAAAAATAATTAAGGTTTAAATGTTACGGTGCCAAAGTTTATTGTAGGAGAAAATTATGAAAGCATTTGCTACTTTTGTACTAAGTACTTTAGCCTTATCTACCCACGCGCAAATGACAGCAACGGATTGCCAACATTTAACCAATGCTGCACAGGGTATTATGAAACTTAGACAAGAGGGCGCTGCATACGATCAGTTGAAAATGGAAACAACCAAAATTATAAATATACAACAGCAAAAAATCTTTGTTAAATTATTAGACGATGCATTTCAAACACCAATGCTTCAAGATCCACAGCAAAAAGCCCAAACAATTACGGACTTTTCGCAAAAATATCAAACTACTTGTGCACAATAAATTAGCCTAAGAGTTTTTGTGTACCAATCCAATGTTTAGAAAATTGGTACGCTGCACGCCCCGAACGCTGACCACGAAGTTGACACCATCTCAATGCTTCGGCGCGTGCTTCTTCAGAAAAAATCAAATTTGCATGTTCTATATATTGCTGTACTACGGTTAAGTAGAGCTGTTGATCCATTGGATAAAAAGATAACCATAAACCAAAACGATCGGATAATGATATTTTTTCCTCTATGGCTTCTTGGGGGTGTAATTCTTTATATTGTGGTACGTCAATTTGTTTGATGGGTGTATTTTCATGCATAAATTCAGGCAATAAATGACGACGGTTACTGGTTGCATAAATTAAGAAATTTTGGTGGCCTGATTCTAACGAACCATCTAATACACTTTTTAAACTTCTATAATTTTCATCTTCGGCATTAAATGCTAAGTCATCACAATAAATAATAAATTTTTCTGTACGATCTTTAATGATTGTTTTAATTTTGGGTAAATCAGCTAAATCATCACGTTCAATTTCAATGAGGCGTAAGCCTTCATTTTGATATTCTGTTAAAAGCGCACGTACAATTGATGATTTTCCTGTGCCACGTGCACCTGTTAAAAGTACATCATTTGCAGGATAGCCTTTTAAAAACTGCTGAGTATTTTGGATAATTTTCTTTTTCTGCGTATCAATTCCTTTGAGCTGATCAAGATAAAATGCTTTAGGTGCTAAAATAGGATGCAGATGCCCATTTTTCCATCTAAAAGCAGGTGCATCAAAATTGAGAGTAGGGGGTAAATCAGGAAGTGTTTGCTGTAGTTGTTTTAATACCGTAGTCAAGTGTTCTGCTAAGTCTTGAGAAATTTCTATTGTTGCCATGAGTTCGTTCCTTGTTTTATGCTTGTTACTATACAAAAAATTAGTGTTGGAGAAATGAGATGTTAGAAAAATTTAGAAAAAATATACATCTCAAACAACTTACCAAGCAATTAGCAACAGCGCAAACCTATGATCAGTGGCACCGTATAGCAAATTTACTAGACGACACAGATGAAATAATTGCATGGAGATATGAAGACAATTCCCCATATTTTGATTACCAATTAATCGATTACCGTTTAAAGCGTTTAAAAAAATATCGGCATCAAGCAAAGACTCAAGATCTTTTATTTATTTTACAAGAGGGCATGTCACATGATATTGGATATATTAACCATCCTCTTTTATTTACAGTAGCCCAAACGAGCACCAAAAATTTAGTTGAGCGTTATCTTGACGAGATATGTGAAAGTTTAATTTATCTCAAAAAGTGTGAAGATTTAACACTCATGCAGAAGACGGAATTTTTTGAGCGATGCTATAAAACATACGGACAACCTGCACTTATGTTTTCTGGTGGAGCGACGCTTGGTTTGTTTCATAGCGGTGTATGCAAAGCCTTGTTAGAACAACAATTATTACCGCGTGTTTTATCTGGAGCCAGTGCAGGTGCGGTGATGGCTTCTTTGATAGCAACAAAAGATGTCCAATCAATAGAAAATTTACTCAATCAGGATACATTGTTACGTGATGTTTTTCAGTTCAAATCTCTTAAAAGCATGATTAAAGAGGGTTTTGATGGTTTTACAGATATTGATGCACTAAAGAGTTTTTTAATTAAGAATTTAGGGCATTTAACGTTTGAGGAAGCTTATCAAATCTCAAAATTAGAACTAAATATTGCAGTTGCGCCTTATAATGCAACACAGCTTCCTAAAATTTTAAATCGTTATACTGCACCTCATGTATTGGTGTGGAGTGCTGTTTTGGCATCTTGTGCTGTACCGATGTTATTTCCTGCGGTAGAACTTATCGCAAAACAACAAGATGGTACACATATTCCATTTATGGCAAATACGCGTTGGGTCGATGGCAGTATGCGCAGTGATTTACCGCAAGAAAAAATGGTACGGCTTTACAATATAAATTATACCATTGCAAGTCAGGCAAATCCGCATGTAGTACCTTTTATGCAAGAGGATGAAGATCGCTTTAGACATGATTTATTAAGTTGGCCTGAAAGAATTGCACGTCGTCAAAGTAAAATACTTGCCAAAGGGGTGATGGATTTTACGCGAGAACGTATGGATTTATTACCACCTGTACGTCGCTTACTTGATCATGGTTATGGGATTATGAATCAGCAGTATTATGGTGATATTAATATTATTGGTAAATATAGCTTGCGCCACTACAGTTACCTTTTAAAAAATCCTGAGCCTAATTTATTTAAGAAACTGCAAAAAGAAGGTGAGAGAGCAACTTGGGCACGCATGGCAATGATCAAATCTCACGCTAAAGTAGGAAACTTATTACAGCGTCTTATATCAGATGTTTAATTTAAATTTGCCTTATAAGCTTGAGCTAATAAATGCACGTCAAGTGTATGGACGCTATTTATATAAAATAATACAGCATCAGAATGTATTTTATTTGAAGTGTCAGCAACCAATACATACAGTATTTGAACAAGGTTGGCAAAATGAAAAAAATATTTATCAACAATTTGATGGTGCTTCCTTTTTATTGCCTGCCCAATATATAAATTTAAATGAACATGGCTTGGTGTTACCACAAGCAAAACCCATATTTAATCAACCTTTAACGCCGTATTTGCTTAAAGAACTGTTATATGTATTAGATCAGTTGCATCAAACAAGTTGGATCCATGGTGATTTAAAACCTCAACATTTTGTGCGTTATCAAAATACGGTGCGTTTGATAGATTTTGAACATACTTGTCATACTGATAGTGTTCAATCACAACTACATGCAACACCACGTTATATGGCACCCGAATTATTTCATGGTGAACCTAAAAGTATACAAACTGACTTATATGCGCTCGGTATTATTTTATATGAGCACATCACACAAACACGTTTAAAGGCACAAACCTACCACGATTGGGCAGTTTTACATTGCCAAACGTCCCTTCAAATACCAAAGCAGTTCAATAAAGTACTTACAGGGCTACTAAAAAAACAAAAACAAAACCGTTTTAAAGATATTCAAGCCGTAATTGAATGCTTAGAAAGCTAAAAAATAAACATAACACATTGTTTTGAATATTATTTGTTCATACAAGAAATTTTTTATTAAATAGGGGTTGCCATACAAAAGCGATCTCTATAATATACACATCCATCGGGGGCGTGGCGGAATTGGTAGACGCACTGGATTTAGGTTCCAGCGCCGCAAGGTGTAAGAGTTCGAGTCTCTTCGCCCCCACCATCAAAGTTTACTTTGATACTAGAGGATTGGTGTAATGGTAGCATGACGGTCTCCAAAACCGTTCGTAAAGGTTCGAATCCTTTATCCTCTGCCATATTTGGGGATGTGGCGAAATTGGTAGACGCACCAGATTTAGGTTCTGGCGCCGCAAGGTGTAAGAGTTCGAGTCTCTTCATCCCCACCATATTTAAAAAACCAAGACATCGTCTTGGTTTTTTTGTATCTATATGATTTATAATGCGCATTTTTACATTTCCGAGTAGGAAAAATTGTATGAAGCTTTATGCTTTAGCTATTGCATTATTTTCTAGTGTTTGTATTGCCGAAACAGCACCTGTCAACATTGTTAAACTTGATGTGTCTGCATTACATCCTACACAGCCACGTGTTGGCTACCGTCAGATTGCTTATAAAATTCACGGTTATAAGCAAGATACCAAAAAGATTTTTGATAACTACTGCGAAAATATTGGCGCAGGAAAATTGAAAACGTATTCAGAAACTTCTAATTTAAAAGATATCAATTCTTTTGAGTGTGAAGCTAAAGTTGCAACACATATTGATGCAATGAAAACAGTCGTACAGGCACCCAATGGTCAATACTATTTAACAGATGGGCACCATTTTGTATCTGAGATTGCGCAGGTTGTGGGGCAGGATGTACCTGTATTTATGGTAGTCACGCCTGATATGAGTTATGTAAAAACCATGCGTCAATTTTCTAAAGAAATGCAGAAAAAGCGTTTGACTTGGTTAAAAGATGACGATAAATCTATTAAATTTGACCAATTGCCACAGAACTTTAGCAGTCAGCAACTAAAAAATGACGAATACCGTTCGTTGATGTTTTTCTTACGAAATATTGCATTTGATAAACCCGAAATTGCACCGCCATTTTATGAATTTTTTATGGCAGATTGGATACGTAAACAAGTACCACTGAATCAACTTAATTTAACCAATGCACAAGACTATGCTCAAGCAGTACAAAAAGTAGGGCAAGCAATGGTAAGTGCTAATCCAAGTGATGTCGTTGCTAAAATTGACGGGAAAGTTTATACCGTTAAAGACTTTGGTATTTTCCAAAAATTCAATCAAGAAAAATACAACAGCTTATTACAACCAAATAGTAAGTTGTATCAAGCATTTGAATAAACTGCACACTTGTGCAGTTTGAATAGAGTTATGCTTTTAGGTGATCTTCAAATTCTTCGCCTAATTGCATCGCTAAATTATTTCCTGCTAAATCGCACGTTACCAATCCATATTCTTTTTTAAAGCTAAATGTAAAACCTCGGTTATCTGTAAGTGTTTTTACCGAGTAGCCTAATTTTTCTAACCAAATACGAAATGCAATTAAATTTTTTGCTTTTACCACTTTTTTCATGGCAAATCTCCTCAAGCGTTATGTTATTAGTTATAGGGATAATGCTGAAATTTTTAAAGTGTAACTGTGTGAATAAAATGAAATTATTTGCATTATTTAAGTAATTCGTTGTACTTGAATAAAGTATAGGAGTTGCAATATTGATAATAATCAAGAGTTTGTGATGTTATACTGTTGCAAAATAGGTACAACAGTATAATGTAAAAAAATATGTCAAAAATTGTCTTTCAATAATCTTAGCTTTTTAAATGTCGCAACATCTTTTGCCATTAAAAAGGGATTAGTTTGTTTCTCTAATTTTAATGTTGTAGGTAGTGTATTGTGTTGTAAAAGGTCTAAGTGCTCTACATGATCTGCACGTTCTTGTAATAAAAAATTATCAGGGTCTACATGTAGTGCAAATTTAGCATTGGAAAAAGTGTATTCATGTGTACAGTAAATTTTTGTTTCATCATCAAATTGTTTAATACGTTGTAGTGATTCATACATTTGTTGATAAGTACCTTCAAAAACACGTCCGCATCCCATAGCAAATAAAACATCTCCTACAAAAAGACTTTTTAGGGATACAATAGAGTAAATAATATGTTCTAAAGTATGCCCTGGGGTATGTAACACTGCCACATCAAGCTGATTAAACTTAATCGTATTGCCATCATATATATAGGTGCATTCAAAAGGTAAAGGATGTGCTTTTGAATAAGGTGCATATATGTCAAGGTTATACTTTTGAAGTAATTGTGGCACACCACCAACATGGTCTTTATGCCAATGCGTTAGCCAAATTTGCTTGGGTTTTAAATACCATTTTAAACAGTAGTCTTCTACAATTTGACTTTCGGTTGGATCAATAATCACAACTTCTTTGGTTGAGGTATCTTCAATCAGCCAAATATAGTTTTTTAAAGTATTTTGAACATCGATCACATGAATTTTAAATGGCATAAATATACTCATAAAAAAGGGTGCTTGTGCACCCATATTGTTTAGTCTTCTGGATAGGCGGCTTTTTTAAGGGCTTGAGTGTCTGCATCGGGTGAGCACAAAGAAATAAATTCATAACCATATCCACGTAATAAGTGGCTTTTACGTACAGCAATCCAAGTGGTGTTTGTCCCAAACAATTCAGTTTCGATTTGTTCTAAACGATAGTCACGTTCTTGGTCGTACGCTACATCGTGCACAATTCCCACGCCCATGCCTAACTCAACATATGTTTTAATCACATCAGCATCAAGTGCAGACATTACAATATCAGCATCAATTTTGGCATCTGTAAAGGCTTGGTCAATTTTAGAACGTCCTGTAAACCCACCATGGTATGTAATTAGAGGATATTTGGCTAAATCGGTCAGTTGTATATCTTTTTGCTGTGTAAGCGGATGGTTAGGTGGGGTAATAATGCTATGGTGCCATGTATAGTACGGCACGCTAATCAGGTTTTCTTCAGTGGTTAATGATTCGGTGGCAATCCCAATGTCTGCTTTACCTGTCAGTAGCATTTCGGCAATTTCTAATGGACTGCCTTGCTGTAAAATCAAATGAACTTTTGGAAATTCTTTTTTAAATAAATTTACGATGGGAGGCAATACATAGCGTGCTTGCGTATGTGTTGTGGCAATTGTCAGCGTGCCTTCATCTTTTTGGTTAAAATCGTCAGCGAGGCGTTTGATGTTGTCGGCATCAATCAGCATACGTTCTACAATATTGAGTAGGGCTTGTCCTGGTTCGGTTAAGCCGAGTAGGCGTTTGCCTTTGCGTACAAACAGTTGCACACCTAGTTCATCTTCTAAGTCTTTAATATGCTTACTTACGCCCGATTGTGACGTATATAACGCCGCAGATGCCTCGGTTAAATTAAAGTTTTGTCTCACCGTTTCGCGAATAATGCGAAGTTGCTGAAAATTCATGTAACAAACCCAAATAATAAAATGATGATACTGACATGCAGTATCATCTTAGAAAGTAATGATGTGATGGTCTAGTGGTATTTACGCACGAGATGCCAAAAAATTAGCTGTTTTATGAACATAGAGAGGTGTTTGTACTTTTCTGATTGCTGAATTTTTAAGTAAAAATTGATTTAGCTGTGGAAAATGTCCAAAACCTGAGGCAACATTAATGTGTCCAACACGCCCTAAATTGTGCATGGGTATCTGCCAATATTGTGCGTACATTCGTGCATTTTGCAAAGAAAGCCAAGGATCATTTTCACTTGCAATTAAAACGCTGGGTACGTTCACTTTTAATTGTTTAAAATAATGTGAGTAGTTGTCGTGTTGCCCATGTGAAAATCCAAGTTTTGAAAAACGTGTTGGGTTTGCAGGAGCAACTAAAATAAGTTTTTTAATTTTTGTTTGTAAATGAGGAAACTTGGCAAGCGCTGCCAAAGTAGTTAAACAACCAAAACTATGGGCAACAACTTGAATAGGTGATTTAATTTTTTCGACTGTGGTTATCCAATTTTTAATCCACTGTTCTAAAATTGGGGCGTTCCAATTTTGCTGAACACGGGTCACGTTTTGTAGCTTTTGTTCTAGTTTAGATTGCCAATGTTGATCATCACTGCCACCCACACCCGGAACAATAAGCGTATGTAGTTGTTTCTTCATGTGAATGCTCCCTCGTTTTATTTTATACTACGAAAAGTTTTAATCCATAAAAAATAATAAAAAATGAATTGTTTATCAAAAAAGGTGCAAAGCAGATGTTATGTTTTAAAAACGGTGAAATTGTTGAACAAGTGGCACTTGTAGATCGCGCTTTTCAGTATGGAGATGGTTGTTTTACCACGATTGCGGTTAGACAAGGTACGCTTCAACTTTGGCATCATCATATGGCTCGTTTAAAATATGCAGCACAGCAACTTTTTTTAGATATCGACTTTCAATTAATTGCACAAGTACAACAGTTTTGGCAAAAATATAGTAATGAAGATAACGGTACATTTAAAATTTTAATTAGTCGTGGCGTTGGGCAAAGAGGATATGGTTTTGCTCATACACCTGCCGATATTTATTTTTTTCTTTATCCCATAACTCAACAACCATGTGCTTATACGCAAATTAAGTCGGGGGTTCTAGAACAAAAAATTGGTTTAACAATGCCACATTTAGTGGGGATTAAATCTTTAAATCGCTTAGAACAAGTAATTCTTAAACAAGAAGCACAACAAAAAAATTATACAGAAGCATTTGTGTTTAATGTGGCTAATGTATTGGTAGAAGGTGTGAGCAGTAATTGTTTTATTTATATAAACCAACAATGGTATACACCTAGTTTAAACCAAAGTGGTGTGCATGGCGTAATGCGTAAAGAAATTATGACACGCATGGAAAATTTAGGGCTTGAGTGTATAGAAAAAGACCTAACCTATGTAGATTTACAGCAAGCAGAAGCGGCATTTTTTTGTAATGCATTATATCCTGTACAAGCGGTGTCACAAATAGATCATTTGCTGTTAAATTGTGATATAACACAGCAGTTATTTAACGCTTTAACTTTGGATTGCCCTCTGTAACTTATGTCAGCTAAATCTCGTATTTTTCTTAGTATTCTTGTGGTGCTATGTGGAGCACTATATGCCGTTTATGCTTCAAGTTTAGGCAAAAGCTATCCTATGCAAAGCGAAAAACAATTGATCTCTATCAATCAAGGCGATACGTACACTGCTTTAATTGATCGTATGAGTGCAGAACATAAATTTACTTTACCTGTGGTATTAAAGGCATATCGTAAGTTCATGATTCACGATACGCTAAAAGCAGGCGTTTATGAAATTAAGCGTGGTACGACGGTGCGTCAAGTATTAGACATGATGTCTAATGCGGACAATGCACAAATGAATACAGTGATGATTATTGATGGTACGACATCAAAACAATTATTGCAGCGTTTAAAAAATGATCCATATGTAAAGCAAACCATTGTGAATTTGCCACAAGAACAAATGATGCAAAAATTGGGCATTGAACACAAAAACTTAGAAGGGTTACTTGCACCCAATACTTATTTTTATAATAAAGGCGAAACCGATCAAAAAATTCTAACTGATTTATACCGCCGTCAGATTGAACTTTTGCAACAAGCATGGCAAAAACGTGCGCCTAATTTGCCGTATAAAAATCAGTATGAAGCGTTAATTATGGCGTCTATTATTGAAAAAGAAACGAGCATTGATAAAGAGATGAACCAAATTGCAGGGGTGTTCATCCGCCGTTTGCAACAAGGAATGCGTTTACAAACAGATCCAACCGTCATTTATGGCATGGGCGATGCTTATAAAGGTAGTATTACTAAGCAAGATTTACGTACCGCAACGCCGTACAATACCTATACCATGGCAGGCTTACCACCTACGCCGATTGCACTGCCAAGTAAAAAAGCAATAGAAGCAGCAATGCATCCTGACCAATCAAAAAGTGTTTATTTTGTTGCCACAGGCAACGGCGGACATACATTTAGTGAAACGCTTGAACAACATAATCAAGCCGTACAGCAATATTTAACAGTATTAAGATCTAAAAAAGCGGGACAATAGATGTTTATTAGTTTTGAAGGCACAGAAGGTGTTGGCAAAAGTACATTAATTCAACGTGTACACGACTATTTTGTGGCTCAAAATAAAGAGGTCGTACTGACGCGTGAACCTGGTGGGACACTATTGGCAGAAAAAATTCGTGGTTTATTGCTTTCTGTAAGCGATGAAACTATGTGTGCCGATACAGAACTTTTACTCATTTATGCGGCTCGCAGTCAGCATTTGCAACATGTGGTATTACCTGCTTTACGTGCAGGTAAAGTGGTACTGAGTGATCGTTTTACAGATGCAAGTTTTGCTTACCAAGTGAAAGGGCGTGGTTTGAGCCAACAAAAACTCGAATTACTTAACCAAACTTTTGTTGAGCAAATGCCTAATTTGACCTTTTGGCTAGATGCACCTATAGAACTTGGCATGGCACGTGCAACTGCTCGTGGTGAGTTAGACCGTTTTGAACAAGAAAAACTTGAGTTTTTTACTAAAGTCAGACAAGGCTATGCTTTTTTACATGCACAATCTCCTGAGCGTATTAAACGTTTAGATGCTACGCAAAGTGCAGAGGCTGTATTTAAAGACTGCTTGGCTTATTTTTAGCATCTTTTTTAGCGAATAAGCTAAATAAAACTAATCTGTTTAAATAATTCCTCGTAGCTTTGTGCTTTTTTCTCTAAAGCAAGAGGATAAGCACGAGAGCTTGAAGGCATACGATAAAGTTGAATGGTTCGGTTAAGTATTAAACCTGTACTTGGGCAACCAATTTTAGGTTTACTCGTATCTGTTGTAAAGTGTGTAAGCAGGGTATCGGTGGCTTTATCACCTGTGGTCATCATATATTGGCAATTAGGGAGTTGTTGTAATATTTTTGGGATATCGCTAGGTGTGACGACTTCTAAAAATTTATCTGCCGCATTGTTTTGCAAGCGTTTTACTTGATAGGCTGTATCAAAGATTGCAATACCTTTATCGTTTAAGAAGGCTTGTATGCGTGGCAAATCAAAGCTTTTATTGGCTAAATCTAAAAAGTAATTTTTATCTTTAAAAAAGATAAGCCCCATAATACGCCACATATCATTTTGATAATTCGGATAATAAAAATCCATCTTCCATTTGTTTTGTGGTGGTGGAAAACTACCCAACATCAATAACTTCGCATTTTTAGGTAAATATGGTTGTAGTGGGTGTGTTTCAATCATTATTTAAATTCCATTCTTGAATAAAATTGATAAAGTGTCTAACAACAGATCGCATAGTTGTATGTTTAGACCAATATAAATAACAAAATTCAGAGCTTTGTGTCCACTTTGGTAATAGTGGTACTAAACCTGCGTTAAAATATTCAAATATATAGCCTATACCTAAATCATGTTTTACTGCATCTGCAATCAATGCATTATCTGTAAATGTTAAACAAAACTGCGGTTGTGTTGACATAAATTCCCATAAGAAATATTGACCACTCGGAAACTTGCGCCCAATACAGCGATGCGATAAGAGATCATTTGGGTGCTCAGGTGTTCCATTTTTACAGAAAGCTATGCACTAAGTGCGCCCATATTTGCAAGTTTGTTTACTAAAATTAAATTTGGACTAGGTTTATTTTTTGTTGGAAATCTTCTTAAAATTTCAATTCATCATTTAACTTTGTTCTATGTTGCATAGTGTTTAGCAGGGATAGGTGTGGGAATTTTTTCTCTATTATGTGTAAATGCAGGTAAGCTATTATTTGATGAATGTTCTAAAGGGCGTGTACTTGCTTTAATGTTAGGTGGGTTAAGTGTAAGCACAGCATTTGGTGTACCTATTAGTTTATTATTGGTACAGAAGTGGGGGGTGGCACGTCCCTTTTTACTTTATTTTGATATGCACAAGTATAAGTGCTACTGGTGTTTTAAAGAATTTTTTTATTTCGCCATCCTATATCTCTATAAAAAATAAATTAAAAAACTTAACTTTTCGACCTCTTCAAAAAATCTTATTTATTTCATTTTTAACTGCTTTTGCTTCTTTGGATCTATACAGTTTTTTAGGAATATTAATACTTCAACATCTTGTATTGAGCATGTGGTGTTGGGGCATAGGTGGTTTATTTGGGGCGTTTAGTGTAGGTTGATTGCTTGATCATTTATTAATACCACAAGCTTTTTTAAAAATATTGTTATGTACTTTGTTGTTGGGGTTAATGTTTTTATTTATTTTTCCACCCCTTGGTTGTTTGTTGTGGGGTTTTGCAGGCTGGGCAAGTATTGTGCCTCAGCAATATAAGATTTTAGCTTTAGAAAACATTGATACCACTGCCGCAGTTGCATTAAATTCATCTATCAATTATTTAGGTGGTGCAGTAGGTACAGCACTTGGAGGCATTTTACTTACCTTTTTTGTACCTTCAATTTTAGTGATCGTTGCAATGTCTGTCTTGTTGTTTAGTCTTTTTATTGTTTATACTAGGTAGATCGGTCTATATAGTTAAAAATATGAAAACAGCAAAAGATAAAATATTAACTTCTGCATCTACTTTGTTTTATAACCAAGGGATTGCACAAACAGGTATTAATGCTATTACTGCACATGCAGATGTCGCAAAAATGTCGTTATATAATAATTTTTCTAATAAAGCAGAAATTGTGGCAGCTTATATTCAAGCTCGACATCAAGAATGGTTAGGCTTATATGCAGTGCGTGAGCAACAAGCAAACACAGCTATAGAAAGGATTTTGGCTGTATTTGATTCATATTGTGATCATGCAGAATTTGCGTATGAAAATGGTTTTAGGGGGTGTGGTTTGTTAAATGCAGCAGCAGAGTTTGCAGCCAATACACCTGAACGAGATGCAGTTAAGTTACATAAGGATGAGGTGGAACAAATTCTAAGTAAACACTTAAAGGATTGTGTGCAAGATCAAACACAAGTTCCCAATCTTGCCCTTCAAATTTCTTTTTTATTAGAAGGGTCAATTGCGCGTGCAGGGTTAGAAGGAACAAGTCAAAAAATTATTCAAGCCAAAGCAATTGCACATACTTTATTAAAACAGGTATGTTGAGATGAATTTAGGTTTTTGGGCAATTCTTTTTACTTCTTTTTTATGGGGAACAACGGGTGTTGTTGCTTCGTTTGCCCCACAATTAAGTCCTTTTGCAATAGGTGCTGCTGCTATGGGTGGCGGTGGCATATTACAAGCACTTTTTGCAATAAAATCGCTTAAACGAGAAATATTTTGTTTAACTCAATCTTTTAAGTTAATTATCCTAGGTGGGCTTGCTGTTGCTGTTTATCCTTTGGCTTTTTACGCTTCTATGCATTATGCAGGTATTACCATTGGAACAGTTATTTCAATTGGAAGTGCGCCACTGTTTAGTGCTTTATTAGAACGTTTTTTTGATGCAAAAAAACTTACGCTAACGTGGTTTTTAAGTGTTGGACTTGGAATATTAGGTGTGGTGTTACTTTCGATGGGAGAGGGATCACATCCTTTAGGTAATCATAAAAATTTAGGTATTGGCTTAGGTATTTTGGCAGGTATAAGTTATGCACTTTATTCTTGGTTGGCAAGAAGGGTTATGCATAGTGGGATAAGTTCAAAAGCCACTATGGGTGCCATATTTGGTATAGGGGGGATTATTTTACTTCCAACACTAGCATTTACAGGGCAAAATTTGTTTGAAAATACAACACATACTTTAGTTATTACATATATGACTATTTTTCCTATGTTTTTAGGATATGTATTATTTGGTTATGGTTTAAAAAAAGTGACAGCAAGTACAGCTCTAACAATTACACTCAGTGAGCCTTTAATTGCAGCGTTACTTGCAATGTTGATTGTCAAAGAAATACTTTCTTTTGTGGGAGTTATTGGTATGATTTTAATCATAGTGAGTATTTTTATCGTGTCTTATCGACCTAAAATATAGTAATTAATTGACTATACTGTCTAAAAAAGACTGGTGATTACGAAAGACAATTTACTTCGCAGTTTAATTATAGTCTTGTATTTTTAGAAAAAAAGTTGAGGTAGTATTACAAAATCTATCTCAACTTTTTCAAATTGATATTTATCATCATGCAAAGAAAGTATATTTATGTAAAAAACCCCTAGATACAATTTGGTTTTTTAGGGTTACTAAAAGAAAAATTCCTTTATTATCCACAGCATATCAAAATTAGACTACTCCCAAATTTTTTATTGCTTGAACAAATTATAATAAAAGATCAATTTTGTAAAAAGATTAGTATTTCAATTTTCAGATAAGCGTAAATACAAATCTATGCCATTAAAATAAATCTTATATAATAATGTTAAATTTTTAGAGTATAGATGCGTGAATAAAGTCATTACAGAATTATTCGATAAATCAATAGATAAGAAACTTTGGGTCGCACCGATGGCAGGTGGGAAAGATTTTTAATTTTTATACTAATAAAACAATAACTTATATATTTTTGAGTGGTGCATGGTGCAAATACAGTGCAACCACTCCTTGAAAATTAGTTTATAAATTCAGTTGTGCATTTGTGCCCAATCATTTTTCGATTCTTTAGATACTCTATTCAACCATGCTTCTAAATCTGTTAAATGCACAAAATAGGGTGATTTTGCACCATCAGTTTTAAATGCAGGGAACGGCAACTTACATTGACTTGCACGTTTATTTGCCTGAGTAAGTGTAAGATGAGGCATATAGTCTTTCAATATATCAGAAAGCTGAATAATAGGGCTTCTATATTTCATCATTAACATAAAGCCAATATCAACTGGATCTTGTTTTTTAGTGATTGTCATAGTTTAACTTCCAAATAATCAGAGCCAATCAAATGTTCTTCAAATTCACGACCGAGATCTTTAGCTGCTTGGTTGCCCGATAGGTCTTTACCAACACGAATATAGTGTTGAGACTTTTTATAAGTACGCCGTGCTTCTTTGCTTTGTGCTCTTGCTACGAATCCACCGTCTAGGTCTTTAACTTCGTAGCAGAGTTTTGTGAGCCATAAGCGAAAGGCATCTAGGTTTTTAGGTTTAACGACTTTAGTCATTTAAATTTACTCTAATTCTTAATAGTGGCCACCGAAGTGGCCCTATGGGTTTATTCGCCAAGTTCAATCAATCGGTTTTCATAAGCCTGATCAATTTCAGGAATACCGCTAAAATCTTTGGTATATGGTTCAGCCATAATTGCGTTCAGATCGTCTATGTTTTTAGCGTGTTCTATCGCCGTAACAATCTTTTTAATCACCGCATCATCATCTAGGTCATCTAAAATTTCACCTTGAGAAAGTCGCTCATACTGTTGTGCATATTCAGTTGCAACAGCGTTTTGGTCATCTCGCGTCATATTTGGTTTATCTTTAGCAATGACTGCACCTGCTTTTTTAAGTTCTTCTAGGCTTTTAATACCTTGGATGAATTGTATATGTTCGTTACGTGCAAGCTCACTTTTGGTTGCGTCAGGTTGGTTAATTTGCTCAATACGTTGTTTAGCATGTGCTTCTAAATATTGCTTGTGGGTCGTACTTAAACCGTCATCTGCAATAGCTTGAGCTAACTTCTTTTGAACGCCGTCTACTGACTTTAAGGCATTGATCTCTTTTATGTACTTCGTACGAACCTTTGTTGAGTCAACGATAGGAGTAGGTGCTTTGGCTTCTTGAGCTACTGGAGTAGGTTCTGCAGGTGTAGTTTCCACCTTTGGTTCAACTTGTTCAGCTTTAATTTCTTCTGCAGGTTGTGGCTCAGGGTCTTTGGTCACTGATTTTCTTAAATCAGATGAATTAACTGCAGGTGTTTCTTCTGCAGGTTCAGGAGTTACATCAACCAGGTTATCTAGTTCTTCTTCTTGTGTTTTGATGCCCATCAATAGTTCAGGTGCATAGATACGTCCAAAGAATGCCGCCGCACGATAACGCAACATTTGTTCAGGCATGGTTTGCCATTTAGAACCGTTCTTTTGATACCATCCTTCAGCAACAGCCATTCTCATGCTGATTTCAGCAGATTCTAGGCGTTCGCCTGTTTCTTTTTCGATAGCCCATGCTTTACACACAAGGTCACGTACTTTAACGGTCTCTTGAATATCTTTAGGTAGTTTCTTGTTTGCACCTTGATTATATTCCCATACACGTCTTACATAGGTCAGCTCAACTTCACCACGATCTTCAACATCAAAGCGTAAAGATGAGTATTTGCCTGATGAGTTAATTGAAGCAATAACAAATTGTGATGACCATGATGGGCGACCATCAATGATGTAAAGGTTCTGCATAATCATGAGTGGATCTGCACCTAAACGATTGGCCATGTTCACTGCCACAATGCTGTTCGCTACGCCGTTTGGATTATCTCTTGGTTCGTAGATAGCATTGCCGTAGCTGTCTTTACCCACTTTAACGTCAATTACTTTACGGTACTGTTCAGGCACCATCGTTGATGATGCAAGCATAGTGGCAATA
>NZ_JANKZG010000010.1 GCF_027568475.1 Acinetobacter sp. HY1485 | reverse complement strand
TGTTGGTGCAGTGGTATCGGTATAACTTTGCTGTGTGGCACTAGAGGTATTACCTGCTGTATCGGTTGCCGTTGCACTCACATTGCCCGAAGTTTGTGGGGTGCTAGATGCCGTTGAGTAAGTCCCACCTGTGCCTACATTTGCCGTTGAGGTTGTACCATCAGGGTAAGTCACTTTAACTGTACTATTTGGCTCTGCTTGACCACTGACAGTAATTGTCCCGTCGTCGTTACCTTTGACTGCAGTGTCACTTGGTGCTGTTGGTGCAGTGGTATCGGTATAACTTTGCTGTGTAGCACTAGAAGTATTACCTGCTGTATCGGTTGCCGTTGCACTTACATTGCCTGAGGTTTGTGGAGTACTAGATGTCGTTGAATAACTGCCATCTGTACTTGCGGTTGCCGTTGAGGTTGTACCATCAGGGTAAGTCACTTTAACCGTGCTATTTGGCTCTGCCTGACCACTGACGGTTACTGTACCGTCGTCGTTACCTTTGATTGCAGTGTCACTTGGTGCTGTTGGTACAGTGGTATCGGTATAACTTTGCTGTGTGGCACTAGAGGTATTACCTGCTGTATCGGTTGCCGTTGTACTCACGTTGCCCGAGGTTTGTGGGGTGCTAGATGTCGTTGAGTAAGTCCCATCTGTGCCTGCGGTTGCCGTTGATGTTGTGCCATCAGGATACGTTACTTTAACCGTACTATTCGGCTCTGCCTGACCACTGACAGTGATTGTTCCATCGTCATTACCTTTAATTGCAGTATCACTTGGTGCTGTTGGTGCAGTGGTATCGGTATAACTTTGCTGTGTAGCACTAGAGGTATTGCCTGCTACATCCGTTGCCATTGCACTCACATTGCCCGAGGTTTGTGGGGTGCTAGATGTCGTTGAATAACTCCCATTTGTACCTACGGTTGCCGTTGAGGTTGTACCATCAGGATACGTGACTTTAACTGTACTATTTGGCTCTGCTTGACCACTGACAGTAATTGTACCATCCTTATTTGCCAAGATATTAGAAACTAAAGGTTGATCTGGAGCAGTTCGGTCAACATAGTTTTGATTAAGAGATGGAGAACTATTACCACTAGCATCTGTTGTTACAACTGATAAATTACCTGAATTTTGTGGCGTAGAAGAAGTAATACTATAAGCTCCATTATCGGTAGCTTTTACAGTTGCTGTTGTACCATCAGGATAGGTCACTTTGACAGTCGTATTTGGTTCCACTATGCCAGATACCGTGACAGTTCCATCAGTATTTCCTGTAATTTTGGTATCTGTTGGCTGTGATGGGGCCGTTGTATCTTCATAAGTAATTTGATTTATTGCTGATGTATTGCCAGATGCATCTGTAGAGGAAACACTCACTTCTCCAGAACTTTGTGGGTTCGCAGAAATAACGCTGTAATGGCCTGTACTTGATGATGTAATAGTTGAACTTGTACCATCGGGATACGTGACTTTTACTACACTATTTGGTTCGGTTGTGCCACTTACAGTTAATGTGCTATTTGGATTGGTTATTACCATTGACGTTGGTAATGAAGGAGGAGTTTGATCTACATAATTTTGTTCAACCAATACTGATTGGTTACCTGCAACATCTGTTGCACGGACTTTTACTTGACCTGTAGGTTGTACATCCACAGAAGTCGTTGTAAAAACTCCAGTACTATCAATGGTAACTGTTTGGGCTAAACCATTTGGATAGATAATCTTAACATGACTACCCACCTCAGCTGTTCCTGTTACTGTAAGATAGCCTTTATCGTCAGCATGTATTGTTACATTAGGTGCTTCCGGTGCAACACGATCAATAAAATTTTTTGTGACTGTAGGAGATACATTGCCTAAAGAATCCTTAACAATAACACTAACTGCTCCAGTGGTTTGTGGTGTAGGGGATGTTGTACTAAAACTACCATCACCATTTGCAATAGTTACGACTTTTTGTCCGTTAGGATATGTAATATCAATTTCATAATTTGCTTGGCTTTGCCCTGCCACCGTAATAGTTCCATCTTGATTTGCTGTCAGATTTACACTCGGTTTTGTTGGCTTATTTATATTTGAAGTAACCATTTCAATTTATTGTCCTATGTTCATTATTGTATGACAAATTTTGAGTTATACCGATTAACTTTTAGGTTGCTTTACACCTATTTTTTTGTGTCTTACTATAAAGCAACACATCATCGCCACTACCTCATCTCGTCAACAATTATTTAAATTTTCTAATCACATTTATAGAATACGCTTGCACAATAAAAAAACAATTGAGCTCCTTTTCCGTGATGAAAATAGGTTGATTTTCAAATGTAAAAAAATCAACCTAAATATTTGATTTTATTTGTATTATATCATAAAAATTTAATGTATAAAAAATGTAATTAACCCTTATCATCACAAAGAATTAATTTCATTATCATTATTAACTATTTTTAAATATCCAACACGAAGACTAAAATCTCCTTGATCTGTAAGTTTAAAATATTTTTTAACTTGATCACACGCGTTTTTCTGGAGAAATTGCAAAGTTTCTATACTACTTTGCGGGGGTGCCATACGCTCAATCCATGTAGCAAAATTTAAATATAAATTCTGCATTTGAAAGTTCCGTATTTCTAATTGTGCCTGTTCAGCAATATCACTCCACTCAGGTAATGAATAATTTTTAACATGACTTGGATCGCGTATAAATTCTATCGTTTGTAAAAAAGTATTGAAAATTGGTGTGTTCGAGCTCATTGTATCGATTAAAATAAAAACGCCATTAGGTTTAAGTACAC
This sequence comes from Acinetobacter sp. HY1485, assembly GCF_027568475.1. Lineage (GTDB taxonomy): Bacteria > Pseudomonadota > Gammaproteobacteria > Pseudomonadales > Moraxellaceae > Acinetobacter. The sequence continues at coordinate 66,222 of NZ_JANKZG010000010.1, read as the reverse complement.
GCTTAATTTCTTGTACTGCTTGATGAATATCTTGCCAGTGGTGAGCAGAATATCGACTTATCACCACATCAAAACTTGCTGATTGAAACGGTAACTGTTCTGCCACGCCTTGCTGCGTTTTAATATTCTTTAACTGTTTTTCTTGTACCGTATGCCTAACTATCTCAAGCATATCGTTAGATAAGTCATAAGCAATCACATTTTGTACATAAGATGCTATGTTGTAACTTACGTGTCCACCACCACAACCTAAATCAAGTACATGATCCGTTGGCTTAACTTCTTTTAAAATTTTAGTAAACTCTTCACCTGTTGCGTGTACTTGGCTATTTAAATACTGTTGAGCTTTACCTTGGTATTGTTGCGCATTAATTTGATGTACACTTTTCATATTCGTTCTCCTTTATTTCTAACTTAAAGCAAATTTTAGAGAACAAAAAATGATTAATTTATTCATAAATCATAACTTATTTTTATAATAGAGCGTAAAAATGAAACTTGCTGAAGCCTTACTTTTAAGAAGTGATATGCAGAAAAAACTCGCTTCATTACAACAACGTATTCAACAAAATGTACTTATTCAAGAGGGAGATACACCAAGTGAAGACCCTCAAACTCTAATAAATGAAGCCATACAAACCAACCAAGCACTGTATGATCTTATCGAAAAAATTCATCTGACCAATGCTCAGACACAAATGCCAAATGGGCAACCATTAATTAACTTACTTAACAAGCGAGATCGTTTAATTGCAGAACACAGAATTTTACAACATGCGCTAGACCATGCTCAGCGTGATTCTGAACGTTATAGTATGCGTGAAATTAAATGGTTAAAAACAATTTCTATTGCAAAAATTCAAAAACAAGCTGATGATATTAGTGCGTCACTTAGACAGCTCAATGTAGAAATCCAAGCCATGAATTGGCAGGTCGATTTAGTCTAATACGTAGCATATTGGGCGAGTACAAAACCGTTTTTTACTGCTTTTTACGGATTTAATAAAGCAACTTGCTAGAGATAAAGCATCTATCTCGCCTCTTTTACTTTTTAGATGCATCACTCTTTAGACGTTATTTTTTAAAATTTATCATTTACTACCATGTACTGACAATATGCTTTATTCCATCTCACACGAAGGGTATTTATGCACCATTTTTCTACTGATGAAACATCACGTATCATTGAAATGGCATGGGAAGATCGCACACCTTTTGAAGCCATCGAAAATCTTTACGGCCTCAATGAATCTGCCGTGATTCAACTTATGCGCTCATCTCTTAAAGAAAGCAGTTTTAAATTATGGCGTAAGCGCGTAACCAATCGTAAAACGAAGCATTTAAAACTACGTTCACCTGAGATAAACCGTGGCTATTGCTCTAGACAATATAAGTTATAAATTAAAGGCTTGTTGTAAGCCTTTCTCACTGTTTTTCATTTCTTGTTTTAGCCATTTTAAAAAAATTATTTTTCTATCATCTTGCTCAAAATGTGTATTAGACAGTAAATAGTAGGCCGAACCATCTTTAAAAATTGGCTCAACAATATCTAACATTTCGTACTTTAATTCTTTTTCAATCATATAACCTGAAAGCATTGTTTTCCCTAAACCGGCTAAACACCCCTCTAAGCATAAATAAAAATGCTCAAACTCTAATATTTCATCATTTTTGCCCTGTGTATATTTAAAATTTGGACGAGATGTTGAGCGTAAAATTTTATTTTCTGTATTATTTTTTGCTTTGACAACAAGCATATATTCATCAATAATTTTTTCGCTAAATAATGTATCTTTCCATTTAAAGTCATTACGTCTTAATGCTAAATCAATTTGTCCACTTTCAAAATCTACACTGCCTCCTGCTGTCAGAAGTACCACATTAAAATCACTTTTAAATGTTGCTAAGCGTGGAATTAACCATTTCATTGCAATAGTCGATTCACAAGAAAGTACTAATGGTTTAGGTGTATTTTGTTTTTTAGTGATATCGACTAAACAGTCATCTAATTGTACAAATATAGTTTGGCAGGTTTGATAAAGTTGTTTACCTGATTGTGTTAAATATAATTTTTTCTGAACTCTATCAAAAAGTTGAACATTCATCATTTCTTCTAAATTTTTTAATTGTTTACTTACAGCACTTTGTGTCACGCATAATTTTTCTGCTGCATTTGTAACACTACCCGTTTGAGCAATCATATAAAAATATTTAAGTGCATTTAAAGACAGTTTTTCTATCATTCCACAATCTCATGAACGATGAGGAGAATTTATCAATTTCTATTCAGCTAATTCTAGCTAAAATCAGACGTACAATAAAACGTATGAGCAAAATAAATTGAATACTATCGCGAAAAATTTAAATGATAATTTATGCCTATTTCAGAACAATTCTGAATATTCAAAAAAATCTAGTGGGTTAATTGGCAGCTTTTCAATAATGATAAAGCTTAGTTTTAAGCAGGAGAAACAGCTATGACTGAACTTTACGCTGTTATTTTGATTACCCTGCTTGCTGTTATAAGCCCTGGTGCAGATTTTGCAATTGTAACAAAAAATAGTTATTTATATGGTAAGAAAACAGGACTATTGACTGCAGTAGGCATTTCTTTAGGAGTACTGACTCATGTGACCTATACACTTTTTGCCATAGGTTTTGTAATGGCATATACCCCATATATACTGAATTTTATCAAATATATAGGCGCATTCTATCTTGTATATATTGGTTATAAAACATTTACTCAGGCAATTATTTTAGATCAAAACTCTAGTCAGACTTTAACGCCTTTTTCGGCTTTAAAATATGGCTTCTTTACCAATGCTTTAAACCCTAAAACGACATTATTTGTGATTAGTACATACACCCAAATTGTAAGTCCACAAACCAATGAATTTTTACTGATTGGTTATGGTTTATTTATGTCATTTGCTCATTTTATTTGGTTTGGTATTTTAGCAATTGTATTTTCTACACAAAATCTCAGACAAAAAATGATTCAAAAACAAAAAGTCATTAATAAGATAATCGGTAGCATACTTACTGTTCTTGGGATATCTCTTCTTTTTGTTAGTTTTAAATAGTCATCAGATGTAAAATATTAATTTAGCGTATTTCCCAAAGAATAATTTTCATAAAATATTACCATTTAAATGAAAAAGCATGCGAAAACTTAAGTATATAAAGATATCTTTGAGTAAATAGATATTTAATGTATTTCGCTAAGACTATTTAGGTAAACAGTTAGTAGAGTTTGATATAGCATATTAAAATTCTATTGACCCTATGAGAGTTAACCAATGAAAAGACTTAACTTTACTGAGTTAAACCAATATTTACCCGAATTTGATCAAGTAGAAAAATTTGATATTGATTATAATTACATTGAAGCTAGTTACACTCTGACTTTGATTTTTTCAAAAGATCTTTTTTCTCAAGATACAAAAAAATTACTCATTGAGTTTTCAAATATTTCAGATTTGTCTTTAAAAAATAGTTTTCTAAATAACTTCCAACAATTTATGTCTTTAGTTATAGAAAAAGATAATAATCAATGGGAAAACGTTAACTATAGAATTTCGCAAGTTGAAGATGAAAATATAGCTTTTAAATGTAAAAATATCTTAAGTTACTTAATATAAGATTTATATAATCCCTCTAGTGGGGTTATTATATCTCGGCACATAGACCGCATACGGTACTGTTGTTGCTGAATACCCTTTAAATGTTCCATCCACTCAATTGGGCGTATAGAAGCAAACAGGCGTTTACCAAAGACAGGATAAATATGTTTTTCTAATGCACCTTTATTACGGCTCATGATACCCACTTGCCTTGTTTTGTGGCCAACCATTCTTTTGCTAAGGCTTCAAAAGTGGCAGTGTGTTGCTCTCATTCTTGTATCTTACGTTGTTGCTTGGTAATGATGGGGTTCTCGCCCTTGCCTATATCTGTAATGAGTTCTAAAGCTTTCTTCCGTGCAAGCTGTCCGTCTATTTTGGGCTAACCACCAATGCCTAACCAAGACCACTTGCTACAAAGCTTTTTCTATCTTAACTGCCAAGACTTATTGCTATTCTTCTGCACAAAGAAATACAAGCCATTGCCGTTTAATTCCCGATAATCTTTATCTTCAGGTTCTAGGCTTGCCAATGTGATATCTGCCATTGGCCGTTTCTTGATAGTGGTACGTTTCATTGTCCTGTATCACAGCGAGTTAGGTTTTTAGGCAATGATACAAAGAGTGATACATGCTAATCAATGCTGTATACAGGCATGATTATTTATATTTGGGCATAAAAAAAGGCTCAACCCCTTTAAGGTTAAGCCTTTCCGATCTGTATAACTCATATTAAGTTATATAAATCTAAGTGTATGGTGGAGATGGCGGGAGTTGAACCCGCGTCCGCCAGCATTACGCTCCAGAATACTACATGCTTAGATATCGTCTATTGTTTTAATGCTTAAAGACCCGACGAACAGGGTTAAAAGCACGATCCTTTAAGTTTGGTATAAAGCCCCAAGGCATGACTTTATACGGACTTGTGTGCGTGCGCTTCGGTCGGACTACCAGACCACAAGTATTCTAGTAGGCGGACAAACTGCCCTTAGGCAGCTAGAGCGTAAGATTCGTCGTTTGCGACTATAAAATTGCAAATTTTATTTACGAGAGAAAATGCGCTCTCGGCATGCATCTATGAGTTTCATCACCAGCGTCGAAGCCAATAACATCCCCATGTATGTTTTGCTACTATAACATAACTTTTAGAAAATTCAACTCAATGCACCTGACTTGTATCAACAGCTTTAGGTTTTGGACATAACCAAATAATCATGGCTCCCACTAAAAACACCAAAGCGAATACTAAAAATACATGGTCTGCTGCCATTGTCAGCGTTTCTTTATCTACAAGACTTGAAATCTGTGCAATTGCACCTTCATAGCTAAAGCCTTGGCTCATGAGTTCGTTAACAGTTGGTTGAGCATGTAAGTTTGATACAATTTCACTACGAGAAATTTTAGCATGATCATCCCAGATCGTTACAGATAGCGACGCACCAATTGCGCCACCTATTGTTCTTACAAAACTCATTAAACCTGCAGCAGATGCCATTTCACTTGAATTTACACAGCTTAATGCAATGCTATTGAGTGGAATAAAGAAAAATGGAACACCAAAGCCTTGTAAAATTTGAGGAAGTGCAAGCGTCATAAAATCAGCTTCATTCGTCCAAAATGCACGCATGAGTGTTACACCACCTAATAAAAACAAACCAAAACTTGCCAATGCTCTCGGGTCAACTTTAGTAGATAGTTTAGCCACCACTGGCGACATGGTAATACTACCAAAGCCCATTGTTGCAGTAAGGTAGCCTGCCCACGTAGCTGTATACCCCATATTGGTTTGTAACCATTGTGGAATAAGCACAATACTGCCAAAAAATGCCCCAAATCCAAATGCAAGAGTTAGCACAGCAACGGAGTAACCCAAATGCCTAAAGATCTTAACATTTACAATGGGGTTCTTTTCTGTTGCTTCCCAAATAATAAATACAATAAATCCAATAAGTGCTGTAATTCCTAACCCTGTTACAAATGGATTAGAAAACCAATCACGCTCATGCCCTAAATCTAGCATGAGCTGTAATGAACCTACCGAGATAATCAGTAGAATAAGCCCGACTAAATCTATCTTTTCATGCAATGTTTTAGTTTCAGCAGGTTTCAGCAATTTCAATGTTCCAAGCACACATAAAATGCCCACTGGAATATTAATAAAAAAGATCCAATGCCATGACATATTGTCACTGATCCAACCGCCTAAAATAGGACCAATTACAGGACCTACCACAGTCGTCATTGCCCATAACCCCATGGCTTGAGCATGTTTTTCAGGTGGGTAAATTCGCATAAGTAGCGTTTGGCTGAGTGGCATTAATGGACCACCAAACAATCCTTGCCCAATACGACAGGCGACTAACATTTCTAAAGAGGTAGATAAACCACAAAATATAGAAAATATTGTAAAGCCTGCTAAACAGGTCGCAAATGTACGCACTGTACCGAAACGCCCTGCCAACCAACCTGTAAGAGGAACACAAATTGCTTCTGCAACAGCGTAGGATGTCACCACCCACGTTCCTTGAGAAGACGAAACAGCAAGACTACCTGTAATATGTGGAATAGATACATTGGCAATGGTGGTATCTACCACAACCATAAAGTTTGCTAATGCCAACACAAAGGTCGCAAGTAAGAGCTTACCGCCTGTTAGGTCACCAAACGGTTTAAAGTTACTCATGGTGATGCCAAATCGACTTTAGCAGTCATTGATAAGCCCACGCGCAGTGGATGTTGTTGTAATTCTTTTGAATCTAACTCAACTCTTACAGGCAAACGCTGTACAACTTTAATCCAATTACCTGTTGCATTTTGAGCAGGAATTAACGCAAAAGAAGCCCCAGTTCCACCTGAAAAACCAACTACTTTACCGTGATAAACCACACCACTGCCATACAAATCAGACGTTAACGTCACTTTTTGACCTACACGTACTTTTTCAAGTTGGCTTTCTTTAAAGTTAGCATTCACATACAGTTTATTTAAAGGTACAACCAACATAAGTGATGAGCTTGGGGTTACTGTTTGCCCAATTTGAGCTGTACGATTGGTAATCACACCATCAACAGGTGCACGGATAATAGTACGTTCTAAGTTAAGCTTTGCCTGATCAAGTTTTGCTTGTGCTGCTAAAACATCAGGAGTGCTGTGTTGTGTTGTCCCCTGAATAAGTGCCTCATTTGCAGCTAAATTACTTTGTGCCACTTTTTGTTGAGACATTGCTTGCGATAACCCTGCTTGAGCCAAATCTAAATTTGCTTTTGCAGTATTAAGTGCATTTTGTGCCGTACTCAATTCTTCTTTAGAAATTGCACCCGAAGCACTTAAGTCTGCACGGCGTTTAAAATCGGCTTGTGCTTTTTGTACATCAGCTTGTGCTTTTGTGACTTGTGCACGTTGGCTGGTAATCGCATCATCACTTGCATAAATTTGTGAAGATAGGGATTTACTGTTTGCCTGTGTTTGTGTAAAACCACGTTGTACTTTAGCTAGGTCTGCTTCGGCTTGAGCCACTGCAATTTTGGCATCGCGGTCATCAATTTGAACCAATACATCACCTGTATGTACAGTCTGCGTATCTTCTACTAATACTTTTATAATTTGTCCACTCACCATAGAGTTGACTTGAGCAGTATCTGCGTCTACATAAGCATTATCTGTTTCTTCACTGTGATTTAAAAATAGCGCCCATACGGCATAAATAATTGCCCCAATAATGACAATAACCGCAACGAGCGATAGTAGTTTTTTTCGCTTATTTTGATTAGGCAGATTCTCTTCACTCATAGATTTAACCTACGTTGTGCACCACAAAACGTGCAAATTGAATTTTGATTGTTGGGCATTTTACTTAAAAAAAAATGATCGTGCGAGAATACATTAAAGGGCTTAGACAATAATCCTTTTAATGATCTTAAGCTTAACCAAGGAAACATTTATGTTAGTTATAGCAAGAATGTCTTAAAGAAAATTTAAAATAGTGCTTTTTTCCCAATCTCACTCAAAAGGTCTACAATAGATTTTTCTTTTTTGCTTGAGGTTGTGATGACTTATACTTTTAATCGTCCTGCTTTTCCTGCCACTCGCATGCGTCGTATCCGTAAAAATGATCAATTAAGATCGATGGTGCGCGAAACACATTTAACCGCAGATCACTTAATTTATCCTGTTTTTGTACTACCAGGTCTACAACAAAAACAAGAAATTCCTAGTATGCCAAACGTCCATCGTCTTTCGGCAGACCTTTTACTTAAAAAAGCAGAAACGTTGCTTGAACTTGGTGTATCTAAGCTTGCACTTTTTCCTGTTATTCCACAAGAACAAAAAAGTTTAACTGCCGAATCTGCTTGGCATTCAGATGGTTTAGTACAACAAACATGTCGTTTACTTAAAAAAGAACTTCCTGAAATGGTGCTCATCACTGATGGTGCATTAGACCCATACACCACACATGGGCAAGATGGCATTATTGATGAAACAGGCTATGTGCTTAACGATGAAACTGTTGAATGTTTAGTAAAACAAGCGCTCAGTCACGCTGAAGCAGGTGCAGACGTGATTGCGCCAAGTGATATGATGGACGGACGTATTGGTGCTATTCGCCAAGCTCTCGAAGCCAACGGACATATTTACACCAATATTATGGCGTATTCTGCAAAATATGCGTCAAGTTTTTATGGACCATTTCGTGATGCCGTAGGTTCATCAAGTAATTTAAAAGGTGGGAACAAATACAACTACCAAATGGATATTGGCAATCGTGCAGAAGCATTGCATGAAATTGCACTCGATATCCAAGAGGGTGCAGATATGGTGATTGTAAAACCAGGCTTACCTTATTTAGATATCGTACGCGAGGTTAAAGATAACTTTGGCTTGCCTACATTTGTTTATCAAGTCAGTGGTGAATATGCCATGATGACAAGTGCTATTGCAAATGGTTGGCTGTCTGATGATGTGATTATTGAAACATTGATGTCATGTCGTCGCGCAGGTGCTGATGGCATTTGGACTTACTTTGCAGAAGAAGCTGCAAGAAAACTTAAATAAATATCAGGGTCGACAACTTAAGTCGACCTTTTTGTTACAGAATATTCATTAAAATTTCATATTTTGAACGCATGATTAAAGTTAATTGAAATTGAGATTATATAAGCAATGAAAAAATTACTTTCTGTTTTAGCACTAGGTTTAACTGCTTCTGCATTTACAGCAACTGCAATGGCTGCACCACAACATATGCCAATGAAACCAGAACCGCGTCATCATGTTAAAAAACCAACACCAAAACATCATGTTAAAAAACATAAACCTGCACCAAAACATCATGTTAAAAAACCACAACCTCCTCGTGGTTAATCATAAAATGTAGGTTGGCATTCAATTGGGAAATTAACCGAATTGGCAATCATACATTCATGATGCGCTTGCTGATGCAATGTTTCGGCAAGCGTTTTATTACTTCCTAAAGCCAATTTAATTTGAGGCTTTAATATAATGTGCGTGATATGTCCTCTCCCCTCATCTTGCATATAACCTTCTGCACAATCAAAATACTCTAAAACACAAATATGGTTTACAGCACACAAATGCAAATACCATAATTTATGGCATGCCGATGCAGCGGCTACCAATAAATCTTCAGGATTCCACCGTGTTTTGTCTCCTAAATATACAGGATCAGCCGAGCCTAAAATCTTTTCTTTATCCAAATGAGTAATTTCAAAATTACGTTCGTAAGCACGATACGACGTTGTGCCCTGTCCTAAATTACCCGTCCATTGCACATTTACACGATATTGATGTATGGTCATTTTTTATATCCTGATCTAATTTATATGCTTAAAAAAGCACAACACTATCATGCCAAGGAAATTGTAGATGTTATTAAAAAGAGTATTTTTTCTTGTATTGCTGACCATAAAAATAATCAAGAGCTGATTGATGCGTGGATCGCAAATAAAACTGAGAAAAATTTAAAGAAATGGATATTAGAGAATCACTGTTATATTTATCTATTAGATCAAAATATTGTTGGTTTTTATTGTATGTCACCTTATGGTGAGCTTTTTCTAAACTATGTTCTACCTAATTTTCAACACAAAAAAATTGGTTCTCAACTTTTGATAAAACTGATTCAAGATTGTCAAAAATATCAAATCAAAAAAATTTACTTAGAATCTACTTTAACAGCATTTAATTTTTATCAGAAAAATTATTTTAGAATGACATCTTCAATTAAGGAGAATGATGAAATTGTGGCATATGCTATGGAGTTAAATAACTTCAACTCTATTTAAGCTTAAAGATATAAATTGTTTTTGATAACAAATACGGTTTACACAAAATTAAAAAAAATTGAGTTAATCACATTTTTTAGTAAGTTAGTGGTAAATATGCAATCTCAAAAACCTGATTATATATTTTTATTTAGCGTTTGATGATTATAGAACATCTGCATCATATATAAATATAAACGCTTACTTATGACAAAAAAATTTATTGCTTGGTTTATCTCTAAAAAAAATAGCGCTAGTATAAGAATATTAAAATTTTGTAGGTCACGTTATGTCTGTTCATTTTATTCATACATCTGACTGGCATTTAGGACAACTGTTTTATAACCATGCACGCGATTACGAACATCAACAATTTTTAGCGTGGTTACTTGAGAAAATTAAAGAAAAACAACCCCATGCACTTTTAATTTCGGGCGATATTTTTGATGTGATCAATCCTGCTTCGAGCGCCCAAAAACAACTTTATCAGTTTTTAGCAGATGCCCATGCGCTTGCCCCTCATATGCAAACGCTCATGATTGCAGGAAATCACGATTCAGGCTATCGTATTGAACAAGTTGAACCTTTACTCGAAAAATATAACGCTAAAACTGTAGGTGTTATTCGTTGGAACGAAGACAGAACACTTAATACAGATCATTTAATTATTCCAATTTACAAGCAAGAACAAATTGTAGCGTGGTGTGTCGCCCTTCCTTTTTTACGCCCTGCGGAAATTACAGGACGACAAGACCCATCTTCTGCAATTGAATATATTCATCACACATTGATTGAAGAAGCCAAACGACGTAAAACAGCAGATCAAGCCATTATTGTAATGTCACATGCGCATATGCAAGGTGGTGAAGAATCAGACTCTGAACGCCCTATAATTGTGGGACATCAAGAAGCGCTTTCTACTGATTTATTTGGTACAGATGTTGATTATGTTGCACTTGGACACCTACATAAACCACAAAAAGTACAAGAAACACATATTCGTTATAGTGGCTCCCCTATTCCACTGTCATTTAGCGAAGTCAACTATAAGCATCAAGTGGTAGAAGTAAAATTAGGAGCTAGCCCAAGTTTTGAACCTTTGTTTGTTCCGCGTACGGTCGAACTTTTACCGTTTAAAGACTCGCTTGAAATTGTCATGCAACAACTCAAGGCACTTGCACATCAAGAAAAGCCACTTGAACAACGCCCTTATATTGATATTGAATATACAAGCGATGTGCCACCACCTTTAGATTTACGCCAACAAATAGAACAAGCCCTACCAACCAATAGCTACCGTTTAGTGCGTATCTGCCGTAAATATCAAGCAAGTACAACGGATACCACTATTTCTAAAATTGACTTGGAACCACCAACACCCCAAGCTTTATTTGAACAGCTATGGGAAAAACAAGGCTATACCCCTGATGATGCAGTGATTCAGGACTTTTTAACTTTATTACATGATGCACAACAATAGGAACATCTGATGAAAATTTTACGCTTAGGTTTAAAAAACTTAGCCTCTTTATCAGGTGAACAAGAAATTTGTTTTGAAACAACACCACTTGCCCATGCAGGTTTAATTGCCATTACAGGTAAAACAGGTGCAGGAAAGTCGACTCTACTTGATGCCATGTGTTTGGCACTCTTTAACCAAGTGCCTCGCTTAACAGGTGCAGTGGGTAAAATTAAAGACTCAAGTGGTGAAGATGTTTCAATTAAAGATGCAAAACAAATTTTACGGCGTGGCTGTGTACAAGGGTATGCCGAGTTAGAGTTTATCGCTTTAGACCAAAAACGCTATTTAGCACGTTGGGATGTGCGCCGTACTCGTAATAAACCCGATGGTAACTTAAAACTTGAGCGTTTTGTAAAATGCTTAGACGATGGCAAAACCCTGACCCAAAAACTCAACGATTGTAATCCATGTATACAAGATTTAATTGGACTCACGTTTGAACAATTTACCCGTGCCGTATTGCTAGCACAATCTGAAGTAGGTGCATTTTTAAAAGCTAAAGATGAAGACCGTGCTAGTTTGTTAGAATATCTTACCAACTCCAATATTTTTAGCGTGGTTGGACAAGCGTCTTTTGAAAAAACCAAAAGCTACAAATTAGAACTAGAGAAAATTGAAAGTGTTTTAGGGCATATAGAACTGCTCAGTGATGATGAATACTATGAATTACAACAGCAAAAAGTTCAAACTCAAACAAAGCTAACCACGCTTCAAACCCAACAAAAGCAACTTGAGCAAGCACAACAATGGTATGTTGACGATCAAAAACAACAAATCAATATCCAACAACAACAAGATAGGTTACAAGCCCTTGAGCAACTTGATTTAACTGAAAAAAAACAACAACTACAACAATTAGAACAGTTTCAAGAAATCCGCGAAACCTATAGCAATATTGCACATGCCACAACCGAAAAAAACAATTACCAACAACAGCTCAAGCAAATCCAATCACAAGACATCACAGCACAATACCATCATGCTTTACAGCACATGCAAACTTGTGAGCAAAAATACAATACCGCACTAGAAGACTTTAAAACCTTACAACCGAGCATACAACAAGCACAACAACTCGACTTTAAACATACACAGCTCTTAGAAGACCATAAACATCAAAAACAAAAGTTAGAACAATACAAAACAGATGACTTAAAACAGCAGCTTGAGCAAACAGTATTACGCTTACAGCAACTTGAAACAACACATCAACACACCCAAACCAACCTAAACAATTTACAAGTAGGTCATTTACTTGATGAACCTAAATCTAATATTCAAAAGCTAGAGCAGTATGATGAACTGTGCCAAATTATTGGTAATACCCAAATCCAATTTATTGAAAATTTAGATAAAAAAATTGAACAAACACAACAAGAAATTGAGCAGCAACAAACTCAACTGCACTATGCGTATGCTTTACAACGTAGTATAGAAAACTATCAGAACTTAGTGAGCCAACACCAACAACAGCAAACACAACTTATTCAACTAAATGAACAACAAACACAACTCACTGCACAAGAACAACAAGCGCAACAATGCTACCAAACTGCCACCACTGACCTAGAGCATTTACAACGCATTTTAGAACAACAACGTTTGCTACATACTCAAAACGTCACACAACTACGTGAACAACTCAAACCACAGCAACCCTGTATGGTCTGTGGCAGTTTAGAACATCCTTTTGTAACGCAAGGCATTCAACAACTTCAAGACCAACAACTTGAACTTGCAATCCATCAACAAAAACAATCTTTAAACGAGTGGCAACAACTTCAAAAACAACTCAGTATTTGCACAACTCAAATTGAGCAACTTCAACCAATCGATCTAGAAAAAATAAAACAACAGATTGATCAAGACCTTCAACAAACAGGTTTAAAAACGATTGAGGAATGCAATACAACTGAATTTGAGAAACAGTTACAAGAAACGAAGCAAACACTTATCCAACTGCAAAAACAACACAAAATACAACATGCATTTGAGCAAAAACAAAATCTTGAGGCAAGCTTAGGTCATATCACTAATAGCAAACAACTCATTCAAAATATTAAACAAGCCATTCAATTACAAACGGCGCATCAGCAACAAAAAGAGCAAATCCAACAGTTACGCACAGATGTTGAAAAACAGCAACTTCATTACGATGCCCTACATACTCAACAGCAACAGCTTCAACAACAATTAGAGAATATTGAAAAATTAGGCAAAGAAAATAAACAAACACTCAAAGATTTACTAGCACCTCATACTCAAATGCAAAGCGGTGAAGCATGGTTAAATGAGCTAGAACATCACAATCATTGTTTAAACCAAACTTTTAAAGAAGCACAGCAACAACTGCAAACACGAGAGCAACTGTACAAACAACAACAGCAAGATATGGTTCGTACACAAGACCAAATTGACATGTGGCAACAACAGATTAACCATAATCAAAAAAAACAAACGCTATGGCTCAATCAGCACAGTCTTTTTACACCTAATCTCATTGAGTTTTGTTTAAAAACCCTAAACTATCAGGACTTACGTGATGAGATTAAACAAATTGAACAGCAACAACAACAGGCACGTACCCATCTTGATGTTCTTAAAAAACAGTATCAACAACACTTAGCATTACAACCTACTGTTACACACCAACAAATTAACCAACACCAAACAGAACTTCATCACACATTAAACGAGGCTCAACAGCAACTCGAACAAATTATGGCACAACTGATTGCACACCAGCAAGCACAAAAACAACATGCACAATACCAACAGCAAATTAGTCATTTGCAAGCCCAGCTCAATCGTTGGGGCAAAATTTCGCAAATCATTGGCAGTAGTGATGGCGCAAAATTTAAACGAGTGGCACAAGAGCATCATTTAGATATTTTAGTAGAATATGCCAACCAACAGCTTCAACCGCTTGCACCGCGTTATCAACTTAAACGTATTAGCGATAGTTTAGGACTTTCAATTATTGACCATGATATGAATGGGGAAATCCGTCCTGTCTTATCACTTTCGGGCGGAGAAACATTTTTAGTTTCTTTGGCTTTAGCACTTGCTATTGCTAATATGGCATCAGGTTCAATGAAACTCGAATCTTTATTTATTGATGAAGGTTTTGGTACGCTTGACCCAACATCACTGCATATTGTGATGGATGCTTTAGATCGTTTGCAAAGCCAAGGGCGTAAAGTGGTTTTAATTTCTCATGTACAAGAAATGCACGAGCGCATTCCTGTACAAATTCAAGTTAAACCCACAGGTGCAGGAACAAGCCAAATTAGCGTTGTAGGCTAGCATGCCCTGCATTCGGTTTTAAACGTACTGCATCAATTAAAGCAAACAGTGAAATTCCTGCAATAATTAAAAATGTGATTTGAAAATCTTGCAAGGTAACCACGTTATGTTGCTGAACCTGCCCAACCATTTTGAGCAAGCATGCAGAAACTGCGACGCCCAAACCAAAACTAATGGGGAAAAACAAACTGGTCATGGTACTAGCATAACGCCTGTCTTGTGGCTTGATGTCTGCAAAGCCCATCGAGGTATAACAGGTAAATTGTAGAGAGCGTGTTAAACCACTCACAAACATCAAAAAAATCATACTCCACAAAGGTAACTGCGGACTAAATAACGCACAGCTTGCAATACTTAATGTACCTAATATCCCATTCACCAATAATACTTGCCTAAAACCAAAACGGCGCATGAGTGGCGTCGTAAAGGGTTTCATTGCCACATTCCCCACAAAAACTGCCAAAATAAGCAGCCCTGCATTCCATGCTGATAAGCCAAATGCCAATTGAAACATTAAAGGCAGTAAAAATGGTACGGCGCTCATGGTCATTCTAAACACCGAGCCACCCAACACACTTACCGAAAATGTCTGTTCTTTAAACGCATCAAACTTTAAAAGTGGATTTGTTTGACGGCGCATATAATATACAGCCAGCCAAAGTAACCCTAACCCTACAAGACTTAAAATAAGGTTTTGAATGTCCATGGCATACATAAAACTGCCACAAGCACTTGCTAATAAAATAAAACCGATAAAATCAAACTTTCCAATATCTGCTTGTTTTTCATTACTTACAAGGCGCAATGCAGCCAAGACACCTAAAATACCCAACGGCACATTAATTAAAAAAATCCATTGCCATGAAAAATGCGTCACTAAAAAACCACCCAAAGGCGGACCTAACACAGGTGCAATGAGTCCTGGCCATGTTACATATGCCATTGCTTGTACAAGTTCTTTTTTAGGCGTATGACGCACGACAACTAAACGCCCAACAGGCACCATCATGGCACCCCCTACACCTTGTAAAATTCGCGCAATTACAAATACCGTCAGATTTTCACTCATTGCACATAAAATAGATGCAAACGTAAACACCGCAATGGCACTTACAAAAATTATTTTTGCACCAAAGCGATCTGCAAGCCATCCACCCAATGGAATAAAAATAGCAACAGCCAACAAGTACGCACTCATACCAATATTTAAATCAATGGCATGCACACCAAATTGTGTTGCCATCGCAGGCAATGCCGTGGCGATAATATTGGCATCTAAGTTTTCCATAAAGAAAGTAAATGCGACTAATAATGCTAGAGGTTTATTCATGAACGTACACCAAACAGTGCTGTGCCTACTCGTACCATCGTAGAGCCTGCACCAATTGCTTCGCTTAAATCACCTGACATGCCCATGCTTAATGTATCCCAATCTTGAGGGTTAGCATGTGAGGTCTTCACTGTATCAAACAACTGTTTTGCTTGTGTAAATGCTTGAGTATTATTTGGTGCGGGAATAACCATCAGCCCACGTAAGCGAATCTGCGGTAAAACACTCATTTGTTTTACAAGATCAGCCACGTCATTGGGTAAACAACCATCTTTAGAATCTTGATGATCAATATTCACTTGAATACAAATATTGAGCTGAGGTAAATGCGCAGGACGTTGATTAGATAACCGCTGTGCAATAATAAAGCGGTCTACCCCGTGTACCCATGCAAAATTTTCGGCAATTTGTTTGGTTTTATTACGCTGTACATGCCCAATAAAATGCCATGTAATCTCTAAATCAGATAGATCGTGTATTTTGCCTAGAGCTTCTTGTAAATAGTTTTCGCCAAAACTGTGCTGTCCTGTTTCAAACATACTACGCACCACATCGCTCGACTGCTTTTTTGAAACAGCCAATAATTCTACATCCGCTGTTGAACGCTTTGCTAACTCACATGCAACGCGCACTTGCTCAAGCACGTTTTGTCTTGACTGCATCATACTCTTCTCGTCTTTTTTGGGCTTTTAACAGTAAAGCATTGGTCTAGATAAGGTAAAATCGCTATCATTCTATAAGAATTATTTTTTTGGGGAAATCATGGATATTACCGAATTACTCGCATTTTCAGTCAAAAATGGCGCATCAGATTTACACCTTTCAGCAGGTTTACCCCCAATGATCCGTGTCGATGGCGATGTAAAACGTATCAATTTACCACCATTAGATCATAAAGAAGTACATCGCCTCATTTATGACATCATGAATGATAAACAACGCCGTGATTTTGAAGAAAAATTAGAAACCGACTTTTCATTTGAAGTACCCAATGTAGCACGTTTTCGTGTCAATGCCTTTAACCAAAACCGTGGTGCAGGTGCAGTATTTCGTACTATTCCATCTAAAATTTTAACAATGGAAGATTTAGGTTTAGGTGGTGTTTTTAAAAAAATCTGTGATATTCCACGTGGGATCGTGCTTGTAACAGGTCCAACAGGTTCGGGTAAATCAACTACACTTGCTGCCATGCTTGATTATATTAATGAAAACCGC
This sequence comes from Acinetobacter sp. HY1485, assembly GCF_027568475.1. GTDB lineage: Bacteria > Pseudomonadota > Gammaproteobacteria > Pseudomonadales > Moraxellaceae > Acinetobacter. The sequence continues at coordinate 48,946 of NZ_JANKZG010000010.1, read as the reverse complement.
TACGAGCATATTTTAACTGTTGAAGACCCAATTGAATTTGTACACCAATCTAAAAAATGTCTAATCAACCAACGTGAAGTACACCGCGACACACACGGCTTTAACGAAGCACTCCGCTCTGCTCTGCGTGAAGATCCCGATATTATTTTGGTGGGTGAAATGCGTGACTTAGAAACCATCCGTTTGGCGTTAACTGCTGCCGAAACAGGTCACCTTGTGTTTGGTACACTCCATACCACCTCTGCTGCAAAAACCATTGACCGTGTTGTGGATGTATTTCCTGCCGAAGAAAAAGATATGGTGCGCTCAATGCTATCAGAATCGTTGCAAGCCGTTATTTCGCAAACGCTACTCAAGAAAAATGGCGGCGGTCGTGTGGCAGCACACGAAATTATGCTCGGTGTGCCGTCTATTCGTAACCTCATCCGTGAAAACAAAGTCGCACAAATGTATTCTGCTATTCAAACAGGTGCAGGGACAGGTATGACCACACTTGACCAAAGTTTGAAAAACTTAGTCAGTAAAAATGTGATTACTAAAGAAGTCGCGCGTGGTGTTGCTAAACAGCCTGAGGCATTTGCATAATGGATTTTAACGACCTGCTTAACTTGATGTGCCAAAAACAAGGCTCAGATTTGTTTTTAACAGCCGACCTTGCACCATGTATGAAAATTAACGGACAGCTCACCCCTGTATCGCGCACTAAACTTACAGGTGAAATTGTTGGACAAATCATTCACTCAATTATGACGGATGATCAACGCGAAGAATTCAAAAACACCAAAGAATGTAACTTTGCGATTACCAACCGTGAAGGTGATCGTCGTTTCCGTGTGAGTGCATTTTATCAACGTGATATGCCAGGGATGGTATTACGTCGTATTGAACATCATATCCCCTCTGCTGATGACCTTAAACTGCCTCCTGTACTCAAAGATTTAGTGATGAGCAAACGTGGCATCATTATTTTTGTGGGCGGTACAGGTACGGGTAAATCAACCTCTTTAGCAGCATTGGTTGGACATCGCAATCACAACTCTAAAGGGCATATCATTACCATTGAAGACCCTGTTGAATTTATTCATCAACATGCAGGGTGCATGATCACACAACGCGAAGTGGGTATTGATACAGAATCGTTTGAAGTTGCGCTTAAAAACACATTACGCCAAGCACCTGATGTAATTTTAATTGGTGAGATTCGCTCTAAAGAAGTCATGGACTATGCGCTTGCCTTTGCAGAAACAGGACATTTGGTATTAGCAACACTGCACGCCAACAATGCCAACCAAGCGCTAGACCGTATTACACATTTCTTTGAAAGTGAGCGCCATAGTCAACTTTACATGGATTTATCACTTAACTTAAGAGCACTCATTGCACAACAACTTGTACCAACTATAGATGGTAAAGGACGACGCGCAGCAATTGAGATTTTAATTAATAGCCCATTAATTGCAGATTACATTCGTAAGGGTGAAATTCATGAAATTAAAGCGCTTATGACACGTTCTCGTGAATTAGGTATGCAAACCTTTGACCAAGCTCTGTTTGATTTGTACAACGAAGGTCAAATTACCTATGAAAATGCGCTCAAACATGCTGATGCACCAAACGACTTACGTCTGAAAATTAAGCTAGCACAAGGTGACTCAAATCATCTTACTCAATCTAGTGCAAAGCTCACTTTTGATGGACAATAAAAAAAAGAGGCGCAATGCCTCTTTTTTTTATTGTTGTATTTATGTAGATACTATTTCTTGTTGAAAGCTTCTTGGCACTCAGGATCCTTACAGTAACCGTAAAGATTTAAAGAGTGACCTGTCAGTTCAAAACCAAACTGCTCAGCTACTTTGTGCTGTTCACTTTCGATAATATCATTTGTAAATTCAACAACTTTGTTACAATTTTGACATACAAGATGGTCATGATGATCATCTTGCATAATTTCAAATACAGAGTGATTATTTTCAAAATGATGACGTTGGATAATTCCTGCCGCCTCAAATTGAGTTAACACGCGATATACGGTTGCTAGTCCAACGTCTTCACCTTGGTCTAGTAATGTTTTATAAATGTCCTCTGCGCTCAAATGATGTTGTTTTGAGTTTTCGAGTAATTCCAAAATCTTAATTCTTGGAAGGGTTACTTTAAGTCCTGCTTTACGCAAATCTTGGTTAGAAATGGGCATTAAAAGTCTCTCAACAATTTTAAGTTGGAATATGCAATAGAAGTTAGATGCAGTATGATCTATCCTTAGATTAAATGCATCAAAATTGATTTGGATAGTGTAGCAAAATGCAAAAAATTATGTTGACGACCCTAATCGTCAGTTCATTGCTCGCGGGCTGTGTATATAAAATAGATATTCCACAAGGCACACCCTTAACAAAAACTCAAGCTGCTCAAGTACAACCGGGAATGAACTATCAACAAGTTCGTTATTTGTTGGGTACACCAACCATTGCTGATCCACTTAATCCGCAGCGTTGGGATTATATTTACAACTACATCCCAGGAACAAACGCAAAAAAAGCACATATTCCTGCTGCTAAAGGTCAACATTTAAAAATTATCTTTGATGGTGCAGGGAACGTAAGCAAAGTTGAAGGTTTAGACACCATTCCAGACAAACAACCTGGCTTACCACAACTAAAAGACACTGACCTAGATTCATCATTGTAATCTATTCAGCATTCAAGAAAAAACCCCAAAATTGGGGTTTCTTCCGTTTAACGTAATTGCTTTGCTCGATTGCGTCTAATTTCTTTTGGATTAATAGTCAAAGGGCGATAAATCTCAACACGATCGCCATCGTTTAAAACTGTATCTAGGCCTACCTTTTCACTAAAAATGCCACATACAAAATCTTGTGGTAAATCTAAGCCACTTTGCTCAATCGCATCTTGAACAGACATCCCCTCTTTAAAAGGGGCTTCCACATAAAATTGCTGTGCAGGTGTAGTGTATGCAACCCAAATCATTTAAAACAGTCCTGTTATTACAGCAACCATCGCTACAATAATTGAAAGTGGCAACACTACACGTACTGCAATACGCCAAATGTTATAAAATGCTTCATTGCTAAAATTCATAGCTTTACGCAAGTGGCTAATTTTCATTACCCAACCTGCAAACACAGCATAAATTAAGCAAATTAATAAACCCCATAGCATTGTCACAACATTGAGTACAGGCATCATCATAGGCACTGCCCACACAAAAAGCGGTACCAATAAAAATACAAACTGAATAATAGGATGGATACGGCGCTCTTGTAGTTGTTGTTTCGCTAACTGTAAAAGTAAGCCTGCACCAAACACAACCGTTAATACGACCGTTAAAGCAGGGACTTGTGCTTGTACCGCAAAAAAGCCAAACACAATCACTGCTAAAATTTGGGCAATCCAAATTGGCATGACAGATGCTGTAGCTTGCTCGGCAGGTTGACTATTTTGTGCATAAATCCCTAAACCTAAGCCACTTGCAACCAATGCTAAAACCGTTGCACTGCCCCATTCTTTAAACGTCACAGGCGTTACATGCCAAGCATCCATTTGTACATTGAACACATGGCATAACACAATCGATGCCACGGTTCCTACTGCACTTAGTAGCACTAAAACAGGACGAGGTAAAAAAGACAGTGCAAAGGCAACAATACTTAAACCTGCGACACCAATAACTTGAGAAAATGGAAGTTGTAAAAAATGACTTGCGTTAATTTGGGCATTTGCAAGCATTGCACCTGCTAAAAATGGAATAAAAACAACAGAAAGCCATCCTGCAATCCGCCAACGTGAAGAAGCATCTGCCTCTCGCGTTAAACTCATCAATGCATTCAATATTGTTGTTTTTGCACGCTTAACTAAAGCAAACTCTAAATAAGCCAATGGAAGCGCCAATACAAGCACTGTAATTAACCATAAGCCCCAAAAGTCAATCTGATGCTCGGTTACTCCTGCAATAGGTGCAAACGTAATCATCAGCATAAATGATAAGCAAAACGCCATCAGTGGCGATAACCATCGAGACATACTGCATCCGAAGTTTTAAAAATGATACGCTATTTTGCCCTTGTCGCACCATAAAATCAAAGCATGTATAAAAAGAAATCATTGCCGAAGCAATGATTTTAATCGTTTATGAGAAGAAACGGGCGAACCAATTCTTGCCTTTTTTCTTTTCTTTCTCACGAATAATGCCTTGCATATTTTCTTTCACTGCACCGACATAATCTTCATCATCGTGCTGAATATGGTTGATTAACCATTTAGTCAACACTTGATGAAGCTCTTCTTCAATTTCCTGACCCATTAAAAAGCGATCACGGTAGTTTTCAATTTTCTTAATAAATAAATCATGCACACGTTTGTGAGGAACACAATATTTGTATTGTGCTTCTTCTTGCAAACTTTCTTCAAATGTAAAATGAGATTGTGTGTAATCAATAATATTATCTAAAACTTCTTTAATTTTCTGACGATCGTGGCTCGTTCGTACATCTTCAATTTCATTAATATAATCTAAAATACGCTTGTGTTGGTCATCGATGACTTCAATTCCTGTGTCATACGCCGGTTGCCAATTCATTTTCATAATAAGCCTAACAAATATACATACCCTATGTAAGACCAACGATGATATACAACAATGTAGTTATAAAAAACAAACTTATGACGTAGGTATAAAGCCTTTTAATACAACACTTTGAATTTACTTAAACTTTTCATAATCTTTATTAAAACAGTCAAGTATTTTTTAACCAAACTGTTAAATTGTATTTAATAAATATCTGCCAACGTCACGCGTTTTAAGGATGGGTCTTTGGCTTCGCGCTCTAAACGCTCAATATGAGTGGTCACTGTTTTTACAGGTACACCATGCTTAAACAGCACTAATTCACCCGATTTAAATGGCGTCCATTGTTCATTATCAGTGAGTGGCTCAGTAGCAATCACAGAAACACAATCTTCAGGGCTATTTAATTCGCTAAAGTCTACCTCCATATCTAAATCAATTAAACGCGCACATTGAAATGGATGACGACGTACAATCCAATTTAGCTTTGTTACAGCATAACTAAACAGTGCTTGTCCGTTAGACAAACAAAAATTAAATGTGCCATATTCTGCAATTTGTGGCGATAGCTCTTGTAGTACCGAAAACACCTCCTCTAAAGACGGTGGTATATAACCAAAACGTTCAACAAGTTGATCTAACAAATAGCAAAAAGCATGTTCGCTGTCTGTATTGCCAACAGGCGTAAAACGACCTGTTAAAGGCGGATTAAAATCATGTAAATCGCCATTATGGGCAAAAATCCAATGGCGCCCCCACAATTCACGCATAAATGGATGAGAATTTTCTAAACGTACCTTACCCTGCGTTGCCTTACGGATATGTGCAATCACATTTTTAGATTTAATTGGATAGTTACGGATAAGCTCAGCAATCGGAGATTTTACCGCAGATTGATTATCAATAAAAACACGCCCCGCTTTATCTTCAAAAAAGGCAATACCAAACCCATCACAATGATCTGACGTAATTCCCGCACGTTGCGAGAAACCACGAAAAGAAAATGTGATATCGGTTGGCGTTGCACAATTCATTGCTAGAAGCTGGCACATAGGCGTGTTTTACAATTCATTACATAAAAAGGTAATGTACTCCAGCTCTATATTCTTGTAAACGTGTTTTTTATAAGATGTTTATGAATTTTTTAGCTAAACAATAAGCGACTTAGTGATTTACTTGATTTGAAATCAATGTCCCCACGCCATGATCTGTAAAAATCTCAAGTAATGTAGCATGTGGTACACGTCCGTCTACAATATGTGCACTCACAACACCACCTTTGACCGCATCTAATGCACAACCCACTTTAGGAATCATACCGCCATAGATCACACCTGTTTCAATTAAACGGTCAACATCTTGTGTCGTCAGCCCTGTCAATAAATTTTTATTTTCATCAAGTACACCCGAAATATTAGTCAGTAAAATAAGTTTTTCTGCACCAATCGCTTCGGCTACTTTTCCTGCTACAAGGTCGGCATTAATATTATAAGTGTTGCCATGTTCATCTACACCTAACGGCGCAATGACAGGAATAAGATCACTTTGAGTAAACATTTCTAAAACATCGGTATTCACGTGTGTTACTTCACCCACCAAACCCAAGTCTATTTTTTGAATATTTCCATCAGCGTCCGTTTTTTCCATCAAAAGTTTCTGTGCTTGGATTAACTTACCATCTTTACCTGTTAAGCCAATGGCACGTCCACCATGTTGGTTAATTAAATTCACAATCGACTTATTCACTTGCCCGCCAAGTACCATTTCGGCAATTTCCATGGTTGCAGGATCAGTAACACGCATACCATCAATACGGTCAGATTCTTGTCCTAGGCGTTTTAAAAGACGATCAACCTGAGGACCTCCGCCATGTACCACAATCGGATTTAAGCCCACTGTTTTTAGCAATACAATATCTCGGGCAAAAGAGCTTTCCAACTCAGGGTCAGTCATCGCATTACCACCATACTTAACAACCAATATTTTACCTGCAAAACGTTGAATGTACGGTAGTGCTTCAATTAAAACCTTAGTTTTATCTAACCCATGTGTCATGAAAGTTCCTCTGTAATTTTCTGCGCCAAATCATCATCAACAAGCGCAATAAGCTGTGTTTGAATACGTTTCAATGCATGTTCATCTTTTGCATCAAATCGTAATGTTAAATATTCACCTGTATTAGATGCACGTATGAGTCCAAAACCGTCTGTAAAATCCAAACGTATTCCATCAATTTGTGTCAAGGTCGCATCAATTTGATGTGCTTTTCGCTTAATAGACGCTAACGTTTTCTGGATCTGCTCAACACTTGCATGAATATAAATATCTTCCGTACTTGCACGTTGTAAATGATTAAACAGTTCTGAAATCGTGTTTGCATTTGTATGTGTAAAATATTCTAAAACGCGTAGTCCTGCATACAGTCCATCATCATATGCTTTTCCACGTCCATCATTAAAGGCGTAATGCCCTGCATATTCACCACCAAAAAGAGCGTTGTGTTGTATCAGGTAACGGCGTAAAAATGTACTGCCTGTACGCAACATCACAGGTGTCCCTTGCGCTTTTAAAATCGTGTCTTTTACAAGGCTTGAGCATTTCACATCATAAACAATCTGTTGATGTGGATACTGTTTTAAACACTGTTCTGCCAAAAAGCAAAGGAGTTGATCGGCATTAATAATATTGGCTTTTTCATCCACCAAAACTAAACGATCACCATCGCCATCAAGCGCTAAACCAACATCAGCCTGATGCTCTAAAACAGCCTGTTGTAATTTTTCTAAATGTTTGGCTTTAGATGGATCAGGTGCATGATCAGGAAATTGACCATTTGCTTCACATCTTAACGTGATCACCTCACACTTTAGACCGTTAAGCACTGGTTCAACATATTGCCCTGCCGAGCCATGAAGTCCATCAACCACCACTTTAAGTGGTCGTTTTAAGTGAATGTCTTGAATTAAATAATCACAATATGCTTTTGCATGTTTTTTTGACGTTGCAGGTTGAATAGTTGGATATCCACCTTTATTAGGCTCTAAGTATTGCTGTGTCAGTTGTCCAATGTGTTGAATATCTTCTGGTGTAGGCGGTAAGCCGTTTAATATCCATTTAATGCCCTGGTCTGTACTTGGATTATGGCTTGCTGTCAGCATAATGCCATTACCCTGTTTTTGAGCATAAAAATACATTAAAGGCGTTGAGCAGCATCCTAACGCTTCAACTTCAATTCCTGCTTTTTCTAAAATAGTTTGAATAATATAGGCATATTGCGGGCTGCTTAAACGCGCGTCATACCCTAATACCAATTGTTTAATGTTGTTATGATTTAAATGTGAGGCAAATGCATGGGCAATCGCTTCTACCATTTGTGGTGTCAGCTTTCCTCTAATATCGTAAGCACGAAAAATATGCATGATGTGACTTAAATCTTCGTTGTTCAAGTCTAAATTGTTAGCATAAATCTAAAGTTTGTAAATACATAAAGTAAAAAACCTATGAAAATTCATAGGTTTTTATACAAAACTTATTGCTTACCTGTGTGCCCAAAACCACCTGCACCACGTTCGGTTGCAACAAATTCTTCTACTTGCTCAAATTGAGCTTGTACCACAGGCACTAAAACATATTGTGCTAAGCGTTCACCTGCATTTAACGTAAATGCTGTTTGGCTACGGTTCCAAACCGAAACCATTAATTCGCCTTGATAATCTGAATCAATCAATCCTACTAAGTTACCCAATACAATACCGTGTTTATGTCCTAAACCTGAACGCGGTAAAATTAGACCTGCAAAATTAGGGTCTTGAATATAGATAGATAACCCTGTTTTTACCAATACCGTTTCACCTGGTTGAATTTCAATTGAACCATCTACACAAGCACGTAAATCTAACCCAGCTGAACCTGTAGTTGCATAGTTTGGCATCTCCCACTCTGTACCTAAACGCGGGTCTAAAACTTTGACTTGAACTTTCATAAAATTTCCTAGTTTTTGTGCTTTAACATGGCACGTAAGTTTTCTAAATAAACCTTTGCTTGCTCTTTAGGGTCAACCTTTACTTGGCTTTTCTTTTTACGCCCTAACCAATCAAGCTCATCTTGTGGTAACTCATCTAAAAAGCGACTTGCTGTCATCTGACGCATTTGTCCGCCTGCTTTACGCTGTTCTGCCAATGTTAGCGTGAGCCCTTGGCGTGCACGAGTAATGCCCACGTACATTAAACGGCGTTCTTCTTCAATAGTTTCGGCAGCGATTGAGTTTTTATGCGGTAAAAGCTCTTCTTCTAACCCCATAATATATACATACGGAAACTCAAGTCCTTTTGCTGCATGAAGCGTTAGCAAATTCACCTTATCCGTATCTTCTTCTTCTTGCTGTTGCTCTAACAAATCAAGCAACACCATTTTACGAATAACACTTTCAATATTTTGTTCATCTACATTTTCAGCACGATTAATCAAATTTTGAATACTGGTATATAGCGTTTCAATGTTATCAAGCTTAGTTTTTTCTTGAGCAGGCGTGGCTGCTTGCTCACGCGTATAATCAATGTAGCCATTTTCTACCATCATTTGGCGAATAAGCGGTACAGGTTGATCGTCTTCTAACAGCTCACGCGTATAACGCCCCATAAAGTCAGAAAATTCAAATAAGTGAGAGCTAATTTTTTTACTCACTACCATGGTTAAACGCTGATCACCTGCTGCTGCCAACAAAGATAAATGATTTTCTTGCGCAAATAACCCTAACTTTTCAAGCGTAACAGGACCAATCGAGCGTTTAGGCGTATTAATAATCCGTAAAAATGCACTGTCATCTTCAGGGTTAATAATGAGGCGCAAGTAACTCATGATGTCTTTAATTTCACTACGCGCAAAAAACGATGTGCCACCTGAGAGCTTGTACGGAATTTGCATTTGGCGTAATTGAGTTTCTAAAACACGTGCCTGAAAATTACCACGATACAAAACCGCGTAATCTTTCCAAGATTTTCCATTCATGAGCTTGTGCGTCATGATGTCTTTTGCCACCCGCTCGGCTTCGTCATCATCATTACGGCAAGTAATCACCCGAATCACTTCGCCATGCCCTTTATCGCTCCATAATTTTTTCTCAAAAATATGGGGATTATTATCAATCACATGGTTTGCAGCTTTTAAAATACGGCTGGTTGAACGATAGTTCTGCTCAAGCTTAATGACATTTAAATTAGGAAAATCTTCTTTGAGTAAGCCCATATTTTCAGGCTTTGCCCCACGCCATGCATAGATAGATTGGTCATCATCACCCACAGCAGTAAATTGCCCCATTACACCCACAAGTAGTTTCACTAAGATGTACTGTGCCGTATTGGTATCTTGATACTCATCGACCAATAAATAACGCACACGGTTTTGCCACTTGTCTCGTACTTCGGCATTGTCTTGTAATAAGCGTGTTGGCATCACAATTAAGTCATCAAAATCAACCGCGTTATAAGCACGTAAATTACGTTCATACAGTTGATACAGATGTGCAAACTTCACGTCTTCTTCTGTTTCGCACACGCTGTGTGCTTGCTCAGGCACAATCAGATCATTTTTCCAATCTGAAATACGCTTCATGGCTTTCGCAATCAGTTCTTTGCTTTCTGCACCTGACAAATTATCTTGGTGCATTAAATCCATTAAAATACGCTTACAATCATCTGCATCTAAAATTGAAAAATTATTTTTAAGGGGTAAATGTTTCAGTTCCAATCGTAATAAATTTAAACCAAACGTATGGAATGTGGATACCGATAAGCCTTTAGCTTCTTCACGGTTTAATAACTTGCCCACACGCTCTTTCATTTCACGCGCGGCTTTGTTGGTAAACGTCATTGCTGTAATACGATGCGCAGGAATGCGACACTGCTGTACTAAATAAGCAATTTTACGCGTAATCACCGAGGTTTTACCTGAACCTGCGCCTGCAAGTACCAATAAGGGTCCTTGAGTATATTTCATGGCTTCAAGTTGCTTATCATTTAATTGACTTGCAGATGACATTGTCGTTCCTCAAGATGATTGGAGCATGATTATAGACATCTACCCCCAACAAAAAAACCACCCGAAGGTGGTTTTTAACAGCAATTAAACTTATTGCGCTGCGTAGATACTAATTTCTACACGGCGGTTTTGTTCACGACCTGATGGTGTGCTGTTTGATGCAATAGGATTTGACGAGCCATTACCTTGTGCATTAATACGGGTACGCGGTACACCCTGACCTGCTAAATAGTTAGCAACTGATTGTGCACGCGCTTGAGACAACGGCATGTTAATGGCATCGCTACCTGTATTGTCGGTATAACCTGTTACTAAGATTGCGCTCTTATTATCTTCTGTTAATGTTTGCGCTACTTTATTTAATGTATTGTAGAAGTTACCTTTAATCGTTGACTGATTGGTATCAAACGTAATGTTACCTGGCATTACTAGGCCAACCGAACCATCTGAATTACGGTTTACATCAACGCCCGTTCCCGCCATTTGTTGACGTAACTTCTTTTCTTTATTATCTAAATATAAACCACCTGCACCACCCAAAATTGCACCAATAGCAGCTGCACGGTTATTTTGTGCTGATGAGTTTGCGTTACCACGAGACAGTCCGTAACCTGCTGCTGCACCAACTAAGGTACCAATGGCAGTTTTATCATACTGACGTACGCCCGTTGTTGCACCGCCATCCATAGACTGACAGCCTGAAAGTGCTAATGCTCCAATAACAGTAGAAACCACTAATGCACGCATGACGTACCTCCTTTATAAGTGTTTTTTTACTCTACAAAAATTATGGAACACTTAGTCACAGATAAATATTCATATTTTGTTAAAAAAAAGCACTCTTGTAACAATTTGATAACATGCTTAAGAAAATCTTTTGGCTTCTGACAAGATTTTGACTAAACTTCTTCACATGAATATTTTTAGGGTTCAGTTGCATGCAGCGCAAACAACCAAGCGTATTTCAAAAAATTAAACGTGGACTCACTGTTGGTTCAGTGATTACAGGAAATAGCATTATTAATGGTACACCTGTTTTAGCCCTTGGCTTAACAAAACTCATCAAACAATCAAAACAAATTGATGAAAAAAATATTGAATTTGCAAATAAGTGGCTCAGTGTCAACAATTGGCTGATTGATAAAATCTTGCCACAAACCAAGTGGGATATCCGAATTGAAGAAGATTTAAACCTGCAACTCGATGGGCGTTATCTCATGCTGTGTAACCATCAAAGTTGGGTAGATACCACAGTTAACCAATACTTTGGACGCACACGTATGCCCCTTACCCGCTTTTTTACCAAGTGGGAACTTATTTTTATTCCTGTTGTGGGGCAAGCCTTTAAAATTTTAGGCTTTCCGATGATGAAGCGTCACACCAAATCACAAATTGCAAAAAATCCTGCACTTAAACACCGTGATATGGAAGAAGCACGTAAATCATGCGAGCAGTTACTTAGCCAACCTTTTACCTTACTTAATTATGTCGAAGGTACACGCTTAACACCGCAAAAACAAAAACAACAGAAATCGCCTTACAAACATCTTTTAAAACCTAAAGCAGGCGGTATTGCACTTGCCCTCAATATTCTAGGTGAGAAAGTAGATGCATTGGTGGATATGACCATTGTTTATCCTGAAGGTGTGCCTGAATACAGCGAATTTTGGCTGGGTGACGTGCCTAAAGTGATGGTACACATGCGTAAAGTTGAAATTCCGACTTGGATTTTAGAAGGTAATTACGAAGAAGACCGTCAATTCCGTGCTCAATTTGCCCAATGGCTTAATAAAATATGGAAAGAAAAAGACGAGATTATTGAGCAACTTAAACAAGACCATGAAAAGAAATAAATTTCATCGCGTCGACCATAACTCGCTAGCATGGAAAATCTATCTAGGCTACGACATCTTAATGATGCTCATTATTGTGGTGAATTTACTTTGTTTGATTGTAAATGCCATTTTAATGAGCCATTTTGCAGATTGGCTTAGCCCCTTTCTTCATGCTAATGAATTGCTCACAACCTACCGCAACGTTTTACACCCATGGGTTGAATATTCAGAAACATGGTTTATTTGCTTTTTAGTGGCTGAATTTTTCACACGTTGGTTTGTGTCTATTGTTCAAAAGCATCATCAACGGTGGTTTTTCTTTCCATTTATCCATTGGTACGAAGTCCTTGCTATCTTTCCTGCGTTACGGTTTTTCCGATTGTTACGTGCAGGCATTATTGCCTATCGCTTACACGAATTGGGCTATCAAGTTGTACCACTGGCATGGCAAAAAACAGGACGTTTTTACTATAATGTTTTGATGGAAGAACTTTCAGACCGTGTCATCATCACTGCCATTGATGGGGTTAAACAAGAACTTGATACAAGTTCAACGCATAAACAAATTATTCACGATTTAGTCGACCATCACCGTGATATGTTTGCACACACCTTTGCACAACTTTTACAAGAAACACTTGCCACCGAGTTACGCAAACAACATCTGCAAATTGCACAGGGTATGGGAAGCGTAATTGAAAAAGCCATTGCTGACACACCTGAACTCACGCAAATGCTCAGGCTTATTCCTATTGTAGGTGCTAAAATAGAAGACCAAATTCAGCATATTGGCAAACGCTTAGGGCAAAATGTCGTAGATGGCTTATTACAACCTTTAACAACAGGCTCAACACAACATCCTAACCCAACCTATCAGCACGTTGCACAAACCATTAGCCAACTCAATATTGATAATCATCAACTCGAACAATTGGTTGAGTCTGTGGTATACGAAACTTTAGCGGCCGTACGCAAGCAAGTTAAAGTTAAACAATGGCAACACATTTTAAATGCGACTGATCAAAATTAAGGAAACACTATGGCAGACATACGCATTACAGGCAGAATGGTTAATTTCTCTCGCTTAACCTTCGACACAAATAATTATGATGCGATTCGCCAACAACTCAACGAGCTTTTACAAGATAGTCCCTATGAAGGGGCAACTATTATTATTGACAGTACCGTTGAACAAAACTTAGATACGTTGCTTCAAATTTTAAGTGAAGTGGGCTTACAAACCATGGCTGTTATGGACGGTGTTTTAGGTGATCAAGCACGCGAACGTATGTTTCCTGTTTTACCTTCAGACCGTCCACTGCAACGTATTAAGCCCACAAAAGAAGAGGCAAAAGATACAAAAATAAATTGTGCAACCCATATCACTTCGTATCATAATGACATCTTGCGTACGGGGCAGTGTCTTGTACAAGAACAAGGTGATATCATTTTAAATGCGAGTATGAACAGTGGTTCAGAACTCATTGCAAGTGGCAATGTACACATTTATGGCGCCGCACAAGGACGAATTATTGCAGGAGCAAGTGGCAACGCTCAGGCACGTATTTTTTGCCAAGTTTTAAATGCAGAACTTATTTCTATTGCAGGCACATATTGTGTTGCAGACGATATACCGCTTCATGTACAAAAGAAGCCTGCTCATATTTATTTAAACGAGCAACAAGCGCTTGTTTTTGAAACGCTAGAAATTTAAATTAACCGCAACAGGAGTTAATTCGGTGGCTAAAATTGTTGTCGTTACATCAGGCAAAGGCGGTGTAGGTAAAACTACAACGAGTGCATCATTTGCAACAGGCTTAGCGCTACGCGGGCATAAAACAGTTGTTATTGATTTTGATGTAGGCTTACGTAATCTCGACCTGATCATGGGGTGTGAACGTCGAGTGGTTTACGATTTTGTAAATGTAATTAATAACGAAGCACGTTTACCTCAAGCGCTTATTCGCGATAAAGATATCGAAAATTTATTTATTTTACCTGCTTCACAAACACGCGATAAAGATGCACTTACCGATGAAGGTGTTGCACGCGTAATGGAAGAGCTTGCACAAGAATTTGATTATATTATTTGTGACTCGCCTGCAGGTATTGAGCGTGGTGCGGTACTTGCAATGTACCATGCAGATGAAGCCATCATTGTCACCAACCCTGAAATTTCATCTGTTAGAGATTCTGACCGTATTATTGGAATGCTTGATAGCAAGACCAAAAAGGTAGAAAATAACGAAGGACGTATTCGTAAACACTTGTGTATTACACGTTTTAATCCAGAACGTGCAGATCGCCAAGAAATGCTTTCAATTGATGATATTTCTAAAGAGATTTTACGTATTCCAACGATGGGCGTTATTCCTGAATGTCCAAGCGTTTTACAAGCATCAAACGAAGGTAAACCTGTCATTTTGTATACAGATCAAAAAGCAGGTGAAGCCTATGATGACCTCGTAGCACGCTTCTTAGGCGAAGAACGTCCTTATCGTCACATCGCTGCAAAACCTAAAGGCTGGTTAGCCCGTCTATTTGGAGCATAATCATGGCAGGATTTTGGAATAAAATTTTTGGTGGTGAGGAGCGTCCAACCAGTGCACAAACTGCAAAAGACCGACTAAAAGTAATCGTTGCGTCTGAGCAAGGTTTAGGACGTCGTCTAAGCCAAGATAAAATCGATCAAATGAAAACGGAAATCATGCAAGTGGTTAACCGCTACGTGCGTGGTGTGGATGAGCAACATATTCAAATGCAGGTACGCTCTGAAGCGAACCTTGAAATGTTGGAAATGAATATCAATTTACCTGACGAACGTTAATCTAAATACTGATTAGCCTATTTAGGTGATTTGGGGCAAAATAATATTTTGCCCTTTTTTATTGGAAGAATTATGGCAGTTTCTCAACCTGCAACATTTAACGAAGAATGGTCAGATGAGCGTGTTTTTGCTTACTTAAACCATCTACCCCCACATGGTGTTAACGCTGATTTTCATGTGTTATACAATGCGTATAAACATATGCGTGCCTATGATTTTAAACGCTTGGTCGATCAGTTTTTAAAAGATGGTCGTGATATTCAGGCTACAAATCCTGAAGGACAGACCATTCAAGATGTGATTGCTCAATTTCCACGTCAGCGTGATGAATTTTTAGCTATTTTAAGTGCGGTATAATCACCGCACTCACCACTTCATGGTTCTCATGTAACGTATAGCCTTGTTTTTCAATGTTACATTCAAATATACGGCTAACAAATTTTCTTTCATCAAGTCTTCCATAATCATAGTGATAACCTCTAGACGTCTTATTTTTATTAACCAACGTATAATCTAAATCACTTTGTGTATGTAAATATCCATTTACCAATGTATCGCAAGTATTTGGGTTTTGACTACATCCAACCAAAAATAAACTACTTATGATGAACCATTTCATATTGGTGCTTCCTATCCTTGAATAGCACCATCATAAAAAGCGTGTGATATCCTATACAGATACACTTTTAACTAAAAAAGCAGTACAGTCATGGCTTTTCTTTACCAAACACTCGCACAAACGCTGATTCCAAAGCTCAAAGAATTGCCTGCACATAGTAAACTGCCCTCGTTAAGAGTATTTGCCAAACAGCATCACATTAGTTTAAGCACGGCTCAAGCATGCTATGTATGGTTAGAGGCACAAGGTTACATTTATTCAAAAATAAAATCGGGTTACTTTGTACAAGCACAACCAACTACACATGCAGTATTAGAACGCATTAATTTTCCATCCGTACAACGAAATGTATCTAATTTTGAATTGTTTGATCAAATTCAAGAAGCCTCAAGTCATACCAAAATTATTCACTTAGGTGCAATCCAGTTAGGTGCAACCCTTATTCCAATTGATCCTTTACGGCATTCTATTCAACGTGCGTTAAAACACAGCCATTCAGAAGATTTTTTATATTGTAATCGGCAGGGGCATCTAAAACTCAGAGAAGCATTTAGCCAACTTTGGGCAGAAGATGGCATACATGTAGCAGCCAATGATATTTTAATCACCAACGGTTGTATGGCTGCACTCTCGCTCAGTATTCAATCCTTAACGCAACCTAACGATGCCATTATTATTCCAACGCCCACATTTAACGGACAACTACAATTACTTGCCAGTTTAAAGCGTAAAATTATTGAAGTTCCATCAGACACACAAGGAATAGACTTACAACGCTTAGAAGAGGTCATGCAATCAGGACAAGCTAAGGTCTGCTTACTGACTGCCAACTACCAAAATCCGCTTGGCTATTGTTTAAGTCATACAGAAAAACAAAAAATTGCACAACTAGCTGCCCAATATCAGTGCTATATCATTGAAGATGACATTTATGCAGAATGTGGCTACCAACAACAACGCCCCTTACCTATTCAATATTGGGATACATCAGGCTATGTCATTTGGACGGGCTCAGTTTCTAAATCTATGTCGAGTGCGTACCGTATTGGCTGGGTTTGTTTAGGCAATAAAACACAGCATTTACGCACCCATTTTTTAAACCATAATATGTTGGTCAATACACCATTACAGCTTGGGCTTGCAGACTTTATTTATAGTGGACAGTACAAAAAACATATTGAGCGATTACGCAGTCAACTGTTGCAGCAGGTAAACGCTTATATTGAAACCATACAAAAACTATGCCCTTATGTGCAGATCGTTATACCTCAAGGTGGTTATGCACTTTGGTTAAAGCTACCTCAAGAAGTCAGTACATTTGAGTTATATAATTTTGCACTTCAACAAAGTATCAGTATTGTGCCAGGCATTGTTTTTGGAGAAGATGCCAAATATAAACACTATATTCGGCTTAATGCAGGACATCCACTCAATACAGAGATTAAAGATGCCCTGAAAAAACTCATGGATTGGATTACTTGTTGCTATTTGCAAGCAAAAACGCCCCAAATAAAGTAAAGATACCACCTGAAATTCCATCAATCCATTTTACAGAACGTTGGTATGCCGCTTTACAAGCAGGTAGTGAAAATACAAAGCTCACCAACAAGAACCAAAGTGCCGTTTCTATTACAACAATTAAAAGCAGTAACCAATGCACATGATCTAAAGTAGGATTTGCTAAAAAAATAGAAAATACACTACTAAAATAAATAATCGCTTTAGGGTTAGATAAATTGGTGAGTAACCCTTTTACAAAAAATTTAATGGGTGCCTGTGGCAACTCTACTTGATGGTTAGATGGTGCTGTTTTTGATAATGCCGAACGTAGCAGTTGAAACCCAAGCCATCCCAAGTAAAGCCCACCACCAATTAACAATATCTGTCTAAGCCACACCATTTTTTCAAATAAAATATTTAATCCTAAAAGGGCTAATGTTGCCCACACCATCACAGCGGCACTGATACCTGCCACTGCAAATAAGGTTTCTTTTTTAGTCCGACTAATGGCCGTTTGCGAAATAAAAAAGAAATCAGGACCAGGCGTAATGAGCGCAAATAAATGAATAGCAACTAACCCACATAGTGCTGTAAACATACATAACTCCTTACACTAAAATATCACGGCGACCATTCGAACCCATTGCACTAATCACACCTTGTTCTTCCATGGTGTCAATTAAACGTGCAGCACGGTTATAACCTAAACTAAACTTACGCTGTAATGATGACGCAGATGCCTTACGTGTTTCTAATACAAAAGCTACCGCTTGATCGTATAACACATCACGGTCAGGGTCTCCTCCATCATCTGTTCCACGTGCAGATGATGGTTCCTCATCATATGGTGTTAAAATTTCATCCACATAATTAGGTTCACCACGTTCACGCCATGCATCACAAATACGATTCACTTCATCATCACTAATAAACGCGCCATGTACACGTTCAGGTTCAATTTTACCCGGTCCTAAAAACAACATATCACCATGCCCAAGTAAATCTTCTGCACCGCCTGCATCTAAAATAGTTCGAGAATCAATTTTACTATTTACACGCAATGCTACACGCGTCGGAATATTGGCTTTAATCAAGCCTGTAATCACATCAACCGATGGACGTTGTGTTGCAAGTAATAAGTGAATGCCTGCTGCACGAGACTTTTGTGCAAGTCGCGTAATCATTTCTTCTGCTTTTTTACCTACCTGCATAATCATGTCGGCAAACTCATCGGCAACAATCACAATCATCGGTAACGGTTGCAAACGTGGCGCACGTTCTTGTACTGCCGAGTCACTTGGCTTCCATGTTGGGTCTAGTAAATCTTCCCCATTGGCAATGGCTTCTTCAACTTTACGGTTGTAATCCACAATTTTACGTACTTTAAGCACCGCCATCAGCTTATAACGACGTTCCATTTCGTTTACACACCAATTTAATGCACTCACGGCATCTTTCATGTCGGTTACAACAGGCGTGAGCAAATGAGGAATATCGCTATAATTGGCAAGTTCTAATTGCTTGGGGTCAATTAAAATTAAACGCAAATCTTTAGGTGTGTATTTAAGCAACATGGAAAGCAACATCGCATTTACAGCCACCGATTTACCCGAACCTGTTGTGCCTGCAACGAGCATATGGGGTGCTTTGGCTAAGTCTGTCAGTACAGGATTACCCGAAATATCTTTACCCATTGCCATGCTAATTAAACCACTTGGATCGCGATAGGTTGGTGTATCTAACAGCTCAATCAAACGCACCATTTCACGCGCACTATTCGGTACTTCAATGCCAATGTAAGGCTTACCCGGAATGACCTCAACCACACGTACCGATGCCATCGACATTGAACGTGCTAAGTCTTTAGAAATATTAGTGACTTTTGATGCCTTCACACCCGGTGCTAAATCTAGCTCAAAACGTGTGACTACAGGTCCCGGCTGTGCTTCAACCACCGTCGCTTTCACATTAAATTCTTGTAATTTAATTTCTAACAATTCAGATAAGCGATCTAATTGCTCTTCTGTAAAATGAACTTTTTTATTTGGATCAACATTATCTAACAAACTTTCACTTGGTAATGTTGAAAGATGCCGACGGTTTTCCACTACTTGCATCGCACGCGACATTGGACGCCCATGAGCATCCGTCAATGGTGCATCTAGGTCGGGCTTACCTGCGGTTTCTTGCCATGCTTCAATAAACTCTTCTTTAGACAACGAAGATGGCGGCTCTACATTAATTTTGCCTTGAGTAAATGGCGTCGATTGTGCATAGCTAGACGTACGGCGAACAGGCTCAACTTCTTCTTGCTTTTGGATAACTTGCTGTTGCTGTTGCTGTTGCTGTTGCTGTTGCTGTTGCTGTTGCTGTTGCTGTTGCTGTTGCTCAGCTTGCTTCAAAAGTGCTTCAATTTCATCAATAGAATGATCTTCTTTTTGTGCAGATTCAGAAACTTTATGAATTAACTCATTAAATACGGCATCATCATCCCAATCTACAGCCTTCGGTTTTTTAGGTTCAGGTTTTGAAATAGGTTGAGGTGGCTCTACTTTTTTTACTATTTCTTGCTCTTGCTGTGCAAAATCATCAAATAATTTTTCTGCAACAGGATCTACCACAGAGACAGATTGCACTACAGGAACAACTTCTGGTGCTTCTTCTACTTGTACTTTGACAGCGGAGGCTTCTTTTTTAGGTTTTGTTGTTAAATCAAATGCTGCCTCACTTTCGGGTACATTTTTATAAAATAAATCTTGTAAATATTTAGGTGTGGCTTTTAAAGTTGCCCATGTTTTATTCCACTGTATTCCAAATGCAAGCGTTGCTAACATAATCAACAGTAAAATTAAAAAGCCACTTGCTCCATAAATGGTCAATAAATTAGATAAACTTTGCCCAACTTCAAAACCAATAATACCGCCTGAAGCATTGTCTAAGGCATCACTCGGCACTGTCCAAAATAAATACAGCATACTTGCCGTTGCAAGCAAAATAAAAAACTGTGCCGCATATCTAAATGGACGATTTAAAAAACTACGTGGCCACCATACCTGAATGGCTTCTATAAAAAAGAAAATGGGTAAAAGTAGACTTGCCCAACCCAAAAAGCCAAACAGCAAATCTGCAATCCATGCGCCTGCTACCCCACTTGCATTAGAGACTTTTTGCGTATCACTTGAAATATGCATCCAGCCTGGATCAAAAGGCGTATATGTCACCGTTGCTAAAAATAAATAAATACCAAAAGACACTAAAAATAATGTGATTAGTAAGCGCTGTGCATATGCACTAGACACCGCAGTCATATACAGTCCTGTACTTTAAAACCCATTTAAACGTCATATTATGCACACCTTATTCCAAAAAAGATGCAATACTTTGTTAGCATTTTTATATTGTTCACATACAAGGGCGCATGTTTAACGTATAATTTTTTCAATAGATCATTATACAAGGAAATCACTATGAGCGCGCGTCACTCACGTTTGATTATTTTAGGTTCTGGCCCTGCAGGTTATAGTGCTGCGGTATATGCTGCTCGTGCCAATCTAAAGCCAACATTAATTGCAGGCTTACAATTAGGCGGACAGCTCACCACCACAACCGAAGTAGACAACTGGCCGGGTGATCCTGAAGGTTTAACAGGCCCTGCGCTGATGGAACGTATGCAAGCACATGCGGAACGCTTTGGTACAGATATTGTGTACGACCATATTAACGAAGTAGAACTTACACAACGTCCTTTTACTCTAAAGGGTGACATGGGTGAGTACACTTGTGATGCTTTAATTATTGCAACTGGTGCAACAGCACAATATCTCGGCTTAGAATCAGAACAAGCCTTTATGGGGCAAGGTGTTAGCGCATGTGCAACCTGTGACGGTTTCTTTTATAAAAACCAAAAAGTCATGGTGGTTGGCGGTGGTAATACTGCTGTAGAAGAAGCACTTTATTTATCTAATATTGCCGAACACGTTACACTCGTACACCGTCGCGATAGCTTACGTTCAGAAAAAATCTTACAAGACCATATTTTTGAAAAAGAAAAAGAAGGCAAAATTTCAATTATTTGGAACCACCAAGTAGATGAAGTTCTTGGTGATCAAACAGGTGTTAATGGTGTTCGTCTTAAATCAACGCAAGACGATTCAACACAACACGTTGACGTACATGGTTTATTTATTGCTATTGGGCATAAACCAAACACTGAAATGTTTGCGAATCAACTCCAATTACGTGATGGCTATATTCAAATACAAAGTGGCACATCGGGCAATGCAACTGCAACCTCTGTAGAAGGCGTCTATGCTGCAGGCGATGTAGCAGATAGCATCTATCGTCAAGCGATTACATCAGCAGGTTCTGGTTGTATGGCAGCACTTGATGCAGAAAAATTCCTAGATAACACTAACTAAAGTCAAGCCGTAGCAATACGGCTTTTTTATTTTATGATTATATTTCCAAACCCAATTGAAGCTGATCCCACAGGCGAAGGACTTATTTGTATTGGTGGCGATCTTACGCCTACCACCTTATTACAAGCCTATAAAAGTGGACTTTTTCCATGGTTTAGTGAAGATGACCCCATTTGTTGGTGGAGTCCTGAACCACGCTGTATCATTGTGCCAAGTGACTATAAACCGAGTAAGTCACTTGTTCGTACCATGAAAAAAATGCAGTACAAAATTACAGTCAATCGTGCATTTGAACAAGTCATTCAATCCTGTGCCCTACCCCGTGCTTACGAACAAGAAACATGGATTACCGAAGACATTATTCAAGGTTATATTCAACTGTTTAAACAAGGCGATGCGTACAGTATAGAAGTATGGGAACACGATACGCTCGTTGGTGGTTTATATGGTGTGACCATTGGACAAGGCTGTTTTGGCGAATCGATGTTTAGTCAACGTACAGATGTTTCTAAAATGGCATTTTATACGCTTATGCTCATTGGACAAGAACAACAACTCCCTTGGATTGACTGTCAACTAGTCAATGACCACCTTTTAAGTTTAGGTGCAACTACACTTACGCGTGATGCATATTTAGACTCATTAAAAAAAGTCATTAAAAAGCCCTCAATAGATTGGAAAAAATATGAAGACGGTGTATTTTTAAGTCAGGACATTGCTATAAATCGAAATTTCAGGAGGAAACTAGACCATGAACTCATATCGTCAGCAGTTTCCGCCCAGTGAGTTACAATACTTTATTACACCTGCACATGACTGTAGTTATATTGAGAACAAACCATCTCGTATGGTTTTTCTAGATCCTAAACAAAAAATTAATGTAGTAACCTTATCAGATTTATCACGGTCTGGTTTTAGACGCAGTGGAGATTTCATTTATAAGCCTGAGTGTCATCACTGTCGGCAGTGTTTATCTTGTCGTATTCCTGTGCAAGATTTCAAAATGAATAGCCAACAAAAAAAAGCATGGAAACGCAACCAAGACCTCACGACCAGAATTACCCCCATCAAAGAATTTAACGCTCAACATTATGAACTTTACGAAAAATATATTCATCTCAGACATTTTGATGGTGATATGTACCCACCTAGCGAAGAACAGTTTGAAAAGTTTTTAATCGAAAATGTCATTGATGGCTTTTTTTTAGAGCTTTGGAAAGATGACACATTAATCAGTGTATCAGCATGCGATGTCCTTGATGATGGACTATCTGCGGTTTATACTTTTTTTGAACCCAACGAACAAAAGCGCTCATTAGGCGTATTTGCAATATTAAAACAAATTGAATATATAAAATCCAAACAACTTAGTTATGTTTATCTAGGATATTGGGTACCGCATGCTAAAAAGATGCGCTATAAAAGCCAATATTTACCTTTTGAGGTGCTTGTAGATAGCCGTTGGCAACGTCTTAATCGCGCTCTTACAGACCAAGAAATTGATCAGTTTGGCGAATCACTGATGACTCGCTTTCCATCAGGATGGGATCGACTAATTAAACAGAAGCTTTAAATAATTTAGAAAAATCGTCACTACAAGCTTTTACCATAATAACGGCATGCTCTTTTGTACCATCTAAATTTGGATAATAATTTTTTCGAAGATCAATTTGATGAAAATCAGACTTTTCATACAATTTAATAGCATGGATATTACTTTGTCTTACTTCTAGAAAAATTTGAACAGGATCATTTTCAAGTAAATTTAAGGATTGATTTAATAACTTATATCCTAACCCCTGCCCTTGATACTTTGGATCAATGGCCATCAACAAAAGATTTGCTTCATCTAATACAGGTTGCAAAATACAAAATCCACTCACTTGGCCATTTATTTCAATTACTGTACTGACATACTGCTCAACAGCTTCTGCAAATTGTTTTTGTGACCAAGGTTTAACTTGTACTTGCTTTTCAATATTAAAAACCGTATTTACATCATTGGCTTGCATTAAACGAATCATATTTTTTACTCAAATATTTGACAAAAAAAACGCCCCCAAAGGAGCGTTTTTCTTACTTTTCAGTGATTATGCAGTTACTTTAGCAACAACACCAGCACCTACAGTACGACCACCTTCACGGATCGCGAAGCGTAAGCCTGCGTCCATTGCGATTGGGTGGATCAATTCTACTGACATTTCAACGTTGTCACCTGGCATAACCATTTCAACGCCGTCTTGTAATTGGATCGCACCAGTTACGTCAGTTGTACGGAAGTAGAACTGTGGACGGTAACCATTTAAGAATGGAGTGTGACGACCACCTTCGTCTTTAGAAAGTACGTATACTTCTGCATCAAACTTAGTGTGTGGCTTGATTGTACCTGGCTTAGCCAATACTTGACCACGTTGTACGTCTTCACGCTTAGTACCACGTAAAAGTACACCACAGTTCTCGCCTGCACGACCTTCGTCAAGCAATTTACGGAACATTTCAACGCCAGTTACAGTTGTCTTCGTAGTATCTTTGATACCAACGATTTCAATCTCTTCACCAACTTTTACGATACCCGCTTCTACACGACCTGTTACTACAGTACCACGACCAGAAATAGAGAATACGTCCTCGATTGGCATTAAGAATGCTTTGTCGATTGCGCGCTCTGGCTCAGGAATGTAAGAATCTAACGCTTCTACAAGTGCAATTACAGCTGATTCGCCATATTGACCTTGGTCAGCGTTAAGTGCAGCTAAAGCTGAACCACGGATTACTGGAGTGTCATCACCAGGGAAATCGTAAGCAGATAGAAGTTCACGAACTTCCATTTCTACTAATTCAAGTAATTCTTCGTCATCTACAAGGTCGCATTTGTTTAAGAATACAACGATGTAAGGTACACCTACCTGACGAGAAAGAAGGATGTGCTCACGTGTTTGTGGCATTGGGCCATCAGTTGCAGCACATACTAAAATCGCGCCATCCATTTGAGCCGCACCTGTGATCATGTTTTTAACATAATCGGCGTGACCTGGACAGTCTACGTGTGCGTAGTGACGAGTTGGAGAATCGTATTCTACGTGTGATGTATTAATTGTAATACCACGTGCTTTTTCTTCAGGTGCAGAGTCAATTGCTGCGTAATCTTTCGCTTCACCGCCGTAAGTTTTTGCACAAATTGTTGCAATAGCAGCAGTTAAAGTTGTTTTACCATGATCGACGTGACCAATTGTACCCACGTTTACGTGTGGTTTATTACGTTCAAACTTAGCTTTAGCCATGATGACTTCCTTTATTCATGCTCATGAGAGCAACTCATGAGCAATAGGTTTTTAACTTAATATTCAGTTCGGTACTAGAATAATCGAAAGATTACTCGTCGTCACCTTTTTTACCAGTTTGGAACTTAGTAATGATGCCTTCAGCCACGTTACGTGGAGTTTCAGCATATTTTGCAAATTCCATAGAGTAAGTTGCACGACCTTGAGACATAGAACGCATTTGAGTCGCGTAACCAAACATCTCAGCCAATGGAACTTCAGCACGGATTGCTTTAGTACCACCAGGTAAATCGTCCATACCTTGAACCATACCACGACGACGGTTTAAGTCACCCATGATATCGCCCATGTAGTCTTCTGGAGTTTCTACTTCTACTTTCATTACAGGTTCAAGAAGAACAGGATCTGCTTTCATGAAACCGTCACGGAATGCGTAAGAACCTGCCATTTTGAACGACAATTCGTCAGAATCGACATCATGGTAAGAACCATCAAATAGTGTCGCTTTGATACCTACAATAGGGTAACCCGCTAATACACCATTTTTCATACGTTCTTGAATACCTTTATCAACTGCACCAAAGAATTCTTTAGGTACAGTACCGCCGACAACTTCTTCAGCGAATTCGTATTCTTTACCAGACTCGTCAACATCCATAGGTTCTAAACGAACATATACATGACCGAATTTACCTTTACCACCTGTTTGACGAACAAATTTACCTTCTTGCTCAACAGATTTTTTGATCGTTTCACGATAAGCAACCATTGGTTTACCAATGTTCGCTTCAACGCCAAACTCACGCTTCATACGGTCAACAATAATGTCTAAGTGAAGCTCACCCATACCTGCAATAATAGTTTGACCAGATTCTTCGTCTGTACGTACACGGAATGAAGGATCTTCTTTAGCCAAACGACCTAAAGCAATTGACATTTTTTCTTGGTCAGCTTTAGTTTTTGGTTCTACTGCAAGCGCAATTACTGGCTCTGGGAATTCCATACGCTCAAGTGTAATGATGTTTTTCTCATCACACAGTGTATCACCAGTTGTAACGTCTTTAAGACCTACACACGCTGCGATATCACCTGCACGGATTTCGTCAAGATCTTGACGTTCTGCTGCGTGCATTTGAACGATACGACCAACACGTTCACGCTTAGACTTAACAGGGTTATAAACTGGATCACCTTGTTTAAGAACACCTGAGTAAACACGGATAAATGTTAAGTTACCTACAAACTTATCGTTCATGATTTTGAACGCTAGTGCAGAAAACGGAACATCATCAGATGCTTCACGAGTTGCAGCAGTTTCTGCTTTATCATCTAAGATACCTTCGATTGCCTTAACTTCTGTAGGAGAAGGAAGGAATTCGATTACAGCATCCAACATACGTTGAACACCTTTGTTCTTAAATGCAGAACCACAAAGCATTACTTGAATTTCTGAAGCTAATGTACGCGCACGTAAACCTGCGATGATGTCTTCTTTAGAAAGATCACCTTCTTCTAGGTACTTGTCCATTAATGCTTCTGAAGCTTCAGCAGCAGCTTCAACCATGTTAGTACGCCATTCGTTAGCCGTATCAACTAGGTCAGCTGGAATCTCACCAAGATCAAAATTCATACCTTGAGATGCTTCATCCCAGATAATTGATTTCATCTCGATTAAGTCAACAACACCTGTAAACGTATCTTCTGCACCAACAGGGATAACGATTGGCACAGGATTAGCGCCAAGGCGAGTTTTCATTTGTTCAACAACACGGAAGAAGTTTGCACCTGTACGGTCCATCTTGTTCACGAATGCTAAACGAGGCACTTTATATTTGTTTGCTTGACGCCATACAGTTTCTGACTGAGGTTGAACACCACCTACAGCACAGTAAACCATGCACGCACCGTCAAGTACACGCATAGAACGTTCAACTTCAATTGTGAAGTCAACGTGTCCCGGTGTATCAATTACGTTAATACGGTGTTGTTTAAACTGGTTAGCCATACCAGCCCAGAAACAAGTTGTAGCAGCAGAAGTAATGGTAATACCACGTTCTTGCTCTTGTTCCATCCAGTCCATTGTCGCTGCACCATCGTGTACTTCACCAATTTTGTGAGATACACCTGTATAGTACAGGATACGTTCTGTTGTTGTAGTTTTACCTGCATCAATATGTGCAGAAATACCGATGTTACGGTATTGAGAAATAGGGGTTTGACGAGCCATGGTGTCTTACATTCCTAATGTTATTTATAAAACAGGACGCATTAAGCCTAAAGACTTAATGCGTTTAAATGTTAAGAATACAAGGCTTCTTAACATTACTTTTGTAACAGCCTGTTTTATCCGCTTAGAAACGGTAATGAGAGAACGCTTTGTTCGCTTCAGCCATACGGTGCACGTCTTCACGTTTTTTAATTGCAGCACCTTTGCCTTCAGATGCATCAAGCAACTCGCCAGCAAGACGTAAAGCCATTGTTTTTTCAGAACGCTTAGCAGCAGCTTCTACTAACCAACGCATAGCTAAAGCAGTACGACGGGATGGGCGTACTTCCATAGGTACTTGGTATGTAGCACCACCAACACGGCGAGCTTTTACTTCAACCATTGGGCGAACTTTTTCAAGAGTAGCTTCAAAAAATTCTACTGGTTCTACTTTATTTTTTTCTTGAACGCGGTCTAAAGCACCGTAAACAATGCTTTCTGCAATTGATTTTTTACCATCTTGCATTACGTGGTTCATGAATTTAGCGATTGTTTGGCTACTGAATTTTGGATCCGGCAGGATTTCACGAGCAGCGACTACGCGACGTCTTGGCATTTTATACACCTAATAATATGACACTTCAGGATAATCTAGCAGTTTGTGCAAAGTGTCATGCACAGTACGCTAGCCTTACTATACGTCGCTTGGATATTAAACAAGCGAAACGCTAAAGGATTGCTTGGTTCTTAACGCCTAATTATTTCTTAGGACGTTTAGTACCATATTTAGAACGGCTTTGGTTACGATCTTTAACGCCAGCACAGTCTAATGAACCACGAACGGTATGGTAACGTACACCTGGTAAGTCTTTAACACGACCACCACGGATAAGCACAACACTGTGCTCTTGTAAGTTATGACCTTCACCACCGATGTAGCTAGAAACTTCAAAACCAGAAGTTAAGCGAACACGGCAAACCTTACGCATTGCTGAGTTAGGTTTTTTAGGTGTAGTAGTGTAAACACGTGTACACACACCACGGCGTTGTGGACAAGCCTTCAACGCAGGAACTTTTGATTTTTCAATCAAAGTTGTACGACCCTTACGGATCAACTGATTCGTTGTTGCCATTTGGCAATTCTCCCGTTAATTACTGACCCAAAAAATAAGCACTTTTTGAGGGTACGTAATTGTATGCAAAAACTGATATGCGGTCAATATCGCAAATCTAATCTGTGAGTAAAGGTTTTGTTGCAGTTGCGTGTTGATACGCCTCTAAAGGCGACAAATTTACCTCAGGGTGTTCGATTAAATAGTGACGAGCTGTTGAAAAAACTGCTTGAGCCGTTTGTCCTGCTTGTTCAATAAATTTGTAACTATAAGTTGCACTCACCCCTGCCGCCACTAAAGGCGTTAATTTAGCAAATGATGATAAATCAGGTAAATGTTTTAACCAACTGCTGTGTTCTTCTGAGTTAAAAAACTTTTTCATCCAAGTAAAGTCATTATTTGACCCCACCATACTTTGTAGCTTATCAATATCGTGTGTTTGTAATCCTGTTGAAAGAGAGCGTATTGCAAGTAATAAACTTTGTTTTTGAGCAATATCTTCTAATGGAATTTGTTTAAACACATATTGCACAATATCTTGTGTTTGCTCATCTAAAACAAACCCATAGGCACGCCCTGTTTGATACACTGTTTTAAGTGCAAAAAAGATGGACATTGGAATATCCACGCCCGAACCAATGACACCCATTAAGCCTGAAACACCGCCCTGCACTGTTGCCATAATTTTGTTTTGTTCTATCAGTGCTTGGCTGATTCGTTCAGAACGTGCAACATCTTGCGTTAATTTATCTAAAGATTTAACGCCCGCTTGTGCCAAAACCGCATCTGTACTACTCAGTTTTTCTGAAAAGTCATTCAGCTTATCAAACACATAGTCTGATACTCGATCCATTGCCGTGGGCGAAATAAAAGTTGCCACTTGGCTAATTCGTCCATAATGCTTACCTAACATATTAGGCATATATTGGCGCATTAAGGTTTGTGGATTTGGCTGTATAGCTTTAGGTGTTTGTGTATCTACCACATCTTTTTGCTGATCAAAATGCATTGGACTCACCTTTTGCGTACCTAAATCGTTGAGCTTTTTAGCCACTCTACCTATTGTATTTGACTGACTTTTAGCTTCATCATTGACTTGATTTGGCATAAACACCTCCTCATTATTTTTCTTTAACTTATTGATAAATACTAGAACCTTGCAAGGATGATCTCAACTTTATTATGTATCTTTTGTATATTTTCAAATAAAAACCAAATAGGCATAAGATTTGCCATAAGATTTAAAAAAGCTTTCTGCTATTATTGGGGTAATTTTCATGCCCAAAATTAAAGGATATAAAGATGAAACGTGTTGTCATCACAGGTATGGGTATTAACTCATGTATTGGTAACTCACTTGAAGAAGTAACGCATTCTTTACAAAATGGTATTTCTGGTACAACGTTTAATCAAAAATATGCAGACTTAAACTTTAAAAGTCATGTAAGTGGTCATGCAAAAGAAGAATTTGATCATATTGATCGTAAATTAAAACGCTTTATGGGCGTATGTGCCATGTATGCTTATAATTCTGCGCTAGATGCAGTTAAGCAAGCAGGTCTTGAAGTTGCCGATTTGGGTAATAACCCACGTTACGGTATTGCAGGTGGTTCTGGTGGTGGTTCTACAGCATCTGTTGTAGAAATGAATGAAATTTTAGAAACCAAAGGCGCACGTAAAGTAGGTCCTTTCTTTGTACCACGTAACATGACGAATACAGTGACTGCTAACATTGGTACAGCATTTAAATTGCAAGGTGTCGCACATTCTATTGCAAGTGCTTGTGCAACGTCTGCAGATGCAATTGGCTATGCATACAACCTGATTCAATTAGGCAAACAAGATTTAATGCTTGCTGCAGGTGGCGAAGAAGATCATTGGTCACAAAGTTTATTATTTGATGCGATGGGTGCAATGAGTAATAAATTTAATGATTCTCCTGAAACGGCATCTCGTCCATACTCTAAAGATCGTGCAGGTTTTGTGATTGCAGGTGGTGGTGGTTGTTTAGTATTAGAATCTTTAGAACATGCCCAAGCACGTGGTGCAAATATTATTGCAGAAATTGTAGGCTATGCTGCAAACAGTGATGGTGCAGATATGGTTGCACCAAGCGGTGAAGGTGCAACACGTTGTATCCGTATGGTACTTGATGAAGCAAAACAACACGGCGTAGATAAAATTGACTATGTCAATGCACATGGTACATCAACACCTGCAGGTGATATTGTTGAACTTCAAGCAATGCAACGTGCATTTGGTGAAGGCAATGTACCTCCTGTAAGTTCTACAAAATCAATGACAGGTCACAGCTTAGGTGCAACAGGCGTACAAGAAGCAATTTATTCTGTACTTATGATGCAAAATAATTTTATTGCACCAAACATTAATGTAACAGAGCTTGACGAAGGTACAGCAGGTTACGATATCGTTCTTGAAAAGCGTGATGCACAAGTGAATACCGTGATGAGCAATAGCTTTGGTTTTGGTGGTGTAAACGCATGTTTAGTGTTCAAAAAATGGGATAACTAATGAATGTCTGATGCATTTTTGTGGGTAAAAGCATTTCATATTATTGCAGTGGTATGTTGGTTTGCCGCCTTATTTTATTTACCAAGATTATATATTTATCATTCTATGAGCGATGATGAGATTAGTCATCAACGCTTTCAAGTAATGGAACGTAAGCTGTATCGTGGCATTATGTGTCCATCAATGGTGGCAACACTCGTTACAGCACATTTCTTGGTCGATTTAGGCGATGCAACACAGCATTATCATGACGCAATTTGGTTTTATCTCAAAGTTGCATTAGTTGGTATTTTAGTTATTTATCATTTTTTAACTGGCTATTACCGTAAA
This sequence comes from Acinetobacter sp. HY1485, assembly GCF_027568475.1. Lineage (GTDB taxonomy): Bacteria > Pseudomonadota > Gammaproteobacteria > Pseudomonadales > Moraxellaceae > Acinetobacter. The sequence continues at coordinate 17,669 of NZ_JANKZG010000010.1, read as the reverse complement.
AAACTCATTGAAAATGCTCACTATAAATCACATAAGTTTTGGCGTGTATATAACGAATTTCCAACACTTATTTTATTAGCAGTGATCATTTTAGTTGTCGTAAAGCCTCAATTTTAATTGGGGCTTTTTTAATACACCACATTACGAATAAACCTGACTTCATGGCTCGTTTTATTAGCATAAGTATAATCCTGTGTTGTGGTTATAATTTTGGTTTCACCTTGTTTTAGCGTCATCATTTGCTGATTTTGAGTAATATTTAATTCACCCTCAATGATATAAATAATTTCTGAATATCCTTTGGGGTCGGCATCAGCATTGTATTTTTCATCGGGCATAAGCGTCCATAGCCATAATTCTGCTTCTTTTTGAGCAGGCGCAGCCCCTAAAAAAATCCCTTTACTGTCTTGTTTTTGCCATACAATCATTTCGCGGTTTTCTATTAAATCTGAAAATTTAATATCTAAAGCTTGAGCCAACATATCCAATTTCGTCAAACTAATATTGGCATTATTATTCTCTAATGCAGCCAACATACGGCGACTCATTTGTGCAGCATCTGCTAGTTGTTGCTGACTCATATTTTTTAAATGGCGATAATATTTAACATTTTCACTAATCAGTTTTAAAGTTTGATCGACTGACATAAAACTACCTGACAAAAATTACTTTGTGCAATATACTGCACATCGTGACAAATTCTACAGGTTTTTTTATGATCTACAAAAATAAATATTTCCCAGAAATGGCACTTATTTTTATCACCCTTATTTGGGGTGGTACATTTTTAACAGTTCAGTATGCACTTACGATGAGTAGCCCTATGTTTTTTGTAGGCTGTCGTTTTGCAGCAGCAACGTTAGCAATTTTATTTTTTTCTTTCAAAATTTTAAAACATACTACCCTAAAAGACCTTATTGCAGGCATTTGTATTGGCAGTATGATTACGATTGGTTATGGTGCTCAAACTATTGGATTACAAAGTGTTTTAAGTAGTGAATCTGCATTTTTAACAGCGCTATATGTACCGCTTGTTCCTGTTTTACAATGGATTTTCTTTAAAAAATTTCCAAAAGTGATGACATGGCTCGGTATTTTTGTAGCATTTATTGGCTTGGTTCTGTTAACAGGTAATCACACGCTTAATATTGAATTTAGTACAGGGCAGATTTTCACTTTGATTAGTGCCGTTGCCATTGCTGTGGAAATTATTCTCATCAGCTTATTTGCCAATAAAGTAAATACGCAACGGGTTACGGTTATACAGCTTATTGCAGCATCTATTTTTTCTTTTATCACAATGCCTTTTTTAGGCGAACATTCAATTCCTGAATTTTCTTGGACATTGGTTGCAATTGTTATTGGGATTGGAATTGCAAGTGCTTTAATTCAGTTTACGATGAATTGGGCACAGCGTTATGTCGAACCTGCCAAAGCAACTGTCATTTATACAGGTGAGCCTGTTTGGGCAGGTATCTTTGGACGTATGGCAGGTGAACATATGTCCCCTTATGCACTCGTTGGTGCAGTTTTAGTTGTATTTGGTGTGTTACTCAGTGAACTTAAATTTAATAAATCATCAAAAGAGTGAATTTGCACATCTGCATTTTCAATTTCTTCTGCTGTGCCATAACCATATGTAACAGCAACGGTTGCAACACCATTTTGTTGTGCACCTAAAATATCGTATTTACGGTCTCCCACCATGACACAGGTTTTGGGATTGAGTTGCTCTTGCTCAAGTATATAAGCAATCAACTCACCCTTATTGGTACGCTCCCCTGTCAGTTCACTGCCATAAATTTGCGTAAAGTATTCACTCAAACCAAAATGCGTCAAAATCTTTTTTGCGTAAACGTGGGGCTTAGCCGTTGCTAAATACAAACGATACCCACGTTCTACAAGTGTTTGTAATGTCGTGTTTACGTGAGGATAAACTGTATTTTCAAATAATCCTATCGGGGCAAAACGCTCACGATATAATTCAAGTGCTTGATCGGCATGTTTATCCGAGCCCAATAATTGTATAAAAGAATCTTTTAAAGGTGGACCAATTGTCCAATCAAGATCAATGTTTTTATCTAAGGTCTGATTTAACTTTTCCATCGCATAACGAATACAGCTATGAATTCCCACTTTAGGATCTGTAAGTGTTCCATCTAAATCAATTAAAATATTTTGCACAATCTGACTCGGAAAGTTCATAAAACTTGCCTATACTAACTTAAATTTTACTTTTAAGGATACGGCATCGTGCGTCCTACCGTGCTTTGTTTTTCAGGATTAGACCCATCAGGTGGTGCAGGCTTGCAAGCAGATATTGAAGCAATTGGACAAAGTGGTGCCCATGCAGCAATTGCTTGTACAGCTTTAACTATTCAAAACTCACAACAAGTGTTTGGCTTTGAAGCAACCTCTAAAGAACTATTACTTGCTCAAGCTAATGCTGTTGTTCACGATTTGCCTATTCGCTGTGTTAAATCGGGTATGTTAGGCACAACAGATAACATTACAGCATTAGCAGAATTTTTAATCCTACATCCAAATTATGCTTATGTGTTAGACCCTGTATTGGTCGCCAATAGTGGTGGCTCATTGGGCGACCAAGCAACACTTGTAAAAGCATTTCAGCAACTTATTCCCCTTGCGACATTGATTACACCAAATACAGTAGAATTACGTGCACTCACAGGTATACAGGATATTGATGAAGCAACCGAAGCACTATTTAAACTTGGTGCAAAAGCAGTTTTAGTAAAAGGCGGACATGAAGAAACACCCGATTATATTCGTAATGCCTTGTATATCAATAATGACTTAGTCTCAGAAACAACATGTGCGCGTTTAGAAGGTGAATACCACGGATCAGGATGTTCTTTAGCAAGTTTTATTGCAGGACGTTTAGCGCAAGGCGATACGGTTCAGCAAGCCGTTAACCATGCCGAAACATGGTTATTTGGCGTATTACAACAGGCAGAGTCTCCTGTAGCAGGCGGGCAAAAAATACCAAAACGCTTTTAAGCTGCGTGGCGTTTCTTTAGATTCTCAATATGTTGGCAGTCTGTTTCAAAGCCTTTTTTAAGTGCATTGGCTTCAAGCTTTTTAACGATAGATTGAACTTGCTGTGCAGATAAAATTGGCTTTTTAAAATTTTTAATATGATGTACCCAATGCTCACCTTGGCAAACATTGGCAGGCATATCTGTTTTAAATTCACTTTTTCCAACAAACACCACAACAGAATGAAAATGCTGTTCTTCAACTTCACTTTCAAACAACTCAACAAGCGTTTTTAAATGTAAGTAGTTTTGATGTAATGGATTTTGAAACTGAAATTTTTTAGAGCCAAGACACACTGTCCATTGTTTTTGACGTTCTGAACCAAAAATCCACCCTTGATAGTTTTTGGTTTCAATTACAAACACGCCAAATGGACTGACCAAAATGTGATCTATTTGGGTGGTATGCCCATCATGGATAACAAAAGTACAATCATTTAATAGTACCGTTGATTTTTGGCAAAAATGGTCGCAGTAATGTTGCTGAACAATCTGTTCGCCTTGTTTGCCTTGAACATGCGCCTTTGAAGGCTGAGGGCGTATTTCAGGTTTTTTACGCGTTAATAAAAAACCTAAAATTGCACAAACAACTAAAACACCAATAATAAATATCATACTTGTGCAAGCTCTTGACGCATCTCATCAATGGCTTTTTTATAGTCAGGCTTACCAAAAATTGCTGATCCTGCCACAAACATATCTGCACCCGCTTCTGCAATTTCACGAATATTGGCAGGCGTTACCCCACCATCAACTTCTAAGCGAATATCACGACCACTTGCATCAATAATTTTGCGTGCTTGGCGTAATTTTTCTAATGTCATTGGAATAAATTTTTGCCCACCAAAGCCAGGGTTTACACTCATCAATAAAACTTGATCTACTTTGTCCAACACATAATCTAAATAGTGTAACGGCGTTGCAGGATTAAAAACCAAGCCTGCTTTTGCACCACCTGCTTTAATCAGTTGCAAAGAACGGTCGATATGTTCTGATGCTTCAGGATGGAACGTAATAATATCGGCACCTGCATCTAAAAAGTCACCAATAATACGATCTACAGGCGATACCATTAAATGCACATCAATAGGCGCTTTAATGCCATAATTTTTGAGTGCTTTACAGACACCTGCACCAAAGGTTAAGTTAGGTACATAATGGTTATCCATCACATCAAAATGTACAACATCTGCACCTGCTTCTAATACTTTTTCTACATCTTCACCTAAACGTGCAAAGTCAGCAGATAAAATTGAAGGTGCTATTAGATATGGCTTAGACATGGGGAACATCTCTTTAAATTTAAAAGTATATTACACAACCTGCCTTTTTTCTTAAATATTGTTTGTTAAGATAAAGTTCCTACATAGGAGATCACAATGAAAAGTACGACTCAAATTCAAACATTAGAAGGTCGCCGTATTGCAAAACGCTTGTTCAATCATTGGAAGCATAAATTTGAAGTACTTGAAACCGAACAAGATTTTAAAATTATTATGCCAACAGCCGTTATTACGCTGATTCCACAACCAGAAACACTTGATGTTAGCATTAAGAGCGATGATGAAAACCACGATCGTTTAGAGCAAGTGGTCATTGATCATTTAAACCGTATGGCACAACAAGAGTTTACGGTGACTTGGCATCATCCGTCTTAAGGGGTGATGGAAATAAATGCTTTTCTAACTGAGGCAACATAATTTCCATATTTTTTCCAAGTGACCATTGTGGTTCGGAAGGCTCAAAACCTTGGGCATTTTCCCACTGCGATACGGTCGCTTGAGCCGTCACAAAAGCATCTTTAAGCGATGTCTTTTCTCGCATTGCCTGATCAAAAAACGCACGTCCAAAATAGGTATAGTCTGATTCATTATTACATCCAAAAGATGAACGATCAGAAGCCGATGCTGTAATGACTAGTGTGTTATCTGACTGTAAAGCGGGAATAAAACTGCCCGAATAACATGCCGAAATGACAATAACGCGCCACTTAATACCTGCTTTATCAAGTGCACCACGCAACCATTTTGGATCAACTTGTTTTAAATCAATCGGCGCATTTTCAAGTTCAAAATGTTCTTTTTCACCATGCGATGTCATATACATAAACAACACATCAGTGTCTTTATTCATTTGTTGCCCAATACGATTAAGCGCCATTTCAATACTGGTTTCTGACGCAATCGGCAATGTCGTACGTGTGTCAGGATCATTCACCAAACCAATAGAACGCCCAAATGTGCCAAAACGTGTATCAAACTGCGAGCGTATTCGTTGAACCTCTGAACTAAACACAGAGTCGTAACTATCGCCTGCAACGCCTAAAAAATACCAATGAGTTTGCGCAAAATCACCAAACTGAATTTTTTCTAATGCTTGGTTCAGTAAATTACCTTGGGCGTATAGTGCATCTTCAGAAATAGTGGGCTGTACGTCATCTACTTTCCAAATAGGTTGAGATTTCATAGACAGTTGCCAAACCACCAAGGTAAATATGGTCGCAAGCATAATCAGCCCACGCTCCCACCATGGCCATTTTAGCTCACGCGCAAAAACCCAAATAACCGCTAAACTTTGCCAAACAAATAACCCTGCAAAAATATTGGGAAAAGCGTTATAAATGCTATCGGGTAAAAAATTGAGATAGTCCTGATCGCCTAGATACTGAAGTAAGCACTGAATTAAAATAATATTGGTATCAAGTACCAACCATAACAATGCAGGTACTAGCATCAAACGGGGATTATTCATTCGTTGAGAAAGAAAAATGCCCACAATCAAAGCAATAAATGGCCAAACGGCGTAACTAATTAAGCCTTGTGGATTAAAAGTACCTACTTGCCCTGCCACCAACCAACTAAATAAACTATTGACTGCACCTGCCATAACGCCCCAAAACAGGAGCTGAAAAATAGAGGGATGTACAATTTTTAACGAACGGCGCGAGCCCAACAGTAACCACAGCCCTGCAAGTTCATTATTTTTTAAATCGTGCCCAAAATTAATGGAAGGTTTTAAATCAATCATAGTTATTGGAAGTATCCATCAAAACGGCAGGCATCACCCAACCATTGATGTTGTGGTGGCTCATCATTTAAAAATACCGCATAACGTGGGCGTTTTACAATGACCCTTTGTGCAACTTTTTTTGCATGTTCTAAAAGTTGGTCGCCTAAATCCATTTCACCATCTTCAGGTAGCAACATGTGCAATAGTTGCATCTGTTTCTTTACTTGTGCAGTTTTTTCACGTTGTGGAAACATGGGGTCTAAATACACCACATCGACAGCGCTAGCTTGCTGTAAGTATTCGGCTGAATCTGCAAAAACCAATGTTATATTTTGTACCACATTGGCTAAAAACGTATCTTGTTGTGCTTGTTGGTATGCACTTTCTAATAAGGTATATAAAATAGGATGGCGTTCAACCAAGGTAATTTTTGCGCCAAATTTTGCCATTAATAAGGTGTCATGCCCTAAGCCTGCCGTTGCATCAATAAGTGTTGGGCTATCATTTGCCTGACAAGCACGTGCAAGCATCTCAGATTTAAGCGATGCACGTTTTAAACGCCCCGTTTCGGCTTTCCAATCAGGCTGCATCTTCATGCCTTGTGCAGTCAGACTCACCCCTGCACCATCTACAATAAGGGCAAGCTCAGGATGTAGACGTAAAAATTTTGCATTAATTTTGTCTGTACATTGCAAATCTATTTGTACGCCACGCTCAGCTAAACGCTCACTCAGTTGCTGTGCCTGTTTGGTATACGGCGTTTCATACCATAACTTCATTACCACTGTACCCAACCTGTGTACCATGTCAGTAAAATTAGAATGCCAAATACAATACGGTAATAAGCAAAAATACTAAAATCATGTTTAGAAACGTAACGAATTAACGCACGAATCACAATTAAAGCAGATACAAATGCAACAATAATCCCCACGCCTAAGATTTCCATATCTGCAACGTGTAGATCATGGCGCATTTTATACATGTCAAGTAAGCCTGCACCCATTAGTACAGGAATACCTAAAAAGAATGAAAATTCTGCTGCTGCTTTGCGTGACACGCCCAAAAACAAAGACCCAATAATGGTAGAACCTGAACGTGATGTGCCCGGAACTAAAGCGAAACATTGAATTAAACCAATGATTACAGCTTGTTTAAAGGTTAGGTTTTCTACTTCTTGGCTCTTAATTTGATGTTGACGGCGTTCTGCCCACAAAATAATAAAACCACCTACAATAAGCGCACACGCAACAGTGACAGCATTAAATAAGTAGGCTTTTACAGTTTCACCAAAAGTTAACCCAATTAACATAATCGGAATAGTTGCCACAATTAAATTGATGCTCAAACGGCGCCCTTGAACGTCTCCTGTAAGCGCACCAATCAAGGCACCCCACAATTTTCCCCAATACTGATAAATAACGGCTGCAATTGCCCCAATTTGTACGGCAACCGAAAACATATCTCGTTTTTCGGGTGTCCAAAAATCAAGAAGTTGCCCCGTTAAAATTAAATGCCCTGTACTTGAGATCGGTAGAAATTCGGTAATCCCTTCGACCAATCCCATAATTGCAGCTTTAAATAACAGTATTAAATCCATTTTATGCTTTGCCTTGTTCTGAAATCTTTTTCCAAGCGTTATCACGTAAATATACAGGCAGTGCGTGAGATGCCTCTACAGTGGGTGCTGTTTGTGCAATGGTTGCTATGTCTTGTGCATCTGCTATCACAGTAAGCAACGCATCTTTTTGTAAAAGAGGTGCACCTGAACCCACTAATGTATGTTTAATTTCGTTTTGTGCTATATCGTAAGCTAATAATTTTTCTTCTGATACAGGCTGCATAATCTTATTTTGATCTAGCTCATAACTTGCAATATACACTTCTTTCATACGTGCATCTAAAACAGCAGTCACTGCGGTTAAACCATGTAAACGATATGCCGCTTGTGCCAATGCCTGTAATGTTGAAACAGGAGCAACAGGTATATCATTTGCCCATGCCAATGCTTGAGTGACTGCAGCATTAATACGTACGCCACTAAAAGACCCTGGACCACGACTAAATGCAATTACATCTAACTGTTCAAGTGTCAAGTCTGTTTGCTGTAAGCCTTGCTCAATCATGGGCAATAAGGTTTGTGTTTGTGCACGCGGTTGTTCATTAAACCCATTAAATTTCACCGTACCATCTTCCACAATACAAACCGAACACTGCTCATTAGCAGTTTCAAGTGCTAGCAATTTCATGCCTGCTCTACCATCTTTTCCAAACTAAAAGCTATCATACGCTAGTCATTTGCGCTTATAAATCTGTTATTCTCAAAGCATCTTGTTTTCACGAGTTTTTAAGATGTCATACTGCCTACAATGCGGACATAAAACAAAAAAAGAAATCCCAACAGATGATACAAAATTACGCCAAGTCTGTCCTCAATGTGGTTATATTCATTACGAAAACCCCAAAGTCATCTGTGGTGCTTTAGTGATTTGGCAAGAAAAAGTCTTACTGTGTAAACGTGCCATAGAACCGCGTTACGGTTATTGGACACTGCCTGCTGGCTATATGGAGCTTGGCGAAACCATGGCACAAGGTGCACAACGTGAAACTTTAGAAGAAGCAGAAGCTGTGGTTAATTTAGAACAGTTATACTGCTTGTACGATGTACCGCATATTGGGCAAATTTATAGTGTATTTAAAGGAACACTTGAAAATGGAAAATTTGGTGCAGGCATTGAAACCTTAGAAAGCCGACTTTTTAGCGAAGATGAAATTCCATGGGATGAACTTGCATTTCCTAGCGTAAAATCTACCCTACAACACTACTTTAATGATCGTAAAACACTTTCATTTCCATTACATTTACAAACGATTGAACAATAGTGTGTTTTAGTTATGTCTTTACCCTTTAAAAAAATACTGTCCGATTTCCCAACTTGTCCTGCACAAGTACTTTATCGTTTACAGTCTTTACAAGGGCTTGTTTATTTGCAAGATCATGGCAAACCTGTGATTGGCTTTCTTCCAAAACACTACTCGCTTGATGGTCAAATTAATTTTAATTTTTCTGATACACCCAAAACAGGTACAGGTTTTAATGGTGGTTGGATTGGCTTTATTGGGTATGATTATTCTGCTAACCAATTTATTGATGCACCCTCTCATGCCCAACCTGCTACCTATCTAGGGTATTACCTATCTTATTTAAAATTTGAAAAAAATACGTGGGTCTTTTATAGCCATGAGCCACATGGACAAGAAATTTTAGAAAAAATTACGCAATTACCTAAAGCGGATCTTCATTTTGAACTGATTGAGCCTTGCACCCCAACATGGACAAAAACCCAATACACACACGCATTTAATCAAGTTCAAAACTATATTAAAGCAGGCGATTGCTACCAAATTAATCTTACTCAACAATTTAAAGGCAAAGCAAACGGACAGCTTCTTGCTCAAGCAGCCAAACTTTGGCAACTCACCAATGCACCTTATGCAGGTTATCTCAAAATTAATGATTTTGAGCTTTTGAGCTGTTCCCCTGAACTATTTATTGAATTTCAAGCCAATCACATTGTTAAAACACGCCCTATCAAAGGCACAATGCCACGTTATACAAACACGCAACAAGATGAACAATCCAAAAACACACTTGCTAAGTCCATAAAAGATCAGGCAGAAAATGTCATGATTGTAGATTTGTTGCGTAACGATTTAAGCCTTTATGCACAAATAGGCAGTGTAAAAACCAACAAACTGTTTGAAATTGAAAGTTTTGAACAAGTGCACCACATGGTGAGTGAAATACAAGCCACGTTAAAACCACACATCAACCCAATGCACATGCTGTTAGATGCCTCACCAGGTGGTTCTATTACAGGTGCACCCAAAATTCGGGCAATGCAAATTATCTCAGAATTAGAACAACAACCTAGAGGTGCATATTGCGGGTCTATGGGTTACTTTAATTTAGATGGTACAGGTTGTTGGAATATTCTCATTCGTTCAATTCAAAAATATCAAAACGAGCTGAGTGTTTGGGCAGGTGGTGGTATTACTATTGCGTCAAATTGCGATGCAGAATATCAAGAATGTTTTGATAAAATTTCAGCCATTCTTGATTCAATTAACACGCCAAGCGTTTAAGGCGTCTGTCAGTTCTTTGGAATAAAAGGGCTGTTGTTTCAGGCATTGCCATGCTTGTTCAACAGCTTGCATTTTGTTGAGTTTTTGTCCTAAACTAAAAATTTGATAATCCACACCGTAATTTAAAATGTTAGGTTCAAATGTCTGTGTTTTATGTTTTGCCAAAAGTGCAAAATCAAATGCTAAAGTAGCATCACCTATTTGTGTATACAACAAACTTAATTCATATAAACATTCAACATAGTCAGTACTTGCACCTTTTAACCATGTAAATACTGCTTTTTCTAATTGGTTGTTATTTTTGTAAATTTCACCTAGATAACGACAAGCTAAATATGTTTCTTCAGTATTGGAACTTGGTAATGTCAAACGCTGTTCAAACCAAAAAATTGCTTGGTCAATATCACCATGACTATAGTAAGACGTTGCACAATAATAAGCATAACGTGCTTTCATTAACGGTTCATGCTCTTGCTCAAACGCTTGTTGTAGCGTCTGTGCATCTTTTAAGTATTTATTTAGCTCTTGATTTCTTGCGCCAAAATGTCCTGTTTGAATGTAATAATCGCCTGCAAGTTCACACTCACTCAAATTAGGCTGAGTATTCACAATACTTTCATGTAGTACACCAATCCATTTCACAATATTTTTATTTTTAAACAAAATTTTTCGGGTGTAATAAAAATCTCGGGTTGCACTTCTAAATTTAAGCGCATAAATATCATGCTCAAAAATTTGTGGCACATCACCATAAAAGCGGTCATCAGCATCAAAAACTAAAATATAATCAGATAACCCCTCACACGCTTGTAATGCTAAGTTACGGTTCACTTCAAAATTTTGCCATTGATGATGATGTACAATACCTTTAATCTGATGTGTTTTTAAGTATGCTTCAACTATTTCTACCGTATTATCCGTAGAACCTGTATCACAAATCACCACTGTATCAATCGCAATATGCTTACAGATATTATCTAAAGTATCTACAATAATATTTGCTTCATTTTTAACAATCATGTTCAAACAAATTGTAGATACTGTCATGATTTTATTTCCGCAAAAAATCGACTAATGCTTGGTTTTGTTCATCTGTTCCAATCGTAATACGCAAAAATTGATTAATTCTTGGCTTATTAAAGTAACGGACAATAATTCCAACATCGCGTAATTTCTGAGCAAGGTCGCCTGCATCACGCTGTGGATGGGTTACAAAAATAAAGTTAGCTTTAGACGGTAATACATTAAATCCAATCTCTTGTAATTGCTTAACCAATTTCTCACGGCTAGCAATGACTTTTTCGCACTGTGCTTTAAAATACGCTTCATCTTCAAATGAAGCGACTGCTGCTGCAATGGCAAAACGATCAAGCGGATAAGAGTTAAAGCTATTTTTCACCGTTTCTAGGGCTTCAATTAAATGCGGTTGTGCAATTGCAAAACCAACACGTAAGCCTGCCAAAGAACGCGATTTTGAAGTTGTTTGACACACCACAAGATTTTCGTAACGACTCACTAAGCTCACAGCAGATTCTGCACCAAAATCTACATAAGCTTCATCAATCACCACTATACGATCAGGGTTTAGCTTCAAAATTTCTTCAATTTTATCAAGCGATAATGCAATACTCGTTGGTGCATTCGGGTTGGCAATAATCACCCCACCATTTGGTACAGCATAATCTTGTGGTTCAATTTCAAAATTTTCATTGAGTGCAATCTTTTGTGTTTTTATTTCAAAAAATTGGCTATACACAGGGTAAAAACTATACGAAATATCAGGCGATAAAATAGGTGCATCTTGAATAAAAAATGCTTTAAAAATATGTGCCAAAACCTCATCTGACCCGTTACCCACAAACACATGCGAAACATCAACTTGCTGTTGTTTCGCAATTGCCTGCTTTAATACAGATGCATCAGGGTCTGGATACAAACGTAACGCATCTGCTTGATGTTGCAATACTTGCTCAACAGCATTCACCACTTTTGGCGATGGCGGATATGGATTTTCATTGGTGTTTAGTTTTACCAAATTTTGTACTTTAGGTTGCTCACCTGGTGTATATGGCTCTAACTCCCGAACCATGGGGCTCCAAAACTTTTTCATATTACCCTCTTAAGAACGGTAGCGTACAGAACGTGCATGCGCATCTAAATCTTCTTCTTGCGCTAAAATATCTGCTGCTTGAGCAAGCGGTTTAACGCCTTGTTCCGTACAAAAAATTAAACTTGAGCGCTTTTGAAAATCATACACACCCAATGGCGAAGAAAAACGTGCAGTACCTGAGGTTGGCAGAACATGGTTAGGACCTGCACAATAATCGCCAATGGCTTCAGGTGTATAACGACCCATAAAAATTGCACCCGCATGGCGGATATCTTCTGCCATTGTTTGCGGATCATCGACACAAAGCTGTAAATGCTCAGGGGCAACTTGGTTAATTAACGCTACTGCTTCTGCTCGATCTTTCACTAATACCAATGCACCACGGTTGTGAATAGATGTTCGTGCAATCTCAGCTTTTGGTAAATTCGCTAAATGTTCTTCAATTGCATCGGCTACTTCATTTAAAAAATCTGCATCAGGTGTAATTAAAATGGCTTGCGCAACTGTGTCATGCTCAGCTTGCGACAATACATCCATCGCAATCCATTTTGCGTTGTTTTGACCTTCTGCATATACCAAAATTTCAGATGGTCCTGCAATCATATCAATACCACACTGCCCAAATACCGCACGTTTAGCTGCCGCAACAAATCGATTTCCTGGACCTGTAATTTTGTCCACTTTTGGAATTGTTTGAGTACCATATGCCAACGCAGCAACGGCTTGTGCGCCACCAATTGTAAATACACGGCTCACACCTGCCAAATATGCTGCTGCCAGTACAAGAGGATTTAGCTGACCTTCGGGTGCAGGCACAACCATGATAATTTCGCCTACGCCTGCGACATGGGCAGGAATGGCATTCATTAATACAGAAGATGGATACGATGCCAAACCACCGGGAACATAAATCCCTACACGATCAAGCGGTGTCACTTTTTGACCAAGTGTATTCCCTAGATCATCCGTATACGTCCAACCGTCTTGTTTTTGTGCTTGATGAAAAGAACGAATACGATGAGCCGCAAGTTCTAATGCTTCACGAACTTGAGGTTTTAAGCCGTCAAAAGCTGTTTTTAGTTGTTCTTGAGTAAGTTCTAATTCTGAAAATTGATGCGCGGGATGTCGGTCAAACTGTTGTGTGAGTTTCAGTACATGTGCATCACCATGTTGGCGTACATCATGAATAATTTGCTCTACAGTTTGGAGAAGTTTTGGATCGTTTACTGTTTCAAAGGCTAATAAATCCGCAAAGACCTGTTTAAAATCTTGGTCTTTAGTCGATAAACGTCGCATCAATTTACCCACAAGTTTTAACAAAATGAACTTTGAGTTTAACCTGTTTTAAGGTGCTTGTGGGTAAGAATTTTATGCTTGACGATCTTTAACAGCTTGTTCTAACTGAGAAAGAATAGGATTGAGTACAGCTTGCTTACGTTTAAAACTTGCTTTATTTACAATTAAGCGTGAAGAAACTTGGCAAATTTCTTCTAATGGTTCTAGCCCATTTGCACGCAGTGTATTGCCTGTGTCCACCACATCCACAATGTAATCGCCTAAACCAACAAGCGGCGCAAGCTCCATTGAGCCATACAACTTAATTACATCTACTTGCTCACCTAAACTTGCATAGTACTCACGAGTTAAGTTGACATATTTCGTTGCGATTTTTAGGCGACCTTTTGGACGAACCATGCCTACTTTTGCAGCAGTCATTAAGCGACAGTTTGCAATTTTTAAGTCTAACGGTTCATACACATTTTGAGCACCATGCTCCATTAATACATCTTTACCTGCCACACCTAAATCTGCCGCCCCATTTTCTACATAAGTTGGCACATCAGATGCACGTAAAATTAAAATCCGCACCAATTTATGTGTTGTTGGAAAAATAAGTTTACGTGATTTATCAGGATCTTCGAGTAAATTAATGCCCGCAGTTTCAAGTAAAGGTAACGTATCTTTTAAAATACGCCCCTTACTTAATGCCAAAGTCAAACCATGATCAAAATTACCCATTACATAAAAATTTGGATCATCGTTTCTTAACTCATTCATTTTTTACTCACTTACTCGCTTAATAATTGCCCCTAACCCTTGGAGCTTCGCTTCTACATTTTCATAACCACGGTCAATATGATAAATACGATCAACCAATGTTTCGCCTTGAGCAGCAAGTGCAGCCAACACTAACGAAAAAGAAGCACGTAAATCAGTTGCCATCACAGGTGCAGCAGAAAGTTGCTCTACACCTGTTACAACAGCATCATTTCCTTCTACTTGAATGTTTGCACCCATACGAGATAACTCAGGCACGTGCATAAAGCGATTCTCAAAAATTGTTTCCGAAATCGTTGCAAAACCACGTCCAATCGCGTTTACCGCCATAATTTGTGCTTGCATATCTGTTGGGAAATCGGGATGTGGCAATGTTCTAAAACTTACTGCTTTAGGACGCTTACCTTGCATATCAAGCTCAATCCAATCATCACCACGGGTTACTTCTGCACCCATTTCTTCAAATTTTTCAAGAACAGCTTCAAGTAATGTTGGGTCAGTATGCGTTGTTTTAACTCGTCCACCTGTCATTGCCGCAGCAGCAAGGTATGAACCTGTTTCAATACGGTCTGCAACAACTGCATATTCACAGCCATGTAAACTCTCAACACCTGTTACTGTAAGGGTATCAGTATCAAGACCTTCAATTTTTGCACCCATTTTGATAAGCATTTGTGCAAGATCGGTAATTTCTGGCTCGCGTGCAGCATTACGAATAACCGTTACACCATCAGCCAATGCTGCTGCCATTAATATGTTTTCTGTCCCACCAACAGTCACCATATCAAAAACAACTTCACCACCTTTTAAACGACCATCTATATGTGCATGTACATAACCATTTTCCACACTAATGGTTGCCCCAAGTGCTTCTAACGCTTTTAAATGCTGATCTACAGGACGAGAACCAATGGCACATCCACCGGGTAAAGACACTTTAGCTTCACCGTAACGTGCAAGTAATGGACCTAAAACCAAAATAGAGGCACGCATTGTTTTTACAAGTTCGTAAGGCGCAAACTGATTGTCTAATGTAGATGTATCAGCACTTACGGTATCCCCTTTGTAAGAAATGGTTACGCCTAGTCCTGCAATCAGTTGTACCAAAGTATTTACATCTTTTAAATTGGGCACATTTGTAATTTGAATAGGTGAATCCGCTAAAATTGTAGCGGCTAATAGTGGTAATGCTGCATTTTTTGCACCTGAAATACGTACTTCACCGTTTAGCGTACGTCCACCTTGTATTAAAAACTTATCCATCTAAACCTTATGCTCCGAATAGGCTTGCTTTACGCCATTCTTCTTTTGTCATTGCTCTGATTGTTACAGCATGTACTGCACCACTTGCAATGTATTCATTTAAAGGAGCATATACAAGTTGTTGACGACCTACTGTACGTTTACCTTCAAATTTATCATCAACAATACGTAGGTCAAACTTTCCGGCTTGTCCACTTACAACAACTTCAGCCTCAGGAAAAGCTGTTTTTAAAACTTCTGTAAGTTGTTCACTGTTCATTAAAAAAACCTCGCTTAGACCTACGATATAAAAGTGGTCTATTTTACTATATCTCAAAAAAATAATTCATTAGACTTCATTTAAATTTGTTAAAAAAGTCTGATTTAAATAAGAATCTTACGTTCAGATGAAGATGGAATATGTAGAGACTCTCTATACTTTGCAACAGTTCGACGTGCTACCTCTATACCGTCTTGTTTTAATTGATTCGAAATTACATTATCTGAAAGCGGTTTTTTAGGATTTTCTGCTGCAATCATTTTTTTGATTTTGGCACGAATTGCTGTAGAAGAGCACTCTCCACCAACTGAAGTACCTACGTGGCTTGAGAAAAAATATTTAAGTTCAAACAATCCTTTAGGCGTTAATAAGTATTTATTTGTTGTTACCCGTGAAATTGTAGACTCATGTAAATCTACTTCTTCGGCAATATCTCTTAGAATCAAGGGTTTCATAAATTCGGCTCCCTTTTCTAAAAATTCCTGCTGATATTTCACAATGCATGCTGTTACTTTAAGTAATGTTTTGTGGCGTTCATCAATACTTTTGATAAAGTTTTTTGCCTCAATCATATGAGACTTTAGATACTGATTATCCGCACTCGAATCTGCACGTTTAATGAGTCCTGAATAGTAAGGATCTACCCTTAACTTGGGAACAACGTCAGAGTTCAGCTCAATTTGCCATTTGTTATTATTCTTTTTCACTACGACATCAGGTATTTGGTAATCGTCATACTCCACATTTAGGCCTAAACTTGGATAAGGTTTCAAAGTCCTGATTAACTCTAACCCTTGATTAAATTCATCCATAGTCATTTGTGCCTTTTTTATGAGTTTAGAGATATCATTAGATAATAAATAATGATATTGCTCTAATATTTTCAAAGCATATTCTTTTGAGGAGATATGTTTTATACGAACGATTTGTAACTGTAAATACTCAACCAACCCCTTAGATGCCACTCCAAATGGCTCTAAATTCTGAATATGTTTGATAACGACTAAGACCTCACTATTTTCAACCTCTATATTTAAATCTTCTAAAAATAAATTCGCAGAAGCAGTAATTTCAGAAATGTTAACTGGTAAAAAACCTTTTTCATCTAATTCATCAATAATAAGATGACTAATTAATTGGTCTACTTTAGAAAATTTAAGTAAATTTATTTGTTCTAATAAAATAGATTTTAATGTTTTTCTATAACTACGCTCAATTTCATAGTTTTCATCAGTTTGACCCGAACTGTGCGATACATAAATATCATCCCATTTAGCATCAACAGTTAAATCATTAGGAATTTCTTCAATATTTTTTAAAGGTTCTAATTGCTCATTCTTAGTTACAACTAGTTGCTCTGTATGCTCTTCTATTTTTTCCAATAGAGGATTACTTTCTAACTGAAGAGAAATTTCTTCTTGTAACTCCAAATTAGATAATTGCAATAAACGAATCGCCTGCTGTAATTGAGGAGTTAAAGATAGTGAATTAGATAACTTTAATCCTACAGACAGTTTCATTTACAGCTCCTTGTATAACACCAAGTTTTTCTTATATTTTATATATCATACGAGTCTTTATTCTAAAAGCATTATTTAAATTACAGTCATAAAAAAAGCCCCTCATTGAGGGGCTTTAGAATAATGAGCTGGCGATGACTTACTCTCACATGGGTAACCCCACACTACCATCAGCGCAAAGAGGTTTCACTTCTGAGTTCGGGAAGGGATCAGGTGGTTCACTCTTGCTATGGTCGCCAGCACAA